>NZ_BCRT01000016.1 GCF_001552735.1 Sanguibacter suarezii NBRC 16159
GGGCGCCGCCAGGCGCCCGCACGTCCCGTCCTCGCACCGACCCTAGGAGTCCCCCGTGGCAACAGGCCTTTTCACCAACGACCCGATCATCGCGCAGAACTTCTTCCTCGAGATCGACGGCGCCGTCATCTCCTCGCTCATGTCCGTCTCCGGCCTGGACATCGAGGTGACCGTCTCTACCTCGAAGCAGTCCGGCACCGGTGGCGCGCAGGAAGAGATCAAGAGCCTGGGAGCGACCACCGCCGCTCCCGAGCTCAACCTCACCCGCGTGGCCCCGCTCGACTCGCCGTCGGACAAGATGTGGATGTGGTTCAACGACATCCGCGGCACCGGCCTGGTGGCCACCGACCGCGCCGGCGGCCGCAAGAACGGCTCGATCGTGCTCTACGACTCCTCCCGCAAGGAGGTCGCACGGTTCAACTTCTTCAACTCCTGGCCGTCCAAGATCTCGACCGACCAGCTCAGCGTGGACTCCACCGAGGTCGTCAAGGAGACCATCACCCTGCAGTGCGAACGTCTTGAGCGGGTCAAGTGACCCTGCAGACCACGTACGCGTTCACGCTGCCGCGCGGGTACGTCGACCCGCGCGGCGTGCTGCACCGCGAGGGGGTCATGCGGCTCGCGACGGCTCGCGACGAGCTGGAGCCGCTGCGTGACCCGTCGGTGGACGGTCCCGAGGACCCCCGCCTGACAGTGGTGATCCTCGCCCGCGTCGTGGTGAGCCTGGGTGACCTCGAGCTCGTGACGACCAACGAGATCGAGAACCTCTTCGCCGCGGACCTGGCGTTCCTGCAGGACTTCTACGGAGTGATCAACTTCGGCAGCCAGGCGGAGTACGAGGAGCTTCTCGCCTCTCAGCGCGAGGCGCTCGCTCCCCCGGTCCCCGTGGCGCCCGCCGCCGCGGTGGCCGAGTCAGCTGCGCCCGCGTCGTCGGCGACGTCGGCGGGGTCGGCGGGGTCCGCGGCGGGTGGACCCGACGCCGAGGTGGCTCCCGAGCGCACGCTGGGCGCGGTCACCTCCTCGGTGACCTACGCACGTCGCACGGTGGCCGACGAGATCCCGTCGGACGCCCGCTAGGCCGATGCTTCGTTATCCCGCGGAGGCGCTGTGGCAGGAGATCGCCTATCTCGCGTACCACCTGCACTGGCCGCTCGACGACCTCATGGACCTCGAGCACCTCGACAGGGTCCGCATGATCCGTGCGGTCTCCTCCTTGAACGACCGTGCCTGGGAGGCCGTCCGTGAAACCATCTGACAGCGAAGCCCTCGGCGGTGAGCCGGGCAACACCTCGTGGTTCCTCTTCGAGGTGGACGGGGTGCCGATCGGCACGTTCCGTGAGGTCACGGGCCTGCAGCTCGCGGTGACCGTCGAGGAGTACGTCGAGGGCGGCCAGAACGGCTACGTCCACAAGCTGCCCGGGGTGCTGACCTGGCCCAACCTCGTCTTCACCCGGGGGCTCGTGGAGTCTGACGCCCTGTTCACCTGGGTGACAAACTCCTCGGGCGAGAACTTCGCGGCCAACGGCAACACGCTGACCAAATCGACCGGGGCGATCACCGCGCTCACCTTCACCGGTGAGCGGATGCGCGCCTGGGAGTTCGACGGCGTCTTTGCTGTCGGCTGGCAGGGGCCGTCCTTCAGCGTCGACTCCGAGACCCAGCTCACCGAGCGGCTCGAGGTCGCCCACAACGGCTTCCGGTCGAAGACGTCATGACGGGCGCTGACCTGCCGACCGGTGCCCAGCTCCGGGCCGGCGAGGTGGCGACGGCGGAGCCTGCGGGCGCTGCGACGTCGGATGCTGCCTCGTCGGGCGCTGCGCCTGCGTCGCTGACGCTGCCGTCCTCCTTCCACGCGCGGTTCCGTGCTGGCTTCGTGGGCCGCCTCGCGGCCGACTCGACGGTGTTCGTGCGCGCCAACGCGCAGTCCGGGCAGCTGCGGCGGCTCGTCACCGGACCCCTGCACCAGATGGGCACCGCTCAGCCGGTGACCGCGGTGACGGCGGGGACCGTGGGAACCCCGCGGTGGTGGCACCCCTCCTTGCGCACCCCTGCCACCGGGCACCCGGGCGCCGAGCTGGCGGCTGGGACGGGGCCGGCGTCGTCGGCCGCTGCGCCGTCGGTTGCCGCCCCGTCGGTTGCCGCTACTGCGACCACCGGCGCCAGCCGGCCCGGTGTCCGCCGCGCTCCGGGGCGGCCGGCCTTGCCGAGCCGTGCGGACCTCACCGCCCCGGTCCCGCCGCGCGGGCTGGAGCGGGTGGTACGACGCGTCCCGGACGAGAAGACCTGGACGCCGGGATCCTTCTCCCAGTCCGCCGCACCCAAGGCCATCCCCATGCGCCTGCCGCCTGAGGTGCGTGCAGCCGGGGCCATGCTCACCCCGCAGGACCGCCGACGCCGGTCGTCAGCACCGGCGGCGTCGGTGTCGGCGTCGGCGTCGGCGTCGGCCGGGTCGACCGCGCCGGGGAACTCTCCGAGAGTCAGCACCACGCCCACCTCTGCGGGGACTGGTGCGGCGGCTGACTCTCGAGCACACTCACGTCCTGTCCCCGCATCCGGGCAGCCAGGCGGCGTGCGCCGGTGGATCCGCCGTCGTGCGCTGGCCGCGCGGATCGTGGCAGCGCGGTCCGAGGCTTCCGCGCACGCCGCGGCGTCGGCCCGTCCGGCCGGTCCTGCTGGCTCGGCCGTCTCGATCGGCTCGACCACCTCCGCCGCCGCCCGCGGCCGGGCAACCGGCTCGGCAGACTCCGCACCCCGACCGCTCCGTCGCGCCGTGGGCGCCGGCGACGGGCTGCTGGACCGTCACCGACGCACCGCGAGCGCCGGACAGACGCGACCGGTCACGACGCCGGCGGGCACGGTGGGCACGGCGGGTCTAGGCCCCCCCGACCACGCTCCGCTGTCCGGCCGGCCCCTGGCCACCTCGACCGGAGCCGGGTTGGCCGACGCGCGATCCGGCGCCGAGACCACGCACCGCTCGGTCCGCCCGCAGGTGGCGGGCGTCCGCAGGTCCATGACCGTCGGATCGATCGCGCGCGGCACAGCGTTGACCGCTGTGGGTCACCTCCAGGTGCCCGCACGCGCCGGGGCCCGGCTCGCCGTCCCGGCCGGCCCCTCACGAGTCACCTCGTCGACCTCGCCGTCGACGTCGTCGCTGCCCGCGTCTGCAGCGGCCCCAGGCTCGCGCGCGCAGTCGTCGGCGGTCCCCGTCGCAGCGTCCGTGCCTCAGGCGGGCCAGCACGTCGTCGGGCAGCACGTCACGCCGTCAGTGGCGCTGGATGCTGGCGCCCGCGGCTCGCGGCCGCTGCAGGCCGTGCCGGGCGGTCAGGTCGCGCCGGTCGCGGTTGGACGATCCGTCGCGGCGTACTCCTTGGGATCGCCTGTGGGGCTGCGCCGGATGATGGGTTCAGGCACCCGGGTGACCGGGCGGGCGCTCTCGGCGGGGGCGACCGTCACGGGACCGGGGGCGGGCGCCGCGGCGTCGGCCGGTCGCGCGAGCCTCCAGCTCGACGCCCACGCGCGGGCTACCGGATCGCGGCGTGCCGCGACCGGGGTGGACTCCTCCGGCGGCTCGTCGCCGAGCGCCACCGGCGCGACCGGCGCCGCACCGTCTGGCGCCCCGCGCAGCGCGGGCATGCTGCGCCGTGCGCTCGCCGTGGCACCTGGGACACCGTCCGCTCACCGCGCCGCGCCGGGGGGCGGCGCAGGTCACCGGCGCGCCACCGTCCGTCCGAGCGGGGCAGCCCACTCCCCTGACGCGCCCCTGCGGTCAGCCACGTCGCCGGGCTCTGCCCAGGCCCAGCGCCACCCCCAGGCGCAGCGTCATCCCCAGTCTGAGCCCGGCCACGCTCAGTCAGCAGCCCACCTGGACTCCGCCACCCGCCCGATCGCCCAGTCCCCGCGGCGCGGGTGGGCCCGCCCGAGCGGCGGGCCTCCCAGCGGGCAGGACGCGGAAGACCTCGGGTCGCTCAGCGCCTTCCGCCCGGCCCAGCCGGTCGTCGCCGCGCGCGCGGGTGCCCCCGGACAGGTGCGCCGGCTCTGGCAGCCTGCTCGTCTGTCGGCGCAGGCCGATGGCCGGTTCACCCCACCGCGCACAGCACTGGGCACAGCACCGGGCACAGCACCGGGCGCCGCCTCGGCTGCGCCGAACCGTCCTGCGTCGAACCATCCGGCGCCGAACCGTCCAGCGCCAGGGTCAGGCTCGGGCGCTCCGCGTATCCCAGGCGTGCCGGCCTCAGCGACCTCGCCATGGCTGGGCGCTGCCCCCTCGCGCCCCGCCGGCACCGCCGGCACCGCCGGCACCACCGGCACCGCCGTCGACCGGCTCGCCGGACCGCGCTCCACCCCGGCAGGGTCAGCGGCGGGATCGGCGGGACCAGATAGTCAGTCAGCGGTCAGATGGGCCTCCGTCCGTCCATCCCCAGGCAGCCACCGCGGCAGCGCGGCGCCGGTCTCGGCTCCGGCCGGCCCGCCGATGCCGGCCGTCGCGACGGGCGGTGACCACGCAGCCCAGCTGGGTGTCCTCAGCAGGATCACCGGCCGCACGCTGGGCCCACCTCGCGCCCTCGACCTACCCCAAGGACTCCCGATGATCGACGCATCCAGCCTGCACGGTCCCGGCAGCAGCACCCGCGCTGCCCACCCGGCCTCCGGACCGGCTCTCGCCGCCGGACCGGTGTCCCGTCACGCGACCACCCCCGCCCAGCTCACCGAGCTCGAGCAGCACGTGCTCGACCACCTCGACGCCCGGATCACCGCCCGCCTCGACGACGAGCTGACCCAGATCATCGAGGACCGAGTCATCCGACGCGTCGAGGACCGGCTCCTGGACGAGCTGACCCGCCGCGCCTCTTCTGCCACCCCTGGAGTGTTCTGATGTCCGCACCTGAGAAGGCCTCCATCGAGATCGAGGGTGGCGAGCGGATCCCCTGCCTGTTCAACCCGTCGCAGCTGAGCATCAGCCGCAGCAACCGGTGGACCGGGGACTCGATGCCGGGCCGCGGCGTACCCAAGCTGCGCTACTCCGGAGCCCGCCCGGGCACGCTGAGCGTCGACCTGTTCTTCGACACCACCCACTCCGGCGCCTCGGTCACCGACCACACGAACAAGATCCTGGCGATCATGGAGATCGACACGTCGCTGCCCGGGTCCAACGAGGCGACCAACAACGCCCGTCCCCCCTACGTCACCTTCCACTGGGGCGACCTGCACTCCTTCAAGGCGGTCATCTCTGACCTGACGCTGACCTACACCTACTTCTCCACCACCGGTGTCCCGTTGCGCGCCTCCCTCGCTCTGCTGCTGCACCAGTACGAGCCGGCCAACAGCTACGGGGCGCAGAACCCGACGTCGGGCACGCCCAACCCGCACCAGGTCCACCGGGTGCAGGCCGGGGAGACCCTCGACCGGATCGCTGCGCGGTACTACGGGGACGCCACCCGCTGGCGCACCCTGGCCGGCGCCAACACGATCGCGGACCCGCTCGCCCTGCGGCCTGGGTCGCTGCTGTCCATCCCTCGGCTCGAGGACCTGACATGAGCGTCACCTCGACCGGAGTGCACCTCTCCCCAACCGTGAGCGTCAACGGCACCCCGCTCGCCGTCCCTGCGATGGCGATGCTCGTCGAGCTGCGCACCGACCGCGCGGTGCGCACCGTGGGGCGCTGCACGCTGCGCTTCGCCGACCCCTCCTACGAGCTGGCCGAGTCCGGCCGGCTGGCCATCGGGGCCTCGGTCGACGTCCGCGCCCAGCGCGACACCCGCGGGGCGACCACCACGCAGGTCTTCTGCGGTGAGGTCACCGGCCTGGCGCTGGTCACCAGCCCCGGCAGTCGGCCCGAGCTCGTCGTCACGGTCGAGGAGCTCGCCCACCGCCTCGGCCGCGACAGCCACGTCACGACCTACGCCAAGTCCAGCTATCTCGACATCCTGCGCAAGCTCCCGGCTGCCGCGGGCCTGACCGCCTCGGTCTCCGGAGCGTCCGGGGCGCCGCACGAGTACGTGCTCCAGACCGACACCGACCTCGCCCTCATCAACGACCTGACCGCCCGCACCGGGCTGGACTGGATCGTCACCGACAAGACCTTCACCACCTGGGACCCGGCCACCGGCCACCCCCAGGCGGGACGCCCCGTCCCGCTCACCCTCGGGGAGGACATCGACGACTTCGCGGTGCAGGTGACCTCAGCGGCACCGACCACGGTCGAGGTCCGCGGCTTCGACGTGCGCACCTTCCGCGAGGTCGTCGGAACTCAGAAGAGCCGGAGCGCGCCCTCCGGGGCTCCCGCGCTTGCCAGGTCCTCCCGGTCCATGACCTCGAGCGTGCTGGACATCTCCGGCTACCCCTCCTCGAGCACCGAAGCCTCCGAGCTGGCCGCGGCCCGCCTCAACTCCCAGGGCAACACGACCGCCCGCGGCCGCTTGCAGATCCACCCGGATATCACCCCGGGCGGGCGCATCACGCTGTCCGACGCCGGCCCGGCGTCGGGCGAGTACTACGTCCGGGAGGTCTCCCACACGTACTCCGCACGCGGCTTCTACACCGAGCTCGTCGCCGGTGACAGCCCTCGGGCGACGTTGCGGTCGGTGCTGGGGTCCGCCGGCGGGCCGAGCACCGCGAGCTTCATCCGCCAGGGCACGGTCGTCGGCGTGGTCACCAACATCACCGACCCGGAGAAGCTCGGCCGGGTCAAGGTGAAGTTCCCCGTCCTCGGGGACGCGATCGAGTCTGACTGGGCCCGGGTGACGTCTGTGGGCGGCGGTCCGGCCCGCGGTCTGGTGGCCACACCCGAGGTCAACGACGAGGTGCTGGTGACCTTCGAGAACGGTGACATGCGCCGCCCGCTCGTCATCGGCGGACTGCACAACGGCAAGAACACCCCGTCCTCCCGCTCGGTGGTGAGCTCGGACGGCAAGGTCGAGACCCGGTCGCTGTCCTCCCGGCTGGGCCACGTCGTCGAGCTCTCCGACGGCGCGGGCGACGACAAGCAGTACGTCCTGCTCGCCCTCGCCGGGCACCAGCACAAGCTCCACGTGGGCAAGGACCGCGCCGACCTCGTCGTACCTGCCGACGTCCCCCTGACCATCTCCGCGGGGACGTCGACGATCAGCTTCGACGGGTCGGGCAAGATCACCCTGAAAGGCACCGAGATCATCATCGACGCAGACACCAAGATCTCCCTCAAGGCACCCACCATCGACGTGGCCGCCAGCAACAAGGTCGCCGTGACCGCCGCGGCCCAGGCCGAGCTGTCCGGGGCGAAGGTGGCCGTCAAGGGCTCCGCGATGACCGAGATCACCGGTGGGATGGTGACGATCAATTGACCGTCCAGAGCTCCTCGGAGATCCCGTCCTTCATCGGCCGCGGCTTCAGCTGGCCGATGACCGTGGACCACACCGGCTCGATCGCCCTGACCAACGGCGCGCAGGACCTCGACCACTCCATCCACGTCGTGCTGCTCACCGCCCCCGGTGAGCGCCTCATGCGGCCCCAGTTCGGCTGCCGGATCTGGGACCTGCTGTTCGAGCCGGTCAACGCGAACCTGCTGGGTCTGATCTCCCAGGCGGTCCGCGACGCCCTGGCCCAGTGGGAGCCGCGGATCGCCGTCGAGGACGTGCGTCCCGTCCAGGACGCCACCGACTCGTCGCTGGTCCGCATCGAGATCACCTACCGGGTCAAGGCGACCAACGACCGCCGCAACCTGGTGTACCCCTTCTATGTCATCCCCCGCGAGGACTCCTGATGCCCATCCCAGCACCGCACCTTGACGACCGGTCCTTCCAGGACATCGTCGACGAGACCAAGCGGCTGATCCCCCGGTTCACCCCCGAGTGGACCAACCACAACGTCTCCGACCCCGGCGTCGCGCTCATCGAGCTCTTCGCGTGGATGAGCGAGATGGTGCTCTTCCGCGTCAACCAGGTCCCCGAGCGGCTCTACGTCCACTTCCTCAACCTCGTGGGGATCGAGCAGTTCCCCCCGTCGGTGGCCCACACCGCGCTGACGTTCTGGTTGTCGGGGCCGGCGACCAGCCCGGTCGTGGTGCCCGCCGGCACCGAGGTGTCGACCTTCGCAGCCGTCGAGGGCACCGGGGTCGTGTTCACCACCACGGCCGAGGCAGTCGTGGTCCCCCCGGTCCTGACGATGGTGCACACCGCGCAGGCCGGCTCGGAGGCCGTGACCGATGGCTGGGAGGCGCTGACCTACCCGGGCACGTCACTGACCTGCTTCACCTCACCCGGCCTCGCCGAGAACGACGCCGCGTACCTCGGCTTCGCGACGTCGCTGGCCAACCTCGCGATCACGCTCACCGTCCGCGCTCACGCCGAGGGCATCGGCGTCGACCCGCGCAATCCTCCTCTGCTGTGGGAGGTGTGGTCCGGGGAGGCGTGGATCCCGGCGCGGGTCCAGTCCGACTCGACCGGCGGTCTCAACCGCGACGGCACCGTCGTGCTGCTCGTCCCCGATCGGCACGAGGTGCTCACCCTCGGTGGCCGTCCCGGGTTCTGGTTGCGCGCTCGCCTCACCCGCCCGCTGCCCGGGCAGCCTACCTATCAGGCCTCCCCGCAGATCGAGGAGCTCGCCGTGACCGCGGTGGGCGTCACCGTCCCGGCCGAGCACGCCGCCGCAGCGGCCGCGGAGATCATCGGCCGGTCGACCGGTGTACCCAGTCAGACCTTCTCGGTGACCCACACCCCCGTCGCGAGGCGCCGCGGCGAGGAGGCCGTCCGCGTCACCACCCACGACCAGTCCAGCGCGTGGACCGAGGTCCCCGACTTCTCCGCCTCCGGCCCGCTGGACCGCCATGTCGTGTGGGACTCCATCTCCGGGGAGGTGAGCTTTGGCCCGAGCGTCCGCTACCCCGACGGCACGGTGGTCCAGCACGGCGCCATCCCGCCCGACGGCGCACAGATCCAGGTCACCAGCTACCGCTACGGCGGTGGTGCGGTCGGCAACGTCGGCGCGCACACCCTCACCGTGCTGCGGTCCAGCGTCCCCTTCGTCGCCTCGGTGACCAACCTCGCCGCCGCGAGCGGCGGCGTGGACGCCGAGAGCGTCGAGGAGGCCAAGGTCCGCGGTCCGCTGACGCTGCGCACCGGTGAGCGTGCGGTCACCGCGGGCGACTACGAGCGGATCACCCGCGAGGCCTCGGTCGAGGTCGCGCGGGCGGCGTGCCTGCCGCGGTCCGGCGGTGCGCCCGGTGCGGTGCGGGTGCTCGTCGTCCCGCAGGTCCGCAAGGACCCCCGCGACCACATCATCGACGACTTCGCGCTGTCGACGCCGCTCGTCGCCTCGATCACCGAGGCGCTCGAGGCGCGCCGGCTGGTGGGGGCTGCGATCGAGGTCGGCACCCCGTTCTACCAGGGCGTGAGCGTGGCGGTGCTGCTGCACGCGCTGCCTGGCCGGTCCGCGCCCCTCATCCGCCAGCGGGTGCTCGAGGCGATCACCCGGTACGTCAACCCGCTCTTCGGCGGTCCCGACGGCACCGGTTGGCAGTTCGACACCGACCTCACGGCCGCGGCGATCGCCCAGCTCGTCGAGCCCATCGAGGGCATCGAACGGATCGACGAGGTGGTGCTCTTCGACTACGACCTGCGCAACGGCGCTCGCATAGGCGCCGGCCGCGACACCCTGCGCCTGTCCGACGACGCCCTGTTCCTGTCCGCGGACCACCGCGTCGTGGTCCGGTGATCGGCCCGTCATGAGACGTTCCGACTGGCTGGTCGACCAGCTGCCGCCCGCGATGCTCCAGGAGAGCTTCTTCCGGCGGTTCATCGAGATGTTCCAGGCCCAGGCCGACACCCTCATGGCCCACGCCGACAACCTCGCGCACCTGCCCGACCCACGCATCACCCCGCCACCGATGCTGCCCTGGCTGGCCAGCTGGATCGGCCTGGAGTCGGTCGACGGCGCGGGCAGCACCGAGCTGCAGCGGGTGGTGCTGAGCACCGCCTCACGCACCCTCGCCTGGCGCGGGACGCCCTTCGGCCTGTGGACCATGCTCGAGCTGTTCAGCGGCGGCCCGGCGGTGATCGAGGAAGGTGGCGGCGTGTGGCGTGACGGAGAGAGCCCCGTGGACACCGCGTGGGTCATCATGCGCGTCGCCTCGACCGGCAACCTCTCCGAGCGGGCCTTCGCGCACCTCATCGCAGACGAGGTCCCCGCTCATGTCCGCAGCGAGCTCTGGGTGGGCGACAAGCTCATCTGGCCCCGCCCAGCCGCAGACGCCATCAGCCACCTCGCCGTCCCCCACGCGCCCCCGGAGACCTGAGCCATGCCGTACACGAGCGTGACGTGCCCCGAGTGTGGCACGCACAGCGACATCATGAGCGGACGACGCGACGCCGGTGACTTCTGCCGGTCCTGCGACTTCCCGCTGTTCTGGTCGAGCACCGCCATCGCGGTGCGGGCAGCGGACGACGAGTCCGACGACGCCCTGCGCCGTCTGCCCGGGACGTCCGGGAAGGGGGCCAGCTACTCCGTGCCGTGCCCGACCTGCGGTGAGCTCAACCTGCCGACCGCGTGGGTCTGCCTGCGGTGCGCCGGGTCGATGACCCCGCCGCCTCCCCCTGCACCGGCTCCCGTCCCGCAGCCGGTGCCCGTGCCGGCTCCGGAGCCGGTCGCCCCGGTCGTGGAGGAGGCCCCCGGCTTCCGCTGGTGGGTGCTGGTCGCCGCGGCCTTCGCGCTGACCACCTTCACGGTCGTGGTGCTGCAGCTGGCTCGCTGACTGCACCACCCCCGCCGACGCCGCCGGCCCGTGACCACTCTGAGGGGGTGGTCACGGGTCGGTCGGGGTCGGCGGCGGCGCGCTCACCGTGAAGGGTGCCACCGATGCAGTGGACACGGCGTAGTCGCCGTCCGAGGGCGTGAAGGTCGCCACGAACCGCGGGTACGTCCCGGCCGGCAGGGACACGGTGCACGAGGTCTGACCGGAGGTGACCACGGAGGTGCACCCCTCCGCCGCGCCCGGCGCGGCGAAGGTCATCGACCCGGCCCCTGCCCCGCCCGGGCTGACGGTGGCGGTGAAGGTCACCGTCTCCACGCCCGGGACGGCCACCGCGGAGGTGATGGAGGTCTCGCGCAGGGCGATCGTCACCGTCACCGGAAGGCTGTTCGACGGGAGGACCTCAGCCGACCCGGAGCTGGCGGGCGCGCCGTCGTACCGAGCCGACAGGCTCACCGCGCCGGTGGCCATCGCCCGGGTGATCGTCACGTCCTGGCGAGCCAGCCCGGCGCTGTTCACAGTGGCGGGGCCATAGGTCTGCCCTCCCAGGGTGAAGGTGACCTGCCCTCGGGTCACTGCTGCGGTCCCGGCCCGGACGGTCGCCGTCAGCGTCGCGGTGTCCCCGACCCGCACCGTCCCCGTCGGCCCCGTCACGACCGTGGTCGGGGTGATGGGCGGCAGGCTGAGGGCGAAGGAGGCCACCACCTCACGCTGGTCTGGGGTGATGGTCAGCGTCGAGGGGGCCACCGTCCACCCGGCGGACGGCGCCGGGGTCACCGTGTACGACCCGGCGAGCAGCGACACGGTGCGGGAGCCGGAGCCGACCGGGACAACGACCACCACAGGGGTGATCGCGGTCGAGGCCCCCGAGACGGTGCCGGTGATGGTGGCCTCCAGGGTCGTCCCCGTTCCGGCGGGACCGGTCCCTGACAGCGTGACCGAGACCTCGGTGGCCGTGAGGCTCACCGTGACCGGCGCGGCGCCGTCATCGGTGACCGCCGCGGACATGGTCCACGGGTGCCCGGCTGCGCCGGTGACGGTCGCGGTCCAGGCGCCGGTGGGCACCTGGTTGAAGACGGTCGTGTAGGTGTGCCCCGTGCTGCGCACCAGCGGCTGGGCAGCCAGCGAGGCGGGGTCTGACGCCCCCGGAGCGGTCGACAGCCCGACGAGGGTGCCGGTGAGGTCGGAGCCAGAGCCGGACGTCACCGTCACGGTGACCTGCCGCGTCACCGGGAACATGATGAGGTCGAGCACCGCGACCTGTCCGGCCCGGACCGTGAGGGTCCTGGCCACCGTCTCGTACCCGGCCATGGACGAGGTCACGGTGTAGGTCCCGTCCGGGATCTCGTCGAAGTCGAACACGCCGTCGGCCGCGGTCGCGGGCAGCGTCGTGACCACCGCGCCGGTGGACGTGTCCGTCAGGGTGACCTCGGCGCCCGTCAGGGCGACCGGCGCGCCGGCCCCGCTCTGGCGCAGGACCGTACCGCGCACCGTGTTCGTCATACTCACGAGCGGGACGGTGACCACCCAGGGGTCTTGCCCCAGCACCGGGTTCACCACGAGGGAGAGCCGGGAGTGCCCCTGGTCGACTCCGTTGATCTCCAGGGTCGACTGGACCGGCATCACGTCGAGGAAGAGGTACTCCCCCGTCTGCAAGGGCGGGCACCCCGGCCGGGTGGAGCCGTGGGTGCACGGCTGGGCGCCGGCCTGCACCCCAGGGTTGCTCAGCTGCACGGACAGGCCGTCGATCCCTTCGCCGCTCTCGAGGGACTTCACCACCGTGACCTTGAGGTCCACCGGCTCCAGCGTCAGCTCGATGTTCTGAGGCGTGGGCCCGCCCATCGTCACCGTGACGGCGGGCAGGGTGACGTCGCCGTAGCCCAGCAAGGAGGCGGTGACCTGCCAGGTGCCGGCGCGCAGTCCCTGCTGCGCCAGGGATCCGGCCAGCTGGTAGCGGCCCAAAGCGTCGCTGACTGTCGTGAACGAGGCCTCCCCGGGTGCCACGTCCGGTCCGGTCCGCGTCGCGGTGATCCGCACGCCCGCCACGTGCTGCCTCGCGTTGCCCACCAGCGCGCTCACGGTCCCGGTGATCGACCCGTACTGCTGCAGGAGCACCACCGCCGGCTGGGTGATCGCCGACTGTCCTGCGGTCACCGTGATGTCCTTCTCGACGGCGACGAACCCCGCAGCCTGGACGCTGACCCGGTAGGTCCCCGAGGGGATCTCGCCGAAGTCCACATAGTTCTGGCCTGGGGCGGCGGTCTCGGTGCGCTGCCCGGAGCTGCTGCGCAACGTCACGACGGGGTTCGCCACCTCGGTGCAGGTGGCCGTGCTCGTCTCGTCGCAGGTGGAGGTGAAGGTCGCGACCCGCAGGTCGCCGAACCGCTTGAGCTCGAAGGGGACGGCGGACGACGTCGTGTCGCCGGGGAGGATCGTGAAGGTCTGGTCCACCGGGTCGAAGCCGGCCCGGCTCGCCCGGACCGTGTAGGTGCCCGGCCGGAGCAGCCGGGCTCCGGCGGGTCCGCTGGCATCGGTGGGCTGGGTCATGTCTGACCACACCAGGGTCCCGCGGACCGCGGTCGGTGTGGACGCGTCCACCGCAGAGATGGACACGGCGCCGGAGCCCGGCGGGCGGGTGAGCACCTCGAAGGTCACCGTGGACACGATGTCGCCGGCGGGCAGGGGCGCCCCGGTCAGCGCGAGTGTCCCGTGGAAGGGCACTCCCAGCGGCTCGAGCTCGATCTGTGTGGCGGTGCTGGCAACGCCGACGTTCTGGAAGGTCTGGTCCCGGTAGACGGTGCCGCCGTCGACGGACACGTCCACGGAGTCGGTGACCACGGGCAGGTATCCGGCCGCCCGCGGGTCGGTGGACTGGGTCGTGATGTAGCCGTCGGCGTCGCTGGTGACGACCACGCTCCTGCGGCTCGGGGTGGCGCCGACGAAGCCCGTGATGCCGGTGACGGTGGCTTTGACCCGGTCGGCGCCGGTGACCGTGTCCGCCCGGAGCTGGGTGACCAGGCGTCCTTGGAAGGCACGCGCCGCGTTGGTCAGGACGAGCTGGTTGGTCAGCTCCTGGTTGTAGCCCAGGACGACGCCGTCGATCCTCCCGTCCAGCTGGACCGGTGACTCGGGCGTCACCGCGGAGGTGACGTCGAAGCGGTACCGGCCCGGTGGGAGCTTGGTGAACTGCACCAGCCCCTGGGCGTTGGCCGTCAGCTGTCCCTGGTCCTCGTCCGGCTCGCCGTCGACGAGCAGGTACGGGGTCACGGTGGCCGCCGCTGCCGGGACCACGGTCGACGCCCCTCGGTTGATGAGGGTGGTCACGGAGATGCGCGCCAACCGGTTGAGCACGGCGTCGTAGCGGCGCACGTCACCGGCGGCCAGGGAGAGCACGGTCGGGTCGTCGGTGAAGACGTACTCCGGGTCCCCCGAGACGACGGAGGCCGAGTAGGTCCCGCTCGCCAGGTTGGTGATGGTGTATCCGCCGTTGACCCCGGTCAGGCCGCAACGGGCCGGCGCGTCGACCACGCAGAGCGAGGTGGCGCCCGTGGGGTCGCTCGTCTCGGCGCACGAGGACGTCGGAGCGGTCGCACCGCTCGGCACGACGACGACGCAGGTCCCCTCCGGCACGCTGCCCACGCGGGCGAGCACCGTCCCCGTGAGGGAGGGAGAGGGGAACAGGGCGACCTGCCCGGCGGTCACGGTGGTGTCCATCGGGACGCTCACGCGGATGCTGGACGGCTCGTACCCCGGCGCGGAGACCTCGAGCACATAGAGCCCTGGTAGCAGCCCCTCCTCCTCAGCAGCCGGGATGAGGTACTCGGCGCTCGGGTCGGAGGTGACCGAGACCACCCGCTGGGTGCCGTCGACGTTCTGGGCCGTGAGGGTGGTCGTCACCAGGCACGGTTCGCCGGTGGTCACGCCGGAGCATGTGAGCTGACCGTTGGTGCGCGCGTCGCCCACCCGTCCGCGGATGCGGGAGGTGGAGACCAGGCCGTCGCCCTCCACCTCGGTGAGCACGAGGTCGACGGTCGTGGCGAAGCCTGCGCTGGCGCGCACCGTGGCGTAGCCGGTGAGGTGGCCGAACTGGGCAGCCGAGACGACGTACTCACCGGGGGCGATGCCGTTGAGGCGGAAGGTCCCGTCGCCGGTGACCATCGTCTTGTACGTGTTGGCGCTGTTGTGCAGGGTGACTCCGGCGCTGGTGAGCGCGTGCCCGGCGGTGTCGGTGACCCGGCCCTGGACGGCGCCGCTGGCTGAGCGCATCGCGACTGCGACCGGGGTCGCGGAGGTCGCGTCGTCGAGGGCGAGCTGGAGCGTCTGGGTCGCGTAGCCGTCCGCCTCGACGGTGATCTCGTAGCTGCCCGGGATGGGCAGGTCGACCAGCGTGAAGGAGCCGACCATGCCGCTCGTCACGGTCGAGGCCGTGCGCGTCGTGGTGCCGTCGCTCGCGGTCACGCGCGCACCCCCGACGCCGGAGGTGAAGCCGAGGGAGTCTGGTCCGGTGACCATGCCGGAGAGGGCGGCCACGCCGCGGTCGAGGCTCATGTCGGCCGCAGCCGTCCCGCCCGCAGGCAACGCCACCAGACGGGACTGCGCGCCGAGGCCGTTGCCCTGGGCGGTGACGAGGTAGGTGCTCGGGGTCGAGAGCCCGTCGACGGACCATGATCCGATCGCACCGGTGGTCGCGGTCGACGTGGTGACGGTCGTCGTGCCGTCGGTGATGACCACGTCCACCCCACCCGCGCCGGCGCCGTCGGGCCCGGTGACCTGACCCGACAGCCTGCCGTCGCCGGCGAGCAGCTCCACGTCGAGGCCAGCGGCGGCCTCCGACCCGGACACCACGTGGCGGACGGTCTGGTAGCCGGGCTTGGAGATCGTCACGAGGTAGGTGAGGTTGGGCGAGAGACCCGCGAAGGCCCACGCGCCGTCGTCGCCGGTCGAGGTGGCCCGGGCGGTGGCGGCCGCGGTCGTGGACTCCAGCGCGACGGCCCGCGCCGCGGTCTTGGTGAGCGGCCCGCCGTCGGGCGAGGGCTCTGTGTCCGCTGCCAGCCGCGCACCGAGCACCGCGTGGGCGGGGACCGGCACCGAGCTGGACACCCCACCGGCACCGCCGCCTCCCCCGGCTCCTGCCCCGGTGGCCGAGGCATCGGCGATGATGCTCGCCGGGGCGATCTGCACGGTGACCCCGGACGGGTCGGTCGCGGTGACCACGCCACCGATCCGGACGGTCGGGTCGGTCGCGGTGTCGGCGTCGTCCCCGGTCGGGCTGCCGGGGCCGGTGCCCTCGCTCGGGTCTCCCGGGTCGCCGTCGGCCGCGCCGCTGCCCGGGTCTGCCGGAGCCCCGGTCGCCTCGGCCGTCGTCTCCTGGGTCGTCATCCGGTCCGTGAGCCAGGGCAGCGCGACCACCAGGCCACCGGCCCACATCGCCATGACCAGCACCAGCGACATGACACGCAAGAACCCTGCGCTGAGCAGCGGCCGAGCGGTGATCGTCCCGGAGAACCGGGCTGGGGCCTGCCTGCCGGCAGCCATGACCGAGAAGCTGCGCCTGCTGAGGTGGCCCATGAGCTGCGGGCGCAGGTTGCGCGCCTGTCCGGTGAGCCGGACGGTCGTGCGGGCGGGCACCACGACCTCCCGCTCGCTGAGCTGCAGCCGTAGTCCTTTCTCCGTGGTCGTGGAGAGCGAGACGTCGACCGGCTCGCCTCCGGTGTTGGAGAGCACGACGGCGACGGTGCGGCGCAGCCGCATCCGCGAGTCGGCAGGCTCGACGGTGAGGAGGACCTGGCTGGGGGCGTCCACTCTGACGCAGGTCTCGACCACCGTCGTCTGCTGGCCAGCGCTCTGCTGACCAGCGCTCTGCTGACCCGCCGCCGGGTCGCCCGCCTCCCCCACCGCGAGCGCCTGGACCACGACGACGAAGGGGTAGTCACCGGGCACAGCGCCGGCGGCCGGGACGAGGGCGGCCTCGGCCGAGACCGTCATGTCCGCCGGCACGTCACGCAGCACCACCGGCTCGGGGGCCCAGCCGTCGTCGAGCCCGATCATGGTGATCGACAGGTCCCGCGGCACGCCGGCGAGGTTGCGCACGTGCACCCGCAGGGTGGCGGGGTGGCCAGGGCTCGCGTGCACACCGTCCTCGATGAGCACGCTCGGCGCACCTGTGCCGTGAAGGGTCGAGGCGATCGGCTCGGTCATGACAAGGACTCCAGGGTGAAGTCGTACGTGGCGGAGTCGCTCTGGGCGATGGTGATCGCCGGCGACGTGGTGAGGGCGGTCGCGCCGGTCGCCGAGCGCACCTCGATGACGTAGTGCGCAGGGGCGTCGACGTCCTGGAAGGCGTACCGGCCGTCGGTCCCGGACCGGGTGACCATGACCGGGGTGGCTGCGGTCCCGTACTGCTCCGCGGTGTACAGCCGCAGCTCGACCCCCGCCGCAGGGTCGGCGGCGAGGCGCACCTGCCCGCTGATCGAGGCGGGCGAGACGAGGTTCGGGGTGAGCTCGACGTGCTGCCCGGCGGCCAGGGTGACGATGGACGACGTCGACCGCGTGCCCTTGCGGGCGAAGGTCACCGTGTAGGTGCCCGGGGGCAGGTTCTCCAGGACGAAGCCACCACGGCTGGTCGCGGGGGTGGAGGCGCTCGTCACGGCGAAGGTCGCCGCTCCTGACGTCGCGGTCACCTGGACGTTGGCCGCCGGTTCGGAGGCCCCGGTCCCGAAGGCGGTCTGGGTCACCGTCCCGGTGATCCGCCCGGTGGCGGTGCGCATGCTCGTGCTGATGCTCGTCACCGCGCCGTTGCCGGTGCTCACGACGCCGTTGGCGTCGATGGTCACCGACGTCACCTGCGACTCCAGGTCCGCCCGGGAGAAGGTCACGGTGTAGATGCTCGGCAGCGGCAGGTTGCTCATCTGCCATTCGCCGGCGGAGCTGCCGGACTGGGTGACGGTCTGCCGGGTGACCGAGCCTCCGGTCACGGTCACCGTCACCCCTGCCGCGGAGGTCCCGGCCGGGGTGGTCACCGTGCCGCCCAGCGTCCCGGCGGAGGTCCCGAGCGGGATCGACAGGCCGGTCAGCTGCTGCCCCTCGCTGAGGTTCACGCTCAGCGTGGCAGGTGCGTAGCCGGCAGCGCTGACCACGACGGTGAAGGTGCCCGGCGTCTGCAGCCCGCGCAGCGTGAAGGAGCCGACGGCGTCCTGGGTCAGGCTCACCGTCTGCGCCACGTTCTGTCCGAAGCTCGCCACCACGGTGGCCCCGGCGACCGGCCCGGAGGCCGAGGTGATGACTCCGGCGATCGAGCCGTCCCCCTCGACGAGGCTGATCTCGATGCCGGTCCGGTCCTCCCCGGCGGCCACGTCCACCCGTTGCACCTGGGTGCTGAACCCCGCCTTGCTCACGACGAGGTCGTAGACCCCGGGTGAGGGCACGACGTCGAGGGCGAAGGTCCCGTCCGCGCCGACCGGTGCGGTCCGCACGATGGCGCCCTGGCCGGGCACCGCGACGCCCGCGCCGACGAGGCCCCCCAGGACCGGGGAGTCGAGCGGGATCTGCAGCTGGACCGTGGCGCCTGCGACGTCGGAGCCCAGCACCGTCCCGGAGATCGTCGCTGGCATGCCTCCGAGCAGCGCGTCGAGCCCGGTGAGCCGTTGCCCGGCGCTCACGGTCAGCACCTGGGCATCGGCGTCGGTCGGTGCGGCCGGGTACCAGACCTCGGAGAACCCCGCGCCGAGCAGCCGGAGCTTGTACGTGCCGGCCGGCAGGTTGGTGATCGAGAACTCCCCCTGCTCGTCCGAGGCGGTCGTGGCGAGGGCGACGGAGGTGTCGGACTCGTCGAAGGCCTCGACCGAGACCCCGGCGATCGGCTCGCCGTCGGCGAGCAGCCGAACGGTGCCGGCCAGCCCCGCCGTCCCGGTGGTGGTCGTCGTGTAGCGCGCCTGGGCCACCTGCAGGGCGAGGTCACGGTCGGCGGCCGAGCGCGCCAGCACGCTGCTCAGCGTGACCGAGATGACCACGGCAAACACCGAGGCGGCGAGCAGCAGCCCGAGCATCGACAGCAGCCCCCGGGCGAAGACCGGCTTCTGGATGAAGACACCGGTGGCGGCAGGGTTGGGCGCTTCGTCGGCGTCGGGCAGCGATGGGTCTGTTGGGTCTGGCGGGTCTGCGGGGCCGCGCACCACGCCGTCGTCGACGAAGACGCCGAAGGGGCGCACCGCGATCGCCCCGAACACCGGTCGCTTGGCCTTCGTGCGGAGCCGTCCGGTGAGCGACTCCCCCGGCGCGAGCCGGAACTGACGGGGGGTGAAGGTGAAGTCGATCTTCTTCTCGTCGTCCACCCCCCGCAGGCCGCCGGTCAAGACGGTGTTGCCGCGGTTCTCGATGACCACGCCGAAGTCGCCGCGCCGCCCGGCCGTCACCGTCGCCGGGTCGAGCCGCAGGCTCAGGCCCGGTTGGTCGGGGACGGTGACCACGATCTCCTCGATGGCCACCCCCTGCTCCGCGGTCAGCTCACGGACCTGGACCACCATCCGTCGCGAGCCCGCGGGCACACCGACCGGCAGGCGCAGGGCGACCCTGACGTCGGCGGAGTCGTCGGGGAACAGGCGCGCGTCAGGACGGTCGAAGGTCACCCACTCCGGGTCGGCGCCCAAGAAGCGGATGGAGTAGCCGGCGATCACCTGGGAGGTGTTGGTGATGGTCACGGTGAGGTAGGTCGGCACCCCGGGGACGACGGAGATGCGGCGGTCGGAGACGGCGATGCGCATCAGGCTCACCCCGTCGTCTCGAGGTCGCGGGTGACGCTCGCCCCGGCAGTCACGGTCACCAGGCCGGTGGCACGGACGCTCCCGCCCACCGAGACCGTGACCGTGTACGTGCCCGGGGTGAGACCGCTCAGCGTGTACCTGCCCGCGGACCCTCCCTCGCTGGAGGTGACGGTGGTCCACGTCTGCGCACCGTTGGTCACCACGACGTCGGTGCCCAGCACCGGGTCCCCGGCGGTGGTCACCCGCCCGGTGATCGCGCCCAGGGACGGTGCCATGCGCACCGTCACCGGGGGTGCCTGGACGCCGGAGACGAGCTCGACCGGGACGCTCTGCGGCTCGTAGCCGGCCAGGGTGAAGGTCAGCGTGTACGACCCGGGCGAGACGAGCCCGGCGATGGTGAAGCTCCCGACGTCACCGCTCGTCAGCGTGGTCGCGGTGGCCGACGACGCACCACCGCCGACGCTGATCGTCGCCCCGCCCAGCCCGGAGCCGGCGCCGTCGACGAGACGACCGGTGAGCGTCCCGACGCCGTCGGCCATCGACACGACAAGGTCGGAGCGGGACTGGCCGGCGGTGAGGTCCACCACGACCGTCTTGTCTCCGAAGCCCTCCTTGGAGAAGGTCACCACGTAGGTCCCCGGCGTGGTCAGGCCCGGGATGACGAAGGAACCGACGACCCCCAGGGTGGGCGTCCCCACGGTGATGTCCTGCCCGTCCAGGCTGGTCGACACGACGACCCCGCCGAGCGGCACGACGCCGTCGGTCACCATGCCGGCGATCTCCCCCGCGGTGGACCCGAGACGGACGTCGCTGACGAAGCGGCTCTGTCCGCCCGCGAGGGACTCGCGGGCGGTCGCCGGCTGGTACCCCTCGGCGGTGAAGGTCAGGTCGTAGGTGCCCGGGGCAGGCAGGTCGGTGAGGGTGTACGTCCCGTCGGCCGCAGCCTCGGTCGTGTACTCGAGCGCCTCGTCGGCCCCCGCCCACGCGGGCCGGGCCACGACCGTGGTGACCACCGGCGCGGTGACGTCACCGACCTGGACCGTGCCTGACAACGACGCCGGGTGACCGGTGACGACCATGGACACGGGCTCGGAGACCTCCTGGGCACGGGCCCGTACGGTCCGCGCCCCGAGCTCGGTGGGGACGTCGGGGTACCAGGACATGTCGTACCCCTCGGCGCTGATCCGCAGGTAGTAGCTCCCCGGGAAGAGCCCGGCGACCGTGAAGGTGCCGTCTGCCTGGGTCGCGGCGGAGGCCACCACGACCATCCCGGTGCGGCTCATCCGCAGCGCATCCACCGTGATGAGCCCGACACCGGCCTGGTCGCTCTGGGCGGTGACCACTCCGGTCAGCGTGCCGCCGACCCCAGGGGCAACGACACCCTCCTTGGACAGCGCGCCGGCCGGGGCGCCGCCGGAGGTGCCGGCGCCGGCCGACGCGGCGAAGAACGACGCCGGGGCGACCTTGGTCACCGGGTCGGCGCCGAGCACGTTGCGTATCCCGAAGAGGAAGATCACCGCCCACACCGCCAGGATCGCGACGAGGATCGCGACCGTGAGCAGACCCCGGCTGATCAGCGGGCGCTGGCGGAGCATGAGGGAGAGGGAGTCCTCGACGTCGGCCGTGGAGGCCTCGACCCTGAGCGCCCGGTCGAGGTCGGAGCCGAAGACGTGCCGGGGCCCGGTCGCCACGATGGTGGAGGTGACAGCCTCCCCGGGGGCGACGGTGACCGCGGACGGCGAGATCGTGGTGTTGAGGCTGCGGTCGGCGTCGCGGGCGCGCAGCGCCACGTCGAGAGGCACGTTGCCGCGGTTGACGGTCTCGACCGTGAAGGTGGCGCGTCGACGCGCACGGACCATGCTCGGGGAGGCGCGCAGCACCATCCGCGGGCGGGCGGCGACAACCAGCTCGACGTCGTGGTGGACGGGCCGCGCTGCGGGGGTGCTGCCGCAGACCTCGACGGTGAGGGGGTGCCGACCGGCCGGGAAGGAGGCGGGCACCACGAAGGTCAGGGTGATCTCACCCTGAGCGTCGGGGAACAGAGCCAGGGTCGCGGGGCGCGCGCGGACGAGCGACGCCGGCACCCCGATGACGCGGGCACTGACGCCTTCGATGACCTGCTCGGTGTTGACCACGTCGAGCACGAGGTCGACGGACTCCCCGGGTGAGGCCTCCACGAGGGTGACCGTGCTCAGGATCCTCATCGGCCGCTCACCGCGGGCTGCTGCGGCGGCGCCGGGGTGTCGGTCCCCCACGGCTGGACGCCGGAGGGCTCGGTGCGTGCCATCGCGGAGGTGCGTGCGGAGATGTCGGCCACCGAGGTCGGTGCGGTCTCCCAGTCGTAGGCGTCCGAGGCCACCGTGACGAGCAGGGTGAAGGATGCCTTGAGACCGCCTCCGAGCGCGCCCCACAGGTCGCGGGGACGATTCATCTCGTCGGTGGCCAGGGCCACCTGGATCGAGGAGCTCAGCTCAGCCTCTACGGCCCACTCCGGCAGCACCTGCACTGCGAGCAGCCGGGTGAGCACCTCACCGAGCAGCTGGTGCTCGTCACGGACGCTGCCCGCCCACGCGCTGACGAGGTAGCTGAACTGGACCAGGGGCAGCGGTGCGCGGCGCTCGATGGTTCCGTCCGCGCCGGCGCGGGGCGCCGAGGACCGTGGTGGCTGGGAGCTGCGCGCGACGGCGTAGAGGAAGGCGTTGACCGTGATCCGGTTGACCTGCGCGGACCACGTGCCCGACGGCGCGTCGAAGGAGATGTCACCGATGTCGTCGGTCAGCGGGAGGGTGCGGCGCAGGTACGCCTCGAGTGCGTCCTCGACAGCCGGGATCAGCATGTCACCCTCACCTTCTGGTCATCCCACGTGACCTCGAACAGGGTGCACGCGCTCCACCGTAGAGATCGGGTGTGCGGGGAGCATCGGTAATCGCTACCGAAGTTCATGGTTCAGCCCGCGGTGGTCGTGGTGGCGCCGGGCATGACGATCTGGATGGCCCCTCCGTAGGCGCAGCTGCACATGCTGCCCTGGGTCAGCGCGGGCGCCCCGCCGATGAGCGTCTGAGGAGCTCCGGGCGCCCACGGCGCGACGGTGACCGGCAGGCACGGCATGGGCACGAGCACCCCGAGCGCGGCAGCGGTCGCACTGGCGACCATGGGGTTGGACAGGGAGACGCACATCCCAAAGGGCGGGATGTTGAGCAGCGGCTTCATGTCCGTGACGTTCGCTGCGGGACGCCCCTCGATCATCACGCGGTTGACCGGGAGCACCACCAGCGCCGACGGCGCGAGGCCGAAGGAGCACATGAGCTGACCGCCCGTGATGGCGGAGGGCTGTCCCATGGGGTGGTGTCCTTGTCTGTGGGCTGTGGGCTGTGGCGGAGGGGGTGCGGGGCGTGGGCTCGCCGGTCAGGCTTGGCTGCCACGGACCGTCGCGGTGAGCTGTTCGCCGGTCGTGGTGACGAAGCACAGCACGGAGGTGTCCGGCCCCTGGTCCCAGCCGCGGGCGGACGGCAGCAGGTAGGTGAAGTACAGCGACGAGTCGCGGTAGTCGACGCCGACGTACTCCTCGAAGTCCTCGGCGCAGATGCCGTCGGCGAAGCTCACCAGCGCGGCGTCGCCCGGGAAGGTGCCTGCGTCGCCGGTCTCGGTGGTGAAGGCCACCTCGGAGTAGAGCTCGAGCTCGTGACCGGTCTCGCAACCCACGCGCTCGACCGTCTCCACCTCGGCGGTCACCTCAGCCGCCGCGCGGACGCAGTCGCCCACCTCGAGGTCGAAGATCGACACGTCGCTCGCGCCGTCGTCGGAACCCGAGCATCCCGCGAGCAGGACGACGGCGGCGAGCAGGCCAGCGCCGCGCACACGGCGCGAGGCGGGGCGGAGGGGGGCAGGGCGGAGGGGTGTCATGCGGGGTCCTTCGTCGGCGTGTTCGTCGTGCGTGCTCGTCATGCGCGATCTGCGGCAGCGAGGACGGCCCCAGCGAGGACGGCGTCCAGCTCGGCCTCGGTCCGCGTGCGGACCTCCTCGACCTCGGTGATCATCCGGGCCAGGATCGCCTGCACCACGGACAGGTCGAGCTCGACGTCCGGGACGGCGAAACCGGCGCGCAGGGAGAGGCTCCCGGTGGCGAGGTCCAGCTCGAAGGCTGAGGTCACCAGCAGCGTGTTCTGGCGCGTGACGAACTCCGCGACGGCCGCCCGCGCGGCGACCGGGACGTAGGTGGGATGCACCCGGTAGAAGGCCACGGCGCGCGAGTGCGTCATGACGACGCCGAGCAGCGGCTCCCCCGCGCCGCCCGCCGGGAGGAGGTCGAAGGTCTCCAGGTCCCAGTCCACGTCAAGGATCCACCCGGACTCGTAGAGCGCGGCCACGACCGTGGCCAGCAGGCCTGGCCCGGACTCGGCGCTCATCGGGTCGCTCCCGCGTGCGGCATCGCCGTCGCCAGTCGTTCCTGGATGATCTTGATCAAGATGGCTCGACCCTCCTCAGAGTTCTCCATGTTCGTCGCGGCTTCGACGATGACCGCGTCGCTGAGCGTGTCGACGCCCTCCAGGAACGTCGTCATGTCTGCCTCGGTGCACCTCGTCGGCAGCTGGAACGGACCGCAGACCAAGGCCACGCCGGTGTCGCGGACGCTTCCCTTGGCGACGGAGTCCTCCCAGTTGACCTCGGTCTTCTTGGCGGACCGACCGAACTTCTCCTCGCCCTTGACCATCATCTTCAGCCGCCACAGCACACCGCGGCCGCCGGGCTGCTTGCCTGCTGGCGTCCCGGGCGCGGCACCCGAGGCATCCATGCGGTTGCGGTGGTCGGCCATGGTCCCCGTCGAGGACCACTTGTCCGAGAGGTTCGTCAGCGTCGAGCCGACCTTGTTCTTCCAGGTCACGTACGTGTACTCCGGATCGGCCCCTTCGCCCATCTCGTCGAGCACGGCCTGGCGGATCTTCACGAGCACGTCCTGCTCGGTCTGCGGGGTGGCTCCGCCTGCGAGCGAACCGCGGACGTGCACCTTTGCGAGCATCGCGGCGTCCACGACAGCGCCGTCGACCTCGTAGTTGCTCAGGAAGGCGACCGCGTGCGGGTCCTTCTGGGCCGCTCGCAGGATGATGCCGTCCACGGCGACCCCCGGGTTGCGGGAGAGCAGCTCCTCGGCCGACCCCTCCAAGGCGCCGACGGAGGCTTCGCTCGCCTTCTGGGAGAGGTGCGTCAGGTACTCCTCGGCGATGACGTGCCCCAGCGAGTGCAGCGTGTTGAGCGCGCCGATGCCCTGCTGGACCGCGCTCGGGATGCCGAAGCCGCCCGCCGAGGCCACGGTCGCGATCGAGGTGACCACCTCGGAGATCGCCACGGCGGTGCTCCACGAGGCCTGCTCGAGGTTCTTGGTGTACCGCTGGGTCACCCGCAGCAGGGGGTAGACCAGGACGTTGACGCGCTTGTCCGAGGTGTCTGAGGCGCGGGCCTCGAGCATCGCGGTGTTCGTCTCGGACATCCGCATCGCCTTGTCGGCGAGGGTCATGGCGTTGCTGGCGACCGAGAGCACGGCCGTGACGATGTTGAGGCCGGGGATGACCTTCTTGACGCTGTCGCCCACCGTCGAGTCGATGAGCACCGCAAACTTCGCGGTCGACTTGGCGGACTCGGTGAGGCTGCTCAGCCCGTCGAAGCCGGCCTTGGCGGCAGCCAGTCCCTTGCGGGGGTTCGGGGCGGAGCTGCACTCCTTGAGCGCCTTGACGAACTTGATGGTGCCGTTGACGCTGTCGGCCAGGCTGGTGAACACGTCGGTGACCGTGCCCATCCCCGCGGCGACCTTGGTCTCGTCCGACTTCGGGAACTTCGGCCCCTCTCCCGACCGGTTGCCGGTCTTGACGTTCTCGGCTGCCTCGTAGGCGGCGGCGATCGTCGCGCCGATCCCGAGCGGCTCGGAGGCGTAGGCCGGGTCGCCGGTGTTCTCGGGGTCGAGCGCGGTGTCCTTCTCCTGCCCCTTCGACGCGATGCGCGACTGGATCAGTCCCAGCCCGGACGCGCCTGTGGCGACCAGTCCGCCCACCTTCTCCCCGGTCACCTCGGCCTTGTCGATCCCGGTCGGCTGCGCGGCGCGCGGCGACGCGGCCAGCCGCATCCGCGCGTCGAGGATGGCCCGGGTGTCCAGGGCGCTGCCGCGCGGCGGCCGGTTGGTCACGGCCTTCTCCGGAGCAGTGCCCCAGACGGTCTTCTCCGCCTCGTCGGTCGCCTCCTCGAGCGTGCGGACCGGCGGGCCCGCCATGAGCGCCTGGAGCGCGGTGACGTACTTCTCGTAGGTGAGCTCGACAACCTTGGGAAGCATCGTCCCGAGGGTGGATGCCTGGGCGTCAGCCTCGGTGACGCCGCTGCGCACGTTCGCCTCGGTCCGCGCGGCACGGATGTAGGACACCAGGCGCTCCGCGGCTGTCTCGCGCGGGGGACGCACCGCGTTCAGGCGATCAGCGGCAGGGCCGGTGAGCCAGGTCAGCCGGTAGGCCTCGTCGGCGATGCGCTCCACGGTCCACGTCGGGTCTTGGCGGTGCTCCAGGGCCAGTCGCTCGAGGGTCTTGCGCTCACGGCCCAACGCTTCCTGGAACTGCGCACCGAGGGCGGTCATCGCGACCGCGGAGTCGCTGGCGACGCCCTGGGTCGGTCGGGTGATGATCATGGAGGTGCCCTGGAACGGGGTGGCTGCCAGAGCCGGCTCGCTGCCGTAGATCTCCTGCGACAACGCCGCGCGGCCAGCGACACCCTTGGCGCGCGACGCCTTGAGCTCGGCCTTCTCGCGCTTCTCCTTCTTCTTGCTCTCGGCTGCGGCGGCGGCCTTGCGCTCGGCCTCCTGCTCGGCGAGGAGCTTCCTGGCCTCCTTCGCCTCCTTGTCCTTGCGTTCCTGCTCCTTCTGCTCCGGGGTCTTGGACGTGAACAGGTCGGAGAAGATGCTGCGCCGCACCGGCGCGCCGCCTCCCTCGGTCACCACGTGCGCCAGCTCGTGAGCGAGCACCCGCTGACCGTCGGTGTCGTGCGGGGCGTACTGGCCCGCACCGAAGAAGATGTCAGAGCCCGTGGTGAAGGCTCGGGCGGAGACTGCCTGGTTGAGCGAGGCCGCGGTGGAGTCGTCGTGGATGCGCACGTGGCTCAGTCCGGTGCCGAAGGCACCTTCCATGGACCGTCGGATGCCGACGGGCAAAGCCCGTCCGCCGCCCGTGCGGGAGGCGATCTGTGTGCTCATGGCCGCGTCGAGCGCGCCACCGGCCGCCCCCACCACAGCGCCCGACGTCGGTGCGGAGCTCCGGCGCAGGTGACCGCAGCCCGGGTCGTGGGCGTGGACCTCGCCCGTCCCATCCCCTGCCGGCGCACCGGGCGCGCTCGCGTGGAGACGACGCAGAACCGTGTCCGCCAGAGCGTCGGCGTCGCGCTCGGCGCGGTCGGCGGCGCTGCCGACGACGAGACCGGCGACCGGGACGACGTGAGACGGTGCAGCCGGTGCCGTCGCTGGCTCCGGCTGGTCGGCCGCGCTCTGCAGCTGCGGTGCGTGGGGTGCGTGAGTCAGCGACATGGTGGGTCTCTCCGCTCGTCGGGACGGTCAAGCCACGCGGTGCGGCTGCCGGGTCCGCGCGGGACGGCGGCCCCGTGGGCGCTGCTCGTGCCATCCTGGCTCCTCGGCTCACGGCGGCACTACCGCAATTGATACCCAAGTCCGGTCGCCGGCGGGTGAGTTCTTCTCCAGGGGACGCAGAGAGATATCAGCCCTCTCGTCGGGAATGTCAGTGGCTGCCGATAGGTTCGGGGCATGGTCGAGGAACCCGTGCACGAGGAGGACGCCGCCACGCAGAGCACCGTGGCGGCGCTGCTCGATGCCGTGGTGCGCGCAGACCGGATGATCAACGCCCTGGCTGCCACCCGCGCCGGGCTCATCGAGGCGCTGCGCGTGGCGTCGGTCGAACCCGATCCAGATCCCGAGCCCTCAGCCTCTGCTCGGACAGCAGAGATGCTGGAACTGCGTCAGGAGATGGACCTGCGGTCCATGACCGCCGAGCTGGCCTGCGCCCTGCACCTTCCCCAGTCCTCCGCCGCCCGCCTGGTCGACGACTCCCAGGCCTTGGCCACGCTCCTGCCCGCCACCGCCGCTGCTCTGGCCGCCGGGACCATCACCTACCGCCACGCGACCACGATGATCGCCCTCGTCGCAGGTCTCGATCCCCACCTGCGCGCACGCGCGGAAGCCACGCTGGTCCCCCGTGCCACGGTCCTCACGGTCGCCGCGCTCACCCGGGCTGCCACCCGCGAACGCGACCGTCTTGACCCTGTCCCCCTCGTCGACCGCCACACGCGGGCGGCCGCCGGACGCACCGTCCTGCTCGAGCCGGACATCGACGGCATGGCCTGGCTGCACGCCCATCTGCCTGCGACCCAGGCGACCGCCATCTTCCACCGGGTCTCCGACGCGGCCGCAGCACTGCAGCACCCCGACGACCCGCGGACCTTGCCCCAGCTGCGTGCCGACGCCCTCGCCGCCCTGTCCCTGGACGACGACGCCCGGGATGCTCTCGACCATGCACTCGGAGACCTGGGAGACCTGAACGGTCTCGCTGATGCCGTCGCTGGCGCTGCAGCACATCCCCTCGACGACCCCCTCGGCGCTGGCACTGGCGAGAGCACGAGCAGGCGGGACGCGGGTGGACGGGGCACGGGTGGACGGGGCACGGGTGGGTGGGACGACGCGATCGACGCCGCTGAAGCCCGCACGAGGCGCCGTCGCCGCGACAGCGCCCGGCTGATGCGCCAGACCCTGCGCGGCATCCGGCCCACCGTCGCCGTCACCGTCCCCGTCCTCACCCTCCTCAGCGGGGACGCCCCCGGTGACCTGGAAGGCTACGGACCCATCGACGCCGAGACTGCCCGCCAGCTCTGCGCCGACGCACCCTCCTTCCTACGCATCCTCACCCACCCCCACACCGGCGCCATCCTCGGCGTCGACCGCAACCGCTACACCGTCCCCGCCGACCTCAAAGCCTGGCTCCGCCTCCGCGACGCAACCTGCCGCTTCCCCGGCTGCGCCCGCCGCGCCACCCGCTGCGACCTCGACCACGTCACCGACTGGGCCCACGGCGGCACCACCGACCAGACCAACCTCATCCACCTGTGCCGCACCCACCACCGCCTCCGACACACCACCCGCTGGAAGGCCCAGCTCACCACCGCGCCACTGGCCACCGCGCCACTGGCCGCCACACCTCGCGCCGCCAGCCCGCCCGACGGCCCTCGCAGTGCGAGCGTGCGCTGGACCGCGCCCTCCGGTCGCACCTACACCACCACCGACGCCCTCACCGGACGCGCCACCACCAGCGACCCGCCCATCAGCTCCGTTGAACCCGAACCGCCCTCCGGCTTCCCCGACATCCCGCCATTCTGAGCAGTCCGGGGCGCAGCCTTGCGCACCCCTGCGCAGCCCTGCGCAGCTGGCCTCGGTTACTCGAAGGCCTTCGCGGGCACCCGCCGGCCGAGCTTCGTGAACTCCCGCACCACGGCGAAGTGCAGGTCCCGCATCCCGACCAGGCGCTGCTGGGCCACCGCCTCGTAGGCCGCTGACAGCACGATGTTGCGGATGTCTCCGCCGGCCACCTCGAGGGTGTCGGCCAGCACCGCGACGTCCACCGGGTCGTCCGGGTCGAGCGCGGGCAGCTGGGCGAGGTGGTGCTTCCACAGGCTCGCCCGCGTTGCGGCGTCAGGGTCGGGGAAGTGGATCATGAAGTGCAGCCGCCGGGCGAAGGCCTGGTCGAGGTTTCCGCGCAGGTTCGTGGCCAGCACCGTGATCCCGTCGAAGGACTCCATCCGCTGCAGCAGGTAGGCCACCTCCTGGTTGGCGTACCGGTCCTTGGAGTCCCCCACCGCCGACCGCGAGCCGAAGAGCGAGTCGGCCTCGTCGAAGAACAGCACGCAGTTGAGCGACTCCGCCTCGGTGAAGACCTTCTCCAGGTTCTTCTCCGTCTCCCCGATGTACTTGTCCACGACCGAGGACAGGTCCACCTGGAAGAGGTCCATGCCCAGCGCGTCCGCGACCACGTGCGCAGCCAGCGTCTTCCCGGTCCCCGGGCTGCCGGAGAACAGCGCCGCGATGCCTGTCCCCTTGCCCCCCTTGCCCTGCAGGTCCCCCAGCGCGAACACGTCGTCACGGTGCGTGGCCCACGCGATGAGCCTGCTGACCTCCTCCCGGGTGCGCTCGGGCAGCACGAGGTCGTCGAGCACCGCGGTGCCGCCCCGAGCGCCTGCGCGCCGGGCTCCGCCGCGCCCCAGCCGGCGCGCGGCGTCCTGCACGATCGCGGTCGTCACCGGCGTCCCGACCAGCTCAGCGGTGCGCAGCGCGAGCCGCCCGACGGCGCTGATCTGCTCCGGGGTCAGACGCAGCCCGGTCACGGCGTCCTGGGGCACCTGCCCGGCGAGAGCGTTCCACCACAGGTCCGAGCGTTCCGCGGTGGTCAACCGAGGTGCGGTCACCGAGACCGGGATGGTCGCGGCCCAGGACGCGTCCCACGCTGTCGTAGCCACCGCGATCACCGGCATGACCGATCCGGTGATCAGATCCATCGCGCCCGCGGCCAGCTCGGAACCGGCGAGGATGAGCACGCAGCCGTCGAGCGCCGCCTCCAGGACCAGCGCGGCGACCAGGTCGCGAACCGCGCCGAGGCTCAGCCCGGCACTGCCACCCTCACCGACGCCTGATCCACCGCCTACCCCGCTGCCCGCTCCACCGGCCATGGCGTTGAGAGCCGGCACCCGGCGCAGGTCAGCCAGCAAGCACATGACCCCCAGCTCCTGGCACGCGGCGGCCGCGAGCGCCGTTCCTGCGGTGCCCGGCCCTGCGGTCACCCACACGAGGGTGGCACCGCGGCGCAGTGCACCGGCAACCGTCTCGGTCCCCTCCACCGGCACCGGGGTGACCTCCCCGAAGAGCGGGAGCAGCCGGGCCGGGGGCGAGTCGTCACCGGTCAAGGTGGCCACGACACGCTCGGCGAGCTGCAGACGACGGGCGAGCAGCACGTCGTCGCCGAGGACGGTGACCAGACCGTGCCGGCGCAGCGGCGCGGAGGCCGCGAGACGCTGGCGCCCGTGCGCCGACACGGTCGACACCCCGGCCAGCTCGAGGGCCACCGCCACGCTGGGGCGCGCTGCGCCGTCGTCTCCCGAGAGCAACCCGAGCAGCAGGTGGCCAGCCGGGTGCACCTCGGGCAGCAGCGCCACCACGAGCAGACGGCGGTCGGTGTCGGTGAGGCCGAAGCGTCCGACCAGCTCGTCGATCGGGTCTGCCAGGACGTCGAGAGCACCGGTGGCATGCTCGGCGTCGAGCACCTCCAGGGCCGCCTGGGCGCCGGAGGCCTGTGCGCTCGCGCCGCGTCGCGCGACGGCCGCAGCGAGGGCGAGCAGCAGCTCGCTGAACGGGGAGACTGGGCCGTGACCTGCGTCGACGATGATCTGCTCCTTCGGTGGTGTGCACATGGCGGCGCTGGGCACAGGGTACAAGGGCTCGCAGGCTACAGCCCCGGCCGCATGTCACGCTTGTATGATCCAGACACCCGCACAGTCAGGAGCTCACCGTGCCCACCGCAGGAGACCCTCCCGTCTCCCCCAGCCCCGCGCAGCCTCAGCCCGCGCACTCCCGCCCCGCCCTGCCCGACGCCGGGGCCCGCGCCCGGGTGGACAGCTGGGCCTGGGCGGTTCGACTGTTCCGCACCCGGTCACTGGCCGCTGCCGCCTGCCGTGCCGGTCACGTGAGGGTCAACGGCGAGCGGGCCAAGCCTGCGACGCCGGTCAAGGTCGGCGACGAGGTGCACGTGCGCGGGGAAGGACTCGAGCGGATCGTCGTGGCGAAGAAGATCATCACGAAGCGGGTCGGGGCCGCCCTGGTCCCGGAGTGCATCATCGACAACTCCCCGCCTCCTCCCACCAAGCTCGACACCCCGGTGGCCGGCGCGCGCGACCGCGGCGCAGGTCGCCCGACCAAGCGCGAGCGCCGCGAGATCGACGCGCTGCGCGGACGCGAGCACCACTGAGCTCTGCCCTGCTGATGTGGCACCGCTGACGCACGTGCGGCCCCGGCGAGCACGCCGCCATCCTTGCTACCGTCGCTGAGTGACGCTCTACATCGACCCACCCCTGTGGCCCGGCCACGGGACCACGTGGTCCCACCTCGTCTCCGACACCTCCCTGTCCGAGCTGCACGCCTTCGCCGCGCAGGCAGGTCTCCAGCGCCGAGCCTTCGACCTCGACCACTACGACGTCCCCGCCTCCCGGGTGAGCGACCTCGTCGCCGCCGGCGCGGTGGCGACGTCCGGGAGGGAGCTCCTGGCTCGGCTCACTGCCTCCGGCCTGCGGGTCCGCGGGCGTGACCGGGCCGCGGCCAAGCGCGGGGTGCTGCTCGCGCGGTGGTCGGCGCTGCTGCCCGGGGTCCCGGGCGCCGCCGAGATCGGCAGGGCGCTGCTCGTCCGCTGGTACGAGCCGCACCGGGCCTACCACGGGCCCGGTCACCTCACCCACGTGCTGGACTCCCTCGCCGTCCTCGAAGGCGACGAGCCCGCCCCTCGCGCGGTGCACCTCGCACTGTGGTTCCACGACGCCGTGCACGAGGGCCGCGCGGGAGCTGACGAGGAGGCCTCCGCCGCCCTCGCCGAGACCCTCCTCGCTCCCTTGGTCGCTCCGCTGACCACTCCCCTGCTCGCTCCCCCGACCGGACACCGGGCCCCCGCCGACCCGGCTGACCGCTCCGCCCCCGCGGCCCTCTCACCAACCGCCGCACCGCTCACCCGGGCCGAGGTGTCCGAGGTCGCTCGTCTGGTGCTCGTCACCCGCGATCACGCCCCCGACCCCGGTGACCGCGCGGGATCGCTGGTCAGCGACGCCGACCTGGCGATCCTGGCCAGCGCCCCGGACAGGTACGCCCGCTACGTCGCGCAGGTGCGCGCCGAGTACTCCCACGTGCCCGACGCCGCCTTCACCACCGGGCGGGCCGCCGTGCTCGAGCAGCTGATCACCACCACCCCGCTCTACCGGACCCCGGCCGGATCGCTGCGGTGGGAGGCAGCCGCCCAGGCCAACCTCCGCTCGGAGCTGGCGGGCCTCATCAGCTCCTGAGGATCTTCAGCCGAATGGTTGACACTTCAAATAAACGGCGTAGAGTGAAATTACTTGAAGCGACAACCGTTGTCGGGCGCGCTCGACACCTCACCAAGGAGTCCCCCATGAGCACAGTCACCATCATCGGCGCCGGCAACATCGGGACTGCCGTCGCAGGGATCGCCGTCGACGCCGGCGCGCAGGTGCAGGTCCTGGCACGGGACGCAGCCAAGGCCGCGGTCCACCCCGCCGTCACCGCCGGAACCTTCGGCGAGGAGATCACCGGGGACATCGTGGTGCTGGCACTGCCCTACCCCGCCCTCGCAGACGTCGTCGCCACCTACGCCGGTCAGCTCGCGGGCAAGACCGTCGTGGACGTGACCAACCCGCTCGACTTCGCCACCTTCGACTCCCTCGTCGTCCCGGCCGACGGCTCCGCCGCCGCCGAGCTCGCGGCCCAGCTCCCGGGCGCCTCGGTGCTCAAGGCCTTCAACACGAACTTCGCCGCCACCCTGGCCACCAAGACCGTCGGCGACCTGCCCACGACCGTGCTGGTCGCCGGGGACGACGCCAGCGCCAAGCAGGGCCTCGTCGACCTCGTCGAGGCCGGCGGCCTGCGCGCCCTCGACGCCGGCTCGCTCAAGCGCGCCCGCGAGCTCGAGGCCCTCGGGTTCCTGCAGCTGACCCTCGCAGCCACCGAGAAGACGTCCTGGACCACAGGCTTCGCCCTCCTGCCGTGACCGAGGCGCCCCGGGCCCTGCCCGGTCGCCAGATCCTGGCCCGGCGCTAGATCCGGCCGCGGCGCTGCAACCTGTTGTAGAAGAACCACCCCAGACCGCTGGGGATCCACGTGGCCACGGCTCGGTAGCCGAAGGTTGCCGCCAGGGCTGTCCCAGGCGGGATCCCCAGCGCAGTCAGGCTGGCCACCAGGGCCGCCTCGACGGCGCCGATGCCACCCGGCGTAGGCGCGGCCGAGGCGAGCGTGGCTCCCACGAGCGTGCCGAAGGCCGCGGTGATCGGGTGGCTGCCCCCGCCCACGGCGATGAGCATCGCCCACAGGGCCACCGCCGAGGACAGGCTGCCGCCCGCAGCCCCCAGAAAGGACGCCGCCAACCGCGCCGGAGCCCGGACGAGGAGCTTGAGATGCTCGACCGCCTCCCGGCCACGGTGCTGCCACACGTCGGCCAGCGCCGCCCGGATCCGCGGGATCCCCAGCGCGACGCCCACCACCGCCACGCACATCCCGAGGATCACCAGCATGGTCCAGCCGCTCGGCGCGTCATGCAGCACATCCACGGCTCGCCCTCCCACGAGAGCCAGCAGCACCAGCAGCAGGATGTGCACGATGAACTGGACCAGGCTCTGCAGCCCGACGACCGCCGTCGCCACGCTCACCGGCAGCCCGAAGGTCGTGAGGAACCGCACCCCCAGTGCCAAGGACCCCACCGAGGCCGGGGTCGCCGTCGCCGTGAACGTGGCCGCGACCTGCATCTCCACCCCGTCGAGGTACGGGATCGGGATGCCGGCGCACGCCCGCAGCGCGATCGATGCGCTGACGAAGCCGCCGCACACCGCCAGCGCCGCGACACCCAGCCACGCCGGGCGGGCGCGGCGCAGGGCGTCGAGGATCTGCGGCATCTCGTTGACCAGAGGGACCGCGACATAGGCCAGGCCCAGCACGAGCACCACCTGGATGATCCGACGTCGCGTCAGCCAGCGTCGCGGCCGGCCACCGGCCGCTCCGTCGCGACCACCATCGGCTCCGGACCCCTTCGCAGGCCCTCCCGCGGTCCCGTCCCCGGTCCCGTCCGCAGGACTCTCAGCGTCGTCTGCCACCCTGCGATGGTAGGTCGGACGCCGCGGCGCCGCCCGTGAGCCAGCATCCGGCGGGGCCCGTCAGGGCGCCCGCAGCGGCAGCCGGCAACCGGCAGGATCAGTCAGCGACCCCCGCGCTGGCGCCAGAGCAACCACACGAAGTAGGGCGCGCCGATGAGCGCCGTCACCAGCCCGGCGGGGATCTGCGCGGGCGCGATCGCAGTCCGTCCCACGGTGTCCGCCACGCTCACCAGGAGCGCCCCGAGCAGCATCGCCACCGGGATCACCCGACCGTTGCGTGACCCCACGAGGGCCCGGGCGGCGTGCGGGGCCACCAGCCCGACGAAGCCCACGACACCCACGGCGCACACCGCGGCGGCAGCCACCAGCACCGTGCCGGCGAGCAGCAGGCGCCGGGTGGGCTCGACGTCCACCCCGAGGGTGCGCGGGGTGTCCTCGTCGAGGGCGAGGACGTCCATCTCCCGGCGCCGGGACACAGCCAGCGGTGTCACGAGCAGCAGGACCACCGCGACCGGCACGATGTGGGACATGGTGCGCCCGTACGTCGAGCCGGACAGCCAGGTGAGCGCCAGGTTGACGTTCCACGGGGCAGAGACCACGACGGCGAGCGTGGTCAGCGCCGTCATGCCGGCGCTCATCCCCACGCCCATGAGCACGAGCCGGTCCGAGCTCAACCCGCCGCGGTAGGACAGCAGGTACACCGTGGTGAAGGTGACCAGCGCACCGAGGGTGGCCATGCCGGAGAGCAGCCACACCGACGCCCCGGGGACGAAGAGGATGACGCTCACGGCGCCCAGGCCGGCACCCGCAGTCACCCCGAGCAGGCTTGGCTCGGCTAGGGGGTTGCGGCAGACCGCCTGGACCATCGTGCCCGCGAGGCCGAGGGCGGCGCCGGCGAGCAGTGCTGCCAGCACCCGAGGCATCCGCTGGTCGAGGACGAAGGAGACCTGGCGCCCGGCCTGGCCCGAGAGCCAGTTGCCCACGTCGCCGAGCAGCAGCAACCGGTCCCCGAGCAGGACCGCGACCACCGCGGCGACCAGCACCGCGACGGTGAGCAGGGCGACGACGATCACCGCGCGCTGCCCGGTGCGTGCGCGCACGGAGGCGGACGATCCGGTGGCGGCCGGTCCGGAGTCACGCAGCCGGCGCGCGAGGGCGACGAGGGTGACAGCGCCGAAGACGGTCGTGATGATCCCGGTGGGCACGGCCACGCCGTAGGCCCCGGGCAGCACCACGCGCAGCAGCACGTCGGCGCCGAGCACGACGATCACGCCGACGAGCGCGGCGAGCGGGATGAGCGTCGCGTGCCGGCTCATCCCCGGCACGGTCCGGGCGACGAGGCGCGCGAGCACCGGCGCGCACAGCCCGACGAAGCCGATCGGCCCGGCGACCGTCACGGCTGCGGCGGACAGCGCCACCGCGACCACGACGGCCAGCGCCCGGGTGCGGCGCACGTCGATGCCCAGGACGCGCGCGGCGTCGTCGCCGAGGGCGAGCAGGTCGAGCCGGCGCGCGAGGAGCATCAAGGCGACCAGACCGGCCAGCACCACAGGGGCCGCCAGCGTCACCACCCGGGTGCCGGACTGGACGATCGAGCCGCTCCCCCACGCGAAGAGGCCGAGGGTCTCCTGCTGGAAGAGCACGAGCAGCACGCTGGTCAGCGAGCTCAGCGCGAGGGTGGTGGCCGCGCCGGCGAGGATGAGCCGGGTGGGGCCTGATCCGCCGCCGCGGGCGAGGAGCAGGACCAGGCCGGAGGCTGCGAGGCCGCCCGCGAAGGCGAGCAGCCCGGAGAGGTAGAAGGGCAGCGAGAACCCGATCACCGCGACGGTCACGACGGCGAGGTACCCGCCGGCGTTGACGGCCAGGGTGTCCGGTGAGGCCAGTGGGTTGCGGGCCACGGACTGCAGCGCCGCACCGGCCGCGCCGAGGGCGAGGCCGACGAGCACCCCGGCCAGCAGCCGTGGCAGCCGCGAGGCCACCAGCACGGCCGAGGTCGAGCCGTCGTCGGCTCCGGTCAGCGCACGCAGGATGTCGGAGAGCCCGACTGCCGCCGTGCCCTGGGTCAGGTGGATGGCGGCGAGGACGAGGGCGAGGACCGTGGCCGCCGCGAACACGGCGCCGGTGCGCAGGGGCGGTCGACGGACCGGCGGCGACGCTGTTGCGTCGTCGCCGAGGTCGCCGGCGTCGCCGGCGAGAGCGGTCGCCCGCCCGCCGGTCCGCCCCTGCGCGGTGGTCACGCGGTCAGTGCCGCGACGACGGCGTCGATGTAGGCCTCGGCCGAGGCCGGGCCACCGAACATCCAGATGCCGTCGGGGATGCGGTGGACGTCACCGGCGACCACGAAGGGCAGCTGCTCCCAGATGCCGTTGCCCGCGAGGCCGTCAGCGAAGGGGTCGGCCTCGGAGTCGCTCGCGGCGTAGAGGAAGTGCAGGTCCTCGGTCGTGGCGAGCGCCGTCAGGCCCTCGACGTCGGTCTGGGCGAGGCCGTAGTCGGGGTCGCCGCCCTCGGGCCAGGCGTTGGCCAGACCGAGCTCGTCGCCGATCGCTCCGAAGAAGGAGCCCGGGGTGTACATCCGGACCGAGACGGTGCCGTTGGTGATCCAGCCGTCCGCCATCGTGAAGGACGCACCCGCGACGCCAGCAGCCTCGAGGGCCGCCTGGCCCTCCACGACCGCGGCGTCGAAGGAAGCGAGGACCTCGGCGGCCTTCTCGTCCGTACCGGTGGCCGCGGCGAGGGTCTCGACGGTGGAACGCATGTAGCCGATCGGGTCCGTGCCGTCCGAGCCACGCAGCACGAGCACCGGCGCGATCTCCTCGAGCTGGTCGATCACCGTGTCAGCGGTGTCCGTGGTGACCGTGATGAGGTCGGGGTCGAGGGCAGAGATCGCGTCGAGGCTCGCCTCGCCGCGGGTGCCGACGTCGGGCGTGGCCGGGTCCAGGGGCATCGACGTGTTCCAGGTGTTGTACCCGGCGACGTCGGCCTGGCCGACGATCGTCGCGTCGAGGGCGAGGAGGTTCTCGGTCAGGCCCCACTCCAGGGAGACGACGGCGTCGGCTGGCGCGTCGAGGGTGTGCTCCCCGCGCTCGTCGGTGTAGGTGACCGGGCCGCTCGTGGTCGAGGAGCCGGTGGGCGTGGGCGAGTCGGTCGCCTCGGTGGTGCCGCAGGCGGAGAGCGCCAGGGCCGCGGCGAGCACGGCCGCGGGCAGGGCGAGGAGCTGGGTCGGTCGCATGGCTGTCCTTCGGTGACGGACCTCGTGGCGTGTGGTCACGAGGCAGGAGGGTGCACAGGGTCTGTGCGGAGAGGAGGTGTGTGGGGCGGTCAGCGACCGCGGACAGTCACGCCGGGATGTCGACCCGGGCCTCATGACCCGAGGCGTGCGGTCGAGCGTGCCGGGCGGTGTGCCGCCCGACCGGCTCGGTCCGCACGAGTCCGGTGACCGGGTCGAGGGAGACCTCGATGCGCAGCCCGTAGGTCTCGCTGAGGAGGTCTGGCCTCATCACCTGGGCGGCGGTGCCGCTGGCCTGGACCACGCCCTTGCGCAGCAGGACGACCTGGTCGGCGACGGCCGCGGCCTGGTTGAGGTCGTGCAGCACCACGCCCACGGCCACGCCGTGGTCGTCGGCGAGGTCACGCATGAGGTCGAGGATCTCGACCTGGTAGCGCAGGTCGAGGTAGGTCGTGGGCTCGTCGAGCAGGAGCACCGCGGTGTCCTGCGCCAGGCACGTGGCGAGCCAGACCCGCTGCAGCTCGCCACCGGACAGCTCGTCGACGCCGCGGTCAGCCATCTCGCTGACCCCCGTCACCTCCATGGCGTGCGCGACGGCACGCGGTCCGTCGGCGTCACCGTGGCGGTAGCGCCCGCGGTAGGGGTGACGGCCGTAGCCGACGATGTCCCGCACGGTCACGCCGTCCGGCGTGGGGCGGCTCTGCGAGAGCAGGGTCACCCGGCGGGCGAAGTCCTTGGGGCGCAGGGTGAGCGCGTCCTCGGCCCCGGGGAGGCTGACCGCGCCCGAGGTGGGCCGGTGCAGCCTGGCCAGGGAGCGGAGCAGCGTCGACTTCCCGCTGCCGTTCGGGCCGATGAGTGCGGTCACCTGGCCGCGCACGAGGGTCAGCGACGCCCCGTGCACGACGGTCGTCTTGTCGTAGGCCAGGCACAGGCCAGCGCCGGAGAGTGCGGGCGGCTCGGCTGCAACGACCGGCTCGGATGAGAGTGGGCTCACATAGGCAAGGCTAACCTCATGCGAACGGTCTGAGTAGTACAACGTCCCAGATTCGTCCCGCCCGAGGTGTTTTCTGCGTCACACTCTCCGAGCGTCAGCGCACCCCAGCCCCCTGCAGGCGGTCAGCGTCGGCGCCGGCGGCGGCGTCGTCGTCGTCGTCCGGGAGCGAGGCACCGAGGTCGCGCTCGGCCCGCGCCGCCGCTTCGGCCTTCGCTGCCAGCGACGCGTCGCGACGGGCCACGCCCCGGTCGACGACGAGGTGGAGCAGCAGCGCACTGACACCCCAGATGACGATGACCAGGAGGTTCTGACCCACACCGGCGCCGTCGAAGTACACGAAGGACCGCACCGCCTCGATCGCCGCAGGCATGGGCAGGTACGCGTTCAGCTGCCGGAAGATCTCCGGCACCATGTACAGCGACAGCCCACCTCCCGAGGACGGGACACCGGCCATCATGAGGACGCCCATGGCAGGGATGATCCCCGCGAGCCCCAGGGTTCGGGTGAACAGCCCGGCGAACAGGGACACGGCGAAGATCGTCACGGCGCCGAAGCCGATCATCTCCCAGGCATGACCGGTCACAGCGCCGATGATGACGTCGAAGAGGAACCACAGCCACACGGACATCCCGACGGCCCAGCCTGCGAGCAGCGGCAGGAACTGACGAAGTCGTTTGAGCTCAGGAGCCCCACCGCGCAAGACCGACATCATGAGGAAGCCGGCCATGATCCACGCCATCCCGACGTACATGGAGTTGCTGCCCATGGTGTCACTGTCGGTGAGCGGCACCACGTCCGTCTCCACCAGCGTCAGCTGCTGACCAGCAGCGACCTGCTGGAAGACCGCGCTCGCCACGCTCTGCTGGCTGGGTCCGGCTGCCGAGGAGGTGTAGAGCACGGCGTCGCCGTCGGCGGTCTGCGGAAGGACGAAGGCCGCGACGACGCTCCAGTCACGGATGGCCGCGGTGGCGTCCTCGACCGACGTCATCGGTTGGACGTCGAGCATGGTCCCCATGGCCTCCTCGAGCCCCGCGGCGGTCTCCTCCGCCTGCTCGATCGTGGAACCGACCACGGCGACCGGCAGGTCGCTCACCGTCGGCTTGTGCATGGAGAAGCTCATGACCCCGACCACCAGGACGAGGATGCTCATCGGGAAGGCGGCCGCGGCCAGGTACCGGACACGCATGGAGCGCAGCGGGCCGCCAGCAAGGGCAGGCAGAGGCGTGCTCGCGTCGATCTCGGCGGGCACGCCAGGAAGGGACTGACCGCTCGTGCGCTCCTTGACCAGGCAGAGCGCGAGGGAGACGACGACCCACAGGGCAAGGGTGAGCAGGTACCGACCAACCCCCTGACCGTCGAAGTAGAGGATCGACCGCAGTGCCTCGCCCGCCGCCGGCAGCGGCAGCACGCCGTGCAGGAAGGAGAAGAAACCAGGCATGACGTCGACGGACAGCGCGAGGTTCGAGGACGGCATCCCCAGCACGACCCATAAGGCCATCCCGAGCAGCACGGCCATGGGGCCCATGAACTTCGTGAAGAGCAGCTGGGTGATGCCCACGCCCATCACGGCGAGCATGCCGACGCCGAGGAGCTGGAGGTAGTGGCCGTCGACGGCGCCGACGATCGGGCCGAGGATGAGCCAGATGATCGAGCTGGTCACCGCGGCCCACCCGGCGAGGATCGGCAGGAACCGGCGGACAGCGAGGAGGTGCGGCAGCGCCATGAGCATGAGGCTCAACGGGACGTAGCCGGCGAGCATCATGCCCATCGCCGCGAACAGCACCGCCGTGCCGGAGGAGTCCCCGGCGGGCAGGGGCGCGATGTCCACCGTGGTGACAGTCCAGGAGTTCTCCATCGCCACCGGGACGAGGATCTGCTGGACCGTCGAGGACTGGGAGGGACCGGCAGCCATGGCGACCAAGACGGTCGCCTCGCCCAGGCCGTCGGCCGGGACCATGATCGCTCCGGCGACGTCGCGCGCTGCGAGGAGGTCACGCGCCTCGCCCTCGGTAGGGACGAGCCGCGCGTCGACGGCGCCACCAGTCGCCTCGAGGGCGTCGACAGCCGACTGCGCCGCAGCCCCCGTCCCGACGACGGCGACCGGCATGTTCCTGGGGTGCGGGTTGTGCATCGTGCCGACATAGGAGGCGAACATCATCGAGACCATGACGAACGGCATGATGAACAGGAAGACATAACGGATCGTGCGCATCTTCCGGTCCTCGGGCGGGCGTCCTGCGGGGGCAGGAGCGAGGCTCTCGGCGGTCGGTTCGAGAGAGGTGGGGGAATCCATGGGGTTCTCCTGAGGTCGGAGTGCGGGGGCCGGGTGCGGCGCCAGCCTGTGGCCACCCAGCCATCCGACGTCGCGGAGCGGGACCTGCCGTCACGAACTTAAGTCACGTGACTTAGGTTTGGCAAGGCAGGTATCTTGGATGCTGGTCACACTGGGCGCGGACGCACCGCGGTAACACCGAAGGAACCGAACGATGAGCAGGCCCTCTGCCGCACGGACCGCACTCCTGGACGCCGCCGAGCGCCTCTTCGCCGCCGAGGGCATCGCCACCGTCTCCGACCGCCGCATCGCCGAGGCTGCGGGCAACTCCAACCACTCCGCGGTCGGCTACTACTTCGGCGGGCGGCACGGGCTGCTCGAGGCCCTCATCTCCCGGCATCTGGGCGCCGTCGAAGAGTCACGCCGGGCGATCTTCGAGCAGTCCGACTCCCTGCTGGGCGACATCCGGGCCCTCGTGGTCCCGGCCACGAACGCACTCGCCGACCTTCCACGACCGAGCCACCGCGCTCGGTTCATCCGGCAGGCCATGAACGACCCCGCCGCCTTCCCGCTGTGGCGGTCGGCGGAGAAGACCGCCCAGACCGCGGTGCTCATCACCCGGTCCATCGTCGCTCGCCTGGGCCACCTGCACGCGGGCGTGGTCACAGGGCGCGCGACCCTCATGGCACAGGTGGTCACGAACGCCTGCGCCGAGGTGGAGGCTCGCGCCGAGCGGGACGGCACCGACCCACGCTGGCACGACGTCGGCGCCTTCCTCTCCGATGCCCTCGCCGGCATGCTGGCGGCGCCGGTCACCAACCCGCTGACCGCGAACCCGCTGACCGAGACACCGGTCCCCTAGCTCCCGCGTGGGCGGTGCTGCCCGGGCCCGGAACGACGAATGGCCGCCCTCGAGAGAGGGCGGCCATTCGTGACTGTCACAGGTGATCTGGTGGAGGTGCGGGGAATCGAACCCCGGTCCGATGACGCAAATCGAGGACTTCTCCGGGCGCAGTCCGCTACGGATTTTCTCGGCCCCAGCACTCTCACGGACAAGTAGCTGACAGGCCCAGTTGTCTAAAAGTCCCTGTGACGCCAACAACGAACGTCACAAGCAGTGGCTCCCTAGATGACGCTAGGAACCAGGGCGGAAGCTACCCTGGGCTAACGGACTTCAGAACTCGCTCAAGCGGCGAGTGCGAAGTCGGTGCGCTTGGAATCGGCACCTATTGTTTTGCAGACATCGTTTACGAGATAAGTCTGCATCCTCGGCCCGCTTCTCCTCGAAACACGACCACCGTCGAAACCGATCACCCCCTGTGCAGTTATCAATCGCTCGGCGTGCGGTCCGAGGACCACCCGGTCGAGCAACTCCACTCTACTGGATCAACGCACAGACCCGCACTGTTATTTCTCGCACAGCGCGACGGGTCAGCGGATCTCGCGCTGGCGGATCGCGCGGTGCGCCTCGCGGTTGTCCTGCTGCTCGCGCAGGGTCTGGCGCTTGTCGTACTCCTTCTTGCCGCGTGCGACCGCGATCTCGACCTTCGCACGGCCGTCGAGGAAGTACATCTGCAGCGGGACGATCGTGAAGCCCTTCTCCCGGGTCTTCTGCTCGAGCCGCTCGATCTCCTCGCGGTGCAGCAGCAGCTTGCGCTTGCGCCGCGGGGCATGGTTGGTCCACGTGCCGTGGGCGTACTCGGAGATGTGTGCACCTTCGAGCCATGCCTCACCACCCTCGATGGAGCAGAAGCCGTCGACCAGCGACGCACGCCCGGCGCGCAGCGCCTTGACCTCGGTGCCCGAGAGCACCAGGCCCGCCTCCAGGACGTCCTCGATCGCGTAGTCGTGGCGAGCCTTCTTGTTGCTCGCGATGAGCGAGCGCACCGGCCCGCTGCCAGCGGGCGCCTTCTTGGACCGCTGGGGTGAGCCGTCCGGCACCATGTACATCTTCGCCTTGGCCATCACACCTCCTCCGGTCCTGCACGTCTGCCACGGGCACATCCAGGGTAGTTCACCGCTGCCCGCCGATCGAGCCATTTTCTCCCGGGCGAGCTGCCTAGAGCATGGTCATGGGGTCGACGGTCGACCCGTTGACGTACACCTCGAAGTGCAGGTGGCAGGCCGTGCCCAGTCCGGTGTTGCCGGAGTACCCGACCAGGTCGCCCTTGGAGACCGACTGGCCGGCGGAGACCGCGAAGCTCGTGAGGTGGTTGTAGCTGCTCATGAGGTTGGAGCCGTTGACGGTCCCGTGGTTGAGGAGCACCTGGTTGCCGAAGCCGTCGCGCCACCGTGCCCACTGCACCGTGCCGGACGCGCCGGCGTAGATGGCCGTGCCGCAGTAGGCGCGGAAGTCGGTGCCTGCGTGCAGGCGGTAGTAGTTGAGCACAGGGTGCAGCCGCATGCCGTAGCTGGAGGTGATGTGCGGGACGGCGGTCGGGTAGGAGAAGAACCCCTTTCCGGCCGCAGGACCAGACGGGACCACCGGGGTGGTGCTGCCCCCGCCGCCCCCGCCGGTGCTGGGCTTGCCCGGTCTGGCTGCGGCGTCGGCGGCGGCCTTGTCGGCTGCGGCCTTCTCCGCTGCCGCCTTCTCCGCGGCGATCCGTGCTCGCTCGACCTCCTGGAGGCCGATGATGTCCTGGATCTCCGAGCTCAGGGACTGGTTCTGGCCGGCGAGCTCGTTCATCCGCGCTTCTTCGGCGGCCTTGCGGTCCTCGATCGTCTGCTTCTTGACCGCCTGCTCGGCGATGAGCCGCTCGACCTCGGCCTTGGCGGTGGAGGCGGCGGTCTGTGCGGCGTCGGCCTCGACGACCTTTGCGTCAGCCTCGGTCTTGAGGTCGGCGATCGCCACCTTGACCGCGGCGAGGCGGACCTCGTTGTTCGTCGTCACCGCGGCGGTCTGGCGCAAGGACTCCAGGGAGGAGGTCTGGGTCCGCATCGCGATGGTGGACATGTTGTATTGGTTGATGAAGTCGTCGGTGCTCGTCGCCCCGACGACCAGCTCGAGGCTGGACATCCCCATGTCGCCGCGGGATGCCTGGCGGGCCATCTCGGCGACGCCGTTGCGGGCGGCGTCGGCCGCCTCGGTGTTGGACTCGATCTCGGTGGTGAGCGCGGTCTCCTCGGCCTCGGCGTCGGACAGACGCAGGGCCAGGGCGTCGGCCTCGCGCTGCGCCGTCTCCAAGACTGCGGTCGCCTGAGCGAGCGCGGCCTCGGCGACCGGCAGCTCGTTCTCGATGGTCTGCAGGTCGATGTACGCCTGCGCCAGCTGGGCGTCGGTCTCGTGCAGGTCCTCGGTGACCTGGCCCAGCGCGGACGCTGCGGCCTCCTGCTTGCGCTTGGCCTCGGCGAGGCGGTCGTCGAGGTCGTCAGCGCTGGCGGCGGTGATGCTCAGCCCTGCCAGGACGATGACGCTCAGCAGCGCAGCGAGCAGGGCGGTCAACCGGGATCTCATGCGGGGCATGTCACACCTTCGTGTAGCGGCTCAGGGTGACGATCGAGGAGATCGCCGCCAGCAGGAAGGCCACGCCCACCAGGATCGGGGCGATGATCCAGACGTCGCTCGTGGTGATGTACGGGATCCACTGCACGGACTGGCCGAGCCAGTCCTCGATGAGGACCTTGACCCCTAGCCACAGCCCGCCCATGGACAGCAGGGCGCCCACGGTCGCCGCGATCGCGCCCTCGAGCATGAAGGGCAGCTGGATGAAGAAGTTCGACGCGCCGACCAGGCGCATGATGCCGGTCTCGCGTTTGCGGCTCAGCGCCGAGAGCCGGATGGTCGTGGTGATGAGCAGGACGGCTGCGAGCAGCATCACCCCAGCCAGCCCGACCGAGAGCAGGGTCGCCCGGTTGAGCACGAGGAACAGCGGCTCGAAGACCTGTCGTTGGTCCCGCACCTCCTCGACCCCAGGTCGGCCGTTGAGCACGTCGTTGATGACCTGGTACTGCTCAGGGTCGGTGAGCTTGATCCGGAAGGAGGCGCTCATGTCGTCCACGGTCAGCGCGTCGAACCACCAGCGGTCGCTGTAGTCCTGGGAGAAGAGCACCCAGGCCTCGTCCTTGGTCTCGAAGTCCACGCTCTGGATCTCGCTGGCCACGTCGGGCTGGGCGAGCAGTCCTTCGATCGCGTCGATCTGCTCCCCGGTGGCCTCGCCGGCCGCGCAGGTGGGCTTCGTGGAGCCCTGCGGGCAGAGGAAGACGGAGATCTCGACCTTGTCGTACCACTCCCCCTTGAGCTTGCTGATCTGCATCTGGGTGAGCACCGCGGCGCCGACGAAGGTCAGCGAGACGAAGGTGACGAGGATGACCGAGACGGTCATCGACAGGTTGCGCCGCAGACCGATGCCGATCTCGGACAGGATGAACTGGAAACGCACGTGTAGTCCCCTTAGCGGGCTGAGCCGTAGACGCCACGAGACTGGTCACGGACCAGCTCGCCGGTGGACAGTTCGATGACGCGTTTGCGCATCTGGTCGACGATCTCGTCGTCGTGGGTGGCCATGACCACGGTGGTGCCGGTCCGGTTGATCCGGTCCAGCAGCCGCATGATGCCCAGCGACGTGGTCGGGTCGAGGTTTCCGGTCGGCTCGTCGCACAGCAGGATGGAGGGGCGGTTGACGAAGGCGCGGGCGATGGCCACGCGCTGCTGCTCACCACCGGAGAGCTCGTGCGGGCGGCGCTTCTCCTTGCCGGCCAGCCCCACCATGTCCAGGGTCTCGGGCACGGTCGTCATGATGTGGTGGCGCGGCTTGCCGATCACCTGCAGCGCGAACGCCACGTTCTCGAAGACGGTCTTGGTCGGCAGCAGGCGGAAGTCCTGGAACACCGCCCCGATCTGGCGGCGCAGCGTGGGCACCTTCCAGTTGGACAGCGTCTGCAGGTTGCGCCCGGCCACGTAGACGTTCCCCGAGGTGGCGCGCTCCTCACGCAGGACCAGGCGCAGGAACGTCGACTTCCCCGACCCGGAGGCACCCACGAGGAACACGAACTCGCCGCGCTCGACCTCGAGGGAGACGTCGTCGAGCGCAGGACGTGCGCCGCGCGCATAGACCTTGCTGACGTTTTCTAGACGAATCACAGCTGATGACCAGTTTCGGTTCGGGGGGGACGCGACAGTTGCCGCTGGTCGATTCGAGGGTAATCACGGCGGCTCACGATCAGGGCACGGACACGCCGCAGCACCGTCACCCGGTCATCTCATCGGCACTTTCCCTGGCCAGGCCACGATCAGGTGGTGTGCGCTACGCCACACCGCACCCGGTCCCGGTGCGCCCCGGACGCCGGACGGCCCGGTGGAGCGTGATGCTCCACCGGGCCGTCGTCGGGCAGGTCGGTCCTCGGGCGGGGACCTCAGTCGTTGGTCTTGGACCGGCGCCAGCGGATGCCGGCCTCGATGAAGTCGTCGATCTCGCCGTCGAAGACGGCGCTGGTGTTGCCCACCTCGTGCTCGGTGCGCAGGTCCTTGACCATCTGGTACGGCTGCAGCACGTAGGAGCGCATCTGGTCGCCCCAGCTCGCCTTGACGTCCCCGGCCATCTCCTTCTTCATCGCCTTCTCCTGCGCCTGGCGCTCCAGGAGCAGGCGGGACTGGAGCACGCGCATGGCGGCGGCGCGGTTCTGGATCTGGGACTTCTCGTTCTGCATGGACACCACGATCCCGGTGGGGATGTGCGTGAGGCGCACGGCGGAGTCGGTCGTGTTGACGGACTGACCACCGGGGCCGGAGGAGCGGAAGACATCGACGCGGATCTCGTTGTCAGGGATGTCGATGTGGTCGGTCTGCTCGATGAGCGGGATGACCTCGACGGCGGCGAAGGACGTCTGGCGGCGGCCCTGGTTGTCGAAGGGCGAGATGCGCACGAGGCGGTGCGTGCCGGCCTCCACGGACAGGTTGCCGAAGGCGTAGGGCGCCTTGACCTCGAAGGTCGCGGACTTCAGGCCGGCCTCCTCGGCGTAGGAGGTGTCCAGGACGGCCGTGGGGTAGCCGTGACGCTCGGCCCAGCGCAGGTACATGCGCATGAGCATCTCGGCGAAGTCGGCGGCGTCGACGCCGCCGGCGCCGGCGCGGATGGAGACGACGGCCTCGCGGGCGTCCCACTCCCCCGACAGCAGCGTGCGGACCTCGAGGTTGCCCAGGTCGGTGCGGATCGCAGCGAGGTCCTTCTCGGCCTCGGCGATCGTGTCGGCGTCGTCGGCCCCGTCGCCCTCGGTCGCCATCTCCACGAGGGTCTCGAGGTCGTCGATGCGGGCTTCCATGTTCGTGATCCGGTCGAGCTCGGACTGCGCCTGAGACAGGGCGGTCGTCACCTTCTGAGCCGCGTCAGGGTCGTCCCACAGGTCAGGGGCGGAGGCCTGCTCCGAGAGCTCGGAGATGCGGATCTTCAGCGCCTCGGGGTCCGTCACGGCGGTGATGGTCGCCAGGGTTCCGCGCAGGGCGCTGATCGCAGATGCAAAGTCGGTAGTAGCCACGGTTGTCTAGGTTACGCGACGCGGCGCGCAGGCGTGGCGTCGAGGTCGGCCGGGCACCTGCGGTGAGGGCGCGGTGGGGCGCCGCGTGGGTGCCCGGCCGACTGGTGCGGGGGCCTCGTCCCGCGTCGTGCTGCTGGTTCAGGTGGGTCAGGACGCTGCCTGCGCGGCGATCAGCGCCTGCGCCAGCGGGGCCGACGACGCCGGGTTCTGACCGGTGTAGAGGTTGCGGTCGGTCTCGATGTGCTCGGTGAAGGGCTCTGCCTCGACGAAGTCCGCGCCCTCCTCGACCAGGCGCGACTGCACCAGCCACGACGCCTTGTCGGCCAGTCCGCCGATGCGCTCCTCGGCGTCGGTGAAGCCGGTCATGCGGTAGCCGGCGAAGGGCCAGGAGCCGTCGTCGCGGCGGGCGGCGAGCATGGCGGCCGGGGCGTGGCAGACCACCCCGAGCGGCATCCCGGAGTCCAGGGCGCGGGTGAGCAGCCGGCCGGAGGTCTCGTCGACCGCGAGGTCTTCCATCGGTCCGTGGCCGCCGGGGTAGAACACGACGTCGAAGGCCGTGGGGTCCAGGCCGTCCGGGCTGACCGGGCTCTTGAGCTGGTCGGAGATGGAGTCCAGGTATGCGGAGAGCTGAGCCGCACGGTCCTCGCCGCCGGCGCTGTCCGGGGTGAGGCTGGCCGCGTCGACCGTGGGCGCCACGCCGCCCGGGGTGGCGATGGTGATGTCCCAGCCTGCCTCGCTGAAGAGGCGGTGCGGCTCGGCCAGCTCCTCGGCCCAGTACCCGGTCGGATGGGTGGACCCGTCGGCGAGGGTCCAGTGGTCCGCGGCGCTGACGACGAACAGAGCGGTGCTCATGAGGTCTCCTTGAGGTGTGGGAGCAGTTGACGTGTCGGCGAGGTCGTCGCCGACCCTCCATACGATCAGAGGACGAGCGGCTCAGCATTTTGGGGGGACCGGTCGCCGTCACCAGACCCGTGCTGTCGCCTGCGCGGTCAGTGTCACCCCGTCGGAGAACAGGCTGGTCACCGGGCTGATGAGCGCCGGCTGGGCGAGGGAGGTGAGGACCACGCGCGCCGATCGCCCGTCCGGAGACTCCGCCGAGACCACGACGACGTCGCTCAGCCCGTCCAGCGCTCGGGGGTGCGTCGCCAGATAGTCCGCGACCGCCCGGGCCACGGCCTCGTCGGTGAGGTCGATGCCGGTGTCGGTGGTCGGGTCGGCCAGAGCCGGTGGGGCGCCCGGGGCGCTGGCTGAGTAGACGGCTTCCTCGGTGAGCGCGTCGGCGGCTGCGAGCGCGAGGTTGTCCGCGAGGTCGAGGAGCCGCTTGCGTTCCAGGTGGATCCCGGTGATCGAGACGATCACCGTCACCAGGAGCAGGACGACGAGGGTCAGTCCCAGGGTGAGGACGAGGATCTGCCCGCTCTCGTCACCGCGAGCCGGAAGGCGGCGGGCGCGAGCGGCGTGGGTCTGGCCGGAGTCTGCCGGTGCCCATGTCATCGGGGTGCCTCCTTGTACTCGTCGACGGCGGTCACCACGTGCGCGGACACCGGGATGGACAGCGGCAACCAGGATCCCGGGCCGCCGCCCAGGCCGGGGAAGGCGACATCGATGCGCACCGTCGTGGCGATCTCGGTCCCGGGGTCCAGGCACCCGGCCGAGCACGCGACGGTCAGCGCTGTCGTCGGGTCGGTCTCGTCGAAGCCTTGGTCTGCCAGGGCGACGCCCACGGCCGACCGCGCGCGGGCGAGGCCGTCGTCCACCGAGTCCGAGACGGAGAGGGCTCGGCCGGCGTCCTTGGCGGCGCCCTGGACGGCGAAGGCGGCGGCCTGCACGCGGCCCAGGGTGAGGATGAGGTAGAGCGTGGGGATCATGAGGATCACCGCGGCGCCGAGGAACTCCACGAGGGCGTTCCCGTCGTCGGGACCACCGGCGCCGCGAAGGCGGTCCCGGATGCAGCGCTGCAGGCGGCGCACCCGAGCCCGGACGCCGATCACGGCATCTCCCGCAGCGCGTGACCGGTCACCGTGACGCTCCCCCCAGCGCTCCACAGCCCGATCACCGGGACCGGCGCGCTCACCTGGACCTGAACAAGGTTCAGGTCACCGTCGGAGACATAGACAGCTGCCACTTCCTCGGCGTAGGCCGGGCTGAGCGACGCCGAGATGAGTTCCCGCGCCCGGTCCTCACCATCGGTCAGCCCACGATCCGCCCGTGCTGCCAGGCGCGCCCCTTCCGCGGCGCAGTCGATGAGCATGGAGCGCACGTGCACGACGACGGCCACCTGCACCAGGCCCAGGAACATCACCGTGACCAGGAGGGAGACGAGCAGGAACCCGGCGACGGCCGAGCCGGCTTCCCGGTCCTCCCGCTCCCTGCCCGCGATCACGGCCCCTTGACGCTCTTCAGCGCGGAGTCGAACATCTCGGTGAGCGCGGGGCCGGCCACCGCCCAGATCGCGACCACGAGGCCGGCTGTCATGAGCGTGATGAGCACCCACCCCGGGACGTCGCCGCGCTCACGATCACCGACTCGTGACAGCACGGCGACGACGCGGCGAGCGAGACGGCGGCGGATGGCGGACGGGCGGGCGAAGGTCGTGCTGGTCATGAGTGGGCCTTTCGCTGGGGCGGACAGGATGACGTGCAGGGCGATCAGCGACCTCACACCCCGATCTGCAGGGTGATGAGACTGGGATAGACGGCAAAGACGACGGTGACCGGGAGGATGAGGAAGACCACCGGGACGAGCATGAGGACCTCCTTCTTCCCGCCCAGCTCCATGAGAGACCGGCGGGAGGCTTCCCGGACGTCCTGGGCCTGGAAGCGCAGGACGTCGGCGAGCGGCGTCCCTCGCTCGACAGCGACGCTCACCCCTTCAGCGAAGCGGGCGAGGGTCGCCACACCCGTGCGGTCGGCGAGCGCCTCGAGGGCTCGCGTGAGCGGCACCCCTGAGCGCACCGCGGCCAGGGTGATCCGCAGCTCCGAGGTGAGCTCTCCGTGCGCCGACCGAGACACCCGTTCCAGCGCACCGACCGGCCCTTCGCCGGCGCCGACCGAGAGAGCGAGCAGCTCGGCGATGGTCGGGAACTCGAGCATCATCTGCTCTTCGCGGCGACGGACCTGCTGGCTCAGCCGGTAGTCGCAGACCACGACCATCGAGATCGTGGTCACCAGGACCAGCACCAGGAGCATCACCGGCGACGGGCGCCGGGTGGCGGCCAGGAGGAGGGCGAAAGCCACGCCGCCAGCCAGCCCCACCGCACCCCAGGCGACCTGGGTGATCCGGAACTGCTCGGTGGTCTCGCGCCGCCCGGCCCGCACGAGCGTCCGCGCAAGCTCCGCGGTGGGTGAGCCGAGCCGGCCGACCAACCGTGCGGCGTCGTGCAGCCAGGGGGCCACGAGGCGTTCCAGGACGCCGAAGGGGGAGCTCACCGGCTCCTGGCCGAGCAGTCCAGAGGTGGGATCGGGCACGGTCAGATACGGGGCGAGACGTTCGTCGAAACGGATGGGCCGCGCCCGCACAGCTGCGGCGATGACGAGCAGCCCGGCGGCCAGCAGCAGGCCGGCCACGGCCCCGATCATCGCAGCACCCGGACGTCCTGGGGCAGCCGCCCGATCCGCAGCATGATCTGGTACGCCACGACCGTGCACGTGGCTCCGCCGACCAGCACGGCTACCCCGAGCGCGGAGTTGTAGGCGGCGGCCGCCTCGGACCGCGTCGCCAGGAAGGCGAGCACCACCCACGGACCTGCGGCGGCGATGCGGGCACCAGCCACCGTCCAGCTCTGGCGCGCCTCGAGCTCACCGCGGGTGCGGAGGTCTTCTCGCAGGAAGGCCGACAGCGTGCGCAGCAGCCGCCCGAGATCCGTGCCGCCGACGTCTCGGGTGATCCGCAAGGCCTCGATGACACGGTCGGCGGCGGGATCTGCCAGGCGGGCCTTGAGCGTCAGCAGGCTCTCCTCGAAGCGCCCCGACGACCGGTAGTCGCGCGCAAAGGCTTGGAAGGGTTCGCGCAGCTGGACCGGTCCTCGCTCCCCGATCTGGGCGACTGCCTCGGGCAGGGACAACCCGGCCCGGACACCGGAGCCGAGGTGGTCGACCACCTCGGGCCAGAGCTCACGCAGCTCGGTGCGACGGCGTCGGGCGCGGGACTTGACCAGCGCCGTCGGGCCGAGCCCGGCGATGACCGCGAAGGCCGCCGCGATCGGTCCCGAGGAGGTGAGCGCCCAGGCCACCGCGAGCGCCACTGCGGCGACGGCGGCGCTCGCTCCGAGGAAGCCTCGCGGAGTGACGGAGGCGGCGCCGGAGTGCACGAGCAGGTCGCTCAGCTGGAGGGACCAGCGGGCCGGCTGCCGGGCGGCGCGGGTCGGGGTCGACCAGCACGACAACCACAGGCACAGCACTCCCGCGCCGAGGAGCAGACCGCAGACGAGTCCCATCCCTGCCCCTCAGCGCCCCGGTCGCAGCATCGACACCAGATCGATGCCTGCCTGCTCGAAGCGCTCGAGATGTGGCGGGAAGCCGTCGCCGCGCACCAGCTCGTGCCCGGCCCAGTGGTAGATGCTCGCCGTCTCCACCACCCCGGCCTCGACCCTGCCGGTGACTGCGACGATCTCGCGGACCGTGCGCAGCCCGCGCGCGTCCATCGCCAGATGCACCACGACGTCGATCGCCGTGGCGACGGTAGGGATGACGAACTGGGCCGTCACATTCTCACCGGCGAGCAGCGGCAGCGTGCAGATCTTCGCGACGGCGTCACGGGCCGAGTTGGCGTGGATGCTTGCCATCCCTGGAACACCAGAGTTGAGAGCGATGAGCAGGTCGAGACTCTCGGCCTCGCGCACCTCCCCCACGACGATCCGGTCGGGACGCATCCGCAGCGCCTCCTTGACGAGGCGGCGCAGCGCGACCTCCCCGGTCCCCTCCAGGCTGGGCTGACGGCACTGCAGCGCGACGACGTCCCGGTTGGCCAGGTTGAGCTCGAAGACCTCCTCGGCGGTGATGATGCGCTGGTGAGCCGGGATAGACCCGGCCAGGGCGTTGAGCATCGTCGTCTTGCCGCTGTGCGTGGCACCGGAGACCAGGACGTTGAGCCCGGCGCGCACGCACGCGTCGAGCAGGCCGGCGGCGGGTGAGGTGAGCGACCGGGCTGCCACGAGGTCGCCGAGGGAGGAGGCGCGCATGACGAACTTGCGGATGTTGACTGCGGCGTGGTGACGGGTGACATCCGGGATCACGACGTGCAGGCGTTCCCCGCCAGGCAGCGCTGCGTCGACGAAGGGGCTGGACAGGTCCAGGCGCCGGCCGGAGGACTTGAGCATCTGCTCGACGAGGTAGAGGACCTGGTCGTCGGTGAGGATGGTCGTGGTCAGCTCGGGGCGGCCGAAGCGGGAGACGAAGACCTGGGTGGGCCCGTTGATCCAGATCTCTTCCACGTCCGGGTCGTCGAGGTACTTCTGCAGCGGACCCAGCCCGGCCACGGCGTCGAGCACGCTCTTGGCCGCGCGGGCGACGTCGACGATGGCCGGGACCGCGCCGGTGGTGGAGCGGAGGTCGTAGTCGGCGATCACCTCCGCGACGAGGTCACGCACCCCGGCGGAGTCCCGCGCAGGATCGAGCCCGCGGCGGCGTACGAGCTCCCGCACCTCGGACTCGAGGATGGCGATGCCGTCCACAGTTCCCCCAGTTCCCCCTCGGGTCTGCCGTGGCGCCGAGGAGATTCGACCGACCAGTCCCCTCGACACCGCTATGTCCTGAATGAGACTAAGGGAGGTTCAGCGATCCTGCAGGGGGCCTGTGGACAACGCCCGCGGCCCGCTCACCACGTCGGGGACCGCAGCGTGCATCCCGTGACCTGACACGACCCCGCCGTTCACCGGCGGAACTCCCAGCGCCACCATGGATACTGGCCCGATGACGCCCGTCGGAGACTCCCCGCCCACCGCCTCCGCTCCGAGCGTCCACCCCTCCCCGGCTCGTCCCGACGATCGGTGGGCGGCGGTGTCCGGGGTCCTGGCCTGCGCCGTCACCCTCGCCGTGGCCTCGTTGGTCGCGGTGCTCTTCGGTCCGTCGTCCAACCCGGCGGTCGCCGTCGGCGGTGCCTTCGTCGACGCCACCCCCGCATGGCTCAAGGACGCTGCCATCGCGGCCTTCGGCACGAACGACAAGGTCGCGCTCTTCGCCGGGATGGCGATCGCCTTCCTCCTCCTCGGTGCGCTGATCGGCCTCGTTGCGGCCCGCCACCTGCGGGTGGCGCTCGGCCTCGTCGCCGCCGTGGGCGCCGTCGGGCTCGCAGCGGTGCTCACCCGCGAGGGCGCCGGGACGGGCGACGCCCTCCCGACGCTGGTCGGCGCCGTCGCCGGGATGCTCACCCTGCGCGCTCTCGTAGCGCGCCTGCCGCTCCGTGGCTCGACCGCCACGACCGAGCCGGCCCAGTACGGCAGCGACCGACGCACCTTCCTGCGCTATGCCGCTCTCACCACCTCCCTCGCGGCGGTCGCCGCCGTCGGCGGGCAGCTGCTCGGCGCCTCACGGCGCATCGCCGAGACGGCGCGCTCGGCCCTGCGGCTCCCGGCTGCGGCACGGCCGGCACCCGCCCTGCCCGCGGGCGTCCAGTCTGCGGCCCCGGGCGTCACCCCCTTCGTCACGCCGACGAACGAGTTCTACCGGATCGACACCGCGCTGCTCATCCCTCAGGTCAACCCGGACACCTGGTCGCTGCGCGTCTACGGGATGGTCGAGGAGGAGGTCGAGATCACCTTCGACGAGCTGCTCGCCGCGGACCTCGTCGAGGCCTGGGTGACCCTCGCCTGCGTGTCCAACACCGTGGGCGGGGAGCTCGTCGGCAACGCGAAGTGGCTCGGGCTGCCGATCCGCGAGCTGCTGGCCCGGGCCAAGCCTCTGCCCGGCGCGGACATGGTCCTCTCACGCAGCGTCGACGGCTTCACCGCCTCCACGCCGCTGGAGGTGCTCACCGACGACCGCGACGCGCTGCTCGCGGTCGCGATGAACGACGAGCCGCTGCCACTGAAGCACGGCTTCCCCGTCCGCATGGTCGTGCCCGGCCTCTACGGCTACGTCTCGGCGACCAAGTGGGTCACCGAGCTCAAGGTCACCACCTTCGCCGACGACGTCGCCTACTGGACCCCGCGCGGGTGGACCGAGCGCGGGCCGATCAAGACGGCGTCGCGCATCGATGTCCCCCGCCCGGATGCCGACCTCACCGCAGGAACCATCGCCGTCGGCGGTGTCGCCTGGGCCCAGCACACCGGCGTCATCGCCGTGGAGGTGCAGGTCGACGACGGGGACTGGGTGGCTGCGACGCTCGCCGACGAAGCCTCGACCGACACCTGGCGGCAGTGGAGCTACCGGTGGGAGGCCTCCAGCGGACGCCACACGCTCCGGGTGCGCGCCACGGACGCCACCGAGGAGGTCCAGACCTCCACGCAGGCTCCCCCGGCCCCCGACGGCGCGAGCGGCTGGCACGAGGTGACCGTCGAGGTCGCCTGAGCGCAGGTGTGCGCCGTGGTCACCCCGCGCTGTCGCGGATCACAGGATCGGCTGGCCCAGGGAGATGAGCATCGGTCGACCGATCACCTGGGCGCCGGTGCCGGACTGGGCGTAGCGGTGCGCGAGCACGACGCTCCCGCAGCCGGCGTCGGAGGCCTCGACGAAGATCGCGTCGCGTCGCTCGCCCTCGTCGGTGAGATACCCGTCCCACACCATCGCAGCGCGGACACCACCCGAGGCGGCGACGTGGTTGCGCATGGCCGGGAGCGGATCGTCCACGCCGACGAAGCGGACCAGCGACTTGCCAGCAGCTGTCTCCACCATGACGAAGGGAGGCATCGACCCCCCGCCGTCAGGCACGCAGTCGACACCGTGCGCGAGAGCGAACAGGGCGAAGTCCTTCACCTGCGGCGAGAGGTCCTCTTCCCGATGGGTGGCGTCGGCCGTGGAGAGGGCGACGGGGGTGGAGCTGGGTGCTCGTCTGCGACCAAAGATCATGCTGCGAACTCCTGCTCGTCTGGGCTCTCATCTGGGCTGATACGGCGCATAATGCCACAGAGACGCGGTGTCACGGCGGATGTCACGGCGGATGTCACAGCGGATGTCACGGTGCGCCGAGCACCGGTCGGTCGATCGGCTGCGGCGTCGCGCCGCGCAGCGGGGACCGCAACCGGGCTGGCAGGCCGAGCACCACGTTGTCATAGGAGTCCTCGACCAGCCCCTCGACGAACGCCGCGTCCCCACCGGTGCGCAGCTCGACGGTGACCCAGTGACGCTTGTTCATGTGGAAGCCGGGCAGGATCCAGTCATAGTTGGCGATGAGCAGCGCCAGCTCGTCCGGGTCGGCCTTGAGGTTGACGATCGGATGCTCACTCACCCGAGGATTGCGGGTGAGCAGGGCGAACATCTTGCGATGGATCCGGAACACCTCCGCGCCCGGGCCGAAGGGCAGGTCGACGCTCGCGTCAGGCAGGGCGAGGCAGACGTCACGGCACCACTGCGCGGGGTCATCCGGGAGCGCCGCGCCGGTCGCCGCAGAGGGGCCTGTGTTCATGGGTCCACAGTAGGCACAGCCACCCACATCTGTGGTCGGTGTCGGTGCCCGTTGCTACGTTCAGACTATGAGCTACTCCTTCCAGGTCACCGTCGACTGCGCCGCTCCACATCCCCTCGCCGACTGGTGGGCCGAGACCTTGGGTTGGCAGGTGGAACCGAGCAACGAGGACTTCATCCGCTCGATGGTCTCGCAGGGGCTCGCGACCGAGGCCGACACCATGACCCACAACGGTGTCCTGGTGTGGCGAGAAGGCCAGGCCATCTCCGACCCCACCGGGCCTCCCGGTACCCCACGGGTGCTGTTCCAGCTCGTCCCCGAGCCCAAGACGGTCAAGAACCGGATGCACCTCGACCTGCGCATCGGCGACGACGACCCGGAGCAGGTGCGCGCAGCCCTGGAGGCCCGCGGCGCGACCTTCCTGCACAACGGTTCCCAGGGTCCGCAGACCTGGATCACGATGGCCGACCCGGAGGGCAACGAGTTCTGTCTCGCCTGACCGTCGCCGCCCACTGAGTAGGATCGCCGCGTGACCTCTCGGCTGGCTGGACGATGGCAGGACGCTGCTCGCGCGACGGGGCTGCTGCGCCCTGACGGGACGGTCGCCTCGACCATCTTCGCTGAGATGACCGCCCTCGCTGCCCGGACCGGCGCTCTCAACCTCGGCCAGGGCTTCCCCGACGCCGATGGCCCCGGGGACATCAAGGCAGCAGCCATCGCCGCGATCACCGACGGCCACAACCAGTACCCGCCCGGCGCCGGCATCCCCGAGCTGCGCCAGGCCGTCGCCCGGCACCAGCACCGTCACTACGGCCTGGACGTCGACCCAGACACCGAGGTGCTCATCACCACCGGAGCCACCGAGGCCCTGGCCGCGACCATCCTCGCCCTGGCCGGGCCCGGCGACGAGGTGATCACCCTCGAGCCGTTCTACGACTCCCACGCCGCCAGCATCGCCCTGGCCGGCGCCACCCACGTGACGGTCCCACTCGTCGCCGGGCCGCACCGCTTCGCCCTCGACCTGGCTGCCCTCGAGGCCGCGGTGACCGACCGCACCCGCCTCATCCTCGTCAACACCCCGCACAACCCGACCGGGACGGTGCTCACCCGCGCCGAGCTCGAGGCCATCGCCGCCGCTGCCCGGCGCAGCGGAGCGATCGTGGTCACCGACGAGGTCTACGAGCACCTCACCTACGGCGCAGACCACGTGCCGATCGCCACCCTGGCGGGCATGGCCGAACGGACCCTGACCATCTCCTCGGCGGGCAAGACCTTCTCCTTCACCGGGTGGAAGATCGGCTGGGTGCACGGCCCGGCCGACCTCGTCACCGCCGTGCGCACGGTCAAGCAGTTCCTCACCTACTCCTCCGGCGCGCCCTTCCAGCCCGCGATCGCCCGCGCCCTCGACGACGACGCCGCACCGCGTGCGCTCGCCGCGAGCCTCGCCGCCCGCCGCGACCTGCTGGTCGCGGGCCTGCAGAGCGCAGGCTTCGGCGTCGTCGTGCCGCAGGGCACGTACTTCGTCGTGGCCGACGGCGCGCCGCTGGGCTTCGATGACGGGACCGAGCTGTGCCGCCGGCTGCCGGAGCTGGTGGGCGTCGCGGGGATCCCGGTGTCGGCCTTCTGCGCCCCGGGCTCCCCCACGGCGGCGGTTCTCGCCTCACGAGTACGGTTCACCTTCGTCAAGAGCGAGGCCACCCTCGTCGAGGCGGTGGGGCGACTGGGCCAGCTGGGCCGGTTGCGCGGGACTGTCTAGGCGTAGCGTCGATACGCGGACAGCGAACCGTTCCGCCACCCCGCGCCACCAGCGCTGCTGCGTGGCTAGGCTGACGGGACGCGCACCGCGCCGGCCGCAGGCCCCACCACGACGCCGAGGAGACCTCGATGGGCGACGTCATCGCATTCCCCGGGAGCTGGCACGGCGACGACGTGCCGCAACCCTCGGATCGTCCCGTCGCCGAGGACAGTTCGGCCCGCGCGGCGACGGACCCCGCGGCCCTGGACCCCGCAGCCCTGGACCACACACACCAGCGACCTGTCCCGGAAGAGCACCGCAGCTGCCCCGGACGCGCCCTCCTCTGGCGCGAGGTTGCCGGTCATGAGCTGCGCCAGGAGCGGCTGCGCCAGTCCCGCACGCAGTCCGACGTCGCCGACCGCGCCGGAGTGTCCACGCAGTACCTCTCTGAGGTCGAGCGTGGCCGCAAGGAACCCTCCTCGGAGGTGCTGCACGCCGTGTCAGGTGCCCTCGGCCTCGATCTCCTCGAGCTCACCACCCGCGTGAGCCGCACCCTGGCCGCGACGCCGGCAACCCGGTCGTCGTCGACGTCGCCCGTGCTGCTGGCCGCCTGAGCACGCGCTCACCGCGTGAGCGTACGCACCTTCCGGCTGACGACGACCTCGTCCGCCAAGCCGTAGTCCACAGCCTGCGCACTGGTGAAGATCCGGTCGCGGACGGTGTCCTCGCGCAGGCGACCGGTGTCCTGACCGGTGTGCAGGGCGAGCAGGTCGTCCACCTCCAGCCGCATCCGTTGGATCTCCTTGGCCTGGATCTCCAGGTCCGGCAGGGTCCCTTGGCTCCCGGCCGTCGGCGGGTGCAGCAGCACCCGCGCGTGCGGCAGCACCCCGCGCCGGCCGGGCTCACCGGCGGCGAGCAGCAGAGCGGCGGTCGAGGCTGCCTGCCCCACGCAGACCGTCCCGACCGGTGCCCGCAGGAACTGCATCGTGTCGTAGATCGCGAGGGTCGCGGTGATCGAGCCGCCGGGTGAGTTGATGTAGAGGTTGATGCCCTGGTCCGGGCTGGTCGACTCCAGGTGCAGCAGCTGGGCGATGATCACGTTGGCGACGCCGTCGTCGATCTCGGTCCCCAGGAAGACGATGCGGTCCGAGAGCAGCCGGCTGTAGACGTCGGCGGCCCGCTCCCCGGTGACCGTCCGCTCGATGACGCTGGGGATCGTGTACTGCCCGCTCATCGCACACCGCCCAGACCCACGCTGCTGCGGGCCATCACCGGGAGGATGTCCGTCAGGCTCGTGGCGATCTCGTCGACGAAGCCGTAGTCGCGTGCCTGCTCGGCGGTGAACCAGCGGTCCCGGTCAGAGTCGGCCACGACTCGGTCATAGGGCTGACCGGTGTGCTCGGAGATGAGGGTGAGCAGCACCTTCTTGGTGTGCTCGAGGTTCTCCGCCTGGATCGCGATGTCGACGGCGCTGCCCCCGATCCCTGCGGACCCCTGGTGCATGAGCACCCGAGCGTGCGGCAGCGCGAACCGCTTCCCGGGCGTCCCGGCGGCGAGCAGGAACTGGCCCATGCTCGCCGCGAGGCCCATCGCGACGGTGCGGACGTCGCACGGGACCAGACGCAGGGTGTCGTACATGGCCAGGCCGGCCGAGACGGACCCGCCCGGTGAGTTGATGAGCACGGTGATGTCGGTGTCGGGATCCTCGACGGCGAGCAGCAGCAGCTGGCTGCACACGCGCCCGGCGAGCGCATCGTCGACCTCGTGATCGATGAGCACGACGCGCTGGTGCATGAGGCCTGCCGCGAGGCGGTCTGTGGCGGCAGCTGTGGCGGCCGGCGGGACGTCCGGGGCGTCGGCTCGTGCGCCGGGGAGGTGGGGTCGGACGGTGGTTGTCATGGTCATGATTCCTCCAGAGGGTGCGGTACCTCTCCACCATCCGCCTGCCAGGCACAGCGGGGAGGGCCGCGCGTCTGACGGCGGATCTGCCGTCAGCAGAGGACGCTCCCCCAGCGCTCACGACGCGGTTCAGGCATACGCTCAAAGGTGCCCAGCGCTTCGGTCCAGGCGTTGGGATCCCACCGCCTCGTCCCTCGGGAGGCTCGATGTCCGTACCGGCCTCCCCCACTGCGCCCGGGCAGAGCCCTCGGCGCTGGCTCGTGCTCGCCACCGTCGCGCTCGCCCAGCTCATGGTGGTGCTGGACGCCACGATCGTGAACATCGCGCTGCCCTCGGCGCAGGCCGACCTCGGGTTCGACGACAACAACCGGCAGTGGGTCGTCACGGCGTACTCCCTGGCCTTCGGCAGCCTGCTGCTGCTCGGCGGCCGGCTCTCGGACATGGTCGGGCGACGGCGGATGTTCCTCATCGGCCTCGTCGGTTTCGCGGCGGCCTCCGCCCTCGGGGGCGCCGCGCAGACCTTTGCGATGCTCGTCGGGGCGCGCGCCCTCCAAGGCGTCTTCGGCGCCGCGCTGGCTCCGGCCGCGCTGGCCGTGCTCACCACGACCTTCGTCGACTCCACGGAACGCGGCCGCGCCTTCGGGGTCTTCGGTGCGATCGCGGGCATGGGCGGCGCGATCGGGCTGCTGCTCGGGGGGTACCTGACGGAGAACTTCAGCTGGCGCTGGAACCTCTACGTCAACGTCCTCATCGCCGCGATCGCCGTCGCCGCCGGGCTCTGGCTGCTGGGGCGCGGTGGCCACACCGGCCGTCAGACCCTCGACCTGCCGGGGGTGCTGCTCGGCTCGGCGGGGTTGTTCGCCCTCGTCTTCGGCTTCTCCCAGGCGGAGCCGCAGGGGTGGGACTCCCCGCTCACCTGGGTGCCGCTCGCGCTGAGCGTGCTGCTGCTCGTCGGCTTCGTCGTGCGGCAGCGGATGGCGATCAACCCGGTCCTGCCGCTGAGCATCGTCGTCGACCGGGACCGCGGGGCGTCCTTCGTGGCGATCCTCGTGGCCGGGTCAGGGATGTTCGGGGTCTTCCTCTTCCTCACGTACTACCTGCAGACGACGCTGGGGTTCACCCCGATGCAGACCGGCACGGCCTTCCTGCCGATGGTCGTCTCGATCATCATCACCGCCCAGATCATGAGCAACATCGTGCTGCCGCTCGCAGGGCCACGGATCCTCGTGCCCAGCGGCATGGTGCTCGGCGCGGCGGCGATGCTCTACCTGACCACCCTGCAGCTCGACAGCACCTACGTGCACGTGCTGCCCGGGCTCATCCTCCTCGGTGTGGCGATGGGCTCGATCATGCCGGCGTCCTTCCAGATCGCCACGCTCGGGGTGCCCGGCGGGCACGCGGGCGCGGCGTCGGCGATGGTCTCGACGAGCCAGCAGATCGGCGGCGCCGTCGGCACCGCGGTGCTCAACACCCTGGCCGCCACAGCGGCGACGCGCTTCGCCCTGGACAACGCCCCCGCGACGCCAGCCGTCATGGCCGACGCCGCGCTGCACAGCTACGCGACCGCCTACACCGCCTCAGCCCTGATCTTCCTGGCCGGTGGGGTGGCGACGGTCGCGCTGTTCCGCTCGCGGACCGAGCGCGCAGCGAGGGCCGGGGCGCGCCTGCCGGTGACTCTCCTGAGCAGGCGCTCCCGGCCCAGTGACCTGCGTCAGTCCTGCGGCGTGGTGCGCACGACCATCTTGCCGGTGTTCTCCCCGCGCATGAGGCCGAGGAAGGCCTCCACGGAGTTCTCGATGCCGTCCACGACGGTCTCGTCGAAGACGACCTTGCCGGCGGTCAGCCACTCGGTCATGTCCGCCATGAAGGCCGGGAAGTGCTGGGTGTAGTTGCCCACGGTGAAGCCCTGGAGCATGAGCCCCCGGGTGACGATGTTGGCCATGTTCCGCGGTCCGGCGGCCGGGCCGGTCTCGTTGTACTCCGAGATTGCTCCGCACAGGGCCGCGCGGCCGCCGTCGTTGAAGGCCGCGAGCGCTGCCTCGAGGTGGTCGCCGCCGACGTTGTCGAAGTACACGTCGATGCCGTCCGGTGCTGCCTGGGCGAGCTGGTCCATGACGGGGGCGTCCTTGTAGTTGAAGGCCGCGTCGAAGCCGTAGCGCTCGGTGAGCAGAGCCACCTTCTCGGCGGTGCCGGCCGAGCCGATGACCCGGGACGCGCCCTTGAGGCGGGCGATCTGCCCGACCATGGACCCGACGGCGCCGGCCGCTCCGGAGACGAAGACGGTGTCGCCCTCACGCAGGTGGGCGATCTCGAGGAGGCCGACGTAGGCGGTCAGCGCGGTCATGCCGAGCACGCCGAGGTAGGCCGAGCTGGGCACCCCGGGGATCTGCGGGACGACGCGGAAGCCAGCGGCGTCGCCCTGGGCGACGTCGCGCCAGCCGAGCTGGTGCACGACGGTGTCGCCGACCGTGACCGCGTCGGAGGCCGAGGCGACGACCCGTCCCACGGCGCCACCGGTCATGGTCTCGCCCAGCACGTAGGGCGGGGTGTAGGACTTGACGTCGTTCATCCGGCCCCGCATGTACGGGTCGACGGAGATGAAGTCGTTGACGACGCGGACCTCTCCGGGCGCGAGGTCGTCGAGCTCGACGCGGACGATCGAGAAGTTGTCGGCGGTGGGCCACCCTGTGGGGCGGCTGGCGAGCTGGACCTGGGTGCTGGTCGCGTCAGTCATGGGACTCCCTGCGATAGTATTGAACCGTTCAGTTCACTATAGGTCGCGTTCTCTCTCTCCGACAACACGACCCCTGATGCAGGAGGCTCCATGGGACGCCAGCAGACCTTCGACACGACCGCCGTGGTCCAGGCTGCCCGCGACCTCTTCTGGGACCACGGGTACGAGGCGACGTCCTTGTCCGACCTCGAGGAGGCCACCGGCCTCAACCGATCGAGCCTCTACCACGCCTTCGGCAGCAAGCGCGGGCTCTTCGACGCCGCCGCCCAGGACTACCTGGACACCGTCATCCGGCCCCGGCTGGCCGCGCTCGTCGCCGTCGCCGACGTCACACCCGACGCCGCCAGCGCAGCGCAGGCTCCACCGGCGGCCCGGCGGTCCCAGGCGGTCTCGGCACTCATGGAGTACTTCGACTCCCTCGCCCGCGCGGTCGCGGCACTCCCCCCGGGCTCCTCCCGCCAGGGCTGCCTGCTCGTCAACGCCACAGCGGGCCTGGCCGCGCACGACGACGGCGCGCGCGCCGTCGTCGAGGGCTACCGGATCGAGCTGACCCAGGCGCTGCGTGGCGCCCTCGCCGTCGCCGGCCCCACCCGCACCCCCGAGGACCTCGAGGCCGACGCCCGCGTGCTCGCGTCCCTGTCCGTCTCTGCGATGGTGCTCGCCCGGATCAACCAGGGCGAGTCCGTCGCCCTGCTGACCAGCGCCGTCGCCATGGTCGAGCGGCTCACGGGAGAGCAGTAGCCCCAGCCACAGACCGTCCGTCTGAATCGCCAGCGGCGTCCACTGCGGCGCCCAACGCGGCCTGGACGTGCCCGAGCTCCTGCTCGGTGTACCGGCCCGCGAGGTCGGCGAGCATGTAGCGGCAGGCCCAGGCGGTCGCCGCAGGCGGCAGGTCGTCCAGGGCCGCAGCCTCGCTCCAGCCGTCCACGAAGGCGACCCAGGTCGGGTCGACCCGCAGGGCGATCGCGACGGGATCGAGCAGGAGGATGCTCGCCGTGCGGGCTCGGTCGTACTCCGGCGGACCGGCGGCCGCGTTCGTCCAGTCCAGCACGGCAGCGACCTCCCCGTCCGCGGCCACGAGCACGTTGAGCGGGTGCAGATCGAGGTGCAGCAGCCGCGCGCCAGCCCCCTCGGGTCCGAGGACGGGCAGCCCGGCCGGGGCGGGCACCTCCCCCAGGGCGAGCTGCATACGCCCACAGGCCGCGCCGCGGCGTCGGGCACTGGCGGTGTCCAGGCCGGTCAGCGTGGCTGCGGTCGGGGCATCGATACGTGGCAGCAGGACGACCGAGCCCTCGGCGCCGTCATACCGTCCCAGCACTGCGGGGACGGGGACGACGGCAGCACCAGCCGCGGCGGCGAGGGCTTCCAGGTCGAGCACTCCGGGCCAGCCCACCCGCAGCACGACGTCGTCGAGGGCGAAGACCTGCCCGGTCATGCCGCCCAGCGGGACGGCCCGCGACGGGTCGAGCCCGAAGTGGGCAGCCCCCTGCTCCAGCAGCGCGGACGCGCGTGAGGCATCCATGATGCGTCCTCTCGGTCATCGTCGGCCGCCGCGTCGCGGCTCGGGAGCAGGCTACGCCTCGAGCCACCCGCCGCGCCGGTAGGCCGGCGTGGCCACTGCGAGGATCGTCACGCCGATCGCGATCGCCGCGATGATCACGGTCGCCATCGCGACAGCGGTTCCGCCGAGCAGCCCGACGAAGGGGCTGACCACTCCCGCGATCCCGGACTGCATCGCGCCGATGAGCGCTGCGGCAGTCCCGGCCATGTGCCCGTACCGGCCCAGCGCCAGCACCGTCGCGTTCGCGGGGATCATCCCCTGCATACCCAGCACGAGCCAGAGCGCGGCGACCACACCGACCACCCCGCCGACGCCGGTGAGGATCACCACGAGGAGGATGACGGCGAAGATCAGCTGGAGGATCATCGCCACCCGCAGGATGCGGATCGGCGCGACCTTGCGGACGAGGTAGGCGTTGAGCTGGGCAGACAGGACCAACGCCACGCCGTTGAGGGCGAAGATCACCGCGAACTGCCCCTCGCTCATCCCGTACTCGGTCTGCAGCACGAAGGGTGAGCCGACGACGTAGCTCATGATCACGGCCATGCCGAGGCCTGGCAGCACGGCGAGGGCGAGGAAGTGGCGGTCCCGCAGCAGACCGAGGTAGCCGGTGAGGGCGCCCCGCGGCCCGGCCACCCGGCGCCGGTCCACCGGCAGCGTCTCGGGCATGAACCGCCAGACGATGGCCACGAGCACGAGCCCGATGAGCGCCAGCGCGTAGAACACCGCGCGCCACTGCCACTGTCCCGCGATCGCCTGCCCGAGGGTCGGCGCGAACAGCGGCGCGACGCCGATCACGAGCATGAGACGCGAGAGCAGCCTCGCCGCCTCCGAGCCGGTGAAACGGTCACGGATGACCGCGATGGCCACGACCGCGGCGGCGGCGTTGAAGAACCCCTGGACGACGCGCAACGCGATGAGCGTCTCGATGGACGGTGCGATCGAGCACAGCAGCGAGGTGATGACGTGCAGGCTGATGCCGATGAGCAAGGGCAGCCGCCGTCCGTACCGGTCCGAGAAGGGCCCGATGACCAGCTGACCGACGGCGCCGCCGAGCAGCATGCCAGACATCGTCATCTGCGCTGCCGCGGTGCTGGCGCCCAGGTCGGTGGCGACGGTGGGCAGCGAGGGCAGGTAGATGTCGGTCGTGATCGCGGGCAGCGCTGCGAGCGCGCCCAGCATGAGCACGTACTTGATGGTGGGGGTGTAGCGGGGGGACGGGTCGGAGCGCGGAGCGGGGTCGTTCACTGCACGATCATAACGATTCGATCGCGCAGACCGGGGATGTCGACACCCGCACGGTCACGGCGGTCAGGCCGGTCAGCCCAGTCAGTCCAATCAGTCCTGGAGGATGAACTCGTAGTGGTTGGGTTCCTCCTGCGCGGCGATCCACGACTCCACGTGGGCGACGACCGTCTCGGGCGCCTGTGCCCGCACCGTCGTCCCGCTCGCGACAGCCGTGTGCGTCCAGGCCGGACCTGCCTCGTCCGCCTCGTCCCAGTAGACGATGATGACGATCTTCCCGGAGCCGTCGGTCACCTGGTCCGCCAGCGCCTGCACCCGTTCGGGGACGCCGTCAGTCAGTGCACTCAACCGCGTCATCTCGGACTTCACCTGCTCCACGACCGTCTCCGACAGGTCGTCGACCCGAGGCACGGACGTCTGGACGGGTATGGCTGCCGGGTCGACGCCGCTGCGCAGCACCGGCGCGGCCTCCTCGACCACCTCGATCGGAAGCTCCAGGGTGTCTGCGGCGATGTCGGCCACGGGCTCCACAGCCGCCCCGCGCACGAGGCTGGAGAAGGCATGACCGGAGGTGAGACCGGCGGCCAGGACCACAGCACCGGCGCTGATGGTCGCGACCAGGATCATCGACCTGTCCCGCGGGCTCTTCACCTACGCCCTCCGCTCCTTCTGGCAGCTGCCGACCAGCACGTGATGATCATCACGCTGACATCTTTGTCATCGGCACGTTCTCGCTCAACATGATGATTGCTGCGCGACTGTCTCATCGTAGGTCGAACGAGGCGTCGTCGCGGCCTTCGAGGGGGTGATATCGCACGTCATCGCCCTGTGACCCACGGTGACCCACCGCAGCCTACGATTGCCGGTATGTGCGGCCGATTTGCCATGAACGACGCGGTCAACGCGATGATCACCGACTTCGTGCTCGCCACGGGCCGGGATCCGGACGAGTGGATCTCCAGCTGGGCCCCGTCCTACAACATCCGCCCGACGGACCCGGTGCCGATCCTGCTGGAGAGCCTCCAGGACAAGGCCGATCCCGAGGGGCCCACGACCCGCCGGGCCGCGCTCGCGCAGTGGTGGCTCACGCCATCCTCGGCCACGACCCTGCGCAGCTCCGCGCCCATGTTCAACGCCCGCAGCGAGACGGTGACCGAGCGGCCCTCCTTCCGCGGACCGGTCGAGCGACAGCGCGCGATCATCCCGGCGGCCGGTTACTTCGAGACGATGACGGTCGAGGGTGCCAAGGTCCCTCAGTTCATCCAGCGGCCCGGGGACCTGCTCTACCTCGCGGGGCTGTACTCCTGGTGGGCGGACCCTGCCGTCCCGCCGGGCGACCCGGCACGCTGGCACCTGACGACGACGATCCTCACCCGCGAGGCGGTCGGCGACGTGGCGCGGGTCCACGACCGCACGCCCGTCACCCTCCCGCACGAGCTCATCGGCACGTGGATCGACCCGCACGTCGTCGGCGACGCGGCCTTCGTCCAGGACATGGTCGACGCGGCCACGGACGTCGCCGAGGGCCTCGTCTTCCACCAGGTGGCCTCGCCGATCCGCGGGGACTCCCCCGAGACGATCGCGCCGGTCTGAGCCCTCAGCCCTCCGGCGTGAACGCCCGCTGCAGCCGCACGGGAGCGATCACCCCGAGGCCGCGGACCTCCCGCTCGGGCTTGCCGGTCAGCGCGAACTTCGCGTTCCCGGCGAGCAGCTTCGCGGTGGCCTGGTCGAGCAGGACCGTGCCGGGGTCCGCCTCGGCCGTCAACCGCGCGGCGAGGTTGACCGAGGGACCGAACACGTCACCGAACCGCGAGAGCACCCTGCCCCACACCAGGCTCACCCGGACCGGGGGCACGTCGACGAGCTGGCCGTCACGACCGGCCATGGCCAGGCCGAGGGCCACCTCCGCACCGGTCTCGACGTCGTCGGCGATGAACAGGACCGCGTCGCCGATGGTCTTGACGACCCGGCCGCCGGCCGCCGTGATGACGTCACGCGCCCCGGCCTCGAAGTCGGAGACGAAGTCCGAGAGCTCTGAGGACATGAGGCTCGCGGTGCGCGTGGTGAAGGAGACGATGTCCGCGAAGCCCACCGCGCGCGGCAGCGGCAGCTCCCCCTCACCCTGCTCGTCGGCTGCCCGGGCCCCGGAGAACTCCACGGCCCAGCGCCCGGCCAGTGCGGCGATCTGCCGTCGCCAGGCGTGCACCATCTGCGCCTCGAGCACCGGCGCCAGGCTCGGCAGCCGGTCGAGGAAGAGCAGCCGGGCGGAGGTGTCGTCCAGGTGGTGACGCTGCGCCATGTGCTCGACGAGCGCTTCGGCCTGCCACAGGGCCAGGCGCTCGGTGGTGTGACCCACAGACCGCACGAGCGAGGTCAGGGACCGGTTGGAGAGCTCCTCGGTGCCGGCCACCTCGGCGATGTCGCGCAGGGCCTGGGCGTCGTCGGCGGTGAAGCTGCGCTCGTCCGGTCCCACGACCGGCAGCCCCAGAGCCCGCCAGTAGGAGCGCAAGAACTCGTGGCTCAGATTCGTCTGGGCCGCCAGCTCGTCGAGGGTGAGCGAGCGCTCCCCGCCGAGCAGGGCCTCGTCGAGCTCTCGACCTCGGTCGGCGTCGAGGGCTGAGCTCGGCTGATGGGGCGGCGGACCGGGGGTGGGCTCGTGAGACACGACGTCAGTTTAGGCGAAGGTGATACACATCACCGCTACGCACCGTGGTGGTCCGCCCCGCGGCGTCGACCACCACCAGGCCGCCGTCCTCGGCGAAGCCGGTCGCCCGTCCGGTGAGCACCTCGCCGCCGGTGAGCTCGGCCCGCACCTGGGAGCCGATCGTGGCCGAGACGGCCATGATGTCCTCCACCAGACCGGCCGCCACCACGTCCCCGCCGGCCGCCGTCCACCGCTTCTGGACCGCGACGAACGCCTCCGCGAGGGCGGTGAGGATGACTGCACGGTCCGTCGTCGCCCCTCCGGCGAGGGCGATCGACACGGCGCTGGGCACCGGCAGCTCCTCACGCGCCTGGGAGACGTTGAGCCCGATCCCCACGATGACACCGCCGTCGGGCAGCAGCTCGGTGAGGATGCCCGCGACCTTGCGCAGCGATCCCCACCCCTCGATGGCCGGCTCGTCGGTGGGGACCAGGACGTCGTTGGGCCACTTGACCCGGGCGTCCAGCCCGAGGGTCGAGCGCAGCGCGGTGACCGTGGCCAGCCCGGCCAGCAGCGGCAGCCAGCTCAGCGCCTCCTGCGGCACCTGGGGACGCACGAGCAGGGAGCACGTCAGCGCCGCCCGGTCCGGGGTCTGCCATTCGCGACCGGACCGGCCTCGCCCGGCGACCTGGTGCTCGGCGACCAGCAGCGCCGGCGCCGGCCACGCCTGCGGGTCGCTGGCCACCGCGGCGGCCAGCTCGGAGTTCGTGGACTCCGACTCGTCCACCACGCGCAGCGTGGCGAGCGGGCCGTGCGGGACCAGCAGCAGCTCAGACAGGAGCGTGCGGTCCAGTGACGGGCGGTCGAGCGGCGCGGGGTCCTGAGTGTGCATGTCCCCATCATGCCCTGGGTCGCCTCGCCGCGACCTGCTCCAGCGCTCGCCGTCCAGCCGTCACCGGCTGCGGCTCGTGTTGTAGGAATCCCCCAACAGCGCGGCGCGAACCACTCGGCGGGCCCCACATGATTCATGCGTCCTCAGCAACTAGGCTCGGGGCGTGACTGACGCAACCTCCCACCCGGCCGCTGGCACCGCAGCCAAGCTCGCAGACCTCGCGCTGCGCTACACCGAGGCGGTGACGACCCCCGAGGTCGCCGCCGTCGAGAAGCAGCACGCGCGCAAGAAGAAGACGGCCCGCGAGCGCATCGACGCGCTGCTCGACCCGGGCAGCTTCGTCGAGATGGACGCCTTCGCCAAGCACCGCTCGGTGAACTTCGGGCTCGAGAAGAAGCGGCTCGCCGGCGACGGCGTCGTCGTCGGGCACGGCACCGTCGATGGGCGCCAGGTGTGCATCTACTCCCAGGACTTCACGGTCTTCGGTGGCAGCCTCGGCGAGGTCCACGGGCAGAAGATCACCAAGGTCATGGACCTCGCGCTGCGCACCGGGGTGCCGCTCATCGGCATCTCTGACGGTGGCGGCGCGCGCATCCAGGAGGGTGTGGCGGGCCTGACCCAGTTCGCGGAGATCTTCCGGCGCAACGTCGCCGCCTCGGGCGTCATCCCCCAGATCTCCCTCATCCTCGGCCCGTCCGCGGGTGGCGCGGTGTACTCCCCCGCGCTGACCGACTTCATCGTCATGGCCGACGGCACCTCGAACATGTTCATCACCGGCCCGGACGTCATCCGCGCGGTGACCGGCGAGGACGTCGGCTTCGAGGAGCTCGGTGGGGCGCTCACCCACAACGAGCGCTCCGGCGTGGCCCACTACATGGGGGCTGACGAGGACGACGCGATCGACTACGTCCGCAACCTCCTGGACTACCTGCCCCAGAACAACCTCTCGGACGCGCCGACCTTCGCCGCCGAGACGGCCGAGCTCGAGCTCACCGACACCGACCTCGAGCTCGACACCCTGGTGCCGGACTCCGACTCCCAGCCCTACGACATGCGCACGGTCATCGAGCACATCGTCGACGAGGGCGTGTTCCTGGAGGTCCAGCCGCTCTACGCGCGCAACATCCTCATCGGCTTCGCTCACATCGAGGGCCACTCCGTGGGCATCGTGGCCAACCAGCCGATGTCCATGGCCGGCACGCTGGACATCAACGCCGCCGAGAAGGCCGCACGCTTCGTGCGGACCTGCGACGCCTTCAACATCCCCGTGGTCACCCTCGTCGACGTGCCGGGCTTCCTGCCCGGCACCGACCAGGAGTGGAACGGCATCATCCGCCGCGGCGCCAAGCTCATCTACGCCTACGCCGAGGCCACCGTCCCGCTCGTCACCCTCATCACGCGCAAGGCGTACGGTGGTGCGTACATCGTCATGGGCTCCAAGCAGCTCGGCGCAGACGTCAACCTCGCCTGGCCGACGGCGCAGATCGCCGTGATGGGTGCCGGTGGCGCGGTGAACATCCTCCAGCGTGGTGCGCTCAAGGCAGCCGCCGACGCCGGGCAGGACGTCGAGGCCAAGCGCAAGCGGCTCACCGACGCCTACGAGGACGCGATCGTCAACCCGTGGGACGCAGCCGAACGTGGCTACGTCGACGCGGTCATCGCCCCTCACGACACACGGATCCAGATCATCCGCGCACTGCGTGCCCTGCGCACCAAGCGCGCGTCCCTTCCTCCGAAGAAGCACGGGAACATCCCACTATGAGCAACCCATTCGACCCCACCTCCTCCGAGGACCCGACCGGCGACGACCAGTCCCACGAGGCCGCGAGCGGCGCTGAGGGCTCCGGCCACGACGACCACGGTCACGGTCACGGCGGACACGACCACGCCGCCCACGGCCCCGAGCCGCTGCCCGGCGTCGACGCCGGCGAGCTGCACACGGCGGTCGACGAGATCGCGGCCGCGCTGCACGACTACATCGAGTCAGCAGCCGGGGTGCGCGCGGAGTTCGGCGCGCACGAGGCCGACGAGGACCCGCGCATCCTCGCGATCGAGGAGCGGGTCTCGGGTCTCAACGCCCGCCTCTACGACCTCATCCACGAGCGTCTGGGCATGCACGCCGACCTCACCAGCCTGGCCTGGGAGGAGGAGCCCGGCGACGAGCACTCCGACGACGCCGGCGAGAACGCCCCGGACACCTTCCACCTCGGCTTCTTCGTCTGGCCTCCCGCGGGCCCCTCGGACGAGTCGATGGACTCGGTCATCTCCCTCATCGACGCCGGCGGGGAGGCCATCACCCAGCGTCTCGCCGAGGCCGGCTTCCAGGTCTCGGAGTGGGGCGCGGCTCGCGGTACGCCGGTCCTCTTCGAGGACGACTCCGACGAGGACTCCGACGGTGAGCACTGATCAGATGAGCACGGAGCAGACCGGACCGGTCGCCGAGATCGTCGCGGCGGCCGCGCAGATGCGCGTGGTCCGTGGTGCTCCCGACGACCTGGAGGTCGCCGCGCTGGTGGCCGGCCTGGTCGCCGTCGCGTCGTCGGGCGCAGATGTGCCCGACGACGTCCCGGAGACCGGGCAGTGGGTGCGCCGCTCGCGTCCTGCCGCGGCGCTGCCCACGGGTGGGGACTCCTGGCGCTGGAGCCTGCGCTGAGCGACGCCAGCTGAGCGATGCCTGCTGGCCGATGCCTCCCGCTCTCAGCTGAAGAGCTTCGACCCGTGCTCGATGAAGATCAGCACGAAGAGGAACGCGACCCAGGCGATCCCGGCGTAGAGGTCGTAGTCGTTGCGGAACCAGCCGCGGACCCGGGCCTGTGCCTTCGCCGGGAGGTAGAGGTTGTTCTCGCGGACGTTGTAGTGCAGCAGCGTGAGGAACACCAGCGACGTCGAGATCGTGATGAGCAGGCACCACGGGCACAGCGCGCCGATGACCCACATCGACTGGCTGAACAGCCACACCGCGAAGATCAGTCCGAGCAGGTAGATGACCTGAGCGGTGAACATGAACCAGCGGGGGAAACGCACCCCGGCCAGCCCGGCCACCGCGATCGTGATGACCACCGGTTCGGTGATCAACCCGAGGAAGGCGTTGGGGAAGCCGAAGAGGCTCGCCTGCCACGACAGCCCGACCGTGCCGCAGCTGATGACCGAGTTGACGTTGCAGCTCAGCGCCGCCAACGGGTCCTCGGCGAGCTTGATCGCGTCGTAGGAGAGCACGAAGGCGGCGAGCAGGCTCAGCGTGGCCGAGAACAGCATCGTCCCGAAGATCCACCGCGTGGAGTGACGGAAGCCGGTCATGGCCTGCGCGGCCTGCGCCAGCTCCTCGTCGCTCATGAGGTCGAAGTCGTCGGGCTCGGCGGACTCGACGGTCGCGAGCCGGTCCCCTGCCGTTCCGGTGTCGTGCGCCATGGTGCTGTCCCCTCAGACGGTGCCGGTGGTGCCCGGGATTCTTCCCGGTCTATGGTCTCTCGCGGTCGACCCGCGAGGTCAGGACCATCGTCCCCAGCTGCTCCTGGAGTAGCGTGCTGACCATGACGAACACTCCCGAGGTGCCGCCACGCACCCCCTCCGAGATCGACGCGCTGGCCAATATTTTCGTCCAGTCCGCTGCGAAGCTCAACCCCTTCGCGGCAACATCGTTGGGTATTCCCGGCTATGACCACCTCGTCACCGACTTCTCCCCCGCGGGCATCGAGGCCCGCGCATCGCTGGTGCGCACGGTCCTGGCCGACGTCGACGCCCTGACCCCGGTGGACGACGTCGACGTCGTCACCCAGGCGGCCATGCGGGAACGGCTCGGCCTCGACCTCGAGCTCAACGCCGCCGGTGAGGAGCACGCGATGCTCAACGTCATCGCGAGCCCGCTGCAGGAGATGCGCGACGTCTTCGACATCTCCTCCCAGGACACCCCCGAGCAGTGGGAGAACATCGCCGCACGCCTCAACGCGCTGGGCACGTCCGTCGACGGGTACATCGAGTCGCTGCGCTACGCCGCCTCGCGCGGGCAGGTCGCAGCGATACTCCAGGTGCGCGAGGGGGCCAAGCAGGCCGCCGAGCTGGCCGACCCTGCCGAGTCCTTCTTCACCTCCTTCGTCGCCGGCCCGGCCGTGGACGCCGCCCTCGACGACTCCGCCTCCTGCGCGGCGATCCGCAAGGAGCTGGAGTTCGGGGCCCGGGCAGCCCGGGAGGCCTACGGTCGCCTGGAGCAGTTCTTGCGGGACGAGCTCGCCCCGCAGGCTCCCACGCGTGACGCCGTGGGGCGCGAGCGCTACACCCTCGCCTCCCGCTACTTCCTCGGCGCGACGGTCGACCTCGACGAGACCTACGAGTGGGGCCTGGACGAGCTCGCCCGCGTGGTCGCCGAGCAGCAGTCCGTCGCCGAGCAGGTGGCCGGACGCGGCGCGAGCATCGAGGAGGCCGTCGCCCTGCTCGACGCCGACCCCGCGCGGGTGCTGCACGGCACCGCCGCGCTGCGCGCGTGGATGCAGGAGACCTCCGACGAGGCGATCCGCGCCCTCGACGGCGTGCACTTCGACATCCCTGCCCCGGTCCTCGACCTGGAGTGCATGATCGCCCCGACGCAGAACGGCGGGATCTACTACACCCCGCCGAGCGACGACTTCTCCCGCCCGGGCCGCATGTGGTGGTCCGTGCCGCCGGAGGTCACCCAGTTCAACACGTGGCGCGAGAAGACCACCGTCTTCCACGAGGGAGTGCCCGGCCACCACCTGCAGTGCGGTCAGGCGGTCTACGAGCGCGACACGCTCAACGACTGGCGCCGGTTGGCCTGCTGGGTCTCCGGGCACGGGGAGGGCTGGGCCCTCTACGCCGAGCGCCTCATGGCCGACCTCGGCTTCCTCGACGACCCGGGCGACCGGCTGGGCATGCTCGACGCCCAGCGCATGCGGGCCGCGCGCGTCGTCCTCGACATCGGGGTGCACCTGGGCAAGCCGGCGCCCCAGGCCTGGGGCGGGGGCACGTGGGACTCGGCGAAGGCCTGGGACTTCCTGCGCGCCAACGTCAACATGCCCGAGCCCTTCGTGCGCTTCGAGCTCAACCGGTACCTCGGCTGGCCGGGGCAGGCACCGTCGTACAAGGTCGGTCAGCGTCTGTGGGAGCAGACCCGCGACGCCGCGAAGGCCGCGGCCACCGGGCGCGGGGAGGACTTCGACATCCGCGCCTTCCACGCCCGCGCCCTGAGCCTGGGCTCGGTCGGCCTGGACGTGCTCAAGGACGCCTTGTCCTGAGGTGGACGCCGGGGCCTGCGCACGCTGAGGGGGTCGCGCGCAGGCCCCGGCGTGATCGTGGGGGACGTGCGACGATTCTCCCCGATCGTGGCACCGGAAGGCTGGGACGAAGGTCCAACCTCCGCGGCGCACTAGGCTGGTCCGCGTGACCACCCTGCTCCTCGCCTCCGCGTCCCCTGCCCGCCGCACCACCCTCATCGCCGCCGGCATCGTGCCCGTCGTGCGCGTCTCCGACGTCGACGAGGACGCGGTCCTGGCCGCGGCCCGCGCGCGCTTCGGCGAGCTCGAGCCCGCCGACGCGGTCCTGCTGCTCGCTCAGGCCAAGGCCGAGGCCGTGACCCAGCTCGTCGAGGCCGAGGCGGAGATCGCCGGCACCGAGACCGAGCCCGCCCCGATCGACGGGGACATCGTCGTCGGCTGCGACTCCATGCTCGAGCTCGACGGGGAGATCTTCGGCAAGCCCGCCACCGCCGAGGAGGCCGTGGCCCGCTGGCAGTCGATGCGCGGCCGGGCCGGCGTGCTGCACACCGGCCACTGGGTCGTCGACCTGCGCGCCGAGGCCGACGGTGGCACCGGCGGCACCCTCGGGGCGTCCAGCGCCACCGTGGTGCACTTCGCCGACGTGAGCGACGCCGAGATCGAGGCGTACGTCGCCACCGGCGAGCCGCTCGCCGTCGCCGGCGCCTTCACCATCGACGGCCTGGGCGGCGCCTTCGTCGACCGCATCGAGGGCGACCACCACAGCGTCGTCGGGCTCTCCCTGCCGCTGCTGCGCGAGCTGCTCGGCCAGCTCGGTGTGACGTGGACCGACCTGTGGGTGCGCAGCGCCTGACACCTCGCCCGGATGTGCGACTCCACCAAGGGACCCGCCCCACAGCGCCCTCGCACCCGATTTGCGGGTGCGCGCCATGGAGGATCCCTACAATCGCCCGAGAGGGCGGTTGGCCGTCTCCCCAATCTTGGCTCGCCACGCGCGCCAACCGTGAAATGAGGCCCGTCGAAGCGTTACGGTGAGCCGTGCCCCTCATCTCCAAGGTCCTCATCGCCAACCGCGGCGAGATCGCCGTCCGCATCGCTCGCGCGTGCGCCGACGCCTCGATCGCCTCCGTCGCCGTGTACGCAGACTCCGACCGCGAAGCCCTCCACGTCCGTCTCAGCGACGAGGCCTACGCCCTCGGCGGCAGCCGCGCTGCAGAGACGTACCTCGACATGGGCAAGCTGCTCGACGTCGCCCGCCGCTCGGGAGCCGACGCCGTGCACCCCGGCTACGGCTTCCTCGCCGAGAACGCCGACTTCGCCCGGGCCGTCATCGACGCCGGCCTGGTGTGGATCGGTCCGCCGCCCTCGGCGATCGACTCCCTCGGGGACAAGGTCAGCGCGCGGCACATCGCCCTGCGCGCCGGCGCTCCCCTGGTGCCTGGCACCCCGGACCCGGTCGCCGACGCGAGCGAGGTGCACGCCTTCGCCGCCGAGTTCGGCCTGCCCGTGGCGATCAAGGCAGCCTTCGGTGGCGGCGGACGCGGCCTCAAGGTCGCCCGCACCGCCGACGAGATCGACGAGATGTTCGACTCCGCCGTCCGTGAGGCCACCGCTGCCTTCGGTCGCGGCGAGTGCTTCGTCGAGCGCTACCTCGACCGTCCGCGGCACGTGGAGACCCAGTGCCTGGCCGACCAGCACGGCACGGTCGTGGTCGTCTCGACCCGTGACTGCTCGCTGCAGCGTCGCCACCAGAAGCTCGTCGAGGAGGCCCCCGCGCCCTTCCTCACCGACGCCCAGCGCGCCGAGCTCTACGCCTCCTCCGAGGCGATCCTGCGCGAGGCCGGCTACGTCGGCGCCGGCACCTGCGAGTTCCTCATCGGGGTGGACGGCACGCTGTCCTTCCTCGAGGTCAACACCCGCCTGCAGGTCGAGCACCCGGTGAGCGAAGAGGTCACCGGGATCGACCTCGTGCGCGAGCAGCTGCGCATCGCCGCGGGCGAGCCGCTCGGCTACTCCAGCGTCGAGGTCCGCGGGCACTCCTTCGAGTTCCGGATCAACGGCGAGGACCCGTCCGCCAACTTCCTGCCCGCCCCCGGCAAGATCACCCGGCTGCGCCTGCCCAGCGGGCCCGGCGTCCGCGTGGACAGCGGGGTCGTGGAGGGCGACACGATCTCCGGCGCCTTCGACTCCCTGCTGGCCAAGGTCATCGTCACCGGCGCCACCCGCGCCGAGGCGATCCAGCGCGCCCGCCGTGCGCTGCGCGAGCTCGAGGTCGTGGGCATCCCCACCGTCACCCCCTTCCACCGCGCGGTGCTCGAGGCGGACGCCTTCGTCGCCGACGAGCCCTTCTCCGTGCACACCCGGTGGATCGAGACCGAGTTCGTCGAGGAGTGCGCCGCCCTGGGCGCGCCCGCCTCCGCCCCCGAGGAGGAGGACGCCCCGGCGGCCACCGAGCGCGTGGTCGTCGAGGTCGGCGGCAAGCGCCTGGAGGTCGTCATCCCGGCCGGCCTGGGCATCGGCTCCGGCCTCGCCGGACGCGCCCGCTCCGGCGCCACCCGCCGCCCGGCCCGCCGGTCCTCGGCCAAGCCGGCCGGCGGCAGCGGCAACGCCCTGAGCTCGCCCATGCAGGGGACGATCGTCAAGGTCGCCGTGGCCGACGGCGAGAAGGTCGCCAAGGGAGACCTCGTCGTCGTCCTGGAGGCGATGAAGATGGAGCAGCCGCTGCTCGCCCACCGCGACGGCACCGTCACCGGCCTGACCGCGACGGTCGGCACGGGCATCACCTCAGGGTCGGTCATCTGCGAGATCGTGGACTGAGGACCGGGAGAACCGATGACCGCTGGCGAGCCGCACTCGATCCGCCACCCCGGTGACGGGTGGGTGGACTGCGCCTGCGGCAGCCGGCACTGGGGCCAGTTCGGCGCGGCCGGGCTGCTGCTCGCCCGCCGCGACGCCACCGGCGCGCCCTCGCACGTCGTCCTGCAGCACCGTGCGCTGTGGAGCCACCTCGGGGGGACGTGGGGGGTGCCCGGCGGGGCCCTCGCCCCCGGGGAGACCCCGGTGGACGGCGCGCTGCGCGAGGCCCACGAGGAGGCGGGCATCCCGCCCGGCGCCGTGCGGATCCTCGGCGAGCACGTGCTCGACCACGGCCCGTGGCGGTACACCACGATCCTCGCCGACGTGCTGCCTGGGACCGCGATCGACGTGCGCCCCACCGACCCGGAGAGCCTGGAGATCGCCTGGGTCTCGGTCGATGAGGTCACCGACCGGACGCTGCTGCCCGCCTTCGCCCAGGCCTGGCCGCAGCTGCTGGAGCGCCTCTCCCCGGTCTGACCTGCTGTGATGAGCACGCCGTGGCAGGAGGCGAGTAGCGTCGCCCTATGACCGACGACACCCCGGGCACCCGCGCACCGCAGCTGCCTGCCCGTTCCCCGGACCGGGTGCTGCTCGCGCTCCTCGTCGTCGTCACCGCCGTCGCAGCCGAGCTCGTCCGGATGAGCGGCCCGTTCATCGACGCCGCCTTCACCTCCGGCGTGGTCACCGCCGCGCTGACGGCCGTGATCACCTACGCCGCCCCCGGTCTCTTCGTGCTGGCCTTGTGCACCCGGCGTCCGCTCGACGGGCGCGTCGTGCTGCTCACGGTCGGCGCGCTCACCGTCGGGCGGATCGCCACTCAGGGGCTCACCGGCACGGCTCGGTACGGCGTCGTGCTGGCCACCGTCGCCCTCGCCGTGGCGAGCGTCGTCGTCCTCGCCGCGGCCGTCGCCCGGATCTCCGGGCGTGCGGTGGCGGCCGGGGTGGGCGGCGGGCTCGCCGTCTCCGCCGCGATCAACCTCACGCTGCGCACCTGGGACGCCGGATGGCGCTCCGGGGTGCTCGGCTGGGGGGTCACCCTCGCGCTGCTGGTCGTCGCCCTCGTGCTGGCGTGGCGGCTGCGCGCGCTGCCGTCCGCCCCGGCGGTGCGCGGGCTGTGGCTGCTCGGTCCGTACCTGGGTCTGGCGGTGATGACCTTCGCCAACCCCGCCTTCATCGCCTCCCAGTCGGGGCTGCCGCTGTGGCTGTCCGGCGTCGTCCTCCTGGTCGCTGCGCTGGGCACCGCGACGCTGCTCGCGCTGCCGGCGCCCAACCCCGCCCGGCTGCCCGCCTGGACCGACGCGATCGTCGTCGTGATCGCGGCCGGCGCCGGCGCCGGCGTCTTCTTCACGACCGGCTGGCCACAGGACCCCGGGCGGGCCACAACGGTCCTCGTCGCAGTGAGCATCGTGGTCCTCGCCGGGTCGACGACGATCGCGCTGGCTCAGGCCCTCACCCGCCCCACCCACCGTCAGCGGGCGCCGCGGCTGGCCGGCGCGGCGACGTGCGCCGGGCTGGGCCTCATCCTCCCGCTGCTGGTCTACCAGCTCGACTACGCCGTGCCGCTGCCCGTCCCTCACACCCTTGTCCCGGTCGCTGTGGCCGTGCTCATCGCCGGGATGTCGATGCGGGCACGGATGCGGGCACGGATCTTCGACGGGGAGGTGGTCCTCACCGCGACCCCGCTCCCCCTGGCAGCTCAGGCCCCTGCGCTGGTCGCCACCTGCCTGCTCGCCCTCGTCGGCATGACCCTCGTGGTGCCCACCGGGTCGCCGGGCACCACCGACCGCCTCGCGGGCGAGTTCCGCATGCTCAGCTGGAACCTGCACTACGGCGTGAGCGCCGAGCCCTCGGTCGAGCTCGCGCAGATGGCTGCGGTCATCCGGGACTCCGGCGCCGAGGTCGTGACCTTCCAGGAGGTCTCGCGCGGGTGGATCATGGGCGGCGGCGCGGACATGGCCACCTACCTGGCCCAGGACCTGGACATGGAGTTCGTCTTCGCGCCTGCCGCGGACCGACAGTTCGGCAACGCCATCCTGTGGAAGGCCTCCCTCGGTGACCTCGTCGACGTCGAGCGCACCGGCCTGCCCTTCGGGGAGGGTCCGCAGCGCCGCTCAGCCATCTCGGGAACTCTCACCGAGGCCGTCCCGGTCCGGATCACCTCGGTCCACCTGCAGCACCGCGCCGAGAACACCCCCACCCGGATCGCCCAGCTCGACGTGCTGCTCACCGCGCAACCCGTCACAGGGGCGTACCTGCTGGCCGGTGACCTCAACGCCGAGCCCGGCTGGCCCGAGCCCCACATGCTGGCCTCGGCCGGGCTGACGAGCGCCCAGGACGCCGCCGGCGCTCCGGGCGCACCGACCTTCCCCAGCCTCCTGCCCTACCAGCGCATCGACTGGATCTTCGGCGCCAACGTGACGTTCAGCGACGTCGAGGTCCTCAGTACCCAGCAGTCCGACCACCTGCCGCTCGCGGCCACCGTCACCCTCGATCCCGCCACCACACCCTAGGAGCCGTCATGGAGATCACCCTGCCCCTGAACGAAGCGCTCGCGCTGGCCACAGCGAAGGAACCGCTCCCGCCCGTGGTCCGCTCGATCACCGCGGACGGTGCCTCGCTCCAGCTCGACATCGACCTGCGCGTCATCCCGGACGCCCCGCTCGCCCTGCGGGTGGCCGCCTCGGCCATCGGGACGGTGACCGTGACCGCGACCTTCACCGGGTACTCCTTGGGCGCGGCCCTCTTCGAGATGACCGCGCACGCCCGGGCGATCCCGGCGCACAAGCTGCTCAACCAGCTCACCGGGCCCATCGCCTCGGCCCTGGGCCGGCGCGGCCTGCCCGAGGGGCTCATCGAGGTCCGCAAGGGCGACAACGAGCCGATCGTGGCCGTGCACGTGCAGGACGCCGTCGCGGCCAAGGCGACCGGGGTCACCGTGACCGACGTCGACGTGCGCGACGCGACGGCCTACGTGAGCCTGGCGGTGGGCACGGTCACGCTGCTGTGACCGGCCGCCGCCACGTCACTCGCTGACGTGGTGGCTCATCCGCGCGACCTCGGCGATCGAGCCGGACAGCGACGGGTACACGGTGAAGGCCTCTGCCACGTCGTCAGCGGTGAGCCGGTGCTCGACGGCGAGGGTGATCGGGAAGATCAGCTCGCTGGCCCGCGGGGCCACGACCACCCCGCCGAGCACCACTCCCGCGTCAGGGTGGGAGAACATCTTGACGAAGCCGTCCCGGATGCCCAGCATCTTCGCCCGCGGGTTGCGGCTCAGCGGCAGGATCGTGGTGAGGTACTTCGACCCCTGGGCGATGAGCTTCTTCTCCGAGTACCCCACGGTCGCGATCTCCGGGGCGGTGAAGATGTTGGCCGCGACGGTCCGCAGCTTGATCGGTGCGACGGCGTCGCCGAGGGCGTGGGACATCGCCACGCGGCCCTGCATGGCAGCCACGCTCGCCAGCGGGAAGACGCCTGTGCAGTCACCGGCCGCGTAGACGCCGCGGGCGCTGGTCCGCGAGACCTTGTCCACCTCGATGTGCCCGGACGGCGTCAGCCGCACCCCGGCCTCCTCCAGGCCGATGCCCGCCGTGCTCGGCACCGAGCCGACCGCCATGAGCAGGTGGGAGCCCTCGACGATCGACCCGTCCGAGAGGGTGACCTCGACCCGGGCGTCCGCCCCCGAGCCCACGACCCGGGCAGACTCCGCCCGTGAGCGGGACCTGACCGTCATGCCGCGGCCGCGGAACACCTCTTCGATGAGGTTCGCGGCGTCGGCGTCCTCCCCCGGGAGCACCCGGTCGCGGCTGGAGATCAGCACGACCTCGCAGCCCAGGGCGTTGTACGCGCCGGCGAACTCCGCGCCGGTCACCCCGGAGCCCACGACGATGAGCTTCTCGGGCAGCTCGGTGAGGTTGTAGATCTGGGTCCAGGTGAAGATCCGCTCGCCGTCGGGGACAGCCGAGTCCAGGATCCGCGGGGTGGCCCCGGTGGAGACGAGGATGACGTCCGCGTCGAGCACGAGCGGGGCGTCGGCGCCGACGGGGCTGTCCACGACCACCCGCGACGGCCCGTCCAGACGCCCGTGCCCGAGCACGATGCGGACGTTCTCCCGCTCGAGGCGGGCGCGGATGTCCGCGGACTGCGCGGCCGCGAGCGCCATGACGCGGGAGTTCACCGCGGCCAGGTCGACGTCCAGGCGCAGCGGGGTGGACAGGCCGGACACCTTGATCCCCAGCTCTGAACCGGTCTCTGCCACGGTCATCCACTCGGCCGTGGCGATGAGGGTCTTGGACGGGACGACGTCGGTCAGGACGGCAGCGCCGCCCATCCCCTGGCGCTCGACGATGGTGACGTCGGCGCCGAGCCGGCGAGCGACCAGCGCGGCCTCGTAGCCGCCTGGGCCACCTCCGAGGATGACGATGCGAGTCGCCTGCAGGTCGGTCGAGGACGAGTCGGAGGACGGGCGGGGAGCAGCAGGCGGTGTCTGAGTCACGTGCCTCAGTATCTCAGCAACTCGCCGGGGCTCTCTCCGACCCGGTCCGGCACGCTGACCAGTGCACGCGACCCGCGCGCGCGGTCGTCGCAGCCGCCCAACACCGATAACCTCAGATACATGACGACGCCCTCTGTCCCCACCCCCGCTGCCCAGGCCCCGGCCCTCGACGCAGACCCCTTCGACCTGGCCCGCGACGCGGCGGAGCACATCGCTCGCGCGACCGGGGTCGCCTCCCACGACGTGGCGCTCGTGCTGGGCTCCGGATGGGGAGGCGCGGCCGACCTGCTCGGCGAGACGGTCGCGGAGATCCCCAGCGACGAGGTTCCCGGCTTCTCCAAGCCGGCCGTCGAAGGTCACGTGGGGACGCTGCGCTCGATCCGCATCGCGGCCACCGGCAAGCACGCCCTGGTCCTGGGATCGCGCACGCACCTCTACGAGGGCAAGGGCGTGCGCGCCGTGGTCCACGGCATCCGCACCGCGGCTGCCACCGGCGCCCGCACGGTCATCCTCACCAACGGCTGCGGCGGCCTCAACGTCGACTGGTCTCCTGGCACCCCGGTCCTCATCAGCGACCACATCAACCTCACCGCCACCTCACCGCTCGAGGGTGCGACCTTCGTCGACCTCACCGACCTCTACTCCACCCGTCTGCGCACCCTCGCCCGCGAGGTCGACGCCGCGCTGCCCGAGGGTGTGTACGTGCAGTTCCCCGGCCCGCACTACGAGACCCCGGCCGAGGTCCGGATGGCCGGACGCATGGGCGGGGACCTCGTCGGGATGTCCACCACCCTGGAGGCCATCGCCGCCCGCCAGGCTGGCATGGAGGTCCTCGGGATCTCCCTCGTGACGAACCTCGCGGCCGGCATCAGCCCGGTCCCGCTGTCCCATGCCGAGGTCATCGAAGCAGGCCAGGCCGCCGGACCGCGCATCTCCGCGCTGCTGGCAGCGATCGTGGAGAAGGTGTGACATGAGCGTTCAAGAGTTCACCGAGCTCGCAGCCGAGGTCGAGGCGTGGATCGCCGGCGACCCTGACCCGTACACCCGCAACGAGCTCACCCGGCTGCTGCAGGAAGCGCGCGACACGGACGACGACAACCGTCGCGACGGGATCCGCGCCGACCTCGAAGACCGCTTCGCCGGTCAGCTGCAGTTCGGCACCGCCGGGCTGCGCGGGACGATGGCCGCCGGTCCCAACCGGATGAACCGCGCGGTCGTGATCCGCGCGGCCGCCGGGCTCGCCGCCTACCTGCGTGAGACCGTCGTCGGCGGGCACCCGCCGCGCATCGTCGTCGGCTTCGACGCGCGGCACCTGTCCCACACCTTCGCGCTCGATTCCGCCGCGGTCTTCACCGCGGCCGGGCTCGACGTCATGATCCTCGACCACGCGCTGCCCACGCCGGTGCTGGCCTTCGCCGTGCGTCACCTCGACGCCGACGCGGGGGTCATGGTCACCGCGAGCCACAACCCGCCCGCGGACAACGGCTACAAGGTGTACCTCGGCGGCCGGGCCGTCGAGAAGTCAGGCCGGGGCGCCCAGATCGTCCCGCCCTACGACGCCGAGATCGCCGCGCACATCGCCGCCGCGCCGGTCGCCACCGACGTCCCGCTCGCGACCGAGGGATGGCGCACGGCGGGACCGGCGCTGCTCGACGACTACCTGGCCGCCGTCGGCGCCCTGGCCGACACCGGAGCCCCGCACCGGCTGAGCATCGTCGCCACGCCCCTGCACGGGGTCGGCGGAGCGGTCCTGGAGCGTGTGCTGCGCTCCGCCGGGTACTCCGACGTCTTCCTCGTGCCTGAGCAGGCTGAGCCAGACCCGGACTTCCCCACGGTCGCCTTCCCCAACCCGGAGGAGCCGGGGGCCATCGACCTGGCCCTGGCCTACGCCGAGTCGCTCGGCGCGGACCTGGTCATCGCGAACGACCCCGACGCAGACCGCTGTGCGGTGGCCGTCAAGGACGTGCGCACGGTCCTGGAGCGTCAGCCCAACACCGGCACGGACACCGCGGTGTCCGACGGGTGGCGGATGCTGCACGGTGACGAGGTGGGCGCCCTGCTCGGTGAGCTCGTCGCGAGCGAGCACGCTCGCAGCGGCGCGACGCTCGCGAGCTCGATCGTCTCCTCACGCCTGCTCGGCAAGATCGCGAAGACCCACGGCCTCACCCACGTCTCCACGCTCACCGGGTTCAAGTGGATCGCCCGGGTCGACGGGCTGGCCTACGGCTACGAGGAGGCCTTGGGCTACTGCGTGGACCCGGCTCAGGTGCGTGACAAGGACGGCATCAGCGCCGCGCTGCGCATCGTCGGGCTGACCGACCGCCTCAAGGCTGAGGGCCGCACGCTCATCGATGCCCTCGACGACCTGGCCCGCACCCACGGTCTGCACCTGACCGACCAGCTCGCGGCGCGGTACACCGACGTCTCCCAGATCCCGCTCACCATGCAGCGGCTGCGCAACGCGACGCCCGAGCTGCTGGGTGGCTCCCCGGTCGTCGAGCTCATCGACCTGTCCGACGGCGTGGACGGCCTGCCGCCCACGGACGGCCTGCGGCTGCTCACCGAGGACGGCACCCGCGTCGTGGTCCGTCCCAGCGGGACCGAGCCGAAGGTCAAGTGCTACCTCGAGGTGGTGCTGCCCGTGGACAAGAACGCCAGCTACGACGACCTCACCGCCGTGCGGCACGAGGCGCGCCAGCGTCTCATCGACGTCAGCACGGACATGGCGGCCGCGCTGGGGCTGTAGCCCTCCCGCACGCACGACGACGCCCCGCACCGTGTGGTGCGGGGCGTCGTCGTCGGTGGGTCAGGTCAGGTCAGCGTGACGCTGACGCCGCCGGAGAACGGCGAGTCGTGCAGCTCGACCGAGGCCGGGGTCGCATCGGCCGGGATGTCGAAGACGACGATCCCTTCGACGGTGTTTCCCGGGTTGATGCTCGTGAGGAAGCTGTTGGAGTCGGGCAGGTAGATCGCCGCAGAGCTGTCTGCGGAGTGGGTGCGACCCTGGCCGTCGAGGAGCTTCTGGGAGCCCGAGTCGAAGTACTGCGCGGCGTCGCCGACATTCGTCACCGTGACGTGGAGCAGCAGGAACTGACCCTGGGCGTCCACCCCGAATGTCGCGTCCCCGATGTGAGGCACCCCGGCCTCGATGCTTGTCACCGTGAACTGGAACTTGCCGTCGGCGACTGGGGAGCCGACGCCCGGTGCGGCCGGTGCCTCAGACACCTCGGGGGCGTCGGGGGCGGGTGCCTGCGCTGCGTCGGAGGCACCGGGGGCCGGCGCTGTGGGCTCCGCGCCCCCGGAGACTGCCTGCGACACGACGACGACCGCGACGACCACGAGCAGCGCGGTGATGATCTTGTGGCGCGCGAAGAAGTTCTTCTTCGGAGCCGGTTGTGGCTGGAGGACCGGGGGCTGCTGCCCGGTCGCGGCCTGCTGATAGGCCAGACGCTGCTGTGCCTGCGCGTCTGCCTGCTGAGCCTGGAGGCTGGGGTCGGTACCGCGAGATCGTGCCATGGAATGTCCTCGTTCTGGTGGTGGGTGTGACGTCGGTCGAGCAACACCCACACCTCATCGCAGACGCCGCCGTGCTCGCATCGCCCGGTCGGGGCCTGTGCACCACCCGATCGGTGGACCGTGCCACGCGGCCGTCCACCCGATCGGGTGACGACGCCGTCAGCGGCTGGCCCTACGCTGACGCTGTGTCCCGATCACCGACCCAGCTGCCACCCCACCAGCCGCACCTCCGGCCGTCCGCACCTGCGCGACCGGTCACCTCTGCGAGCGCGTCGGCACCGGTCCGGCCGTGGGCAGCCCGCCTGCGTCGTGCCGGCCCGGGGGCGGTCACCGTGATCCTGGTGACGACGAGCCTGCTCTGCTCGTTGGCGGCGCTGGCCTACGAGTCGAACGCCCGCGGGACGCAGGGAGCGGCCGCAGCGTGGGTGACGACCGGCATGATCGCCGCCTTCGGGGTGTCGGCCCTGGTCATCGTCCGCCACCGGTACCCGGTCGCGCTGACGGTGGTCGCCTGCGCCTTCGCCCTGGTCTTCCCGGCAGACACCTTCGCCGCACTCGTCGGCCTGTCCTGCGTCGTGGCGACCCGCAGCCGGCGCAAGGCCGTCGTCGCGACGGTCGCGGTGAGCGTCGTGACGGTTGTCGCCGTGCTGCGCGACGGGCTCCGGCCCGCTCAGTTCCAGGTCTTCACCGCGAAGGTGGCCGGCGAGGTCCCCCAGCCCTTGTCCTGGTGGTTCTACGCGCTGCTCGTGGTCATGGTCCTGGCCTTCGCCGTCGGTGTGGGCGTCTTTAGACGCACCTCGGTCGACCTGGACCACCTGCGCGAGCAGTCCAGCCGCAGCGCTCGCACCACGGCTGACCTGCAGTCTGAGCTCACGCGCCAGGAGGAGCGGGACCTCATCGCCCGCGAGGTCCACGACACCCTCGCGCACCGCCTCGCGCTCGTCTCCCTGCACTCCGGCGCCCTGGAGATGGCCGCACGGGACCACCCGGAGCTGCAGGGATTCGCTCACGAGGTGCAGGCGAACGCGCACCGGTCCCTCGAGGACCTGCGCGGCCTCATCGGGGTGCTCCGCGATCCGGGGTCACGGCGCAGTGCCGGCTCCGGCGTGCCGGCGACCGTCACCCTCGAGGACCTCTCGGAGCTGCTCAACGCCTCACGCAAGGCGGGCAGCCAGATGGTCGCCACGGTCATGATCAACGACTCGGCCTCGGCGAGCGCACCGCTGACCCACGCCGCCTACCGGGTGGTCCAGGAAGCCCTGACCAACATCCACAAGCACGCACCCACGTCACCGATCGACGTGGACCTGACAGCGAGCGCGGCGGCTGGCGTGCGGGTGCTCGTGACCAACGCCCTCTCTCCGGGCTCCTGCCAGGCCATCCCGGGTGCTGGCGCCGGGATCGCCGGGATCCACGAGCGTGTGCGGCTGCTCGGCGGCCGGTCCTGGATCGGCCCGCACGACGGGCGGTTCGTCGTCGACGTGTGGCTCCCCTGGCACTCGGTCGACAGCGCGTCGACCTGACCAGGCCTGACAGCCACAGCTGCACCGGCTGATCGGGCCTACCATGGCACTCGTGATCCGCGTGCTGCTGGTAGACGACGACCCCATGGTGCTCCGAGCCCTGACCATGATCCTGGGGACCGATCCTGGCATCACCGTCGTGGGCACCGCCGGGGACGGCGACCAGGTCGTCACCGCCGTCCAGGCGCACCACCCCGACGTCGTCCTCATGGACCTGCGCATGCCCCGCATGGACGGTGTGGCGGCGACAGCCTCGGTCACCGCCCTGCCCCAGCCACCGCTGGTGATCGTCATGACGAGCTTTGACTCCGACGAGAGCATCCTGCGCGCCCTCGAGGCCGGCGCAGCCGCCTACCTGCTCAAGGACGCCCCGCCGCGGGACATCATCACGGCCGTCCACGATGTCGCGTCAGGGGGCGGCGCGCTCTCTCCGCGCATCAGCCGGTACATCATCGACCGCGTCAGGACCGATCCCTACGCAGCAGCGCGTACAGCGGCCCGTCAGCAGCTCGACCAGCTCACCGAGCGGGAACGCCAGATGGTCTACGGCGTGCACGCAGGGCAGACGAACGAGGAGATCGGCGCGTCCCACTTCCTCAGCGCGGCGACGGTCAAGACTCACCTGTCGAGCGCACAGACCAAGCTCGGCGTGTCCGGGCGCGTCCAGCTCGCGCTGCTCGTCGAACGATCAGGCCTGCTCGGCTGAGACGAGAGAAGGGCTGACCAGCCCGGCCTCGTCGGAGTCCACGGCGGCCTTCCAGTCGGCCTTCTCGCTGCGCCATCCCTCTTCGGTGCGCCCTCGGCGCCAGTAGCCCGAGGCCGACAGCGCGGAGACCGGGACCCCGCGCTCTCCGCGCAGGTGACGGCGCAGGTCTTTGACGAAGCCCGCGTCCCCGTGGAGGAACACTTGAGGGCTCCCCTCGGGGAAGGTCCACCCGGTGACCACGTCGACGAGCAGGCTGCCCTCGCCCGTGCGGTGCACCCAGGTGATGAGCTCGCCGTCGCAGGGCTGCGCCGCGCAGGTGAGCGCCTGCTCGTCCTCGGGCCCGCCCACCTCGCAGAACACCTTCGCACGGGCACCGGCCGGCAGGGCTTCCAGCGCTGCGGCGATCGCCGGCAGGGCGCTCTCGTCACCGATGAACAGGTGCCAGTCCGCCTCGGCCGAGGGTGCGTAGGCACCCCCGGGACCGACGAAGCTCATCGGGTCGCCCGGCTGGGCGGCTGCGGCCCACGGGCCGGCGAGGCCCTCGTCCCCGTGGATGACAAAGTCCACGGACAGCTCGCCGGCAGCGGCGTCGAAGGACCGGATCGTGTAGGTGCGCAGGCGTTCGCGCTGGCCGTCGACCTCGGGTGGGAACTGGAGCTTGATGTACCGGTCGGTGAAGGCGGTGGGGTCGAGGGCGCCCACCGTCTCACCGCCCAGGACGACCCGCACCATGTTCGGCGTGAGCCGCTCGGTCCGCACCACACGGGTACGAGTGGTGACCCGTACCCGCTGGGGTGCGCTGGGCTCAGGAGTCTGAGCAGGTGAGACGGACAAGGCAACCTCCGGGACAAGGGACTAAGGCCACCCTAACCCGGATCTGGTCCCTGGGGACCCGATGGGGCCCAGGACACACCTGGTGCCGGTCAGTAGCCGGCGTCGCCGCCCTCGGGGGGCCGCTGGGCGTCGACCTGGTCGATGACCTGCTCGTCGACGTCGTCCAGCCCGGCCAGCACAGCGGCCGTCCCGGACAGGCCGAGGCGGGTCGCGCCGGCCTCGATCATCGCGAGCGCGTCGGCCGCGGTACGGATCCCGCCGCTCGCCTTGATGCCGAGCCGGTCACCGACCGTGGCCGCCATGAGCTCGACGGCGTGCACGCTCGCGCCGCCGGCCGGGTGGAACCCGGTCGAGGTCTTGACGAAGTCCGCCCCCGCGCCCTCGCTCGCCCGGCAGGCCGCGACGATCTCGTCATCGGTCAGCGCCGCGGACTCGATGATCACCTTGAGCACGGTCGGGTGCGGAGCGGCGGCACGGACGGCGGCGATGTCTGCCTGGACGTCCTCCCACTCCCCCGCCTTGACCGCTCCGAGGTTGATGACCATGTCCACCTCGTGCGCGCCGTCGGCGACCGCGTGGGCTGCCTCGGCAGCCTTGATCTGGCTGTGGTGCTTGCCGGAGGGGAAGCCGCAGACGGTGGCGATCTTCACCGAGCTGCCGGCGGGCAGTGCGAGCGGGAGCATCGACGGCGAGACGCAGATCGAGTAGGTCCCGAGCTCGGTCGCCTCCTCAGCCAGCGCGGCGACGTCGGCCGGGGTGGACTCGGGCTTGAGCAGGGTGTGGTCGACACGGGCGGCAAGCTCGTCGGCGGTGAGGTGCGGGTGGCTCATGGTCTTCTCCGTCATGTGGGGTGGGGCGCCGAGGGGGCGGCGATGGGTGAGCCGCCCCCTCGACGGTCGTGCGAGAGCGGGTCAGGCCTGGGTGGCCTGGGTTGCCAGCTCCGCCTGGGCGTAGCCGGCGAGGATCTGCTCGCCGAGTGCGTGGCGGGCGTCGTGGTGGATGAAGGCACTCCACGCGGCCGCGAGGGTCGCGTCGCGGAGGTCGTCGAGCGTCCATCCGGCCTCGGAGACGAGCAGCGTCATCTCCTTGGTCATGGTCGTCCCGGACATGAGCCGGTTGTCGGTGTTGATGGTCACCGCGAAGTCGAGGTCACGCAACCGGGAGATCGGGTGGGCGGCGATCGAGGCGGCCGCTCCGGTCTGCAGGTTGGAGGACGGGCACAGCTCGAGGGGGATCTGGTTGTCGCGGACCCAGGCAGCGATGCGGCCCAGGACGGGTGCGTCGGTCTCCAGCCCCGTGATGTCCTCCACGAGGCGCACCCCGTGGCCGATGCGGCTGGCCTGGCCCAGGTGCACGGCCTCGGCGATGGACTCCACCCCGGAGGCCTCGCCTGCGTGGATGGTCACCGGGAAGGACGCGTCGTTGAGCGTGCGCCACACCCCCGGGAAGCGGGAGGGCGGGAAGCCGTCCTCGGCACCGGCGATGTCGAAGCCGACGACGCCGCGGTCCCGGTTCGCCAGGGCCAGCTCGGCGATCTCGTCCCAGCGGTCGGCGTGGCGCATGGCCGTGACCAGCTGGCCCACCTGGATGGTGCGGCCCTGCTCGGCGGCGAGCGCCACCCCCTCGTCGAATCCCTCCTGGACGGCGTCGACGGTGTCCTGGAGCGAGAGGCCCTGGGTGAGGTGCTGCTCGGGTGCCCAGCGCTGCTCGGCGTAGACCACGCCGTCGGCGGCGAGGTCGAGCACGGACTCGCGCGCGACCCGGCGCAGGCCCTCACGGGTCTGCATGACGGCGATCGTGTGGTCGAAGGTCTCCAGGTAGCGCACGAGGGACCCGGAGTCGGCGGCGTCGACGAACCAGGCGCGCAGCTCCTCAGCGTCGGTCGTGGGCAGCTCGTGGCCAACCTCGGCAGCGAGCTCGATGATGGTCTGGGGACGCAGGCCACCGTCGAGGTGGTCGTGCAGGACGACCTTGGGCAGTGAGGAGATGAGCAGGTCAGAAGTCATGACCCAACGGTACCGGTCAGGTGTGGGGGTCGTCGTCGCTCGGCACTGTCCACGACTGCTCGATGACGTCGGCCTCGTCCGCCTCGCCGGTGAGGTCAGGGCGCGGCGTGGCCGGGCGGTACTCCTCGACGGTCACGTCAGGGGCTTCCGGGTCCTCGGGGTCGAGAGGGACACCGTCCGCGTCGAGGGTTACCTCCTCGGTGAGGTTGACCGCCTCGTCGATCTCCGGGCCGGTCAGGCCTGCGTCCCGCAGCGCGTCGTCGCCGGGCAGGGTGCTCATCGATGTCCTCCTCGTGGTGGGTTTCCCTCCCATGCTCGCCCGACCGGGACTCCTGCGCCACCCGCGCCGGCCACGCCAGCTGTGCAGCGGCCGTCAGGCCCCGGTCAGGTGGGCGGCAGCGGCAGCAGCGCCCACGTCAGGTGTGACCAGCCGCCGTAGGCGGGGCGCCGGGCGCCGCCGTGGGCCAGCTCGTCGCGGGTGACGGGGATCAGGCGCCCGACCGACGGCTCGTACACCTCCAGGGCGCTCCCGTCCGGGCTGGTGAGCACGACGACGTGGCGCGGCACCGCTGCACCGACACCGGCGCGGGTGTCCCCGCCGGTGTAGAGCGGCACAGGCACCCCGGCCCGGGCGCAGGCGATCACGTGGTCGAGCAGGAGCCCGTACCGGGCCGGGTCCGTGTCCACGAGCAGGCGGTGGGTGTAGCGGACCCTCCCGAAGCGCGCGACCTTCGCCGCGCCCCACGGCGGTGTGCCCAGACCGCCCGGCCAGTCCAGGCCGAGCAGCGCGTGGCGTGTGCTGGCTGCCTTGGCGGTCTGCTGGAGGTCCGCGAAGCGCGCGGTCTGCGTCCGGCCGTCACCGGTAGCCAGCCAGCGCGCCAAGCGGGGATCGCCGGCTGCGGCCAGCACCACGAGCGCCGCCGAGCCGCAGGTCGTCGGGTCCGCCTGGACCGGACGCTGCGCACCGAACTGCTCGACGACGCGCCGCACCGATCCCGGCGCCCCGGCTGCCCGCGGTGGCACCGGCGGCAGCGCGCCGCGACCCCCGCCGAGGGTGTGCAGGACGGTGGAGAGCTGGTGCCCGGCGCGGCCGGTCACGGCCACGACGTCCAGACGTTGACCATCGCCGTCGCGGTCCCGAGCGCACCGAGGCAGGCCACCGACCACGCCATCCGGGCCAGCCCGGGCCACACCTGGGTGCGGGTGCCCAGCCGCAGGGAGCGGGCCGGGCTGGAGACCATGAGCCGCGCCGCGACGTAGAGGGACAGCGCCGCTGCGGCGATCGCCAGGACGGGGGCGCCGCTGCGGATCGCCGCCATGGACAGCAGCAGCGCCCCGACGATCGTGCCCAGGACCGTGCGCTGCCAGGACAGCGCGGTGCGTTCAGGCTGGGCTCCAGGCGGCTGCATGGCCGGCGTGTTGGGACCCATCAGCCCACGATCGAGGCGATCGCGTACCCGGTGAGCAGCAGGGCCATCGCGACCACGCCGGCGACCAGCACAGGCAGCGCCGCCGGGGCGGGCAGCGGCGACCCGGTGCGCAGGGCGATCTCGTGCGTGCGCCATGAGCGCAGCGCGTAGACCGCGAGGATCCCCCCAGCCAGGCAGGCCACCGCGGCGACCACCTCGAGCAGGACCGGCATCTCGGCGAAGGTCGAGAACGACGTCAGCGCGACGCCGCCGGCGACCAGCCCCAGGCCGGTGCGCACCCAGGCCAGCGCGGTCCGCTCGTTCGCGAGAGAGAACCGGGCATCCGGCTCGACGCCGACGCCGTAGACAGCGCTAGGACGCCGCTCCCGGCGAGGCTCGTCCGCGGCTGGGCTCTCGTCTTCACGGTGGTTCACCACAGGCTCGCCCCAGGCCTCAGGCGAGCCGGTCGAGGATGAGCGGGGTCGGCGTCGAGGCCGCCGGCGTCACCTCGACGGTGATCGCTGACTCGGCCGACTCGAGCGCTCGGGCGAACCGCTCCGGGGTGTCGGTGTGGAGGGTGAGGATCGGCTGCCCGGCGGCGACCCGGTCGCCCGGCTTGGCGTGGATCTCGACGCCCGCTCCGGCCTGGACCACGTCCTCGCGGCGTGCCCGGCCCGCACCCAGGCGCCAGGCGGCGACGCCGACGTCGAGCGCGTCGAGGCGGGTGAGCACCCCGTCGGAGGGGGCGAGGACCTGGTGGGTCTCCGTGGCGACCGGCAGCGGCGCGTCGACGTCGCCGCCCTGGGCGGTGATCATCGCCCGCCACACGTCCATCGCGCGGCCGTCACCGAGGACGGCGCGCACCTCGTCCTCGCCGACCTGCCGGCCGGCCCCGGCCAGCATCTCCACGGCGAGGGCGACCGTGAGGTCGACGACGTCGCGCGGTCCGCCACCGGCCAGCACCTCGACGGACTCGCGGACCTCGAGGGCGTTGCCGGCCGTCAGGCCCAGCGGGGTGGACATGTCGGTGATGAGCGCGACCGTGCGCACCCCGGCGTCGGTGCCCAGGTCGACCATGGTGCGGGCGAGCTCGCGGGCGGAGTCGACGTCCTTCATGAAGGCCCCCGACCCGACCTTGACGTCGAGGACGAGCGCGCCGGTGCCCTCGGCGATCTTCTTGCTCATGATCGAGGACGCGATGAGCGGGATCGCCTCGACGGTCCCGGTGACGTCGCGCAGCGCGTAGAGCTTGCGGTCGGCGGGGGCCAGCCCGGACCCGGCCTGGCAGATGACCGCCCCGACGCTCTCGAGCTGGGCCATCATCTCGTCGTTGGTCAGCGCCGCGCGCCAGCCGGGGATGGACTCGAGCTTGTCGAGGGTCCCGCCCGTGTGCCCCAGGCCGCGACCGGACAGCTGCGGGACAGCGACCCCGAACACCGCGACGAGCGGCGCGAGCGGCAGGGTGATCTTGTCTCCCACTCCCCCCGTCGAGTGCTTGTCCGAGGTCGGCCGCGACAGCCCGGAGAAGTCCATCCGCTCCCCGGAGGCGATCATCGCCGCCGTCCACCGGGCGATCTCGGCGCGGTCCATCCCGTTGAGCAGGATCGCCATGTTGAGCGCGGCCATCTGCTCCTCCGCGACGACGCCGCGGGTGTAGGCGTCGATGACCCAGTCGATCTGCGCGTCGCTCAGCGTGCCGTGGTCACGCTTGACCCGGATCACGTCGACGGCGTCGAAGGCTTCAGGGGTGGTGGTCGCTGCCAGGTCGCTCGTCATCGTCAGACTCTCTCTGTCGTCGTGCGGTTGTCGTGCGGTCGTGGTGCTGTCGTGGTGCAGAGTCGCTCAGGCGCGCTCGAGGAGGTCGTCCGGGCCGAAGGCGTCGGGCAGCACCTCGCTCATCGTCCGGATGCCGCGCGTGGTCTCCACGAGCAGCCCGGGGCCGCCGTGCTCCCACAGGAGCTGGCGGCACCGTCCGCACGGCATGAGCGTGGTGCCGTGCCCGTCCACGCAGGTGAAGGCCACCAGCCTGCCGCCGCCCGAGGCGACGAGCGACGAGATGAGCCCGCACTCGGCGCACAGCACGACGCCGTAGGCCGCGTTCTCGACGTTGCACCCCACGACGACGCGTCCGTCGTCGACCAGGGCCGCAGCTCCGACCGGGAAGGTCGAGTAGGGGGCGTAGGCCTTGGTCATGACCTCCTGGGCGGCGCTGCGCAGCGCCGCCCAGTCGATGGCTGTCGTGTCGGTCATCGTCATCCCTTGATGTAGGGCTCGCCGGCCGCAGCCGGACCGCGCACCCGACCCACCAGGCCGGCGACCGCGATGATCGTGACGACGTAGGGCAGCATGAGCATGAACTGGTTGGGGATCGGGGTCTCCAGGACCCCGAGCACCTGCTGGAGCTTGTCGGCGAAGCCGAACAGCAGCGCGGCGCCGAGCGCCCCGATCGGTGTCCAGCGACCCAGGATCATCGCGGCGAGGGCGATGTACCCCTTGCCGGCCGTCATCTCCTGACCGAAGGCACCCACCGAGCCGATGGTGAAGAACGCTCCACCGAGGCCGGCGACCATCGAGCCGAGCATGACGTTGCCCCACCGGGTGCGGTTGACGTTGATCCCGACGGTGTCCGCCGCCTGCGGGTACTCACCGACCGAGCGCACCCGCAGACCCCACCGGGTGCGGAAGAGCGCCACGGTGATGACCGCGACCGCGATGTAGAGCAGGTAGACGATGATCGACTGGCGGAACAGGACCGGGCCGATCACCGGGATCTCCGACAGCACCGGGATGGGCAGCGCCGTCAGCCGCGGTGGGGAGTTGAGGGTGCCTGCGTTCTGCTTGAGCACGGAGCTGAACAGGAAGCTCGTCAGGCCGACCGCGAAGACGTTGAGCACCACACCGACGATGATCTGGTTGACGGCGTACTTGACCGTGAAGAGCGCGAGCATCACGCCGATGAGCAGACCGGCGACGGGCGCGGCGATCAGACCCACGTAGGCGTTGTCCGCGATCGAGGCCACGACCGCCGCGCCGAAGGCACCGGTCAGCAGCTGTCCCTCGATGGCGATGTTCACCACGCCGGCCCGCTCGTTGAGCAGACCGCCGAGCGCACCGAAGGCCAGCGGGACTGCGAGCAGGAGCGAGCCCTGCAGCAGGCTCACCAACGAGGTGGACTTGTCGGCGACAGCCCAGACGAGGAAGGTGAGCACCCAGATCACGCCGAAGACGACCGGGACCCACCGACCGACCTGCAGGTCCGCCTTGACCCGGAAGTAGGCGTAGGCCGCAAGCAGCAGGGACGCCACCGACAGCACGATGGCCGTCGCCTTGGACGGCAGCTCGATGGGGTCGAAGGTGACGAAGTCCGTGCTCGTCGACAGACCGAAGGTGGTCGTCTCGCCCGAGGGCGCGAGCAGGCCGAAGAGGACGAAGGACAGCACACCGAAGACCGCGAGGGTGATGGGGAGCTTCCAGCTCCGCCCGGCCGTGACTGCGGGGGCCTGGGCGACCAATTGTGTCGAGGCGGTCATGCGCTGACTCCCTTCGCGAGGGCCGGGTTCGGTGCCGGAAGGCGGAAGATCGCTCGGACCAGGGGCGGTGCGGCGATGAACAGCACGACGAGGGACTGGATGACGAGCACGATGTTGATGGGGGTGCCGGTGGCACCTTCCATGGCACGGCCACCGACGTTGAGCCCTGCGTAGAGCAGGCCGGCGAAGAAGATGCCGAGGGGCTTGGACCGTCCCAGCAGGGCGACGGTGATGGCATCGAAGCCGATCGATCCGGCGATGCCGCCGGTGAGCGCCTTCTCCGTCCCGAGGACCTGCACCGCACCGGCGAGGCCGGTCAGCGCTCCCGAGACGACCATGACCAGGACGAAGGACGAGGACACTGCCATGCCTGCGGTCCGTGCCGCGTGCGGGTTGGATCCCACTGCGCGGAAGCGGAAGCCCCAGGTGGAGCGGGTCATGAGCCACCACACCACGATGGCTGCGAGGATCGCCACGAGGAAGCCTGCGTTGAGGCGGAACTGGTCGCCCAGCAACGCCGGCAGCTGCGCGGTCGACTTCACGCCCGGGCTCTTGGGCTGGTTGGACCCTTCTCGGGTGAAGGCTGAGGTGGTCAGCAGGAAGGCCACGAGGTAGAGCGCGACGTAGTTGAGCATGATCGTGACGATCACCTCGTGCGCCCCGGTCCGGGCTCGCAAGAACCCGGCGATCCCTGCCCAGACGCCACCGGCGAGCACGCCGCCGAGCAGCGCGAGGAGCAGGTGCAGCACGACGGGCAGGTCCCAGGCGAAGCCGACGTAGCCGCCGATCGCCGCACCCATGATGACCTGCCCCTGGGCGCCGATGTTGAACAGGCCGGCGCGGAAGCCGACCGCCACCCCGAGCGCAGCGATGATCAGCGGCGTCGCCACCGTCATGGTCTCGGTGAGGGGCTTGAGCGCCCTGGCGGCCGTCGTCGCGTCGTAGTTGAAGACCGCGCCGCGGAACATCGCGGAGTAGGCCTCGCTCACGGCGGTCCACGCGGCGTTGAAGAAGTCGGAGGGCTTGGAGAAGATGTAGCCGGCCGCCGTGATCACGGCCTCGTTGACGGCGATGATGAGGATCCCGCCGATCACCAGGGCCAGCACGAAGGCCAGCACCGTGACGCCGAAGCTTCCGGTGGTCACCTCGCGCAGGACCTGAGCCGCCCTGCCGACGCCGGACTCCTCAGGCTTGGCGTCGGGGGTGCGGGGGTTGGGCGCCTCATCCATGGAGACGGGTTGCTGGTCGCTCACAGAGTCTGTCCTGTCTCGTCGTCGGTGGTCGGCGTCGCGCGCGGCGACCTGCCCGTCTGCTCGATGGCGTCGGCGAGCGGCACGCCCGCCATCATGAGTCCCAGCACGTCACGCGGGGTCGTCGAGGGGACGATCCCCACGATCCGTCCGCGGTACATCACCGCGATCCGGTCCCCGAGCTCCACGACCTCGTCCAGCTCGGTCGAGACGATGATGACCGGCGTCCCGCCGTCGCGCTCGGCCACGATCCGCCGGTGCAGGAACTCGATGGATCCCACGTCGACGCCGCGCGTCGGCTGGTTGGCGATGAACAGCTTGAGCGGGCGCGAGAGCTCGCGGGCCAGCACCACCTTCTGCTGGTTGCCGCCGGAGAGCTTGCCGACGTGCTCCCCGGGGCCCTGGGTGCGGATGTCGTACTCGTCGATGCGGTGGACGGCGTTGCTGCGGATCTCCGCGAGGTTGAGAGCGATGCCGCGGGCGTAGGGGCTCTTGTGGTAGAGGTCCAGGACGAGGTTCTCCGCCACGGAGAAGTCCAGGACCAGCCCGTCCACCTTGCGGTCCTCGGGGACGAAGCCGATCCCCGAGCCGAGGGCCTCGTCGGGGGTGAGCCCCCTGAGCTCCTTGCCGTCGAGGCGGATGGACCCGGCGGCGGCCTCCTGCAGCCCGATGATCGCCTCGGCGAGCTCGGTCTGGCCGTTGCCCTGGACCCCGGCCACGGCGAGGATCTCGCCTCGGGCGACGGAGAAGGAGACGTCGTCGACAGCCACGTGGCCGGTCGGTGTCAGCACGGTGAGGTTCTCGACCGTGAAGGTCACCTCGCCGGGCTCCGCGGGCGTCTTGTCGAGGCCGAGCAGCACCGAGCGTCCGACCATGAGCGAGGCGAGCTCGCTCTCGGAGGCGGTGGGCTCGGCGTTGCCGACCACCTTCCCGCGGCGGATCACGGTGATGACGTCGGCGATGGCCCTGACCTCACGCAGCTTGTGCGTGATGAACACGATCGACGTGCCGGCGTCCTTGAGCTGGCGCATGATGGCGATGAGCTCGTCGGTCTCCTGCGGGGTGAGCACGGCGGTGGGCTCGTCGAGGATGAGGATCTTCGCGTGACGGGTCAGGGCCTTGACGATCTCGACCCGCTGCTGGACCCCGACGGGGAGGTCCTCGACGACGGCGTCGGGATCGAGCCCGAAGCCGAAGCGCGCGGAGATCTCGCGCACGCGCTCGCGCGCTGCGTCCAGGTCGAGGAACCCGCCGGCGCGGGTCTGCTCGTGGCCGAGCATGACGTTCTCGGCGACGGTGAAGACAGGCACCAGCATGAAGTGCTGGTGGACCATGCCGATCCCGGCCGCGAGAGCGTCGCCAGGTCCGCGGAAGGTCGTGACGACGTCGTCGATCGCGATGTCACCGGAGTCGGCCTGGTAGAGCCCGAAGAGCACGTTCATCAGCGTGCTCTTGCCCGCACCGTTCTCACCGAGGAGAGCGTGAATCTCACCTTCCTCGATGACGAGGTCGATGTGGTCGTTCGCGACCAGAGGTCCGAACGACTTGGTGATACCCCGCAGTTCTAGCTTCACTACGTTCTCCTTCTGGTGCGCAAGTCGCCTCGCTTGCGACAGTAGCCCTGAATCGGCCGGGCCCGCCCTCAACTGACCAAGCCGGCCCGACAGACGTCGGGCCGGCTTGGTCAGGTGGTCATGAACCGATCACGGAGAGCTGGGAGACTCCACGACGATCTCACCGGAGATGATCTCCTCGCGGATCTTGTCGAGCTGGTCCTTGAGCTCCTGCGGCACCTGCTCCTCGAAGTCGTGGAACGGAGCGAGGTCGACGCCACCGTTCTCGAGCGTCCCCACGTAGGGCTCAGACGAGAAGTCGCCAGCTTCGGCGGTGGTGATGGCGTCCTCGACCGCAGCGCCGATCTCCTTCATCACGGAGGTGAGGATGATGTCGGCGTACTCCGGGTTCACCAGGGCGCCGTCAGAGTCGACCCAGATGACCGAGACGCCCTCGTTGTCGCGAGCGGCGGCGAGCGCACCAGCGCCGACGGGGCCGGCGACCGGCATGATGATGTCCGCGCCCTGGTCGATGAAGGTCTGCGTGAGCTGCTGACCCTTGGACTGGTCCTCGAAGTCACCGGTGAAGGAGCCGTTCTGAGAGGCCTTGTCCCAGCCGAGGACCTTGACGGCCGCGCCGTTGTCCTCGTTGTACTTCGCGACGCCGTCGACGAAGCCGTCCATGAAGATGGAGACGGACGGGATCGCGACCCCGCCGAAGGTGGCGACGGTGCCGGTCTTGGACATGCCCGCGGCGACGTAGCCGGCGAGGTAGGCGGCCTGGGCCGTGTCGAAGCTCAGCGGCTTGACGTTGTCGAGCTCGATGGGCGCTCCGTCAGCGTCTGCGGCCGTGGAGTCGACGATCGCGAAGTCGACGTCCGGGTTGGCCGCGGCGGCGTCGCCGGTCGCGGTGCCCAGCAGGTAGCCGACGGTCACGATGACGTTGCAGCCCTCGGTGACGAGGTTGTCGATGTTCGGGGCGAAGTCGGACTCGCTCTGCGACTCCTGGGTCGCGACCTGGATGCCGAGCTCGTCCTTCGCCGCGTTGAGGCCGTTGAAGCCGGACTCGTTGAAGGACTTGTCGTCGAAGCCACCGGCGTCGGAGACCATGCAGGCCTTGAAGTCGGAGGCCGGAGCAGCCGAGCCACCGGCGGTGGTCGTCTCCGAGTCGTCCGGCGCGTCGCCGCACGCGGCCAGCGCCAAGGCGGTGATGGCGGTGACCGCCGCAAGCTGTACAGCTTTCTTCACTGGAACTCCAAGTGTGCGTGTCGAGGAGCGTCCCGGTCAGGTCTAGAGCACGCAAGCGACGCTGCTTGGTCGCGTTCTTGGGCCGGGTGCCCTTGTTCACATGAAGACTAGTGGCGTCACGGTTAACGCCGCATTACCGGGGCGTAACAAGCGACGTTCGTTATGGAACTGCAAGGAGTGTCTACCTGCTGAACGCGACCATCCACATCGCGAGACGACAGGCGCGCCGACGTCCCTTGTGCGCCTTATCGCCCCATGACCGCCACGCGCGCCAGCAGCGCGACCCCGGCGCGGATCGCCCGCTCGTCGACCCGCAGGTCACCCTGGTGGATGTCGAAGGTGCGTCCGCCCGGTGTGCGGGTCCCCAGCCGTGCCATCGCTCCCGGCACCTTGGTGAGGTACCAGGCGAAGTCTTCCCCGCCCAGGGACTGCTCGGTGAGCTGGACCGAGTGCGGGCCGAGCACCTCCCGGGCCGCCGTCTCGAGCGCCGTGGTGCACAGCTCGTCGTTCTCGACCGGGGGCACCCCGCGGTGGTGGGTCACCTCGACCCCCACGCCGTAGGGCTCGGCGACCTGCTCGACGGCGTCGTGCAGCACCTGGGCCGCCTGCTCCCAGGCGCGCACGTCCAAGCAGCGCAGCGTGCCGCGCACGGTGCCGATCGTGGGGATGGCGTTGTGCGCCTGCCCGGCCGAGACCGCGCCCCACGTGAGGTTGACGCCCGAGCGCGGGTCGAGCCGGCGCCCCAGCACCCCCGGGACCTGCGTGATGATCTGCCCGAGGGCGTAGACGAGGTCCCCGGTGAGGTGCGGGCGGGAGGTGTGGCCGCCGGCCGACGTCACGGTCACGGTCACCTCGTCCGAGGCTGAGGTGATCGGGCCGATCCGGGTACCCACGCTCCCCGCGTCGACCTTGGGGTCGCAGTGCACGGCGTAGATCTCGTTCACGCCGTCGAGCACGCCCTGGTCGAGCAGGTCGAGGGCACCGCCCGGCTGGACCTCCTCGGCCGGCTGGAAGATGAGCCGCACCGGGCGGGTCAGCTCACCGGCACGGTGCAGCTCGGCCAGCACCAGCCCGACGCCGAGCACGATCGTGGTGTGCACGTCGTGCCCGCAGGCGTGCGCCATCCCGTGCACGGTCGAGGCGAAGGGCAGCCCGGTCGTCTCCACCAGGGGCAGCGCGTCGATGTCTGCGCGCAGTGCCACCCGCCGCAACCCGGTCAGAGCGGGGCTGGGGCCGATGTCGCAGGTGAGGCCGGTGCCGGTGAGCAACCGCGGCTCCAGGCCGGCACGGGTCAGCCTCTCGGCGACGAGCGCGGTGGTGCGGACCTCGGTGCGGGCGATCTCCGGGTGGGCGTGGATGTCGCGGCGGATGGCGACCAGCTCCTCCTGGAACTGCTCGGCCAGCTCGACGACCCGGTCTGCTGTTGCAAAGTGACTCACCACTCGAGGTTAGTCCCGCTGCAGGGGTGCCACCTGCGCCGTTCGCCCGCTGATACCGCCCAGCCCCGGTCGCGCGCCCCGCGGGGCACCTAGAGCAGCTCGTCCAGACCGCGCTCGCGCAGCTCGGCGACCATGTCCTTGACCTGCTGGGCGCGGGCCCGGGTGGTGACCAGGAGCGCGTCAGGGGTGTCGACCACCACGACGTCGTCGAGCCCGAGGATGGTGATGACGCGCTTGCCCGAGGGCACCACGACCGACCCGGCGCTCTGCACCCGGACCACCTGGCCGGCGTCGCCCAGGACCTTGGAGCCGGCCTGGTCGTCCGCCGGCAGCAGCGCCGCGAGGGAGTTGAAGTCGCCGACGTCGTCCCAGCCGAAGTTCCCCGGGACCACGACGACGCCGCCGGCGTCGGCCACCGGCTCGGCGACCGCGTGGTCGATCGCGATCTTCTCCAGCCCCGGCCACACCCGGGCCAGGACCTCCTCGCGCTCGGGGGTGTCCCAGGCCTTGGCGATGGTGACCAGGCCCGCGTGCAGGGCGGGACGCTGGGTGGCGAGGTGACCCAGCAGCACCGAGGTCTTGGTGATGAACATGCCCGCGTTCCAGCGGTACTCGCCCGTGGCGAGGTAGCGCTGAGCGGTGGCCGCGTCCGGCTTCTCGGTGAACCCGACGACGTGCAGCGCGCTCGGGGCCCCCTCCAGCCCGAGGGGCTGGCCGGAGTGGATGTAGCCGAAGGCGGTCGACGGGCGCGAGGCCGCGATCCCGATCGTCACGACGTACCCGTCCTGGGCGGCGCGCACACCTTCCCGGACTGCCTGCTCGAAGGCTGCGGACCCGGTGATGACCTGGTCGGCGGCGAAGGACCCGATGACCACGTCGCCGTGACGCTCGGCGAGCACCGCTGCGGCCAGGCCGATCGCGGCCATGGAGTCGCGCGGGGACGGCTCGGCGAAGATGTTGGCGGCGTCGACCTCAGGCAGCTGCTCCCCCACGGCCTCGGCGTGCGCCGCACCGGTCACCACGACGACGCCGCCCGGCCCGGTCAGGCCGGCGATGCGGTCCACGGTGGCCTGGATGAGCGAGCGACCCGAGCCGGTGAGGTCGTGCAGGAACTTCGGCGATCCTGACCGCGAGAGCGGCCACAGCCGGGTGCCGGCTCCGCCCGCGGGGATGACCGCGTAGAAGTCAGGGATGGGGTTCGTCGTCGAAGGCATGGTGCTGAGCATACTGAGTGCTGACCGCGGGCAGGCATAGGCACAGTGAAATGAATCACGTTTGTGGCATGACGGCGCACGGCGAGGGGCCGACGACCCTCTCACCACAGAAACTTCACTACAGTGGGGAACGACAGACGGTTCTGGCCAACGCTGACCAGAGCTACCGAGGGAGCACCGGACTCGCCAGTTCCGCCCCCCTGACTCGCCACAGGAGGCGTCCAAGTGCCTAGTGCACCTGCTGGCACGTTGTACCGCGGCCGCGAAGGCATGTGGTCGTGGGTCGCGCATCGCGTGACCGGCGTGCTGATCTTCTTCTTCCTACTCGTCCACATCCTCGACACCGCGCTCGTGCGGGTCTCCCCCGAGGCCTACAACGCGGTGATCGGCACCTACCAGACCCCCATCATGGGCTTGGGCGAGGCCGGCCTCGTCGCGGCGATCGTCTTCCACGCCTTCAACGGTATCCGCATCATCCTGGTGGACTTCTGGGCCAAGGGTCCTAGGTACCAGCGCGTCATGCTCTGGGTCGTCCTGGGGCTCTTCGTCGTCACCATGGCCGGGTTCCTGCCCCGCCACCTCATCAACGTCTTTACCGGGGGGCACTGATGACCACGACCAACCTGCCCACGCAGCCCACCCTGCCCAACCCGCGTGACGCGTACAAGAGGCTCAAGACCACGCGCTCGAACTTCGAGCTCTACGGCTGGGTCTTCATGCGCGCCTCCGGCGTCATCCTCCTCGTGCTGATCTTCGGTCACCTCTTCGTCAACCTCATGGTGGGCGACGGCGTGCACGCGATCGACTTCGCCTTCGTCGGCGGCAAGCTCACGAACCCGTTCTGGCAGGTCTGGGACCTCATGATGCTGTGGCTCGCGATGATGCACGGCACCAACGGCGTCCGCACGATCATCAACGACTACGCCGAGCGCCCCCTCGTCCGGCTGTGGCTGAAGATCGCGCTCTACGTCGCCTTCGTCGTCGTCACCGTGCTCGGCACGCTCGTGATCTTCACCTTCGACGCCTGCCCCTCCGGTGCACCCGCAGACCTGCTCCCGTCGATCTGCAGCTAGCTCTACTTCCCCCCACACTTACTCGTCACGAGGAGGCATCGTCCCCGATGCAAACCCATCAGTACGACGTCGTGATCGTCGGCGCTGGCGGCGCGGGCATGCGCGCCGCCCTGGAGTCTTCCGGCCAGGTGCGCACCGCGGTCATCTCGAAGCTCTACCCCACCCGGTCCCACACGGGCGCTGCCCAGGGCGGCATGTGCGCTGCCCTGGCCAACGTCGAGGAGGACAACTGGGAGTGGCACACCTTTGACACCGTCAAGGGCGGCGACTACCTCGTCGACCAGGACGCCGCGGAGGTCATGGCCAAGGAAGCCATCGACGCCGTGCTGGACCTCGAGCGCATGGGCCTGCCCTTCAACCGCACGCCCGAGGGCAAGATCGACCAGCGTCGCTTCGGTGGGCACACGCGCAACCACGGCGAGGCCGCAGTGCGTCGTTCGTGCTACGCCGCGGACCGCACCGGTCACATGATCCTGCAGACCCTCTACCAGAACTGCGTCAAGCAGGACGTGGAGTTCTTCAACGAGTTCTACGTCCTCGACCTCATCGTCGACCACGACCTCTCGGCCGGCAACGTCCCCGACGGCGAGACGGTCAACGCGACCGGCGTCGTCGCCTACGACCTCGCCACCGGCGAGATCCACGTCTTCCAGGCCAAGGCGATCATCTTCGCCACCGGCGGCGCGGGCAAGATCTTCAAGACGACGTCCAACGCCCACACCCTCACCGGTGACGGCATGGCCCTCGCCTACCGTCGCGGCCTGCCGCTGGAAGACATGGAGTTCTTCCAGTTCCACCCGACCGGCCTGGCCGGTCTGGGCATCCTCCTCTCCGAGGCTGCTCGCGGTGAGGGCGGGATCCTGCGCAACGGCGACGGTGAGCGCTTCATGGAGCGCTACGCGCCCACCATCAAGGACCTCGCGCCTCGTGACATCGTGGCCCGCTCCATGGCCAACGAGGTCCGCGAGGGCCGCGGCGCCGGGCCGAACAAGGACTACGTCCTGCTCGACCTGACCCACCTGGAGCCGGCGCACATCGACGCCAAGCTCCCGGACATCACCGAGTTCGCCCGGACCTACCTGGGCATCGAGCCCTACACCGAGCCGATCCCGGTCTACCCCACCGCGCACTACGCGATGGGCGGCATCCCCACGAACATCGAGGGTGAGGTGCTGCGCAACGAGACCGACGTCGTCAACGGCCTCTACGCCGCCGGCGAGGTGGCGTGCGTGTCCGTGCACGGCTCCAACCGTCTGGGCACCAACTCCCTGCTCGACATCAACGTCTTCGGCAAGCGTGCCGGCCGTGCGGCCGCCGCGTACGCCAAGACCGCGCAGTTCCGCGACCTCCCCGAGGACGCGGCCGCCCGGACCATCGCCCAGCTCGAGGAGATGCGCGAGCGTCCCGACGGCGAGCGGGTCTCGGACGTGCGCACCGACCTGCAGGTCACGATGGACATGAACGCCCAGGTGTTCCGGACCCACGAGTCCCTCACCCAGGCTGCCAAGGACATCCGCGAGCTCCAGGCCCGGTTCAAGAACGTCTCGGTCCAGGACAAGGGCCGGATGTTCAACACCGACCTCCTCGAGGCTCTCGAGCTCGGCTTCCTGCTCGACATCGCCGAGACGGTCGTCGTGGGTGCGCTCAACCGCAAGGAGTCCCGCGGTGGTCACTTCCGCGAGGACTTCCCCGACCGTGACGACGCGAACTACATGCGTCACACCATGGCCTACCGCCGGCCCCTCGACGGCACCGAGGCCGCCACTGCTCTCGCCGAGGCGGAGCAGGGCGACATCGCACCGGAGAACGCGTTCACGCACGTCTCTGACTTTGAGAACTACAAGGTCGTGCTGGGCTCCAAGCCCGTCACCATGACCCGGTACGAGCCGATGGAGCGAAAGTACTGATGACTGCCACTCTGGAAACCTCCGCCCCCGCGGCGATCGGGGAGATCCCGAGCTTCGACGTCACGATCCGGCTGCGGCGCTACCTGCCCGAGTCGGAGCACGGCGAGGAGTCCTACTGGGAAGAGTTCGTCGTCCCGGTGCACGGGACCGACCGTGTCCTCGACGCCCTGCACAAGATCAAGTGGGAGCACGACGGGTCGCTGACCTTCCGCCGCTCCTGCGCGCACGGGGTCTGCGGGTCGGACGCCATGCGGATCAACGGCCGCAACCGCCTGGCCTGCAAGACGCTGCTCAAGGACGTCAACCCTGACAAGCCGATCACCGTCGAGCCGATCAAGGGCCTGCCAGTCATCAAGGACCTCGTGGTGGACATGGAGCCGTTCTTCGCCTCCTACCGCGAGATCATGCCGTTCCTCATCACCACGGGCAACGAGCCGAGCGGTGAGCGGATCCAGTCCGCCGAGCAGCGTGAGCGCTTCGACGACACGACCAAGTGCATCCTGTGCGCCGCGTGCACGTCCTCGTGCCCGGTGTTCTGGACCGACGGGCAGTACTTCGGCCCGGCCGCGATCGTCAACGCCCACCGCTTCATCTTCGACTCCCGCGACGAGGGTGCCGAGCAGCGCCTGGAGATCCTCAACGACAAGGAAGGCGTGTGGCGCTGCCGCACGACCTTCAACTGCACCGAGGCCTGCCCTCGCGGCATCGAGGTCACCAAGGCGATCCAAGAGGTCAAGCGCGCGATGATCACCCGGGCCTTCTGACCCCCCGATCCCCGCAGCACGACCGCACCACCGCACCACCGCACTCAGCACAACCCGCACAGCCCGCACAGCCCGACGGCGGCCCCTGCACCAGGGGCCGCCGTCGTCGTCTCCGGCCCCGGCCCCGTACCCGTACCCGTACCCCACCCTCCCGAACTCGTGAGCGATCCGCCGAACTCGTGAGCGAGGACGCTCTCAGCGGCCCGCACCGTCCCTGGCTCACGAGTTCGCGGGCTGGGTCACGAGTTCGCGGGGTCGGTCGCGGCAGGGCTCAGCCGGGCACGAACGGCGTCGGGCTGACGGCGCGGTCGGTCAGGGGGTGGGGCGTGGGGTGCGGCGTCGGCCGAGGAGGAAGCCTGCCAGGAGGGCTGCGGCGAGGGTCGCCGCCCGGCGAGCCGCGGACGGCGCTGGACGGCCGTCGTCGGGCACGAGCGGGGCTTCAGCGGGGTCCAGGTCGAGCGGGCGGCCCTCGCGGGCGGCGATGATCGCGGCGAGGGCCACCTTCTCGTCGGCCTCGCGCTCGAGGAGCTCCTGGGGCAGGTTGGCGGTGAAGGCTGCTGCGGTGAGCAGGATCCGCGCCGAGATGTTGATCCAGATGAGCAGCGTGACGATCACCGCGAAGGACGCCACGATCGGGTTGGCGTCGGCCCCACGAGCCACCACGGAGGTCCCCAGGAACCGCACGACGCCGAAGCCGACGGCCGCCAGCGCAGCTCCCTGCCACAGGTCACGCCGGGGCGGGCGCGCACCGGCGAGCAGCAGGACGACGACGGCGAAGGTCCCCATGTCGATCGCGAAGCTCACCACCGCACCGGCCAGCGGCAGCAGCACCGTGCTGGTGTCCTCGATGCCCACCAGGGACAGCACCCATCCCAGCGCGCTGTTGAGCACGATGCCCAGCGCCGCCGACACGACCAGGGCGAGCCCGACGGTGACGAAGCCGGCGAGGTCGCGCAGCTTGGCCAGGATGGCGTTGCCGCCCCCCGGCGGGAGGCCGAACATCACCCGGACCGAGCTGCGGATCGCCCCCATGCAGGAGATCGCGCTGACCAGCAGCACGACGACGGCGATGATGCTCGCCGCGTTGAGGCTGGCGTCCATGACCAGAGAGTCCGGGTCGATCAGGCCTTCTTGGCCGTTGATCGTGATCAGTCCGGGCAGCGCCTTGTCGATCGACGTCAGGAGCGACTCGCGCAGCTCGCTGTTCGAGCCGAGCACCGTCATGAAGGCGGTGTACCCGATGGTGAGTCCGGCGAAGAGGGAGAAGATCGCCGAGTAGGCGATGCCCCCGCACAGGAGGGCGCCGTTGACCTGGGAGTACCGGGTCAGCGCCCGTGCAGGTCGGGTGCCCTTCCACCACTCGAGGATCGCCTGCACCCGAGAGACCAGGGAGGCGAGGGGGGATGTCACCCCGACAGACTAGGAGGCCGCGCCCGGGACGGCATCTTGTGCTCGTCCCAGGCTCAGGGGGAAGTTGTGCACCCGACGCCACACGTTGTCGTCACCGTGCTCGTAGAGGGAGATCGCGTCGGCCACGAAGCTCGCCTCGTAGGTGGCCATCGCCTCGAAGGCGAGGTCCAGCTGCTCGTCGGAGACCTCGTGGGCGACGGTCACGTGCGGGTGGTAGTTGAACCGCAGCGACTGGTGCAGGGTGCCGGAGCGGACTGCTCGCTCGAGGGACTCGCACTCGGCGATGCCCTGGGCCACCTGGACGAAGACGACCGGCGAGAGCGGCCGGAACGTCCCCGAGCTGCGCAGGCGTACCTCGAAGGGGCTGTAGCAATCGGCGATCGCCGAGAGGTGGGCGAAGACCTCGTCCATCTCCTCCGGCTCGATGATCGTCGGCCCGAGAAGAGTGATGTGCGGCGGGATGAGGTCGGCGAGCGGGTCGCCGAACTCCTTGCGAGCACGCTGGAGCTCCGGGCCGAAGGGAGGCGGCACCTCGATGGCGACTCCGATCCGGCGCTGGTCTCCGACGCGCTCGGGGAAGATCACAGCGTCGGCCCCGCGGCCGGCAGCAGGCCCACCCGGTCGTAGACCCTGCTCAAGGTCACCGAGGCGATCTCACGGGCCTTGGCCGCCCCACGCGCAAGCAGCCGGTCGAGCTCGGCCGGGTCGGAGAGGTACTGGTCCACCTTCGCCTGGAACGGCGTGAGGAAGTCCACCACGACGCCCGCGAGATCGACCTTGAGGTTCCCGTACTGCTTGTCCGCGTACTCGGCCTCGAGGGCCTCGATGCTCTGACCTGTCAGGGCAGAGAAGATGGTCAGCAGGTTGGCCACACCCGGCTTGTTCTCGCGGTCGAAGACGATGTCGGTGCCGGCGTCGGTGACTGCGGACTTGATCCGCTTCGCGGCGACCTTGGGGTCGTCCATCAACCAGATGGTGCCCTTGCCGGTCGCGGACTTGCTCATCTTCGCGGTCGGTTCCTGCAGGTCGTAGATCTTGGCGACGGCCTTGACGATGTGCGGCTCAGGGACCACGACGGTGCCCTCACCGAAGCGGGAGTTGAGCCGCTCGGCGATGTCCCGGGTGATCTCCAGGTGCTGGCGCTGGTCCTCGCCCACCGGCACCAGCGCGGCGTCGTAGAGCAGGATGTCAGCGGCCATGAGGACCGGGTAGGTGAACAGACCGACCGTGGTGCCCTCCGCCCCGTGCTTGGCGGACTTGTCCTTGAACTGGGTCATCCGGCTCGCCTCGCCGAACCCCGTCTGGCAGGACAAGATCCACGCGAGCTCGGCGTGCTCGGGGACGTGCGACTGGACGAAGAGCGTGGACCGGTCTGGGTCCACGCCTCCGGCGAGGTACTGGGCGAGGGTCCGGCGGGTGCGCTCACGCAGCTTGGCCGGCTCCGGGTTGACGGTCAGCGCGTGCAGGTCCGCCATCATGTAGAGCGTGTCGTAGGAGTCCTGCAGGGCCACCCACTGGGTCAGCGCACCGATGTAGTTGCCAAGGGTGAGCGAGTCGTCTGTGGGTTGCATCCCCGAGAGAATCCGGGGGCGCCGTGCGTCGTTGGCCATTCCATCATTCTGGCAGCAAGACCCCCCAACCTCCGAATCCTTCTCAGGTGGCCTCGACGTCGAAGGGTGCCAGGGTGCCCGTCTGGAGGGCGGGCTTCGGCTCAGGCCAGCTCTGCGCCGCCGGGGCCGCGTTCGCGGCGGGCGGAGCGGCAGCGCCGGACGCCGCCGTCGAGGGACCGGCTGTCGCCGCCCCTGCGGCAGCCAGACCGGCCGCGGCGCTGGCGGAGCCGGCGGCCTTCGCCTTGACCCGCGGGTCCAGGACCGTGTCCTCCAGCAGAGCGTCGCGCACGATGCGGCGTGGGTCGTAGCGGCGGGGATCGAGCTGGGCCCAGTCCACGTCGCCCATCTCCGGGCCCAGCTCCTCGGAGACCTTGACCTTGGTGTCGGCCATGAAGGTCTTCATCTTGCGCACGATGCCCGCGAGCTGCTCGGCGTACCCGGGCAGCCGTTCTGGGCCGATGACGAGGACGGCGACCACCAGCAGGATGATGAACTCACCGCCGTTGATACCAAACATCGTCAGTCTTCCTCGCTGGTTGCTGTGCTGAGCACGATCGGGACGTCACGCTCATCATTGCCGGAGCGCACCCGGAGTACAACAGTGTCCCCCGGCGCCTTGGCGCGGATGGCCACGATGAGCTGGTCCGACTGGGTCACCGGCCGGCCGTCCACCTCGAGGATCACGTCGCCGGACACGATGCCGGCGGCGTCTGCCGGTCCGCCCGGGGTGACTGCGTCCTGGCCGTTCTGGGGCGCGGTGACCACCTGCACCCCTTCGCCGTCGTAGCTCGAGTCGAGCAGCACCCCGATGATCGGGTAGGTCGCGCTGCCGGTCTCGATGATCTCGTCAGCCGTGCGACGGGCCTGGTTGGACCCGATCGCGAAGCCCAGGCCGATGTTGCCTGCGGCCGTCATGGTGCCGGGCGGCTGCGCGATCGCGGAGTTGATGCCGATGACCTGCCCCGCGCCGTTGACCAGCGGTCCGCCGGAGTTGCCGGGGTTGATCGCCGCATCCGTCTGGAGGGCGTTGATGAAAGCGGTGTCAGAGCTGTCGCCGGCGGAGACCGGGCGGTTGAGCGCGCTGATGATCCCGCTGGTCACCGTCCCGTCGAGGCCGAGCGGAGCGCCGATCGCGATGACCGGGTCACCCACCACCACCGTGTCGGAGTCACCGAGGACGAGCGGCGTCAGGCCGTCCCGGTCCACCCGGATCACCGCGATGTCGTAGTCGGAGGTGCGCCCGATGAGCGTGGCGTCCTCCTCCGACCCGTCGACGAAGGTCACCCGGATGGTCCCTGAGGGGACGGCACCGGCGATGACGTGGTTGTTGGTGAGGATGTACCCGTCCTCACGGATGATGAAGCCGGACCCGGTGCCCTGCCCGTCCGCCCCGGCGACGTGGATCGAGACGACGGAGGGTGCCACGGTCGCGGCGATGTCTGCGATGGAGCCGTCCGGGCGGGTGATGTCCGCGTTGGGGGTGATGGCCGGCAACGGCTGTCCCGGGCTCGGGTCGAGCATCTCCCACGCCCGCTGCCCGGCCACGCCCCCGACGGCGCCCATGACGAGGGCGGCGATCAGCAGGACGACGACCGTCCCCGCGCCGACGCCCCGGCTGCGGGGGGCCTTCGCGCGCGGTTGCCCGGGCACCGGATCGACGTGACCGCTCTGGCCGAACCACGTCTGGACCCCCGCCCACTGCTCAGCCGTGGGATCACCGGACCCGGGTGCGTCACCGGAGGACGGGTTGGAGCCTTCAGAGCTCGCGGAGCCCGAGGCGCTGTCCGGGCTTGTCGCGCTCGTCGCGCCGACCGGCGCGTAGCGCGCGTGGTCCGGGTGCGGCTCGTAGGGGGAAGGGCTCGACGCCGCAGCAGACGACGGCGCAGGAGACGACGGCGCAGCATAGGACGGCACCGCGTACGACGGCGCAGGGTGTCCTGGAGGCAGCGGGACGGGTGGCAGCCGGACGGGCTCAGCGGCCCCCCGTGCGGTGGGGTCGGGCTCGGTCACGAGAGCACTCCTGTCAGTGTTGACCAGCCGCGCTCCACGCGCGCCTGGAACCCCGTGTCGAACTCGTCGACTGAGAACGTGGAGACAAGTTGTAGCACGTCATCCAGGGAAGACGCTGAGACAAGATCGATCACGGTGTCCGACGACTGCCACACCAGGTGCAGCGGGTCGGCCGAGATGACGTACACCGGTGCCCCACCCACCATGACAGTGGTCAGGTCGTCGAGCACGTCCGGAGAGAGCTGGCCCCGCTGCTCACGGATGACCACGTCCCCGATCGGGCTCTCCAGGTCCACCTCCAGGACCGTCCCGCTCGAGCCGGCGAACCGGAGCGAGCGGACCGTCAGCCCCTCGGGCAGCGCGTCCGGGTGCGGCCAGCCCTCGGCCTGCATCCAGTCCAGCACCTCGTGGTCGTAGCCGAGCGAGGCGGCCCCACCGTCCGAGGCAGCCGAGACGGCCACCGGGAAGGAGCCGGGGACCGGCTGGACGGCGCCGGCGAGCGCCGTCAGCGCAGCCGCCGGGTGGCGGACGGGCGCCACGACCGGACGGGCGCCGAGGGCGAACAGCCCGGAGGCCGCCACGCCCGTGATGACCAGGGCCGCCGCGACGCTGCGGTGACGGCGCCGCAGGGACACCAGCGTCGGGACCGTCGTCGGCAGGTCGCCGCACAGGGCCTGCCAGCGCGGCGGCAACGGCTCCACGAAGCTGCTCTCGGTGAGCGGGACGGGCGAGGCAGGTGCCGCGCTCGCTCCGGGAGCGCCGCGGTCGGCACCGGACGGCTCGACCTGCTGGGCGAGGGCGAGCAGCCGGTCGACGAACTCCGGAGCCGGTGCGACGTCGCCCAGCTCCCGGCACAGCACCTGCCTGGTGGCGCGCGCTGCGCGGACCTCACGCGCGCAGTCGGGGCAGCCTGCGAGATGGGAGAGCACCCGATCGGTGGCGGCAGCGTCCAGCTGGCCGTCGATGAACGAGCTCACCCGTGAGCCCAGGTGGGCGCTCACGCAGCCCCGCCGGAGGACCGGGCGGCGTGGACCACGCCCGGGTGCAGCGAGCGGGTCGAGGCGGTCGGCACCGTCTCAGCAGCGGCGAGCTCGTCGAGCGGGTTGATCTTGGTGAGCTCCACTCCCCCACCCGGACGGGTGGGAGCGCGGTGGGCCAGCGCCACGCGCAGCTGCGCGCGGGCGCGGTGGATCCGCGACCGCACGGTCCCCAGCTTGATCGACAGGGTGACGGCGATCTCCTCGTAGGACAGCCCCTCGATGTCGCACAGCACGACGGCGGCACGGTACTCGGGGGTCAGGGCGTCCAGGGCGTGCTGGATGTCGCGGTCGAGGTTGGCGTGGGCGTAGCCGCGCTCGGGGTCGCCCAGCTCACCGAGGGAGGGGTACTGCGCGGCGTCCTCGCCCATGGCATCCATCCGGATGCGCTGCTTGCGGCGCGCCTGGTCCAGGAAGAGGTTGGTGGTGATGCGGTGCAGCCAGCCCTCGAAGGTGCCCGGGGTGAAGCTGTGCAGCGAGCGGAAGACGCGCATGAAGACGTCCTGCGTGAGGTCCTCGGCGTCGTGCTGGTTGCCGGTCAGCCGGTAGGCCAAGCGGTACACGCGCACGGAGTGGTCCTCGACGATCGACTGCCAGCTTGGCGGTTCCCAGGGCGCGGGTGAGGGCGTCAGGTTGTGAGGCGCACGGTCAACGGCGGGATGGTGGGATTCGAGCACCTCACCAGTGTCCCAGCATCTGTGCCCGGTTGTCTCATTCCTGTCGGTTCCTCGGTGAACATTCACGGACTCGGCACAGGCTCTCGGCCCGTCGCGCCCCTCCTGGAGGACTTCCCCGCACGTGGCTGCGCCTGCGGCCAGCGCCCCCGCAGGTCAGCAACCTGCCACACAGCGGTGGTGACCGGTACGATCACCTCAGACCTCGCCTGCGCCGACCACCCATGGAGGGCACCATTTCCGCCGACAGAGCTCAGAGCTGGGCCTATGCCGAAGACTTCATCACCGAGGACGACGTCGTCCTCGGTGCCCGTGACCGTGCGGCGCAGCTCGGTTGCTACTCGATCCTGCCTGGCGCCGCCGCGGCCTTGACCGTGCTCACTGCCGCCGTCGGCGCCCGCGCGGTCGTCGAGGTCGGCACCGGCACGGGAGTGGCCAGCCTGGCCATGCTGCGCGGCATGGACGACGACGGCGTGCTCACCACGATCGACGTCGAGGTCGAGCACCAGCGGGCGGCGAAGAAGGCCTTCGCCGAGGCCGGGATCCGCTCCTCACGGACCCGCACCATCTCCGGACGCGCCCTCGACGTGCTGCCCCGGCTCACGGACGCGGCCTACGACCTCGTCTTCGTCAGCGCCGCTGACACCAGCTGCGCCGCCTACGTCGACCAGGCCCTGCGCCTGCTGCGTCCCGGCGGCCTGCTCGTGGTCGACAACGCGCTGCGCGGTGGGCACGTGGCCGACCCAGCGCGACGCGACCCGGGCACCACCGCCGTGCGCGACGTCGGGCGCTCTCTGCGCGAGGACGCCCGGGTGCTGCCCGCGCTGCTCCCGGTCGGGGACGGGCTGCTCGTGGCGGTCCGCCGCGACGCGGCCTGATCAGCCGAGCGTCTCCAGCAGCCGCAGCAGCAGCCGGGCTCCGTAGCCGGTGGCTCCCTTGGTGACCTCGTGCGAGGCCGACGTGGCTCGCGCGGGCCCGGCGATGTCCAGGTGCGCCCACCGGCGTGCACCGGTGAACTCGCGCAGGAACAGTGCGGCGGTGATCGCTCCGCCCCCGGCGGGCTCGATCGGCACATGGCGCAGGTCAGCCACCTCAGAGCGCAGCGCGGGCAGGTAGTCCTCCACCAGCGGCAGCTGCCACACCTGCTCCCCGCTCGCCCGGGCCGCGGTCTCGATGCCACGCACGAGCTCGGCGTCGGCGCTGAACACGGCCGCGTGCGTGCGCCCCAGCCCTACGCTAGCCGCGCCGGTCAGCGTCGCGACGTCCAGCAGCAGGTCGGGCTCGAGCTCGGCGTCGGCATAGGCCAGCGCGTCGGCGAGGACGATGCGTCCTTCGGCGTCGGTGTTGGCGATCTCGACCCGGGTCCCGCCGCGCAGGCGGAGCACGTCACCGGGACGGTAGGAGCTCGCACCGACGTGGTTCTCCGCGAGCGGCAGCACCGCGGTCACCCGGTGCGGGCTCCGCGCCTGGCTCGCGCCGAGCACCGTGGCCAGGGCCACGGCGGCGCCGGCCATGTCCGTCTTCATGGGGACCATCGCCTCGCGAGGCTTGATGGACAACCCACCCGTGTCGTACGTGATGCCCTTGCCGACGACGACGACGTGGCTGCTCGCCTCGGCCGTCTCGGCGTCGAAGGGGGTGTAGGTCAGCGTCACCAGACGCGGCGGGTTCGCCGAGCCGGCGCCCACCGCGAGGATCCCGCCGAAGCCGTCGCGGGCCAGGGCGGACTCGTCCCAGACGGTGATGTCCAGGCCCTCGGCCTCACCGAGCTCGACAGCGCGGTCGGTGAACCACTGGGGTGTCTTGACGTTCGAGGGCACCGTGGACAGGTCGCGGACCAGCCAGGTTGCCCAGGCGTGCCGGGCTGCTGCCTCCAGGACCCGGTCGGCCACGTTCCCGAGCAGCACGAGCTGCTCGGCGGGCCGTCGCTGAGAGGGCCGGGCGGACAGGCGCGGCGGGACGTACGAGGCGAGGAGGTAGCCCTCGACGAAGGCGCGCGCGTCGTCGTCGCTCGCCTCCGACGCCAGAGGGGTCACGACTCGGGCGAGGCCCACGGTCGCGCGTGCCAGTGCAGCGCCGGCGCGGCGCAGGTCGTCCGCGGACTCGCGTCCCACCCCGACGAAGATGATGCGTTGCGCCAGACCGGCCCACGGCAGTGCCTGTGCGGCACGGGCATGGACCGTGGGCAGGTCGATCGTGTGCGTGGTGCCCGCGGCCCCGGTGAAGGTCGCCCGCTCGGCGAGCTCAGCCAGGTCGATGCCATAGCGCGCCGAGGCGTCGACGGTCCCGGCCCGGGGTTGGAGCTCGTCGTCCCCCTCGACCGGCGCGCCGATCGCGATCGCGATCGCGTCGACGTCGTCGGAGTCGAGGAAGGTACAGCTCGCCAGTGTCCCGGCAGCATTGACGACCTCAGGAACAGGCCGTCCGATGAAGCTCTGGGCAGTGGGTGATGCGGTACTGGTCCGAGGGGACAAGGGTCAGCCGACTACGGCCTGCAGCGCCTCGCCCAGCTCGCTCGCCTCGACGGCGTTGAGCTCGACCACCAGGCGGCCACCGCCTTCGAGCGGGACGCGCATGACGATCCCGCGGCCTTCCTTCGTGACCTCAAGTGGACCATCACCCGTCCGGGGCTTCATCGCAGCCATTGGTGGCTCTCCATTTCCGTCGATACCGCCAGTAAGTCTTCAGCCCATATTCTAGTTCACCCCAGGTGTGACCTGCGCCCTCGCTCGCCGACGGCGCGTTCCTGGGACGAATCAGCCGTCTATCAGGGGCTGCGAGAACGGTACCGAGCGCCTCATTCCACGCCGCGCAGCACCCGCGCAGGCGCCAGATCTCCCCGGATCGCCGCTGTCATGTCCAGCACCCGGCGTGTCGCGCGGACGTCGTGGGCGCGGAAGACCGCCGCTCCTAGCCACGCCGCCACGGCCGTCGCGGCGAGCGTGCCTTCCAGCCGCTCCTCCGCCGGCAGGTCGAGGGTCTCCCCGACGAAGTCCTTGCGCGAGAGCGCCATGAGGACCGGGAAACCGAGCTCCACCAGCCTTCCCGTGCTGCGCACGAGGTGCAGGGAGTGCCAGGTGTTCTTGCCGAAGTCGTGGGTCGGGTCGACGAGGATCGACTCGGGAGCCACGCCGCAGTCCAGCGCGCGCTGGGCGGCTCGCCCGAGCGTCGCCACGACGTCCTGGACCACGCCGTCGCGCGGGTCGGTCCCGGCGGGGCTGCCCGGGGCGAGCGGGAAGCTCACCCGGAACGGGTCGGTGCGCGGCGCAGCGCCCCCGGTGTGGGAGCACACCACGCCGACGCCGAGCTCGCCGGCGACCTCGACCAGAGCGCGGTCGTGCCCGGCCCAGGTGTCGTTGAGCAGGTCGGCGCCCACCCCCGCCGCCTCCCGGGCGACCTCCGAGCGCCAGGTGTCGACGCTGATGAGCAGGCCCGGGAACTCCGCCCGCACCTTCGCCACGAAGGGGATGATCCGGCGGATCTCCTCAGCCGTGGTGACCTCCGGCCCGGTACCGGCGCGCACTCCCCCGATGTCGACGATCTCCGCACCCTCGACCACCGCGCGCTCGACCGCCGCGAGGGCGGCGCCGTCGTCGGCCTGGCGCGCGCCGGCGAAGAAGGAGTCCGTCGTGCGGTTGACGATCGCCATGATCGCCGGGGACTCCACGCCCACCGGACGACCGCGCAGGACGAGCGGCGGCGCGCGGTGCGGGACAGGGTCCGGCGGCGGAGCCGGGACAGACGGGCCGTGCGGCAGGCTCACCCGACGGTGTCCGCGAGCGGCGTGTCCGCGAGCGGCTGGCCTTCGCTCGCGTGCTGACCGGCGTAGTGGGCGGTCACGATCTCGACGGCCTCGGCCGGGTCGTCCACGATCGTGAACAGGTCGAGGTCCTTGGCGTGGATCATCCCGCGCTCGACCACGGACGAGGCGAGCCAGTCCAGCAGGCCGGTCCAGTAGTCCGAGCCGATCAGGACGATCGGGAACTCGGTGACCTTGTGCGTCTGAACCAGGGTGAGCGCCTCGAAGAGCTCGTCGAAGGTGCCGAAGCCGCCAGGCAGCACGACGAAGCCGGAGGCGTACTTGACGAACATCGTCTTGCGGGCAAAGAAGTAGCGGAAGTTGACCCCGAGGTCGACCCACTCGTTCATGCCCTGCTCGAAGGGCAGCTCGATGCCCAGTCCGATCGACAGCCCGCCAGCCTGGCGCGCTCCCTTGTTGGCGGCCTCCATGACACCCGGTCCGCCGCCGGTGATGACCGCGAACCCGTTCTCCACGAGCCCTCGACCCACCTTCTCCGCAGCCGCGTAGTCGGCGTGGTCACGCTGGGTGCGAGCAGAACCGAAGACACTCACGGCCGGACCGACCTCGGCGAGAGCTCCGAAGCCCTCGACGAACTCGCTCTGGATGCGCATCACGCGCCACGGGTCGGAGTGCACCCACGCGGTGTCCGGCTGGTGGTCAAGGAGCCGCTGGTCGGTCGTCTCAGCAGGGATCTGCTTCCCTCGCAGCAGGACCGGTCCCTTGCGGTATCCCTTGCCGACCTGCGCCATTCCCTCATCACTCATCCCCCGAGCCTAACCCCGACCCACCACCGCCCACCCCTGCACTGAGTGCGTGAAGATGCGCGTGTCGCCACGGCGTGTCGCGTACAGAATCACGCACTCAGCGGAGGGTCAGGTGGTGAGCCAGGAGCGCAGGGCCTGGTAGCAGATCTCGATCTGGGCGGCGGGGCAGTGCTCGTCGTCCTTGTGGGCCAGCAGCGGGTCGCCGGGGCCGAAGTTCACCGCGGGGATGCCCAGCTCGGCGAAGCGCGCCACGTCCGTCCAGCCGTACTTGGGCGCCGGCACCCCGCCGGTCAGCGCCAGCACCGCCTCAGTGAACTGCGCGGCGAGCGGGGCGTCCAGGCCGGGGCGGGCACCCGGGGCGGCATCGTCGACCGTGACCTGGTAGCCCTCGAAGAGCTCGTGGACGTGGGCGAGCGCCTGCTCGAGGGACCGTGACGGCGCGAAGCGGAAGTTCACCGTGACCACGCACTCGTCCGGGATGACGTTCCCGGCGACCCCGCCGCGGATGCCCACGGCGTTCATGCCCTCGCGGTAGACCAGCCCGTCCACCTCGATCGCGGCAGGCTCGTAGGCCGCCAGGCGGGCGAGCACCGGGGCCGCGCCGTGGATCGCGTTCGTCCCCATCCATGACCGTGCCGAGTGCGCGGCCTCCCCCGGCACGTGGACGTCGACCCGCAGGGTCCCGTTGCAGCCGCCCTCGATCCCCGCCGCGGTGGGCTCGCAGAGCACCGCGAAGTCGGCGTGCAGCAACTCAGGCGCCTCGCGGGCCAGGCGACCCAGCCCGTTGCGGTCCGAGGCCACCTCCTCGTTGTCGTAGAAGACCCACGTCACGTCGCGGCTCGGCGCGTCGAGCTCGGCGGCCAGGGCCAGCTGGACGGCCACGCCGGCCTTCATGTCCACCGTGCCGCGCCCCCACAGCTCGCTGTGCACCCCTTCCCCGACCACCCGCACGGGCAGGTTGTCAGCGATCGGGACGGTGTCGATGTGACCGGCCACGACCACCCGCTCGGCCCGCCCGAGCATGGTCCGCGCCACGACAGCGTCGCCGTTGCGCACCACCTCCAGGTGCCCGACGCCGCGCAGCGCGGCCTCGATGAGATCGGCGAGCGGTCCCTCGTCCCCGCTCACCGACGGGACATCGCACAGCGCCCGGGTCAACGCCACCACCCCGGAGGTCAGGGACAGGGGCAGCGGGGCAGAGTCCTCGTTGGCAGGCATCTGGCGACCCTATCGCGCGCCCCGCGCCTGTCACCACCGAGTTCGTCATGGTTTTGTCGATCTCCACAACCTGCTGAGCGCCCGCGGCGGCATAGGGTTGTCTTATGACGTCTTCGACTCCGTGCACGGCCTGGGGCTTCGGCCTGGCCACCGTGACCACAACCGGTTCCACCCTGGATGTCTGGTACCCGAGCCCCGCTCTGGGTCCCGCGCCGGACGACCCGGTCCCGCCCGCAGAGCTCGCGGCGCTCGTGGGCACCGACGAGGCCCGTGGCGTCGAGCTGGTCCTCGTGCGCACCGACATCTCCCTCCAGGACGCACCCGCCGACGCCGCCGACGCCTACCTGCGCCTGCACCTCCTCTCGCACTGCCTCGTCCCCCCGCACGGGCAGAACCTCGACGGGATCTTCTCCGTGCTGTCCAACGTCGTGTGGACCAACCACGGGCCCTGCGCGGCCGAGGACTTCGAGGCCACCCGGCTGCGTCTGCGCGCCCGCGGCCCGGTCACCGTGCTGAGCGTGGACAAGTTCCCGCGCATGGTCGACTACGTCGTCCCCCCGGGCGTGCGCATCGCCGACGCCGACCGGGTGCGCCTGGGCGCGCACCTCGCGCCGGGGACGACCGTCATGCACGAGGGCTTCGTCAACTTCAACGCCGGCACGCTGGGCGTCTCCATGGTCGAGGGCCGCATCTCGGCGGGCGTGACCGTCGGCGACGGCTCCGACATCGGTGGTGGCGCCTCGATCATGGGGACGCTGTCCGGGGGCGGGCGCGAGGTCATCTCCATCGGTGAGCGGTCCCTGCTCGGCGCGAACGCCGGTCTGGGCATCGCCCTGGGCGACGATTGCATCGTGGAGTCCGGCCTGTACGTCACCGCGGGCACCAAGGTCACCCTCGTCGGTGACGCCTCCGGCGACACCGTGGGCGGCACCCGGGTGGTCAAGGCCCGCAGCCTCTCCGGCCAGGACAACCTGCTCTTCCGCCGCAACTCCATCACCGGCGGTGTCGAGGTGGTCTCCCGGGCCGGCGTCGGCATCGAGCTCAACGCCGCCCTGCACGCCAACTGACCCGTGCACACCACCGCGCCCCCGCCCCGCTCGGCGCGCTCGCGCCGCAACGCCCGACGCCGCGCGCTGCGCGGGGCGGGGGTCGGCGTCGTCGTGCTGGCGGTGGCGGTCGGCGGTGTCGTCGTGCTGCTCCAGCAGACGACGCCGCAGGCCCCCGTGCGCCAGGAGTGCACCGCGGACCTGGACGGCACCGCCTGGCGACTGTCCCCGGCCCAGGCCGACAACGCCGCGCTCATCACCGCGGTGTCGGTCCGCCGTGCGATGCCAGCGCGCGCGGCCACCATCGCCCTGGCCACCGCGCTGCAGGAGTCACGGCTCATCAACATCGACTACGGCGACCGTGACTCCGTGGGGCTCTTCCAGCAGCGCACCTCCCAGGGCTGGGGCAGCATCGAGGAGATCATGGACCCGGTCTACTCCACGAACGCCTTCTTCGACGGGCTGGACAAGGTCTCCGGCTACACCGAGCTGCCGGTGACCGACGCTGCGCAGGCGGTGCAGCGCTCCGGCTTCCCTGACGCCTACGCCCAGCACGAGATGCGGTCGCGGGCCTGGGCCGCGGGCCTGACCGGGCAGTCGCAGGCGACCATCACGTGCTCTCTCCTTGCGGCCGAGCCCCTCGCCGCCGACGACGCGGCGGCGCTGGCCACCGCCCGGACGGCCCTGCGCGACCGCGTCGTCCGCGACTTCGGCGACCTCCCGGTCACCGACGACGGCGCGGCGTCTGTGGTCGTCGACGTCGCGGCGCTGTCCACCGTCCCCGGTGACGACGCCGTCACCGCCCGCCTCGCCTGGGCGCTGGCCCAGTGGGGGGTCGCGTCTGCGCACTCGACCGGGGTGGGGTCGGTCGACGTCGCGGGCCAGGTGTGGTCCCGTCAGGACGGGACGTGGTCCGCCGCACAGACGACAGACGGCGAGGGCGCGGCCCCGCTGGACGTGTCCAGCGTGCGGCTCACCCTCGCCGTCCGGTAGCTCAGCGTGCGGACAGGTCCACGTAGCCGCGCTCGGTCGCACCGGTGTAGATCTGGCGCGGGCGCCCGATCTTCGTCTGCGGGTCCTTCATCATCTCGCGCCACTGGGCGATCCAGCCGGGCATGCGGCCCAGGGCGAAGAGCGGGGTGAACATCGCCGGGTCGAAGCCCATGGCCTTGTAGATGAGGCCGGTGTAGAAGTCGACGTTCGGGTAGAGCTTGCGCTCGATGAAGTACTCGTCGTTGAGCGCGATCTCCTCGAGCTGGAGCGCGATGTCCAGGAGCTCGTCACGCTTGCCCAGGGTGGACAGGACCGCGTCGGCGCTCTTCTTGACGATCTCCGCGCGCGGGTCGTAGTTCTTGTAGACCCGGTGCCCGAAGCCCATGAGGCGGACGCCGTCCTCCTTGTTCTTGACCTTGGTCATGAACTCCTCGACGGTGAGGTCGGAGGTCTGGATGGTCTGGAGCATCTTCAGCACCGACTCGTTGGCCCCGCCGTGCAGCGGGCCGGACAGCGCGTTGATGCCCGCTGCGACCGAGGCGAAGACGTTCGCGTGGCTCGAGCCGACGATCCGCACGGTCGACGTGGAACAGTTCTGCTCGTGGTCGGCGTGCAGGATGAGCAGCTTGTCGAGGGCGTCGACGACCGTGGGGTCGGAGTCGTACTGCATGTACGGCACTGCGAAGGTCATCCGCAGGAAGTCGTCCACGTAGCCGCGGGAGTAGTCGGGGTAGAGCAGCGGCTCCCCCACCCGGCGTCGGTGCAGGTAGGACGTGATCGTGCGGGCCTTGGCCAGCAGCAGCACCGTGGCGAGCTCGATCGTGTCGTCGTTGAAGGGGTCGAGCGCCTCGGGGTAGAACGTCGAGAGGGCGTTGACGGCCGAGGCCATGACGGCCATCGGGTGCCCGTTGCGCGGGAACGTCCCCATGAACGTGCGGAAGTCCTCGTGCACGAGCGTGTGGCGGTTGACCCGGTCGACGAAGGCGTCGTGCTCGCTCTGGCTGGGCAGCTCACCGTGGATGAGCAGGTAGGCGACCTCGAGGAAGGTCGACTTCTCAGCGAGCTCGCTGATCGGATAGCCCCGGTAGCGCAAGATCCCGGCATCGCCGTCGATGTAGGTGATCTGCGACTCGCACGAGGCGGTGTTCATGAAACCGGGGTCGACGGTGACCATACCGGTCTCTTTCAAGAGCGAGGAGACGACGATGCCGTCGTTCCCCTCGGTTGCCGGGACGACCGGAAGGTTCTGGGAATGGTCTCCGACGGTCAGTGTGACGGCAGCCTGCTGGGTGTCCGACATGTCTTCCTTCCTGCTGCACTTCGCGCCTGGGTCAGGCGGAGCGGTGCGTGCCATGTCGACGCTCTGTTAAGCGCCGCGGAGCGACCGGGTCAGTCCTCGACGAGGACGACTCCGGCCCTAGTTGACGGTACCTGCCTCACGGGCATGTGCCCAATTCGTGAAGGGCCCTAAGACCTAGTTCGAGAGTGATACAGGACACATTCCGCCCGGCGGCGGGCGGACGAGGTGCCTGAGCAGCCCTCAGCCCACCATCAGGCGGGCGGCCGCCGCGGCGATCCGCTCGTCCGGGGCGGTGAGCGCCACCCGCACGTGCCCCCCGCCGGCCGAGCCGTAGAAGGTCCCGGGAGCCACGAGGATCCCGCGCTCGGCGAGGGAGTCCACGGTCGCCCACGCGGACGCCTCCTCCTGAGGCCGGGTCCACAGGTACAGCCCCGCCTCGGAGTGGTCCACGACCATCCCGGCAGCCTGCAGGGCCGCGAGCATCACCTCGCGACGACGGCGGTACACCTCGCGCTGGGCCGCGACGTGGGAGTCGTCGGTCAGCGCGAGGGTCATCGCCGCCTGCACCGGGGCCGGAACGATCATTCCCAGGTGCTTGCGCAGCTCGAGGAGCTGGCTCACCAGGACCTGGTCCCCGGCGACGAAGGCCGCCCGGTAGCCGGCCAGGTTGGACTGCTTGGACAGGGAGTAGGCCACGAGCAGGCCCTCGTGGGAGCCGCCGTTGACCCGCGGGTCGAGGATGCTCGGCACGCCGGAGCTCGCCCAGGGCTCGGTCCAGGCCAGCTCCGCGTAGCACTCGTCGCTGACCACGACCGCGCCGATCCGGCGGGCGGCCGCCACGATCTCCGCGAGCTCGGCGACCGAGGCCACCGCACCGGTGGGGTTGGCCGGGGAGTTCACCCAGACCAGCCGGACGTCGCTGCGGTCGGCCCAGTCCTGGACCGAGGTCGCCGGGAGTGGGGTCGCCCCCGCCAGCCGCGCGCCGACGTCGTAGGTCGGGTACGCGACGGCGGGGTGCACGACCGTGTCCCCGGGGCCGAGGGAGAGCAAGGAGGGCAGCAGCCCGACGAGCTCCTTGGACCCGATGGTCGGCAGGACGGCGGCAGGGTCCAGCCCGGGGACGCCGCGGCGACGGGCGAACCATCCGGCCACCGCCTCCCGCAGCGCGGGGGTGCCGTGGGTCGTGGGATAGCCGTGGGCGTCGCCCGCGCGCGCGAGCGCCTCCTGGATGATCTCCGGCGTCGGGTCGACCGGCGTCCCCACGGACAGGTCGACGATGCCGTCCGGGTGGGACCGGGCCCGCTGCGCGGCAGGGACCAGCGTGTCCCAGGGAAAGGTCAGGTCGCTCAGGTCAGCGAAGCCCATCGGGGCGGCGCCGTCAGGCCTGGGGCGGGAGCACGGAGATGACGGGGTGATCCTTGTCGATCATGCCCATCTTCGCCGCGCCGCCCGGGGAGCCGAGGTCGTCGAAGAACTCGACGTTCGCCTTGTAGTAGTCCGACCACTCCTCGGGGACGTCGTCCTCGTAGTAGATGGCCTCGACCGGGCAGACCGGCTCGCAGGCGCCGCAGTCCACGCACTCGTCCGGGTGGATGTACAGGGAGCGTTTGCCCTCATAGATGCAGTCCACGGGACACTCTTCGATGCACGCCTTGTCCTTGACATCGACACAAGGCTGAGCGATCACGTAGGTCACTTCGTGGTCCTTCCCGGAGGGCGAGTCCAGACGACTTCCCATGCCAGATGGCATGGGACTCTAGTATCGCCTAGATTCTGCGCGTCCGGTCGCGCCGCCCACCCTGTGAATACTCGAGGTCCTGTGAACTATCTAACACCCCCTGGCGACGCCGAGCGAGCCCCTCAGCCCTGGCAGGCATGGTCCCCAGGGACCCGGGTGATGATCCGCAGGACCCTGCCGCCGGGATCCTCGCACCTGTACACGGACCTGCTGGGCACGATCCTCGAGGTCACGCCGGCCGGTGTCCGGCTCCAGACGCGGACCGCGGTCGTGGACGTCCCAGGCGCGGAGATCGCCACGGGCAAGCCGATCCCCCCAGCCCCGCCGCGGCGTCGCCCACGAGCGGACGACGGGCAGCAGGGGGCGTAGCTACCGGCGTCAGCAGGACGTCAGCGGGGTGCGACGACGACGACGGAGCCGTGGGCAGGGTCGGCGGCCAGCACCTGACCGCCCGACGCTCCCAGCTCGCTCAGGTGCTCCTGCCAGCCGGGCAGGTCCGCCAGGACGAGGCTCTGGACGTCCTCGGCCTCGGGGGTCCCCGCCGCATCGTCGACGGTGCCGTCCCCCGCGTCGCGCAGGACGTCCGCGCGGTCGAAGAACTCCTCCGTCGGCCCGTTGGACTCCAGGGCCCCGGCGAGCTGCTCCAGCTCCGCGATAGCCCGGCGCAGCACGGGTGCCACCCACGCGGCGTTGTCGGTGACCATCGCCTGGGTCCGGCGCGGGGTGGTCCGGGCGACGCGGGTGCCGTCCCGGAAGCTGCCCGCTGACAGGCCCACCGCGACGGGCCGGATGGCCGCGTGGGCCACGAGGTTGAGCAGCTCGGTCGCCATGACGTGCGGCAGGTGGGAGATGAGGGCTGCCGCCTCGTCGTGCACGTCGTCGGTCAGGGGGTAGAGCACTCCGTCGAAGGTCGCGGTGATCATCGCCGCGACCATGAGGAAGGCTCGCTCGGAGGTGGTGCGGTCCAGCGTGAGGGCCCACCGGGCCCCGACGAGCAGGTCGGCGTGGGAGGCCCCGAAGCCGCTGTGCTCGGTCCCGGCCATCGGGTGCGCTCCGACGTAGCGGTCGCTCAGCCCGGCGCGGTCCATCGCAGCCCGGACGGGCGTCTTGACGCTGCCCACGTCCGTGACCACGGTGTCCGGGCCGAGGACCGAGGCGAGCAGCTGGGCGGTCTGGTCGACGGCGCGCAGCGGGACCGCCACGACCACGAGGTCCGCGTCGGCGCCGGCGAGGTCCGCGGGAGCGGCGAGGACGTCGACGCCCAGGGCGCGGGCCGCCTCGCGGGTGGAGGGGTCAGGGTCCCAGCCGACGACCGCCGTCCCGGTCTCGAGCAGCCGGCGGGCCAGCGACCCGCCGATGAGCCCCAGCCCGAGGACCGCGACCCGGCGCGGGGCGGTGGTCATGCCCACAGCAGACCGCGTCGCAGCGCGAGCTCGTCGGCCCCGGCCTGGACGCTGCCGGCGGGGACCCGGTCCACCTCGACGGTCTCGTCGAGCTCCCCTCGGGAGGGGAAGACCCCTAGGGTCTTGACCGAGTCGCCGGCCGCGAGCAGCCCCTCCAGGACGCTGCGGACGGAGGCGTCCCACGGTGCGCCGTCGACGGTGATGATGAAGACGTACTTCGCCTCGAGGGCCTTGATGGGCCGCGTGATGAGGCTGGACATGTTGACGCCGAGGGAGCCGAAGGCGTCGGTGATCCGTGCGAGCACCCCGGGTCCGGTGACGTGCGGGGTGATCGCGAGCATGGTGCGCCAGGTCCCGGCTGCACCCTCGATCGCACCACCGGCCGCGTCGATGCCGCCCTCGACCGCGCTGTCGCGGCTGGCCAGGAGCAGGAACCGGGTACGGGCGCCGTGGAAGTCCTCGACCGAGCGGGTGTGGGTGCGCATCCCGTAGATCTCGCCGCAGATCCGCGGCGCGAGGGCGAGCTGTCCGGGGACGAGGTCGCGGCAGGCGGCCGCGTTGGAGGTCGCCGGCACGGTCGTCAGGGCATGGGCGGTGATGAAGGCCTCGCACTGGGCCAGCCCGTGCGGATGGCTGGAGACCTGGGTGGCGGGGCCGTCGTCGTCGGGCAGGGCGAAGGCGTCGAAGGTGATCGTCACGAAGGCCTCGTCCACGGCGACGACGTCGCGGGAGGCCACGATCGCGTCGAGGGAGGGGACGACGTAGCCCTCCACGGAGTTCTCGATCGCCACGACGCCACGGTCGACCTCGCCCGAGGCGACCTGGGCGTAGACGTCAGCCACCGTGCGCAACGGGACGAGCTCGACGGACGGAGCGTCGGGCATGTCGCTCAGGGTCCGGACCCAGCCCAGCGTCGCCTCGTGCGTGAAGGTGCCCTCCGGGCCGAGGTAGGCCAGCCGCAGGTCAGGCGCGGTCACCGGGCGAAGACCTCGGCGGACGCCCACACGGGGGTCAGTGCGTCCGGTCCGGGCAGGAACTCCTGGCCGGCGAGCACCGCGAGCACCCGGTGCTCGACCCCACGGGCCGCGAACTCGGCGAGCAGGCTCTCCAGGACGGTGGAGTCCGCACAGGTGAAGGAGGTGAGGAAGACGTGCGGCCCGGCCTGAGAGCGCTGGCTGCGCAGGTGCTGCAGGTCGATCCCGGTGGCGGCGATGACGCCCAGGGTCTCCTGCAGGGAGCCGCGGTGGTCGTCGCGCGGACCGAAGGCCAGCCACACCTGGGCGGGCCGGTCGAAGCGGGTGAGCGTCTCGTGGGTCTGCAGCAGGCCGTACCAGATGAGCGGTACCTGTCCCAGGCGCTCGCTGCCCGGCAGCTCCTGGAAGCCGGCGGGGATGGCCGAGCGCTCGACGACGAGGGTCCCGTGCTCACCGGCGAGGGCGATGCGCTCCTCGAGGGTCGTGGTGGTGGGCACCAGGTGCGGGCTCACGCCCATCGCCCGGAGCACATGGCGGCAGTCACGCATGCCCGCCTCGTCGACGATCGCGGTGCCGCTGGCCTCGGCGGTCCGTCCCACCCAGGTCCACTGGGAGGGGACGGCCACAGCCTGCGTGAGCAGCAGGGACCGGTCGCCCGAGAGCAGCAGCCGCTCGAGCTCCGGTGTGGGCTGGGCAGGGTGACCGATGTGCACGACGGCGGAGAGGTTGGCCATGTTGGCGATCGTGGCGAGGGTGGCCGTGGTGGACCCGAGGTCGAGCAGGATGCCGTCACCCCACCCGCCTGTCTCGGCTGCCAGCCGTGCGTGGGGGCCGGACTCGCGCGCGCTCTTGCCGAGCATGGGTTTCTCTCCTCAGGTGGACGGGGCGGTCGATCGCAGGACTGATGCTAGCCGCAGCGCTCTAACCGTCGCAGACGACGGCGTTCTGTGGACGGTAACGCCACTTGTTCGTCTCGTTGATGACCTCTTCGCCGGTCGCGGTGATCGTCACCTTCCGCCACACCGAGATGGTGAACCCGGCGCCGCCCGAGGACTGCGGGGCGCAGCTCGGACCGGAGCGGTGCTCGGTCGTGGGCGCCACGATCGCGGTCTTGTCGCTCGAGCCAGCCTTGACCGTGTAGTACGGGGTGCTCCACGCGGCGACGTGCAGCTGTCCGTCCGCGATCCAGGACTGCAGCAGCACGCCATATGGGGAGTCGTTGCGCCACCGCATGTCGATCTGACCGTCGTAGAGGGTCGCCTCGCGGCCTGCGGGATACCGGGTGAAGTAGTAGCTGTGGGGCTGGTGCTCGACGTCGACCATGCCGGCTTCGAAGCCCACGTTGTAGGTCGTGGTGGACATCTGGGAGAGGCCGCCGCCCACGCCGTCGACGATGTTCCCGTTGACGATGATGTGCGCTTCCTTGTAGCCGTTCTCCCGGGTGAACGGGCCGATGGCCTCGGTCAGGGAGAAGGTCTCGCCGGGCTTGACGAGGACGCCGGTGACCTTCTCAGCGGCGATCCGCAGGTTCTCGGTGCGGTCGGCCTCGTTGGTCAGCGGGGTGGCGAACTCGGCGACCTTGGTCGTCACACCGAGCGCCTCGAGCGCCTCGGTGGTCTGGGAAGGGTCGCTTGCGACGAGCTCGACGGCCGCGGTCCGGTCGTCGGAGAGAGCGGCCTTCTGCACGGCCTCGGCCAGGTCGGCCGGGTCCAGGGTGGTGCCCGGGACCCCAGGCTGGATCGTCGGGGTGCCGTCGACGAAGACGAAGGTCGCGTCGGAGGAGTTGGCGAGCAGGGTGGTGGTGCGGTCGACGACGTCCTGCACCAGCTTGGTGCCGTCGAAGGCCAGGACGAGGTCGCCGTCTGTGGGGGTGAAGGTCGCGGCGGCGGCGAGGGCGGTCACCGGCAGCTCCGCGACCTGGTCGGCGACGGTCACCGAGACCGACGACTGGGCGATCTGCTGGGCCTGGGCGAAGGCGAGGTCCGTCTCCTCCTGGGTGATGTCCGGCTCGACGCTCGTGGTGGGCAGGTCGAGCGGACGAGCGGCAGAGAGCCAGCCCGCGAGGATGTCGGCCTGGGCCTCGTCCTCCTCCAGCGCGGACCCGTCCACTGCCTCGGTCTGCACCGCGGCGCCGTCCACGAAGCCGACCGTGCCGCTGGTCGCGGGCACGCTCAGGTCAGCGGCGAGGGCCTCGGTCGCGGCGTCGAACTTCGCCTCGTCGACGACGGTGACGGGCTCGACCGTCTCGCCGCCGGAGATCTGAGCCAGCAGGTGCCCGGGCGCGAGGGTGAAGTCGGTGAGTCCCTCGATGGTCGCCTCCGCGTCGAAGGTGAGCCCTGCGGCCACCGGGTCGATCGTGGTGGCGGCCTCGCCGGCGGTCACCGGGACCGGAGCGGTGGCGATCCCGCCGAGCTCGGTCTGCAGCCGGGCGACGGCGTCCTCGGAGGACAGCCCACCGATCTCGACGCCGGCCACCGTGGTGCCGCGCGGGATGCGGTCAGCGAAGTACCACTGCGCGCCCAGGTAGGCACCCACAGCGACGACGACGCCGATCCCGGTCCACAGCAGGACCTTGGGCCAGCGGCGGGAGGACTCCTCGGTGTCGAAGTCGGACAACGGAGACCCGGGCTTGTCCGGCGGGGTGGCAGCTGCGACACCTGCAGGCGGGGTCGAGGCAGGCTTGGCGGCAGAGGCCGGGGTGGAGGCCGGAGTGGATGACGCGGTGCTCTCGTCGCCCGACGTGTCGTCAGCCTTCGGAGTGCTGGCGCCCTCGACGGGAGGACGCTGCAGGACGGGATAGCTCAGTCCCTGGACTGCGATCCCGGAGGGCGTCCGCTGGACCTTCGCTGCGCCGGTGCTCGGGCGCGGTGTCGGGGTCTGCGGAACCGGAGTCGTCTCGTCGGAACTGCTGGTCATCTAGTCGCTCCACTCGCGAAAAAGGCCGGGGTCATGCCCCGTGGACAGCGTTGGATGCGGTTGCCCCCGCACGGTCAGTGTACGTCGCTCCACCCCAGCCCCTACCACGCCGTCGAGGTGTGGTCGTTCAGTCGCTGAACCACGACCGCGGTGCGAAGGCCGCGACCCCGATCATGACCATCCCACCGATCATCCAGACGTAGCTGATGGGCTGCGCGGGCATGATGACGTCCCCGCCCGGACCCTGCGCGGCGAAGAGCTGGACCACGACGAACCAGCCGATCGCGTACGGGACGAGCCCGCCTCCCCCGAGCCATGCCCGGACCAGCACCCCGGCCACGGCCACGGTGATCAGGGCCACGACGAGGATCCACGGCATCCACTGCCGGTGCATGACCGTCCCCACCAGCCCGACCACGGCACCGAGCAGGCCTGCGCACAGGTACCAGACGATCAGGATGGGACGGAACCCTGCCGGTGCGGGGTGCGGCTGTCGCGGCGCGTGCTGCGGAGAGGACGGCTGGGCGAGGTACGGGTCAGACATACCCCAGACGGTACCGCCCTCTCCTGACAATCCTCTGAGCCGGTCCACCTCGGACCTCTCGCCGTCAGGCTGTGGGGGCGCTGGCGTAGTGCTCGTGCGTGAGCCAGGGCACCAGCACGTCGTTGCTCAGCGCGTACCACCCGGCGAGCTCAGCCTCGTCACCGCCGTCGAGCCGGTGGATCCAGTGGACCTGGGTCGCATGCGCTCTCAGGGCCCCGTCGACCCGGTCGAGCACCGGACGGGTGTCGATGGTGGCAACAACGGGCAGCCCCGCGGTGGCCGCGGCCGGCAGCGGGCTGTCGGGGCCGGCGTCGGGCAGGGCGGCCGTCGAGGACTGGGCCAGCAGCGTGGCCAGGCTCCCCGCGCGCTGGCTCGCCGCGTGCAGCGCGGCGCGTGAGCTCCGCACCAGGTGAGCCGGGATGACGGCCCACCACACGTCGTCGGGCACGTGGCCGGGACGTGAGGAGGAGGCGTGGGCAGCCAGCTCGAGGGCATGCATGGTGATCTCGTGAGCCCGCACGTGGTCGGGGTGGCCATAGCCGCCCCCGGGCTCGTAGGTCACCACGACCGCCGGGCGCAGCTCGCGGATGAGCTCTGCCAGGGCAGCGGCCGCCTGCTCGAGCGGGGCGGCCACGAGGGCGCGGGGAGGGACGTCGGCGGCGGCGCCGGCCTGTCCCCCGGCAGCGCCGACCCACGCCATGCCGGAGTCCTCGTACCGCACCTGCTCCCCCTCCTGGGCCGCGGACTGCGCGCTGGAGACGAGCTGGTCGAGGTAGTGATGGTCGGTCACGCCCAGCGCGGCCAGCGCTGCGGCGAGCTCGCCCTCGCGGTGCGCCGCCAGCGCGGGGCCGTCCCCCTCGAGGTGAGCCAGCTCGTCGCCGATGACCTCGCCCCGCTCGCCGCGGGTGCACGTCACCAGGGTGACGGGCTGGCCAGCGGCCGCCCAGGTGGCGAGCAGCCCGCCGGTGGCGAGGGTCTCGTCGTCGGGGTGGGCGTGCACGGCAAGCAGCGGACCGGCAGGAAGGGAGGCTTCGGTGATCATCACGGATCTATCTTCGTCCATCACCGGCGCCCCTCGGAGACGACGACGGCCACCAGGCATGCCTGGTGGCCGTCGTCGCGAGCCGGTGGGCTCAGGTGCTGATCAGGGGGTGATCAGTTCTTCTTCGTGCGGGAGAAGGCACGGGCACGCTCGGACTGGTCGAGGATGACCTTGCGGATGCGCACGACCTCCGGGGTGACCTCGACGCACTCGTCCTCGCGGGCGAACTCGAGGGACTCCTCGAGGGTGAGGTGCTTCGGCGGGGTGAGGTTCTCGAACGTGTCGCTGCTCGCAGCGCGCATGTTCGTGAGCTTCTTCTCCTTGGTGATGTTGACGTCCATGTCCTCGTTGCGAGCGTTCTCGCCGACGATCATGCCCTCGTAGACCTCCTGGGTGGGGTCGACGAAGAAGGAGCCGCGCTCCTGCAGGTTGATCATCGCGAAGGGGGTGACGACGCCAGCGCGGTCGGCCACGAGCGAACCGTTGACACGGGTCTCGATCGGACCGGCCCACGGCTCGAAGCCCTCGGCGATCGAGGAGGCGATGCCGGTTCCACGCGTGTCCGTGAGGAAGCGCGTGCGGAAGCCGATGAGGCCACGGACGGGGACGACGAACTCCATGCGGACCCAGCCGGTCCCGTGGTTCGACATGGTCTCCATGCGGCCCTTGCGCTGCGCCATGAGCTGCGTGACGTTGCCGAGGTACTCCTCGGGGACGTCGATGGTCATGCGGTCGGTCGGCTCGTGGACCTTGCCGTCGATGAGCTTGGTGACGACCTGCGGCTTGCCGACGGTCAGCTCGAAGCCTTCGCGACGCATCTGCTCGACGAGGATCGCGAGAGCGAGCTCTCCACGGCCCTGGACCTCCCAGGCGTCGGGACGCTCGGTCGGCAGGACGCGGAGCGAGACGTTACCGATGAGCTCCTTGTCGAGGCGGTCCTTGACCTGGCGAGCGGTGACCTTGTGGCCCTTGCCGCCCTTGCCCGCGAGGGGCGAGGTGTTGATACCGATGGTCATGGAGATCGCCGGGTCGTCGACCGTGATGAGCGGCAGCGGACGCGGGTCGTCAGGGTCCGTGAGGGTCTCACCGATGGTGATGTCCTCGATGCCGGCGACGGCGACGATGTCACCGGGGCCCGCGGACTCGGTGGGGACGCGGGAGAGCGCCTTCGTCTCGAGCAGCTCGGTGATCTTGACGTTCTGCAGCGTGCCGTCGGCACGTGCCCAGGCCACGGTCTGACCCTTGTTGATCGTGCCGTTGAAGATGCGCAGCAGCGCGAGACGGCCCAGGAACGGCGACGCGTCGAGGTTGGTGACGTGCGCCTGCAGCGGGGCGTCCTCGTCGTAGGTGGGCGCCGGGATCTTCTCGAGGATGGTCCGGAACAGCGGCTCCAGGTCCTCGGAGTCGGGGACGGTGCCGTCGGCGGGCTGGTTGAGCGAGGCGCGACGGACCTTGGCGGCCGCGTACACGACCGGCATGTCGAGGATCGAGTCGAGGTCGAGGTCGGGGACCTCGTCGGCCAGGTCGCTCGCGAGACCCAGCAGCAGGTCGGTCGCCTCGGCGACGACCTCTTCGATGCGGGAGTCGGGGCGGTCGGTCTTGTTCACCACGAGGATCACGGGGAGCTTGGCGACGAGCGCCTTGCGGAGCACGAAGCGCGTCTGGGGCAGCGGGCCCTCGGAAGCGTCGACGACGAGGGCGACACCGTCGACCATGGACAGGCCGCGCTCGACCTCGCCACCGAAGTCGGCGTGGCCGGGGGTGTCGATCACGTTGATGGTGATGCCCTCGGGGTGGCCGAACTCAGCCGCAGCGGGACCGGTGTAGTGGACTGCGGTGTTCTTCGCGAGAATGGTGATGCCCTTCTCGCGCTCGAGGTCACCGGAGTCCATCGCACGTTCGTCGACGTGTGCGTGTGCGCCGAAAGCGCCGGACTGGTGCAACATCGCGTCGACAAGGGTCGTCTTGCCGTGGTCGACGTGGGCGACGATCGCGACGTTACGCAGGTCGGAGCGCACAGACATAGAGAAACTCATTTCACAGTGTGAGAAGGAACGGGGCACCGCGTGCAAGCACGCAGTTGATCACCCAGTGGTCACGCGTCATTGGCTCGGCTCGAAGCACGCGTGCTGGCACGCGTGGAGCACAAATCGGCACATGGACGACGTTGACCTATGCAATTGTACCTCACGCCGCGGACTCGTCGACTGCGAGCCGGCGACCGGCGCTGCCGCAGCGGCACCACAGGCCTCCCACCACGCACGACGCCCGCGACCTGGAGGTCGCGGGCGTCGTAGACGGGGTGCAGCGTGTCAGCGCTGGAGCAGGTCAGACCGCGAGGTCCTCGGTGCCCAGCTGCAGGCTCGCGCCCGGGATCGCCCCGAGCAGCTCACGCGTGTACTCCTCCTTCGGCGAGTCGAAGACCTCGTCGGTCGTCGCACGCTCGATGATCTTGCCCTTGCTCATCACGCAGACCTCGTCAGCGATCTGACGCACGACCGCAAGGTCGTGGGTGATGAACAGGTAGCTCAGGCCCAGCTCGCTCTGCAGGTCGTTGAGCAGCTCGAGGATCTGCGCCTGGACGAGCACGTCCAGAGCCGAGACCGCCTCGTCGCAGACGACGACCTCCGGCTGCAGAGCGAGCGCACGGGCGATGGCCACACGCTGACGCTGACCACCGGAGAGCTCGTTGGGGAAGCGGCGCATGGCCGACTGCGGCAGGGCCACGAGGTCGAGCAGCTCACGCACCCGCGTCTCGCGCTCCTTGGGCGAGCCCACCTTGTGCACCCGCAGCGGCTCCTCGATCGTGCGGAAGATCGAGTACATCGGGTCGAGGGAACCGTAGGGGTTCTGGAAGATCGGCTGCACCCGGCGACGGAAGGAGAAGAGCTCCTTCTTGCCGAGGGAGGTCATGTCGACCCCGTCGAAGATGATCCGTCCCTCGGTGGGCTCCAGGAGGTTGAGCACCATGTTGGCCACGGTCGACTTGCCTGATCCCGACTCCCCCACGAGCGCCACGGTCGTGCCGCGCTTGAGAGAGAAGGAGACGTCGTCAACGGCCTTGAAGGCGTTGTGCCCACGGCCGGAACCACGGATGGTGAACACCTTGGTGAGGTTCTCAGCCACCAGCACGTCGTCGCGGGCCTCGGCCACACCGTCTCCGCCGGTCTGCGCCAGCAGCTCCTTGACCTCGACGCCGGCCGCCTTGGCGGACTGGATGCGTCGTGAAGCCAGGGACGGAGCGGCAGCCACGAGACGCTTGGTGTACGCGTGCTGCGGGTTCGCCAGGATCTCACGCGAAGGGCCGGACTCGACCACGCGGCCGCGGTACATGACCACGAGGTGCTCCGCACGCTCGGCAGCCAGACCGAGGTCGTGCGTGATGAACAGCACCGCGGTGCCCAGCTCCTGGGTGAGGTCACCCAGGTGGTCGAGGATCTTGCGCTGGACCGTCACGTCGAGGGCCGAGGTCGGCTCGTCGGCGATGAGCAGCTTGGGGCGCGCAGCCAGACCGATCGCGATGAGCGCACGCTGGCGCATTCCGCCGGAGAACTCGTGCGGGTACTGCTTGGCCCGGCGCTCGGCGTCGGGCAGGCCGGCCTCGGCGAGCAGACCCGCGACGCGGTCCTTGGTCTTGGCGACCGAGGTGAGCTTCTCCACGGCGCCCGTGGCGGAGGGCATGCCCAGCCCTTCGAGGATGGTGACAGCCTCGCCGCGCGTGGTGGAACCGGTGACGAGGGTGTCGTCAGCGCGCGCCAGGATGAGCTCGCGGTCGTGCTCGGGGCGGGAGCTGAGCTCCTCGCGGAGCAGACCCAGCAGCGTGCGCTTGGCGTCACCGCTGAGCAGCAGGTCCTCACCGACGAAGGCGGCCGGCTCGGTCTCGGCGAGGCCGCGGGTCAGCACGCGCTGCGTTCCGCGGGAGACGTCGATGCCGTTGGCCCGCAGGCCTTCTTCCACCTGGTAGCCGATGGACCACACCGGGTTGAGGTTGGACATGGGGTCCTGCGGGACGAGCCCGATGGACTTCCCGCGCAGGTTGACGATCTCCCGCTTGGACGCCTTGGTGATGTCCACGCCGTCGAAGATGATCGAACCGCTGGTGACCTGTCCGGTGCCGGGAAGCAGGTCGATGATGGCGTGTGCCGTCGTGGACTTGCCGGAGCCGGACTCGCCGACGATGGCCACGGACTGACCGGGGTAGATCGTCAGGTTGGCACCGATCACGGCGTGGACGGGGCCACCGCGGGTCTGGAAGTCGATGCTGAGGTCACGGATCTCCAGGAGCGGCTTCGTCCCAGTGGTTTCTGTCGTCGTGGTGTCTGTCATCGCTTGCGCGCCTTCGGGTCGAGGGCGTCGCGCACGACGTCGCCCATCATGATGAAGCTCAGGACCGTGAGGGCCAGGGCGGCGGACGGGTAGAACAAGATCATCGGCTGCGTGCGCAGCGAGACCTGCGCCTTGGAGATCTCCGCGCCCCACGACAGGACCGAGCCGGGCAGGCCCAGGCCGAGGAAGGACAGCGTCGCCTCGGCGACGATGAACGTTCCGAGAGACACCGTCGCGACGACGATGACCGGGGCGATGGCGTTCGGCACGACGTGCTTGAGCAGCGCCTGCCCGCGGGAGACACCCAGCGACTTGGCCGCGGTGATGAAGTCGTTGTTCTTGACGCTCATGACAGCGCCGCGGGTGATGCGCGCCACCTGTGGCCAACCGAAGACCGCGAGGACGGCGATGACACGCCAGACCCCACCTTCACGGAAGACCTGGCCGACGACGATCGCAGCGAGCACGAGCGGGATGGCGAAGAAGATGTCGGTCATGCGCGAGAGCACGGAGTCGAACCAACCGCCGTAGAACCCGGCCAGCGCTCCGACGATGCCGCCGATCAGCACCACCGCGATGGTCGTGACCAGGCCCACGGTGATCGAGGCGCGCGCGCCGTAGATGACGCGCGAGTAGACGTCGCAGCCCTGGCGGTCAAACCCGAAGGGGTGTCCCGCCGCCGGGTCGCCGAGGGACTTGGACAGGTCGCAGAACATCGGGTCCGTCTTGGTGAACAGCCCAGGGAACGCGGCGATCACGAGGACAAGAAGGATGAGGACGGCGGAGAACCAGAACATCGGCCGACGACGCACGTCGTGCCAGGCGTCACGCCAGAGGTTGGTCGGGCGTTCGGTCTCGTCGACCTTGTCGACGACCGCGAGCGGGGTGAGCGCGGGGTCGGCGACGAAGTGCTCCTGGCCCACGCGCGGGGAAATCGTGCTCTGCTCAGACATAACGGATCCTCGGGTCCAGGACCGCGTACAGCAGGTCCACGATCAGGTTGCCAATGAGGTAGACGATCACGAGGATCGTCACGAAGCTGACCACGGTGGCAGGTTCGCCTCGGATGATCGCGCCGTACAGCGTGCCTCCGACACCCTTGATGTTGAAGATGCTCTCGGTGACGATGGCGCCGCCCATGAGGGCGCCGAGGTCTGCCCCGAGGTACGTGACCACGGGGATGAGAGAGTTCCGCAGCACGTGGACGCTGACCACACGCGAGCGGGGCAGGCCCTTGGCGGTGGCGGTCCGCACGTGGTCTGCCGAGAGGTTCTCGGCGACGGAGGTGCGGGTCAGTCGCAGCACATACGCGAAGGAGACTGCGCCGAGGACGATCGCCGGCATGAGGAGCGCCTTGACGGAGTGGTCCGTCCCGACGGTGGCGGGCAGAAGCTGCCACTTCACACCGACGAGGAACTGCATCAGGAAGCCGATGACGAAGGTCGGGGCCGCGATGACGATGAGGCTCACGAAGAGCAGCGACGCATCGAAGAACTTGCCCTTGCGCAGCCCGGCGATGAGACCGAAGAAGACTCCGAAGACCGTCTCGATCACGAGGGCCATGAGCGCCAGCTTGAGCGTCACGGGGTACGCAGCTGCGACGACCTCCATGATGGGCTGCCCGGAGAAGGACACACCGAAGTCGAGCGTGAAGATGCCCTTGAGGAACAGCAGGTACTGCACGAAGAACGGCTTGTCCAGGTTGTACTGCGCCCGGATCTGCTCTGCGACGGCGGGCGACAGACCTCGGTCACCACCCATGGCGGCGATCGGGTCGCCCGGCATTGCGAACACCATGGCGTAGATGAGCAGCGTCGCCCCCACAAACACTGGGATGAGCTGCAGCACTCTTCGTCCGAGATATCGGACCATCGGTCGTTCCTTCCACACTAGCCGTGTCGCTCCACGGATCGACTCGGATCCGACCGTCGACTTTAGTGGACGTCTGCACGTCCCCCCGACGCGCACTCTGCTGCACACGCCGGGGCACGCGCATGGGGTGAGGGAACCAGCCCCTCACCCCACGCGTTGGTATGCCTTGGACCGTCGCGGCTCAGCCGAAGCTCAGCCCCGTGATCCTGGTGTCACCGGGGGGTGATCACCACTGGCTGATGGCGTCAGCCTCAGCCCACAGCTCCTTGGCCTTCTCGGGGTTGAACTCGAGAACCTCGGACCCTGCCAGCGAGTCGCTCCAACCGGCGATCACTGGTGAAGTGTAGTCGCTCGCCGGGGTACGGGTGCCCTGGAAGATGGCCTCGGTGATCGCCTCGCGGTCGATCGCCATGGAGATGGCCTGGCGACGCAGGGCGCCCTCCTCGCCGGAGAAGTGCTCCAGCGACTCAGCGATGGTGAAGGACTGGAAGATCGCAGCAGCCTGGTTCACGGCACGGTCGCCGAGGTCAGCCTTGAACGTCGCGAAGGCGCTGTCCGGGACGGCGTCGAGGACGTCGAGGTTGTTGGCCAGCAGGTCGGTGTATGCCGTGTCCTGCGAGGTGTAGAACGTGAACCGCACGCCGTTGTTCTGCGCGGTGCGAGGACCGTCGTAGGACGGGTTCGGGATGAGGTCGATGGACTCATTGTGCTTCCAGCTGCCCTCGGCGATGGTGTACGGGCCGTTGCCGATCGGGTTCTGGCCGTAGGCGGCCATGTCCTCGAAGGCGACGGAGGGCAGCGGCATGAAGGCCGTGTAGCCCAAGCGCAGCGGGAAGTCAGCCTCGGGCTGGGTGAGCTTCACGGTGAAGGTCGTGTCGTCCACGACGGTCAGGCCGGTGAGCTCGGAGTCAGCGTCGTAGGAGAAGCCCTCGATGGACTCGAAGAAGTACGAGCCGAGCTGGGCGTTGCTCAGCAGGGCGCCGTAGTTCCAGGCGTCGACGAAGGACTTGGCGGTGACAGCTTCTCCGTTGGAGAAGGTGTGACCGGCCTCGAGCTTGACCGTCCAGGTCTGGCTGTCCTCAGAGGTGATCGACTCGGCGATCTCGTTCTGCGGGGAGCCGTCAGCCTGGTAGGAGACGAGGCCCTGGAAGAGCTCGTCCATGATGCGGCCGCCGCCGGTCTCGTTGGTCATGCCGGGGAGCAGCGGGTTCGCGGGCTCGGAGCCGTTCGCGAGGACGACGCCGTCGCCGGTTGCCTTCTTGACCGCGTGGTACAGCGGGGTGGAGTTCCAGCCGAACTCGACGTCCGTGACGGACTCCGAGGAGCCACCGGTGACGTTGGAGTACCAGAGCGGGATGGCCGGAAGGTCCTTGAACAGCTGCTCCTGCGCCTGGTCGAAGAAGCCGTTGGCCTCCTCCACCGAGGTGGCCGAGAGGCCCTGGCTCAGCAGCTCGTCGAAGTTCGCGTTGGAGTAGTCACCGTCGTTGGAGCCGGCGCCGGTGCCGTAGAGCGGGCCGAGGAAGTTGTACAGCGACGGGTAGTCCGCCTGCCATCCGGTGCGGAAGGCACCGGTCATCTTCCGGTCCTGAACGTCCGAGCGCAGCTCGGCGAAGGTCGCGTACGGCTGACCCTCCGCCTGGATGCCGAGCGTGTTCTTGACCGAGTTGGCAACTGCGTCGACCCAGGCCTGGTGGCCACCGTCAGCGTTGTACGCGATCGTGAACTTGTTGGACGAGGCACTCGTGGTCTCGTCCGCCTCGCCCGAGCCACCGCCACACGCGGTGAGGGCGAGCGCGCCGGCAGCAGCAAAGGCGACTGCGGCGTGCATCCGCTTGATCTTCAATGTTCCTCCAAGAAGGCTGAATTTGCGCAGATTGTGCTAACTCGTCATCTTTGCCCGGCGCTCGTTGGCCCGACGATGGCGTGTCAAGACATCGTTGTGTAGAACGAAAACTACCCATGCCCCGATGGGACCTTTCACCAGATCGCCAGTTGGGCCGCCTATCGTTACCAAGTTGGTACTGGCCGGTAACATTGGGCACACGTTGTCCACATGGTGGGACGCTTTCTGCGAACGGGCCGGGAACTCGCCGTTCACAGCGGATCTTCACGGCCCACGAAGGTTTCCTTAACTCCCCCACAGGGCCGCCCACTATCCTCGAAGAGGCGGGCCAGAGCAGGTCTGCGCAGCCGTGGAGGAGCCCGATGAACACCGATGCCTTGACCGACCCGACGCACCGGGCACGACTCAAGGACGACATGATGCGGTTCCTCATGTCCTACCGCTTCGGCATCGAAGAGATGATGACGAAGGTCAACATCCTCAAGGACGAGTTCCACTACATCCACGCCTACAACCCCATCGAGCATGTCTCCTCCCGGCTGAAGTCCCCGGAGGGAATCCTCAAGAAGGCCGTGCGCAAGGGGTGCCCGCTCACCATCGAAGACATTCGGGCACAGATCTACGACATCGCCGGGATCCGCGTCACCTGCAGCTTCGTCTCCGACATCTACACCGTGCGGGACATGATCGTCGGGCAGTCGGATGTGACGGTGCTCGAGGTCAAGGACTACATCGCCGAGCCCAAGCCCAACGGGTACCAGAGCCTGCACCTCATCGTCACCGTGCCGGTCTTCCTCTCCGACCGCGTCGAGCAGGTCACCGTGGAGATCCAGATCCGCACGATCGCGATGGACTTCTGGGCGAGCCTCGAGCACAAGATCTTCTACAAGTACGACGGCGCGGTCCCCCAGACTCTGCTCGCCGAGCTCAAGGAGGCAGCCGACGTCGCCAACCGCCTCGACCGCAAGATGGAGCGCCTGCACACGGAGGTGATGAGCCTGGACACCTCCGAGGCGGCGCGACAGGACGACACCTTCCTCGGTGCGCTGCGCACGCTGCCGGTGCCCGAGGGGCTGCTCGACGCCTTCATCGCGGCGACCACCGAGCGCGAAGACCGCCGCGGGCGGACCGGGCGCACCGGGAACGGCCCGGTCTGAGCAACGACGGATCAGCCTCTCGGGCGAGCGGACCCGGCACATAGGATGGCGACGGACATCACCCGCACCCGAGCACACAAGAGGACTCCGTGAATATCACGATCGTCGGCGGGTCGAAGGGCTCCGGAGCCCTCCTGGCCTCCCTGGCCCGCGACGCGGGGCACAACGTCACCGTCCTGTCTCGCAGCGGGACTGCGCCGGAGGGCGTCCGGGCGGTGGCTGGCGATGCGAGGGACCAAGCGGTGGTCACCGCGGCTGTCACGGGAGCCGACGCCGTCGTCGTCACAGTAGGTGGCGCCAAGGGAGTCGCCGACCACCGCGCTGCCGTGACGCGGACGGTGATCTCAGCGATGCACGACGCCGGCGTCCGCAGGCTCGTCGTGCAGTCCTCGCTCGGTGCAGGGAACTCCGGCTCCCAGCTCCCCGCCCCCGTCCGGCTGATCACCAAGCTGCTGCTCGCCAAGCCGCTGGCCGACCACAACCAGCAGGAGGCTGCCGTCACCTCCTCCGGCCTGGACTGGACCCTCGTGAGGCCGACCGGCCTCACGAACAAGCCGGCGACCGGCTCGTGGCACGCGCTCGACGTCGCAACCCCGGGTCAGCTGCGTGGATCGATCCCTCGCGCCGACCTCGCCGCATGCATCCTCGAGCTGCTCGGCGACGACTCGACGATCGGCACGGCGCTCGGTGTGAGCAGCAGCTGAACGACCTATCCACGGGGAGCAGGTCTGGTAAAATCGTTGATGCCTTCGGGCCACCACGGCATCGATGACACGACACGCGAGGTCCATAAGAACCCTCTGACACGGCACGGTCGATCGCCTTTCAACCGCCGACTGTCAGGAGACTTCTATGGCACCCCCTCGCGCTTCCCAACCACGCGCCAAGGGACGTTCGGGCGCAATGATCGCGGTCGCGGCAGCGGCTGCGTTCCTTGCCACCTTCAACGAGACGTTCCTCAACGTAGCCTTCACGCCGATCATGCAGGACTTCGGCGTCGATGTGAGCAGCGTGCAGTGGCTCACCACCGGCTACCTGCTGGTCGCAGCGGTCTTCGTGCCCGTGGCGAACGTGCTGTACCACCGTTTCCCCACGCGGGCCCTCTTCGTCGGCGTCGTCGCCCTCATGACGGTCGGCTCGGTGATGGGAGCCCTCGCCCCCACCTTCGAGGTACTGCTGGTCGCGCGTCTTCTGCAGGCGATCGGCACTGGCCTGCTCACCCCTGTCGGCATGAACATCACCCTTGCCGTCTCCCCGCGGGAAAAGCTTGGCCTCACCATGGGCATCATGGCGGCAATGACGACGTTGGGCCCGTCACTGGCCATCGTCCTGTCCGGCGTCATTCTGACCGTCGCTCCCTGGACCACCCTGATGTGGGTCTTCGGCGCACTCACCCTCGCGGTTCTGCTCGCTGGCGCGGTGGCCCTCCGGACCGTCGCTGACCTCGGCCGACCGGTTGTGGACGTCCTGTCCTTCATCCTGGTAGCCGTCGGCCTCATAGGCCTGCTCTATGGCGTGTCCAGCGCATTCGAGGGATCCCCCCTGTACGCGGGTGCTTCAGCGGCCGTCGGGCTGCTCGCGATGTGGCTGTTCATCATCCGACAGCGCCGCATCGACCATCCCCTGCTCGACCTGCGGCCGTTCTCCAACGCCCCCTTCGTGCTCGGCGTGCTGATGACGATGCTTGGCCTGGTCTTCGTGTTCGCCATGAACGTCACCATCCCGTTGTTCCTCCAGGGTGCACTCGACATGCCACCGTTGGTTGCCTCCCTCGCCCTCGCGCCGGGCATCCTCCTCACCGTGGGCATGGGACCCGTCGCAGGACGCCTCTTCGACCGGCACGGCGGCCGCTGGTCGATCCCGCTCGGATTCCTCATCATGGCGGTCTTCGTCACGCTCGTCGGAGTCGCTGCTGGCTACTCCTCGGTGTGGATGCTCGGGATCCTCTATGTCCCGGCAGTGCTGGCTACGGCACTCGTCATCGGCCCCGCCCAGACATTCGCACTGTCTCACCTCGACCGTGAAACCAGCCCGCACGGTGTCACGGTGGTCTCCACCAGCTTCCAGATCGCCGGCTGCGTGGGTACCTCCCTCGCCGTCGGTATCTACGGAGCCCTGAGTGCGGCGAACGCGGGTGCAGGACGGAGCGCGAGCGACGCGTTGCTCACGGGCTTCCACGGCGCCGTCGGCCTGGTGGTTGTGACCTCGCTCATCGGCATCGTCCTCGCTCTCTTGGCGTACCGTTCGGTGCGGTCACGCCGCACGGCCGAGAGCGTTGAGAGTCCGGCGCCCACCGTCCAGTCGATCATGAAGTCGGATGTGTACGCCCTGTCCACGGACCAGACGGTCCTCGACGCTCTGCAGACTTTCACCGAACGCGGCATCTCGGGAGCGCCGATCCTCGACTCCGACGGCAGACTGGCAGGCTTCCTCTCCGACGGCGACGTCCTGCGGTACCTGTCTGCAACTCATCCCTCCTCGGCCTCGATCTACTCCTACGTGACCGATGCCGAAGACGACCTGGACCAGGCGATGTCCGATCTGGCGAAGCTGAATGTGATGCGGCTCGCCACGCATGATGTCGTCACCATCGACGCCGGCGCGGCGATCAGTGACGCCATCGCTGCGTTGTCGGACGCGCGGCTCAAGAAGGTGCCCGTCGTCGACAAGGACAACTCCCGCCCCATCGGAATCGTGAGCCGGTCAGCAATCAAGAATCTGGCGATCGCCACCTACCTGCGCTCTCGCAGCGAGAGCATGCAGGCTGAACGCAGCACCAGGGTGTGACCCGTCGCCCGCCAGACACATAGCTCGTCGAAGCAGGCCGGACCCGTGGGGGTCTGGCCTGCTTCGCTGTCCCGCGGCGGCACCCGTTCCTGCTCGCGCAATCAGCGCCGACCGTCGCCCGACGGCTTCGTTCGAGGGGGCCTCGAGGGGTCGGGCCACCACCAGTGACCCCGCGACCGACGCTCAGCCCTGCGTCGGGCCGCGTCAAAATACTCCTCACGCGCCGCGTCAAAGATCGGCTGAGGCAGGCTCAACGGCGCACGGCTCAGCTGGCGCCCCTCCAGCAGGGCGCCAATCAGCCCCGGAATCTCCCGCATCCCCCGAACACCTTTCACAGACCGCCTGAGCCGCCCGCCCTCCTCTGTGAGCCGCATCCCCCACGACGAGTCGACCTCAGCCAGGCCGGAGCCGGCGAGGATCGCCAGCGCGGCCTCAACCCTTTCCCGTGACGGGACATCACACTGCAGCATGTCCCAGCCCGGCAGCAGGCGGCTGAGCGACACGGTTCGCTTCGGGTGCAGCAGGGTCATGAGTGTCGCGGCGTCGGAGACGGCAAGGCGGTCCATGCCGTTGAGGCTAGCGCGGATCCCTAGCGGCTCCCGCTGTCAGACTCGAGCCCCCTGATCACGCAGCGCAGGCCATAGTCGAAGGCCTCGTCCACCGCTCCCCCGAGCCGGAAGGCTCCCGCGAGCTCCATCTGCACGAACCCGGTCGCCCAGGCCGTGAACAGTCGAGCGGCATCCAGCGTGTGCGCCTCCCCGACCAGCGCGGCAGCGGCGCGAAGGACAGGGGCCGCCGAGCGCTGCAGGGCCTCCTGCGGGGCGGACGGGGTAAAGATCAGGCGGAACGACTCGGGGAATGCGTGGGCAAAGCTGCGGTAGGCGGCGGCCAGACGCACCAGGTCAGACGCTGATGCCTCCAGGCGTTCGGTGAGGTCGTTCACGCACGCCTCCGCGACGGCGCTGAGCAGGGCATCTCTGTCCCGGAACCGCTTGTACAGCGACGGGGCCCTGACGCCGACACGCGTCGCCACGGCCTGCATGGTGAGCCCTCCGGGCCCACCGGACTCGAGGATCTCCCGAGCCGCCGCGATGACCTCTTCGTTCGTGGTGCGAGTAGGCGCCGACACCAGGACCTCCCGTTGGCTATTGACATTAGCCTTCATGGCTAATTACCCTAGCCATAGTATCGGAAGGGATCACCATGAAGCTCGCGCCGCACCTGCACCGCCTGGGCAACGACATCGTCGCCTCCTACCTCATCGATCTGCCCGAGGGCATCACGCTCATCGACGCGGGCCTGCCGGGCCACTGGAAGGACCTGCACCGCGAGCTGGACACGATCAGCCGCCCGCTCACCGACATCCGCGGGCTCGTCCTCACCCACGGTGACAGCGACCACATCGGCTTCGCCGAGCGACTGCGCCGGACGACCGGCGCACCGGTCTTCATCCACGCGGGAGACGCTCATCGCGTACGCACGGGCGAGAAGCCGAAGACGCCGATGGGGCCCGCGCGGCTCGGACCGGCACTGACCTTCCTCGCCTACGGGCTGCGCAAGAACGCGGTGCGCACCCCGCACGTGCAGGAGGTCGTCGAGGTCGCGGACGGGGACGTGCTCGACCTTCCTGGGAGCCCCGTCATCATCACGATGCCGGGCCACTCCCCCGGGAGCGTCGCCGTGCACGTGCCGGCGACCGACGCCGTCTTCGTGGGCGACGCGCTCACCACGCGCCACGTCCTCACCGGCCGCGAGGGTGCACAGCCGGCTCCGTTCACCGATGAACCGGACGTGGCCCTGGCCTCGCTCGACCGGCTCGCCGAGATTCCGGCGTCCTGGGTCTTGCCCGGCCACGGCGCCCCGTGGCAGGGGTCGCCAGCCAACATCGCGGCGGCCGTCCGGTCCGCCTGAGGTGCGAGGATGGGCCGCATGCCCCTTCCTGACCGCTACGAGCTGATCCTCGGCGCGCCCCATGTCGATGAGTACCGCGCGCTGCGGGCGGACGCAGGGCTCTCCCCCAAGAGCCACGCCCAGAGCGCTGCCGCGATCGCAGGAACGTGGTTCTTCTGCCACGTCCGTGACCGCGCGACGTCGACGCTGGTGGCCATGGGCCGCGTGATCGGGGACGGCGGGTGGTACTTCCACATCGCGGACATCGCGACCCACCCAGATCATCAAGGCGCGGGACTGGGACGCACCGTGCTGGACACGCTGACCGCGCACATCCACGCCACCGCTCCGCCGGACGCGTACATCACGCTCATCGCAGACCCGCCTGGACGGCGGCTGTACGAGAAGGCCGGCTTCATCGACACCGATCCGTCCCGGGGCATGCGGCTCGCCACCCCGTAGCCGGCGGCAGTAGCGTGATTCTCAGACGACGACGGTCGCAGCTCGCGAACCCAGGAGGATGACATGTCAGAGAAGACTGCGGGGTTGACCCCGGAAGAGCGCGAAGCCGTCAAGCAGCGCGCCGCAGAGCTACGCGCCCAGGAGAAGGCCGGCAAGAACCGGGCTGCCGGCGAGCAGGCCGTCCGCGAGGCGATCGCCGAGCTGCCGGAGGCTGATCGGATCCTCGCCGAGGGCATCCACCGGATCGTCTCCGAGGTCGCCCCTCACCTCGTCCCGAAGACCTGGTACGGCTTCCCGGCCTACGCCCGCGAGGACGGGAAGATCGTCGTGTTCTTCAAGGCGGCGTCAAAGTACAGCTCGCGCTACGCCACCCTCGGCTTCGAAGAGTCCGCCCAGCTCGACGACGGCGACCTGTGGGTCACCTCCTTCGCTCTGCTGGCGCTCACCCCCGAGACCGAGAAGACGGTCACGGAGTACATCCGCACGGCTGCCGGCTGACCGGCAGGACCAGCGGAGCCTGACGGCGCCGTCGGCCGGGGTGGTTAGGCTGGCGGGATGGCGACAGTTCTTCTTGTGCGGCACGGCCGCACCACAGCGAATGCCACTGGGCTGCTGGCCGGGAGGGCCGACGGCGTCAGCCTTGACCAGACCGGCCGCGACCAAGCTGCTCTCACCGGAGACCGGCTCGCAGCGGTTCCCCTGGTCGCGGTCGTGTCGAGCCCCCTCGAGCGGTGTCAGCAGACCGCCCAGCACATCCTCGAGCGCCAGGCGGGCACGCCGTACGTCTCGGTCGATCCCGATCTCACCGAGTGCGACTACGGGCAGTGGCAGGGCCGCCTGCTCTCCGACCTCGCACGCGAGAGCCTGTGGCCGCAGGTGCAGTCGCAACCCTCTGCCGTCGTCTTTCCCGGCGGTGAGTCCATGGCTGCGATGCAGGCCCGGTCGGTGGCCGCGATCCGCCGTCACGATGCAGCCGTCGAGGCCGAGCACGGGCCCGAGGCGGTGTGGGTTGCGGTCAGCCATGGCGACATCATCAAGTCGATACTCGCCGACGCGCTCGGCATGCACCTCGACCTGTTCCAGCGCATCACCGTAGGCCCAGCATCCGTGTCGATCGTGCGCTACGGCGCTGGCCGGCCGACCGTCCATGCGACCAACACGGAGGGGGGCGACCTGGCGTGGCTGTCGACGGGCATCCACTCTGGCGATGCACCGGTGGGTGGTGGCGCAGGGCACACGACGCCGTCACGTACCGGCGCCTAGAGTACTGATATGCCTCCACGCGTTCACGAATATGACTGGCCTGATCGGGTCGTCGTCGGCACCATCGGCCTTCCCGGGGCACGCACGTTCTACCTCCAGGTGCGCTCAGGGACCCAGCTCGTGAGCATCGCCCTCGAGAAGCAGCAGTCGGCCCTGCTCGCGGAGAAGATCGACGAGATCCTCGACCAGCTCATCACCGTCGAGGGCAACCCCTTCAGCGTCCCCACCGGCACTCCCCCGGAGCTCGTCGACAACGACCAGCTCGATCCCGTCGAGGAACGCTTCCGCACCGGCGCCATGAGCCTCGGGTGGGACCCGACGACGGCCCAGGTCGTCATCGAGGCCTACCCCATCACGGACGTCGACGCTGATGACAGCATGCAGATGCCTGACGAGGACGGCACTCACGAGACCGAGATGCTCCGGGTGCGCATGCCGGTGGGTACGGCTCGGGCCTTTGCCAAGCGCACCCGGGAGATCGTCGGCGCCGGGCGCCCGGCGTGCCCGCTCTGCGGCTACCCGATGGACCCCGACGGGCACATCTGCCCCCCTGCCGAGGACTGATGTCGGCACCAGACCTGATGACCACCGAGCTGACGATCACCGGCCGCATCAGGACGGCGTCCAACGCCACGTTCCTGGGCACCATCGGCGACGTGAGCGTCGTCTACAAGCCGATCGCCGGCGAGAGTCCGCTGTGGGACTTTCCCGACGGCAGCCTGGCGCACCGGGAGGTGGCCGCCTACCTCGTCTCGCAGACCTTCGGCTGGGGCGTGGTACCGCACACCTGGCTGCGCGACGGTCCCCTCGGCGAAGGAATGGTCCAGCTCTGGCAGGAGCCGGACCCCGACCACAGCGCCGTCGACCTGATCGCGGCGGAGCAGGTACCGAGCACGGGCTGGAAGCAGGTTCTCGAGGGACAGGACGAGAGCGGACGGCTGGTCACCCTCGTTCACGAAGACTCCCCGGCGCTGCGGCGCATGGCTGTGTTCGACGTCGTCGTCAATAATGCCGACCGCAAGGGCGACCACATCCTTGCCATGGCGGACGGCCACCGGCACGGCGTGGACCACGGGGTGACCTTCCACCGTGACCACAAACTGCGGACGGTCCTGTGGGGATGGCTGGGAGAAGACCTGACGGCCGACGAGCTCGACGGCGTCGACCGCGTCAGCGACGGGCTGCACGGCGACCTGGGACGCGACCTCGAGGACCTGCTCACTGCCCCAGAGATCACCTCGCTCGCCAACCGTTGCTCCGCGTTGCGCTCGGCCGGGCGGTTTCCGGCTCCCTCCGGTGACATGCCGGCGGTTCCCTGGCCGCTGTTCTGAGGGGTCGCGGTCCAGCCACGTCGGTCAGCCCTGGGACCTCGTCCAGTCCAGGAACGACTCGATAGCGTCCGCGGCGAGCCGGCTCCGTACGGACGCGAAGAAGTCGAAGCTGTGCTGAGTGTCCGGCAGCTCGACGTAGACGACGGGCGACTCAGAGACGGATCTCAGCGAGTCGGCCACCGTACGCGCCTCATCGGAGGGCAGTGCCGTGTCTGTAGAGCCCTGCACGATGAGCATGGGTGGTGCGTCGGGGCGCACCAACTGTGCGGGCGCGCTGGCAGGGTCAGAGCTGCGGGCGCCGAGGTAGCCGTAGAGCGCGACGGCGCCCGCGACGCTGGTGTCAGCGTCCTCGAAACCGGGCTGAAATCGCGGGGTCTGCGCGGTGAGCGCTGCCGAGATCGCCAGGTGCCCACCTGCGGACGCACCCACCAGGTAGATGCGGACCGGGTCGGTGCCATGCTCGCGCGAGTGCGCCCGTACCCACGCGATCACCCGCTTCGTGTCGATGAGCGACTCCGGAAATGCTCCTGCGGAACGGAGGGTGTAGTTGGCGCTCACGCCGAACCAGCCGTGATCTGCCAGCTGGTTGAGCAGGGCAACGCTCTCGCGGCTCTTCCCGCCCGAGACGAAGCCCCCTGAGTGGAGGTGGATGACCACCGGTTGCTGGCCGGTCCTGCGATCCTTGCGCCGGTAGATGTCGAGGAGGTGTGCACGCCCGCCAGCCGCGTACGGAACATCTCGCACTCGTTCCACCGTCCGCCGGTGCCGTTGGAACGGCAGCAGGATGCCGCTCATCCACAGCACCGCCCGGCGCAAGGGCCGTGCGGACCCGGAAGGGATCCGCGTGCGCCAGGCGGGGCCCAAGCCCGTGGTCAGCGCCGCCTCGAACGCCGGTCGGACGCTCCGAGCGCGCACCTGCAGCCACACCAGCCCCAGCACGACGAGCACGGCGAGACCGAGCGCCACGGCGGTCAGTGGCCCATCCTCGGGTGGCACATCGGTCAATGTGGCAGCCACTGATGCAACGAACACGACCAACAGGATCAGGGGAATCTCGTTGCAGGTCATGGTCAGGATGAAGACGACGAAGCCGAGGGCCCCTCGGCCGAAGGGCACCCAGAGCGCCATCGCGACGAACAGCGCCCAGATCACGACGGTCACCAAGAGGCCCATCCGTCACCGCCCTCCCGAAGAGGCCACGGGCTGGTTCACCCTGCGCCCTGACGCGTCCACGCTGTGTCTGCCATTGTGACGCAGTCATGATCTCAGCTCATCCATCTCGCGCCGTCACCGGACGAGGGTCCGCACTGCAACCGACAACGCACCGATCCCGAACAGCAGCACAACAGTTCCCGCCACCTTGGTGATGCTAGGAAACGCCCGGGCGAGGATGACACGGGACCGTCGGGAACCCATCACGATCACGATGAACAGGTCCCATGCCAGAACGGCCGAGAACATCCATGCCCCATACAAGGCCAGCTGGACGGACGTCGCCGATGACAGTGTCGCGGCGAGACTCATGTAGAACAGGGCGTTCTTCGGATTCAACAGTCCCGACGCCATACCCAAGCCTAGATTCTTCGCCCACGTCGGGCGCCCGGCTGTCGCTGCACCTTCGCCTGCGAACGAGACGCGTGACCTCCAGAACATGATCCCCATGGAGACGAGGAACAGCCCACCCGCGAGCTCGATCCACGCGACGACGTTCTGGTTGTCGACCAGTGCGAGACCACTGAACGCCGACGCAATGAACACGCCATTCGCCAGCGCTATGCCCAGACAGGCTCCGCTCGCGCTCCGCCAGCCGTAGGCCGCACCGGTGCGGACGATCAGGAAGAAGTCCACTCCCGGAATGAGGAGAGCGAGGAAATGGGCGAGGGCAACGACGACAAAGAGATCCACAGCTGCTCATCTCGGGCGGGGAAAGTGGGAACACTCCCCAGCCTGAGCCACCGTGACGCTGGCAGTCTTGAACAGGATTGCGTCAGCGGATGTACGACCCCGGGGTCGCGGCGACGTGCGACCGGAAGACACGGTGGAAGTGGCTCTGGTCCGCGAAGCCCAGCGCGTACGCAACCGATGTGATCGACTCGCCCCCACGGAGCATCGCGCGGGCGCGGGTGACGCGTACGTCGTTGCGCCATGCGATCGGCGTCAGTCCCGTCGCGCGCTTCACTGCACGGATGAGCTGGTACTGGCTCATACCCACGGATCGCGCCAAGCTCATGAGGCGCGGGTCCGCTGCCTCATCCGCGAGCACGTCAAGGACGGGACGTAGCGCGGCCGCAAGGACCTCCTCATCGGCGGGAGGGTGCTCCTGACTAAGAGGAGCAACTAGTTCGGAGAATGCGGACCGGAGCCCCCGCTCGATCTCAGCGAGATCCGTCGGCCCCGCAAACAACATCGCGTTCACCGTGTCGAAGCGCCGATGCAGGTCCGGGCTTCGATGCACCTGTATCCCCTGCGTAGGGCCTGAGCCCGCCTCCAGAACCGTCTGACCGAACCACGCCGGGTCAAGGTGGATCATCTGATAGATCCACTCACCGTCGTCGGGGTTACAGGAGTGCACATGTCCGGCGGGGATGAAGATGACGTCTCCCGGCTCGAGTCGCACGGCCGAGCCAGACCTCCCGACAAACGTGCTCGTTCCCGCGTCGATGAGCCCGATCGAGAACCGGTCGTGGGTGTGCAACCGGTAGCAAGAGTTCTGCTGACATGAACGCCGGGACTCGATCTGAGGAAATCTCGAGTCATGCCAGAATTCCGGAGTATTGATCTTATGCACCCGGATTGAGCTGCGCGGCTAGACGTTAAACCGGAACTCCACCACGTCGCCGTCCTGCATGACGTAGTCCTTGCCCTCGATGCGGGCCTTGCCCGCAGCGCGGGCGGCAGCGACCGAGCCTGCCTCGACGAGGTCATCGAAGGAGATGACCTCAGCCTTGATGAAGCCACGCTCGAAGTCCGTGTGGATCACGCCGGCGGCCTGCGGGGCCGTCCAGCCCTTGTGGATGGTCCAGGCGCGCGCTTCCTTGGGGCCTGCGGTGAGGTACGTCTGCAGGCCGAGGGTCTCGAAGCCGACGCGGGCGAGCTGGTTGAGGCCGGGCTCGTCCTGGCCGGAGTCGGCGAGCATCTCGGCCGCTTCCTCCGGCTCCAGCTCGATGAGCTCGGACTCGAACTTGGCGTCGAGGAAGATGGCCTTCGCGGGGGCGACGAGCTCGCGGAGCTCGGCCTGGAAGGCCTCGTCGGCCAGGCCGGCGTCGTCGGTGTTGAAGACGTAGATGAACGGCTTGGCCGTCATGAGCTGCAGCGTGGCGAGCTGGGCGAGGTCCAGCTTGGCCTTGGCCGCACCGGAGAAGAGCGTGGTGCCTTCCTCGAGGAGCTTCTGGGCGTCCTGGGCGGCGGCGAGCAGGGCGGGGTCGCCCTTCTTGATCTTCACTTCCTTCTCCAGGCGCGGGATGGTCTTCTCCAGCGTCTGCAGGTCAGCGAGGATGAGCTCGGTGTTGATGGTCTCGATGTCGTCCTTGGGAGAGACCTTGCCGTCGACGTGCACCACGTCGGGGTCGGCGAAGGCACGGGTCACCTGGCAGATGGCCTCGGCCTCGCGGATGTTGGCGAGGAACTTGTTGCCCAGCCCCTCCCCCTCGCTCGCGCCGCGCACGATGCCGGCGATGTCCACGAAGGACACAGTCGCGGGCAGGATGCGCTCGGAGCCGAAGATCTCGGCGAGCTTGTCCAGCCGCGGGTCAGGCAAGGGCACCACGCCGACGTTGGGCTCGATCGTGGCGAACGGGTAGTTCGCCGCGAGCACCTGCGCACGGGTGAGAGCGTTGAAAAGGGTCGACTTGCCGACGTTGGGGAGTCCGGCGATACCAATAGTGAGAGCCACGGAAGGAGAGTCTACGTGGCCCGCGCCGGGTGAGTCAGCCTCCGGGCGTGGTCTCGGGCGCCTCGGGGGCGTCGAGCGCTCGCAGCAGCGGCCGGTAGTGGTCCACGATCGCGGTGCGGAAGCTGTCCACGTCTCCGCTCTCCGCGGCGCGCAGCATGTCTCCGTGGGCGCACACGGTCAGCTGGAGGTCCTCGGGGAGGGCGAGGCCGAGCCGCGGCAGCACCCCGGAGTAGACGTCCCAGAAGGCGGTGACGAGCTGGCCGACGAGGGAGTTGTTGATCCCGGAGAGCAGCTCGGCGTGGAAGAGGCGGTCCTGCACGGGGAAGGTCTCCCCCTTCGCCTGGAGCGCGGCCATCTCGTCGACGAGCCGGTGCAGCGTGGCGTTGGTGGTTCCCTCCAGGGAGGCCACGATCCGGTCCGCCATGGCCAGGTCGAGCGCCTGGCGCACCTCGACCACCTCGCGCAGCGCCTGCAGGTCGCCGCCGGGGCTGAGCACCCCCCGGAAGATGAGCGACTCCACGAGGGCGTCGAGGGACATGTGGCCGACGAAGGTGCCGTGCCCGTGCCGCACCTCGACGATGTCGAGGGTGGCCAGGGTCTTGATGGCCTCCCGGACGCTCGTGCGGGAGACGCCGAGAAGCTCGCAGAGCTCGATCTCGGTCGGCAGCCCGTCGCCCGGGTGCAGGCCTCTGGCGACGATGAGGTCTCGGATCTGTGCGCTCGTGGAGGACGCGCCGGCCCGGGACGCGCTCCGGGCGGGCACGGGAGGTGCCGAGGGCCGAGGGGCCGGGGTCTTCGCGGACATCTGTGACCGTTCTGTTATGGACACCTTGTTGCTCCAACTCGCGAGTTCATCGTACTGTGACGGCTATAGATACGACATCATACGTCGTATGTACTTCAAGACTCCGGAAGAGGTCTTACATGCGTAACTCACTGACGAGCACGACCGCACCCTTCCATCGAGGTCTCGCGATCGGCGCAGCCGTCCTGGCGTCGTCCCTTCTCCTGGGCGCCTGCGGCGGATCGAGCCCGGCCAACGAACAGTCCGGCTCCACCGGTTCCGCCGAAGCGACCGACCCTGCAGACATCGACCCAGACGCGATCATCAACGCTGGCATCTCCTACCCCCTGGGGTCCGGCTTCGACCCGATGATCACGACCGGCGCAGTCACCGTCGCCGCCAACTGGCACACGATGGAAGGGCTCACCGAGCTCGACCCGTCGACCCGCGAGGTCTACCCGGCGCTCGGCGCCGAGCTGCCCAAGCAGATCGACGACACCCACTACCAGGTGGACCTCCGTGACGGCGCCGTGTTCCACAACGGCACCCCGGTCACTGCAGACGACGTCGTCTTCAGCTTCAACCGGGTCCTCGACCCCGCGAACGCGTCCCTCTACGCCGGCTTCATCACCTTCATCGACACCGTGACCGCGGTCGATGAGGACACCGTCGAGATTGCCCTGAAGTTCCCCTTCAGCCTGGTCGACGAGCGCCTCTCGGTGGTCAAGATCGTCCCCGAGGACGTCGTCACCACCGACTACGAGGCCTTCAACGCCCTGCCCGTAGGCACCGGCCCGTACACGATCACCTCGGCCGTGGCCGATGACAAGATCACCTTCGACCGCTTCGACGACTACACCGGCACCCGTCCGGCCCAGGCAGCCGGCATGACCTGGAGCCTGCTCTCCGACTCCGCCGCCCGCGTGACCGCGATGACCTCCGGGACCGTCGACGCGATCGAGTCCGTGCCGTACATCGACGCAGCCGCGCTGGCCAACCAGCTCGACGTCGAGTCCGTCCAGTCCTTCGGGCTGCTGTTCATGATGTTCAACACCCAGCAGGCGCCCTTCGACGACGTCCGGGTCCGCCAGGCGTTCTTCTACGCCCTGGACATGGACAAGATCATCGAGACCGGGCTGCTCGGCAACGCCGAGGCCGCGACCGGCTTCCTGCCCTCCTCGCACCCGAACTACTCCGAGGCCTCGACGGTCTACACCTACGACCCCACCAAGGCCAAGGCGCTGCTCGCCGACGCCGGCGTCTCCGACCTGTCGATCACCCTCACCACGACCGACACCGACTGGGTCGCGGACATCGCCCCGCTCGTCAAGGAAGACCTCGACGCGATCGGCGTGAACGTCACCCTGGACATCGGCCAGTCTGGCGGGCAGTACTCCAAGGTCGACGGCGGAGACCTCGATGTCATGATCGCCCCGGGCGACCCCTCCGTCTTCGGCAACGACCCCGACCTGCTCATGCGCTGGTGGTACGGGGACAATGTGTGGTCGCAGAGCCGCTACCGCTGGAACGAGTCGGCCGAGTTCGCCAACCTGACGACCATCCTCGACGAGGCCGTCCGCACCACCGGTGACGACCAGCAGGCACTGTGGGACGACGCCTTCGACCTCATCTCCGACGAGGTCCCGCTCTACCCGCTGCTGCACCGCCAGCTGCCGACCGCCTGGAGCTCAGACTCCCTGGCCGGCTTCTCACCGATCCCGCTCACCGGCCTGTCGTTCCTCGACGTCGGCGTGATCAAGAAGTAGCACTCCCCCTCGACGGCGGACCCACCACTGGCGGTGGGTCCGCCCCAGGACCCGGCGCAACGACGCAGCCGGGTCACCACACCCCCCGAAGAAGGAGGCCAGAGCGTGATCGCTCTGCTACGACTGACCGGACGGCGGCTGCTCGCCCTGCCGTTCATGGTCCTGGGAATCACGTTGCTGGTCTTCGTGGTCATGCAGTTCTCCAAGGTCGACCCGTCGATCACCGCCCTCGGTGAAGGCGCCTCGCTCGAGGCGCGCGACGCCTACAACCAGGCCAACGGATACAACGACCCGCTCTTCCTGCGCTACTGGAACTTCCTCGTCGGACTGTTCCAGGGCGACCTGGGCACCTACAGCGCCCGCCACCAGTCGGTCGGCGAGGCCGTGGGCAAAGCCTTCCCGCTCACCCTGCAGCTGACCTTCATCGGCCTGGTCATCGCCGTGGTCCTCGCCCTCGTCTTCGGCGTCCTGGCCGCGGTGTACCGCGACCGGTGGTTCGACCAGGTGGTGCGCATCTTCTCGATCGCCTGCGTCGCGACGCCGTCGTTCTGGCTCGCGGTCCTGCTCATCCAGGCCTTCACCCTGGGCCTCGGCTGGCTGCCCGCCAGCGGCAACCTGCCGACCTTCTCCGAGGACCCCGGCGAGTACCTGCGCCGGATGGTCCTGCCAGCTGTCGCCCTCGCCATCCCGGTCGCCGGCTCGCTCACCCGCGTGGTGCGCACCGCGACCGTGGAAGAGCTCGACAAGGACTACGTCCGGACCGCCATCGGTGCCGGCATCCCCAAGCTCGAGGTCATCGGCCGCAACGTGCTGCGCAACGCGCTCATCACCCCGATCACCGTTCTCGGCCTGCGCGTCGGCTACCTCATCGGTGGCGCCGTCGTCATCGAGATCATCTTCGCCCTGCCCGGGATGGGCACGCTCATCCTCAACGGCGTGACCAACAACGAGCCGAACCTCGTGCAGGGCGTGACCCTCTCCGTCGCCCTCGCCTTCGTCGTCATCAACATCGTGGTCGACATGCTCTACCTCCTCGTCAACCCCCGAATCAGGACGGTGTGACCATGCGACGCACACTCACCCAGCGGCTGAGCGTCCCCGGACAGCGCTTCGGATCCCTCTCGCTGAGCGCCCAGATCTCCTTGGTGTTCGTGCTCCTCGTCGTCCTCGCGGCGATCTTCGCCCCGCTCGTGGCCACCCAGGACCCCCTCGCCAGCGGCACCCCGGTGCAGCCGCCGAGCGGCGAGAACTGGTTCGGCACGGACCGCCAGGGCCGGGACATCTTCGCCCGCGTCGTCTACGGCGCCCGGTACTCCCTCATGATCGGCCTCGGCGCGACCGCCTGCGCCCTGCTCGCCGCGGCGATCCTGGGGTCCATCGCGGCCACCGCCGGCAAGTGGGTCGCCGAGGTCCTCATGCGCGTGCTCGACGTCGTCATGTCCTTCCCCGGCATCGCCCTCGCCGCCGTCTTCGTCGCGGTCTTCGGCCGCTCGCTGCCGGTCCTCATCTTCACGATCGCCTTCCTCTACGTCCCCCAGCTCACCCGAGTGATCCGAGCGAACGTGCTGGCTCAGTACGGCGAGGACTACGTCGCCGCCGCGACGGTCATGGGCGCCCGCACCTCGGGCATCCTCCTCAAGCACGTGGCACGCAACTGCCTCGCCCCGGTCATGGTCTTCACGACCGTGCTCGTCGCCGACGCGATCGTCTTCGAGGCGTCGCTGTCCTTCATCCAGGCCGGCGTCCCGGACCCAGAACCCTCCTGGGGCAACATCATCGCCGCTGGTCGCGACCTCGTCATGGGCGGCTACTGGTGGGCGACGCTGTTCCCCGGCCTGGCCATCATGCTCACCGTGCTGTGCCTGAACATCCTCTCCGAGGGCCTCACCGACGCCCTTGTCGCACCGTCCGCCGCTCCGGCGCCCAAGGCCGCCACCCTCGTCGCCGCCCAGTCTGCAGCCGCAGCGGACACCGACGTCGCCGACCTCACCGACACGCTCCTGCCCGACGCCGCGGTGATCGAGGACGGGGAGCCCGCCGTCGCCGCCGCGGAGCCGGCTGTGCCACTCGCCGCACGCCTGGCCGCCCTGCGCACCGCAGAGCTCAGCCGCTCCGACCGCCTCGTGGCAGACAGCGCCGTCGCGCCGCTGCTCGAGGTGGACAACCTCACCATCCGCTTCCCGCAGCGTCACGGCCAGGTCGACGTCATCGACCACGTGAGCTTCTCCGTGCGGCCCGGTGAGACCATGGCGCTGGTCGGCGAGTCCGGCTGCGGCAAGTCGATCACCAGCCTCGCGATCATGGGCCTGCTGGACCCGTCCGCGCAGATCACCGGTGAGATCCGGTACGCCGGGACAGACCTGCTCACGCTCAGCCCGAAGTCCCGCAACGCGCTGCGCGGCCACGAGCTCGCGATGATCTACCAGGACGCGCTCAGCTCGCTCAACCCGTCCATGCTCATCCGCACCCAGCTCCGCCAGCTCATCAAGCGCGGCGGCACCCGGACCGCCGAGGAGCTCCTCGAGCTGGTCGGCCTCGACCCGGCGCGCACCCTCAAGAGCTACCCGCACGAGCTCTCCGGCGGTCAGCGCCAGCGCGTGCTCATCGCGATGGCTCTCACCCGCGACCCCAAGCTCGTCATCGCGGACGAGCCGACCACCGCCCTCGACGTCACCGTCCAGGCCCAGGTGATCGACCTGCTCAACGACCTCCGCGAGAAGCTCGGCTTCGCGCTGGTCTTCGTCAGCCACGACCTGGCCCTGGTGGCCGAGGTCGCCCACCGGATCACGGTCATGTACGCCGGCCAGGTCGTCGAGGCGGCACCCACGGTCGAGCTGCTCACCAACCCGGTGCACGAGTACACCCGCGGCCTGCTCGGCTCGGTCCTCTCGATCGAGTCCGGCGTCGGGCGGCTGCACCAGGTGCCCGGGACCGTGCCCTCCCCCAGGGACTTCCCGACCGGCGACCGGTTCGCCCCGCGCTCGGCCGAGCCCGGCCGCGCCTGGGACGTCCGCCCGGTCATGCGGACCCTGCCCGGCACCGAGCACGTCTACGCTGCTCAGCCCGACGACGCCGTGCCCGCGCACGCTCTCGTCACCATCGACGGAGGAGCCCGATGACCACCCAGACAACGACATCGATGACCCCGACCGCGGTCGAGGCGCCGCCGGTCATCGAGCTGCGTGACATCCACGTCTCCTTCAAGGCGCGCACCGGGACCCTGCTGCGGGCCGACGTGGTCAACGCCGTCAACGGCGTCTCCCTCGCGGTGCGCCGCGGTGAGACGCTGGGCATCGTGGGCGAGTCCGGCTGCGGGAAGTCCACCACGGCCAAGGTGCTGCTGGGCCTGCAGAAGCCCACCTCCGGGCAGGTGCTCTTCCGCGGGGAGGCGATCGCCCACCGCAACGCCGCCGCCCGCAAGCGGATCGGCCGCGTCGTCTCGGCGGTCTTCCAGGACCCGTCCACCGCGCTCAACTCCCGGATGCTCATCCGTGACGCCCTGCGCGACCCCTTGGACGTGCACGGGATCGGGACGGCGCACAGCCGCCAGGAACGGGTCCGGGCCCTCGTGGAGATGGTCGGCCTGCCGGCCTCCGCCCTCGACGTGCTGCCCACCCAGCTCTCGGGAGGTCAGCGTCAGCGCGTGGCCATCGCCCGGGCGCTGGCCCTGGAGCCGGACATGATCGTCGCGGACGAGCCCACCTCGGCCCTGGACGTGTCCGTCCGGGCGCAGATCCTCAACCTGCTGCTCGACCTCAAGAACGAGCTCGGACTGAGCCTGGTGTTCATCTCCCACGACATCCAGACCGTCCACTACATCTCCGACCGGATCGCCGTCATGCACGGCGGCCGCGTCGTCGAAGAGGGGCCCGCCGACCACATCATGGCGACCCCCGACCACCCCTATACCCGCAAGCTACTCGGCGCGGCACCTTCGCTGCTCCATCCAGAGCTCGCCACCAAGAACCGGAGTGCACAGTGAGCAACCCCATCTTCCAGGGCGTCATCCCGCCCGTCGTCACGCCGCTCAACGCTGACGGCAGCGTCGATCACGCCTCCTACGAGCGCCTCCTGGAGAAGCTCATCGCTGCTGGGGTGCACGGGGTCTTCATCCTCGGGTCCAGCGGCGAGGTCGCCTACCTCGCCGACGCCGCACGCCGGGAGGTCATGGAGACCGCGGTGCGCGTCGTCGCCGGCCGGGTGCCGGTCATGGCCGGCGTCATCGACATCTCCACCAACCGCGTGATCGACGAGGTCCGGGTGGCCGAGGCCGCCGGGGTCGACGCCGTGGTGGCCACCGCCCCGCTGTACATCCGCACCTCCCTGCCCGAGATCGAGACGCACTTCCGCGAGATCGCCGCCGCGACCACGCTGCCGGTCTTCGCCTACGACGTGCCCGTCTGCGTCCAGGTCAAGCTCGACCTGGACATGCTCATGCGGCTGGGCACCGAGGGGGTCATCGCCGGGGTCAAGGACTCCTCGGGCGACGACGTCGGCTTCCGCCGCCTCGTGGCGGCCAACCGCGCCGCGGGCTCGCCCATGGCGTTGTTCACCGGTCACGAGGTCGTCGTGGACGGCATGCTGCTGCTCGGTGCGGACGGCGTGGTGCCCGGGCTCGGCAACGTCGACCCCGAGGGCTACGTGCGACTCTGGGACCTCGCTCAGGCCGGCAAGTGGGAGGACGCGCGGATCGAGCAGGACCGTCTCGCGGCCCTCTTCGAGATCGTCTTCCAGGCGACCGGGCTCTCGGGAGGTGCCGGCGGCGTCGGCTCCTTCAAGACCTCGCTCAACCTCATGGGCGTCATCTCGCACTCGCGCATGTCCACCCCGGCCGGCGCCTTCGTCGGGGACAACGTCACCAAGGTGGCAGCAGTGCTCACCGCGAGCGGGATCCCGCTGGTATGAGCCACGTCGTCGGCGTCGACCTCGGCGGCACCAAGACCGCCGCCGCGCTCGTCGGCGCCGACGGGCAGGTGGGGACGGTCCTGACCGTCCCCACCCCGGCCCGCTCCGGCCCCGACGCCATCCTGGACTCCGTGGCCCGGCTCGTCGAGACAGTCCTGGCGCAGGCCGCCGGGGCCGGGCCGGCCCCGCAGCTGGCGGCGGTCGGGATCGGCACAGCCGGCGTCGTGGACGCGAGCCGCGGGACCATCGTCTCCGCGACGGACGTGCTCCCCGGCTGGGCCGGCACCGACGTCGCCGGGGGCGTGCGCGCCCGGCTCGCTGCGAGCGCCGGCCTCACCGGTGCCGCACTGCCGGTCGTGGTGGAGAACGATGTCGACGCCCACGCCGCCGGTGAGGCCTGGCTCGGTGCCGCCGCCGGGGCCCGGATCGCGCTCATGGTCGCGGTGGGCACCGGTGTGGGCGGGGCAGTCGTGCTCGACGGCACCCCGCTGCGCGGCGCCCACCACCTGGCCGGGGAGATGGGCCACATGCCGGTCCCCGGCGCGGACGGCCTCATCTGCGGCTGCGGCCGCCCCGGGCACCTGGAGGCCCTCGGTTCCGGACCGGCTCTGCACCGCCACTACCTGCGCCTCGGCGGTGACGACGCCGCTGCGGACACCCGGGCCGTCGTCGCCCGGGCAGCCGGCGGGGACCTCCTGGCCCGGCGGGCGGTGGCCGAGTCGGCCGCGTGCGTCGGCCGGGCGATCGCCGCGATCTGCACCGTGCTCGACCCCGACGTCGTCGTCGTGGGAGGCGGGCTGGCGCAGGCCGGGCCCCTCTGGTGGGACCCGATGCTGCAGGCGCTGCGCGACGACGTCATCGACCCCCTCGCCGGGCTGCCGGTGCTGCCCGCCGCTCTGGGGTCCCAGGCCGCGATCGTCGGCGCCGCAGGCGCCGCCCACCGGCACCTGGGCCGCACCCTCACCCTTCCCTGCCCACCCAAGGACACCCCATGAACCCCATCCTCCAGGCACTGCAGGGCCAGCTCGTCGTCTCCTGCCAGGCCTACCCGGGCGAAGCCATGAACGAGGCCGTCACCATGGCTCAGGTGGCCCGGGCCGTGGTCGAGGGTGGCGCCGGGGGTGTGCGCGCCCAAGGGCTGGAGAGCATCCGGCTCATCGCCGCGCAAGTGACGGTGCCGGTCATCGGGCTGTGGAAGGACGGGACTGACCCGGTCTTCATCACCCCGACCGCCACCCACGCGGTCGCCGTCGCCGAGGCCGGTGCGCACGTCGTCGCCCTCGACGGGACCCGCCGGCCTCGACCGGACGGCCTCACCCTGGCCCAGACGATCACCGCGCTGCGCGAGCGCAGCACCGCCCTCGTCATGGCCGACTGCGGGTCCCTCGACGACGCCCTCGCCGCGCAGGACGCCGGGGCGGACATCCTCGGCACGACCCTGGCGGGGTACTCCGGGGAGCGCTCCATGACCGTCGGCCCCGACCTGGACCTCGTCTCCGAGATCGTCGCGGCCTGCTCGCTGCCCGTCATGGTCGAGGGCCGGGTGCACACCCCCTCCCAGGCGCAGGCCGCCATGGCCCGCGGCGCCTTCGCCGTGTGCGTCGGCACCGCCATCACCCATCCCACGACCATCACCGGCTGGTTCGAGGCGGCCACCCGCGCCGGCTCGAACGACCGTGCCGCTTCCCGAGAGGCCCTCTGATGACCACGCACTCCCCCGCCCTGCCCGACGTCGACCAGCCGGGCCAGCCGGGCCAGCCGGGCTCTCTCATGGAGCGTGAGATCGCCGAGCAGCCCGAGGTCTTCGCCCGCCTGCTCGCGGCGTCGGCCGACGTCGCCGAGATCGCCGCGGTGATCCATGACCGGTCGCCGCACACCGTGATGATCGTGGCCCGGGGATCGAGCGACCACGCGGCCCTGTACCTCAAGTACCTCCTGGAGGTCCGCCTCGGTCTGCCCACCGGGCTGTGCTCGCCGTCCTCGACCACGCTCTACGGCGCCTCGCCCTTCACCCCGGGCACGCTCGTGGTGGGGATCAGCCAGAGCGGCGGCTCCCCCGACCTCGTGGCCACCCTCGCTGCCGCCCGGACTCGCGGCGCGCTCACCGTCGCGCTGACCAACGCCCCCGAGTCTGCGCTGGCCACGGCGGCCGAGCTGCACCTGTCCCTGCTCGCCGGCACCGAGCGCTCGGTCGCGGCGACCAAGACGTACACCGCAGAGCTCATGGCCGCGGCGCTGCTCGTCGATGCCCTCGCTCAGCTGCGGCAGGAGGCCACCTTGGACGCCGCCCCGTCCCAGCCCTTCACCTCGGCGGACCTCCTCGAGGTGCCCCGGGCCGCCGCGGCGATGCTCACCGTGCGGGAGCAGGTGGCGCGCGTGGTGGCGACCGTGCCAGCGCTGAGCGAGAGCTCCCAGCTCCTCTTCACCGCGCGCGGCTACGGGCACGCGACGGCCCGGGAGGGCGCGCTCAAGGTCATGGAGACCTGCTACGTCCCGTCGCTGGCCTTCAGCGCCGCGGACCTCCTGCACGGACCCTTCGCCATGCTCAGCCCGTCCGTGGCCACCGTGGCGCTGCTGGCGTCGGACTCTCCTGCGGACCCGATGGCCGAGGTCGTCGACCGGATCGTCGCCTCCGGCTCACCGACCATCACCTACGGCCCCGGCGCGCCGCGCCCGGGCGTCGTCGCGCACGTGAGCTCCCCGCACTCCCTCCCGGCCGCCCTCGCCCCGATCGTCGACGTCGTGGCGGTGCAGTACCTCGCGCTCGAGCTGTCCCGCCTGCTCGGGCTGGACGCCGACGCTCCCCGTGCGCTGCTCAAGGTGACCAGCACGCTGTAGCTCCGCGGCTACCTATAGGGTTGGCTCAGCCCCCCTCCCGGTCAGCGCCCTGCTGCCCCGACGCTTCGCGTCCGGCGCGCGCACGCCCACCGCACGGGACGGGCCTGCGCCACCCTCCCCGGGCGGTGACGAACGACCGAGGACCACCATGACGAACACCACCGCTCTGCCCTCTCCAGATCTGCCTGCTCCCGCTGACTCGGCCGGGCGCCCACCGAAGGCACCTCGGGCGCCACGGGCACCGCGGGCGCCGCTCGGCAACACCCCGGTCCTCGTCGGGATGATCGCCCTCGTCTCTCTCGGCGCCTTCGAGGCCATGGCCGTCTCGACCGCCATGCCGGTCATCGCGGAGGCGCTGGACGGGCTCTCCCTCTTCGCCCCGGCCTTCGCCATGACCATGGCGACGTCGGTCATGGGCATGGTCCTGGCCGGGCGGTCCACCGACCGCGGTGGTGTGGGGCCGGCGCTGCTGGGCGGCGTCGCCGTCTTCGTCGCGGGCCTGCTGCTCGCTGGCCTGGCGCCGTCGATGGAGGTGCTCATCGTCGGCCGGGCGTTGCAGGGCCTGGGGTCCGGGGCGTACATCGTCGCCCTCTACATCGTCGTGGCGCGCGTCTTCGAGGGCAACGTCCGGGCTCGGGTGCTCGCGATGTTCTCGGCGGCCTGGGTCATCCCCTCCCTGGTGGGGCCGGTCGTGGCGGGCTTCGTCGTCGAGCACGCCGGGTGGCGGTGGGTGTTCCTGGCCGTGGCGATCCTCGCCCTGCCAGCCACCGCGCTGCTGGTCTCCGCGGTGCGCACCACCTCGCGGCCCGCCCCGCAGGACCCCGTGCCCGACGCCGGGGCCCCGTCTGGCCAGGGGCGCTCGCGCCTGTGGTGGGCCGGGGCGGCGAGCGCCGGCGTGGCGCTCATGTCCTTGGGCTCGCGCAACCACGACCTGCTCGGCTATCTCATGATCGGCCTCGGCGTCGCGGCGGTCCTGGTGAGCGGGCCGCGGCTGCTGCCGGCGGGGACGCTGCGTGCTCGCCGCGGGCTGCCGACGGTTATCGCGCTGCGCGGGCTGGTCGCGGCGGCCTTCTTCGCCGCGGAGGTCTTCCTGCCGCTCATCCTCCAGCACGAGCGGGACTTCAGCCCCGCGCGGTCCGGCATCGTGCTGACCGCGGGCGCTGTCACCTGGTCGCTCGGCGCTGTCGTGCGCAGCCGCCTGCCGTGGTCGAACGTGACCTTCCTGCGTGTGGGGACGTCGCTGCTGTCCACCGGGATCGTCGTGGTCTCGCTGCTCGTCGTCCCGCAGGTGAGCGCGTACACCGCGATCGCCGGGTGGGCGTTGGCCGGGCTGGGCATCGGGATGGTCTACCCCACCCTCGCGCTGCTCGTCTTCGACCTCTCCCCCGTCCGCGCCCAGGGGTCGAACACCTCCGCCCTGCAGGTGGCCGACGCCCTGACGAGTGCCTTCGTGCTCGCGATCGTCGGGACGGCCACGACGTGGCTGGTCGCCTCGGCCGGGGTCACCGGATACCTCGCGGGCTTCGCGCTGACGGCTGCCCTGGCGCTCACGGCGGTCGCGATCAGCGGGCGGACGACGCAGCGGGCTGCGTCCTGAGCGGCGCCGCGTCCCGGTCGCCGAGTCAGCTGATCGCGACGACCTGCTGCATGAGCTCGGCGGAGCGAGCGTCGTAGAGCTGCCCGCCCAGGCGCACCCCGGCGACCAGGACGACGACGCCGAGCACCAGCCCGGTGACGCACGCCGCCCACCCCAGGGTGGTGCTGCCGGTCGCGATCGCGGCGACCGCGAGCCCGATCTCGGGCAGCACGAGCAGGCCGAGCACCAGCCAGCCCCCGGTCTGGATCGTCAGGTTGGCCACGGCTGACCCCTGCGGGGTGCTGAACGGACCGTCGCCGGGCTTGGGCACGGGGTAGACGAAGCGCGCGGAGATGACGCTCGAGAGCCCCAGCGACGTCAGCAGCACCCCGAAGCTCGCCCCCACCACCGCCGGCAGGTCCTCCCACCGGCCGGTGTACCAGGCCGCACCGACGGTGAACACCACCGTGACGGGCACCCCGACGAGGCCGGCTGCGATCACCCGGCCCAGCCGGTCAGCCCGCCCGGGCACGCCCGTGACCACGTGGAGCCAGAAGGCGGTGTGGTCGTAGGCGACGTCGGCCGAGATGATCCATCCGAGCATGAATGCCGTGACCGGCGCCAGGGCGAGCAGGGCGATCCCGGTCCCCGGGTCGACGAAGTTCACGAGGAAGGGCAGCAGCGGCACCACCGCGAGCGACCCGACATACCGTGGGTCGCGGATCCAGTAGACGAGGCAGCGCGCGACGACCGCCCAGGTGGCCGTCGCCGGCAGGATCCCCAGGACGCCCAGCCCCGAGGTCCGGGTGCTGCTGCCGTCCCTGCGCGCCGGGGTGACCAGCGTCCGGTCCAGCGCCCAGGCCCACAGCGCGACGAGGGCGACGAGGGTAGCCACCGCGATCGCCAGCTTGGCGACCGCGACGACCGGCTCCCCGGCCGCGACCGCGGCGGGCACCCCCCACACGGCGCCGAAGGGCAGCCAGGACACCACCTCGGCCGCCTGCTCGATCGTCACCCGGTCGGCATCGATCTCTGCCGATGCCCACGCCGCGAGCGGCGCGATGACCAGCAGCGGCAGGAAGACGAGCACCCCGGTGACCTCGCGGAACCTGCGCGAGGAGCGCAGCGGGGCGAGCGTCGTCGTCGTCGCCCGAGAGCCGACGACGCACGTCGCCACCGCGACCGGCCAGGAGACGAGCGCGGCGAGCATCGCCGCCGGGGAGTCGCGCCACACGAGCAGGGTGCCGAGGGTGAGCAGCACGGTGAGCAGCCCCGGCACACCGACCAGGCCCGCCAGCCCCAGCCCCCACAACAGGTCACGACGGCGGATGGCGAAGAGAGCGAAGCGCTGCGGGTCGAGGGTGGAGTCGATGCCGAAGGCGACCAGCGGCAGGAACCACCAGGCGAGCAGCAGCAGACCACCGGCGAAGACGACGACGGTGGCGGCCATGTCGATGTCCCGCCGGCTGAGGTAGGCCAGACCGGCGAAGAGCGCGGCGCCCGCGGTGGAGGCGTACAGCAGGGAGAAGATGAGGCCGAGGATCTGCCAGACGCTGCGCTTGAGGGCGTTGCCCAGCAGCACCAGCTTGAGTCTTACGAGGTGCGCAACCACGCGAGGCCCTCCGCGGTGTGCGAGCGCCCCACGAGCTCCACGAAGCGGTCCTCCAGGGATCGTCCGGCGCGGACCTCGTCGATCGTGCCTGCGGCCAGGATCTGCCCGCCGGCCACGACGGCGACGTGGTCGCACATGCGCTGCACGAGGTCCATGACGTGGGAGGACACGATGACGGTCCCTCCCGTGCGGACGTACTCGGTGAGGATCTCGCGGATGTGCGCGGCGGAGACGGGGTCGACGGACTCGAAGGGCTCGTCGAGCACGAGAACCCGCGGGGCGTGGATGAGGGCAGCGGCGAGGGTGATCTTCTTGGTCATGCCGGCGGAGTAGTCGACGATGAGCTTGTCGGCAGACTCGCGCAGGTCGAGGGCGGCGAGCAGGTCGGCCGTCCGCGCGGTGACCGTGGCGCGATCCATGCCGCGCAGCAGCCCGGCGTAGGTGACGAACTGTGCGCCGGTCAACCGGTCGAAGGTCGCCATCCCGTCAGGCAGCACACCGAGGGTGCTCTTGACCTCGAAGAGGTTGGTCCAGAGGTCGACGCCGTCGACCGCGACGGTGCCGCCGTCGGGACGCAGCAGGCCGGTGGCCATCGACAGCATCGTCGTCTTGCCCGCGCCGTTCGGCCCGACGATCCCGTAGAAGGACCCGGCCGGGACGTCGAGGGAGATCCCTGCGACGGCGATCTTCTCCCCGAAGCGTTTGAACAGGCCTCGCACGCTCAGGGCGGGCGGGGCTCCGGCTGTCGCTTCGTGATCAGCGCTGGTCATGAGCCCAACCTAGTGCCAGAACGCCATGTCAGGCGGTTGAACATCCATGTCAGTGGGGTGAGGCACAGTGTCACCATGGAAACAGTGATCTGGTGTGCAGCGGCCGCGGTGGTCGGCGTCGTCGTGGGGTATCTCGTCGGGATCGTGCGAGGGGCGCAGCGCACCCATGACGCCCAGCTCGGCCAGACCCGCGCGGAGGCGGAGCTCGCAGCTGAGCGACGCAGCGCCGGCGCGCGCATCCAGGCGATGGAGCACGACCAGGACCGCCTCTCCGACCAGTTCCGCGCTCTCGCCGCCGAGGCCCTGGCCTCCAACAACGAGCAGTTCCTCGGGCTGGCGGAGCAGCGCCTGCGCTCCACCCAGGTGGCCGGGCAGGCCGACCTGGCCTCACGGACCCAGGCTGTCCAGGCCCTCGTCGACCCGCTCACCCGCACCCTCACCGACGTCCGCCAGCAGATGGCCGCCGCCGAGGAGTCCCGGATCGCCAGCTCCGCCGCCCTGGGCGAGCAGGTCCGCGGGATGCGAGACGCCTCGGAGCTGCTGCGACAGCAGACGAGCTCCCTGGTGAGCGCCCTGCGCACCTCGGACATCCGCGGCGCGTGGGGTGAGGTGCAGCTGCGCCGGGTGGTCGAGGTCGCCGGGATGCTCAACCGGGTGGACTTCGTCGAGCAGAGCCACGTCACCACCGACGACGGCGCACTGCGCCCGGACATGGTGGTCCACCTCGCCGGCGGCAAGAACATCGTCGTCGACGCGAAGGTCGCCTTCCTCGGCTATCTCGACGCCCAGCAGGCCACCGACCCGGCGGTGCGGGCGCGGCGGCTGTCCGACCACGCACGCCACGTGCGCAAGCACATCGACGACCTCGCGGGGAAGCGGTACTGGGACCAGTTCAGCCCCACTCCGGAGTTCGTCGTCATGTTCATCCCGGCTGAGCCGTTGTTGTCGGCAGCGGTCGAGGAGGACCCGGGACTGCTGGAGTACGCCTTCGGGCGCAACGTCGTCATCGTCACCCCGATGACGCTCATGGCGCTGCTGCGCACCGTCTCCTACGCCTGGCGCCAGGAGGCCCTCGCGGAGAACGCGCAGAAGGTGCTCGAGGTGGGCAAGGAGCTTCACCAACGGCTCGGGGTTCTCAGCCGACACCTCGCCGACCTCGGCAGCCGCATCTCCTCCACGGCTGGTGCCTACAACAAGGCCGTGGCCTCCTTCGAGAGCCGTGTGCTGGTCAGCGCCCGCCGCTTCAACGAGCTGGACGTCGTGGACGGCGAACTGACCCAGCCGCCCGCGGTCGCACCGCAGCTGAGCGTGGTGACGTGGGCGGAGGACGATGCCGACGGGTCCTTCGACGAGGAGCCCGTGCAGGCCCGGCACTGACGGTAACCTGACCAGGAATCCGTCTACGCACCCCGGGAGTCCCCATGTCAGCCGACCCGACCGAACCGAGCTACCCGACGGTGGCCCAGACCATCGGGAACACTCCGCTGGTCAGGTTGCAGCGGTTGGCTTCCGGCGCGGGGCAGGGAACCACCGTGCTGGCCAAGCTCGAGGGCAACAACCCTGCGGGCTCGATCAAGGACCGCCCGGCGCTCATGATGATCGAGCACGCCGAGGAACGCGGTGACATCTCCCCCGGAGACACCCTCATCGAGGCGACCAGCGGGAACACCGGCATCGCACTGGCGATGGCCGCGGCGATCAAGGGCTATCGGATGATCCTCGTGATGCCGGACGACCTCTCCGTCGAGCGCGCCCAGACGATGAAGGCCTACGGCGCGGAGCTCGTCCTGACCCCGCATACCGAGGGCATGGAGGGCTCGCGCGACCTGGCCGACGCCATGGAACGGGCTGGCGACGGCCGGGTCCTCAACCAGTTCGCCAACCCCGACAACCCCCTCGCCCACTACCGCACGACCGGCCCTGAGCTGTGGACCGCCACCGCGGGCAGGATCACCCACTTCGTCAGCTCCATGGGGACGACGGGCACCATCACCGGGACCGCGCGGTACCTCAAGGAGCGCAACCCTGAGATCCGCATCATCGGGGTCCAGCCCGAGGAGGGCTCCCGCATCCCGGGGATCCGGAAGTGGGCGCCGGAGTACCTGCCCGCCATCTACGACCCCACGAACATCGACGAGCTCCGATACGTCAGTCAGACTCGCGCGGAGACGACCGCCCGCGAGCTGGCCAGCCGAGAAGGGATCTTCGCCGGCATCTCCTCGGGCGGGGCGGCTGCCGTCGCCCTCGACCTGGCAGCTGAGGTCACCGGTGCGACGGTGGCCTTCATCGTGTGCGACCGCGGGGACAGGTACCTGTCGACAGGGGTCTTCCCGGCGTGACGCTCTGCGGCTAGGAACGGGTGGGCGCGCCAAGCTCGGCCTCCGTATCGGATTCATGCCACGAACCGAACATGATGGTGAAATCCGTTGTGTTTCGTACATAGGTTCGATAGAATGGATTGCAGGGGATCGCACCGTCCTACCTACGTCCGGAGGGGTGACATGCAGTCGATGGAATCGTCTCTTCGCAGCGCGCCACTCTCTCCTGATGCACACGCGCGGCTGAGCAGTACCCCGTCGGACTGTGGGGCAACCTGTGGCACGACGGGCCTTGAGGGTCTCGTCGAGGTCGAGTTCGAACGCATCATCCGGACGACCTGGCCGCAGGCGGAGGCGCAGGCCGAGGCGCAAGCGCAGGCTGAGGCTGGCGCTCCTGTCGAGGTGCCGGAGGGTTTGTTGGCGCAGCTGGCCTTGTTCGACGCGCTGGTCGACGCCCTCACGTCAGCCGATCCCTGCGACGTGCCAGGGTCTGTCGCGGCGGAGGCATCTGCGCGGGTGCACCGCGGCGTGGACCGACTGCAGGCGCAGCGTTCTGGCTGGATCGCACGGGTCGAGTCCGAGGGCCTGTGGGGCCTGGAGACCATGCACTCCTTCACGTCCTGGCTGGCCAGCGCGGAGAACCTGTCCCCCTCGCTGGCGCGCCGCACGGTCGCCACCGCGCGGGCACTTCGAGACCACCTCCCGGTCACCGCCGCACAGGCCAGAGCGGGGACCGTCACCGACGAGCACGTGACCATCATGGTCAGGACCGCATCCACGGACGCGATCCGCGAGGCCTTGCGCGCGCCAGTCACCCTCGACGCCCCAGCGCCGTCCACGACCTTCGCCCAGGAGCTAGCGGTCGATGGCGAGGGTTCTGACGACGCTGTGCCCGCATCGGAGCCTCGAGTCGGATCAGGCGAAGAGATGCTCTTGGGCCTCGCGTCGGGGCGTCACTTCTCCGACTTCACGCGGGTCGCGAAGTACTTTGCAGCAGTGTGCGATCCCGACGCTCAAGACAGAGCCTTCACCGACGCCGCCGCGAAGGAGTTTCTGCAGCTGTCACCGACCATCGACGGGGTCCAGATCAGCGGCTTCTTGACCATCGAGCACGGTCAGCTGGTCGCCACCGCACTGCGGGCGGTCACCGGGGTCCCGTCCGCCGACGACGTCCAGCCCCTCTCAGTCCGTCGCGCGCGCGCCATGACCGACCTCTCCCAGCTCTTCCTCGACGGCGGCCTTGCCGGCAAGGGCGCCAACGTCCGCCCGCACCTGTCCGTGATTGTCACCTGGGACCAGTTCACCGACCTCTATGCCTCGCGCGCACCGGCAAGCACCGGAAGCACCGCTGAGGGCACCGTCGCCTCACGGACTGACGACAACAGCGACCCGGGCGGGCAGTGGTCCCCTCAGCTCCTGGAGGCTCAGCTCCGCGCAGGACCGCCCACCTGGGAAGACGGCACCGGCCCGATCCCCGATCAGGTCCTCAGACGCATCGCGTGCGACAGCGACATCACGCGAGTCATCTTCGGTCCCGACTCCCAGATCCTCAACATCGGCCGCACCCAACGCACCTTCACCAAGGAGCATCGCCGCGCCGTCGTCGCGCGTGACCGGCACTGCGTCTGGCCCGGCTGTGAGGCACCACCGCACGTGTGCGAGGTGCACCACGCGGTCCGTCACTGGGCGGACGGCGGAGAGACCACCCCCTCCAACGGCGCACTGCTCTGCCGGTTCCACCACCATCGCGTCGACGGCGAGAACATCGCCATGACCTTTGTGAACGGCTGGACCTTCGACCTGCCTGACACGTATCGGACCGACGAACCGGGCAACGCTCCGGCTGACCTCGGGGCTAGTCCAGGCGCCGAGCGTCGGGACTCACGCTGACGCGCTCTCAGGCTGCAGCGGGCCGACGCGCACGGTCGTCATCATCCCGATGTCGATCCCGGTGTCCGGCTCCGGAATCCCGGTCGACTCTGCGGACACCGGATGACCGATCACCTCGCCGTCAGTCGTGAGCTGCACGACGAGCAGCGAGATGGGCTCGGACTGGGCACCGGCGAGCTCACCGGTCCACTCCATGTTCGCGACCGCCGATCCCCCGGGTGCGAGCATCACCTCGTCCTGGGTCGCGGACGGGGCGATCGGGTCTCGTTGCTCGGCCGCGAGCTGGAAGGTTGATCCCCAGCCGCCGCGCGCCCCGATCCCGGGGTATCCCTGCACGCTGCACGCCTCGGACGAGTCGTTCACAACGGTCAGCACGCCGTAGCGGTGCCCCATCGCGGCGTCGGAGAACATCAGGGAGACAGTGACCGCCTCCGGCCGGCACGACGTGGAGGTGCTGGGCGCGGTCGCCGGCAGGCGCAGCATGCCCGCGAGGTCAGCCGCTGTGAGCTCGGCGTCGGGCGTCACGGGGGCATCGCCCTTCTCGTCCCAGCCCGGCCCAAGGTCTTGCTCGGACGGACCCGGCACGCTCGACGGCGCAGCGGGCGCGGGTTCAGCCGGCGTCTGCGCCGGGGAGCACCCGCCGACGACCAACACCGCCAGGCACGCCCCGAGCCTCACCGCGCCGCGACCCGGGCGCGTGCCTGCTGACCGCGGGCTCAGAGCGCCTCGACCTTGAGCTCGGCGCGCGGTCCGCGCTTGGGGCGCGGCTCGGCGAAGCCGGCCTTCTTCAGGTCCGCGCGCAGCTCCTGCGGCAGCGAGAACATGAGGTCCTCGGTCGCGGTGCGCACTTCTTCGACCGTGCCGTAACCGCGCTCGGCGAGGTAGGCCAGCACCTCCTGGACGAGGATCTCGGGGACCGAGGCTCCCGAGGTGACCCCGACGGTGCGCACACCCTTGAGCCAGGACTCGTCGATCTCCTTGGCGTAGTCGATGAGGTGAGACGCGCGGGCACCGGCGTGCAGCGCGACCTCGACGAGGCGCACGGAGTTGGAGGAGTTCTTCGACCCCACGACGATGACCAGGTCACAGTCCGGCGCGAACTTCTTCACCGCGACCTGACGGTTCTGGGTCGCGTAGCAGATGTCGTCGCTGGGCGGGTCCTGCAGGGTCGGGAAGCGCTCACGGAGACGGCGGACCGTCTCCATCGTCTCGTCGACCGAGAGCGTGGTCTGGGAGATCCACACGACCTTGTCTGGGTCGCGGACCGTCACCTTGTCGACCTCGTCAGGGGAGTTGACGATCTGGATGTGGTCCGGCGCCTCGCCGGCGGTGCCCTCGACCTCCTCGTGGCCGGTGTGGCCGATGAGCAAGATGTCGTAGTCGTCGTCGGCGAACCGCACGGCTTCCTTGTGCACCTTCGTCACCAGCGGGCACGTGGCGTCGATGGTCTGCAGGTTGCGGACCTTCGCCGCAGCGACGACGGCCGGGGACACACCGTGGGCGGAGAACACCACGCGCGCACCCTCGGGGACGTCGTCGGTCTCGTCGACGAAGATCGCACCGCGGTCGCTGAGGGTCTCCACGACGTACTTGTTGTGGACGATCTCCTTGCGCACGTAGACCGGCGCACCGTGGAGATCAAGAGCCTTCTCGACCGCGATCACCGCTCGGTCGACGCCGGCGCAGTAGCCGCGCGGGGCGGCGAGCAAGACCCGCTTGGGCTGCTCGGCGGACAGGTTGGTCGGGGCGATCACGGCGGGCTGCTCAGCTGCTGAAGGAGTAGGCGTCACGCGGCCAGTCTAGGCGACAGGCACGCCGACGACGGGGCCTGAGAGGGTGCTCCATGACACCCTCACCGATCCCACCATCGTTCCTGCATGGATCCGCTCTGTGGCTCGTCGGGTGCGGACTTGTCGGTGGCATGAGGCAGGCTAGTGCCGTGGCACCTTCGACAGCACCCCTGAGCCCCGGCCAGCCGACCGGCGCGACTCCGCCGCGCGCCCCGCTCGCCGCCAAGGCGGCCGAGACCACGGCCGAGAACCCGTGGCCGGTCCGCCTGCTCTCGGCGAAGATCAGCGACTACATCGACCGGATGGCCCCGCTGTGGGTCGAGGGGCAGATCGTCCAGCTCAACCGTCGCCCCGGCGCCGGCATGGCCTTCCTCACCTTGCGTGACACCGACTCCGACATGTCCTTGCCCGTCTCGGTCTACGCCAAGGTCCTCGACTCTGTCGGCGCACCGCTCGAGGAGGGCGCGCACGTCGTCGTCCACGCGAAGCCGACCTTCTGGACCAAGCGCGGTTCCTTCCAGCTCCAGGCCGACCAGCTCAAGCCGGTCGGCATCGGTGAGCTGCTGGCCCGGATCGAGCACCTCAAGCGCCTGCTCGCCGCGGAGGGCCTCTTCGACGTCTCCCGCAAGAAGCCGCTGCCCTTCCTCCCCCACGTCGTCGGGCTGATCTGCGGGCGGGAGTCCAAGGCCGAGCACGACGTCGTGGTCAACGCCCGCGCGCGCTGGCCGCAGGTGCGCTTCGAGATCCGTGAGGTCGCTGTCCAGGGCGTCGCCGCCGTGCCGCAGGTCAGCGCGGCGATCGCCGAGCTCGACGCCCACCCTGACGTCGAGGTCATCGTCGTCGCCCGCGGCGGCGGCGCCGTCGAGGACCTGCTGCCCTTCAGCAACGAGACCCTCGTGCGCGCTGCAGCGGCCTGCCGCACGCCGTTGGTCTCCGCGATCGGCCACGAGACCGACGCGCCGCTGCTCGACCTCGTCGCCGACTACCGCGCCTCCACCCCGACCGACGCCGCACGGCGCATCGTCCCCGACGTCAGCGAGGAGCGGGCCCGGATCAGCCAGGCCCTCAGCCGCATCCGCGGAGCCATCACCTCGCGGGTCACGCACGAGCAGGCCGGGCTCGACTCCTTGCGCTCGCGCCCGGTACTCGCCGCACCGCAGACCATGATCGACTCCCGCGACCGGGAGATCACCGGGTTGCTCGAGGGCTCGCGCCGCCAGCTCGACCGTCTGCTGCTCCACGCCGCATCGACCGTCGACCGTCTCGAGGCCCAGGTCCGCGCCCTGTCCCCCGCCGCGACCCTCGAGCGCGGCTATGCCGTGGTGCACGGGCCCGCCGGCGGCGTTGTCCGCTCCCCCGACGACGTGACCAGCGGCGACGCGCTGCGCATTCGACTTGCTCACGGCGAGATCGCCGCGAGCGCCCACTGAGAGAGTTGGTTGACTACACCCATGGCTCCTGACCCCACGTCCGCCCCCGGCGCCGACGTCGCTGACCTCACCTACGAGCAGGCTCGCGACGAGCTCGTCCAGGTCGTCTCCCGCCTCGAGGCAGGCGGCGAGCCCCTCGAGGCGAGCCTCGCCCTCTGGGAGCGCGGCGAAGCCCTGGCCGCTCGGTGCCAGGAATGGCTCGACGGCGCACGGCAGAAGCTCGACGCCGCGCGCTCCGGCGGCACCGGCGCGACCGGCGACGCTGCCTCCGCTCCCTCACCCGACGACGAGTAGGACTCCCATGACACCCCGCGCACGGCCCGCACCGCCCGAGGCGACCGCCCTGGTCATCGGCGAGGCGCTGATCGACGTGGTCCACAGCGCCGACGGACGGATCGCTGAGCACCCCGGCGGCAGCCCGGCCAACGTGGCCCTCACCCTGGGACGGCTGCAGCGACCGGCCGAGCTGCTCACCTGGATCGGCTCCGACGTCTACGGCGACCTCATCCGCAAGTGGTTGGCCGGCTCGCAGGTGGCCTTGTCACCCGGCAGCGACGGGGCTGCCTCGACGTCCATCGCGACGGCGCACCTGGGCGCCGACGGCGCGGCGACGTACACCTTCGACCTCGACTGGAACCTGCCCAGGAACGTCGTGGTCCCCGAGGGCACCAGCGTGGTCCATACCGGTTCGATCGCGGCTGTCCTCGCTCCCGGGGCGAGCGCGGTGCGCACCCTCCTGGAGAGCCTGCGCCACCGCGCGACCATCACCTACGACCCCAACGTGCGCCCGACCCTCATGGGATCACCTGCGCAGGCACGCCCGCAGATCGAGGCGCTCGTCCGGACCGCGGACGTGGTCAAGGTCAGCGACGAAGACCTCCTGTGGCTCTACCCCGGCGCGGACCTGTCCGTCATCGCCACCACGTGGCAGCGATCCGGCCCGGCGGTCGTCGTGGTGACCTACGGCGGCGACGGCGCGGTGGCCTACACCGCCACCGAGCGCATCACGGTCGCCGCACCCAGCGTCACGGTCGCCGACACCGTCGGAGCGGGCGACTCCTTCATGGGCGCGCTCATCGACGGGTTGTGGGGGGCGGACCTGCTCGGGGCGACCAAGCGACCGGCCCTCAAAGCCATCGGCTCCGACGTGCTGCGCACCGTCCTGGAACGCTGCGTCCGCGTCGCGGCGATCACCGTCTCACGCGCCGGCGCGAACCCGCCGCGGCTGGCGGAGCTGGGCTGACATCCCCGGTGCAGCAGGGCTGAGCGGGTCCCCCGACCCGCTCAGCTCACCGCCTTGAGCTGTCCGCCGTCGGTCTGACCGCCCTCGGCTGCCGCGGCGTTGCGGTGGGCGCGAGCCAGGGAGGCCTTGCGGTCCTCCTCGTTCTCGCGGTCCAGGCGGGCTACCTCGTCGAGGTCCCGCGTGAGGTTCTCCCCGCCTTCGGGGTCGAAGATGAGCATCTTCTCGGGGTTGAACCACAGCGTCGTCGTGTCGCCGTCGCGCACCCGGCTCGCGGAGTCCAGACCGACGATGAACTGGGTCCGCATCCCCTCCCCGTCCAGGTCCCGGTCGAGCTCCTCGAGCTTGGCGGCCACGTCAGGGTGGGTCTGGAAGGGCACGTAGGCGTAGAGCTCCGAGCCGAGCCACTCCGTCACGTCGACGTCCGCGTCGAAGGTCTCGCCGGTGCCCTTCTTCGACTCCTCCACCAGCGCCGCGTCCTCGAAGTGCTCGGGGCGCAGCCCGACGATCACCAGGGACCGGTCCCCCACCGCCTGGGCGATCCGATCGGGCATGGTGAAGGTCCCGAAGGGCAACGTGATCTGCCCGTCCGCCACCTCACCGGGCATGAAGTTCATCGGCGGGGAACCGATGAACCCGGCCACGAAAAGGTTGACCGGCTGCTCGTACAGCGCCCGGGGGCTCGCCACCTGCTGCAGCTCTCCCTTGCGCAGCACCGCGACCCGGTCGCCCAGCGTCATGGCCTCGGTCTGGTCGTGGGTGACGTACACCGTGGTCGTCCCCAGCCGGCGCTGCATCCGGGCGATCTCCGTGCGCATCTGCCCGCGCAGCTTGGCGTCGAGGTTGGACAGGGGCTCGTCGAAGAGGAAGGCGTCCGCCTCGCGGACGATCGCGCGCCCCATCGCGACGCGCTGGCGCTGGCCGCCGGAGAGGTTGGCGGGCTTGCGGTCGAGGTGGTCGGTCAGCTCGAGGGTCTCGGCGGCGTGGGCAATCTTCGCCTGGATCTCGTCCTCGGTGAAGGCGCCCTTGTGCAGGCGCAGCGGGAAGGCGATGTTCTCCGCGACGGTCAGGTGGGGGTACAGGGCATAGTTCTGGAAGACCATCGCCAGGTTCCGGTCCTTGGGCGCCTTCTCGTTGACCCGGACCCCTCCGATCTCCAGGTCGCCGTCGGTGATGTCCTCCAGGCCCACGATCATCCGCAGCAGGGTCGACTTCCCGCAGCCCGACGGACCGACGAGGATGACGAACTCCCCGTCGGCGATGTCCAGGCTCACGCCGTTCACCGCAGGGAAGCCATCTCCGTACTTCTTGACGATGTCCTTCAGCGTGATGGCAGCCATGTGTCCACTCCTTCGACTTGGTTCATCCCTTGACCGCCCCCTGGGTCAGCCCTGCCACGATCTGACGCTGGAAGAGCAGCACGAGGATCACCACGGGCACGGTGACCACCACAGCAGCGGCGGAGATCGCACCGGTCGGCGACTCGAACTGCGACGCACCGGTGAAGAACGCGAGCGCCGCGGGAACGGGGCGGGCCGCGCTGGTCGAGGTGAGCGAGATCCCGTACACGAAGTCGTTCCACGCGATGAAGAACGCGATGAGCGCCGTGGTGAACACCCCCGGCGCCGCGAGCGGCACGATGGCCTTGCGGAAGGCCTGCCACGTCGTCGCGCCATCCACCTGCGCGGCCTGCTCGAGCTCCCAGGGGATCTGGCGGAAGAAGGCCGCGAGGGTCCAGATGGAGATCGGCAGGGTGAGCGAGAGGTACGGGATGATCAGGCCGGGCCACGTGTCGTACAGCCCGATCGCCCGCCACAGGTTGAACAGCGGGGTGACGATCGAGATGACCGGGAAGATCGACACCGCGAGCGCCGTGGTGAGGATGAGCTTCTTCCCGGGGAAGTCCAGCCGCGCGATCGCGTAGGCGGCGAGCGTGGCGAGCACGACGGCGATGGCCGTGGCGATGAGGGAGATCCCCACCGAGTTGCGCAGCGCGGACAGGAACAGCTCCTGCGCTGCGCCCGACGGCGCGAGGATCGACTCGTAGTTGGTCCCTGACCAGGTCTCGGGAAGGAAGGTACCGGTGTTGAGCTGGCTGGGCAGCTTGAAGGAGGTGGCCACGATCGAAGCCACCGGGAACAGGGCGTAGACGAGCACCAAGACGGTGATCACGCCCCAGCCGATCCGCTGGCGGGCGGTCAGGGCACTCATGACTTCTCCCCTCGTGAGCTGGCGAGATCCACCTTGAAGAGCTTGACGGCCACGAAGCAGATGAGGATCACGCAGAGGAAGAGCAGCACCGAGATGGCGGACCCGAGGCCGATCTCGAGGCGGACGATCGACGTCTTGTAGGCGAGCAGGGACAGCACCTCGGTGTTGTACGCACCGTTGGTCATGATGAAGACGTTGTCGAAGATCCGGAAGGCGTCCAACGCTCGGAACAGCACCGCGACCATGATGGCCGCCTTCATGTTCGGCAGGACCACCCGCTGGAGCACCTGCCACCCGGTGGCCCCGTCCACCCGCGCCGCCTCCTCGAGGTCGCCGGGGACCTGCGCCAGCCCGGCGAGCAGCAGCAGCGAGATGAACGGCGTCGTCTTCCAGATCTCCGAGGCGATGATGACGAAGAGGCTCGTCCCGGTCCCGGCGAACCAGTTGAGGTCGGGGCTGATGCCCGGGACCCAGTCGAACCACTGGTTGATGAAGCCGGAGTTGATGTCGAAGGCGTAGAACCAGGCGAAGGCCGAGACGACGGTGATGATGCCGTAGGGCACGAGGATCGCGGTGCGCAGCAGCCCCCGCAGCTGGCGGGCCGCGCGGTGCATGACGAGCGCGAGCGCGAAGCCCAGCACGAGCTCGACCACGACGGTGATGACCGTGATGAGGACGGTGACCAGCAGCGCCCGCCAGAACACCCAGTCCGTGAGCACGACGGCGTAGTTCTCCAGGCCGACGAACTTGCGGTCCTCGGGGGCGGTCAGGCGGAAGCTGAACAGGGACTCGTAGAAGGCCTGCAGGATCGGGTAGGCGGTCACAGCGAGCATGACCACGAAGGCAGGCCCGGCGAGGTACCAGCCCAGGCGCCGCTCGGCGCGGGCCCGGTCGCTGCGGACCGCGGTGCGACGCGGTCGCTGCGGGCCGGGGTCCGGTGGGGCTGGGGCGGGGGCGGTCTGGGCCGTCATAGCAGCCTCTTCCCTTGCAGCACGGCGGTGATGAACTCGGTCGAGTACTGCGGTGTCGTGTCGGGGTTGACGCTCGAGATGGGGTGCCAGGTCTCCTGCAGGCCGGAGGACACCTCGTTGTAGTACCGGGTCTGGGGGCGCGGGACCGCGAGCTCGAGGGAGTCACGGATGACCGGGGCCATCGGGAACTCCTCGAGGACGGCCGGGTCGTCGAAGGCGACGCTGCTCGCGGGCGGGTTCCCGTTGCTCACGAAGTACTGCGCCTGGTTCTCCGGCGCCACGATGCACTCCACAGCCTCGTAGGCGAGGTCCACGTGCTTGGAGTACTTCCCGACGCCGAGGTTGATGCCCCCGTAGGGCGGAGCGACCGGGCGGTCGGCGGAGACGGCCGGGTAGAGCGCCCATCCCATGTCGTCCAGGACGGACTGGTCGATCGTGCCGTCCTCGACCGAGGCCTGGGTGGCAGCCCAGACGAAGGGCCAGTTCACCATGAACGACCCGCTGTCCCCCTGGAACACGGTCAACGAGGCGTTCTCGTCCTCGGTCGGCAGGCCGGGACCACCGACCCCGGTCTGGGAGATGCTCTGCAGGATGGTCGCCGCCGCGCGGCCCGCGTCGCTGTCCAGGCCGATCGTGATCTCGTCCTGAGGCGCCTCGGGGTTCTCCACGATCGCCCCGCCCGCTGAGGCCACGAGGGCGTTGACCCACACGGTGAGGGACTCTGCCTTGATGCCCTGCACGCCGAGCAGCTTGTCCTGAGAGGCGGCGGCCTCGATGACCTGGTCCCAGGTGACCGGCTGGGTCATGTCCAGCCCGGCGGCCTCCGCCACAGACTTGCGGTACCAGAGCAGCTGCGTGTTGGCCCAGAACGGTGCGGTGACGAGCGCGCCCTCCCAGCTCGCGCCCTGGAGCGCGCTCTTGGTGACGTCCTTGGACACGACCGCGGCGACGTCCTCGGGCACGGGGGCGAGGAAGGTGGCGAGCTCGGGGATGAATGGGGGGTCCAGGCTGATGATGTCGAGGGAGGAGTCGTGGGCCGCGAGGCGTCGGGCGAGCTGCTCACGCTGGGCGGCCGCCTGGGTGGGCAGGCCCGAGGTGACGATGCGGTAGCGACCCTCGGCCGCCGCGGTGCACGTCTTGGCGATCTCGGCCTGTCCGCCGTTGTCCGGGTTGGTGTACCAGGTGAGCACTGGCACGTCCGAGCCGGAGCTCGAGCACGCGGCCAGCGGCAGGGCGAGGGCGCATGCCACGAGCATGCACCGCAGCTTCGAGCGACTTCGCACGATGGCTCCCGTCTACGTTGACGTGGGTCCGAGATGACGTCGTACCGCCAGTACAGTTCTTCAGGACGTTCGCCGCCACGGCACCCCCTGACGTCATGGACACCATGGACGCTGCACGTCGCGACGAGCATCTCTGCTTATCCTCAGAACTACACGAGAACACGGCACGGCGCACCACGAAGGCCGCGACCGCTGGCGCTCGGCCGATCGACCAGGACGGAATTCCATGCCCCACCACGTCTCCCCCACCGCAGCCTGGAGCGAGCTCCGCGACGGCAACAACCGCTTCATCGCCGGCGAGATGCTCCACCCCTCCCAGGGCTTCGACCGTCGCGAGCAGATCAAGGTGGCGCAGAACCCCTTCGCGCTCGTCTTCGGCTGCTCGGACTCCCGCGTCGCTGCGGAGATCATCTTCGACCAGGGCCTCGGCGACGTCTTCGTCGTCCGCACCGCCGGTCACGTGGTCGACACCACGGTCGTCGGGTCGATCGAGTACGGCGTCGACATCCTCGACACCCGCCTCATCGTCGTGCTTGGGCACGACAACTGCGGCGCGATCGGGGCCGCGGTGCACGCCCTGACCACCGGCGAGCAGCCCAACGGCTTCATCCGCGCGGTCACCGACCGGGTGATCCCCTCGATCGTCAGCCTGACCTCGGCTGAGGGCGGATTCGTCTCCCCCAACACCGACGTGCTGCGCCGCGAGCACGTGCGCCACACGATGTCGATGCTGCACTCCTACTCGGCGGCCATCGCCAAGGCTGTGACCGAGGGCCGCTGCGCGATCGTCGGGGTGGAGTACGACCTGGAGGACGGCCACGCCCGCCTCATCGACGTCATCGGTGACATCGGAGACGTCCCCTTCGACGTCTGAGTCGCCGCCTGTCAGCGCGCGCCCCGTGGTTGCGGTCAAGATCACGGGGCGCGCGCTCGGGTTTTGGGCCGGGGGTGCGGCACGATGGACCCATGACTTCCACACCTGACACCGACGTCACCGGCGAGTTCCGGATCGAGCACGACACGATGGGTGAGGTCCGCGTCCCTGCGGCCGCGCTCTACCGTGCTCAGACCCAGCGCGCCATCGAGAACTTCCCGATCTCTGGCACGCCGCTCGAGCGCAGCCACATCGAGGCCCTGGCCCGCGTGAAGAAGGCAGCCGCTCGCGCGAACGCCGAGCTCGGCGTGCTCGAGGCGGACGTCGCCGAGGCGATCGTCGCCGCGGCCGACGCCGTCGCGCGCGGCGGCTACGACGAGCACTTCCCGCTCGACGTCTTCCAGACCGGCTCCGGCACGTCGTCGAACATGAACGCCAACGAGGTCATCGCGACGTTGGCGTCCCGCTCCCTGGGCCGCGAGGTGCACCCCAACGACCACGTCAACGCCTCGCAGTCGTCCAACGACGTCTTCCCGACGTCGGTCCACGTGGCAGCCACGGCTGGTGTGGTCGGTTCGCTGATCCCGGCCCTGGACCACCTGGCCACAAGCCTGGAGGCCAAGGCCACCGAGTTCGCGACCGTGGTGAAGTCCGGGCGCACCCACCTCATGGACGCGACCCCCGTCACCCTCGGCCAGGAGTTCGGCGGCTATGCCGCTGCCGTGCGCTACGGCATCGAGCGGCTGGAGTCGGCGCTGCCGCGCGCCGCCGAGGTCCCCCTCGGCGGGACCGCCGTGGGCACCGGGATCAACACCCCGGCCGGCTTCCCCCAGCGTGTCATCGCCCTGCTCGTCGAGGACACCGGCCTGCCGCTGACCGAGGCGCGCGACCACTTCGAGGCCCAGTCCGGGCGCGACGGGCTCGTCGAGCTCTCCGGCGCCCTGCGCTCGATCGCGGTGTCGCTGACCAAGATCTGCAACGACCTGCGCTGGATGGGCTCAGGCCCCAACACCGGCCTCGGCGAGATCGCCATCCCCGACCTGCAGCCCGGCTCCTCGATCATGCCCGGCAAGGTCAACCCGGTCATCCCCGAGGCCGTCCTCATGGTCGCCGCCCGCGTCATCGGCAACGACGCGACCGTCGCCTGGGCAGGCGCGAGCGGCTCCTTCGAGCTCAACGTGCAGATCCCGGTGATCGCCCTCGGCGTGCTCGAGTCGGTCCGCCTGCTCTCCAACGCCTCCGTGCTGCTGGCTGACAAGACCGTCGACGGCATCACCGCCAACGTCGAGCGGGCCCGTGCGCTGGCCGAGTCCTCCCCCTCGATCGTCACCCCGCTCAACCGCGTCATCGGCTACGAGGCTGCGGCCAAGGTCGCCAAGCACTCGGTGAAGAAGGGGCTCACGGTCCGTGAGGCCGTCATCGATCTGGGCTTCGTCGAGCGCGGCGAGGTCACCGAGGCCCAGCTCGACTCCGCCCTGGACGTGCTCGCGATGACGCGTCCGCCGCAGGCCTGAGCACCCGCTCGCCAGCACCAGCTCACCGCAGCGCCGGGTACCCACCGACAGGGTCCCGGCGCTGCGTCGTGGTGGCCCAAAAAAACTTCTCGACGACAAGTGCATCCACGGGCACCCGTCGGGGAGAAGACACAGGTGTCCTCAGTTCCTCCTGACGCTCGCACCGACGACGGCGCGACCACAGACACCTGGAGCACTCATGAACGCACGACCGCAGGCCCGCCGCACCATGTTCGGCGCTCTCGCCCTCACCGCCGCGACCACCCTCGCCGGGCTCACGATGATCCCCGCAGCCCAGGCTGCCGAGGGAGACGCCCAGCTCTCCGTGCTCCACGCCGTCCCCGGACTGACCGTGGACGTCTGGGTCAACGGAGAACGCACCCTGGACGACTTCACCCCGGGCTCCCTCGCCGGGCCTCTCGAGCTTCCCGCCGGGACCTACTCCGTCGCCATCACCGCAGCCGACGCCGCCGACGCCAGCTCACCGGCCATCGGCCCGGTCGACCTCTCCCTGACCGGGAACACCAACTACACCGCGGTCGCCCACCTCGATGCCTCGGGTGCTCCCACGGCCACCCTCTTCACCAACGACACCTCGACCACCCCGGCGGGTGACGGACGCCTCACGGTCCGTCACGTCGCGGCTGCTCCGGCCGTGGACGTCCTCGCCGGTGGGACCCCCGTCATCACCAACCTCGCCAACCCTGACGAGAAGGTCCTCGACCTGCCCGCCGGGACGCTGTCGGTGTCGGTGGCCGCAACAGGGACCACCACCCCGGTGATCGGCCCGGCCGACGTCCCGGTCACCGAGGGCGTCAACACGATCGTCTACGCCTGGGGCAGCCTGGCCGACGGCAACCTCGCCCTGGCCACGCAGACCATCGACGGACTCCACGCGTCACCGGCCGGGGTTCCCGCCGGTGAGGTCGGGCTCGCGGACACGGGCTCCGGCAACGGACCTGCCATGGGGGTCGCAGCCGCCGCGTCCGCAGGGGTCCTCGCCCTCGGGGCTGTCCTCTACCGCCGGCGCTCTGGCGCCCACGCGGATCGCTGAGCTGGCCCCCGAGCTCACCGACCCGACGCATCGATCATGACGCTGCAGCCACGGAGCTCTCGCCCGGTGACGACCTCACGCCCTCGCGTGCTGGCCGTCACCGGGCTGGTGGCTGCTGTCCTGGTGGCCTGCAGCCCCTCAGCGGGACCGTCAGATCCAGCGGACCCTGCGCCCACGGCGTCCACCGCGCCCGCTCCCGAGGCGCCCGCCGTCGTCCTCCCTCAGGACATCCCGGTCCGGGTGGCCGACGACGCGTCCACCGCGCCGGTCCCCGCACCGGCCCGGCTGGTCGTCGCCGACCTCGACGTGGACATGGCCGTCATCGGGGTGGGCACCGAGGCTGACGGGACCATGACCCTGCCCGCCTCAGCGGCCGACGCCGGCTGGTACCGCTTCGGCTCGGCTCCTGCCAGCCCGTCGGGCACCACGGTGCTCGCCTCGCACGTCGACACCCGCGCTGAGGGTCTGGGCCCCTTCGCGCGGCTGCGCGAGGCGCAGGTGGGAACTGCGGTGAGCGTGACGGACGAGGACGGCACGGTCCACGGCTACACGGTGTCCTCCGTCGATCGGATCGCCAAGACGAACGTTCCTCTCGACGAGGTCTTCGACCGGGACGGACCACCCCGTCTTGTGCTCCTCACCTGCGGTGGCGCATGGGACGCGTCCATCGGACACTACGAGGACAATGTCATCGTCACCGCAGTCCCGGACGCCTGAGATGGGCAACACCTCCGGGGCTGAGGCATCACTGATCGAAGGAGCGTGCGTGGACGATCCCGGCCAGGTGGACCGGCGCGGCAACGCGCTGGACACCTCCTTCGCCGGCGGTGACGAACGTGCGCTCGCCCAGGCCTACCACCGGTGGTCGCCGCTCGTCTTCACGGTCGCCCTGCGGTCCCTCGGTGACCGCCAGGACGCCGAGGACGTCACCCAGCAGGTCTTCGTGGCCGCGTGGCGCGGGCGCGGCTCCTTCAACCCCGAGCACGCCCGTCTGTCGACGTGGCTCATGGGCATCACGCGCCACAAGATCGCCGACGCCCACGAGAGCCGCACCCGGGCCCGGCACTCCGAGCAGGCCGCCGTCGTCCTCGCCCCGGGCGCCACGCCCGGCCTGGCTCACGACACAGCGGTCGCCGATCGTGTCATGATCGCCGACCAGCTCGCTCGCCTCGGCGAGCCGGGCAAGACGATCCTCGAGCTGGCCTTCTTCCGTGATCTCACTCACGCGCAGATCGCCGACGAGCTGGCCATGCCCTTGGGTACGGTCAAGAGTCACCTGAGACGAAACCTGTCCCGACTGCGCACACGGCTGGAGGTGGATGGTGCAGCACGTCGATCCTGAGATCCTCGCCCTCATCGCCCTCGGCGAAGCCGCGCCCGACGTCGCCGGTCCCACCGAGCGCGCCCACCTCGAGACCTGCGCCGAGTGCCAGGAGGAGTCAGCCGACCTCGCAGCCGTTGCTGCCCTCGCCCGCACGGTGCGCCCCGACGAGCTCGAGCACCCCTCCCCCCAGGTGTGGGCGCGGATCAGCGCCGAGCTCGGCCTCGACGCACCCGCCGAGCCCTCTCCCGTGCCCGCCGCCCGCACGCAGCGTCGCCGCCACAGGTCCGCACCGCGCCGCTGGGGACTGGTGGCCGCGGCCGCCAGCGTGGCCCTCGTCGCGGGGATCGGCGCCGGCATCGTGTGGGACCGCGTCACGACGCAGGAGCCCAGCGACCCGATCATCGCCCAGGCCCCCCTGGACGCTCTGCCCGACTGGCCGGACGCGTCGGGCCAGGCCACGATCGAGACCGCACCGGACGGCACGCGACAGGCGGTGATCAGCGTCGACGCCCCGCCGAGTGCTGACGGCTACCGCGAGGTGTGGCTCATCGCCGAGGACCTGAGCAGCCTGACCAGCCTGGGTGTGCTCGAGGGGTCGCAGGGGCGTTTCGACATCCCGGACGATCTCGACCTCGCGGCCTTCCCCCTCGTCGACGTCTCTCAGGAGCCCCTCGACGGCGACCCGACGCACTCGGGGGACTCGATCGTGCGCGGGAGCCTGACCCCCGAGACGGCGTCGAGCTAGCCCGCACCCGGGCTCGTGGCGAAGTCCTCCGGGTCGACGGTGGACAGGACGACCGCCAAGAGCTCGGCGAGGCGTGCCGCCTGGGCGGGGTCGAGCCCCGCGAGCGCCTCGGCCTCGCTCGCCGCGATGGCGGGGAAGACGTCGTCGAGGAGGGTGGTTCCCTCGTCGGTGAGGCTGACGAGCACCGACCTGCGGTCGTCCTCGGCCTGCTCGCGGCGGACCATGCCGTGGGCGGAGAGCCGGTCGAGCCGCTTGGTGATGGCCGCCGGTGAGGCGCCTGTCACCGTGGTGATCGCTCCGGGGCGCAGTGGGCGCCCGGCCCGGCGCAGCGCGCACAGCAGGTCGAACTCGCCGCGGGTCAGGCCGTGCTCGGCGAGCTCCACCTCGCTGCGGGCCGTGACCACCGCCGCGATCCGTAGGATCCGTCCGACCACGAGGATGTGGGAGGCGTCGAGGTCGGGGTAGCGCTCGGCCCACTGGTGCACTGCGCGTTCGGCAAAGTCCACGCCTGAGTCCGTCCCCCGGGATGGCCCGGAATTATTTCACGAGTAAACTACTTTCAGAAGCATAGCCACCCCTGGAAGGATCCGCCCCACCCCGTGCCCTCCCCCGCCGCTCCGCCCCGCTCCGCCGTCACCTCCACCCCCGGCGGGCGCCGTCACGCCGTCCGCTCCGTGCTGTCCACCTCGCACGCCTGGTCAGCCCTTGCCGTGCACTCAGCCGACGCGACGGTGGCCGCTGCGGTACGCGCCGGCCTCGCCGTGGGGCTCGCCCTCGCCCTGGGGCACCTGTCCCCCCACCCGGAGATGGTCGGCTTCGCCGCGCTCGGCGTCCTCACCGCGATCTACTCCCGGTACGAGCCCTACCGGCGTCGTGCCTCCCGCCTTGCCCTGGCGGGGGCGATGATCACGGGGGCGATCTTCCTCGGCTCGTTGTCCGCGCACCTGGACTGGCCGCCGTACGTGCGTCTGCTCCTCGTGGCCCTGGTCGCCGGCGCGGCCAGCCTCGTCGCCCTCGCCTCCCGCATCGGAGCGCCGGGACCGATCATGGTGATCTTCGCCGCCGGTGCGGCGGTCGCCGGCGCACCCACCCTGGGCGAGGTCGGGCTGCGGACGGCCTTCGCCGCCGGCGGCGCGGGGATCGCCTGGCTCGTGTGCATGTCCGGATACCTGCTGCGCCCCTCGGCCCCGGCGGTGCTCGCCGTGCGCCGCGCCCTGGCCCCGGCCGACTACGACGCGGCGCGGGTGTCCCTGGCCCGCGACGTCCTGGCCGACGACGCCTCTCACCGGCGCACCGCGCCGATGGCCCACGAGCTCGCGCTCGTCCTCGCCGAGCACGCCGAGAACGCCGGGGACACCGGTGAGGCAGCGGACCTGCCCCCGCGCCGCACCCTGGCGGACACCGTGCGTGAGGAGTGGTCCTCCGGTGAGCTCGTCGTCCCGGTGGTCCGGATCACCATCGCCTCCCTCGCGGCAGCCTTCCTCGCGCAGGCCCTCGGGTGGGGTCACCCCTCGTGGGCGGCCATCGGTGCGGCCTCCACCCTGCAGGGCCGACACATCCACACCACGACGCCGCGTGCGCTCCAGCGCGCGCTGGGCACCGCGGTCGGCGCGCTCCTCGCGTGGCCGCTGCTGGAGGCCGGGCTGAGCTTCTGGTGGGTGGCCGGCGTCGTCGTCGCGCTGCAGTTCGTCACCGAGCTCATCGTGGTGCGCCAGTACGCCCTCGCGATGCTCACCATCACCCCGATGGCGCTGCTCATGACCTCCTTCGGTGACCCCTCGGGCGGTCAGCTCGCCCTCGACCGGGCGCTCACCACCGCCCTGGGTGCGCTCGTGGGAGTGATCATGACGATCCTCGTGCACGACACGTGGACGATCAGACCTCGATCCGCTCGAGCATCTCGGTGACCAGCGCGGCCACCGGGGAGCGCTCCGACCGCGCGAGGGTGACGTGGGCGAAGAGCGGGTGGCCCTTGAGCGCCTCGATGACGGCGGCGATCCCGTCGTGGCGGCCCACCAGCAGGTTGTCGCGCTGGGCGACGTCGTGGGTGAGCACCACCCGGGAGGACTGACCGATCCGGGACAGGACGGTGAGCAGCACGTTGCGCTCGAGGGACTGTGCCTCGTCGACGATGACGAAGGCGTCGTGCAGGGACCGGCCACGGATGTGGGTCAGCGGCAGCACCTCGAGGATCTCGCGGTCGATGATCTCCTCGATCACCTCGCGGCTGACCACCGCACCGAGGGTGTCGAAGACCGCCTGGGCCCAGGGGTTCATCTTCTCCGCCTCGGAGCCGGGCAGGTAGCCCAGGTCCTGTCCGCCGACCGCGTACAGCGGGCGGAAGACCATGATCTTGCGGTGCTTGCCCTTCTCCAGGACCGCCTCGAGGCCGGCGCACAGCGCCAGCGCGGACTTCCCGGTGCCGGCCCGCCCACCGAGGGAGACGATGCCGATCGAGTCGTCCATGAGCAGGTCGATGGCGATCCGTTGCTCGGCCGACCGCCCGCGCAGACCGAAGACCTCCTGGTCGCCGCGCACGAGCTGGAGGTGCTTGTCCGGGGTCACCCGGGCGAGGGCGGAGCCGCGCGGTGAGTGCAGCACCAGACCCGTGTGGCACAGGGTGGGTGCGGCCGCCGCGAGCGCGGCCGGGTCCAGCCCCGCCAGCTCGAGGGACTCGTTCTCCCACAGCGCTGCCATCTGCTGCTCGGCGAGGGCCAGCTCGCCCATGCCGGTCCAGCCGGAGTCCACGGCGAGCTCGGCCCGGTACTCCTCGGCGCTCAGGCCCACAGCCGAGGCCTTGACCCGCATCGGCAGGTCCTTGGACACGACCGTCACCTCCGCCCCCTCGGCGGCGAGGTTGGCCGCGACGGCGAGGATGCGGGTGTCGTTGTCCCCGAGGCGGAAGCCGTCCGGCAAGCTCCGCGGGTCGGTGTGGTTGAGCTCGACGCGCAGCGTCCCGCCGGCCTCGCCCACCGGGATCGGTGAGCTCAGCCCGCCGTGGGCGACCCGGAGGTCGTCGAGCATGCGCAGCGCGCCGCGGGCGAAGTACCCCAGCTCGGCGTGGTGGCGCTTGGCCTCCAGCTCGGTGATCACCACGATCGGCAGCACCACGTCGTGCTCGGCGAAGCGCAGCGGCGCGGTGGGGTCCGAGAGCAGGACCGAGGTGTCCAGCACAAAAGTTCGACGAGCTGCGGTTCGACGAGCTGCCATGACAGGCTCCCTCCGGCGCGCGTGCGCCTGGGTGTCAGGACGGCCGGATGCCGTCCGTCACGACGAAACTACGCCCGCGTAGTTTGCAGCGCCACGGCACACGCGCGAGGACCCACGACTGTCATACGGCGTTCACCTGCCGGATATCTCCGCAGACGCCGCGGCGTCTCAGCCCGCCACGTGCCCGGACTCCCGGCGCATCGCGACCCCGGCGACCAGCCCGGCCAGCAGCACACCGGCCACGAGCAGCATCGTCTGACCTGCCGCCGTCGCGAAGCCGGTGTTGAAGGCGTCCTGGGCGGCGGCGGCGAAGGAGGCGGCGACGTCGGCGGGCACCCCCTCGGGCACGCTCACCCCGGAGCCGCCGCCCGTGAAGGACCCGCCGGCGGCGGCGAAGGCGTCGACGAAGGGCTCGCGGAGCTGGGCCGGCAGCGCGGTCGCGGCCTGCGCAGCGGCGTCGGGCAGGGTGACGGCGAGGCGAGCCTGGAGCATGGCGACCACGGCTGCCGAGCCGATCACGCCGCCCACCTGGCGGGTGGTGTTGAAGGCGCCGGCGCCCGCACCGGCGGTGGTGTGGTCCAGGCCCGCGGTGGCCAGGCTGGCCATCGGGGAGAAGACGCACCCGGTCCCCACCCCGAAGAGCACCATCGGCGCCACGATCGCCCACGGCGAGGCCCCCGGGGCGATGACGAGGTCCAGCCACACGGTGGCCAGGGCGAGGGCCGCGAAACCGGTGACCATGACCCACTTGGCGGGCACACGGTCGGACAGGCGTCCGGCGAAGGGCGCCACCACGCCCGAGACCAGCGAGCCGGGCAGGCCGATGAGCGCGGCGTGCAGCGGCGAGAGGCCGAGGGTCGTCTGCAGGAAGATCGTCAGCGGGAAGAAGATCCCGATCATCGCGAAGGACACCGCCATCCCCGACACGTTGGCCAGGGAGAAGTTGCGGTGGTGGAACAGGCTCAGCGGCAGCAGGGCGTCCGCACCGAGGCGGTGCTGCCAGGCCACGAAGGCGGCGATGACCACGACGCCGAAGCCGATGATCAGCGGGACGGTGATCGGCCCCCACACCTGACCCCAGTCGAAGGTCTCCCCCTCCTGGACGCCGAAGACCAGCGCAGCCAGACCCACGACGGACAGCACCACGCCGACGACGTCGAAGGACTTCTTGTTCGTGGCCAGCGCGGGCAGCGTGCGCACGGCGAAGAACAGCGCGACCAGGCCCACCGGGATGTTGACGAAGAAGATCCACTCCCACCCCAGGGACTCCACGAACAGCCCGCCCAGCACCGGGCCGGTGATCGTGGCGATGCCCGCGACCGAGCCCCACAGGCCCATCGCCGCGCCGCGCTGGTGCGGGGGGAAGACCCGGGTGATGATCGCCATCGTCTGCGGGGTCATGAGCGCGGCGCCCACGCCCTGCACCGCCCGCGCGACCACGAGCATGGCGATGCTGCCGGAGAGCCCGCACCACAGCGAGGCCAGGGTGAACACCGCCAAGCCGATGACGAAGATGTTCTTGGGGCCGTACCGGTCCCCCAGCCGCCCGGTGACCAGCAGCAGGACGGCGTAGGTGAGCAGGTAGGCGCTCGTCACCCAGGCCACCGCGGACAGCCCGACGTCGAAGGTCTCCACGAGGGTGGGGACGGCGATGTTCACGATGGTCGTGTCGACCATGATCATGAAGAAGCCGAGCAGCAGGGCGGGCAGCACGCTCCACGGCGTGCGGCCACGCAGGTCGACGACGGGCGGTGCCCCGGCGGTGGTGGGTGCGCTCATGTGCAGTCCTAGGGTGAGGTCCGGATGGCGCGGTCGCGCGTGATGACAAACCATCGTCGAGCGGTTGATATTCCCTCCTCCGTTCCATCCTCGCCCCGAGGGCGCTACCGTGACCGCATGAACGCGCACGCCGCCCTGCTGCGGGGAGTCAACGTCGGCGGCCACCGGTCGGTGCCGGCCGCGGTCCTGCGGTCCCTGGGGGCCGACGCCGGCTTCGCAGCCCCGGCGACCCTGCTCACCAGCGGGAACCTCGTGCTGGGCGGCGCCCTCCCCGGGACTCCCGCGGCCTCCTGCACCTCGCCCGCGGACGTCGCGGACCTGGTCCGCGCGGAGCTGCGGTCCCGCCTCGACCTCGACGTGGACGTCGTGGCGGTCACCCTGGCCGATCTCGACGCGGTCGTGGCGGCCAACCCCTTCCCCGCGGAGAGCGAGGCCGCGCCGTCCACGGTCCTGGTGACCTTCTACCTCGACCCGCCCGAGCCGCAGCGGCTGGCCGGTCTCGACCTCACCGGCTTCCCCGAGCGGGTGGTCTGGACCGGCGGCGTGGCCTTCACCCACTACCCTTCGGGCGCCGGGACGAGCCGCCTCACCCCGGCCTACCTGCGCCGCGTCGTCGGGGTCGACGGGACGGCCCGGAACTGGTCGACCGTGCTCAAGCTCCGCTCTCTGCTCGCCGAGCGGGAGCACGCCGATCAGCCGAAGGACTGACCCGAGGCGCACGAGTCCAGCCGATCGGCCGTCGCACCGGCGTCCTGCGGGTCCGTAGGCTGACGCCATGCAGGTCAGCGACCGCCCCCTCCTCGATGCCCGGTGGGCCCTCCCCGGGCAGCTGGCGCGCGCCGTCGGCCCGGCGGGAGAGCCATCCTCCACCCGGCGTTCCCCACGCGACTGGGCGGTGGACGCCACCTTCTTCCTCGCCGCGACGCTGTTCTGGATGATGGGCACCGAGACGTCCGCCACCACGACCGTCGAGCTCTCGAGCGAGGTCGAGAACGGGCTGAGCATCGCCTCGCCGGTGGCCCACGACCCCTCGATCCTGCTCGACGTCGTCGACCCGGTGGTGGGCGCCCTGCTGTGCATCGCGTTGTGGTGGCGACGCCGGATCCCGGTCGTCCTCGCGGTCGCCGCCCTGGTCGCCTCGACCTTCTCCGTCACCGCCGCCGGCGCGATCTTCGTCATCGTCTTCACCCTCGCGGTGCACCGCCCGTGGCCGATCTCGGTGCCACTGTCCCTGCTCCAGGTCCCCGCTGGCCTCGTCTACGACCGGGTCCATCCCGACACCTCCACGAACGCTGTGCACCTGTCCATCGCCGGGACCCTCCTCGTGGGCGCCGTCCTCGCCTGGGGCATCGCCGTGCGCGCCCGGCGTCAGCTCGTGCTCAGCCTGCGCACCAGCTCCGAGCAGGAACGGCGCGAGCACTCCCTCCTGCTGCACAACGCTCGCCGGGCCGAGCGCGAGCGCATCGCCCGCGAGATGCACGACGTCCTCGCCCACCGGATCTCCTTGCTGTCCGTGCACGCCGGAGCCCTGGAGTACCGCACCGACCAGGCCGAGGCCGGCACCGCACCGCCCCCCACGGCCGCGGAGGTGCGCGACGCCGTCTCGGTCATCCGGGAGAACGCCCACCAGGCTCTCGAAGAGCTCGCTGAGGTGCTCTCGGTGCTGCGCACCGCGGACCTGCCCGAGGATCCCGCCGACGCCCCCGCGGCGACCGGCACAGCCGCACCGCAGCCTGACCTCGGCGACCTCGACGCCCTCGTCGCCGAGGCGCGCACCGCGGGGCAGCAGGTGCACCTGGACGTCCACGCCCCCGGCCTGGAGACCACCCGACCCCAGCTGCAGCGCACGATCTTCCGGGTGGCCCAGGAAGGCCTGACCAACGCCCGCAAGCACGCACCCACCTCGCTGGTGAACATCACCCTGCGCGGCGACGCGGACACCGGCGTGGAGCTCGTCCTGACCAACGTCGTGGCGATGGACGCCGTCGAGTCCCAGATCCCCGGCGCCGGCGCGGGCCTGGCTGGGCTGACCGAGCGGGTCGCGATCGAGGGCGGGACGTTGGACCACGAGATCCGGTCCGGCGCGTTCCGGCTCCGCGTCCGGCTACCGTGGCGACCATGATCCGCACCCTCATCGTCGACGACGACGCCCTCGTCCGCTCCGGCCTGCGCCTCATGCTCGGCGGAGCCCATGACATCACCGTGGTCGGCGAGGTGGCCGACGGCGCGCTCGTGGCCGAGGCCGTCCGCGAGCTGAGCCCCGACGTCGTGCTCATGGACATCCGGATGCCCGTCATGGACGGCATCGCAGCGACCGGGGCGCTGGCGGCGAGCGGGACGCCGGCCCAGGTCATCGTGCTGACGACCTTCGGCGGCGACGACATGATCCTGGCCGCCCTGCGGGCCGGGGCCTCGGGGTACCTGCTCAAGCACACCCCGCCGGAGGAGATCGTCGACGCCGTGCGCCGCGCCGCCGACGGCGAGCCGGTGCTCTCGCCGGCCGTCATGCAGGTGCTCATCGACCAGGCGACCAAGCTCCCGGTGGCTGCGAGCGCACCGACCGCACCGACAGCGCCGACGGCGCCGGCCCCTGTCGCCGAGCGCGCCGTCTCCGAGCGCGCTCTCGCCGCACAGACCCGCCTCGGCGTGCTCAGCGCACGCGAGCGCGAGGTCGCGAGCGCCGTCGCCCGGGGGATGACGAACGCCGAGATCGCCACGGAGATGTTCTTGTCGATGGGCACCGTGAAGTCCCACATCTCGAGCGCACTGACCAAGCTGGACATGACCAACCGGATCCAGCTCGCCCTGCTCGGTTACGAGGCCGAGCGGTAGCACGAGGCTCGCCCGGGCTCCGGGGAGCCGCCGCGCCACGCCGAGTGTGACCTACTTCACAAAGAGCGTCCGGTTTGCTAGCCTTGCGGGGTAGTTAACCAAGACTTTGAGTTTCAGATAGTCGAGAGCGCTCATGGACGGACCAATGGCGGTCCGCCCTCAGGGCTCCCGCCCCGTCCACACCAGCCCGGCGCTGCGCCCGGCTGTTCACGCGCGCGCCGGAAGCTGCGGCGCGAGACAGGACTTCGATGAGCTCGCACGAGACTGCCCGACTGCCCCGTTTCCCCTTCTTCACCGGGATCTCGATGATCCTGCTCGCTCTCGTAGCGATCGGGCTCATCGTCTACCTCCAGATCTTCAACACGAAGGTGCACAACGCCTCGATCAAGCTCAACGACGGGTCCGTCCAGGTGGCCGCCGGCGCGAGCGAGCTCGCCGCCGGATCAGGCAGCGCGGCCACCGGGGCGAGCGACCTGTCGACCGGTGCCACGACCCTGCAGACCGGCGCCGCCGCGGTCGCCGACGGGGCGACCAGCCTCTCTGACGGTGCCGCCACGCTGGCCACCGGGGCCATCGCCCTCCAGACCGGCGCGAGCAGCCTCGACACCGGCGCCCAGGCCCTCGACGTCGGGGCCTCCAAGGTCGCCACCGGTGCGTCCGACGCCGCCACAGGTGCCCAGCGCCTCAAGGTCGGCGCAGCCGCGGTGGACACCGGCGCCAGCACGCTCGCGACCAAGACCGGCGAGCTGCGCGACTCCGTCGCGGTCCTGGCCGACAAGCTCCCCACCCTGGACACCGGAGCCGGAGCGATCGTGGACGGAGCCAAGTCCGTCTCCGACGGAGTCACCAGCGTGAAGACGAACGTCGAGGCCCTCAGCACAGGCTTGGGTCAGATCTCCCAGGCCGTGACCACCGCACCTCCGGGGGGCACCTCGCTCATGGCAGCCGCGAAGAGCGTCAGCGACGGAGCGGGCAACCTCGCGACACAGCTCGACACCCTCGAAGGCACTCTCGAGGCGCTCCGCACGAAGATCGCCGCCGGCGGCGTCGTGACCGACGCCGAGCTCGCGGCGCTCTCCGCGGGCGCGGGGGCCCTGTCCACGGGGGCGACCACCCTCCAGAACGCTGTGCTCGACTCGACGCCCGGCTCAGCACCGACGAGCCTGTCCGACGGTCTCCTCGTCATGCAGGCCACGATCGCCGGTGTCTCCACGAGCGCGAGCACCCTCGCGACCGGGATGGCTCCGCTCGTCACCGGGTCCGCCGCCGTGCACGCCGGGGCGAGCACCCTCAAGGAGGGCACCGCCGCGCTGGCCCTCGCCGGCCCCGCGCTCGTCGAGGGCACCACGCTCATCGCGGCCGGGGCGAGCACGCTCAGCGACGGGACGACCAGTCTCGCGACGGGCACCACCTCCTTGGCCACCGGGACGCAGACCTTGGCCACCGGGGCGACCACCCTGGCCACCGGGGCAGGCACGCTGGCAGAGGGCACCACCGAGATGAGCACCGGGGCGACGACCCTGTCCCTGGGATCGCAGACGCTGGCCGCCGGGGCCTCGACCCTGGCCACCGGCGCCGGCGACCTCAGCTCCGGCTCCGACACCCTCGCCGAGGGCGCCAGCACCCTCGCCACCGGGGCCAGCGCAGTCGCCGAGGGCGCCGACTCCATCGACGGCGGCACCACCCAGATCTCCGCCGGGACCGCGAAGCTCCAGACGGACGTGGAGAACGGCCCGACCCTCACCCTGGCCTTCGTGGGGGCGGCCCTGGCGATCCTCGGGCTGATCACCGGAACCGTCGCGGTGGTGATCGGGATGCGCAGACGAACACTCGCCTGACGTACCCTGGGGTCATAGGATCTACCCCTTGGTGTGCCGGGAAGACTGGTCGGTGTTCTCGTCGTCGACCCCTTGGGAGCAGCATGAGCACGCCCGCCAGCACACCGTCACACACCCCGCCCACCGGCCTGCAACGGCTCACGGCGTGGGTGACCCGCGAGACTACCGGCGGCCTGCTGCTGATCATCGCAGCGGCCGCCGCCCTCGTCTGGGCGAACTCTCCGTGGCGCGACGCCTACGCCTCGCTCGCCAGCACGACGATCGGGCCGGAGGCGCTGCACCTCGACCTCACCCTCGCCCAATGGGCTGCTGACGGGCTGCTGGCGATCTTCTTCTTCGTCGTCGGGCTCGAGCTCAAGTACGAGTTCGTCGCCGGGTCGCTGCGCCAGCCGCGACGGGCCGGCGTCCCGATCCTGGCGGCCGTGGGCGGCATGGCCGTCCCGGCGCTGCTGTTCGTGCTCGTCCTCAAACTCACCGGGGACACCTCCGCGATCGACGGGTGGGCGATCCCCACCGCGACGGACATCGCCTTCGCCCTCGCGGTGCTGGCGGTCTTCGGGCGGGGGCTGCCCGCCGCCATCCGCACCTTCCTGCTCACCCTCGCCGTCGTGGACGACCTGCTGGCGATCGTGGTCATCGCGGTCTTCTACACCGACAGCGTGTCCTGGGTGCCGCTGGGCCTGGCCGTCGTCGCCCTCGTGGTCTTCCGGATGCTGGTCACCGCACGCCGGGTGCACAGGTGGGCGCTGCTCCCCCTCGCCGTGGTCATCTGGGTCCTCGTGCACTCCTCCGGGGTGCACGCCACCGTCGCCGGCGTCCTCATGGGCTTCCTTGTCCCGGCTCTCCTCATCCACGGTGAGCACCACCCGCGCACGCACAGCTTCGAGCGCGTGTGGAGCCCGATCTCCTCGGGCATCGCCCTGCCGGTCTTCGCCTTCTTCGCCGCCGGGGTCTCCCTCGTCGACGACGGCGTCCTGGGTGTCCTCAGCCAGGGGGTCGCGGTGGCGATCATGGTGGCGCTCGTGGTCGGCAAGTGCCTGGGGGTGCTCGGGACCACGTTCCTGCTGACCAAGCTCACCCCGCTGCGCCTGGCGCCGGGCATCGGCCTGCGGGACCTGCTCCCGGTCGGTCTGCTGGCAGGCATCGGCTTCACCGTCTCGCTGCTCATCGCCGAGCTGTCCTTCCCGCCGGACTCCGTGCACGCCCACGCCGCGAAGGCCGCTGTGCTCGCGGCGTCGGTCATCGCGGCCTCGCTCGCAGCGCTCGCGCTGCGCGCAGACGCGCGCCGGGCCGACCGCAGCACCGACATGAACGAGGACGGCCTGCCCGACGACGTCACCGAGTTCATCGGAGGCGAGGACAGCCAAAGCCACTAGGCTCACAACATGGAGCGAAACGGTCACATCCTGTCGGGGCTCGGTGCTTCTCTCGCGCGGTACGGCCGCACCTTCTCCCCGACGGGTCTGGCCTTCGCGCTGACCTTCTACTGCATCTCCATGACGCCGTCCCTCATCCCGCGTGAGTGGCTCTACCAGGCCCTGCTCACCGGGCTGTCAGTGATCGGCGGCTACGCGATCGGGACCTTCCTGGGCTGGGTGCTGCGCCGCTTCGGCTTCCGGACCCCGTGGCCGCCGTCGGTGACCCGGGTGTTGTGGTGGGGACTGGCGCTGGCCACGGTGGTGCTCGTCCCGTGGTTCCTCGTGCTCGGCTCGCACTGGCAGAACGACCTGCGCACCCTCTTCGGGATGGAGCCCCCCGGCCCGTTGCACACCATCCCGCTGCTCGGGCTCGCTCTGCTGCTGGCTCTCGTCCTGCTGGAGATCGGGCGCACCCTGCGCAGGTGCACCCGGTGGGCCGCCCGTGTGCTGGGCCGGTGGGTCCCGCTGCGGGTGGCCCGGCTCGTCGCCGCGGTCGCGGTCACCGCGGTCACCATCGTGGTGGTCAACGGTGGCCTCATCGACGGGACGCTCAGCGCCCTCAACTCCGTCTACGCCAAGGCTGACGAGACCACTCCGGCGGGGGCGGTCCGACCCACCTCCCCCGAGCGGTCGGGATCGCCGGAGTCGCTCGCCTCCTGGGAGACCCTGGGCAAGCAAGGTCGCGGCTTCGTCTCCGGCGGTCCGTCGGTGGCCCAGATCCAGGACTTCGTCGCGGGCGGGGACGTCATCGCCCCGGCGGACGTCATGGAACCCATCCGGGTCTACGCGGGGCTGGACTCCGCCGCCACCGACTCCGCTCCCGACTCCGCCGAGTCCCTCCAGGCGACAGCCGAGCTCGTCGTGGCTGAGCTCGATCGCACCAACGCCTGGGACCGGGACATCCTCGTGGTCACCACGACGACGGGCACCGGCTGGGTGGACCCGTCCATGTCGCAGAGCCTGGAGTACATGCACGGCGGGAACACCGCGACCGCCGCCATGCAGTACTCCTTCCTCCCGAGCTGGATCAGCTTCGTCTCCGACATGTCCACTCCCCCGGCCGCGGGCAAGGCGCTCTACGAAGCCGTCTACGCGGCGTGGTCGGCCAAGCCCGCCGACGACCGGCCGTTCCTCCTGGCCTTCGGCATCTCTCTGGGCAGCTACGGCGCGCAGGGTGCGTTCAGCGGCCTGCAAGACATGAGCGCCCGCACTGACGGCGCGCTCTTCGTCGGCACTCCCAACGCCACCGCGAACTGGCAGTTCTTCACCGACAACCGCGACCCCGGCAGCCTCGAGTACAGCCCCGTCTACGAGGAGGGCCGCCAGGTCCGCTTCGGGACCGAGGTGGGGAGCGCGGCAAACATCTGGGACTTCCCGGGCACCTGGCAGACGCCGCACATCGTCTACATCCAGCACGCCTCCGACGCCATCGTCTGGTGGTCCCCGGACCTCCTGTGGCGCGAGGCCGACTGGATCTCCCAGCCCGGCCCGGACCGGATGGAGATGACCTGGGTGCCGATCGTGACCTTCTGGCAGGTCACCTTCGATCTCTTCGTGGCCGGCGACGTGCCCTCCGGCCATGGCCACGACTACCGCGAGGCGTACGTGGACGGGCTCGCTGCGCTCGGCGCTCCCGAAGGGTGGGACACCCAGGAGACCACGCGGCTGCGTGATCTCCTGGGGCCCCAGGCCAGCCAGGGTTAGCAGGGGGGGCTTGGCTGGCCGGCTCAGGGGGTCAGGACACCGGCATCCACACCCGCATGGTCGACGGTCCGCGGTTGGCCCAGGCGTGGTACGGGACCAGCTGGACGAGTCCGCGGTCGGTGACCCGCTCGGGAGCCACGGCGTCGGCGTCCGGGCCGAAGGGCCACGGGGTGTCGTGGGGGTCCACCGTGGTCGCCGAGACGAGCACGGCGCCGTCCAGCTCGACGGGGGGCAGGCTCGTGTCCACCGAGACGGTGTTGACCGAGGCGCCCAGGTCCGTGGACTCCAGGCACAGCACGAGCGGACCGCGCTCGACCGCGACCTGGCCGCGGACGGCGTCGACGCGGGCGTCCGGCCAGGTCCACCGGGCCACCACGGGCAGCTCGAGCTCGACGACGTCGCCCACTGCGAAGGCGCGTCGCACCTGGGCGTAGCCGGCGTCCACGCTCGTGGAGACGCCGCCGGTCCGCAGCACGGCGCGCTCCGCCCAGGCGGGCACCCGCAACGAGAGCGTCCACTCCGCGTCCTGGTCGGCCTCGGGCACCTGGGTGATCGTCACCCGGACCAGCCCGTCGTGGGGGTAGTGCGTGGCCACGCTCACCCCGACCGTGCGGCCATCCCCGAGCGGGGCCACGACCTCGGCCGAGGCGTACTGGTGGAGCTGGGTCCCGGCGTCGTCCGCGGAGGCGAGGTAGGACCCGAGGGAGGCCACGGTGCGAGCCACGTTCGTGGGGCAGCAGGACACCTCGAACCACGGGGCGCGCAGGCTGGAGGAGGCGCGGGCGCTCGGCTCGGTGGCGTCCGGGACGGTGCCCGGGACCCGCTGGTGCAGGGTGTTGGTGTAGTAGAAGGCCTTGCCGTCCTGGGCGGGCGACGTCGCGACGACGTTGTAGAGGGTGCGCTCGACGGCGTCGGCGTGGGCCGCCTCGCCCGAGGCCAGCAGCAGGCGCTGGTTGAGCATGACCGAGGCCACGCCCGCGCAGGTCTCGGAGTACGCGCGGTCGGAGGGCAGCTCGTAGTCGGCCCCGAAGGACTCCCCCTCGTGGTGGGCGCCCATCCCGCCGGTGAGGTAGGTGCGGCGGGCCAGGGTGGCCAGGGTCTGTGCGGTGATCGCTGCGAGCAGCTCGTCGTCGCCCTCCTCGATGGCGAGGTCGGCGGCACCTGCGGCGAGGTAGAGGGCGCGGACGGAGTGACCGGTCATGATCGCCGTCTCGCGGACGGGCTGGTCGTCCTGGAAGTACTGGGCGCCGAACTCGATCTGCCCGAGCCGCCCGTGGCCGCGGCGGTCGACGAAGAGCTGAGCCTGGTCGAGGTACCGGCGGTCCCCGGTGTAGCGGTACAGCTCGACGAGGGCGACCTCGATCTCCGGGTGCCCGCAGACGTTGTCGATGCCGTCAGGGCCGAAGGCCTCACAGACGTGGTCGGCCGCGCGCACGGCGATCTCGACGAACTGGTCCGCACCCGCGGTCCGGCCGCGCGCCACACCGGCCTGGATGAGGTGGCCGTAGCAGTAGAGCTCGTGGCCCCACTCCAGGTCGGAGTACCGGGGCTGCTGGCCCGGGCGGCCGAACTTCGTCGACAGGTAGCCGTCAGCCTCCTGGACCGGGGCGATCCGTGCCACGAGCGCCTCGAAGCGGGCGTTCATCGCCTCGTCGCCGGTGCGCCCGATCTCCCAGGCCATGGCCTCCATGAGCTTGTAGACGTCGGAGTCGGAGAACTCCCGCCCCCGCCGGGTCTGAGCGATGGTGCCGGCCACGACCGCGTCGAAGTTCGTGGTCCAGCCCATCTGCTCGACCCACGCCTCGCAGTGCTCGATCATCGCGGAGGAGTTGAGGGCCTGCAGGTCAGCCCAGAACCCGCCGGTGATCTGCACCTCGCCCAGGCCGAGCGGGCGCAGCCGGCCCGCGGACGGCGCGATCGGCAGCCCGCGGTCGGCGCCGGAGTAGACGAGGCTGGTGCGGCGGGCGGCGGCGGTGGCTGTGCTGGCGGTGGCAGCCAGGTCGCCCAGGTTCTGGGCGCGATCGGAGGAAGACATGACTAGCTCCAGTTCAGTGGTTCAGGGGTCACTTGACCGCGCCGACGGTCAGTCCGTCGCGCAGCAGCTTGTAGGTGGAGGAGAAGACGATGAGGACCGGGATCGAGGTCAGGACCGCCAAGGCCATCAGGCCGGGCCAGTTGATGCCGAAGGCCGACACCTGCTGGGAGAGCAGAGCGCTGAGCGGGTAGCTGCCCGGGGAGAGGAAGAAGTTGACCGCGTAGAGGAACTCGCCCCAGGACATGAGGAGCACGAGGGTCCCGGCGGTGAAGATCCCGTTGCGGGCGATGGGCAGCACGATCGAGAAGAAGGTGCGCATCATGCCCGAGCCGTCGATGGACGCGGCCTCCTCGAGCTCGGGGGGCACCCCACGGAAGAAGGGACGCAGCAGGATGATCGCGAAGGGGGCGAGCAGCGCGGTGTCCGCGACGATCACACCGGCGACGGAGTCGAGCAGCCCCCAGTTGCCGAAGACCTGGAAGAGCGGGATGACGTTGGCCGTCTGCGGCATCATCTGGAAGACGATGAGCAGACCGAGCCCGATGGTCGTGATGTACCCGGAGGTCCGGGCCAGGCCGTAGGCGGCGGGGATCGCGATGAGCATCGTCAGGGCGGTGGTGCCCACCGCGATGGTCACGGACTGTCCCAGCGCGGTGAACAGCTCTCCGTTGAAGGCCTCGACGTAGGCCGTGGTGACCGGCCGGAAGAAGATCGAGGACTGCGTCGACATGACGTCGGCCGAGCTCTTGAAGGAGGTGAGGATGATCCAGAACAGCGGGACGCCGTACAGGAGGGTCAGGAGGACCTTGATCGTGGTGGTCACGGGTCCGGCGGTCTGCTTCACGATTCCGACTCCTCACGGCGGATGCTGCGGGCGTAAACGACCGCAAGGACGATGACGAACAGCACGGTGAACACCGACGTCGCCGAGCCCAGGCCAAAGTCGTACCGGACGAAGGCCTGCAGGTAGCCCAGGAAGGGCAGGGTGTTGGTGGCCGTGCCGGGGCCGCCGTAGGTCATGACGTAGATGAGGTCGAAGCTGCGGAAGGCGAAGACGACGGTCAGCACGAACAGCACGAGCGTCGTCGGGCGGGCGGCGGGGATCATGATGTGGCGGATCTCCTGCCACTTGTTCGCCCCGTCCAGGGCTGCGGCCTCGAAGGTCTCCGGCGCGATGCCCATGAGCGCAGCGCGGAAGACGAGGGCGTTGAAGGGGATGACCGACCAGGAGTTGACGAAGGCCACCGAGGCCAGCGCCCAGTGCTGGTCGTAGAGGAACGGGATCGCGGTGTCGGTCAGCCCGGTCTTGAGGATGATCGTGTTGATCAGCCCCGCGTCACCGAGCAGGAACTTCCACACGCTGCCGTTGACCACGGGGGGCAGCGCCCACACGAAGACCATGACGGCGAGCACGACGCCGGACCACCGCCCGGTGGTCCGCAGCGCGATCGCGGCGGCGAGGCCGCCGGCCATGCCCACGACGGTGACGACGACGACGAAGAGGCCGGTCCGCCACAGCGCCTGGGTGGTCTCCCCCGAGGCGAAGCCGGTGCGGAAGTTCTCCAGGCCGGTGAAGACCCAGTCGCCGTTGAGCGTCGCGGCGTTGACCGCGGACATGCTCATGCGCACCAGGGTGATGAGGGGGTACACGCTGAACAGGGCGAGGAAGATCGCGGCCGGGGCGAGGAAGGCGAGCTTGTTCCCTCGCTTGAGGCCGGTGCGCGCTCGAGGGGCCGGGGCGCGCGTCCCGGGGGTCAGGGTGGTCGGCGAGGGCGCCGACGCCAGTGGTGCTGTCATTCGATGGGCCTTGTCTGTCTCGAGGTGACCTGGCGTCGGCGCCTGCGGCGCCGTCCGGGCTTACTTCTTCAGGAGTCCGTCAAGGGTGGAGACGGCGGAGGTGGCGGCGTCGGCGGGAGACTTCTGTCCACCGATCGCCGCGCTCCAGGCCTGTCCCACGGTCAGCTGGACGTCGGCGACGGCAGCGGCGGGGATGACCGAGGCGGGGTAGTTCGCACCGAAGCGGGCGATCGTCTCCGAGAACGGCTGGAGCAGCGCGTTGCCGGTCACGGCCTCGTCCTGGCCCGCGTCCGCGCGGCTGGGCAGCGACCCCACGTTGTTGACGGCCACGAGCTGTCCGTCCGCGCTGTAGTAGGTCTCAGCCAGGTACTCCCAGGCGAGGTCGGGGTTCTTGCTGAAGGCACCGATGCCCTCGCCCTCGCCGCCGAGGTAGACCTGGCCGTCCGCGCCCAGCGGGAGCGGCACGACGCCGTACTCGAAGTCCGCGTCGGAGGCCGCGGTGCCCATCTGCCAGTTGCCGTTCTGGGCAAAGGCCACCCCGCCGGCGGCGAACTTCTGGAAGGGGACGGTCTGGTCCCAGGTGACGGCTTCCTGGGTGAGGTAGCCGTTCTCCACCCAGCTGCGCACGCGGGTCAGGCCGGCCTCGAGGGCTCCGGCGTCCGGGGCGTCGTAGGTGAAGCCCTCGGTCGAGAGCCACGGGAAAGCCTGCCACTCACCCTGGGACTGCGGGAGCCCGGAGAGGGTCATCCCGGCGTAGCCCGCGTCCTTCGCAGCGGCCATGGCCGCCTCGAGCTCGTCGATCGTGGTGGGCGCCTCGACGCCGATCTCGTCGAGGATGTCCGCGTTGTACCAGAGGCCGAGCAGGTTGACGTAGCCCTGGACGGCGTAGGTGGTGTCGTCGATCGTGTGCACGACCGAGTCGGGGAACTGGTCCTTGTCTGCGAAGGCGTCCCACTGCTCGTCGAGGGGTGCCAGCGCGCCGCCGAGGGCGAGCGTGCCGGCGTCGGCGCCGTTGAAGACGACGACGTCGGGGCCGGTCTTGGCGCCGGCGGCGGAGATGAGCTTGGAGTTCATCTGGTCGTAGGGGACGAAGACGTTCTCGACGGTGACGCCGTCGTGGCTGGCCTCGAACATGTCCGCGTAGTCGGTCATGATCTTCACCTGGTTGGCGTCGCTGAAGTAGTGCCACACGGTGAGCGTGTCTGCCGAGGCTGCTGAGTCGTCGGCGGACGAGCCGCAGGCCGCGAGGGCGAGCGAACCGACAACAGCGAGGGAGAGGGCGGCGGTCAGGCGCCGGGCGGGTCGGGGGGCGGTCCGGCGTAGGCCGGAGGTCAGGATGCTCAACGGATCTCCTCAAGGGGTGTGCGACCGGGAGCCATGGCGAACCTCTTCTTTGAGTCCCGAGCGCACGTGGATGAGATGTGCGAGTGCTGCAGGCCGCGCGCGTAGTTGCGTGCCGATGGCGCGGTCGGCAACGACCAGCCACTGTCGAAAAGCACCCCGTGAGGCAACATTCCGAAACCGTTTTCTGACCGTAGCCTCGGCGTGACGGCGTGGTCAAGGCCACATTTCCTGGGCTACAGTTCGGTAACGAATCAACAGTTTTCGCTGGGAGACCCATGCCTGTCCATGACGACGTCGCCGCACGGCCGAGGAACGCCACGCTCAAGGACGTCGCCGCTCTCGCCGGGGTCTCGGTGGCCACCGCCTCCAAGGCGCTCAACGGCAAGGGCAACGTCCACCCGGACACTCGCCGCAGGGTGGTCGAGGCGGCTGAGCGCATCTCCTTCACGCCCAACCAGCTCGCCCGGGCCATCGTCGGCAAGCAGACCGGGACCGTGGGGCTGCTCACCCACGACCTCGAAGGACGGTTCTCCCTGCCCATCCTCATGGGTGCCGAGGACGCCGTCGGCGCGGACCAGATGTCGGTGTTCCTCTGTGACGCCCGCGGCGACACGATCCGCGAGCAGCACCACCTGCGGGCGCTGCTCTCGCGCCGCGTCGACGGTCTCATCGTCGTCGGCGGGCAGACCGACGCGCGCCCCACCCTCGGGCGCAACCTGCCGGTCCCGGTGGTCTACGCCTACGCGCCCTCCCTCGACCCCGCTGACGCCTCGGTCATCCCTGACAACACCCACGGCGGCACCCTCGCCGCCCAGCACCTCGTGGCGACCGGCCGGCGTCGCATCGCCCACATCTCTGGCGACGTCGCGTACCTCGCGGCTCGCGAGCGCAGCGAGGGCGTGCAGCTGGCGCTGACCGCCGCGGGGCTCTCGCTCGCCGGGGGCGAGGTCCTCTACGGCAGCTGGTCGGAGGCCTGGGGCCGCAGCGCCGCTCTCACCCTCCTCGACCGCGACCCCCACATCGACGCGATCGTCTGCGGCTCCGACCTCATCGCCCGCGGCGCCCTGGAGGCGCTGCGCGGGCGCGGCGTCGACGTCCCCCGCGATGTCGCAGTGATCGGCTTCGACAACTGGAAGGTCCTCGTCGAGGGCTCACGCCCCGCACTGACCAGCATCGACATGAACTTCGAGGCCCTGGGCCGCCGCGCCGCCGAACGCCTCATCGACGCCATCGCCGGCCGAGAGCGCCCCGGCATCGAGACCCTCGACTGCCGGTTGGTGGTGCGGGGTTCTACAACGTACGACGGCTAGGACGGGATCCCGACCAGCCCCCTGCCGGGCCGAGATCCCGCCTCCCCTTCCGCCGCGTCAGACGGCTGCCTGACGTCCGGAGACGCTCAGGTCGTGGCGGCCGTAAAGAACACCGGGTCACTCCACCCTGCGCTGACCGTCCAGAGTCCGTCGGCGCCCGCCGGGACCGCGACGCACGTGTTGCCCACGGCAATCCCGCCGGCGTAGAGCTCACCAACGTCGTTGAGCGAGTCGGGGATCACGCCGCAGCTGTCGGAGTACGTCACGCCGTCCGACCCGACGAAGGCGACCCGCAGGTCGAGCCACGCGGTGCCGGTATCCGCCCCCGTGTAGGTCGCCGACACCGGGACGATGTAGAACTCGAAGCCCGCGGTGGGCGGAGAGTTGAACTGGTTCTCGGCCGAGACCTCTGCCGCCGCTTCACGCGGGGCGGAGAGGACTACGGACCAGTCGTCGTTCCCGACCGTCTCACCGATCGCATACGGGTTGGCACGAGTCCCTTCCGCGGCCGCTGGCGTCGCGGAGGGCTCCGGGGTGGGTTCGACCGTATCCACGGTCTCCTGCTCGGTCGTTTCCTCCGTGCCCGAGGTCGTTGCGGCAGCCGATGAAGTGGCCGTCACCTTCCCCGAGTCGGTTTCTCCCCCGCCGGCTCCGCCGATGCCGATCCCGATGACGAGGCCGACAGCTCCGCTGATCGCGCCCACAAGCACGGGCCGTGACTTCTTGGGCTTCTTCGCGGGAGGGGCAGGGAACTGTGGTGCAGGCGTCAAGGGCTGTGAGGCCGGCGGGCCGGGCTGGGGCAGGTGATCAGTCATGGTCATCTCTTCTCTTCGAGAGTCTGTGTGCGGACGGGCAGCCGGACGGTAGCGACAGCCTCAGAACCGCGGCAGGCCCAGGAGGTTGTTGCTCTCCCGCCCGTCCGCGACCGTCGTGATGTACGGCCGGCCAGATGAGCTGGTTGCGGCGATGACCGGAGCCTCGGCCCCTGTCTGGTCGTTGTGTGTCCGGTAGGTGTGTCCGGCACGGATCTCGGCGGCGACTCCCTCACGGGTGGCGGTGAATACCGCGCCCGAGGTCGAGAACGCGTATTTGACCGAGCTGATGTGTTCGTTGCGGGTACCGGGTGAGTCGACGTGGACCGCACGGATGTACCTCATGGGTTGCTCCTTGCCTGTGTTGGAAGACCACGCTGCGGGCCTTCTCACTGGTCATGAAGGTAGAGAGACTCTGGACCGGCGACAAGAGAATCGGCGATAAGCCCCCTTATCATCGACAGCGCCTCTGGGGCTCCGACCTCCCGTACGATCAACCCACAGGCCAACGAGAGGAGACCGCAGTGACCAGCACGTCCGCCTCCTCCACGACACTGACCCCCGCCACGATGTCACTGTCGGACGTCGCTCGTCTGGCCCGCGTCCAGCGTCCGGTCGTCACCACGTGGCGCAGGCGCAAAGCGCACACCACCCAGCCCTTCCCCGCACCGATCGACCCGACCAGCTCACGCCCACTCTTCGACGCCCTAGAGGTCGTGGAGTGGTTGGAGGAGACGGACCTGGGCAACAACCGGGAGGTCCGCGCGGATGCTGCTGCCTTCACCCAGCTGCCGGTCCCCTTCGCAGGACCGGACGGTGCAGGTCACCTCGCCTCGCTCTTGTGCCTCAAGGCACTGACCGGAGAGCTCCTGGCCGGCATGACAGGCCCCGACCTGCTTGACCTCGCTGATGAGTGCGATCCGGGCGACCACTTCCTCTATACCGAGATCGCGGCCGTTGCAGGGCTGACCGCGACGGCACTGGCCACCGCGACAGCTCACGCCGACGCCCTCGCGGACGCCTGCTTCACCCCTACCGCTGCACTGGAGACTCTTGAGAGGACCGAGCGCATCCGCCGCGGCGACGAGGAGGCGCTCTCCTTCGCGGCCGCGACGCTCATGGGTGACCTTGCGATCGCGTTGCTCACCAATGACACCGGCGACGCCACGGATTCCGCTGAGGCGTCCTTCATCGATGTCTCTCCTGGCAACGGGGACGTCCTGCTCGCCGTACGAGACCGCCTGCCCGAGAACATCGAGATGGTCGCCTATACACCGGCCGCCCAGACCGGCCCTGCCTCGCGAGGTGCCATCAGGCGTCTGCGCTCTCGCGGGATCGGCCACCGTCAGCTGGCCGACGACGCCCAGCCGGGTCTCCTCGCACATTCCGTGGTCGTGGCCCACCTACGCGGCGCTGCGGGTCCAGGGTCCGTCCTGGACGCAGTCGACAATCTGCTCCTGGAGCTGGGATCCGCCCAGCGTGCAGTCGTTCTTGCCCCCGCCGAGGCTCTGGTCGATCGTCTGCGAGACCACGCAGACACCAACGCACGGGCTGAGATCTTGCGCTCCGACCGCATCCGGTCGATCGTCACGCTCCCGGCCGGCGGGCTCCCCGGCCGACCGCGCCAGCATCTAGCCCTGTGGGTGCTTGGCGACGCACACCCGGACGTTCCGAGCGAGCGTCAGTGGACCACGACGGCCGACCTGCGTGACCGCACGTTGTCCGGCGACGTCACGACCGACCTGGTCAACGACGTCCTGGCCGCACTCGGCAACGAAGACACTGTGCGCTCGCATGCCTTCCGCTTCTCCCGTCGGGTGGCCGCTCACTCCGTGCGCGCACGCTCACAGCACCTCGTGGACGCACGGCCCCGCCCTCTCGCCTGGACGACCGGAGCAGCCGCTCTGCAGACCGGACCAGATCTCGCCCTGCGTATCGGCGACCTGGCTCGTCATCTCGACGAGGCCACCCGAACCCTGGTGGCACCGGCTCTCATGGTCGAGACGACTCATGCCGCCGGCGCGGCTCCCGACATGGGGCCCCGGGGGTCTGTCGAGACCATCGAGGGCCTGCTCGCGTCGGGCGCCCTCGTCCTCGTACCGGGGCACCGACTGGCCTCCGACCATCTCACGCCTGGCCGTGGTGCACGGGTCGTCGACGACTCGCTCGACCTCGCGTCGGACCTGTCCATCGACCACCTCACGCTGGCGGCCACGTACCCGCGGAGCCAGTTCACCGAACCGGGTGACGTGATCTTCGTCGCCGCCGGCAGCCTCCGTGCGGTCGTCGATCCCGACGGCGCATCCCTGGTCCGGTTTCCGGCTAGGGTTCTGCGGGTGCGCAGCCGAGACGACAAGCAAGGGCTGCTCCCCGACCTGATCTGCCGTGCGATCAATGCCCACGGAGTCGAGCCCAGCCAGCGCTCGTGGAAGACCACGCCTGTCCCGGTCCTCCCTCGGGACCAGCTCGCTCCGGCAGCGCGCGCCGCACTAGCGGTCGACGACGCACTCGAGGCGTCCCAACGCCAGGTCGAGCTGCTGCGCGAGCTCAAAGACCTTGTCCTCGAGGGCACGGCCCGCACCCTGCTCACCTTCGAGCCCACTGCTGACGTCACCGAAGAATCAACGGAAAGTAGCTGAGATGCCCCCCAAGAAGAAGGACTCCGCCCCGGCAGTCCCCTCGACCATGAAGGAGCTCAAGGACACACTCTGGAAGGCCGCCGACAAGCTCCGCGGGTCGATGGACGCCTCTCAGTACAAGGACGTCATCCTCGGCCTCGTCTTCCTCAAGTACGTCTCCGACGCCTTCACCGAACGCCGCGAGCAGATCACCGCCGAGCTCACGGCCGAGGGCATGACCCCCGAGCAGATCTCCACCTTCGTCAACGACATGGACGAGTACACCGGCAGCGGCGTGTTCTGGATCCCGATCACCGCCCGCTGGGACTACCTCGCAGAGAACGCCAAGGGCCGCCCGGCCCAGGGAAGCGAACCGTCCAAGACGATCGGCGAGCTCATCGACGACGCGATGGACCTCATCATGGGCTCCAACTCCGCTCTCCGTGGGACGCTGCCGCGCCTGTTCAACAAGGACAACGTCGACCAGCGGCGCCTGGGCGAGCTCATGGACCTGTTCAACAGCGCCCGCTTCACCGGCCAGGGCGCTACGAGGGCCCGCGACGTGCTGGGTGAGGTGTACGAGTACTTCCTCGGCAAGTTCGCCAGCGCCGAGGGCAAGCGCGGCGGGGAGTTCTACACGCCCCCCGGCGTGGTGCAGGTCCTCGTCGAGGTGCTCGAGCCGCACCAGGGCCGGGTGTATGACCCGTGCTGCGGATCAGGTGGGATGTTCGTGCAGACCGAGAAGTTCCTCGAGAGCCACGACCGGGACCGCACAGCGATCTCCGTGTTTGGCCAGGAGAACAACGAGCGCACATGGCGGATGGCGAAGATGAACCTCGCCATCCATGGCCTCAACGCCAACCTCGGCACCATCTGGGGCGACACCTTCGCCCGGGACCTTCACCCCGATGTCCAGATGGACTACGTGCTGGCAAACCCGCCGTTCAACATCAAGGACTGGGCCCGGTCCGAGAACGACCCCCGGTGGAAGTTCGGCGTGCCGCCGGCCGGCAACGCGAACTACGCCTGGATCCAGCACATCATCTCCAAGCTCGCCCCGGGCGGCTCAGCTGGCGTGGTCATGGCAAACGGCTCCATGTCCTCGAACTCTGGCGGTGAGGGAGAGATCCGTGCCCAGCTCGTCGAGGCCGACCTCGTCTCCTGCATGATCGCCCTGCCCACCCAGCTGTTCCGGTCCACAGGTATCCCGGTGTGCACGTGGTTCTTCGCCAAGGACAAGACCGCTGGGCCCAAGGGGTCGGTCGACCGCACCGGTCAGGTGCTCTTCATCGATGCGCGCGAGCTGGGGCACATGGTCGACCGCGCCGAGCGCGCGCTGTCCGACGAGGACATCGCCAAGATCGCTGGCACCTTCCACGCCTGGCGGGGTACCCCCTCGGCAGTCGCTGCTGGGTCGATGTACGAGGACGTGCCGGGTTTCTGCAAGTCCGCAACGCTCGCGGAGATCAAGGCGGCTGGCTATGCCTTGACACCGGGTCGGTATGTTGGCGCGGCTGAGGTGGCCGACGACGGCGAGCCGATTGAGGAGAAGATTGCGCGGTTGTCCGCGCTGTTGTTGGAGCAGTTCGATGAGTCAGCACGACTCGAGCAGGTCGTGCGCGAGCAGTTGGAGCTGATCGAACGTGGCTGACTACACAGCACTCGGCGAACACGTGAAACTTCAGCGCGGCCAGTCCTACAAGAGCGCACTTCTTGGAATGGATGGTCCAGTCCTCCTAGGGCTCGGAACGATCCAACGGAATGGCGGTTTTCGAGGCGACAATCTCCGCACCTACGGAGGTGACACTCCAGCACGCACGCGAGTCAATCCTGGCGATTTCTACGTTTCTCTTAAGGACGTGACCCACTCTGCCGATCTCCTTGGAGCTGTCGCCCGGGTCCCTATCAGCGTGCCAGCCGGTCGTCTCACTCAAGACACGATGCGCCTTGACATTTCGGAGTCGAACATCGATCGAGACTATCTCTACTGGGCACTCCGAGCTCCGAATTACAGGGCATACTGCCGAGCTCGAGGCACTGGCACTACAAACCTTGACTTGAGCCAAGCCGATTTCCTGGCGTATCGCCTACGCACGCCTCCTCTCTCCGAGCAGCGCGCGATCGCTGAGGTGCTGGGCGCACTCGACGACAAGATCGCCGCCAACACCAACCTCGCCACCACCTCCGACGAGTTGGTGCGCGCATGGTATATGGGGACATCCGCGAGCGCGGACTCGACGGCGACAATTGCCGAACTGGCAACCCAGCCTCGCGCACTGATAGCACCGTCAGAATTCACCAAAGACTTGGCCTATGTCGGCCTCGAGCACGTTCCGCGCCGACAGATGTGGCTGAGTGAATTCGGACCTGCGGAGAGCGTGACAAGCACGAAAACACGGTTCTCCAAGGGTGACGTGCTCTTCGGGAAACTCAGACCGTATTTTCACAAGGTCGCGGCAACTCCGTTCGACGGCGTCTCATCTACCGACATTCTCGTCGTGCGAGCTTCAGACACGCTACTCAAGGGCTTCCTCCTTGCCGCACTCGCCTCCGATGCAGTAGTCGAGCGATGTGCCGCCGCGAGCGAAGGGACACGTATGCCCAGAACGAGTTGGGCGACCCTCTCGTCCATCGAGGTGCCCTGGCCCGGCGAGCAGGCTGCACGAGCAATGAGTAAGCAGATTGACGCCGTGCGCGATCGTGTGGAAGCCGCACTTGCGGAGAACCGCACCCTCGCTGCAACCCGCGACGCACTCCTCCCCGCCCTCATGTCCGGCACCCTCCGGGTCCGCGATGCCGAACGGGTCGTCGAGTCCGCGCTCTGACCTTCCACCTCACGTCACCAGCCTCCAAGGAGTCCCCGCATGTCCGCCCTGCCCCCAGTCCCGCCAGCACCGCCCACCGCGGAGTCAGCGCCCGCGAGTGCCATTCGCGGCGGATGGGTTCCTGCGTCTCCTGCTTCCCCCTCCCAGCGTCCCGCCTGGCTACTCCCGGTAGCGACCGGCGTCGTCGGTGCGATCTTCGGGGCGACTGGGATGTTCGTGGTCACCTCGCTCCAGGACTCGTCCAGCGCCCGCGCGGACCGGGCGGTGCTGCTGGATGCGGCGACGGCTTGCGAGCTCACGAGCACCCCAGGGATCACCCTTGCCGACAAGAACTTGAGCCTGACGTTTAACCACAAGGGCGAGGAAGATTACACAGGTGTTGAGTTCTCTGACATCGCCTGCCTGCTCGGTGAGCTCAACACGCCGTCCGCGGTGATCTCCCACATGGACCAGACCACCTCACAGGACGGCCGCCAGACCGAGACGTGGGACAACATCACGGTGTCATGGTCCTACCACCCCAACCGCGGCATGGACGGCGTCCTCGCTGTCACCGCGAACTAGACATGGGATACGACCTCAGCGAGCGCCTCGTCATCGGCGTAGCGTCTAGCGCGTTGTTTGACCTGACCGAGTCCCACGCGGTCTTCGAGCAGGGCATCGAGGAGTATCGGGCGTTCCAGGACACACACGTCGGCGACCCACTCCCGCCGGGTGTCGCGTTCCCCTTCATCAAGCGGCTCCTCGGCCTGAATGACCTCCGGTCGGGGAGCAAGCTCGTCGAGGTCTTCATCCTCTCCAAGAACGACCCGACAACGGGCCTGCGGCTCATGCGGTCGATCGAGCACTATGACCTGGCGATCGAGCGTGCCGCCTTCACTCGGGGACGTGCACCGTTCGAGTACATCCCGGCTCTCGACATCTCGCTGTTTCTCTCAGGCAACGAGAACGACGTCAAGGAGGCGATGGCCCTGGGCCACCCTGCCGGTTTGGTGCTCGGGTCAGCGGCCGTGGACCACGGCGACGCGGACGACGATGACTCTTTGCGGGTGGCCTTCGACTTCGACGGTGTCATCGCGGACGACGGCTCGGAACGCATCTACAAGTCAGGGGACCTCACGTCATTCCTTGAGCATGAGGTCGCCAACCGGTTCACACCACTGCGCCGCGGACCGCTCCGTGACTTTCTCACCGCACTCAGTCGAGTGCAAGAGATCGAGCGGGTACGTGCCGATTCTGACGGGGGATACTCACCCCGGGTGCGCGTCTCCGTCGTCACCGCCCGACAGGCGCCCGCCCACGAACGGGCCATCAAGACCCTGCGGAGCTGGAACGTCGAGATCGACGACGCGTTCTTCCTCGGCGGGGTCGACAAGGGACGAGTGCTTCGTGTGCTCAAGCCGCACATCATGTTCGACGACCAGCTTGGCCACCTGGACCCGGTAGCCAAGGAGGTTGCCAGCGTCCTTATCCCGTACGGCGTCTCCAACGAGAGCCCACCGACACCCGGCGAGGGAACGCCCGTCCTGAACGTCGGTGTCGCCGTGGACAGGCCATCACTTCCCACATCCGCTACCGAAGCAGCCCTCGGGTAGCTCACACCGACGTCAAGGGTCACTCGACTCCGACAACAACGGTTGGGCAAGAGCGAGACGCGAACCACTGGACCCGATCACCGAACCTGCCGATGGAGACAGCATGAACCTCACTGAAGACGCCTGGGAGCAGATGGCGCTCGAGACCCTGGGCGAGCTCGGGTGGGCCCCGCTCCACGGTGCGGCGATCGCTCCGGGCGGAGCCACGGCGTCGGGCACGGTGGAGCGGGAGTCGTGGGACGAGCTGCTCATCCGGCCTCGGCTGCGCGCGGCGCTCGTGCGGCTCAACCCGGACGTTCCGCGGGAGTTCCTCGACCAGGCGCTCGACATCATCGCCTCTCCCACCTCCCAGGATGCGATGGCGGAGAACCACCGCATCCACACCTCCCTCGTGGACGGCTTCCGCGGTGTCACGTACATCGACCACACCGGCACCGAGCAGACACCCACGATCCGCCTGATCAGCACCTCTCCGCACGAGAACGACTGGCTCGCCGTCAACCAGGTCACCATCGTCTCCGGGGACCACACGCGCCGCTTCGACGTGGTGCTCTACCTCAACGGCATGCCGGTCGCCGTCGTCGAGCTCAAGAACGCCGGCAGCGCGCACGCCGATGTCGCCGCCGCGCATGCCCAGCTGCAGACGTACCTGCGCGAGTTCCCGCTCGCCTTCCGCTTCGCGGTGCTCACCCTGGCCTCGGACGGGATCACCGCCAAGTACGGGACGCCCTTCACCCCGCTCAACCACTTCTCCCCCTGGAACGTCACCGAGGGAGGGGAACCGCTGTCCGCAGGTGGGGATGCATCCGGCGCTGGCGACACAGATGAGGACACCGGCGCCGAGGACGGCTACGGCGTGCCCACCACCCCGCTCGACCACGCGCTCTACGGGCTGTTCAACCAGGAGCGGTTCACCCAGCTGCTCATGAGCTACGTCGCCTTCGACCAGAACTCCGGCGGACTGGCCAAGCGGATCGCCAAACCGCACCAGTACTTCGCGGTGTCCAAGGCCGTGGCCAAGACCGTGCTCGCCGTGGAGAGTAACGGCAAGGCGGGCGTCGTGTGGCACACGCAGGGCTCGGGGAAGTCGATGGAGATGGAGCTCTACGCCAACCTCGTCATCCGCCACCCCAAGCTGCGCAACCCCACGATCGTGGTGATCACCGACCGCAACGAGCTCGACGGTCAGCTCTACGAAACCTTCGCCCAATCGCTGCTGCTGCCCGAGGCACCTCGCCAGATCCTGCGCCGTGAGGAGCTGCGCAGCGAGCTCAGCGAACGCACCACTGGCGGGATCTACTTCACCACCTTGCAGAAGTTCGGGCTGAGCAAAGCCGAACGGGACGCTGGCGCGGCGCACCCGGTGCTCTCCGAGCGGCGGAACATCGTCGTCGTCGTGGACGAAGCGCACCGCAGCCACTACGACAACCTCGACGGCTACGCATGGCACCTCAAGACCGCCCTGCCGCATGCGACCCTCATCGCCTTCACCGGGACGCCGATCTCCTTCGACGACCGCAACACCCGCGACGTGTTCGGCGACTACATCGACGTCTACGACCTCTCCCGTGCGGTCGACGACGGCGCAACCGTGCCGGTGTACTTCGAGAGCCGGCTGATCAAGGTGCAGCTCGCCGACGGGCTGACCGAAGAGGATATCGACCGGGCGGCCGACGAGGCGACCGAGGGTCTCGACGACACCGAGCGGGACCGGATCCAGCAGAACGTTGCGGTGGTCAACGCCGTCTACGGCGCCCCCGCCCGCATCGCCGAGCTGGCATCCGATCTGGTCACGCACTGGGAAGCCCGGCGCGCGGCGATGTTCGAGGCGCTCGGGACGTCCGACCGGCCGGCAACTCCCGGCAAGGCGATGATCGTCGGCGCCACCCGGGAGATCTGCGCGAATCTCTACGCGGCGATCGTCGCACTGCGCCCTGACTGGCACAGCGACGACCTCACGGCCGGGCGGATCAAGGTGGTGTACTCCGGGACCGCGAGCGACGCTCTCCCGGTCGCCGACCATGTCCGCCGCGACTCCCAGAACGCACTCATCAAGGGGCGGCTCAAGAACGTTGACGACGAGCTCGAGCTGGTGATCGTCAAGGACATGATGCTCACCGGCTTCGATGCTCCGCCTCTGCACACCCTGTACCTGGACCGGCCGATCAAGGGCGCGCTGCTCATGCAGACCCTGGCCCGGGTCAACCGGACCTTCCGCGGGAAGCAGGACGGGCTGCTCGTGGCGTACGCGCCGGTGGCGGACAACCTGGCGCGAGCACTCGAGGAGTATGTCTCTTCCGGTTCCGGCGATCCGGAGATCACGACCCAGGGCCGGAACCTCGAGGAGGCGGTGGCCCTCGCCCAGACCTTGGTGGAGTCCCTGCGGGCGATGCTCGACCCGACGAGCTGGCGTGCGCGACTTGCCCGCCCCAGCCCACGGGCCTACATCTCCGCAGTGACAGCGGCAGTCAACTTCCTCCGCGATCCGGCCACGCCCGGGAACCAGGTCGCCGAGGGTGAGGAAACCCTCACCGCGCGGTTCCGCAAGCTCTCCGGCCAGCTCGGTCGCGCCTGGGCACTGTGCGGGCGCGCTCCCGCCCTCGAGAACGTCGCAGACGACGCGCGCTTCTTCGAAGAGGTCCGCGTCTGGATGGCCAAGTTCGACGCCGAGGAACGCCAGGCCCGCGGTGAGCCCGTACCCGACGACGTCCAGCGCACCCTCAACCGGCTCATGGCCACCGCCGTCGTCTCCGGCGAGGTGCTCGACATCTACGGGGCAGCGGGCATGCCCAAACCCTCACTGAGCGACATCAACACCGACTTCATCGCTCGGACCAAGGCCGCCGCGAACCCGCACCTGGCGATCGAGGCGCTGCGTCAGCTCATCATGTCCGAGACCCGCGCGGTCACCCGCCACAACGTAGTGCGCCAGCGGGCGTTCTCGCAGCGGCTGCAAGAGCTCATGGTCAAGTACACCAACCAGCAGCTCACCTCGGCCGAGGTGATCGCCGCGCTGATCGAGGTGGCCAAGGAGGTCGCCGTCGAGGCCGACCGAGGGGCTACGTTCTCCCCTCCCCTGGACTCCGACCAGCTGGCGTTCTACGACGCAGTCGCGACCAACGAGTCCGCCGTCGCCGAGCAGGGCTCGGGCGTGCTCGCGGACATCGCGCGTGACCTGGTCGCCGTCATGCGAGCCGACATCCGCACCGACTGGACCGTTCGCGACGACGTCAAGGCGAAGCTGCGATCGTCGATCAAACGGCTGCTGGTGCGACACGGGTACCCGCCGGACCAGCAGCCTGAGGCGATCAAGCTCGTCATGGAGCAGATGGAGTCGATCGCTCCGCGGTTCGCGGTGGCGACGACCTCCTGACGTCCTGTCCCTACGAACAATGGAGTCCTCGTGTCGAATGAACCGATCTTGCTGCTCTTGCACGGCGTGGGACAGGGCGACCGGGACGGGACGTGGCAGGCCACCTGCTCCGAGGCTCTGGTCCGCCTCGGGTACCCGGACCTGGAGAACGTGCAAGTCATTGCTCCCCAGTTCGCGCACGCCCTGAAGGGTGTCGATGAGCCGCGGCCGCTCCCGCCCGTGACGACAAAGCAGCTCTCCCGGGAGGCAGCCAAGAAGAACCGGCGAGGCTTCGAACGCCGCATGGGAGCCATCGAATTCCGACTGGGGCGCCCTGACCGCGGTCAGGGCCGGGTGGGCGGCGACGCCGCGGTACGCGCGGCCTACGAACATCTCAAGGCTGTCGAACAAGCGAAGACTACCTCGAAAATCCAGAGATTCGCGCGCAGGTCCTGCACCGCGTTCTCGCCAAGCTTCCGGAGTCAGGCCGGGTCGTCATCATCGGCCACAGCCTCGGCTCCGTGATCGGCGCTGACCTCCTGCGTCACCTGCCCGCGTGGCTCGACGTCGCCGGCATGGTGACGATCGGCAGCCCGTTGGCTCACGGAACCTTCGACGTCGACCGCCTCCGAGAGTCCCTCACAGAGCCGCCGACGAACCTAGCCTGGTGGGTCAACTTCTGGAACCCCCAGGATCCCGTGGCCGCACGCCGAGGCGTGTCATCCGTCATTCCGTGGATGACTGATTTCCGGATATCGACGAAGAAGGTGCTCATAGCCGCCCACGCGGCGACGGAGTACCTCAGCAATGAGTCCGTAGCTACCGCCGTCGGGTTCGCTCTGTTTGGCTCCAGGTCCAAAGAGATCGCGGTCCTCGACAGGGGGGTCGATATTCCCTTGGAAGACACAGAACACTGGGCTCTCATGGCCCTGCGGTACGCGCACCTTGTGATGGCGGAGCTGACAGGCGATCAACGAGATCGGTTCGCCGGAGCCCTTCGTCAGGCGCAAGCGGAAACCATCGAGAAGATCAAGACCCGCAATGCCAGCGAGCACAGGCCGATGCCCTCCCCCGTTGCACGACTCGCATTCGATCTGTCCGATCCACAAGCAACTGTTCCGGTGCCGCTTCCGGTGAGCCATATCGCAAAGGACGACGCCGCTCTCCTGTTGACGGTCCTCGCGGCAGCGAATGTCGTTCAACCGTATGAACTCTCGATCTCACCGGCGATCCGGCAGCAAGCCATGGAGCATCTCACGGCCGAGATGGGGTTGGGCCACCAGTACGGCACCGATGTCTTCACAGCCGCCAAGCGCGCACGGGAGGCCCTGAGCAGCAACGGTGGAGTGAACTGGATCAAGTGGGGCGCCCTCGGCGTGGGTGCATTCGCGATTGTCGCCGCGACCGGAGGGTTGGCTCTGGCAGCCGCCCCCGGTGTTGCCGGGGGCGCAGTGATCACCAGTGCACTGGCGAGCTTTGGCCCCGGAGGGATGATCGGAGGACTGCTCACAGCAGGCACTCTCGTCACTGCGGGTGGCAGCGGCATCACCTATGGTCTCGCCAGTTCCGGAACCACAGCACAGGCCCTCGAAGAGGTCGTCGTGGGCCGGTTGGCCGCGGCAATCCTGCGGCAGCTGCAGCACCTCGAACCGGACCCGAGCGTGTACAGCGCCTTGATCGAGCTCGAGATCGAGGTCCGCCGGAACCACCAGCGGCTGAGCGCATTCTCCGATGAGTCGGCGCCCGCGCTGGGAGAGCTCCAGCGCAAGATCAGAACTGTCGAGCGCGCACTGAAGTACTTGACGGACAACGATCTAGCGCCAGCTGTTCGCTCCGAGCCTCCCGCACAGCAGGTACTCGTCTAGGGCCGCGCTGGCGCACGCTGGCTGAAACCATATCCACAGTTGACACTTCAGAACATGTTCTGACTGCTCGAAGCATGTCCACCACCCGGATCCGCGCCGACGTCGTCCAACGCACCGTCGCATCGTCGGACCTGGCCCGATCGCCCGCGGCTGTCTTCGCTTCAGCCGAGGACGGGCCGGTCACCATCACCCGCCGTGACGGTGAACCGTTCGTCTTGACCACCAAGAAGCGTGACGACGAGACCACAGCGATCCTCCACCTCGCAGCCCAGCTCATCGCGGTGTCCCTCGCTGAGAACTCAGCCCCGTTCACAGTGAGGCTGCGCACCCCCTTCCCGTGGATCGCGGTGCTCAGCCCCGAGGACCAGGACTCTTTTGCGGACGAGATCCTCACGACGGCACGCGCCTGCTTCAGCCTCGGGCAGATGGACTCTCTACTCCACACGGTGCACGCCTGGCATGAGACTGCCGCTGCGGTCGCCGAGGGCTGGGACAGAGCGCCTGTCGACTGGCTCGATGAGTCCACACCGGTTGACGACCCGCGGGGACTAAGGACGCACAACGACACCACCCACACAGGTCACCCCAACCCACTGCCCTCCACCCTCCGCCTCCACTGAGTGCGCGAATTTGTACGCGACACGCAGGTGCGACACGCGCGTTTTCGTACACTCAGCGGAGGGCGGGAGGGGCTGGAGGGGGTGGGGGGTGGGGGTGGGTCAGGGTTCGAAGAGGTAGCCCATCCCGGGTTGGGTGATGATGTGGCGGGGGGCTGACGGGTCGGCTTCGAGCTTGCGGCGGAGCTGGGCGGTGTAGACGCGCAGATAGTGCGTCTCCGCTGAGTACGCGGGGCCCCAGACCTCGTGGAGCAGCTGGACGCGGCCGACCATCCGGCCGCGGTTGCGCACGAGCACCTCCAGCAGCGCCCACTCGGTGGGGCTCAGGCGCACGTCGGCGCCCTGGCGCTGCACCTTGCGGCGGGCGAGGTCGATGCTCAGCTCACCGGCCACCACGACCGGCTCACCCAGCTCCCCCTCGACCGGGGCGGCGCGGCGCACGGCCGCGCGCAGGCGGGCGAGCAGCTCGTTCATCGCGAAGGGCTTGGTCACGTAGTCGTCCGCGCCGGCGTCGAGGGCGTCGACCTTGTCGTCGCCGAGCTGGCGCGCGGACAGCACGACGATCGGCACCCGGCTCCAGCCGCGGATGCCCGCGATGACGTCGAGGCCGCTCATGTCCGGCAGCCCCAGGTCCAGCACGACGACGTCCGGCTGGGACGCGGCCACCGCGTCCAGGGCGTGGGCGCCGTCGGGCGCGGTGGTCACCACCCAGCCGTGGGCGCGCAGGTTGATGGTCAGGGCGCGGACCAGGCCGGCGTCGTCGTCGACGACGAGCACCGTGGTGCCCGGCGCGGTCATCGCGTCACCTCGGCCGCGAGCTCGGGCGCCGGAGCGGTCGGCACTGTCAGCACCATCGTCAGCCCTCCCCCGGGTGTGTCGTCGACGACCAACGTAGCCCCCACAGCGTGCGCGAGCCCCTGCGCCACGGCGAGACCCAGGCCCAGACCTTCCGGCGACGCGTCACCCAGACGCTGGAAGGGCTCGAACATCCGCTCCTTGCGGGCCTGGTCCAGGCCCGGCCCGCGGTCCACCACCCGCAGCTCGACCTCACCGGACCGGGCCGACGCGGTGACCAGCACAGGCTCCCCGGCGGAGAACCGCACGGCGTTCGCGGTCACGTTGGCCACCACCCGCTCGAGCAGCCCGGGGTCGGTGAGCACGAGCGGCAGGTTGTCCGGCACGTCCATGACCACCTGGGCGGCGGTGAACGGCTCGATGGCGAAGGGCACGAACTCGTCGACGGAGACGGCGCGGACGGCCGGTCGCACGCTGCCGGTCTGGATCCGGGAGAGGTCGAGGAGGTTGGCGATGAGCCGCTCCAGGCGGGTGGTGGACTCCGCGATCGTCTCCTGCAGCACCGCCCGGTCCTGAGCGTCCACGCGCACGTCGGCGGCGCTCAGCCCGTCGATCGCGGCCCGGATGGAGGCGAGCGGGGTCCGCAGGTCGTGGGAGACCGCAGCGAGCAGCGCTGTGCGCGTCGCATCGGCCTGCTCCAGCACCGCCGCGGCCGCGGCCTGCTCCCGCAGCCGGCGGTACTCGATCACCAGGCCCGCCTGCGCTGCGAAGGCCTCGAGCACCTGCTGGTCGCTCGCCGCCAGCACCCGCCCGACGACGAGGCGCCGGTCCGCGGAGATCGCCACGATCGTCGCGGGGCCGTCGTCGGGAGTCGGGCGCGGACGCAGGCTCGCCTGCGCGAGCACGGTCCACGCCTCCCCCGGTCCGGTGCGTTCCTCGAGGCGGACCTCGGGCACCGAGAAGGTCTCTGCGAGCCGGGCCACGAGCGCCTCGGCGGTGTCCTCGCCGGACATGACCGACCGGGACAGCGCTGCCAGCGTCGCGGCCTCCGCACGGGACCGGTAGGCCTGGACGGTGCGGCGGGCGGCGAGGTCCACCACCGAGGCGACCGCGGCGGCCACCACGAGGAAGACGACGAGGGAGAGCAGGTTCTCCGGGTCGGCGACGGTGAGCATGCCGGTCGGCTCGGTGAAGAACCAGTTGACGCACACGAAGGACACGAGGGCAGCCAGCAGTGCCGGCCACAGCCCGCCGACGATCGCGACGCCGACCGTCCCGGCCAGGAAGAGCATGAGCTCGGTGGGCAGCGACACCCTGCCCTGCATGGCCGAGAACACCCCGGTGAGCAGCGCGGGGACCACGACCGCGAGCGCCCACCCGGCGATCAGCCGCGGCCGCGGCAGCGCTGACCAGCGTCCGCGCAGCAGGGAGCCGGACCGTGCCCGGTCGTGGGTCACCAGGTGCACGTCGATGGTCCCGGCGAGCTGGGCCATCTGGGTGCTCGAGGATCCCAGCAGCGCCTCGCGGACGCGGGAGTGCCGGGAGACGCCGACGACGATCATCGTCGCGTTGACCCCCTGGGCGAAGTCGACGACCGCGCTCGGCACGTCCTCCCCCACCACGGTGTGAAAGGTCCCGCCGAGGGCCTCGACCAGCTCGCGGTCCACCGCGATGGCCGACGCCGGAGCGCTCGGCAGCCCGTCGGTGGCGAGCACGTGCACCGCCAGGAGCTCCGACCCAGCAGCCCGCTGGGCGATCCTGGCGCCGCGGCGCAGCAACGTCTCCCCCTCGGGCCCGCCGGTCACGGCGACGACGATGCGTTCACGTGCGGGCCACGTGCCCTCGATCGCGTGGTCGCTGCGGTAGCGGGTGAGGGCGTCGTCGACGCTGTCGGCCAGCCAGAGCAGTGCCAGCTCGCGCAACGCCGTGAGGTTGCCGACGCGGAAGTAGGAGGAGAGGGAGGCGTCGATCTGCTCGGCGCGGTAGACGTTGCCGTGCGCCAGCCGTCGTCGCAGCGCGTCGGGAGCGAGGTCGACGAGCTGGATCTGGTCGGCGCTGCGCACCACGCGGTCCGGGACGGTCTCACGCTGACGCACCCCGGTGATGGTCTCCACGTCGGCGCTGAGGGACTCCAGGTGCTGGATGTTCACCGTGGTGACGACGTCGATCCCGGCGGCCAGGAGCTCTTCGACGTCCTGCCAGCGCTTGACGTGCGGCGACCCGGGGGCGTTGGTGTGGGCGAGCTCGTCGACGAGGACCACCTCGGGGGCGCGGGCCAGGATCGCGCCGGTGTCCATCTCGCCGAGCTCGGTCCCGCGGTAGCTCGTGACCGTGCGCGGCACGATCTCCAGGTCGGCGATCTGGGCCGCGGTGCCCTCTCGGGCGTGCGTCTCGACGAGGCCGATGACGACGTCGGTCCCGCGGGCTCGGCGCCGGTGCGCCTCCCCGAGCATGGAGAAGGTCTTGCCCACGCCGGGGGCGGCGCCCAGGTACACGGTGAGGCGTCCTGGGCGCCGGTCCTCAGGCGAGGACGAGCCGGGTCGATCAGACATCTGTGTCGCTCATGAGGACATCTTCTCAAGGCTCAGCGCTTCCACGGCCAGGTTGAGCTCGAGCACCGTGACGCGGTCCTCGCCGAGGACACCGAGGTCACGACCCTGGGTATGGGCGGACACCAGGGCCTCGACCTCCGCCGGGTCCAGGTCACGAGCCGCAGCGACCCGGTCTACCTGGAGCTCGGCATAGGCCGGGGAGATGTGCGGGTCGAGCCCCGAGGCCGAGGCGGTGAGCGCGTCGGGGGGCACCTCCCCCGGCGCCACGCCGTCGGCTGCGGCGATGGCGGCCCGGCGCTCTTCGATCGCCGCGACGAGGTCGGGGTTGAGCGGGCCGAGGTTGGACCCGGCCGACGCGAGGGTGTCGTAGCCGTCGCCAGCCGCCGAGGGGCGGGGCTGGAACCACTCGTCACCGGTGAGCTGCTGCCCCACGAGCGCGGAACCGATCACCGGGTTGTCGGTGCCAGCCCCGGCCGAGACGCTCTCTGCGCGGCTGCCGTCGGCGCGCAGCAGCGACCCGTTGGCCTGCCAGCGCAGCCCCACCTGCCCGACGGCGAAGACGGCCAGCGGGTAGGCCACACCGAGCAGGAGGGTCAGCACGAGCAGGACCCGCAGGCCCGCCATGGTCTGGCGGCCGAGGGACACCGTCCCGCGGCGCAGCCCCAGCGAGCGTTGCCCGGCCGGGCGGACAGAGGAGTAGTTGTCGTGCGCCATGTCAGCCGATCCCGGGGAGAAGTGAGGTGAGCAGGTCGATGAGCTTGATCCCGATGAAGGGGGCCACGAGGCCGCCGAGGCCGTAGACGAGGAGGTTTCGCCGCAGTAGCGCAGAGGCGGCCACCGGCCGGTAGGTCACGCCGCGCAGCGAGAGCGGGATGAGCGCGACGATGATGAGGGCGTTGAAGATCACCGCGGACAGGATCGCCGACTCTGGGCTCGACAGGCGCATGATGTTGAGCACCTCGAGCTGGGGGAAGACCACCATGAACATCGCCGGCAAGATCGCGAAGTACTTCGCGATGTCGTTGGCGATCGAGAAGGTGGTCAGCGCGCCCCGGGTGATGAGCAGCTGCTTGCCGATCCGCACGATCTCGATGAGCTTGGTCGGGTCGGAGTCCAGGTCCACCATGTTCCCGGCCTCCTTGGCCACCGAGGTACCGGTGTTCATGGCCACCCCGACGTCGGCCTGGGCCAGAGCCGGGGCGTCGTTGGTGCCGTCCCCGGCCATCGCCACGAGTCGCCCGCCGGCCTGTTCGCGCCGGATGAGGGCGAGCTTGTCCTCCGGTGTCGCCTCGGCGAGCACGTCGTCGACGCCGGCCTCGGCGGCGATCGCCCGAGCGGTGATCGCGTTGTCTCCGGTGACCATGACGGTCCGGATCCCCATCGCGCGCAGCTCGTCGAAGCGTTCCCGCAGTCCCTCCTTGACCACGTCCTTGAGGTGGATCACCCCGAGCACCCGCGCCGGGGCGGTGCCCCGCTGCTCGGCGACGACGAGCGGGGTGCCGCCGGTCACGGACACACCGTCGACGAGGGTGTCCACCTCGTCGGGGACGGTGCCCCCGGTCGAGCGCACCCAGCGGGCGACGGCGCTCGTGGCGCCCTTGCGGATGTGCAGGCCGTCGGCGCCGGGCAGGTCGATCCCGGACATCCGCGTGTGCGCGCTGAAGGCGACGAGCTCGGCGCCCGCGACGTCGGCATCGGTGGCGTCGGGGGCGTCGGTGCTGCTGAACCGCTCCTCGACCAGCGCCACCACGCTGCGCCCCTCAGGTGTCTCGTCGGCGAGGGAGGCCAGACGGGCCGCCTGGGCCAGCTCGGCCGCGGTGGAACCGGGGGCGACGAGCAGGTCGGTCGCCCGGCGGTTGCCGTAGGTGATCGTGCCGGTCTTGTCGAGCAGCAGGGTGTCGACGTCCCCGGCTGCCTCGACCGCCCGCCCGGACATCGCCAGGACGCCCCGCTGGACGAGGCGGTCCATCCCCGCGATGCCGATCGCGGAGAGCAGCGCCCCGATCGTCGTCGGGATGAGGCACACGAGGAGAGCCACGAGCACGAGCAGGGACTGCGGGGACCCGGAGTAGATCGCGAAGGGCTGCAGCGTCACCACGGCCAGCAAGAAGATGATGGTCAACGAGGTGAGCAGGATGTTCAGGGCGATCTCGTTGGGGGTGCGCTGCCGCTCGGAGCCTTCGACGAGGGCGATCATCCGGTCGACGAAGGTGGACCCGGCCGGTGCGGTGATCCGCACAGCGATGGTGTCCGAGAGCACGACGGTGCCTCCGGTCACCGAGGACCGGTCACCGCCGGACTCCCGGATCACCGGGGCTGACTCACCGGTGATGGCCGACTCGTCGACCGAGGCCGCGCCTTCCACGACGTCGCCGTCCCCGGGGATGGTCTCCCCCGCTCCCACGAGCACGACGTCGCCGACGGCGAGGCTCGCGGAGGGCACCTCCTCGGTCGCCATCGTGGTGTAGCCGGCCTTCGTGGTCATGGTGGAGCCGCTCGCGACCACCTTGTGCGCCGTCGTCTGGCGCTGCGTGGCGCGCAGGCTGGAGGCCTGCGCCTTGCCGCGGCTCTCGGCGATCGACTCCGCGAGGGTTGCGAAGACCACCGTGGCCCACAGCCACACCGTGATGAGGGTGGCGAAGAGGGACGGGTCGGTGATGGCCAGCCCGGTGGTGAGCACGGCGCCGACCTCGACGACGAAGAGCACCGGGGAGGCGATCATCTCTCGAGGGTCGAGCTTGCGCAGCGCACCGGGCAGAGCCCCGCGGACTTGAGCCCAGCTGAGGGCAGAGCCGGTGCGCGGCGGGTGGGCAGGCGGGGTAGGCGGCTGAGGTGCTGCAGCGACGCTGGTCAGCGTGGGTGCGCTCATGACAGGGACTCCACAATCGGGCCGAGGGAGAGAACAGGGATGAAGGTGAGGCCGACGACCACGACAGTCACCGCGGCGACCAGGCCGACGAACAGCGGCTGGTGGGTGGGCAAGGTGCCCACCGTGGCCGGTGTCGTGCGCTGGCTGGCGAAGCGGCCGGCGAGGGCGAGCACGAGGGCGATCGGGATGAAGCGCCCGGCGAGCATCGCCACGCCCAGCAGCGTGTTGTAGAAGGGGGTGGCCACGGTCAGCCCGGCGAAGGCTGAGCCGTTGTTGTTGCTCGCCGAGGCGAAGGCGTAGAGGACCTCGGACAGGCCGTGCGGGCCCATCTCCTGGATCCCCGCCTGCCCGGCGGGCGTCGCGACGGCGATCGCCGTGCCGACGAGCACGAGCAGCGGCATGGTGAGGATGTACAGGGCGACGAGGGTCATCTCCTGTCGCCCGATCTTCTTGCCGAGGTACTCGGGGGTGCGCCCGACCATGAGCCCGGCGACGAAGACCGCGACGATCGCGAGCATGAGCAGGCCGTAGAGGCCGGTGCCCACGCCGCCGGGGGCGACCTCACCGAGCAGCATGCCGAAGATCGCCACGCCGCCGCCGGGGGCGGTGAGGGAGTCGTGCATGGCGTTGACCGCACCGGTCGAGGTGCCGGTGGTCGCCGCGGCGAAGAGCGCGGATCCCGCCGTGCCGAAGCGCAGCTCCTTGCCCTCGAGGGCTCCGCCGGCGGCCTGCGCCGCGAGGCCAGGACCAGACATCTCTGCCCAGGTGAGCAGCATGACGGCGGAGATCCACAGGGTCCCCATGACGCTGACGATGGCCCAGCCCTGGCGCCGGTCGCCGACCATGATGCCGAAGGTGCGCGGCAGGGTGAAGGGGATGACGAGGATGAGGAAGATCTCGATGAGGTTGCTCACCGGAGACGGGTTCTCGAAGGGGTGGGCTGAGTTCGCGTTGAAGAACCCGCCGCCGTTGGTGCCGAGCTCCTTGATGGCCTCCTGGGAGGCGACCGGGCCACCGAGCACGTGCTGCGTGGCTCCGTCGAGGGTCTGGACGGCGGTGTGAGCGTCGAAGTTCTGGATCACTCCCGTGGCGAGCAGGGCGAGCGCACCGATGAAGGCCATCGGCAGGAGCACGCGCACGCAGGTCCGGGTGAGGTCGGACCAGAAGTTGCCCAGGCGTCCGTCGGTCCCCGAGCGCTGGAAGCCGCGGATGAGCGCGATGGCCACCGAGATGCCCACCGCAGCGGAGACGAAGTTCTGGACGGCGAGGCCCACCATCTGCAGGAGGTGACCAGCCGCCGCCTCACCGGAGTACCACTGCCAGTTCGTGTTCGTCACGAAGGAGACAGCGGTGTTCCACGCCCCCGCGGGGTCGAAGGGGCTCACGCCCAGGCTCATCGGCAGGTGCTGCTGCAGGCGACCGAGGGCGTAGAGCACGAGGACCGAGGCCATCGAGAAGCCGAGCAGCGAGAAGAGGTACGAGGTCCACTTCTGCTCCGCGTCGGCGTCGACCCGCATGAGGCGGTAGCCGGCTCGCTCGACGCGCAGGTGGCGAGGGCTGGTGTAGACCCGGGCGAGGTAGGCGCCCAGGGGAAGGTGCACGGCGGCGAGCGCCGCCAGCAGGACGATGATCTGGCCGGCGGCCATCCAGGGCGCGCTCACGGTCGCCGCCCCTTTCCGGAGCCGGCGGAGCGGATCAGCTCGGCGAAGAGATAGACGAGCAGGGCGCCGGCGACCACCAGGCCGACCCAGTCAGCGGCGCTCATGGCCGGTCCTGGGGCGCGTCGGTGTCGCCGAGGCGACGGGCGAGCACGGCGATCGCGGTGAAGGACGCGATCGTGAGGAGGATGAAGGCCACGTCGGCCATGGGTGTCATGCCTTCTGACGTCGGGCGGCGTGGCGGTCGTCGTCTCCCTCGAGACGGCGCCGACGCCGGCGCACCTGTGGGTGTGCACCCTCAGGTCTACGCGTCCGTGACCTCGCCAGACGTGGTGTTGACGGCTTCTTGACAGCAGGGAGGCCAGCGTTGACGCAACCCTGACGAGGTGAGCCCCGGTGCGCAGGAGGCGCACCGGGGCTCACGGGAGCTCACGACGGAGTGACGTCAGCGCTGGACGCGCGCGCTACCTCCGCCGGCGAGCTTGGCGACCTCGGCCAGGCTTGCGGTCGACGTGTCTCCCGGGGTGGTCATCGCGATGGCGCCGTGCGCGGCTCCGTACTCGACCGCCGAGGCGATGTCGCCGATCTCCATGAGCCCGTAGGCCAGGCCCGAGGCGAAGGAGTCTCCGCCGCCCACCCGGTCGAGGATCTCCAGGTTCGCCCGGTGGGTCGCCTCGGCGAAGCCCTGCGTGCGGCTCCAGGCGATCGCGCCCCAGTCGTTGTCCGAGGCCGAGTGCACCCCGCGCATCGTGGTGCCGATGACCTGGAAGTTCGGGTAGGCCGCCGCGGCCTTCTCGATCATGGTGCGGAAGGCTGCGGTGTCCAGGTCGGTGAGGTTCTCGTCCACTCCCTCGATCTCGAAGCCGAGGCTCGCGGTGAAGTCCTCCTCGTTGCCGATCATGACGTCGACGTACTGGGCCAGGCGCTGGTTGACCTCCTGCGCGCGGGCCGATCCTCCGATCCCCTTCCACAGCGAGGGGCGGAAGTTGAGGTCGTAGGACACGACCGTGCCGTGCTCGCGGGCCGAGCGCATCGCGGCCTCGGCGACGTCGGCCGCGGACTCCGAGAGCGCGGCGAAGATGCCGCCGGTGTGCAGCCAACGCACTCCGCGCCGGCCGAAGAGGTCGTCCCAGTCGACGTCACCAGGCTGCATCTGGGCGATCGCGGTGTTGCCGCGGTCAGAGACCCCGACCGCCCCGCGCACACCGAAGCCGCGCTCGGTGAAGTTGAGGCCGTTGCGCACGGTGCGGCCGATGCCGTCGTACTCGACCCACTGGATGTAGCTCGTGTCGAGGCCGCCGGTGAGGATGAAGTCCTCCACGAGCCGGCCGATCTCGTTGTCGGCGAGGGCGGTGACGATCGCCCCGCGCAGTCCGAAGCAGCGGCGCAGGCCACGGGCCACGTTGTACTCCCCGCCGCCCTCCCAGGCGTCGAAGGAGCGGGCGGTCTTGATCCGGCGCTCACCCGGGTCGAGGCGGAGCATGACCTCGCCGAGGGAGACGATGTCGAAGTCGCAGTCCGCGGCGGCCTTGACCTCGATGGCGCGGGACAGGTCGGTGGTGGTCATGGCTCAGGCTCCGATCGATGCGGTGGCGGGCGCCGCGAGCGCGACGGCCTCGGCGGTACGGCGGGTGATCTCCGCCCAGTCCTCGGCCTCGATGAGGGCGCGGTCCACCATCCAGGACCCGCCCGCGGCCAGCACGGCCGGGATGGCGAGGTAGTCGCCCACGCTCGCAGCGCTGATGCCGCCGGTGGGGACGAAGCGCAGCCCCGGGAAGGGCGCGGAGAAGGCCTTGATCGCGGACGGCCCGCCGAGGGTCGCCGCAGGGAAGAACTTCACCGTGGACAGTCCCAGTGCGAGGGCGGTCATGATGTCCGACGGCGTCGCGATGCCCGGCAGGATCGGGATGCCGACGGCCTGGGCGCGCTGGACGACCTCGACGCTGAGGCCCGGGGAGACGAGGAACTGCGCGCCGGCTGCGACGGCGGAGTCGACCTGGTCGGGGCGCACGACGGTGCCGGCGCCGACGATGAGCTCGGGAAGCTCCTTGAGCGCGGTGAGCGCTGCCTGCGCACCGGCGGTGCGGTAGGTGACCTCGATGACGTCGAGGCCGCCGTCGAGCAGGGCCTTGCCGAGCGGGAGGGCGTGGTCGGGGTTGTCGATGACGACGACGGGGACGATCCGGGCCGCTGCCAGGGCGTCGATGATCTGGTTCTCGGTTGACATGACCGCCTGCATCTCTGCTAGAGTTTCGTTATAGTGAACGCACGTTGCTGGTTGCGAAATCACCATAGCAAAGGACCTCCCCGATGAACACCACCGAGAGCCCCACCTCCCCCATGGGCAGCGTGGACAAGGCGCTGCTCGCTCTGCAGGAGCTCAGCGCCGCCGGGCCGGCCGGCGTGGCGCTCGCCCCCCTCGCCGAGACCCTCGGCCTGAACAAGACCTCCTTGCACCGGACCTTGGCCGCCCTGCGCTTCCGCGGCTTCGCCGACCAGGACCCGGCCACCGGCAACTACGTGCTCGGCGCCGCCGCCGCGGCCCTGTCCTCGGCCTTCTTCTCCCACGAGAACCTGCCGCGCCTGCTGCAGAACGCCCTCGTGGCGCTGTGCGCGCGGGCCGACGAGCTGGTGCACCTCGGTGTGCTCTCGGGCGCGGAGATCCTCTACCTCGACAAGGTCGAGCCGGCGCGCCCGGTCCGGGTGTGGTCGGCCGTGGGGCGGCGCCAGCCGGCCGCGACCACCGCGCTGGGCCGCGCCCTGCTCTCCCAGCGTCAGGTCGATCCCACGACCTTGGCCTGGTACGCCGGGGACCACCTGCCCCCGGACCGCCTCGCCGAGATCCTGGAGACCGCACGCGAGCGCGGCTACGCCACCGAGACCGAGGAGAACGAGGCGGGGATCAGCTGCCTGGCCGTCCCGGTCCTGCGCGACGGCGCCCCGGTCGCCGCGGTGAGCATCACCGCCCCCTCGGACCGGATGACCGCGGACCGGCGCGCCGAGCTCACCCGGATCATCGCCACGGACCTGCCCGCGCTGCTGCCGGTCGGCGTCGAGCTGCCGGCCGCCCTGGCCGCACCGCCCTCATCTGCGCAGTTGCCCTAGGCTAGGGGCAGCCCGCACACGGCACGTACCCAGACAGGCAGGGAGCAAGGCACCATGACGGTTCTCGTGGCTTACAACGAATCACCGCAGGGCGAGGCCGCCTTCGCCGCCGCAGCCGACGAGGCCCGCCGCCGCAGCACCTCCCTGACGGTGCTCGTCCTCACCCCGCAGCCGGAGACCTCACCAGTCCCCGCCCACCTGGCCGGCCTCGTCGAGACCGCCGGGGCGGGCGTCATCGTCGACATCGCCTTCCGCAGCGACAAGATCGACGTGGCCGACGCCATCCTCGACCACGCCGAGCGCACCGACGCCGAGATCATCGTCATCGGCTCGCGCAAGCGCTCCGCCGTGGGCAAGTTCCTGCTCGGCTCCACCACCCAGCGCGTCCTGCTCGACGCCGCCGTCCCCGTCCTGGTCATCAAGGCCGCGGACTAGCCGATCACCGTCCGTCCGGCGCCTTCGCGCAGGGAGGACTCCGTCAGGTCGGTCATGGCGCCGACCAGCCGCGCCGGGCTGCCCGCCTCGTTGAGGACGGTCACGGCCCGGCACAGCATCCATCGGTAGGTGCCGCTCGCGTCCAGGACGCGCTGCTCGAGGGTGAAGGGCTCGTCGACCCCGGCGAGCTGGGCCGCGATCGCCATGGACAGCTCGTCCCGGTCGTCCGGGTGCACCCGCCCGGTCCACTCCTCCAGGGTCGAGCCGATGTCCGCCTCGGCGTACCCCAGGGCAGACTTCCACCGCGGTGAGAAGTACACAGCCCCGCTGAGCACGTCCCAGTCCCAGACGCCGTCGGAGACCGCCCCGGCCGCGAGCATGTAGCGCTCCTCGCTGGCACGGAAGTCGTCGGCGAGGCGACGCTCCCGCTCGGCGGCGACCTGCAGCGCCGTGCGCTGCTCCCGCAACGAGCCCACCATCCGCTCGTGGTCGAGGGCCACGGCGAGCATCGCCGCCCAGTGGTTGTACTTGTCCCGGGAGCTCGTCGACCGTGTGTCGACCGGGCCGCCGATCGTCAGGTAGCCCCAGTCGCTGTCGGCGTAGGTCACCGGGATGACGAAGGTCAGGTCCGGGCGTGCGCTCCCGGCTGCCCGGGTCAGGGCAGCCGGCGGGAACTCCCGCTCGGAGAAGGACATCCCGGCGAGCCGGCTCCCGGTGGCCCCCACGTCCCGGGTCCCCACGACCTCCAGCTGGCGGTCCCCGCTCGGCGTCCGCCGGCCGGTCCACAGCGCGAGCGACGCCGGCCCGCGGTGGGCGCTGGGCAACCAGCTCAGCGTCCGCGGGCTCGCTCCACCCGGACGCATGAGCTCGAGGTCGATCTCGTACTGGGTGATCAGGGTCTGCTCGAGCCCGCCCGAGCGGGCCAGCAGCGCCCGCGTGCACCCCTTGGTCAGCGCGACCGTGATCCCGGTGACCGCCGAGCGCAACGCGCTCGCGTGGGAGGGCGAGGCCGGCGGCAGCTCGGCGCCGGCCTCCGTCTCGAGCGCCCGCAGCACCACGAGCAGCTGCTCGAGGGCCTCGGGGTGCGGGTTGAGCGCGGCCGTGGCGTCCGCGAGCCGGTTGAGCACCACGCTGGGCGGGACGACGGCACGCTGAGCAGCGGTGACCATGAGCTCGACGATGGTGCGGACCCATGATCGGGCGTCCAGGGAGGCGGGGCGCTCGGCTCCGGAGCCAAGGAACACCGCACGGGTGAGCTCACTGAGCTGGGCCGCTGCCGAGCCGGACGGCAGCGGCGCGCGGCTGCCGCTGCCGTCGACGAGCAGACCAGCGTGCGCCGACGTCAGGCAGCCGCACGACTCCCGCGCCACCAGGGTCGTCTGGCTCAGGTGCGTGCCCGCTCCCACGTCCTGCCCGCTCAGCTGGGCGAGCAGCAGCGTGACCGCGAGCTCTCCCACCCGGTCGTGGTGGGGGTCCACGCTGGACAGCCGCGGCCTGGCGCGCGCACCGTTGTCGCTGTGGTCGAAGCCGATCACCGCATGGTCGGCCGGGACGGACAGGCCGCGCGTGCGCAGCATCCGCATGAAGCCGAGGGCGTTGCGGTCGGTCGCGGCGATCGTGGCGGTCGTGGGCATCCCCCGCTCGAGCAGCTCGGTCGCCGCGGCCGAGCCGCTCACCTCCTGGTTGTCGCTCGTGGTGAGGATCCAGCTGTCCTGGGTCTCGATGCCGTTGGCCTGCATCGCCGACCGGTAGGCCTCGTAGCGCTCACGGATGTCGAGCTGCTGCGGGTTGCCCAAGAACCCGATCCGGGTGTGCCCATGAGAGACGAGGTGCTCGACGGCGGCCCGCAGGCCGCCGCGGTTGTCCGGGGTCACCACGGGGGCGCGCAGCCCGGCCTCATGCTCGCTGACCACCACGAGCGGCTTGGCCGAGGCGTCGAGCTCACGCAGGGTGTCCCGGTCGACGGCGGAGGTGATGACGATGAAGCCGTCGAGGGCGTCCATCCCGGCCGGCACCTCGACCCGGGACCGGTCCGGGAACCGCTCGCGGTCCAGGTCCGCCGCGTAGGTCTGGATGGCAACCACCTGGTGACCGCCGGAGCGGGCAGCCCGGGCGATGCCCGACAACAGCTTGCCGAAGTAGAAACCTCCGACGACTGGCGAGAGCACCCCGATCGTGAACGGCCCCGCTCCAGCGCCACGTGCACCTGCGGTTGTCGTCATGGAACCAGCACCATCATTGACCTACCTCGCCCCTTCGGTGGAGTCGAGCAGATGCGCGCACGCGCTCCGTCGAGCATGCTGTGGTCTCGTGACACCCGAAACTTCACCCGAATTTACGCATGCAGCGACGAAACGTCCAACGATCACGGATGTCGCCCGTGCAGCAGGTGTGTCGATCGCGGTCGTCTCCTATGCGCTCAACGGCCGCCCCGGTGTCTCGGCGGCCACCCGCGACCGGGTGCTGCGCATCGCCGACGAGCACGGCTGGCGCCCGAACGCCGCGGCTCGGTCGCTGCGCACCAGCAGCCGTACGGTGGGCCTCGCGCTCGTGCGCGGCGACTCCGCGGCGACCCACCCCTCCTACTTCGTGGACCTCCTCAGCGGCATCCAGGACGCCCTCGCCGCGAGCGGCCTGGCCCTGGCGCTCCAGCTGGTGGACGACCACGAGAGCGCAGCAGCGCTGTACAAGTCCTGGTGGGCCGAACGCCGCTTCGACGCCGTGCTGGTGACCGACGTCCAGACCGAGGACCCGCGGATCAAGACCCTGCGCGCCCTGCGCATCCCGGCCGTCGCCCTCTGCCACCCCCGGGCAGCCCGCGGGCTCGCCTGCGTGTGGGTGGACGAGGAAGAGGCCTACCGACGGGTCGGGGACTACCTGGTGAACCTGGGGCACACCCGCGTCGGCACCGTCACCGGACCTGCCAACCTGGACATGTCCGTGCGCCGCTCGGCGGCGCTGCGCGAGGCCGTCGAGGACCGGGGGGCGAGCATGATCCTCGCACCGTCCCTGGCGTCCCACGAGGCGGGAGCGGGCGCGACGCGGCGTCTGCTCATCGACGCCGAGCCTCCGTCGGCCATCGTCTTCGACACCGACCTGTGGGCGGTCACCGCCCTGGACGTCGCTCGCCGCCTGCGCAAGGACGTCCCCTGGGACCTGTCGATCGTGTCCGCCAACGACTCTGCGGCCTGCCGCCTGACCACCCCGTCGGTGACCACCCTGCCGCACCCCGCCGTCGCGCTCGGGGCGGCCGCGGCCACCGCCGTGCTCGACCTGCTCGACGGCGCCCAGGACATCCAGCGCATGCTCCCGGTGGGGCCACTGACGGTTCGTGGGACGACTGCACCTTTTGGTCGATGACGCAAGACATCCGACCATCACGGTCTGGTAACGGGACCATCGCCTAAACGTTTCATCCATATGTCCTCAACGGTCCCGCATGTCAGATTTCACCCGGTGCCACACTCCGTCGCACCCCCGTTCCTCAGGGCCGTTGCGCCCGAGGACCTGACATGCTCGACCTTTGGAGGACCTCGTGTCTCACGTCTCAGAACGGCTGCGCAAAGGCGCGACAGCCGTCACTGTGGGAGCGCTCCTATCCGCGCCCATGATCCTTGGCACCACGACCGCCGCTGTCGGCGCCGAGGGCCACGTCGACAACCCCTACGCCGGAGCCACCCAGTACGTCAACGACAAGTGGAGCGCGGCGGTCACCGCTGAGGCTGCTGCCGTCGCGGCCACCAACCCCACGCTCGCCGCTCAGATGCTCGCCATCAAGGACCAACCCACAGCGGTGTGGATGGACCGCATCGGCGCCATCAACGGCAATGTGGACGGCCCGGGCCTGAAGTACCACCTGGACGCTGCGCTGGCGCAGAAGGGCGCCGCCCCGATCGTCCTCAACGTGGTCATCTACAACCTGCCCGGACGCGACTGCTACGCCCTCGCCTCCAACGGCGAGCTCCCTGCGACCGCCGCCGGCCTGACCCGCTACAAGACCGAGTACATCGACCCGATCGCCGAGCTCCTGGCCAAGCCGGAGTACGCAGGCATCCGCATCTCCGCGACCATCGAGCCCGACTCGCTGCCCAACCTCTCGACCAACATGAGCGAGCCTGCCTGCCAGACCTCGGCGCCGTACTACAAGGAGGGCGTGACGTACGCCCTCGACAAGCTGCACGCGATCACCAACGTCTACACCTACGTCGACGCGGCCCACTCCGGGTGGCTGGGCTGGGAGAACAACGCCAGCCACGCCGTCCAGACCTTCGTGGACGTCGCCACATCGACGAAGGCGGGCTTCGCCTCGATCGACGGCTTCGTCACCAACACCGCCAACTCCACCCCGCTGACCGAGCCGTACCTGCCCGACTCCACGCTCTCGCTCAGCGGCACGCCGATCCGGTCGTCCAGCTTCTACGAGTGGAACTTCGACTTCGACGAGATCGACTGGACCGCGAACCTCTACACGCGTCTCGTCGCGGGGGGCTTCCCGTCCACCGTCGGGATGCTCATCGACACCTCCCGCAACGGCTGGGGCGGCCCCAACCGCCCCACGGCCACCAGCACCTCCTCGGTCCTGGAGACGTACATCGCCGAGTCCAAGGTGGACAAGCGCACGCACCGCGGCGCGTGGTGCAACCCGGCGGGCGCAGGGATCGGCGAGCGCCCCCAGGCGACCCCGGCCGGCTACACCTCCTCCCACCTGGACGCCTTCGTGTGGATCAAGCCTCCGGGAGAGTCTGACGGCTCGTCGAGCCTCATCCCCAACGACGAGGGCAAGGGCTTCGACCGCATGTGCGACCCGACCTTCAGCTCACCCAAGCTGTCGGGCAAGCTGACCGGCGCGCTCCCCGGGGCCCCCGTCTCCGGGAAGTGGTTCTCCACCCAGTTCCAGCAGCTCGTGACGAACGCCTACCCGGCGATCCCCGCCACCGGAACCCAGCCCCCGGCCGACACCGTCGCCCCGTCTGTCCCCACGAACCTCGTGGCCGGCGCGACGACCTTGTCGAGCATCGCCGTGTCGTGGACCGCCTCGACCGACAACGTCGCAGTCACCGGCTACGACATCTCCTCCGGCGGCGTCGTCGTCGGCTCGTCGCCCACGACGTCCTTCACCGTCGCCGGTCTGGCGACAGACACGGCGTACACCTTCACCGTCCGCGCCAAGGACGCGGCCGGCAACGTCTCCGCCGCCTCGGCGCCGCTGACCGCCCGGACGGCCACCGACGTGGTCATCCCGGGCCCCGACACCGTCGCACCGACCGCTCCCACGAACCTCGTGGCGGGCACGACGACGACGTCGGCCGTGCCGCTGACGTGGACCGCGAGCACCGACAACGTCGGCGTCACCGGCTACGACGTCTACTCCGGCACCACCAAGGTCGGGTCCTCCACGACCACCAGCCACACGGTCACGGGCCTGACCGCGGGGACCAGCTACACCTTCACCGTCCGCGCCAAAGACGCGGCCGGCAACGTCTCGGTCCCGTCCGCGGCGGTCACCGCCACGACCCAGACGGTCCCGGTCACCCCCGCCGGCTCCTGCCAGGTCACCTACTCGACCAACGACTGGAACTCCGGGTTCACCGCGACGGTGAAGATCAAGAACACCGGCACCGCCGCCATCAACGGCTGGTCGCTCGGCTTCGCCTTCCCCGCCGGGCAGACCATCACCAACGGCTGGTCCGCCGTCTACACCGCCGCCGGCGCCGCCCAGACGATCACCAACCAGTCCTGGAACGGCACCATCGCCGCCGGCCAGACCGTGGAGATCGGCTTCAACGGCTCTCACACCGGCACCAACACCCGCCCGACCGCCTTCACCCTCAACGGAGCCGCCTGCAGCTGACCTGACCGGCACAGACCACCGGCCGCCCGTGCTCCTCCCCCGGGGCACGGGCGGCCGGCCCTTTCACCCACTTCCTGCGCCTTGGAGGATCCACATGCCTGACACCTCTGCCCGTCGCTCGGTGATGCACCGCCTGCGGTACGCCACGACGACCCTCGCAGCCACCTCGCTGCTCACAGTCCCCATCCTTGCTGCCCCAGCCGGCGCAGCGACGAGCCTTGCTGCTGCCCCCACCGCGATCTCCCTCGCCGGAGCACTCACCTCCGACGGCACGGACTGGTTGCACACCGACGGGAACCGGGTGGTGGACGCCTCGGGCAAGGAGGTGTGGCTGACCGGGGCCAACTGGTTCGGTTTCAATGCGAGCGAGCGGGTCTTCCACGGGCTGTGGTCGGCCAACATCGAGACGACGACCAAGGGCATGGCGGACCGCGGCATCAACGTCGTGCGGGTCCCGGTCTCCACCGAGCTGCTGCTGGAGTGGAAGAAGGGCCAGACCGTCACCGCCCCCAACGTCAACACCTACGCCAACCCCGAGCTCGTCGGGATGAACAACCTGCAGATCTTCGACTACTGGCTCGAGCTGTGCAAGAAGTACGGGCTCAAGGTCATCCTCGACGTGCACAGCGCCGAGGCCGACAACTCCGGGCACGTGTATCCCATGTGGTTCAAGGGCGCCATCACCACCGAGGATGTCTATGCCGGCTGGGAGTGGGTCACCGACCGGTACAAGAACAACGACACGATCGTCGGGGCGGACCTCAAGAACGAGCCGCACGGCAGCCAGGGTGACAGCGAGCGCGCCAAGTGGGACAGCACCACGGACAAGGACAACTTCAAGCACTTCGCCGAGACGGCGGCGTCACGCATCCTGGCGATCAACCCGAACATGCTCATCCTCGTCGAGGGCGTGCAGATCTATCCCAAGGCCGGTAAGAGCTGGACGTCGACGAGCGTCGGCGACTACGACAACTACTGGTGGGGTGGCAACCTGCGCGGCGTCGCCGAGCACCCGGTGAACCTGGGCGCGAACCAGGACCAGCTCGTGTACTCCCCGCACGACTACGGCCCTCTCGTCTCTCCCCAGCCCTGGTTCGAGGGCACCGCCTGGAACCGCACCTCCCTCGAGCGCGACGTCTGGGGACCGAACTGGCTGTACATCCACGACCAGGAGATCGCACCGCTGCTCATCGGCGAGTGGGGCGGCTTCCTGGACGACGGTCCCAACCAGAAGTGGATGCTCGCCCTGCGCGACCTCATCCAGGAGGAGCGGATCCATCACACCTTCTGGGTGCTCAACCCGAACTCCGGGGACACCGGCGGGCTGCTGACCAACGACTGGGTGAGCTGGGACGAGGCCAAGTACGCGCTCCTCAAGCCGGCACTGTGGTCCGAGGGCGGCATGTTCGTCAGCCTCGACCACGAGGTCAAGCTCGGCGGCGCCACGTCCACGACGGGGATCAGCCTGTCCCAGGCGCCCGGCGGGACGACGAACCCGCCGGCCGACACCACTGCACCCTCGGCGCCGGTGAACCTGGTGGCCGGGGCAACAACAGCCTCGTCGATCTCCCTGACCTGGGCACCTTCGACCGACGACGTCGCAGTCACCGGGTACGACGTGTACCGGGGAGCGACGAAGGTGGGGTCCACTGCGACGACGAGCTACGCGGTGACGGGCCTTGCTGCCGGGACGGCGTACACCTTCACCGTCCGTGCCACGGACGCGGCAGGCAACGCCTCCCCCTCGTCCGCGCCGGTGACCGCATCCACCCAGACCGTCGTCGTCCCGGCGGGCACGTGCCGGGTCACGTACTCGACCAACGGCTGGAGCACCGGTTTCACCGGGTCCATCACGATCGCCAACACCTCGGCGGCGGCGATCAGCTCGTGGTCGCTGGGCTTCACCCTTCCCGCCGGTCAGACCATCACCAACGGCTGGTCGGCGCTCTACACCCAGTCCGGCTCTCAGGTCACGGTGACCAACCAGGCGTGGAACGGCTCGATCCCGGCCGCCGGGACGGTGGAGGTCGGTTTCAACGCCAACCACACCGGCTCTCTCGCTGCCCCGGCGTCGTTCACGCTCAACGGGTCGTCCTGCACGACACCCTGACCGATGTCGTGGACCTAAACGTTTCACATGTTCCTTTCGTCGAAGCGCTTCGCTAACCTCCAGACCAGCCGCGACAGACCCCTCGGAGGTGGTCAGTCTCCTGCGGCACACCGTCTGACACAAGGGAGTGACACGGATGCGTGCTCTATCTGCTGTGGTACCGCTCACGGCCTTCGGCCTGCTGGTGAGCGGCCTGGGGACGGCCTCCGCCGCCCCCGATGCCACCCCCGCCGCGGCCCCGGCCGTCTCGTCGAGCTACGACTGGGGCAACGTCGAGGTCGTCGGCGGGGGCTTCGTCCCCGGCATCGTCTTCAACCAGAGCGAGAAGGATCTGGTCTACGCCCGCACGGACATCGGCGGGGCCTACCGGCTGGACGCGGCCACCCAGCGCTGGGTCCCGCTGCTCGACCACCTCGGGTGGGACGAGTGGAGCCACACCGGCGTCCTCAGCCTGGCCACCGACGCCGTGGACCCGGACCGGGTCTATGCCGCGGTGGGGACGTACACCAACAGCTGGGATCCCAACAACGGCGCCATCCTCCGATCGCAGGACCGCGGGGCGACCTGGCAGAAGACCGAGCTGCCGTTCAAGGTGGGCGGCAACATGCCGGGCCGGGGCATGGGCGAACGGCTGCAGATCGACCCGAACAACAACGCGATCATCTACTTCGGCGCCAGCAGCGGCAACGGACTGTGGAAGAGCACCGACTACGGCGAGACCTGGGCGCAGGTCACCCAGTTCCCCAACGTGGGCACCTACGTCCAGGACCCGGCCTCGGCCGAGTTCGGCGGCTACCTCGCTGACAACCAGGGCGTCGTCTGGGTCACCTTCGACCCGACCACCGGGGCGGGCGGATCGACCACCCAGACCATCTACGTCGGCGTCGCCGACAAGGAGAGCTCGGTCTACCGCTCGACCGACGGCGGCGAGACGTGGTCGGCGATCCCCGGGCAGCCGACCGGCTTCCTCCCCCACAAGGGCGTGCTCGACGCGGCCGGCCAGCAGCTCTACATCTCCACCTCAGACACCGGAGGCCCCTACGACGGCGGCTCCGGTCAGGTGTGGCGCCTGGACGTGGCCTCAGGGGTGTGGACGGACATCAGCCCGGTCAAGACCTCCGACCCGGACCTGTTCTACGGCTACTCCGGCCTGACGGTCGACCGTAGCGACCCGGACACGATCATGGCCGTCAGCCAGGTCGCCTGGTACCCGGACATCATCATCTTCCGCAGCACCGACCGCGGGCAGACGTGGCAGCGGATCTGGGACTGGGACGGCTTCCCGGACCGGACCCTGCGCTACACCCTCGACATCTCCGGCGCCCCCTGGCTCACCTTCACCAAGCCGGCCGCCGACCCCGAGCCCAGCCCCAAGCTCGGCTGGATGACGGAGTCCTTCGAGATCGACCCCTTCAGCTCAGACCGCTTCTACTACGGCACGGGCGCCACCCTCTACGGCGGCACCAACCTCACCGACTGGGACACCGGCGGGACGGTCGACATCTCCGTCAAGGCCCAGGGGATCGAGGAGACCGCGGTGCTGGACCTCATCGCCCCGCCGGCAGGCGCTGAGCTCGTCTCCGGGCTCGCGGACATCGGTGGCTTCGTGCACACCGACATCACCGAGGTCCCCTCGATGATGTTCACCGAGCCGTACCACGGCGCCGTGCACAGCCTCGACTACGCCGAGCTCGAGCCGACGACGATGGTCCGCGTGGGCCAGGGCGTCGACGGCGCCGTCGAGTCCCACATCGGGGTGTCCACCTCGGGCGGGTCCTCATGGTTCGCCGGCCAGGAACCCGCAGGGGTCACCGGGGCCGGGACCGTCGCGGTCAACGCCACCGGGACCACCATCGTGTGGAGCCCGGCGGGGACCGGGGTGCACGTGTCCACGACGCACGGGTCGAGCTGGACAGCCTCGACCGGCCTCCCCGACGGCGCGCGGGTCGAGTCCGACCGCGTGGACCCCGCCATCTTCTACGGCTACGCGGGCGGGCGGTTCTACGTCTCCACCGACGGCGGCGCGAGCTTCACCGCCTCCGCCGCGACCGGCCTGCCCGAGGACGGGAACGTCAGGTTCGCAGCCGTCCCCGGCCACTCCGGCGACGTCTGGCTCGCCGGCGGCATGACGGACAAGACCTATGGCATGTGGCACTCGACCGATGCGGGCGCCACCTTCACTCGGGTCGACGCCGTCGACGAGGGTGACTCGATCGGATTCGGCAAGGCGGCTCCGGGCTCGAGCTACCCGACGATCTTCACCTCCTCGAAGATCGACGGGGTCCGCGGCATCTTCCGCTCCGACGACGCGGGCGCGACGTGGAACCGCATCAACGACGACGCCCACCAGTGGGCGTGGACGGGCGCTGCCATCACCGGGGACCCGGACGTCTACGGGCGGGTCTACATCGGCACCAACGGCCGCGGGATCATCGTCGGCAGCACGAGCGAGCCGGTCACCCCACCGGCCGGCTCCTGCAAGGCGACCTACTGGACCAGCGACTGGAACACCGGGTTCACCGCCATGGTGAAGATCACCAACACCGGCACCACCGCCATCGACGGCTGGTCCCTCGGCTTCACCTTCCCCGCCGGGCAGACCATCACCAACGGCTGGTCCGCCCACTACGCCGCAACCGGCGCCGCCCAGACGATCACCAACCAGTCCTGGAACGGCACCATCGCCGCCGGCCAGACCGTGCAGATCGGCTTCAACGGCTCCCACACCGGCACCAACACCCGCCCGACCGCCTTCACCCTCAACGGGGCGACCTGCACCTGAGCGACGACCTGGCTACCAGCCGGCCCTGCGCTCCCCGGGCGCGGGGCCGGCTGTCGTCTCCCGTCCCCCCTCGGAGGTGATGCTGAAACCGTTTGCAACGGTGCTCACGTGCGTATCTGCTCCACTAGGATGGGGTCACCATCAACGCGACCTTTACGGGGTTTCGGGCAGAGAGGCTCACCGTGGCACCGCACGACGACGCGACCGCACGTCCCCGCACGGCCACCCTCAAGGACGTGGCGCAGCTCGCCGGGGTGTCGATCGCCACCGCCTCCAAGGCCCTCAACGGCCGTGACAACGTCCACCCCGACACCCGGCGCCGCGTCGTGGAAGCCGCCGAGCGGATCTCGTTCACCCCCAACCAGCTCGCTCGCAGCATCGTCGCCAAGCAGACCGGCACGATCGGCCTGCTCACCCACGACCTCGAGGGCCGGTTCTCCATCCCCATCCTCATGGGCGCCGAGGACGCGGTGGGAGCAGGTCAGATGTCGGTGTTCCTGTGCGACGCCCGCGGCGACTCCATCCGCGAGCAGTACCACCTCAAGGCGCTGCTCTCCCGCAGGGTGGACGGACTCATCGTCGTCGGCGGCCGGACCGACCCCCGCCCGTCCATCGGCCGCGCGCTGCCGGTTCCCGTGGTCTACGCCTACGCCCCGTCCCTCGACCCGGCCGACTGCTCCGTGATCCCGGACAACACGAGCGCCGGGTCGCTCGCCGTCCAGCACCTCGTCTCGACCGGGCGGCGGCGTATCGCCCACGTCTCCGGCGACGTCACCTACCTCGCGGCGCGTGAACGCGCCGCAGGAGCGGTGCACGCCCTGGCCGGCGCGGGTCTCGAGCTGGCCGGGGGCGAGGTGCTCTACGGCAGCTGGTCTGAGGCCTGGGGCCGGTCCGCCGCGCACACCTTGCTCGAGCGCGACCCTGAGATCGACGCGATCCTGTGCGGCAGCGACCTCATCGCCCGGGGCGTCCTGGAGACGTTGCGGGACCGCGCGGTCGACGTGCCGCATGCCGTGGCGGTCATGGGCTTCGACAACTGGGACGTCCTGGTCAGCGGCGCCCGCCCGCCGCTGACCAGCGTGGACATGAACTTCGAGGCCCTCGGCCGCCGCGCAGCGCTGCGGCTGCTGGAGTCCATCGCCGGCGAGCACCACTCCGGCGTCGAGCAGCTCGACTGCCGGGTGGTGGTCCGCGGCTCCACCGCCTTCGACGGCTGAGCAGCCTCAGGGCGGGTCGGCGCGGGTGAAGACCCGCTGGGAGTCGCGCGTCCAGTGCATGAGCAGCACCGTGCAGTCGTCCGAGAGCATGCCGTTCTGCCAGGTGGACACGGTCCGGCACAGGGTCCGGGCGATCTCCGGGAGCGAGTCTGCGAGCGCGGCCTCCCGCTCGAGGAACTCCACCAGCCCGCTCGTGCCGAACATGACCTTGGAGGCGTTGCGCGCCTCGGTGATGCCATCGGTGAACAGCACGAGACAGTCCCCCGGCTCCAGCCGCTCCTCCCCGACGGTCAGCTCCGTGGCCTCGATGCCGAACAGCGGTCGCCGTCCCGCGCGCAGCGACCGCACCACGTGCCGGTCACGCAGCACGAGGGGGTAGGGATGCCCTGCCGCGAGGTACCGCAGGTGCCCCGTGTCCAGGTCGAGGTGAGCCAGCACACCGGTCACGTAGCTCCCCGGACCGAACTGGTCAGACACCGCGCGGTCCACCGCCTCGGCCTGGGCGAACAGCGACCGCCCTTCGCGTCGGGCGTTGCGGTAGGAGGTCAGCGCCGTCGCCGCCACCAGGCCGGATCCCAGGTCGTGGCCGGTCGCGTCGAAGATCGCGACGTCGGCGCTGTGCTCGGAGACGGCGACGTCGAACACGTCTCCGCCCACGTCGTTGTTCGGCTCGACCCGCCCGGTGATGACCACCTTGTCAGTCCCGGTCGTCAGCGGCGGCAGCAGCGCCCAGACGAGCTCGGCGGCGACGCTGCGTCCTTCCTGGCGACGCAGCCGGTCGATCCCGTCGCCGTGCCGCCCCACCACGGTCACCAGGTGCCCGGCGAGCTGGGCCAGGAGCTGGATGTGCTCACGCAGCGCGGCCTCCTGGATGCGGGCCGGGTCGACCGTCACCTCGAGCACGCCGACCCGTACGACGCCGTCCGCGACCGGTACCCACAGGCGGGCCCCGCCCCGCTCGGTGGACTCCACGGTGAAGTGCCGGAAGGCGCGACCAGCCAGCGTCGAGTCGACCTCGAGCCGGGAGCGTTCGACCGCGTGGGCGCCTGGAAAGGCGACGAGCACGCTGGAGGTGTAGTCCACGACGTAGAGCACCACCTGGACACCGAGCATGTCAGCGGCGGCGTCGAGCACCCCGGGCAGGCCGTCCGGGGACGTCAGACGAGACCCGCGCAACATCTCGACCATGGCTGCGAGCGGCTCCTGAGACCGGGACGTCGTGCGCAGCGGTCCGGTGTAGGCCGCACGGTGCCGGGTGCGGTGCGCCTCGAGCCGCTCGTTGACGACCTGCGCCACGAGGTCCTGCTCGTCGGGCTCGAGGCGGGCCTTCCCCGCGACGAAGTCCGCCAGGACCGCCGGCCCCTCGGTCCCTCCCACGCAGAAGTAGAGCAGCCACAGCTCATCCAGGCTCAGACCGGACTGCGTGAACGCGTGCACCACCGAGCTCGCGGCACGGTCCTTGGCCGGGGCCACCGTCGATCCTCAGCGCCGCGTCTGGCGTGAGACGGTGGCGACCACCTTGCTCGCCACCTCATGGACAGGTTTGCCGTCGCGTTCAGCGATCCCCACCAGTCGGGCGAAGGCCATGTCAGCAGGGACGGTGTCGCGGGACATGAGGATCCCGGTGGCCCGGTTGATCACGTCCCGGCGCCGCAGCGCGGCGCGGACCCGCTGGCTGACCCGGCCGGCCTGCTCGGCCACCCGGTCGTTCTTGAGCAGGAACGCCGCCTGCGCGGCGAGCAGCGTGAGCAGCTGCTCCTCCCGGTCACCGAAGACCGCGGCCTGGTGGGAGTACAGGCAGATGGCGCCGAGCACCTCGTCACCGGCGACGATCGGAGCGCTCATCACCGAGAGCACCCGCAGCTCGACCGCGGTGGGCGACCACTGCGGCCACCGGTCCTCGTGGCGCAGGTCGTCCGAGCGTGCGGTGGTCCGTCCCGCCCAGGCGGTGAGGCCGGGGCCGGCCCCGGCAGAGGACTGCGTCTCCTGGAGCCGCTCGGCGACGGCGTCGGTCGCTGCCACAGCGTGGGCCGCGCCGTCGGCGTCGATCACCGTGAGGGCCGCGCCGCTGGCCGTGTCGGTGCTCGCCACCGCGACCGAGGTGACGAGCAGCACGGCGGCGCTCAGCGCGTCGTGGGTGAGCAGCCCACCCGTCGTCCCGGCGAACACGACGCCCAGCTCGTCGGAGACTGACGTGGTCGGTTCTGCTGGCTGTGTCTGGACCATGACGCTCCCCTCGTCGGGATCTCCGTTTTCTGACGGTATACCCGGCGCGCACAGGTGGCACGGCCGCAGACCGAACCTCTCTACGAGGTGCGCTCAGCGGCGATCGGTGCGTGGGGGTAGTCCGGGGTGCGCCCCTGGAAGGTGAGGATGGTCGGGTTGAGGACGCGGCCGTCGCGGATCTCGGTCGCGCGGCGGATGGTCGCGTTCTCCTCCCACGCGAGCGGCCCCTCCAGGACGGTCCGCAGGAAGGGCATGAGCGCCTCGCTGATCTCCCACGTCGCGGAGTTCCACAGGTAGGACGGGCTGTGGTCCACGCCGTAGTAGTTCGTGCTGCCGCCGACGGTGAGCATGGGGTGGGCAAAGGTCGTGGGACGTGCCCACTCGAAGCCCATCCCCTCGTCGCAGGAGACGTCGACGATGATGCTCCCGGGGCGGAAGGCCGCGAGGTCCTCGGTCCGCAGGTAGGTCAACGGCGCCTGCGGGTCTTGGAGCGTGCAGTTGACCACGATGTCGACGGCGGCCAGGAAGGGCGCGAGCGGCACGGTTCCCTCATCCGTGTGGACGGCGCTGCGGAACGGAGCGGTCTGGTCATGGTCGAGCTGGACGATCCTGGCGGAGTGGATCGGGGAGGCGACGGCCGCGACCTCGCGGTGGGCAAGCACCTGGACATCGTGGATGCCATGGGCGTTGAGGGCGGTGACTGCCCCGCGCGCGGTCGCCCCGAAGCCGATGACCACGGCACTGAGCCGCCGGCCATAGTCCCCGGTCGACCCGCAGAGCTGCAGGGCGTGCAGCACGGAGCAGTACCCGGCCAGCTCGTTGTTCTTGTGGAAGACGTGCAGGCTGAAGCCTCCGTCGCTGGCCCAGTGGTTCATCGCCTCGAAGGCGATGAGGGTGAGCCGGCGGTCGATCGCGAGCTGGGTGATCTCCTGGTCCTGGACGCAGTGCGGCCAGCCCCACAGCACCTGCCCCTCGCGCAGGTCGGCGAGGTCGCTCGCCTGGGGCTTGGGGAGCAGGACGACGTCGGCGTCGGCGATGAGTTCGGCGCGGGAGACGATCCGCCCCACCAGCGGTGCGAGCTCGGCGTCGGTGACACCGAACTCGGACCCGTAGCCGCTCTCGAGGATGATCTGCGCGCGCAGGTCGGCGTCGATCTGGCCGAGGTGCGCCGGGTGCAGCGGCAGACGTCGCTCGTCCGGCTTGCGGGAGGTGGCCATGCCCCCCAGGCGGAGCAGGCCGGTCGTCGCGGACGGTGGTGAAGACCTGACGGTCATCGTGGCTCCCTCAAGGGTCACCACACTGGCGACCCACGTGCAAGACTAACGCACGAAACCGTCAAGAATTCATAAAGCGGTCACATCACGCGATGCGGAACCGCTCGACGAGGTCATCCATCACGCCGTCCATCCGTGCATCGACCACGCGGCGAGCGGGATCGCCGTCGTACCACTCGACGATCTCCCGCGCACCACGCTCGAAGGGGATCGTCGCCCGGTACTCCGGGACGAGGGAACGGACCTTGGCGTTGTCGAAGACCATCGAGTGCGCCTTGTCACCGAGCAGACCGGCGCCCCACCCCGGGTCCGCCGCCGCGATCGCGTCAGAGGGCACGTGCACGATGCGCGCCTCGACCCCGGCCGCCCGCGCCAGCGTCTCGACGATGTGGTTCCAGGTCGGCGCGTCGTCGGAGGTGATGTGGAAGGCGTCGCCCACAGCGCGGGCGTGCCCCAGCAGCGGGACGAAGGCTTTGGCGAAGTCCGCGGTGTGGGTGAGCGTCCACAGGGAGGTCCCGTCGCCGTGGACCACGACCTCCTTGCCCTGACGCATCCGCTCCACGACGGTCCACCCGCCGTCCATGGGCACCGACGTGCGGTCATAGGTGTGGGACGGTCGCACGATCGTGGCCGGGAAGCCCGCGTCGCGGTAGGCCGCCACAAGCAGGTCCTCGCAGGCGATCTTGTTGCGGGAGTACTCCCAGAACGGGTTGCGCAGCGGCGTCGACTCCAGGACCGGCAGGCGGGCCGGGGGCGTCTGGTAGGCCGAGGCCGAGCTGATGAAGACGTACTGGCCGGTCCGCCCGGTGAACAGGTCGATGCCCGCCTGGACATGGTCAGGGGTGAAGGCCGTGAAGTCGACGACGGCGTCGAAGTCGTGGCCGGCGAGGGCGTCGCGGACGGCTGCGGCGTCGCGCACGTCGGCGCGGTGGACGACGGCCTCGGGTGGCAGGGGCCTGGGCGAGGCGGAGCCGCGGTTGAGGACGTGCAGCTCGACCCCCCGCTCGACGGCGAGCTGCGCGCTCGCCGAGCTGATGATGCCGCTGCCGCCGATGAAGAGGACTCTCAGTGCGCTCATCTGGTCACCTTAGCCACCCCGGGCAGCCAGCGGGGGCAGCCACACCAACACCAGAGGCCCTCCGGATCCGAAGATCGGGAGGGCCTCTGGGTCGAACATCTACTTCACAAGTAGCGGGGACAGGATTTGAACCTGCGACCTCTGGGTTATGAGCCCAGCGAGCTACCGAGCTGCTCCACCCCGCGTCGGTAAACACCACTCTACGCCATGTCGCGCGCACTCTCGACCACCCGTCGGCGAGCAAGCTCCGCCGCCAGCTCGGTCCGCCCCAGGGCCAGCACGAGCGCGACCGCCGCGGAGAGCGTGGCCCCGCCCAGGATCATCAGCGGCAAGCCGCCACCGTTGGCCTCCGCGAAGCCACCCAGATAGACCGCGACACCCGCCACCACGACCGTGGCGCCGCACACGCAGATCGTCGCGACCTCCAGGAGACGCCGAGCACGGACGGAGACGATCTCGCCGGCGGCCAGGAGTGTGAGCAGCCGCCAGACGATGACGAGCACGACCTCCCCGAAGGCGATCGCGACGATGGCAGCGAGCGAGTACGGGACGACCAGATGGGTGACCTCGGGGTTCACGTCGGCGATCTCAGCGGCCCCGAGAGGCAGGAGGACCTGCGTCGCCGCCGCCCCGAGGAACAGCACCACCAGGGCCACCCGCAGCATCGCGATGAGCACTGCGCGAGCACGTGCTGGCCGTGCGGGAGTCCCCTGAGGCATCATCCATCGAGTATCGATGGATTGCTGTCGAAAAACAAGAGGGGGGGGGACGGCAACCGAGGGCGCACCCAGCGATATGCAAAAAGACCCTGGTTCGCATGTCTGCGAACCAGGGTCTTTCTCTGAGTAGCGGGGACAGGATTTGAACCTGCGACCTCTGGGTTATGAGCCCAGCGAGCTACCGAGCTGCTCCACCCCGCGTCGGTAGATACAACGTTACGTCACGGGGGCGCCCACGCCAACTCGGCGGCCCGTGACTCCCGTCACAAGGCCAGCCGCAGGGAGCAGATCAGCGGGTGATCGTGTGAGCTCCGAAGGCGAAGGTCTTCTCCTGGCCGACGGCGAGGCGGACCTCGTCCTGGCGGTCAGGGCGGTTGAAGGCATCCGTGGTCGTCTCCAAGGACTCGATCGCCGCAGACTCCCGAGGACGGGTCAGCGCGTCACCGGTGAAGGCGAGCAGCGTGCCGCGGTCCTGCCACACGGCCACGCCCTCCCCCGTCTCCGGGTCGGTGAGCAGGGTGCGGATGCGCCCGTCGGCGTCGGGCACCAGGCGGTCCCAGGCGTGGTCGTAGACCACACCTGCGAGGGTCTCGTGGACGAGGTCGGAGTCCATGGGGGCGTAGGCGGCGTCGCCGGCGAGCGGGACGAGCCTGTCGTCGGTGACGATCGCGGCACGCGCGGGGACCCGCAGGGACAGCGTGTCGATCGTCGCGTGACCGGGGACCCGGAAGTACGGGTGCCAGCCTGCGGCGACCGGGGCGTCGGTGTCGCCGACGTTGCGGTAGGTGAGCAGCACGTCCAGGGAGGACTCGGTGAGCTCGAAGCGCACCGTCGCGTCGACGGAGAAGGGGTAGCCGGCGATGTCACCGGGGCGGATGGAGTATCCGAAGGTGATGCTCACCGCGCGCGGGTCGCTGACGTCCTCGTCGACGACGGTCCAGTCGGCCATGCGCGCCGACCCGTGGATGACCTCCTTGTCGACCGGGAACTGCAGGCCCACCTCGTGAGTCACCCCGTCGAAGGTGTACTGGTTGTTGCGCAGGCGGTTGGCGAAGGGGAAGAGGATCGCGCTGCGACCGCCGAACTGCCCGGCGAAGTCCGCCTCGTCGACGTACCCGTCGATGAACTCGCCCAGTCCGCCGTGCCACGGCGCGGCCCAGGACAGCACCGTCGCCCCACGGACGAGGATCTCCGCCTGGGCGCCGCTGGCACCGTGGCGCAGGATCTTCGTCGGCAAGGATCCGAAGGTGCCGTCGGTGATGGTGTTCGCGACGGTGGCCGCAGGGGATTTCATCGTTGTCATGGGCACTATCGTCCACGCTGCACGCCACCGGGAGCAAACCCGCCACGTGCGACGACGGCGGCGACGCACCTCGAAGGTGCGTCGCCGCCGTCGTCATGCGTCCTGGCCGGGACCTGAGTCCTAGCCGAGCTCGGCCTCAGCCGCCAGCGCCGCCTCGACGGCCGCCTGCAGACGGGCCTGCGCCTCGCCGTAGGCGGCGAAGTCACCATCGGTGAGCGCGGCCTGGCTGGCTTCCAGGGCCGACCTCGCCTCGGTCAGCGCCGCGGTCAGGCGCGCCTGGGCGTCACCGACCGGGGCCTGGGTCGGGGTGTCGGTCGGCGTGTCCGTCGGAGCGTCGGTCGGCGTGTCCGTCGGTGTGTCGGACGGGGCGTCGATCGGCGGGGTCGGTGCCACGGGCACGTCACCCTCGTCCGGTGCGGTCGCGTCTCCGGCGTTGGCGCCGGAATCACCGGCGAACACCTGGTCGAGCGCCTCGTCGAGGGTGTCGGCGAAGCCCACCTGGTCACCGAAGGCCACGAGCACCTTGCGCAGCAGCGGGAAGACCGTGCCGGTCGAGGACTGCACGTAGACGGGCTGCACGTAGAGCAGACCGCCACCCATGGGCAAGGTCAGCAGGTTCCCGTTCTTCACGACCGACTTGCCCTGACGCAGCAGGTTCAGGGCACTGCCGATCTCCGGGTCGGAGTCGAAGTTGTTCTGCACCTGACCCGGTCCGGGCACGGTCGACCCGCGTGGCAGCTCGAGCAACCTGAGCTTGCCGTAGTCCGCATCGGGCTTGCCCGCGACGTCACCCGCCTCGGCGTTGACCGCCAGGTACCCGGTCATGACGTTCCGGTCGCTGGTGCCGCCCGTGATGAAGGACGACGACAGGGAGAACGTCGGGGTGTCCTGACCCGGCATCTGCAGGGTCTGGTAGTACGGCGGCTGCAGGGTGTTCGGGTCCTCAGCCTTGAGGGTCGGCTCGTCCGGGCTGCGCCAGAAGTCCTGGCCGGAGAAGAACTCGCTGGCCGTGGTGACGTGGTACTGGGTGAGCAGCGACCGCTGGACCTTGAACATGTCCTCGGGGTAGCGGATGTGGCTCATCAGCTCGCTGGAGATCTCCGAGATCGGCTGGATGGTGTTGGGGAACACACCCTGCCAGGCCTGCAGGACCGGGTCCTCGGTGTCCCAGGCGTAGAGCGTGACCGAGCCGTCGTAGGCGTCGACCGTGGCCTTGACCGAGTTGCGGATGTAGTTGACCTCCTGCGGGGCCTGCGCCTGGATGCTCAGCGACGCCTCGGTGAGCGAGTCGGTCGTGGCGTCCTCGAGGGACTCCGACGCCGAGTAGGGGTACTCGTCAGAGGTGGTGTACCCGTCGACGAGCCAGACGACCTTGCCGTCCACGACCGCCGGGTACACCCGGCCGTCGAGGGTCAGGTACGGGGCGACCTTCTTGACGCGCTCACGCGGGTCACGGTCGTAGACGATCTGCGACACGTCGGTGACGCGGTCGGAGAAGAGGATCTCCTCGGACTGGAACTTCAGCGCGAAGAGGGTCTTGTTGAGGAAGGAGCCTACCGACGGGCCGATCGCGATCTCCTCGGTCGGGAAGGTGTTGTTCACCTGGCCGCCGGTGTCGTCGGTCGGGTAGTCGAGCTCCCACGCCGGGGTGTCCTCGGGGGCACCGACGATGGAGAAGCTCGGCGACGACGGGGAGAAGTAGATCCGCGGCTCGTAGCCCTCGGTGTTGAGATCGGTCAGCGCACCCACGGAGGGGATGCCGCCCTCGAAGAAGGCCGGGCGGCCGTCGGGGCCGATCTGGTTGCCGTAGGCAGCCACCACACCGAAGCCGTGGGTGTAGACCGTGTGGTCGTTGACCCAGTTGCGCTGGTCGGCGCTCAGTCCGTCCAGCTCGAGCTCGCGCACGGCGATGACGGTGTCGCGGCTCTCCCCGTCGATGACGTAACGGTCGACCGAGAGGGTGTCGGCGAAGTTGTAGTAGCCACGGTTCTGCTGGAGCTGGCGGAAGGACGGGCTGACGATGGTCGGGTCGAGGAGGCGGATGGACGCCGTGGTCTGGGCGTCTGCGCGCAGCGCGCCCTGCTCAGCCGTCGTCTTGGCGTCGTAGGCCTGGACCTCCATGCCATCCAGGCCGAAGGCCGTCCGGGTCGCGTCGATGTTGCGCTGGATGTACTCGGCCTCCTTCACCTGGGCGTCCGGGTTGACCTGGAAGCGCTGGACGACAGCCGGGTAGACCCCGCCGACGACGATCGCCGCGACGACCATGAGGCCGACGCCGATCGCCGGCAGGCGCCACGTGCCGCGCACCGCCGTGACGATGAAGAGCGCAGCGACGAGCACTGCGACGCCGGCGAGGATGGCCTTGGCCGGGATGACCGCGTTGACGTCCGCGTAGGAGGCGCCGGCGAACTTCTCACCGTCGGTCTTGAGCAGGGAGTACCGGTCCAGCCAGTAGTTGAGGCCGATGAGTGCCATGAGCAGCGCGGCGATGACGGCGAGCTGGATCCGTGCGGCGCGGGTGGTCCGGACGCCGCCCTCGGCGATGCGCACGCCCCCGTAGAGGTAGAGCGTGGCGAGCGCGGCGATGCCGGCGATGATGACGACGGCGACCAGGAACCCTGCCACGAAGCGCAAGGCCGGCAGCGTGAAGATGAAGAAGGACAGGTCGATGCCGAACTGCGGGTCGTCGGTGCCGAAGGGCACCGAGTTCAGCGCCAGCAGCACCGTGGTCCACTGCGAGGACGCCGCGACGCCGGCGAACAGGCCCACGAGGATGGGTGCCGCGATCATGACCAGCTTGCGCAGCGGCTCGATGGCCTCGCGGTACTGGTCGAGGGTCGCCTGCTCAGGGGTGGACGGGGCGTAGATCGGCCGGTTGCGGTAGGCGAGCTGCAGGCTCCCCCAGACCGCTCCGCCCATGACGAGGAAGCCGGCGGCGAAGAGCGCCGCTCTGGTCCCCCACTGGGTCCAGATGACCTTCTCGTACCCGAGCTGGTCGAACCACAACACCTCCGTCCAGAACTGCGCGAGCAGGAACAACGCCACCACGACCACGCCGACGGCGATGGCGGTGATGGCGAGCGGACTCGGCCTGCGGCCGCCCTTGCCCCGCACGGGGGCTGGACGGCGTGGAGGTGCTGCTGAAGACACGACGTGGGATCCTCGCTGTTGGTGACACTTCGTCTGTGAGGCGCCAAGCTGCGGCCCTCACCCGGTCCAACGCTTATGAACTTCCTTAGGTTCCCACAGTTGGTCCGCCCGGCGCACTGCCACTGGTGAGCGCATCTGACATCCTGGTGACCATGACTGCCCCTTCCTCCTCCCCCGCGCCCGCGGGGTCCCCGCTCTCCCCGTCCCAGCGAGCCCTGGCCGACGCCGTCATCGACGTCGAACGCCACGTCGCCAGCACCGGGTGGGACGCACCCACCCGCGTCTTCGCCCTCGTCTCCACCCAGGCTGCGCTGGAGGCGGAGCCCGAGCTGGCGACGGTGCTGCCGCCCACGACCGTGGAGGCTGCGCTGGCCGACCCGACGCACCTGACGTCGGTCGAGCAGGACGACCTGCCCGAGACCGACTCGCTGGAGGACCTGCTCGCCTCGATCGTGTGGCCGGAGACCGTCACCGGCGCTGCGGTGGTCGTCGAGCGCAGCATCTTGCCGCCGTCGGCCGAGGCCGACATCCCCGACGACCCGGCCGCGGCCCTGGCCTTCCTCGCCGAGCACCCCGACCGTCAGGACGTGCGGATGGCCGTGGGCGTCCTGCGTGATGGCGCCTCCTGGTGCGCGCTGCGCACCCGTGCCAACGACTCCGACGAGGACGTGGCCACCGGGCTGAACCTCGTGCCCGGGCTCATCGCGGCGCTGCGCTCGACGTTCTTGTGAGCGCCTGAGCAGTCCCTAGGACGAGCAGGTGGGCAGGGAGTCGCCCTCGCCGGCGCCGATGGCCACCATCGCGTCGTAGGCCTCAGCGAGGGTGGCGACCTTGACCACCCGCAGCCCGTCAGGCACGTGCCCCACGACCTCGTCACAGTTGGCCGCCGGAGCCAGGAACCAGCTCGCGCCGTCGCGCACGGCGCCGTTGAGCTTCTGCCGGATCCCGCCGATCGGCCCCACCGTCCCGGTGGTGTCCATCGTCCCGGTCCCGGCGATCACCTCACCGTTCGCCTCGTCCTGAGGGGTGAGCTTGTCGATGATGCCGAGCGCGAACATCGTGCCCGCGCTCGGGCCGCCGATGTCCTCGATCTGGATGTCCACGTCCACCGGGAAGTCGAAGGTGGTGTCCACGAGCACACCCAGGCGTGAGCCGGTGCCACCTTCGGGCGGGTCCACCGTCTCGAAGGTCTCCTCGACGGGGACGCCGTCGCGGACCAGGCCGAGGGTCACCGTCGTGCCCGGCTCGATCTCCGAGAGCGCGTCGACCAGGCCCTGCGAGCTGGTCACCGGGGCGCCGTTCAACGACGTGATGACGTCGCCCTCCTGGACGTGGTCCGGGGCCTGGGAGGCCTCGACCGTGCCGGCCGCGACGAGGGTCACCGGGATGTCGTACCCGAGCTCGGACAGGGCGGCGTAGGTCGCGTTCTCCTGCGAGCTGACCATGTCTGCCGCGCTCTCGGCGTCGAGCTCCTCGCGCGTGATGTTCGTGGGGAAGACCTCTTCGACCGGGAAGACGGCACGGGTGTCGTCGAACCAGCCCTGGACCACCTGGACGAGGTTGACCGGGTAGCCGGGTCCCCCGCCCACCCCGACGGTGGTGAGCAGCAGCTCACCGGTCGAGGGGTACGTCTCGGTGCCGGAGATCTGGATGAGGTCCGCGCCGTCCGCCTGCCCGAGCGTGTCGCGCGTGGGTCCGGGCGACTTCACGACGTAGGGCGCGGGCAGCACCGCGAGCCCGGACAGCAGCAGCACGGTGGCCATGAAGGACACCCCCAGCGTGATCGAGCGGCGGCTGGGACGCTCCTCCGGGGCGGTCACGACCGAGGGACCGCGCCGGCGGCTGCGACGACGGCCGGGACCGGCCGGAGCCAGATCGGTGGGGCGCTCGTCGTGCGGGTGATCAGCACTCAGGTTCTCGGCGTTCGGCTCGGTCGACACCGGACCATCATCCCCGACAAGTCTGGACGCGCGCTGAGACGCCCACGCTGAGGCTCCCGCTCAGCGTCGCCCGCGCGACTGCTTGAGGATCGCCGCGGTGCCCAGCAGCGCGACGGCGGCGCCCGCCGCGCCCAGCGCTGCGGCGTCGAGCCCACCCACCCGTCGCCCGGCCACCCCGACCCGCCCGCGCACCTGGGCCACCAGGGTCCGCAGGCACGCCTCGCTCGACCACGTGGGTACCCATCCCGCGTCACGCAGGGTCGTTGCGCTCACCGTCCACGGGTACACCGAGAAGCTCATGTCTGAGGCCGGCGCGGGCAGCACGCCCACCCGGTGCAGCCGCTCGGCCACACCGAAGGCCGAGGCGGCCGGCAGGTCGATCCCCCGCATCCCGGCGATGCGCTTCACGACCTCCGGCGTGAGCACGTCCGGCTGACCGTCGCGCAGCGCGCCGACGGTCAGCCGGCCGCCCAGCCCCTGCTCGACGACGACGCGCACCGCGTCGGCCACGTCGTCGACGTGCACGAGCTGCCACTCCCGGCGCACACCACGGATGGTGAGCACCCGTGGTGCTTCGAAGTGGCGGGTCATGAGGGTGTCGATGTCAGGGCCGACGAGCACCGCCGGGCGCAGCACGGTGACGGTCATCCCGGCCTCGGCGGCAGCAGGCGCCATCGCCTCGATGGTCGCCTCGAAGGTCAGCACGTCCCCGGCGTAGCTGGCGTCGACCTCGTCCAGGCGGGGGTCGTCGTCGGCGATGAGAGCTCGGTCAGGATGCGCCCCGTTGACCATCGCCGAGCTGATCGCGACCACATGCTCGACCCCGGCGGCCGCGGCGTCGGCCAGGTCCTGCTCGACGCCGGCCACGAGCGCGGCGCGCCGCGGCGCCACGCGCTGGGCTCCCACCCGCGCGAAGTCGCCGGTGTGCCCGACGAGCACGACCGCGCGGGCACCGGCGAAGCGCGACGCGGCGGCGTCGTCGCTCTGCGTCTCCTCGCCCCCGGTCATGCCCAGCAACCGGAGCCGGTGGCGGATGCCGCGGGCCGTCGGGGTGTCCCCCACGACCACCACGGGCCCCACGGGCTCGGTGCGCTCAGAGCGAACCGGTCGTGCGGTCATGGTCGTCCTGCCTCCCTGGTGCCTGTTTAGTGGTTACCGTAAAGAGCATCGAGGTCAGCGATCACCTCGAGGCGACCGCGTCATCGATCAGTCATCGCATGAGGAGACTCTATGAGCAGCGACCCGTCCGACCGTTCTGGCGCGCCGCAGGAGCCGGACCCCTCACAGTGGGAGGAGCTCCTGCGCTCGCTCTTCGGGTCTGACGCCGAAGAGGCCCTCCAGGAGCTGCGCTCGCGCGGTTTCGACCCCGCCACCCTCGCGGCGGGCTCCGAGTTCCAGAACGACCCGCAGATGCTCCAGCACATTCTTGACCAAGTCCGACGCCTGCTCACCTCGTCCGCCACCGGACCGGTCAACGCAGACGTCGCGCACGACGTCGCCCGGCAGGCCGCGATGGCCGGCGGCGACCCCTCGCTCACCTCCCGCGAGGTGCGGGTGGCCACCGAGGCCCTGTCCGTCGCCGAGCTGTGGCTCGACGCAGCCACCGACATCCCTCCGGGCGGCGGGAAGGCCCTGGCCTGGACCCGCTCGGAATGGGTCGAGCGCACCCTGCCGGCCTGGAACATCCTCGCCCAGCCGGTCGCATCCTCGGTCGCGGACGCGCTCACCGCGATCCTGCGTGACCAGCTCCCCGGCGACCTGTCCGCCCTCGGCGAGAGCGGCCTGCCCGGCGGGATGATGAGCGGGATGTTCGGCGGCGACGGCGCGATCGACCCGAGCCAGATCATGCGGCGCATCGGCGCCGCGGTCTTCGGCATGCAGATCGGCACCGCGGCCGGCACCCTCTCGCGGGAGGTCTTCGGTGCGACCGACATCGGGGTGCCGCTGCTCAGCGAGCCCGCGACGGTGCTCGTGCCGGCCAACGTCGCCGCCTTCGCCGAAGGGCTCGCCGCTCCCGAGGAGGAGGTCCGGCTGTTCCTCGCGCTGCGCGAGGTCGCCCACGCACGCCTCTTCACCCACGTGTCCTGGCTGCGCGGTCACCTGCTGGGCCTCGTGGAGGCCTACGCCAAAGGCATCACCATCGACATGGACGCCCTCGAGTCCTCCATGCGCGAGATCGACCCGACCGACACCGAGGCGCTGCGCGGTGCGCTCTCCGGCGGCGTCTTCGCCCTGCAGTCCACCCCCGAGCAGAAGGCGACGCTGCTGCGGCTGGAGACCGTGCTGGCCCTCGTCGAGGGCTGGGTCGACGAGGTCGTGGCGCGCGCCGCCCTCCCTCACCTGCCGCACGCCGTCGCGCTGCGAGAGATGATCCGCCGACGCCGCGCCGCGGGCGGCCCCGCCGAGCAGACCTTCGCCTCCCTCGTCGGCCTCGAGCTGCGTCCCCGTCGTTCGCGCGACGCCGCGGCGCTGTGGGCCTCGATCGACTCCCAGGTAGGACCGACCGAGCGCGACGCGGTGTGGGACCACCCGGACCTGCTCCCGGGGACCCTCGACCTGGACGACCCGGCCGGCTACTTCACCCGGCGTGCTGCGGTCACCGCTGAGCAGTCCGACGTGGACCGCGCTCTGGCGGAGATCTTCGGCGAGGCCGACGGCACTGATGGTGCTGATGGTGCTGACGGCGACACCCCAGACGGCACCGGCGAGGAGCCGACGAAGGACTGACTAGCCCGGGGCGTCGCCGAGCTCGTCGTCGGCGCCCTCGTCCGGTCCGACGTCCCGCGCGAAGGCGTGCCCCTCGAGGAAGCCCCGCGCCCGCTCGGTGCGGGGGTAACGGTCCAACAGCGCCCAGAAGTCTGGCCCGTGGCCGGCGTGCAGGGTGTGCGCCAGCTCGTGCAGCAGCACGTAGTCGAGGACCCAGCCGGGCATCCCCCGCACCCGGGTGGAGATGCGGATGGAGCCCTCGGGAAGGCTGCACGAGCCCCAGCGGCGTCCCTGGCGGGCCGACCACCGGACGGATGACGGACGGGCCAGCCCGTCGAGGTACTTCTCGGAGAGCTCCAGCGCGCGGGTGGCCAGGCCCTCGTCGGAGGGCCGGCGGCGCTGCTCCTTGTCGGCGAGACGGTCGAGCATCCGCTGCACCCACTCACGCTCCTGGGCGCGAGAGAACTTCGCGGGGATCGAGACGATGGTCCGGTCCCCGTCGCGGTACGCGCTGACCGTGCTCGTGCGGCGACGGCTCCGTCGTACCTCGACCTGAGTGGTGGCGGTGTTGGCGACTCCGTCGGCAGTGTCGGGCACGCTCTGACCGTAGCGGGGTTTCTGCCCGAAAGTGGGTAGTACGCGCCGACGAGCAGGTGCCTGTGCACAACGTCGACGACCTCGCCACCCGTGCCACGATCGCAGCATGAAGCTTCGTCCTGGCCTGCGGGTCCTCGAGCGTGGTCCCGGGACCGTGCAGTTCGGCGCCGACCAGCGGTGGGCGACGGTGCTCACCGGGCTGACCTCCGCCGAGACGGACGTGCTGCGCAGGCTGGCCGGCCCCGACCCGGTCGTGGGCGCCGAGCTGCTGCGGCGGTGCCGTCCGTCCGCAGGGGCACCGGTCGATCCTGAGCGCCTGAGCGAGCTGCTCGCCGCTCTCACCCGGTCCGGTCTGCTCACCGCGGTCCCACCCGGCCCGCTGCCGGTCGGTTCCGGTGCGGCGGACGACGTCCGGTCGGCGGCCTGCACCGCAACGGACGGGGACGGCGCGCGGGTGGTGGCCGCGCGCGCTCGGGCGGTCGTGGCCGTCGTCGGGCTGGGCCGGGTGGGGATGGTCCTGGCGGACACCCTGGCCTCGGCCGGGGTCGGCACCCTGGCGCTGGACGACGCCCGGCAGGTGCGGGCGGGCGACGTCGGGATCGGTGGGCTGCGGGACCGGCACGTGGGGCGGGCTCGTGCCGAGGGCGCCGCCGAGGTGCTCAGCGGAAGGTACCCGGCGCTGCGGGTCGGCGGTGACGGGCAGGCGCCGGACGTGGTGGTCGTCGTCTTCGACGAGGTGGCGGACTCCGTGCGCACCGTCCGCCTCATGGTCGAAGGAGTGGCGCACCTGGTGGTCACGGTGCGGGAGGGGGACGTCGTGGTGGGTCCGTTCGTGCTGCCGGGGCAGACGCCGTGCACCACGTGCCTGGACTGCCGGCGCACCGAGCTGGACCCTCTCTGGCCGCGCGTGCGCGACCAGCTCAGGGACGCTGCGGTCCAGCTTCCGCCCGCACAGGAGTCGTCGACCGCCGCGGCGAGCGGTGCGCTCGCCGCAGCTCAGGTGCTCGCGCACCTGGACGGGCGCCGGCCCGTGACAGCCGGGGCGTGCATCGAGGTATCAGCCCCGGATGCGGTGCCCCGGCTGCGGGAGTGGTCGATGCACCCCGACTGCGGGTGCGTCGACGTGTCGCCACCTCAGCGGTGACCGTCGGTGCTGCGTCATGGCTAGGCCGCCGCGTCCTTGCGCGGACGCCCGCGGCCGCGCTTGCGAGCGACCACCACCCCGTCGACGAAGACCTCGCCGCCCCATACTCCCCAGGGTTCGGCGCGCTCGACCGCTCCGGCCAGGCAGGCCTGCACGAGCGGGCACTGACGGCACATGGCCTTGGCCTGCTCGATCTGTGCGGTCTGCTCGGCGAACCACAGCTCGGGGTCGTTGGACCGGCAGGGCAGCAGGCCTGCCACGAGCTGGACGAACTCACGCCCTTCGCGCTGGGTCAGGGCTCGCTCGGGGGTGGCCTGGGCAGCGGGTGGTGTGGTGCGTGACATCGTGTCGAGCAGCGTCGTGGATTGCACGGCGTCCTCCTGAAATCCCTGTGTCGTGCCTGTCGTGGAACAAAGGGATTCACGGAACTTCGGCAAGCCACCCGGTGAGCATCAATGCTCAGAGGCTGGGAGAACACGAAGGCCGCGGATCCCTGGGGACTCCGCGGCCTGGTACTGGCTCATCTGGTGCTCAGACGAGAAGTTCCCTGGTGACGGAGACGTGGGGTGCGCGAGAACCGGTTGCGCGGAATCGGTTCGTGAAACCGATCGTGGCGTCATGCCGGATGACCGCAAGGGTCATTGTCGTGATCTTCATCTGTGCACCCACCTCCTTCTCGTCTCGGGCTCAGGCCTCTCGGCCGTCGCCTTCCTACAGGGACTCATGAACCATAGGCCGCCGCTTCACAGCGGGGCAACTTATTTATCGGACGAGTTTTCCACGAAGTTTTTCACGACCTCCAGGACCGAGGCTCCGTAGGTCTCGATCTTGCTCGGACCGACCCCGCCGATGCGCACCAGCTCGGCCACGGAGGTCGGCCGCGTCTCGGCGATCGCCTCGAGGATCGTGTTGGAGAACACGACGAAGGCCGGCCGGTCGATCTCCTTCGCCCGAGCCTGCCGCCAGTCCCGCAGCGCCTGGTAGAGAGCCTCGTCGTAGTCCCCGGAGATCTTCACCGCACTGCGCCCGACGACGTCGCGCGCGTCGCGGGCAGGGCGGCGCACCCCAGCGCCGGGGCCCTCCCCCGGCCACAGCCCGTCCAGGAACCGGGTCCGGCGCCGGGTGGCGCGCCCACCGGGGTTGCGGGACTTGGCGAAGGACAGGTCGAGGTGCTCGCGGGCACGGGTGATCCCGACGTAGAGCAGACGGCGTTCCTCGGCCACGGCCTCGTCGGTCTCGGCGAGGGAGATCGGCATGAGCCCTTCGCTCATCCCGGCCAGGAACACCGCATCCCACTCCAGGCCCTTCGCCGCGTGCAGCGAGGCCAGGGTCACGCCCTCCACAGTCGGTGCGTGCTGGGCGGAGGCGCGTTCCTCGAGGTCCATGAGCAGGTCCGCCAGCGTCGCCTGCTGCTTGGCGGCGAGGTCGTCGGCGAGGGAGACGAGGGCCTGCATGGACTCCCACCGCTCGCGGGCCGCGCCGCGCGCCGCGGGGGGCGCGGCCGACCACCCGGCTGAGGTCAGGACGTCACGGACGGTCGTGGGCATCGGCACGTCGGGCTCGGCCGAGCGGGCCGCCCCGCGCAGCAGCACGATCGCATCACGGACCTCACGGCGGGCGAAGAAGCGCTCGCCGCCGCGCACGAGGTACCCGATCCCGGCGTCGGCCAGGGCGGCCTCGAAGGCCTCGGACTGGGCGTTGGTCCGGTACAGCACCGCGATCTCGCTGGCCGGGGTCCCGGCTGCGATGAGCCGGCCCACCCGGGTGGCGATGCCGCTGGCCTCGGACTCGTCGTCCTCGTAGGTGGTGAACTGCACCGGCGGGCCGGCCGGGCGCTGGGCGACGAGCTCGAGGGCCGGGTGGCTGCCCGAGCGGCGCACCCCGCGCACCGCGAGGAGGTTGTTGGCCAGCTCGACGACCTGCGGGGTGGAACGGTAGTCACGGATGAGCTTGACGACGTGGGCGCTGGGGTGAGCCTTCTTGAAGGTGAGCAGGTGGTGCGGGGTGGCCCCGGTGAAGGAGTAGATGGTCTGGCTCGGGTCGCCGACCACGCACAGCTCTTCCCGTCCGCCCAGCCACTGGTCGAGGACGAACTGCTGCAGCGGGGAGACGTCCTGGTACTCGTCGACGACAAAGTGGCGGTACTGGCGGCGCACCGTCTCGGCGATGGTCGCCTGGGAGGCGAGCATGTCCCCGAGCATGAGCAGCACGTCTTCGAAGTCGATGACCGACCGCTCGGTCTTGACCTCCTCGTAGGTGGTCAGCAGCCGGGCGACGGTGCGGTGGTCGAAGCCGCCCGGTGCGGGACGGGCGATCGCGGTGCACGCGCGCTCGTAGTCCTCAGCCGTGATGAGGGAGACCTTGGCCCACTCCACCTCGGAGGAGAGGTCACGCACAGCGACCCGGTCCACGCTCAGACCCAGGCGCCGGGCAGCCTCGCCGACGGCGGGGGCCTTGTGCTCGAGGATCCGCGGCGGCGCTCCGCCCACGACCTGCGGCCAGAAGTAGCTCAGCTGGCGCAGCGCGGCGGCGTGGAAGGTGCGCGCCTGCACGCCGGAGACGCCGAGGTCCCGCAGCCGGGTCCGCATCTCACCGGCCGCGCGCGCGGTGAAGGTGACCGCCAGGACGGTGGTTGGGGTGTACATCCCGGTGCGCACGCCATAGGCGATGCGGTGGGTGATGGCTCGGGTCTTGCCGGTCCCGGCTCCCGCGAGCACGCAGACCGGGCCGGTCAGCGACTCGGCGACCTCGCGCTGATCGGGGTCGAGCGCATCGAGGATGGCGTCGGCGGAGCGCGGGACGTGGGGCAGCGAGCGCGGGTTGTCAGACATCACCGCCCATTCTCCCAGGCTCCACCGACACCACGACGACGCGGCAGGGACGGAGCGGGACGGTGAGGGGAATACTGGGCGGGCACCCTACGGTTGACCACGTCATACCCGCCGCAACGAGAGGACTCACGCGCCATGACCGAGACCACCGTCACCTCCCCGTCCATCCCCGAGGCCGGATCGGTCGTGATGTACACCACGTCGTGGTGCGGCTACTGCCGTCGGCTCAAGACGCAGCTGGACTCCGCCGGCATCGGGTACACCGAGATCAACATCGAAGAGGTCCCCGGGACCGCCGAGTACGTGCAGGCCGTCAACGGTGGCAACCAGACGGTCCCCACCCTCGTCTTCCCCGACGGCACCTCCGCGACCAACCCATCCCTGGCCGACGTCAAGGCCCGCCTGACGGTCTGATCCCCACCCCACCCGCCCAACCCGCCCCACCCCGACCCCACCCCACCCGGTTCCCCGAACTCGTGAACCAGCCGCCGAGCTCGTGAGCCACAGCCGTTCGCGCAGGCGCCCCGCCCCGTGGCTCACGAGTTCGGCGGGGTGGGGTCGGGGGGGAGTTAGGCGCCGGGTAGTGCGGCGCCGTACCAGTCTTCGATGAGGGCGCGGGCGATGGAGGCGCGGCCGGGCAGCACCACGGTGCCCTGCTCGATCGCCTCGACGAGCTCCGGTCGGTCGAACCACCGGGCGTCGACGACCTCCTCGCCGTCGACCTGGATGTGCGTCGAGGTCGCGTGGGCGACGTAGCCCAGCATGAGGGAGGCCGGGAAGGGCCAGGGCTGGCTGCCGCGGTACTCCACGGCGCCGATCTGCACGCCCACCTCCTCGAGCACCTCACGGCGCACGGCCGCCTCGAGGGGCTCCCCCGGTTCCACGTAACCGGCCAGGGTGGAGAACTTCCCGGGCGCCCACTGGGCGGCGCGTCCCAGCAGCAGCCGGTCGGCGTCGTCGAGCACGGCCATGATGACCGCCGGGTCGGTGCGCGGGTAGTGCTCGCTGGCGTCGTTGGTGCACCGCCGCACCCAGCCGCCCTGGACCGCCTCGGTCGGTTCACCGCACCGCGGGCAGCGGGGATGGCTGGCGTGCCAGGCGGCGAGGGCGACGGCCTCGGTGGCCAGGCCCGCGTCCCTGCTGGACAGCGCCGGAGCGAGGTCCCGCAACGACAGCCAAGTGTGCGCGGTGACGAGGTCCCCGGCGGGGCTCTCCGGTGCGATGCCCTCCAGGCCGAGCACCGGGGTGCCGGCGGCGTCGGGCAGGATGAGGGCGACGAAGGCGCCTGTGGCGTCCTCGCCGAGGTAGAGCCATGTGCCGCGCTCCTGCGGGGAGTCCTGGCTCCGGGCCGCGCCAGCGGTCCCCGCGCGCTGGGGCGCCAGCGCGGGCGCGACGGCGTCGGCGGCCAGGAAGGTGAGCCGCGCCGCGTGCTCGTCGCCCGTGGCGGCGAGCCTGCCCCGGTGCACGAGCAGCACCTGCGTCCCGTCCTCGGTGAGCACCTGCGCGACGACGTCCGGCTCGGTGCGGCGGTGCGCTCCGCGCCCGGTGGTGGCCCGTGACAGCGGCAGCGTCTCCCAGTCGACATATCCCATGGCTCCACCGTACGGCCCTCCAGGCGACGATCTGCGCCCAGCGGTGCGCCGGGGAGCCTTCGGGCCAACAGCGGCTGAGCAGATTACCGTTGTTCCGTGTCCCGCTCTCCGCTCGCCCTCGCTGCCCTGTCGACCCTCGCCGTGCCCGGCCTGGATGTCCACCATGTCCAGGGATCGGCCGCACCCGACGGCTTCGACGCCGCCGTGGCCATCGACGCCGAGCACCGCCGGTGGGTGGTGCGTGCACCGCGCAGCCTGGCGGCCGGCGCCGCCCTGGAGGCCGAGTGCGCCTTCCTGTCCGGGCTGGTGGACTTCGTCGACGCGGGCACGCTGCCCTTCGAGGTCCCCCGCCCCGCAGGCTTCGCACCGCTGCCCGACGGCGGCCGCGCGGTGGTCTATCCCGAGCTCCCCGGCCACCCGCTGCGCGTCGACCGCATCGCACCGGGCCCGGGGATCGGTGCCAGCGTGGGCCGCGCGATCGCCGCGCTGCACGAGCTGCCCGTCTCCCTCGCCGAGAGCTCGGGGCTGCCGGTGTACTCCGCGGAGGAGTACCGCCAGCGACGCCTGTCCGAGGTGGACGAGGCTGCCCAGACCGGCAAGGTTGCCGCGACGCTGCTGCGCCGGTGGGAGCGGTCGCTGGAGGATGTGTCGCTGTGGCGGTTCCGCCCGGTCGTGACCCACACCAGCCTGTCTGCCGAGACGCTGCTCATCCGCGCCGGCCAGGTCAGCGCCATGACGGACTTCTTCGAGGTGCAGGTCGGCGACCCGGCGGACGACCTGTCGTGGCTGCTGGTCACCGCGCCCCAGGAGTCGGTCGAGTCGATCGTGGAGGCCTACCAGCTGCGCCGCACCGAGCTCATCGACCCGCACCTGATGGACCGGGCGCTGCTCGCCAGCGAGCTGGCGCTGGCCCGGTGGCTGCTGCACGGGGTGCGCAACGACCGCGCCGACGTGGTCCAGGACGCGGTGAGCATGCTGGCAGACCTGGACCGCGCGGCCACGGAGGTGGGCGCGTTCAGCGTCGCTGCCAGCCAGGCGAAGCCCGCTGACCCGAAGCCCGCCAGCCCGAAGCCCGCCTCAGCGGCGCCGCGAGCGCCCCGCGAGGAGCCGCCGGCGCTCGACGAGACGGCCGGCTCGACCGAGCGGGTGCCCGACTACGCCAAGGTGCTGCCCCGTCCGACGCAGGACGTGGACACCACTGCCTACGCCACGGTCCCGGCCGCCGGGGACGCGGGTGAGGCTGATGAGGCTGAACCTGACGAGGCTACGGACGAGGCCGCCGCCGAACCGGTGACCGAGCCGGACGCAGCACCGCAGACCGCGCCGACCGACCGGGTCTGAGCCGTCATCTGGGCGGCCGCATGCCCTCCCCTGCTGACTCACCGGTGATGAGCTGTTCCAGCTCAGCCAGCCCCGCGAGGTTGGTCGGGCGCACGGTCCGGTCGTCCCCGACGTAGTAGAAGGCGGCCGAGACCTGCTCGAGGGGCACCTTGGCCCACTGCGACCAGGCGATCCGGTAGACCGCCAGCTGAACCTCTCGGGCTCGCATGGCGGCCGGGTCGCTCGGCGACCTGCCCGTCTTCCAGTCGACCACGACCACGCCAGGCCCGTCGGAGGCCGGACGGTCCGGGTCGGGGAAGACCGCGTCGATCCGCGTCCTGGTGATGACGCCGGCCACCACAGTGTCGATCGCGACCTCCACGGCCAGCGGCTGCAACGAGGCCCAGACAGACCGTTCGAAGGTGCGCTGGAGGTCGTCCAGGGCCTGGTCGGCGTCCATCCGGTCGTCGTCCGCCCCGGGCATGTCGTCGAGGTCGAAGAGGGAGGTCGAGCCGTAGAACCGTTCCACCCACAGGTGGAAGGCGGTCCCGCGGCGCGAGTGCACCGACGGTTCGCGGGGGATCGGGCGGCGCAGGGAGAGGGCGTACGCCGTCCGGTCGAGGGCGATCTCGACCAGCCCGGAGGCTGAGATGTGCGCGGGGAAGTCCATCGCCGTCGCCGCGGCTCCGCGCGCGGACCGCTCGGTGAGCAGGATCTCGCTCAGCTCGGTGAGGTTCGTGCCGTCGCGTCCCAGCACGGCACGGCGCTCGTCGGGGTCGACCGCCTCGGTCGTGCCGGCCCCCGTGAGGCTCAGCTCTGCGAGCGCCCGGGAGACGAGGTCCCTGGACCGGCGCAGAGCAGGCAGCAGCGCACCTGACGGCGTCACGGCGTCGGGGTCGGTCATGCCGGTCGCGCCGGTCGCACCGTCTGAGACGCCGCGCTCGGGCGGCCAGACCGCCTGGCGGGTCAGGTCGTCGCGCGGGTTGGTGTCGTCCGGGGTCGGTGCGTCGGCGACGGTGAACTCCGCGAGCACACCGGCGTCGTGCAGCTCGGTGAGGAAGAGAGACGGGCTGGTCGGCTTCTGCGCGGTGCGCCACCACGCCCCCGTGAGCAGCAGGTCCGAACGTGCCCGGGTGAAGGCGACGTACGCCAGCCGGCGTTCCTCGAAGACCTCGTGCTCCCCGCAGCTGGACCGGAAGTCGGCGATGCGGGTTGTCAGCTCGGCCGAGTCCTCCGCCCCCGCCAGGGAGAGCTCGGGAAGGTCGGCGGCGTCCCCGCGCAGAGGGAAGGGCAGCGAGCCCAGCCCGGTCAACCACCCGGCAGAGACGGGCCCCTTGGGTCCGCTGGTCTTCGTGGACGGGAAGACCCCGTCCACGAGCCCAGGCACCACCACGACGTCCCACTCCAACCCCTTGGAGGCGTGCACCGTGATGAGCTGGACGGCCTTGGGGTCCGGGGCGTTGGCCGGGCGGTCCAGTCCCCGCTCGCGCTTCTCGGCCATGGTGAGCCACGCGAGGAAGGCACCCAGGCTGGCGCGGTCGGAGGTGTTGGCGAAATGCACGGCCACGTCCCGGAAAGCGTCCAGGTGCGCCCGTCCTCGCGGGTCAGAGGCCAGGCGGTCTCCCCCGCCGTCCCGCCCGGCTGCGGCGACGAGCGCCACCTCGATGTCCAGACCGAGCGCCCGCTCGGCGCGGTCGACGAGCTCGGGCAACGACAGGTAGGTCAGTGCGCGCAGCTCACGCAGCATCGCGGCGAGCTCGCGCAGTCGCTGCCATCCCTCAGCGGTGAAGGACCGACCGTCTGGTCCCGTCCACTCCACCCGCGGCAGGTCGTCGATCGCGTCCACGATGGACCGCTCGTCGGAGGTGTCCCCCTCGACCGGCCCCTGGCCCGTCCGGCGCCGGGCGAGCTCCTTGGCGCGGGTGCCCAGGGCGTGCAGGTCTGCGGCGCCGAGGTTGAGCCGCGGACCGGTGAGCAGGCGCATGAGCGAGTCGCCGCGGGTCGGGTCGTGGACCACCTCGAGCAGCGCGACGAGGTCGACCACCTCGGGCGTGGTGAGCAGCCCGCCCAGCCCCACGACCTCGACCGGCAGCCCGCGCATGCGCAGAGCCGCCTCGATGACCGGGAACTGGCTGCGGGCACGGCACAGCACCGCGGCCGTCGTCGATCCCGGGGACCAGCGCTTGGCGATGAACTCGGCGATGGCAGCCCCCTCCTCCTCGACCGTGGGGCTGTAGACGGCGTGCACCGCGCCGATCCCGGCTGCGGGCCGCGCCCCGAGGGACGGCAGGGAGTTGTCCGGGTCTGCCGCGTACAGGGGCCCGGAGGTGGTGTTGGCGACCTCGAGCACCGCCAGGTCGTTGCGCCAGGAGGTGCTCAGCCGGTGCACCGTGGCGGGGGCTCCCGAGGCGTCGCGGAACTGGGCCGGGAACCGTGCCGGGCCGGCGGCGCTGGCACCGCGCCAGCCGTAGATCGACTGGTTGGGGTCACCGACGGCGGTGACCGGGTGACCGTCACCGAACAACGAGCTGAGCAACCGGATCTGGGCGTAGGAGGTGTCCTGGTACTCGTCGAGGAGCACCACCTTGAACCGGTCACGCTCGCTCTCGGCCACCGCCGGGACCTCCTCGGCGAGCAGGGCGGCGAGGGCCACCTGGTCCCCGAAGTCGACGGCGTCCATCGCCCGCTTGCGCTGCTGGAAAGTCTCCACGACGTCGAGCAGCCGGCGCCGTTCGGCCAACGACTGCGCCAGCTTGAGCACGTCGGCGTGCAGGCTGGTGCGCTTGCCACCGAAGGGCGTCGCGGTGATGTCGTCGAGCAGGCCGTCCAGCCCTGCGCGCGCCTGCTCCACGGACAGCAGGTGCTCGCTCAGCGCGTTCGACAGGTCGAGGACCGCGGCCACGACGGTGGAGACCGCGGCGTCGGTCCCCAGGTCTGCGTGCCAGCTCTCCACGACGTCGCTGGCGACCTGCCAGCTCGAAGCCTCCGACAGCAGGCGCGCACCCGGCTCACGACCGATGCGCAGCCCGTGGTCGCTGACCAAGGACGCCGCGTAGGAGTTGTACGTCGAGATGGTCGGACGGTCGAGGGCGTCCAGCGCGCTGCCGGTCTCGGAGGAGACCGCGCGGCGCAGCTGGCGCAGACGCTTGCCGACCCGCTCGGCGAGCTCTCCGGCGGCCTTGCGGGTGAAGGTCAGCCCGAGGACCTCGTGCGGGGCGACCAGCTTGTTGGCGATGAGGTACACCACCCGGGCGGACATCGTCTCGGTCTTGCCCGACCCCGCTCCGGCCACCACGAGCATGGGGCTCAGCGGTGCCTCGATGACCTCGGTCTGCTCGGGGGTGGGCGGGTGCTGGCCGAGCAGGGTGGCGATCTCCGCGGCGGTCAGCGCGGGCGCGGAGAGGGTCGGGGGTGTGGTCGTGGTCGTCATGATCGGTCCTCTCCCGGTTCCACGGACGAGTCTGCGGGGCGCTGGCTGCGTGTCTCGGGCAGGCCCAGGTCGACGACCTGGCGGCCTTCGGTCTGCAGCGGGCAGGAACGTCGCACCGCGCACATCGAGCACAGCGAGTTCTCCGTCGCGGTGAACTCCGACCCGGCCATGGCCTCCGCGGCGTCCTCGACGAGCGTGCGGGCCCAGTTCTCCGGGTCCTGCCCGATCGCGTCCTGCTTGCGGCGGGTGCCCTTGGCGCCGTCGCTGAGGAAGACGAGCTGGGCGCCCACGCTGCGGGTGCCCGGTGGCAGCGACTCGAAGGCCCCCGCCTCCACGGCGAGCTGGTAGGCCCCGAGCTGAGGGTTGGTCTGCCCCTCGGGGACGGTGGGGATCCCCTTGCCCGTCTTGAGGTCGGTGACCCGGACACTGTCCGGGCCGATCAGCTCGAGGCGGTCGACCGCACCGCGCAGCACGGCCCGGCCCACAGTGACCTCGAAGGCCTCCTCGACCACGACCTCGCCGGGGACGTCCTTGTAGTACTCCGCGAGCCGCGTGATCATCGCGTCCGCGCGGCGCCGGGTCTGCGTCGCCGGCCAGCCCTCAGGCAGACCGAGCTCGTGCCAGCGCCGGTCCAGCTCGGCAGCCAGCTCGGCGTGCCCCGCGGACGGCAGCTCGCGCGCGATGTCGTGGATCAAGGTGCCCACGGACTGCGACAGCGCGTTGGCGCCGGTCCCTCCGGCGCTCTCCAGCGCCCACCGCAGACCGCACCGGTGGACCTGCTCCACCTTGGACGGGGACACCATGACCTGCTCGTCGGCCGACCACAGCGCCTCGTGCGTGGACACCTGGGCGGAGCCGTACCAGGTGCGCGGGTCGGCCTCCCCCACCCCGGCCATCGCGAGCCGTGCCAGCAGCGCGGCGACGGCGGCAGCCCGCTCGGAGCCGTCGGCCGACGCGTCGGATCCGGTCATGCCCTCGACCGCCTCGGCCAGCTCGGTACGCAGCGTCGCGACGACGCCGCGCAGGTCGAGCGGGGCAGCGAAGACGTCGGGGGCGTCCTGGCCCTGGCCGTCCGAGGTCTCGGAGCTCTCGTCGTCGTCCAGCAGGTCGACGAAGACCGAGGGCTCGTGGTCGGTGTCGCTGGCGGCGGTGACCACCAGGCGCCTGGTGGCGCGGGAGACCGCGACCGCGAAGGCCCGGAGCTCGTCAGCCAGGACCGAGCGCCGTGCTTCTCGACCAGCGGTCGAGGCGTCCTCGGAGCGCCCGGACAGGACGTCCACGAGGACCTGCGACCCGAGCAGGGAGTCTCGCAGGCGCAGGTCAGGCCAGCTCCCGTCCTGCAGGCCGGCGACGATCACCACCTCCCACTCCCCTCCAGCGGCGCCGGCCGGGGTGAGCAGGGAGACCGTCTCGGCTGCGGCGCCCTGACGGGCCAGGGTGTCCGCCGGCAGGTCCTGGGACTGCAAGAAGTCGGCGAAGGCGAGCGCGGTGGCCTGCGGGACGCGGTCCACGAACTGCTCCGCCGAGCGGAACAACGCCATGACGGCGTCGAGGTCACGGTCGGCGCGCGCGGAGCCCGGTCCCCCGTTGATCGCGATGGAACGCCAGGTGTCGGCGACGTCGGCCGCGGCCCACAGGGCCCACAGCACGGTCTGGGCGGTGGCGCCGGGGGCGTCCATCGCCGCGCGGCCGGCCTCGAGCATCCGCACGATCCGCCGGGGGGCGCGGGCGACGTCGGACGGCAGCTGCTCCACCCGCTCGGGATCACTGACCAGCTCGACGAGCAGCGCGTCCGAGGACCGGCCTCCCCCGGTCGTCAGCTCGGCGCCGCGCAGCGCCCGACGCAGCCGGCGCAGGGCGACCGCGTCGATCCCGCCCAGGGGCGAGGTGAGCAGCTCGACGACCGTCTCGACGTCGACCTCCCCGTCCGCCGCTGCGCGCAGCACGGCGAGCAACGGGCGCACGGCTGGCTCGTCGCGCAGCGGCAGGTCCGCACCGAGGACCGTGACCGGGACGCTGGCGCTGGTCAGAGCGCGGCGCAGGCGCAGCAGCTCCGCACCGGACCGGGCGATCACCACCATCTGCGACCACGGTGTGCCGTGCAGCAGGTGCTCCGCCCGGAGCGTCTTGGCGATGTGGGCTTCCTCCAGCGCTGGGCTGGGCAGGATGGCAGTCTCCACGGTCCCGTCCGCGTCCGTGGTCTCGCCGGGGCGGGCGCCTGCGCGCCGGTGCTCGACGGCGCCCACCGACCCGATCTCCTGCGTCACCGCCTGCGTCGCGGTGCGCAGCCGGGAGCCGTGCCGCCAGACGGTGTCCAGCACCAGGGTCGTGGCACCGAACTCGTCGCGGGCGGTGCTGGGGTGGTCGGCGCTCGGCGGGTGACCGGCCGCGGCCCGTCCGATGAGCGCCGGGGTCGCACCACGAAAGGCCTGCGCCGAGGTGTCCGGGTCGCCGAGCAGCACCAGTCGCGCCCCGGCCGCCGCCAGCGCATGGCACAGCCGGGCGGTGGCGGCGGTGGCCTCCTGGTAGTCGTCGACCACCACGAGGGACCACTCGGGCCGTCCCGGGCCGGTCCAGTGCTCGAAGACGTCTGCCGCCTCGTCGACGACCACGGCCGGGTCATAGCGGGCGCCCGAGTCCGGGGTGAGCTGGCGCAGCGCCATGACGGAGAGGTACTCGTCGTAGAGGCGGCCGGCGGCCTCCCACTCCGGGCGGCCGTACCGCCGTCCCAGGGCACCGAGGTCGTCCGGGGTCAGGCCGCGCTCGGCCGCGCGCATGAGCAGGTCACGCAGCTCTTCACGGAAACCTCGCAGGGCGAGCGTCTCCGCCGGGATCGTCGCGGGCCACACGACGGGGATGCCTTCGCCGCGAGCGTGGCCGGCCAGGAGCTCGGCGAGCGCCAGGTCCTGCTCGGGACCGGTGATGAGGACAGGCGGCGGTTCGCCAGCCGACTGGGCGAGCTTGGTGAGGATCGCGAAGGCGGCCGAGGCGGCCGTGCGGACTACCGCGCCGCGGACCGTCAGCCCGAGCCGTGCCGCGAGAGCGTCACGCAGCACCCCGGCGCCTCGCCGCGTCGCGCTGAGCACGAGGATCTCGTCGGGGTTGAGGCCGTGCTGCTCGACAGCCGCGGCCGCGATCTCGAGGGCGAGCGTCGTCTTGCCCGTCCCGGGGGCGCCGAGGACCAGGGAGGTCGGTGCGGCGAGGGCGCCGTCGAGAGCACGGGCCTGGGAGGGGTCCAGCCGCAGAGCGGAGGTCCGGCTGGGCGTGCGCGTGCCTGGCGTCTGGCGCCGACCGTCCTGGGTGCCCGCTGCGGGAGGGAGAAGATCCACAGAGGAATACCACCACACGCCACTGACATCGCTGGCATCACCATCACGCAGCCGTCAGGGCTCAGGTCAGGGGAACGGCCACCCGTTGGGCACGCAGGCGATGGGCGCGCCGCTCTGCTGGACCATGACCGGAGCCAGCGACCTCGACGAGGTGCAGGTGCTGTGCCGGTGGCCGAGCACGTGGCCGACCTCGTGGTTGACGAGGTACTCCCGGTAGGCGGCCATGTCGTCGCCGTAGACCGGCGAGCCGGTCACCCAGCGCAGGTGGTTGAGGACCGCCCGGCCCTGAACGCCGCAGGACCACAGGCCCCCGGTGTCCAGAGGGGCGCACAGCCGGTCCACGGTGGCCGGGCTGGCCAGCGTCACGGTCAGGGTCGCCTCGCCGGCGGTCCGTGAGAACGTGCGCGACCCGTCCCCGCCCCAGCTGCGCGGGTCGTTGAGGGTGGCCAGGACCTGGTCGGCGAACTTCGCACCGTCGATGTCGAGGCCCTGCTCGACCTCGATCCGTACGGAGGTGACCGTCCCCTGGCCGGGGGCGGGTACCTCGCCGGGCACGACGTCGAGGGTCCCGCTCGCGGCGTCGGGCACGGTCCGGGAGAGCAGGCCGGCGGCGAAGTCGATCTCGTCCACGCCCTCAGGGAGCACGGGCGCAGCAGCAGCCTCCGCAGCAGCAGCGTCCTGCGCCGCGGCGTCGATCGCGGCGTCCACCGCTGCGTCCACCTCGGGGTCCGCAGCCTGCACGCGCTCGTCCGTCCTGCTCGCGCGGTCCAGCAGCCCCACCCGGGACCCCTCGACCGTCGACACGCCCGAGGTGACCTGCTCCGCGACGGCGACGACCTCCGCGGCCGGTGGCGGGGTCAATGCCGAGAGGGCCGCTCCGGAGGCGACCCCGGCGACGAGCCCGGTCGTCGCCAGGACGGCCGCGACCCGGCCGCGCATCGGCGTCCTCACGCGCCGCGCCGGGCGCGGGGAACCGGCTGCGCGGTGCGCCGCGGAGCGCTCACGCTGCGCGCGACGGGTCCCACCGGTCTGCCCCGGGGCGGCTGCGGGCACACCGTCGGCGGCGGTCGGATCAGGGCTGGTCACCGGACTATCGTGCCAGACGAAGTGGACCTCACTTAGGCTGTCGCTGTGCCCCGCCGTCCTGGGCCCGATCCGGTGTCCGGATCACACAGGCCCCTCCGAGCCCGCATGCCGAAGAACGAGCGGCAGGCGCAGATTCTCGCGATCGCCCAAGACCTCTTCGCCACACACGGTTTTCACCACATCTCCATGGACGACATCGCCGCCCGCGCCGACGTCTCCAAGCCGATCCTCTACCGGCACTTCCCCTCCAAGCTCGACCTCTACCTCACGGTGGTCGACGAGCGCGGCCAGGCGCTGGTCGACGCCGTCGCACACGCGCTCGAGCCCGTCGTGGGCTGGGGTCCGGAGACGGACGAGATGCCCGACGGCTACGCCATCATCCACGCCGTGGTGGGCGCCTACATCAAGTTCGCCGAAGGGTCCGGGGCGGCCGCGTCACTGCTGTTCGAGTCGGACGTCACCCGCGACCCGACGGTTCGAGACCGGGTGGACGCACCCAACCGGCGCAACGCCGAGCTCATCGCCCAGGCGCTCGTCACCATCACGGACCTCACGCCCGAGCAGGCGCTCACGGTCGCCCGGACGTCCACCGCGATGGCCCAGGTAGCAGCCTCCGACGCCCACCAGGGGACCGCAGACCTGGTCGCACAGTTCGCTTGGCGCGGAATCCATGGGATGTTGCGGCGCGAGGACCCCCCTGGTCCCACCGCGGCGCTCTAGGATCGAACCAGCCCGGCTGACCCCCTCAGCCCTCGACCATGGAAAGTGGGACCTCGTGGACATCACGATCGGCGTTCAGAACCAGGCACGCGAAATCAACCTCGAGTCGGACGCGACGGCTGACGAGGTCGCCCAGCGGGTGACCGCAGCCGTCAACGACGGCGTGGTGCTCGAGCTCGTCGACACCAAGGGTCGTCGTGTGCTGGTGCCCTCGGCAGCCATCGGCTACGTCGAGATCGGCACCGAGGAGCCGCGCAAGGTGGGCTTCGGCGCCGTCTGAGACGACGTCCACCAGCCGATCAGGCCACCAGGCCTGATCGGCTGTCAGGCCGCCAGGCCCAGCCGGCCCATCCGGCGCGTGTGCTCCGCGGTCAGTTGGGCGAAGACCCAGCTCTGGTCGACGTCGGTCTCACCGGCCCGCTGACGGGCACCGTCGAGCACGAGGCGGTTGAGCCCGTCGTGACGGACGATGAGCGACTGCATGAGGCCGAGGGCCTCCCCCACCAGACGCCGGCCCCACAGCGCGAGCCGCGAGGCGAGCACCCCGTCCCCACCTGCGGCGTCGGCCAGCAGGCGGACTGACATCTCGGCGTTGCGGTTGTCGTCGAGGACCTCGATGACGAGGGAGCGGGTCTGCTCGTCCAGCCCGTCGACGGCGATGCGGCAGAAGTCGTCGGCCACCCCGTTGCCGACATATCCCTTGAGCAGGTTCTCCCACCAGGTGCCCGGCACCGTGCGGGCGTTGTAGTCGTCGAAGGTGCCGTCGAAGGCGAGCAGCTGCGCGTCCGCGTCGCCGCCCAGCTCCTCGATCCGGGCGAGGATCCGCTCCATCCGGTTCACCGCGTCACCGGCCAGGCGCACCAGTCGCAGCTGGTGGTCCGACGTCGGGGCGGTGGCGGCCGCACCCGCGAGGCGGGTGAAGGTGGTCAGCTCGGTGTAGGCGATGAAGCCGAGGAGCTCGAGGGTGTCACTCATCTGACCAGGATAGGACGCGCGGGCAGCCAGTCCGGCCACGCCATCGCAGCGCTGTGCGGGCAGGTTCCGCAGGGATGGGCCGTTCGTCCGATAGACTAGGGACGTACATCGGTTGCCCGGTCGTCTCGACCTACTGTCACGCAGGTCCGCTCGTCAGAGCGATCCGCCTGACGCCGCATATTCGCGATCGGCTGCCGGCCACAGGCGAGCATGCCCGTGCTGACACCGGAGCGCCCTGGTTCGCCCAGGTCGCGACCCCTGCAGCCACGTGTGGCGCCGCCCAGACTTACATGAGGCAACGTGACCAGCACTTCAAGCAGCGTCCAAGCTGCTGACGTTACATTCGACGACTTCGGCGTCCGTCCCGAGATCGTCCAAGCCCTGGCAGATGCAGGCATCACCACCCCCTTCCCGATCCAGGCGATGACGCTTCCGGTCGCGATGGCCGGGCACGACATCATCGGTCAGGCCAAGACCGGGACGGGCAAGACGCTCGGCTTCGGCGTGCCGCTGCTGCACCGCGTCGTGGGACCGGGCGAAGAGGGCTACGACCAGCTGCCGGACCCCGGCAAGCCGCAGGCCCTCGTCATCGTCCCGACCCGTGAGCTCGCCGTGCAGGTCGCCAACGACCTGACCGCCGCGTCCGCGAAGCGCCCCGTGCGCATCGTCCAGCTCTACGGTGGCCGGGCCTACGAGCCCCAGGTCGCCGCGCTGACCAAGGGCGTCGAGGTCGTCGTGGGGACCCCGGGCCGGATGATCGACCTGCTCAACCAGGGCCACCTCAACCTCACCCGGGCGCAGTGCGTCGTGCTCGACGAGGCCGACGAGATGCTCGACCTGGGCTTCCTGCCCGACGTCGAGAAGCTCCTCTCCCGCACCCCGGCCGCGCGCCAGACGATGCTGTTCTCCGCGACGATGCCCGGCGCCGTCGTGTCCATGGCTCGCCGCTACATGACGCAGCCGACCCACATCCGGGCCAACGACCCCGACGACGGCGGCCAGACGGTCAAGAACATCAAGCAGGTCGTCTACCGCGCCCACGCCCTGGACAAGGTCGAGGTGCTCGCCCGCATCCTGCAGGCGCAGGGCCGCGGTCTCTCGATCGTCTTCGCGCGGACCAAGCGCACCGCGGCGAAGGTGGCCGACGAGCTCACCGAGCGCGGCTTCGCGGCCGGCGCCATCCACGGCGACCTCGGCCAGGGCGCCCGCGAGCAGGCGCTGCGCGCCTTCCGCAACGGCAAGGTCGACGTGCTCGTCGCGACCGACGTCGCCGCGCGCGGCATCGACGTCGACGACGTCACGCACGTCATCAACTACCAGTGCCCCGAGGACGAGAAGACCTACCTGCACCGCACGGGTCGCACCGGGCGCGCGGGCAACAAGGGCACCGCGGTGACCTTCGTCGACTGGGACGACATGCCGCGCTGGGGGCTCATCAACAAGGCCCTCGGACTGGACATCCCCGAGCCGGTCGAGACGTACTCCACGTCCCCGCACCTGTTCACCGACCTCGACATCCCCGAGGGCACCAAGGGCCGTCTGCCCAAGTCCGCGCAGACCCGCGCCGGCCTGGGCGCCGAGACCCTCGAGGACCTCGGCGAGACGGGCAAGCGCGGCGGCGCGCCCAAGCGCGACGGCGGTTCTCGTGACAGCTCGCGCGGCAGCGCCCGTTCCTCCTCGCGGGAGGCCGCACCGGCACGGGAGGCAGCGCCTGCTGCCGAGGCCGCACCCGCTGGGGAAGCGCGTCGCCCCCGCACGCGTCAGCGCACCCGCAGCAGCCAGACCGGCAGCCAGAGTGCTGAGGCCGCCGCGCCGCGTACCGCGGACAGCGCGTCTGCGCCGACCACCGGGCCGTCGTCGAACACGACTGCCGTGAAGGCCGAGAACGACGGGGCCGAGCGCCCCCGTCGTCAGCGCAGCCGCCGCCGTTCACGCGGCGACGCGCCCGCGGCTGGCGGGGACACCCCGGTCACCGCGTGATCATCCGCTGACCGGCTCCGGCCGTCAGCACGAACGAAGGGGCGTGGCCACCGGCCACGCCCCTTCGTTCGTCTCTGCTCAGACCGTCCCGCTCCTGCCGCGGGTCAGCTGGCGGCTTGGACGAAGGCAGTCACGGCGTCGGCGATGAGCTGGACGGCGATGGCTGCCAGCAGCAGGCCGGCGATGCGGGTGACGAGCAGCGTGCCGCTCTCCCCGAGGATCTTGTGGACCACGTTGGCGAAGCGCATGGCCAGCCACAGGCACAGGCAGACCGCGACGAAGCCGAGGAAGATCGAGACCCAGTCCTCGGAGGAGCCGTCAGCGCGCTGGACGAACAGCATGGACGCCACGATCGCACCCGGTCCCGCGAGCAGCGGGGTGCCCAGCGGCACGAGCGCGACGTTGACTCCCTTGGCCCCAGGCTTGGGCTCTTCCATCTTCCCGGTGAGCAGCTCCATCGCGATGAGCAGGAGCAGCAGCCCTCCGGAGGCCTGCAGCGCAGGCAGGGAGATGTGCATGTAGCTGAGCAGCTGCTGACCGAACAGCGCGAAGGCGAGGATGACGCCGGCGGCGACGAAGATCGCCGTGCGGGCGGCCTTGGCGCGCTGCTTGTGGGTCATCGCGCTGGTCAGCGCGAGGAAGATCGGGACCGTCCCTGGCGGGTCCATGATGACGAACAACGTGATGAACACTTCGGTAAACAGGCGGGCGTCAAGCACTGCGCTCACTGGCGGATCACTTCACTACGACCTAACTCTTCTATCTGGGCGAACACGTCGGGGTGGGTGGTGTTCTCGGCGAGCCGGTTCGGTTTACCGGTCCCGTGGTAGTCGCTCGACCCCGTCATGATGAGGCCCAGCGACCGTGCGATCTCGGCGAGTCGCACCTGTTGTGCCTGACTATTGTCCCGGTGCCGGACCTCAAGTCCGACCAGGCCCGCGTCGGCCATCTCCTCGATGACCGTGTCAGGGACGACCCGGCCCCTCCCGTCGGCTCCCGGGTGGGCGAACACCGGCACGCCGCCGGCGTCGCGCACTGCGCGGATCACCTCGATGCCGTCGGGTGCCACGTGCGGCACGTAGTACGGCGTGCCCGGGCGCAGGATCGAGGTGAAGGCGGCGGACCGGTCGGTCAGATATCCTAGCGCGACGAGAGCGTCGGCGATGTGCGGACGCCCGATGGTCGTTCCCGGCTCGGTCTGAGCCAGCACATCCTCCCAGGTGATCGCGTAGTCCCGGGAGAGGCGGTCGACCATGTGCCGGGCCCGTTCGGTCCGGGCGGCCTGGACCTCCGCGTTCTGGAGCACCAGCGCTTGGTGGGCCGGGTCGTGCAGGTAGCTGAGCAGGTGGACGCTGATCCCGTTGGAACGGGCCGAGAACTCCGTCCCGGGCACCAGCACGACGCCGAGGCGGCGCGCCGCCGCACCGGCCTCGGCCCATCCTGCTGTCGTGTCATGGTCGGTGAGGGCGACGACGTCCACCCCTGCAGCGGCTGCCGCGGCGACGAGTCCCGCGGGACTATCCGTGCCGTCAGAGGCGTTGGAGTGGGTGTGGAGGTCGATCACGAGGTCGCGAGGCACACCCACACTGTACTTTCACGGCACTCGCTCAGGGCTGTCGCCACCGCACACGCGGCGCGTGCGACCCTCGGAATCGGCCAGCTCCCTCTGAGCCCTCTCCTGCCCCTCTCCTGACAAGGCGGTACTTGTGAAGCGTCCTGCTCTCGTGTTCATCCATGGTGTCCGCAGCTCCAGCGCGCTCTGGGACGCCCAGCTGCGTGCAGCGCGCGCGGCCGGCTACGAGGCCGTCGCCGTCGACCTGCCCGGCCACGGCGAGCGCCGGGACGAGCGTTTCACCCTCGACACCGCCTTCTCCGTGATCGACGACGCGATCGCCTCGATCGGCGACGGCACCAGCCCGGTCGTGCTCGTGGGACTCTCTCTCGGCGGGTACGTCACCCTCGAGTACGCCGCCCGCCAGCCCGAGCGGCTCGCCGGCGTCATCGCCTCGGCCTGCAGCTGCGACCCCAAGGGCAAGCCGGTGCGGATGTACGGGCAGGTGGCCCACCACGTGAGCCGTGCCGTGGGCACCGCGCGGACGTGGATGGGGCGATGGACCCCTGCGCTCCTGCCGCACCTGACCGGCCGCCGGCTCCAGGTCGACGGGTCCACGGCACCCTTCCGACCCGGCTGGGACGTGGTGACCGACATGCTCGGCCAGCTCGCCGGCCGGTCCTCGATCGAGAACCTCAAGCAGATCACCGTCCCGATCTGGCTCGTCAACGGCAAGCGCGACCACCTCCGCCTGGAGGAGCGCAAGTACCTCGCGGCGGTGCCGACCTCCCAGCTCGTGGTCATCCCCGGAGCCGGTCACGACGTGAGCTTCGAGGCACCCGAGGAGTTCAACCGGGTGATGCTCGGCGTGCTGGAGGATATCGAGCACGAGCGTGCCGTCCTCCCGGCGGCGTCGTCGACCTCGCCGACCTCCGCATCGGGCGTCACGACTGTGGCCCTGGCGCGCGGGGTGTGAAGATGGACGCATGAACGACCAGACCTCTCCCCTGACCACTCTCGCCTCCGAGACGACCCCCGACGCCCAGCCCCTCGCCGACCGCGGGGAGAACCGGTCCCAGCGACCGTCGTCCCCGGCGTTCCGCGACTTCATCACGAGCAGCTGGGCTCCGCGCGCGGCCTCGACCGTCGTCCCCAGCCCCGCCGCGGAGTACACCGCCGCACGGCGCGCAGCGCTGTCGGACGCCTTCCCCGGTGACCGCCTCATCATCCCCGCGGGCACGCTCAAGCAGCGGTCCAACGACACCGACTACCGGTTCCGTCCGCACTCGGCCTTCGCCCACCTCACCGGTCTGGGCACCGACCAGGAGCCCGACGCCGTGCTGGTGCTCGAGCCGTCGGCCGCCGGCGGCCACGACGCGGTGCTCTACGTGCGCCCGCTCGCCGAGCGTGACACCGAGGAGTTCTACGCCGACTCCCGCTACGGAGAGTTCTGGGTGGGCGCCCGCCCGTCCCTCGACGACGTCACGACGCTGACCGGCATCCAGGCCGCGCACGTCGACTCCCTCGCCGACGCGCTCGCCCGCGACGTCGACACCGTGCGTCTGCGCGTGGTCTCCGAGGCCGACGACACCGTCGCCGCCCTCGTGGAGTCGCTGCGCGCCGAGGCCGAGACCGACGCCGAGGCCGCCGCCTACGACGACCTCGACGCCGAGCTGGCCGAGGCCCTGTCCGAGCTGCGCCTCATCAAGGACGACTACGAGATCGCCCAGATGCGCGAGGCCGTGGCTGCCACGATCGACGGCTTCGCCAAGGTGGTGCCTGCGCTGCCCACGGCCACCGGTCACCGCCGCGGCGAGCGCGTCGTGGAGACGACCTTCGACGCGCACGCGCGCCTCGAGGGCAACACCGTGGGCTACGAGACCATCGCGGCCTCGGGCGAGCACGCCACGATCCTGCACTGGATCCGCAACGACGGCCAGGTCCGCGACGGCGACCTCATCCTGCTCGACGCGGGCGTCGAGGTCGACTCCCTCTACACCGCGGACATCACCCGCACCCTCCCGGTGAGCGGGCGCTACACCGACGTCCAGCGCATGGTCTACCAGGCCGTGCTCGACGCGGCGGACGCCGCCTTCGCCGTCGCCCGTCCGGGGACTCGGTTCTCCGACGTGCACGCCGCGGCGATGGAGGTCATCGCCGACCGTCTCGCCGACTGGGGCCTGCTGCCCGGCACGGCTGAGGAGTCCCTCGCCCCCGAGGGACAGTTCCACCGCCGGTGGATGGTCCACGGCACGAGCCACCACCTGGGCCTCGACGTGCACGACTGCGCCCAGGCCCGCCGCGAGATGTACCTCGAGGCACGCCTGGAGCCGGGCATGATCTTCACCATCGAGCCGGGGCTGTACTTCAAGAGCGACGACCTCTCGGTGCCCGAGGAGTTCCGCGGGATCGGCGTGCGCATCGAGGACGACGTCCTCATCACCGCTGACGGCAACGAGAACCTCTCCGCTGCGCTCCCCCGCCGCCCGGAGGAGATCGAGGCCTGGATGGCCTCGCTCCGCTGACGGCAGGTCCTGGCCCGCCGAGCGCAGACGCTCAGCGGGCCAGGACGACCGCTCCGCTCAGGACGAGGGCGGCGTCGGGGTCTGGTTGGGGTACTGCGGCTTGCCGTCGACCACCCGCACCCCGTACTTGGGCTCACCGGGCGGCGTCTTGGCAGCCGGAGGCGTCGCAGCGGGCTGCGCCGGTGCACCAGGCGCCCCCGCGCCCGGCTGGACCGGGGCCGCGGGCTGAACCGGGACGGTCGGCTGGACCGGGGCGCCGGGGTAGGGCGCTCCCGGGTAGGACACCGGCTGGTTGACGGGCACATAGCCGATGAGGTTCTTCTCCCGCAGGATGCGCACGGCCTCGCCGGCACGCTCGCTCGCGCAGAGCAGCCCGTAGGACGTCGCCACGATCTGGCTGGCGGAGGTGAAGTCCCGCTTGCCGCGGGTCATCGAGTAGGACAGCACGGAGAACAGCAGACCGAAGCCTGCACCGATGCCGACGGCCACGAAGATGGGCATCGGCGTCCCGGTCCCGCCGCCGAACAACGACAGCACGAGGCCGACGAAGAGCCCGAACCACGCTCCGGAGGCCAAGCCGGCCGCGGCCACCCGGGAGTAGGTCAGCCGACCGGTGACACGCTCGACCATCTTCAGGTCGGTTCCCACGATGGTCACGTGCTGGACCGCGAAACCTGCCGAGGACAGCGCCTCGACCGCCTTCTGAGCCTCGAGGTACGTCGAGTAGGAGGCGATCAGGTCGCCGCGCGGGAGGGTGGGCAGCTTCGGTGCGACGTTCTGGCGGGGCATGCTCATATCTCATTCTCGCCCACCTGCCCAGAACCCGCCAGGCTCCGGATCTGTGACCTTCACCTGCACAAACAGTGCGGGGCGCATGCCAGGAGGCGGACCAGTGCGTAGGCTTACGGCGTGAGCAGCGCCGGAACTCAAGTCTTTGTCGCGCGCCTCGCCGGGACCATGGTCTTCGATCCGATCGGCGACCAGGTAGGGCGGGTGCGCGACGTCGTCATCCTCATGGGGTCCAAAGGTGCCCCGCGGGCGGTCGGCCTCGTCGTCGAGGTGCCTGGCCGCCGCCGCGTCTTCCTGCCGTTGACGCGCGTCACGAGCATCGACTCCGGGCAGGTCATCAGCACCGGCCTGCTCAACATGCGACGCTTCGAGCAGCGAGCGCTGGAGACCTTGGCGGTGGGCGAGCTGCTGGACCGCACGGTCGAGATGGCCGACGGCTCGGGCAAGGCCACCATCGAAGACCTGGCCATCGAGAAGCAGCGCACGGGCGACTGGCGGGTCAACAAGCTGTTCATCCGCCGCGCCCCTGAGGGCAAGTCCACCCTCGGCCTGCGCCGTCGCGGCCACACCCAGGTCGTCGACCTCGACGCGGTGACCGGCCTGGCTGACACCGCCGCCTCTCAGGGCGCCGCCCAGCTGCTGGCCGCCTACGACGACCTCAAGCCCGCCGCTCTCGCCGACGTGCTGCACGAGCTGGGCGAGAACCGCCGGCTCGAGGTCGCCACCGCCCTGGACAACGAGCGCCTCGCAGACGTCCTCGAGGAGCTCCCCGGCGACGACCAGGTCTCGATCCTGTCCTCCCTGGACAACGACCGCGCCGCCGACGTCCTGGAGGCCATGCAGCCCGACGACGCCGCGGACCTCCTGCACGAGCTGCCCGACGCCCAGGCCGCCGAGCTGCTCGGCCTCATGGAGCCCGACGAGGCCAAGGACGTGCGCCGGCTGCTCGCCTACGACGAGAACACCGCCGGCGGCATGATGACCACCGAGCCCGTGGTCCTGTCCCCCGAAACGTCCATCGCCGCCGCGATGGCCCACATCCGCCGGGCGGACCTGTCCCCCGCGCTCGCGTCCATGGTCTTCGTCGTGCGCCCGCCGCTGGAGACGCCCACCGGGCGCTTCCTCGGCGTCGTGCACTTCCAGAAGATGCTGCGCGAGCCGCCGCACGAGCCGCTGGGCTCGGTGCTCGACTCCGACGTCGAGCACGTGCGCACCGACGCACCGCTGGGGAACGTGGCCCGTCTGCTCGCCGCCTACAACCTGCTCGCTCTCCCGGTGCTCGACGCCGAACGCCGCCTCGTGGGGGTGGTCAGCGTCGACGACGCCCTCGACCACATGCTCCCCGAGGACTGGCGCGAGAGCGACGACTCCGACAGCACCCTCGAAGGAGGACCGCGTGGCTGACCGCCTGGACACCCCCAAAGAGGCCAAGCGGTCCCTCCTGCCGACCATCAGGATCGAGCCGGACGACTTCGGCCGGACCGCTGAGCGCATCGCCCGGTTCATGGGCACGCCGCGGTTTCTGCTGTACATGACGGTGTTCTGCATCGTGTGGCTGGCCTGGAACGTGTGGGGACCGGAGAGCCTGCAGTTCGACTCCGCGGCGCTCGGCTTCACCGCGCTGACCCTCATGCTCTCCCTGCAGGCCTCCTACTCGGCGCCGCTCATCCTGCTGGCTCAGAACCGCCAGACCGACCGCGACCGCGTCACCGCCGAGCAGGACCGCCAGCTCGGTGAGCGCAACCTCGCCGACACCGAGTACCTGGCCCGGGAGATGGCGGCGCTGCGCATCGCGCTGAGCGAGGTCGCCACCCGTGACTTCGTGCGGTCGGAGATCCGCAACCTGCTCGAGGAGATCGCCCTCAAGGACTCCGCACGCGACGCGGAACGAGAAGCTGAGCGTGAGGCCGAACGCGAGGCGGAACGCGCAGACAGAGAACGCGACGCCGCTCAGGAGTGAGTGCCCCCTCCCCGGGCGACTGCTGACCAAGGTCATGCCTCCTTCCTCGCGGCCCTGCGTAGGATGGCGGCATGGCTGACTTCCCCCTCACCGTTGACCTCCCCGCGCTCGAGACCGCCGTCCGGGAGGCGCTCACCACGGTCATCGACCCGGAGATCCGCCGCCCGATCACCGAGCTCGGGATGGTGCGCTCGGTCGCCGTGCAGGAGATCGACGGGCGCCCGGGGACGGCGCGCGCCGTCGTCGGCATCGACCTGACCACGGCCGGGTGCCCGATGAAGTCCACGCTGACGACCGAGACCACCGCTGCGGCGCTGACGGTGCCGGGGATCGAGGAGGCATCCGTCGAGCTCGGGGTGATGAGCACCGAGCAGCGCCTGGGGCTGCGCACGATGCTGCGCGGCGGCACCGGGGCGCCGGAGATCCCCTTCTCCAAGCCCGACTCGCTGACCAAGGTGTACGCGATCGCCTCCGGCAAGGGTGGCGTGGGGAAGTCGACCGTCACGGCAAACCTCGCCGCGGCGATGGCCGCGGACGGGCTCAAGGTCGGTGTGATCGACGCCGACATCTACGGCTTCTCCATCCCGCGCCTGCTGGGGGCGACCGGTCAGCCCACCAAGGTCGACACCATGCTGCTGCCGCCCATCGCGCACGAGGTCAAGGTCGTCTCGATCGGCATGTTCGTGCCGGCCGGGCAGCCGGTCGTGTGGCGCGGACCGATGCTGCACCGCGCGCTCGAGCAGTTCCTCGCGGACGTGTTCTGGGGTGACCTGGACGTGCTGCTGCTCGACCTTCCCCCGGGCACCGGTGACATCGCCATCTCGGTGGGTCAGCTGCTGCCCAACAGCGAGATCGTCGTGGTGACCACCCCGCAGGTGGCTGCCGCCGAGGTGGCTGAGAGGGCGGGTTCTGTCGCCGTGCAGACCAACCAGGGGCTCGTCGGAGTCATCGAGAACATGTCGTGGCTGGAGCAGGCGGACGGCACCCGTCTGGACCTCTTCGGCACCGGCGGCGGCGAGACGGTCGCCGAGAACCTCTCGACCCTGACCGGGACCTCGGTCCCGCTGCTCGGCCACATCCCCCTCGACGTGACGCTGCGCGAGGGCGGGGACGCGGGGATGCCCGTCGTGCTCAGCGACCCGACGTCGCCTGCTGCCCGCGCCCTCATCGAGATCTCCCGCACGCTCGCAGCGCGCGGGCGCGGCCTGGCTGGGCGCCGGCTGGGGCTCAGCGTGGTCTGAGCCTGGTCTGGGCATCGCCGCCGTCCGCTGGTCGGTGGATACACGGACGATCTTCGACATCTACTCTTGTCGCATGCGACGGGCATCCCGTCCATCTCGACCACAGCATCTGAGATGTCGAAGGAGACCGATCATGGCCCGACCTCCCCTCCTGCACGCAGGGGCCGTTGCAGCCCTGGCAGGCTTGCTGACCCTCTCGGGATGCTCCGACGACTCACAGCCGGAGGCAGCGGCAGGCGCGCCCGAGCACGGTCCGCTCACCGCGATGCTCGATGCAGCAACGGGCGACGTCGGACAGGAGGCTGACGCTCGGGACGACGCGACGATCGAGAACCTGATCGCGGAGTGCATGGCTGCGGAAGGTTTCGACTACACGCCCCTGGCCTCGCCGGACACGATCTTCTTCACCGACGAGGACTACGCGAACGCCGACACCGAGAAGTGGGTCGCCGCGCACGGCTACGGCATGTACAAGGCCATGCAGGCTGCGGAGCACGCAGCTGACGGCGAGACGACGGCTGAGCCGGTCGACCCGAACGCCGGCTACGTCGCCTCGTTGTCCGAGAGCGAGGCTGCCGCCTACTACCTGGCTCTCTACGGCGACGCCGCGCAGACACTCCCCGACGAGGAGACCGGTGACCCTGGCTACTCGTGGGAAGACGCCGGCTGCACCGGAGCCGCAGACCACGAGGTCACGGGCGGGGCGGACGCCCTCACCGAGTTCGACGAGATCAACACGGCCATCATGGACCTGTACGCGAGCGTCCAAACAGATCCCCGGCTCGCCGACGTCGCGGCCGCGTGGTCCGACTGCATGGCGGACAAGGGCTACCCCGGGCTCACGACCCCCGAGTCCGCCATGGAATCGGTGGGCGACTCCTGGGATGCCATCTACCACTGGGACGACCCGTCCTTCACCGAACCGTCGGACGAGGACATCGCTGAGTTCCGTGACCTCGAGATCGCGACTGCGACCACCGACCTCGCGTGCCAGCAGGAGGTCGGCTGGGACACCGCGATGCAGGAGGTGCAGGTCGCCCTCGAGGAGAGCTTCCTCAAGGACAACAAGGCAGCCGTCGACGAGTACGTCGCCGCGCTCGAGTCCGCTCGCGGATAGGCGTTCCCGCCTGCCAGAGCTGCCAGGTCAGCCGATCGGATGACTCTCTGATTCAGAACACGCTCGATGTCCACCTCTAGGTGGATACACGAGGTATTCACAACCTCTATGGTTGTCGCAGCAGCGCGCCGTCTCGTGCCGCTTTCAACCATTTCGTGCGTTGTTCGTCGAAGGAGATCCGCCGACCATGATCCGACCCTCCCTGTTGCGCTGGTCTACCGCGATGGCGCTCGTCGGGGCGCTCGCCCTCGCTGGGTGCTCCGACGACACGAAGCAGAGCTCCGACGGCAGCTCTCCCGACGAAGGCCCGCTGAGCAAGATCCTCGGCGCCGCCTGGGAGGAGGAGGACGCGGACTACTACACCAAGCAGCAGGTGGAGGTCGAGAACCTGGTCGCGGAGTGCATGGCGACCGAGGGCTTCGAGTACACCCCCCAGGACTACTCCAGCATGCAGATGGCTAGCTTCGACGAGGAGGACTGGGCCGCACGGAACACCGAGGAGTGGGTGGCCAAGAACGGCTACGGCATGTCCGTGGGCATGGAGACCGAGGAGCCGACCGACCCCGATGCGGAGGAGGGTGAGGAGTGGGTCGACCCGAACGCGGACTACGTCTCCTCCTTGTCCGAGGGTGAGATGACGGCCTACTACGAGGCCCTCTACGGCGTCCAGGACACGGAGATGACCGAGGAAGACATGGAGGAGTACGTCTACAACTGGGAAGAGGGCGGCTGCCAGGGCTATGCCCAGCACGAGGTCTCCGGCGAGATGGACGCCATCTACACCGATCCCCGGTTCGAGGACATCACCGAGGCGATGAACGACTTCTACACGACGGTGCAGGCCGACCCTCGGGTCACGGAGCTGTCCTCCAAGTGGGCCAGCTGCATGGCCGACGCCGGCTACACAGAGTTCACCACGCCTGACGACGCCATGATGTCGATCAACGACGCCCAGAACGAGCTGTACAACTGGGAAGGCGACTTCGACGAGGAGTACACCGGCCCCTCGAGCGAGGAGATCGCGGAGTTGAGTGAGCTTGAGATCGCCACCGCCCTCGCCGACTTCAAGTGCAAGCAGAATGTCGACTGGGACAAGATCTCGCAGAAGGTGCAGTTCGAGCTGGAGGAGACCTTCGTCAAGGACAACAAGGCTGCCCTCGACGAGTACGTCGCCGCCATCCAGGACGCGCGCAAGTGAGCGGCACCGCAGGGGGCACCGCGCTGCTGCGCGGTCACAGGGTGATCTGGCTCATCGCGATCGTCGCGGTCGTGTCCCTCGCCGCCGGCGTGGTGCTCAGCCGGTTCATCCAGTCGCCGAGCGACGCTGCAGCGAAGGCGCAGCCACCGGCAGCCGGTCTCATCACGGTCCCGGTGGAGAACCGGGTCATCGCCAACGACGTGACGATGCGCGCCGACGTCCTCTACGACGAGGCCGTCGAGGTGAAGATCGAGACCGGCGAGATCTCCGGCGCAGCGGTGGTCACCGGAAAGCTCCCTGAGGTCGGCTCCGAGGTGGGTGCTGCCTCGGTGTTCCTCGAGATCGCCGGCCGCCCGGTCATCGCCCTGCCCGGAGAGCTGCCGGCCTACCGCAGCCTGCGAGTCGGCGTCTCTGGTCCGGACGTGCTCCAGCTCAAGCAGGCCCTGGCCAGCCTCGGGATCGAGCCGGGGTCCGTAGAGTCCGACTCCTACGACGCCCGCACCGCCGCTGCCGTGGACAAGCTCTACGTCATGGCCGGCTACCCCTCCCCCGCCGCCTCCGAAGAGAGCCAGGCCGCGCTGGACAGCGCGCGTGCGGCGCTCACCGCAGCGAAGGACATGCTCGCCACCGCCGACGCGGACCTCGCCACCGCGAAGTCCGGACCGACCAAGGCCGAACGGTTGGCGGCCGACAACGCCGTCAACTCCGCCCAGCGAGCCCTCGACACCGCCGTCGCTGAACGCGACGCACCGGCAGGGGTCGACGAGGACGGGCTCGCGCTCCCCAAGGACCAGCGGGCCTTGGACAACGCCGTCGCCGATGCCCAGGACTCGCTCAACCTCGCCGTCGTCCAGCGCGCCGACATCGTCGCCGGCGCCGGGACCGCCGCCCAGCAGACTGCTCGGAACGCCGCGAGCCAGGCCGTCACAGAGGCACAGACCGAGGTGAACGACGCGGCCGAGGCAACGCTGACCTCGCTCCCTGCGAGCGAGGTGGCGTACTTCGCCGCCCTCCCGCGCCGCGTCGACCAGGTCACTGTGGCCCGCGGGGAGACGGTGACCAGCGCCAAGGCTGTCATGAGCGTCTCCGGGGCGGACATCGTCATGTCCGGTTCCGTCGCGTCCTCGGACGCCGCGCTGCTCGAGGCCGGGATGGTGGGCACCTTCCCGCTCCCCGACGGCAGCTCGACCACCGCGACCATCACCGAGGTCACCGCGGCGGAGAGCGCCGCCGACGACGAGGGCGAGTCCACCGACTCCGGGAAGGGCGCGGGAGCAGGGCGGTTCACGGTGCTCTTCACCCCGGACGCCCTCACCCCCGAGCAGATCATCGAGCTCCAGGGCAGCAACATCAAGGTCACCGTCGGCGTCAACTCCACCGGCGACGAGGTCCTCGCCGTGCCGTCGGCCGCGTTGACCGCAGGCCCGGGTGGGGAGTCCCGTGTGGAGCGCAAGGTCACCGGTGAGACCACCGAGCTCATCACGGTCGAGACCGGCCTCGCCGCCGGTGGCTACGTCCAGATCCTCTCCTCCGAGACCGACCTGAGCGACGGCGACCTCGTCGTGGTGGGCAAGTGACCCTCACCGACGAAGCTCACCTCCCGGCCCCGGTGCGCCACCCCGTAGTCGAGCTCGCCGGCCTGACCCGGACCTTCCCCGGGCCGCCCGAGGTCAACGCGCTCACCGGGGCGAACCTCGTGGTGAACCCCGGGGACTACCTGTCGATCATCGGCCCCTCTGGCTCGGGGAAGTCGACCCTGCTGCACATCCTCGGGCTGCTCGACCGCCCCACCAGCGGGGAGTACCTGCTGGACGGGCTGCCGACCGGGAAGGCGTCGGAGTACGACCGCTCCGCGCTGCGGGGCGGGCGCATCGGCTTCGTGTTCCAGTCCTTCCACCTGCTGCCCACCCGGACCGTGCTGGACAACGTGCTGCTGGCCACCCTGTACTCCGGCGTCCCGCGGGCCGAACGCACCAAGCGAGCCAAGGACGCCCTGGAACGGGTGGGACTGGGCCACCGGCTGACCTTCACCCCGGCGACCCTGTCCGGTGGTGAACGTCAGCGCGTGGCCATCGCCCGCGCCGTCGTGGCGAGCCCCAAGCTGCTGCTCGCCGACGAACCGACCGGGAACCTCGACACGAAGAACTCCGCCGGCATCATGGACCTCTTCGACGAGCTGCACCGCGACGGGCTGACGCTCATCGTCATCACCCACGACCTCGCTGTCTCCGCCCGCGCCACCCGGCGGGTGCGGATCACCGACGGCGAGCTGGCGGAGGTCGACTGATGGAACACCTCTCGACCCAGCAGTTCCTGAGTGACGAGCTCAGTGACATGGGCGACGACGTCGGGCCGGGCCCAGGCGCCCGGCGTTGGCTGCCGCGCTTCCTGCGACGCGGGAAGGGCCCGCGCCCGGTCAAGGCGCAGATCCACCTCAGCCACCGTCGCGACCGCTTCTCGGTCAAGGATCTGTTCGCCGAGGCCGCTCACGGCATCGGCGCGCGCCCTGGCCGGCTGCTGCTCACCATCCTGGGCACCGTGCTCGGCATCGGCAGCGTCGTGGTCACGGTCGGCCTGGCCCAGACCGCCGCCGGGCAGATCAGCGCGCAGTTCGACGCGGTCGCCGCGACCCAGGTGGTCGTGGAACCCGACACCACCGGGAACTCCTGGAGCGGGAACGCCCGGCCCAAGACCAAGCTGCCGTGGGACTCCCCCGAGCGGGTCATACGGCTCAACGGCGTGGAGCGGGCCGGGCTCATCGCCGCGGTCAACACCACCGGCGCGACCGTGACGGCGGTGCCGGTCAACGACCCCTCCGCCTCGGCGAGCATCGGCCCAGCGGTCCTCGCGACCTCCGGCGGCCTGCTCGATGCCGTCCGCGGCGAGGTCGTCACAGGCCGCTACTTCGACGACGGGCACAGCGAGCGGGCCGACCGCGTGGCGGTGCTCGGCGAGCGGGCCGCGGAGAAGCTGGGGATCTCCCGGGTGGAGAGCCAGCCGTCCATCTTCATCGGCGAGGACAGCTACACCGTCATCGGGATCGTCAACGCCATGGAGCGCCGCCCGGACATGCTCGACGCGGTCATCCTGCCGATGGGCACCGCCCAGGCCGACTTCGGGCTCACTCGTCCGGACGAGCTGCAGATCCAGATCGCCACTGGCGCCGGGCCGCTCGTCAAGGAGCAGGCGCCGGTCGCCCTCGACCCGAACGGACCGGAGAACTTCAAGGTCAAGGCACCGCCGGCCGGGTCAGAGCTGCGGGAGAACGTCCAGGCGGACATCAACGCGATCTTCCTCGCCCTCGGCGGCGTCGCGCTGCTGGTCGGCGGGCTCGGGATCGCCAACGTCACGCTCCTGTCGGTCATGGAGCGGCGCGGGGAGATCGGGCTGCGTCGTGCGCTCGGGGCGACCCGGCGCAACATCGCCTGGCAGTTCGTCGTGGAGTCCGTCGTGATCGGCCTGCTCGGCGGACTGATCGGGGCGTCGATCGGGGTCTTCGTCGTGGTCGGGGTGTCGATCATGAAGGACTGGACCGCGATCCTCGACATCAAGATGGCGCTCGGCGCCGCCGCGATGGGCGGGGTGATCGGCCTGCTCGCCGGTCTGTACCCGGCAATGAAGGCCGCCGCGATCGAACCGATCACCGCGCTGCGCGGGGGGATCTGACACCGAGGGCGGGCGACGCACGCATGCGCCGCCCGCCCCCAGTCACGCGGTCACAGCGCGTAGTCGACCAGCAGCGGGGCGTGGTCGCTCCACCGCGTCTCGTAGGAGTCGGCGCGGTCGACGCGGACGTTGGAGGCACGCTCGGCCAGGGCCGGGGTGGCCAGCTGGTAGTCGATGCGCCATCCGGAGTCGTTGGCGAAGGACTGGCCGCGGTTGGACCACCACGTGTACGGGCCGGGGCCGTCGCCGCCGTGCACCCGGCCGAGGTCGACCCAGCCCTCGGCGAACCACTTGTCGAGGTAGGCGCGCTCCTGAGGCAGGAAGCCCGCGCTCTTGAGGTTGCCCTTCCAGTTCTTGATGTCGTTGTTGGTGTGCGCGATGTTGAGGTCTCCCGCGACCACCACGTGCTGGCCGCTGGCCATGAGCTCGGTCAGCCGGGTGGTGACCTTCTCCAGGTGGGCGTACTTCTGATCCATCTTGGGCGTCCCGGCGGTGCCGGAGTGGATGTAGGTGGAGACCACGGTGAGGCGCTCCCCCGACGGCAGGTCCAGGTCCGCCTCGACCCAGCGTCCCGTGTCGACGGGGACCTCCGGCTCGCCGTTGCCCAGGCCGATGCGCACGGCGTGGAAGGGCAGCCGGGAGGCGATCGCGACGCCGGCGCGCCCCTTGATCTCGCAGGCTTCGTGGACGATCTGCCAGTCGTCGCCGAGCAGGCTGGCGACGATGTCGTCAGGTGCGCGGACCTCCTGGAGCAGGAGGATGTCGGGTTGGCGGTCGGCGAGCCAGGCGGCCATGCCGTTGCGGTAGGCGGCACGGATGCCGTTGACGTTAGCGGTTGCGATGGTGACCATGCCCCTATCCAACCCCATGCCACCGACGCTCTGGTCCACCCGCGGGTCAGGGCTGGACAGCAGCGTCCGGTGCCGCCGGCACCTCGGCCTCACGGAACCGGCGGGCCAGGACGGCGGAGACGAAGGCCAGCGCCGCGAGGACGGCGAACCCGGCCCGGTGGGCGTCGGCCGTCGCGAAGGCGCCGGTCAGCGCCCCGCCGAGGACCGCACCGAGGTAGGTGAAGATGTTGAGCCGCGCCACGGCCTGGTCGGTGACCGCCTCGACGGAGAGCCCGGTCCGTGATGCGTCGGCCGGCCTGGTCGAGCGCGCTGCCGCCTCGGTGGCACGGTCCCCCGCAGCCGAGAAGGCGAGCGGAGCGACGACGCCGAGGCCCAACCCGGCAGCAGCGAAGCCGAGCAGCGCGACCGGCCAGCCGGGGGCCAGCGCGACGGCCAGCAGCCCCACGGTGCCGATGGTCCCGCCCAGGCGCACCACCGTGACCCGGCCGGCGCGGGCGACCCAGGAGTCGGCGAAGAGCCGGGAGGCGATGAGGGTGGCCTGGTAGGCGGCGTAGCCGAGGGGGGCCACCGCCGTGCTGGCGTCGAGCACGTCCCGCAGGAACGGGGCGCCCCACGTCGAGGCGGCGGAGTCGGCCACGGGGAAGGCGAGCATCGCCGCGCCGAGCACGACGATGGTTGACAACGGCACCGATGCGGCAAGCCGGGCGGGCACCGCGCCCTGCGGCGAGACACCCGGGACCGGGTCCTCGCGGACGAGGCCGCGGGAGAGGACCGCCGTCGCGGCGATCACGACGAGGGCGACGAGCGGGAGCGACCGGTCGAGCTCCACGTCCAGCAGCGCCGCGCCCGAGACACTGAGCGCGCCGAGCACGCCACCGGCGGCGTTGGCGGCGAAGAACGAGGCGAGCACGCTGCGCCCGTAGCCGCGCTCGACGGTGATGCCCTGCATGCTCATCGAGGCGTCCACTGCTCCCAGGCACAGGCCGTAGGCGGCGAAGGCGACGAAGAAGGTGGGCCACGTCGTCGCGAAGCCGACCGCGAGGACCGTCAGCGCCACACCGACCAGCCCGCCCGTGACGACCCGGGCGGAGCCCAGGCGCGCGGCCAGCAGACCCGAGAGAGCGCTCCCAGCGCCGGCGAAGACGCAGACCCCCAGGACCACGAGGGTGATGACGCCGTCGTCCATGCCGAGCCGGTCCTTGTAGTTCGGCACGTTCGTCAGCATGATCGCGAAGGCCATGCCCTGGACGGCGTAGGCCGCGGTGACGCTCACCCGGGCGCGGCGCCGCTCCGCGGGCACGAACGGCGCGGGCGGGATGGTCCGGGGTGCGGAAGTCATGGCCGCACACTAGCCCCTCGACGCCGACGGGACCTCTCGAGTTCATCTCGAGAGCTCCCGTCGGTGCTGGTCACGTGCTGATCACACGGTCACACGGGGTCAGGCGCCCGTCGCTGCGAGCTGACGCTCGGCGCTGTCGACGACGTTCGCGAGCAGCATGGCGCGCGTCATCGGGCCGACGCCGCCCGGGTTGGGCGAGATCCAGCCCGCGACCTCGGCCGCGGCCGGGTCGATGTCTCCCACGACCACAGACTTGCCGGTCTCCGGGTCCGTCGCGCGACTCACGCCGACGTCGATGAGCACGGCGCCGGCCTTGACGTCCTCCGCGCGGACGATGCCCGGGACGCCCGCCGCCGCGACGATCACGTCGGCCGAGCGCAGGTGCGACGACAGGTCCGTGGTCCCGGTGTGGGTGAGGGTGACCGTGGCGTTGACCGCGCGGCGGGTGAGCAGCAGGCCGATCGACCGGCCCACCGTGGTCCCACGGCCGACGACGACGACGTGCTTGCCGGCCAGGTCGATCCCGTTGCGCTCGATGAGGTCGATGATCCCCGCCGGGGTGCACGGCAGCGAGGAGGTGATCGGCTCGTTGGTGCGCAGCACCAGGCGGCCGAGGTTCATCGGGTGCAGGCCGTCGGCGTCCTTGTCGGGGTCGATGAGCTCGAGCACCCGGTTGGTGTCGATGCCGGCGGGCAGCGGCAGCTGGACGATGTAGCCGGTGCAGGCCGGGTCGTCGTTGAGGCGGCGCACGGCAGCCTCGATCTCGTCCTGGGTCGCCTCGGCGGGCAGGTCCTCACGGATGGAGGCGATCCCCACCTCGGCGCAGTCACGGTGCTTGCCGGCGACGTACCAGGTGGACCCGGGGTCCGAGCCCACGAGCAGGGTGCCCAGCCCAGGAGTCGAGCCGGCCTCGCGCAGCGCGCTGACGCGGGCGGTCAGCTCGGCCTTGATCTGCGCCGCAGCGGCCTTGCCATCAAGAATCTGTGCAGTCATGACGTTCTCCTTCGTTCCACCGACCAGCCCCTCCCCCGCGCCCAGCGCGGGGGAGGGATCAGGTGGGGTCAGTACTGCTGGAGGCCGGGGTACAGGGGGAAGTCGGCCGTGAGCTTGTCCACGCGCACCTTGAGGGCGTCGACGTCGGTCGCGGCACCGTCCTTGAGGGCCGTGGCGATGATGTCGGCCACCTCGGTGAACTCGACGTCGCCGAAGCCGCGCGAGGCGAGCGCGGGCGTCCCGATGCGCAGGCCCGAGGTCACGCGCGGAGGGCGCGGGTCGAAGGGCACCGCGTTGCGGTTGACCGTGATGCCGACGGCGTGCAGGAGGTCTTCAGCCTGCTGGCCGTCCAGCTCGGAGTGGCGCAGGTCGACGAGCACGAGGTGCACGTCGGTGCCACCGGTGAGGACGGAGACGCCGGCCTTCGTGACGTCGTCGGCCACGAGGCGGTCGGCGATGATCTTCGCCCCGCGCAGCACGCGCTCCTGACGCTCGGCGAACTCGGCCGAGCCGGCGATCTTGAAGGCCACGGCCTTCGCGGCGACGACGTGCATGAGCGGGCCACCCTGCTGCCCGGGGAAGACGGCCGAGTCGATCTTCTTGGCGTACTCCTCCTTGGACAGGATGAAGCCGGACCGCGGACCACCGATGGTCTTGTGCACGGTCGAGGAGACGACGTCGGCGAAGGGCACCGGGCTCGGGTGCAGGCCGGCGGCGACGAGACCGGCGAAGTGCGCCATGTCGACCCAGAGCTTCGCACCGACCTCGTCGGCGATCGCCCGGAAGGCGGCGAAGTCGAGGTGGCGGGGGTAGGCGGACCAGCCACCGATGATGACGTCAGGGCGCTCGGCCAGGGCAGTCTCGCGGACCTTGTCCATGTCGACCAGGTGCGTGGTGGGGTCCACGCCGTAGGCGGAGACGTCGTAGAGCTTGCCGGAGAAGTTGATCTTCATGCCGTGCGTGAGGTGACCACCGTGGGCCAGCTCGAGGCCGAGGATCTTGTCGCCCTTGTTGATGAGGGCGTGCAGCACGGCGGCGTTGGCCGTGGCACCGGAGTGCGGCTGGACGTTGGCGTGCTCGGCGCCGTAGAGCGCCTTGACGCGGGCGATCGCGAGGTTCTCGGCGATGTCGACCTGCTCGCAGCCGCCGTAGTAGCGGCGACCGGGGTAGCCCTCGGCGTACTTGTTGGTCAGCACCGAGCCCTGGGCCTCCAGGACGGCGCGCGGGACGAAGTTCTCGCTCGCGATCATCTCGAGGGTGTCGCGCTGGCGGGCCAGCTCACCGTCGAGGACGGCGGCGATCTCGGGGTCGACCTGGGCCAGGCCCTGGTTCATAACGGTCTCATTCTGGGCGGTCATGCTTCTCCTTGCAGCGGGAGGCGGCAGGCAGACCCCGTGCGGGACCTGCTCAGTCGAAGAGCCTGCTGTGCGAGAGGCCCAGATGCGCTCATCCGGGCACCGCACACAGAGGTGGGTGACCGGGGCCCAGGCGAACGACCCGAAGTCGGAAAAACGTGTCGCTCCCCGGTGGTGGTCCACCATGCGATCCGCGGTTGTCCCTGTCTCCAGGTCCGACCACCGGTTCGGCTGCGCCAGTCACGACGTGGGAGAGCCTAACGCATGAGGTCCCGGCCACGCCAGAGCCCCCAGAGGATGGGACGCCCAGCTGCGGCGTCCCCCCTCCAGGGGCTCGAGTGCGCGCGTCGGCGGGTCAGCCGAGGCGGGTGCGGCGCTTGTTCACCATGTCGAAGGCGACCGCGGCGAGCAGCACCATGCCCTTGATGGTCTGCTGCCAGGCGGAGTCGACCGCCATGATCGACAGACCCATGTTGAGCACGCCCATGATGAGCGCACCGATCATCGCGCCAGAGATCTTGCCGACGCCGCCGGTCACTGCGGCGCCGCCGATGAAGCACGCTGCGATCGCGTCGAGCTCGTAGTTGTTCCCGGCGGTGGCCACACCCGCGCCGGCACGGGCGGTGGTGACGATTGCCGCGACACCGGCGAGCGCGCCCATGTTGACGAAGATGCCGAAGTCCACCCGGCGGGCGTTGACCCCGGACAGCACCGCCGCGTGACGGTTGCCTCCGACGGCGTAGATGTGACGACCGAAGACGCTCCGGTTGAGCATGAAGGAGTAGGCGATGATGAGGAACCCGACGATGAGCAGCACGATCGGCGTCCCACCCGAGCTCAAGGACAGCCAGTAGGTGAAGACACCGATGATCACCGCGGTGACCGCGATCTTGAGGACGAAGGCCGGCATCGGTTCGACAGCGAGGTCGTGCTTGCGCAGCGAGCTCCGAGAGCGCCACTGGGTCACCGCGAAGGCCACGATCCCGATGCCACCCACGCACAGGGTGACCACGTCGAGATCACCGACGAAGCCGAACCAGTTGGGCAGCGACCCGCTGGAGATCGAGTTGAAGTCCCTGGGCAGCCCCGCCACGGTGGTGCCGACGAGGACGATCGTCAGGCCGCGGAAGATGAGCATCCCGGCAAGGGTCACGATGAACGCTGGGATGCCGACGTAGGCCACCCAGAATCCTTGCCACATGCCCACGAGGGCGCCGATGACGATGGTGAGCAGACATGCCAGCAGCCAGGGCATGTCCCAGCGGGTGAGCATGATGGCGCACAGACCGCCGGTGAAGGCCACGACCGAGCCGACCGAGAGGTCGATGTGGCCCGCGATGATCACCATCATCATGCCGATCGCGAGGATCATCACGTAGGCGTTCTGCTGGAACAGGGCTGCGACGTTGTCCGGGTAGAGGAGCCGACCGTCGGTGAGCACCTGGAAGAACACGACGATGACGATCAGAGCCGCGACGATCCCGTACTGGCGAAGGTTGCGACCGAGGTATTCACGGACGGCGTTCATTAGACTGCGGCTCCCTTGCCCATGGTCATGTACTGCATGAGGGTTTCTTGTGTGGCATCTGCTCGAGCCACCTCTCCGGTGATCCGACCCTGGCTCATCGCGTAGGTGCGGTCGCACAGCCCGATGAGCTCGGGCAGCTCGGAGGAGATGACGATGACGGCCTTGCCCAGGTCGGCAAGAGCGTTGATGATGCCGTAGATCTCGTACTTTGCGCCCACGTCGATACCGCGGGTGGGCTCGTCGAGGATGAGCACGTCAGGGTCGGAGTTCACCCACTTGCTCAGCACGACCTTCTGCTGGTTGCCGCCCGAGAGCTTTCCGACCACGGCCTCGACCGTGGGTGACTTGATCCGGAAGTCGCCGCGGTACTTCTCGGCCACCTTGATCTCGGCTTCGGTCCCCACGATGCCCCAGTGGGCCACCTTGCCCAGCGCGGAGGCGGAGATGTTCTCCCGGATCGTCTGGATGAGGTTGAGCCCGTAGCGCTTGCGGTCCTCGGTCGTGTACGCGACGCCGTGCCCGATGGCCTCGGAGACGGTGCGCATGCTCACCGGCTTGCCGTCCTTGTAGACCGTCCCGGAGATCCGAGAGCCGTAGGAGCGTCCGAACACGCTCATCGCCAGCTCCGTGCGCCCGGCCCCCATGAGTCCTGCCAGGCCGACGATCTCTCCGGCATGAACGGTGATGTTCGCGTCCTGGACGACGAGCCGCTCGGAGTCGATGGGGTGGTGCACCGTCCAGTTCTCCACGCGCAGCACCTCGGCGCCGATCACGGGGGTGTGGTCGGGGAACCTGCTGTCCATGGACCGCCCGACCATGGACCGGATGATGCGGTCCTCGGTCACCGGCTCGTCGCCGTGGAGGTCGAGGGTCTCGATCGTGGCGCCGTCCCGGATGATCGTCACCCGGTCGGCGATCGCGGAGATCTCGTTGAGCTTGTGGGAGATGATGATGCAGGTGATCCCGTTGTCGCGGAACTGAGCGATCAGAGCGAGCAGGTGGGCGCTGTCCTCGTCGTTCAGGGCGGCCGTGGGCTCGTCGAGGATGAGCAGGTCGACCTTCTTGGACAGGGCCTTGGCGATCTCCACGAGCTGCTGCTTGCCGACGCCGATGTCCATGGCCTTGACCTGCGGGCTGTCCGTGAGGCCGACGCGGGCGAGGAGCTCGCTGGCGTCACGCATGGCGAGGTTCCAGTCGATGATCCCCGCCGCCGACCGCTCGTTGCCGAGGAAGATGTTCTCCGCGATGGACAGGTACGGGATGAGGGCCAGCTCTTGGTGGATGATCACCACGCCGCGTGCCTCGCTGTCCCGGATGGACCGGAAGTCGCAGTCCTTGCCGTTGAGCACGATCGTGCCGTCATAGCTGCCGTGGGGGTACACCCCGGACAGCACGTTCATGAGGGTCGACTTCCCGGCCCCGTTCTCCCCGCAGATCGCGTGGACCTCCCCACGCCTGACGCTCAGCGTGACGTCGCTGAGCGCCTTGACGCCGGGGAACTCCTTGGTGATCTCGCGCATCTCGAGGATGTAGTCGTTGTCACCCATCCGTGCTCCTCACTCATTCCTGCTCTGCTGCTGTTCTGCTCGGCCGCCACTCGGGCGCGGCGCCGGTCCTGGGTGGCCGCCAGACCCCCACGACCGACGCCGCGATGAGTCAGAGGCCGAGCTGGTCGGCCGTGTAGAACTCGGACTCGACGAGCATCGACTCGATGGTGTCCGGGGTGACGACCTGCGGCGGGAGGAGGAAGGACGGGACAACCTTGACGCCGTTGTCGTACGTCTCCTCGTCGTTGACGGTGACGTCCTCGCCGTTGACGATCTGGGTGACCATGGTCGCGACCTGGTCGCCCAGGGTGCGGGTGTCCTTCCACACGGTCATCGACTGCATGCCGGCGATCATGTTCTTCACGTTCGGCTCGTCAGCGTCCTGACCGGTGATGAGGGGCCACTCCTCCGTGGCGTAGCCACCGCTGGTGAGGGCCTGCTCGATGCCCAGGGCGAGCGAGTCGTTCGGGGAGAGCACGACGTCGACCTTCTTGTCCGTGTAGAAGGAGTTGAGCCGGTTCTCCATCTCCGACTGGGCCGTGGCGGACTCCCAGCCCTGGACGCCGATCGTGGTCCAGTCCTCGACGGTGGCCGGGGCCTTGCCGGACGGGACGACCAGCTGGCCCGAGGCGACGTAGGGCTGGAGCACGTCCCAGGCGCCCTTGAAGAAGAACTTCGCGTTGTTGTCGTCAGGGGACCCGGCGAAGGGCTCGAGGTTGAACGGGCCGGCGCCGTCAGCGAGCCCGAGCTGCTCCTCGATGAACTGGCCCTGGAGGGTCCCGACGAGCTCGTTGTCGAAGGTCGCGTAGTAGTCGACGTTGGGCGAGTCGTTGATGAGGCGGTCGTAGGCGATGACGGGGATGTCCTTGGCTGCGGCCGCCTCCAGGACCGGTCCGAGGGCAGTGCCGTTGATCGAGGCGATGACCAGGACGTCCGCGCCGTCGTTGATCATGTTCTGCACCTGGGTGATCTGCGTGTCCACCTTGTTGTCGGCGTACTGCAGGGTCGTGGTGTAGCCCTCCTTCTTGAGCAGCTCTTCGAGGTGAGCACCATCCTTGTTCCAGCGCTCGAGGCTCTTGGTCGGCATGGCGATGCCGATGGTCGTCGAGTCGGATCCAGAACCCGAGCCTGAGGTTGAGGCGGAGTCGCTGTCACGCTCGGAGCTACATCCAGCAAGGGCTCCGAACAGCAGCGCCGAGCCCGCGAGGGCGGCAACCGTTTTGCGCAGTGACGTCATCGTCATGTCCTTTTCACCGTTGAATAGGGGTGGACGTCGCCGATGCGTCGTCCGACGGCCGGGTGGATCGTTCCACCGTGGCCGGTGTCGAGAAAACTATGACCTCTGAGTTTGACCGTCAACTCCAGAAACCACTTCGTTACCATTTTGTGTTTGAGCCTCAAACTCAAGGAGGTGGCTTGGATCACAGCCGGCCCGCTGAGGTAGGCTCTGCGGCGTGATCATCGACCGATCCACGCCCGGATCGCAGGCGTCTCTCCGAGAAGCGAACAGAGCGCGCATCGTCGACGCCGTGAAGCGCTTCGGTGGACTGACGCAGGTCGAGCTCGCGGAGGCCACTGGGCTGTCGACCGCGACCATCTCCACCATCGTCCGAGAGCTCACCGGCGCAGGAGTCGTGGACACCCGCCCCACCTCACGGTCTGGGCGCCGCGCACTCAAGGTCACCCTCGCCAGACAGCTCGGCCTCGTCGCCGGGATCCAGTTCGGCCACCGCCACCTCAAGGTGGCTCTGGGCGACTTCGGCCGCACGATCGTCGCCGAGCAGCAGATGCCGCTCCCCCTCGACCACCGTGTCGACACGGGGCTGGACCGAGCCGCGCTCCTCGTCGTGGACCTGCTGGAGCGGGTGGGCGCCTCGATGGACGAGCTCCTGACGATCGGCGTGGCACTGCCCGCTCCCGTCGACACCGCGACCGGCATGATCTCGGTGCGCGGGGTGATGCGCGGCTGGGACGACCTGCACATCGGCCAGACCATGTCCAAGCGGCTCGCGCGCCCGGTCATCGTCGACAACGACGCCAACCTCGGCGCCCTCGCCGAGCACGAGCTGGGCGCCGGGCGCGGCTACCGCGACGTGGTCTTCGTCCGGGCCTCCTACACCACGGGCGCCGGCATCATCCTCGGCGGGCACCTGCACCGCGGGTACGCAGGCACCGCGGGCGAGATCGGGCACGTCCAGGTGGATCCCATGGGCGACATCTGCCGGTGCGGGAACCGCGGCTGCCTGGACACGGTGGTGGGATCGAGCGCGCTGCTGGACCTTGTGCGGTCCAGCCACGGCGACCTCACCCTCCGGGACATCATCCTGCGGGCCCGCGACGGCGACCCCGGCTGCGGACGCGTCATCGCCGACGCCGGTGAGCGGATCGGCAAGGTCGTGGCGCAGGTCGTCAACACGCTCAACCCCCAGCTCGTGGTGGTCGGTGGGGAGCTCGCCGCGGCCGGGGAGATCCTCGTGGCGCCGCTGCGCGAGGAGGCGCTGCGCCACACCGCGCAGAACACCATCGCGCCGGTTGAGGTCGTGCTGGGCGAGCTCGGCCCCCAGGCCGAGGTGATGGGCGCCCTCACCCTCGCGCTGCAGTCCACCGAGGTTGCGACGGACCACCAGACCATCACCGCGCTGACCGACGACTCCATGGCCGCACAGAGACACCTCGACGCACTCCGAACGAAGGATTGACGTGAGCGATCCCACCTCCACCCCAGCACTGTCGCTGCGGGGCATCAACAAGTCCTACGGCGCGGTCCGCGCACTCTCCGAGGTCACCTTCACGGTCCATCCGCACGAGGTGGTCGCCGTCGTCGGCGACAACGCCGCGGGCAAGTCGACCCTCGCCAAGGTCATCGCCGGGGTGATCACCCCCGACTCAGGGATCATCGAGTCCGAGGGCGTGCCCGTCACCATCCCGACGCCGGCCAGCGCCCACGCCCTGGGCATCGCGACGGTCTTCCAGGAGCTCGCCCTGTGCGACAACCTCGACGTCGTCTCGAACCTGTTCCTGGGCCGCGAGCTGCGTCGCGGGCGCCACATGGACGAGGCGGCGATGGAGGAGATCGCGCGCAAGATCCTGCGCGACCTCACCTCACGGATCCCGTCGGTGCGGTCGCTGCTCTCGTCCCTGTCCGGCGGGCAGCGCCAGTCCGTCGCGATCGCGCGGACACTGCTGGGCAACCCGCGGATCGTCGTGCTCGACGAGCCCACCGCCTCCTTGTCCGTCTCCCAGACCGCTGAGGTCCTCACGCACATCGAACGGCTGCGCGACCTCGGCCACGCCGTGGTGCTCATCAGCCACAACATGAACGACGTGCGCTCGGTCGCCGATCGCATCGAGGTGCTGCGTCACGGACGCAACAACGGCAGCTTCCCCGGGCACTCGACGAGCCACGAGGAGATCATCGCCGCGATCACCGGCGCCGGCGACTACTCGATGCCGGCGCACTGACCGAGGTCAGTCCCGCGCGTCGACCTCGTCGCCGTCAGCGTCGCCGTCAGGGTCGACGTCGGGCTCGGTGTCGCCCAGGATCCGGCGCAGGTAGGCGAAGGTCAGGTCCCCGGCCACCTGGTCGTACTGGTGCTCGTAGCCCTGCTTCTGGTACATCGCGAGGTTCTGCTTGGAGTCCTTGCCGGTGAAGACCCAGATCTCCTTGGTCTCCTCAGGCAGGTGCGGCAGCACCGCGAACATCATCTGCGTGCCGATCCCCTTGCCCTGCAGGTCGGGGGCGACCGCGAGGCGTCCGAGCGTGGCCTTGTCGTCCTCGATCTCCACCCGGACCGAACCCACCAGGCGGTGCCCGGACCAGGCGCCGAGGGTGACGACGCCGGGCGCGGACAGGTCCGCGCGCAGCTCACCCAGGGTCTGGGTCAGCGGCGGGATGTTCGGGTCCCCGTAGACCTGCGCCTCGGTGACGAAGGCCGCCCGCCGCAGCGTGAGCAGCTCGCCGGCTGCCTCGTCGGTCACCAGGCCGATCGTGATGTCTAGGTCGCTCATGCACGTATCGTCTCAGACTTCAGGGGGGTGCTGGGCACCGGCACGCAGGTCCGGACGGACGGCTGCCCCTGTCGCCGACCACCTGGACTAGCCTGGGCACGTGACCACCACGCCGACTCCCGCGACAGATCCCGACGTCTCCCAGCACTGGGTCCTGACCCTGTCCTGCCCGGACGGTCCCGGGATCGTGCACGCCGTCGCCGGTCTGCTCGCCGAGCACGGTGGCAACATCACCGAGTCCCAGCAGTTCGGCGACCCGGACACGCACCTGTTCTTCATGCGGGTCCAGGTCGAGTCGGCCGCCTCGCGCGAGGAGCTGGCCACCGCGCTGGAGGCGCTGGCAGCCGACTTCGACATGACGTGGACCCTCGACGTCGTCGGCCGCCCGGTCCGCACGCTCATCCTCGTGAGCACCGCCGCGCACTGCCTCAACGACCTGCTCTTTCGCCAGCGCTCGGAGAACCTGCCGATCGACATCGTGGCCGTGGCCGGCAACCACCGCGACCTCAAGCCGCTGACGGAGTTCTACGGCAAGACCTTCCACCACATCCCCGTCACCAAGGACACCAAGCCTCAGGCCGAGGCGCGTCTGCTCGAGCTGGTGCGCGAGCTCGACGTCGAGCTCGTCGTCCTGGCCCGCTACATGCAGGTGCTCTCCGACGACCTGTGCCGCCAGCTCGAGGGTCAGGTCATCAACATCCACCACTCCTTCCTGCCAAGCTTCAAGGGCGCCAAGCCCTACCACCAGGCGCACGACCGCGGCGTCAAGCTCATCGGAGCGACCTCGCACTATGTCACCGGTGACCTCGACGAGGGACCGATCATCGAGCAGGACGTCGAGCGGGTGGACCACTCCCGCCACGTCGGCGAGCTCGTCGCCCAGGGCCAGGACGTGGAACGACGTGTGCTCGCCCGCGCCGTGCGCTGGCACGCCGAGCACCGGGTGCTGCTCAACGGGCACCGGACCGTCATCTTCCGCTGAGCACGTCGGCGCCCGACACCTTTTGACAGGGTGGCTGGGCGGGCTTTTGATGAAGGTGGATCGACATGGGGCGCACCGTAGCTCTCCACTGTCGCGACCGCGGCGTCGATCACGACGGCAACGGAGGCGTATTCACCATGACGCGCAAGCACACCCGAATCATGGGGGTGGTGGCCGCCCTCGCGGCAGCCACCCTGGCCCTGAGCTCGTGCGGTTCCGACGACGGCGGGAACGACGGCGGCACCGATGGCGGGACCTCGAACAGCGCCGGCCAGGTCGAGGTCTTCACCTGGTGGGCCTCGGGCTCGGAGAAGCTCGGGCTCGACGCCCTCGTGGAGGTGTTCAACACCCGGCACCCTGACGTGGAGTTCGTCAACGGGGCCGTCGCCGGCGGCGCCGGCTCGGCAGCCAAGGACCTGCTGCAGTCCCGGCTGCAGACCAACGACCCCCCGGACACCTTCCAGGCCCACGCCGGCGCAGAGCTCACCGACTACATCAACGCCGCGCAGATCGAGGACGTCTCCGACCTCTACGAAGAGTTCGAGCTGACCGAGGCCTTCCCCGAGGACCTCATCAGCCGGCTCACCGTCGACGACAAGATCTACTCGATCCCGTCCAACATCCACCGTGCCAACATGACCTGGGCGAACCCGACGGTGCTCACCGAGGCTGGGCTCGACCCGACGGCCACCTACGCCACCCTCGACGAGTGGTTCCCGGCCCTGGACGCCGTCCAGGCCACCGGCAAGACCCCGCTGTCGATCGCGACCACGTGGACCCAGGTCCACCTGCTCGAGACGGTGCTGCTGTCCGCACTCGGCGACGAGGCGTACTCCGGGCTGTGGGACGGCACCACGGACTGGAACAGCCCCGAGGTCACCGCAGCGCTGGAAGACTTCGAGAAGCTCATGAGCTACACCAACACCGACCGCGACGGTCTGGACTGGCCCGACGCCACCCAACAGGTGATCGACGGTCAGGCGGCCTTCAACGTCATGGGCGACTGGGCGGTGGCGGCCTTCGAAGAAGCCGGCCAGGAGGCCGAGACCGACTTCATCTACTTCCCGGTGCCGGGCACCGACGGCGTCTTCGACTTCCTCGCGGACTCCTTCACCCTGCCGGTCGGCGCACCGAACGCGGACGGCGCCAAGGCCTGGCTCGAGACCGTCGGCTCCCTCGAAGGCCAGACGGCCTTCAACCAGGCCAAGGGCTCCATCCCCGCACGCACGGACGCCGACCCGGCGGACTTCAGCGAGTACCAGCAGACGGCCATCACGTCCTTCGCGGACGACACGATCGTCTCCTCCCTCGCCCACGGCGCGGCCACCCCGGTGGCCACGCTCAACGCCATCACGGACGCGACGAGCAAGTTCACCTCCGGGGGCTCGGACCTGGCCTCCTTCCAGAGCGAGCTGGCCGCAGCGGCAGGCTCAGGCAGCTGACACGAGCGCGCCGTCCCCCGTCCCGCTCGAGGAAGAGGCACCGACGTGTTCCGAAAGTTCCGGCACTGGGGACCGCCCCTGCTGCTCATCTCCCCGACGCTGATCGTGCTGGGGATCTTCGTCTACGGCCTGATCGCCGTCAACATCAACACCTCGCTCACCGACGCCAACGACGCCGCGCGCTCGGTGGGCAGCGAACCGTCCACCTTCGTCGGGCTGGACAACTACGCCGAGCTGCTGGGGTCGCAGGACTTCCAGCACTCCCTGCGCAACCTCGTGCTCTACACGGTCGTCTTCCTCGTGGGGACGATGGCCTTCGGCTTCCTGTGGGCCTGGCTGCTCGACCGGCCGGTGCGGTTCGAAGGCTTCTACCGCTCCATCTACCTCTTCCCCATGGCCGTGTCCTTCATCGCCTCGGGCGTGGTCTGGCGGTGGCTGCTCAACTCCAACCAGGGAGAGTCGGCCCTCGGCCTCAACCGGCTCTTCCAGATGGTCGGCCTGGGGTTCTTGCAGAACAACTGGTGGAACAACATCAACGTCGGCATCGCCGCGATCGCCATCCCCGCCATCTGGCAGCTGTCCGGCTACGTCATGGCCCTGTTTCTCGCCGGCTTCCGGGGCATCCCCGATGAGCTGCGGGAGGCAGGGCGCATGGATGGTGCCTCGGAGTGGAAGCTCTATCGCTTCGTCATCTTCCCCCAGCTCGGCCCTGTCGCGCTGGCTGCGGTCATCATCATCGGTCACATGTCGCTCAAGGCCTTCGACCTCATCATGTCCATCTCCAAGCCGGCGAACTATCAGACCAAGGTTCCCGCGGTGGACATGTACATCCTCAAGTCGAGCTTCGACTACGCGAGCGCGGCGGCCGTGGGCACGATCCTGCTGGTCATCGTCGGGGTGCTGGTGGTCCCCTACCTCATCCACAACCACCGGGAAGGCCGGTCATGACCACCGCCGCCGCTGCTGCCGCTGCCGCTGCCGCGGAGCTCACCACCCCGATCAGGCCTGCCAGCCGTGCCAAGGCACCCGTCGGCCGGTTCTCGGCCGGGCGCACCATCCGGTATGCGCTGCTGCTCGTGTTCGTCATGATCGTCCTCGTCCCGGTGTACGTGCTCGTCGTGACGAGCTTCAAGGGCGCCGGTGACGCGAGCCCGGCGCGCGCCTGGAACCTCCCGCAGATCTGGACGACGGAGAACTGGCGGACGGCGTGGGAGACGCTCTCCCCCGCGCTCGGTCGCACCTTCCAGATGGTCATCCCGGCCGCGATCATCTCGTCCGTGCTCGGCTCGCTCAACGGGTTCGTGCTCTCGCGGTGGCGCTTCCGCGGCGCGGACATCGTCTTCACCCTGATCCTGTTCGGGATGTTCATCCCCTACCAGGCGGTCATCATCCCGCTGTCCCAGATCGTGGTGCAGGTCGGCCTGCCCAGCGGCGTGCCGACCCTGATCTTCCTGCACGTGATCTACGGGCTGCCGATCACCACGCTGATCTTCCGCAACTACTACCAGTCGATCCCCCACGAGCTCATCGAGGCGGCCCGGATCGACGGGGCCGGGATGCTGCGGACGTACTACTCCGTCGTGCTGCCCATCTCGGTGCCGAGCTTCGTCGTCGTGCTCATCTGGCAGTTCACCTCGGCGTGGAACGACTTCCTCTTCGCCGTGTTCTTCTCCTCCAGCCAGAACGGACCGGTGACGCTGGCCCTGAACAACCTCGCCAACGGCGCCATGCTGCAGAACTACGGCGTGTCCATGGCCGGGGCGCTGCTGGCCAGCTTCCCCACCCTGCTCGTCTACATCCTGCTCGGCAGGTACTTCATCGGCGGGCTGATGTCTGGCTCGGTCAAGGGCTGAGGCCGGCTCAGGGCAAGACGCCGCCGGGCGCCAACCAGGGCGCCAGCGCGGGCACGTTGCGCAGGACCGCATAGGCGAGGACGACGGCGAGCGGGGCCGCCCACATCCACGCCGCGACCTGGAGGTCGAGGCGTCTGCCCCGCCACGCGCGCAGGAGCCACGCGACCCATGCCAGGACCAGGACGGGGACCACCAGGACCCACAACGGGTTCATGGACCAGGCGCTCACGAGGTCGAGGTGAGCCAGGTCGGCGGTGGCACGCAGGGCACCGCAGCCGGGGCAGTAGACGCCCAGCAGCCACAGGCTCGGGCAGGTGCCGTACTGCCCGGGGGTGTGCGGGCTGACCGTGGCCAGGAGCGTCGTCGCGCCTGCCACGGCGGCTGCGGTGAGCAGCGGCGGACGCAGCCGGCGCCACCGACCGTGCTCCGCGCGGGCTGGTGAGAGCCCGCTGGAGCGGTCGGTGGCGCCGGGTGCGTGGTGCATGAGCGTCAGAGGTTGTCGAAGGCCGAGAACCCGGTCGAGGCCTGGACGATGAGCCCGATGATCGAGAAGGCGATGGAGATCCACCCCATGACGATGCCCGCGGTCGCCATGGTGCCGTTGTTGGCGAGCCCGGCGGCCACAGCCTGCTTCGACTTGTTGCCCAGGATCACCGCGGGGATGCCGGCGAACAGACCACAGCAGACGAGGGAGACGATGCCGAGGATCATCGACCACAGGCCGAGGTTGTTCTTGGAGACGTTGCCGCCGTAGGGGAAGTCCTGGCCGCCATAGGGCGGCTGACCACCGTACGGGGGCTGGCCACCATAGGGCGGCTGGCCGCCGTAGGGAGGCTGTCCACCATAAGGTGGCTGACCACCGTAGGGGGGCTGACCGTCGGCGGGCGGCTGCTGGCCTCCGTACGGTGACGAGTCACCGTCTTGAGGGCCCTTGGAGAACGGGTCTTGCGGCGGGTACGTCATCGTCGCGATCCAGTCGTTCGGTGATCGCCCGGGCGATCAGGTGATGGAGAGGACGGGACCGCACATCGCAGCCCGTCGGGACCCTCGTATGGTACGCACTATGGGTCGTCTTCACGATCAGCACACGCTCCGCGCACGGGAGGCCGCAGACCGACGTCGCGCCACGAGGTAGACGCCCGCGCCTGCCACGAGCAGGAGCCCGCCGAGCAAGGCGATGACCGGGGAGAACCCGGTCGCTCCGAGGCCTCCTGGGCCCCCGACGACGGCGACCACCCGCAGCGGGGCGCTGGCCTCGCGGGCGGACGTCAGGCCGACCACCCGGATCGAGTGCTCTCCGACCTCCGTCCCGAGCGGGACGGTGACCGTCACGGAGATGGAACCGTTCGCGTCCGCGACCTGCGCCACGAGCAGCTGCGGGGTGGAGCGGATCCACACCTGCACCGTCTCCCCCGGAGCGAAGCCGGTCCCGGACACCGTGATCGAGTCACCGGGACGGACCGACGACTCCGAGAGGGAGATGCTCGCTTCAAGGTCGGTCGGGTCGGTCGGTGTGGGCGGGTCGACGGGAGTCGTCGCCTGCGCCTCGTCGAGGACCGCAACCGTCCGCGCCGGCACGGTGACCTGACCGGTCGAGGCGTCCCAGGTGGTCGAGCGGACCACCGGGTCCGCGCCGTCGGCCTGCACCTGCGAGAGGGTCAGCTCGTGGCCGATCAGCGGCTCGACGGTCTCGGTGACAGCCTCCGGGCTGGCGTTGAAGACGACGAGCATGCCAGCCAGCGCGGGGTCGACGTCGGCCCCGACGGTGTCGTCGACGCGCATGACGATCACACCCGGCGTCGCATCAGCACCCGAGCCGGGGAAGGTGACCTTCTCCTGGATCAGCGCACCCGTCCCGAGCCGGAACAGCGGCGTGGAGTACCGCAGCCGCAGCAGATCCTGGGCGCTGGCGGTCGCGGCCGTGATGTCCGCGGTCGCCGGCTTGAGCGCCGGGTTCGCCAGCAGCGGTCCCTGCACAGCCCACTTGTCGCCGTTCTTGCCCTCCCCCGGGAGCCCCACCCCGAAGTTGTTCTGGGTGCCGGTCCAGTCGATCGCGTTGAAGTGGTCACCGGAGTTGTAGCTGTCCCGGTCCAGGGACTTGCTGCGCAGCAGGTCCGTGCCCGCGTGCCAGAACGACGGCGTCTGGGACAGCGCCGCCGTCGCCAGCGACAGCGTGTTCATCCGCACCCGGTCCGCCATGGACGTGTCCACCGGCAGCTTGAGCGTGAGGATGTCGAAGAGCGTCTCGTTGTCGTGGGCGTCGACGTAGGTGACGACCTCCTCGGGCGAGTCGGCGTACCCGGCCGGGGCACCGCGGTAGTCGATCTCGTCACCGCGCTGCACCTGCCCCGACGACGTCTGGAAGGAGAACTCCCGCAGGTTCCCCGCGAGGCCCAGACGGACCAGGTCGCTCTGGTGGGCGAGGCCCTCGAGCTCCTCGGCCGACCCGTCGTTGACCGTCGACTCGTCACCCTGGCGGGCCGGCCGCCCGTTCGGGTCGGTGCCCAGCCCCGTGCCGAAGCCCTGCTCGAACAGCGAGGCGCCGTCGACCGGGCTGCCGCCGTGCACGGCGTCGCGCAGGCGGTCCGAGAAGGTCCCGATGCCGGTTCCCCCGAGCTGGCCCTGGGTGGCCTGGGTGAAGCGGGCGTTGTCTGCGATCTCCCCGAAGTTCCAGCCCTCGCCGTAGAGGTAGATCGAGGCCCCGTCCACGCCGTCGTCGGCGAGGGTCAGCGCGTCGAGGGCGGCCCGGACGGCGAGCATGTTCTCCCGGGAGTGGTGACCCATGAGGTCGAAGCGGAACCCGTCCACGTGGTAGTCGCGGGCCCAGGTGACGACAGAGTCGACCATGAGGCGTTGCGCCATGGCGTTCTCGGTCGCGACGTTCTCGCAGCACGTGGAGGTCTCCACGGTCCCGGTCGCGCTGAGCCGGTGGTAATACCCGGGGACCACCCGGTCAAGGACCGACCTGGCGACCTGGCCGCTCGCCGCGGTGTGGTTGAACACCTGGTCGAGAACCACCTGCAGGCCGCTGCCGTGCAGCGCACCGACCATGGAGCGGAACTCCGCGGTGCGAGCGCCACCCACCTGGTTGCCCGCGGTCGCGTAGGACCCTTCGGCCACCTGGAAGTGCAGCGGGTCGTAGCCCCAGTTGAAGCCGTCCTCGTCCGCGATCGCGGCGACCGCCGCCTGCTGCTCGGTCGAGTCCGGGGCGAAGCCGCTCAGGTCCCCGGTCACCGCCTGAGCCGCACGGTCCTCCTCGATCGTGGCGATGTCGAAGGTCGGCAGCAGGTGGACCGTGTTGAGGCCCGCCTCCGCGAGGGTGCGCAGGTGCTTCATCCCGGCAGAGTCGCGGGTGAAGGCCTTGTACGTGCCGCGCTCGGCCTCGGGCACCGACTCGTCGGTGATGGAGAAGTCCCGCACGTGCAGCTCGTAGATGCTGCGGTCCACGTCGCGCTCGATGATCGGCGCAGGCGTGCCGGACCACACCGTCGGCGCGAAGGCCGGGTCGGCGAGGTCCACCAGGACGGAGTGCGTGGAGTTGACCGTCAGACCGGTCGAGTACGGGTCGGTGACCACGTTGTGCTCGACCGCCCCGGTGGAGTGGACGAACACCTCGACGTCGTAGACGTAGGCCGCGTCCTTCCAGCTCGCCTCGCCCGGGGTGGACCAGGTGCCGTCGCTCGCACGGGTGGCGGCGACCCGGACCGGGTCGCCGGTGACCGCGCCGTCGCCGTCGGGCCAGACGGTCGTGGTCACGGACTTCGCCGTCGGTGCCCACAGGGTCAGGCTCGGCGTCCCGGCGGACCAGGTCGCTCCGAGGGTGCGGTCCGCGGAGACTGCGAACACGTCGTCGACCACACCGGCGATCTGCACCCCGGTGGAGAACTCCAGCCCCTGCGGCCCCGACTGGGTCACCCGCAGCTGGCCGGTGAGCAGCTCGGCGACCGCCGCAGCGTCCACCTCGCCACCCAGACGCAGCGCCAGGTAGCCCGCCACGTGCGGGAAGGCCTCGCGCAGGTCGGCGGGCAGGCCGCCGTCGAGCAGGGTCAGCGGCAGGTCGGCGCCACCGGCCGGCGTGGTGACCACGCCGTCCGCGACCGTGATGCCACCGGTCGGGGCGCCGTGCAGGGTCCACGTCCGGGTGGCGAGGTCAGCACCCGCCGGGAGCGCCGACGTCGGGACGGCCAGGGTCTGTGCGTCGAGCCAGTAGGCCTGGTCGCCGTCGCCGGGGACGGAGTCGTCGGCAGCGACGGTGAACAGCCCCGTTGCGGAGTCGAAGCGGAAGACCATCGTCGCCCAGTCGGTGGGGACGGTGAAGACGACGTCGTCGCCCGGGTAGGCCTCGTCCCAGCTCAGGCCGAAGGCGGCCTTGGCCTCGTAGGTCCCCTGCGGGAGACGGTCGGTCTCCAGCTGGTAGACGCCGCCGTCGCGCTCGTAGTTCTGCAACCACGACGCCAGGCACGCGGGATCCCAGTCGGCGGCGCAGCCCAGCTCGCTCTGCATGCTCCCGGCGACCACGGCGATCCGGCCCTGGGTGCTGCCGGGGAAGAAGTGCGTGACGAAGTGCGAGGAGTCGTCGTAGACGAAGGTCACCGTGGCGGCGGCCGGGAGGGTGAAGGAGATGTTGTCCCCGCCCGAGACCCGCGTCACGCCGTAGTTCTCGTTCCAGGAGTGGTCGATGACGGCCTTGTACTCGTAGGTGCCGGCCGGCAGGTCGAAGGACTGGGAGAACACCGACCCGCTGCGCTCGGTCAGCTCTGCCGCGACGCAGGTCTCCTGCCAGTTCGCCGAGCAGCCCATCGCGAGGTTGACGGTTCCCGCGACGGAGACGGTGACGTCACGCAGCGGGGTGGGGCCGTCCGTGACCGGCGGGGCGGCCGTCGCTGCGGTGAGCACCCCGGACAGCGGATCGAAGGTGAAGGTGACCAGCGGCGACTCCGCGGTCACCGTGAAGGTCACGTCAGCCCCGGACGCGTCGCCGTAGCTCGTGTCCCAGGACAGGTCCCGGATCGCCTTGACCTTGTAGGGCCCCGGAGCGAGCGCGTCGGTCGCATAGGTGTACGTGCCGTCCGCGGCTGCCAGGAGCTGGGCCCCGAGGCAGGCGTCGGAGAAGTCCGCCGCGCAGCCCAGCTGCGTCTGGAAGTCCCCGGCCAGGGTGTAGAGCGGCGCCCCGGCGGGCACGCTCGCCCCGAGCTTGGTCGCCGGGTCGAAGTAGAAGGTCCGGTCTCCCCCGGGGTGGGTGTAGCTGTAGTTGCCCGTCGTGGAGTTGTGCACGCCGCCGACGCCGTAGTTGTCGCTCCAGTCCCCACCGAAGGCGTACTTGTGCTCGTAGGTCCCCGCCGTGATGGCGAAGGTGCCCGAGTAGAGACCGTTGGCACCCTGGACGAGCTCTCCACCGAAGCACCCGGGGGCCCAGCTCGCACAGCCCATGGAGGCACCGTGGCTGCCCGGGACGGTGAGCCGGTCGCTCGGGTCGACCACGACGGGAGTGCCCGCGCCGTGGTCGTCGCCGATGCTCGCCGAGACGACGGTCTGGGTGAGGGCGCCTGCGGCGTCGCGCACGACGGCGCGGTACTCCACGAGGGTGCCGGCGGCCAGGGAGCTGACGTCGTGGAAGAGGCGCGGGGTGGCGGTGTCCACGGTGCCGAGCAGGGTCCAGCCGGCGGCCCCGGCGACGCGGTAGGAGATCGAGGTCTCCGCGTAACGCTCGGTGCCGAGGTCGACGGCGATCTCCTGGAGCCCAGCCAGGCCCTGACCGAGGGCCGGGGTGGTGAACTCCGGCGTGATCGGCGCGGCGTCCGCGGTGAGCGGCGAACCGGCCACCAGGACGACGGCGGACAGCGCCGGCACGGTCACCGAGACGGTGCCGTCGGCGGCGGAGGTGACCGCGTCGGCGGTCCCGTACAGCGGGGTGAAGCTGGCCGACGGCGTCAGGGCGGTCAGCTCAGCCGTCGTCGCCTCGGTCGCGTTGTTCACCGCGACGAGGTACTCGACCGGTGCGGTGGCGGCGGTGTCCACGCGGGAGAATGCGTAGACGCCGGTGCCCGCGGAGACGAACTGCTCGATCTGCGCGCCGTCGGACAGCGCCGGGTGGGCGGTGCGCAGCGTGGCAAGCTCGGCGATGTGGGTGTAGAGCGGCGCCGTCGTGGAGTAGTGGTCGCCGGCGCCTGAGGAGCCGTCCAGCAACAGCTGGTCGCGGAACTCAGGGACCTGGGAGTCGAAGAGGGACTGGCGGGCGTTCTTGTCCTTGCCGTCGCCGCCGCTGCCGATGAAGCCCTGCTCGTCGCCGTAGTAGACGACAGGCTGTCCACGGGTGAGATACATGAGGGAGTGCGCGAGCTCGCTGCGCTGGAGCGCGTCGGGCTGGTCCTTGATGACGTAGCCGAGCCGGCCCATGTCGTGGTTGCCCAGGAAGGTGGGCAGCGCGTGGGCGTTCTTCGTGGCGGTCGTGTAGTAGTCGTCGCCGGCGAACAACAGCTGCAGGCCCTTGGCGGTGTTGCCGTTGGCGTAGGAGGAGGCGGCCGACTGGTAGGTGAAGTCGAGCACGGAGTCCATGTCCGTGGTGCGCACGTAGGGCGAGAGCTTGGTCGGGTCGGCGTCGTAGATCTCGCCGAACATGAAGAACTCGGGGTTGCCCGTGGCGGCCTTGATCCCGGTGGTCCACTGCTCCCAGAAGGAGAAGTCCACGTGCTTGACCGTGTCGATGCGGAAGCCGTCGATCCCGGACTTCGCCCAGAAGGAGTAGATGTCGACGAACCCGTCCACGACGCTCTGCTGGGAGGTGTCGAGGTCGTCGAGGCCGTCGAAGTCACCGAGGATGACCGACGGGCCGTCCCAGGTGGAGTTGCCGCGGTTGTTGTAGTGGCTCGGGTCGTTGAGCCACGCCGGCTGCTTGACGTTCTCGAGGCCGATCGGGATGAACGGGGTGTACGGCCCCTCCGGCGGGGCGCGGAAGGTGTAGATGCCCTCGGTGTAGTCGATGATGTCCGCGGTGTGGTTGGCGATGATGTCGAAGTAGACCTTCATGCCCTTCGCATGGGCCTCGTCGATGAGGAGGTCCAGCTCTGCGTTCGTGCCCAGGTGCGGGTCGATCTGCGTGAAGTCGGTGACCCAGTAGCCGTGGTAGCCGGCGGACATGTCCGCACCGGTGCCCTGGACCGGGTTGTTCTTGAAGGACGGCGTCAGCCAGATGGCCGTCGTGCCCAGGCCTTCGATGTAGTCGAGGTTGTTGCGCAGGCCCGCGATGTCACCTCCGTGGTAGAAGCCCTTGTCTGCGGGGTCGAATCCGGTGACCGCGCGATCCGTCGACGGGGCGCCGCCGGAGGTGACATAGCCGTGGTCGTTCGCCGTGTCGCCGTTGGCGAAGCGGTCGGTCAGGACGAAGTAGAACTGCTCGTCGCCACCCTGCTGGCGCACGGGATCCGGGGCGTCTGCCTCGGCCGGCGCGGCGACGGGATCGACGGGGACGATGCTCGTGCGGCCGGTGGCCTCGTCGAAGACGACGGTCAGCCTCGCATCCCCGGCGAGGGTGAGACGGATGTTGGCGGCGTCCGGTCCGGTCGCGCCGGCCCGTCCCCAGGCCTGGTCGTCCCAGGTCCCACCGGAGAGCACCTTGAACTCGTAGGCACCGCCGGGCAGGTCGACCTCCCCGGTGAACAGGCCATCGACGCCGCTCGCCACCAGCTCGCCGTCGGCGCAGCCCGGGAGCCAGTCGTCAGCGCAGCCCAGCTCGCTCTGCAGGTCTCCCACGAGGCGGTAGACGGGCGGCGCGGCCGCGGCCGGGGAGGCCGCAGGGAGCGCCACGAGGCTCGTGCCCAGCAGCGCGGTCGCTGCCAAGAGGGCGGGGGCTTGACGGGATGACCTTCGACACAGCGTGGAGAGACGGAAACCTGGCTGGGACATGCACGACCCCTTCGTCGGCGCGCGCAGCTCTGCGCGCAGCAAGTGTGGGCCAGACAGTACGCGTTGCTGCAAGTTGCAGCAACTAGGACATTTCTCGTTGCAGCCGGGTGAGAAAGTGGGTGAAAATATGCGGTCATACCCACGCGAAAACGGACCTCATTCTTGCAGACCGACGGGGGGTGGTTTCGGGGGTTCCCAGTCCGGGCCGAGGCGTGCGCGCGCTCGGGCCAGAGCCCCCGGGGACGCCGTGGCGACCGAGCCGCTCGTGAATGGGGACGTAGGTGGCACCCCACGCCTCAAGCTCACGGACTGCCGAGAAGTGCGTCGTGGCCCGCGCTCCCGCGAGGAGCCCGGCCGCACCGAGCAGCAGGGAGCCGGTGCACACCGACGTCGTCCACGATCCCGGGGGCGGCCGCGACGAGCACCACCTCCCCCGGGATCGACAGCCGGGTCAGATGAGCCCGAGGGACCGCACAGTCTCGCGTTCCTCAACGAGCTCGGCGACCGAGGCGTCGATGCGCTCGCGTGAGAACTCGTCGATCTCCAAGCCCTGGACGATCGTCCACGACCCGCCGTCGGAAGTCACCGGGAAGGAGGAGACCAGCCCCTCGGGCACGCCGTAGGACCCGTCCGAGACGATGCCCGCCGACGTCCAGTCCCCCTCCGGCGTGCCGTGCACCCAGTCGTAGACGTGGTCGATCGCCGCGTTCGCGGCCGAGGCCGCCGACGACGCGCCCCTGGCCTCGATGATCGCCGCGCCGCGGGTGGCCACGACCGGGATGAAGTCGTGGGAGAGCCAGTCGACGTCGTCGGTCAGCGCGGTCGCCGGGGCGCCGGCGATCTGGGCGTGGAAGAGGTCGGGGTACTGCGTCGCCGAGTGGTTCCCCCAGATGGTGAGGCGGCGCACCTCGTCCACCCCGACGCCGGCCTTCTTGGCCGCCTGGGTCAGGGCGCGGTTGTGGTCCAGGCGCGTCATGGCGCTGAACCGGTCCTTGGGGACGTCCGGGGCGTTGGACGCGGCGATGAGCGCGTTGGTGTTCGCGGGGTTGCCGACCACCAGGACACGGATGTCGTCCGCGGCCATCTCGTTGATCGCTGCGCCCTGCGGCCGGAAGATGCCACCGTTGGCCTCGAGGAGGTCGCCGCGCTCCATGCCCTTGGTCCGCGGCCGGGCACCGACCAGCAGGCCGATGTTCGCTCCGTCGAAGCCCTCGCGCGGGTTGTCGAAGATGTCGATCGCGTCGAGCAGCGGGAAGGCGCAGTCGTCGAGCTCCATCGCCGTGCCCTCGGCGGCCTTGACCCCCTGGGGGATCTCCAGCAGACGCAGGCGCACCCGGGTGTCGGGGCCGAGCAGCTGTCCGGAGGCGATCCTGAAGAGGAGGGCGTAGCCGATCTGGCCGGCCGCTCCGGTGACGGTCACGTTGACGATGGCACTCATGTCACAACTCCCTTGTTCGTGGACACTGCTTCATAGTGGCCCATCGCGCTGGTCGTCGCCGGGCCGACGCGCGGCGACCGCGTGAGGCATCAGGCGTCTGGTGATTGCTTGCGACAACGCTACTAGGTTTCTCGACGTCAAGATATCTTTGTCCGCGTGGCCCTGACCACGTCCACGTCGTGGTCAGCCCCGTGGACTGTCATGTGTTTCACAGGTGATCATGGAACTATTCACGGCGAAGCGGATGTATGCGCATCGACGTCCCACCGCTACCGTTCATCCCACAAGCCCTCCTCCACACGACAGGATCACCATGTCTCAGGACGCCTCTGCGCAGCAGACACCCATCACGGAGACCGTGGTCATCGACCACGCCCGCGACGCCCACTCCTCCCAGCCGGCCACGGTCACCTCCTCGCCCTTCGCTCTCATCGGCGCCGAGCTGCTCGGCTCCTTCCTGTTCGTGTTCGTCGGCCTCGGCGTGGCGCTCTACGCCTCGCTCCAGGGTGCTGGCCCGCTGGAGATCGCCCTCGCCTTCGGCATCGCGCTGATGGCCGCGATCGCCGCCGTCGGGCACGTCTCCGGCGGTCACTTCAACCCCGCCGTGACCTTCGGCTCGGCCCTCGCCGGTCGCACGCCGTGGAAGCTCGTCCCTGTCTACTGGATCACCCAGGTCGTCGGTGCAGCCGCAGCCGCCGCCGCGCTCTTCGCGACGATCCCCAAGGCGCTCCACAGCGGCGACACCGCGGTCTTCTCCAGCCTGCGAGACGTCTTCTCGGTGACCGCGAACGGCTTCGGAGAGCACTCCGCCGCGTACGCGAACGCCCAGAACACCTTCTTCGCCACCTACCTGTCCCAGGGCGCCACCCAGGCACAGATCGACGCCGCGATCGACGCCGGCCAGCTCGTGGTGCCGACCTTCACGCAGTTCGACCTCGCCGCAGTCGCGATCATCGAGGTCATCGCGACCGCGCTGTTCGTCGGCATCGTGCTCGCCGTGACCGACCGCCGTGCCAAGGCCCGGTTCGCCCCGGTGATCATCGGTCTGTCCTTCGCCGCGCTGCTGCTCGTCGCCGCCCCCTTCGACGGTGGCTCGATCAACCCGGCCCGTTCCCTCGCCGCCGCGGTCTTCTCTGACAGCTGGGCGCTGAGCCAGGTGTGGATCTTCTGGGTGGCTCCGCTCGTCGGCGCCGCGATCGCCGCGCTCTTCTACCGCGGATTCGCCTCCGAGGAGACCGTCGTCGACTACGTCTACTACGGCGAGGCAGACACCACGGACGACCTCGAGCTCGACGAGGTCGCGGTCGAAGAGGTCGCAGTCGAGGAGGTCGCTGACAAGGACACCACTGTCGTGGTCGACGACACCGCCACCGACAAGCCCGTCACCCTCGACAAGCCCGAGAGCGACGAGCCCACCACGAAGTAGCACCACCCGTCCGGTCGGCCCAGTCCGGCCATCCTCGAGGTCGTCTGTTGGGGGCGAGGTCGTCTGTCTGAACAGACGACCTCGCACCTGATAGACGACCTCGTCGGCGTTGTGGGGCGGCCGGAGCGGGCTAGATGTTGGGGGCGGTCTGGGCCAGGAGGGCGACGGCGGCAGCGAGGCCGAGGTACATCGCCGCGTCGACGGTGCGGGAGCGCACCACGATGCCGACCAGCCCCGGGTCCGGGACCACGAGCCGCGCGACGCCCGCACCTGCCAGGACGGTGGCCACACCGAAGGCTCCGACCTGGGCGCCCTGCCAGACCGTGACGACCGCCACGATCACGAGAGCGACGAGGATCGTCCACATCGCGGTGCTGCGCCGCGCCGCAGGTGGGCGGGGGCGCGGGGACGCGGGAGGGGTCGGCAAGCCGTCGGCGCCCTGGGGGGCCGATACCTGAGTTCCGTTGTCGACCATCACGCTGCCTGTCACGTCCACGAGCCCTTCACCGGACTGAGACTACCGTTGCGACCATGGAACCGACGCACGGCACGACTCCTCTGCCCACCACCAGCCCGCTCCCCCGCCCACGGTCCGTGGTGATCGTCGGTGCGGGCCTGGCGGGCGCGCAGACCGCAGCCGCCCTGCGCACGCACGGCTTCACCGGCCACGTCACCGTCCTGGGCGCGGAAGGGCTCGCGCCCTACGACCGCCCTCCGCTGTCCAAAGAGCTCTTCTCCCGCACGTCGCCCGCCTGGCTCGCCGACGAGCTCGGCGTCGATCTCTCCACCCTCGCCGACGAGGTGGTGCTCGACGACGCCGTGACGAGTCTCGGTCCCGCACCGGCCGGCGGTCCCGCCGTCGTGACCACGAGCGGCCGCCGGATCACCGCGGACGTCGTCGTGCTGGCCTGCGGGTCGGTGCCGGTGCGTCCGGCCGGCTGGGAGTCCGCGGTCACTCTGCACACCGCAGCCGACGCCGACCACCTGCGCACGGCTCTCACCTCCGGCGCGCACCTGGTGTGCATCGGTGCCGGGTGGATCGGTGCCGAGGTCGCCGGCGCGGCGGCGGGAGCGGGCTGCGAGGTGACGGTCGTGGAGGCGGCGAGCGTCCCGCTGCACCGCCAGCTCGGCCCTGCCGTCGGAGCGCACCTGGCCGGCTGGTACGCAGCCGCCGGGGTGACGCTGCTCGCCGGCACCCCGGTGGTCGGGGTCAGTGCCAGCCCGGGCGCCGGCCGGACGGCGCAGGTGCTGCTCGGCGCGCCGGACGGGCGCGCTCTGCCGGCCGACGTCGTCCTGGCGGCTGTCGGCGCGCGTCCGGCCACCGACTGGCTGGCCGGTGCGGTCCCGCGCGACGCCCGCGGCGCGATCCTCGTCGACTCCCGCGGCCGGGTCCCGGAGCAGCCCGCTGTCTTCGCGGTCGGCGACTGTGCCACCCGCACGGACCCGGTGTGGGAGCAGGTGCCGGGAGGTCACTGGTCCGCGGCGCTGCTCGACCCCGACGCCGTGGCCCGCGAGATCCTCGGCCTCGAGCCGGGCCCCGGCCACGCCCCGTACGTCTTCTCCACCCAGCTGGGCCACGACCTGGCGCTCTTCGGCCTGCCCGACCCAGCCGCCGACGAGGTCGTGCTGCGCGGTGACCCGGACGGCACTGCGGCCGGCGGCTGGGCGGCGCTGTACGTCTCAGGCGCCGGCCTGGTGACCGGGATCTTCGTGGTCGACTCCCCCAAGGACGTGGCCGCGGCACGAAAGATCATGGCCGGCGGGCCGGTCAAGCTCGACCTCGCCCGGGCCGCGGACCCTCAGGTCCCGCTGCGCACCACGCTCGTGTGAGACGCCGACGGCGCCGCACACGAGCGCCGGTGGCGCCGTCGGTCAGTGTGCGAAGTGCCGCGTACCCGTCAGGTACAGCGTCACGCCCGCCTCGCGGGCCGCGGCGATGACCTCGTCGTCGCGCACGGAGCCGCCGGGCTGGACGACGGCGCGCACGCCGGCGTCGAGCAGCACCTGGAGACCGTCGGCGAAGGGGAAGAACGCGTCCGAGGCCGCGACCGCTCCGCGCGCCCGCTCGACGCCGCCGGTGTTGGCCCGCTCGACCGCGAGCTTGCACGAGTCGACCCGGTTGACCTGGCCCATGCCCACGCCCACCGACGCGCCGCCGGAGGCGAGGAGGATGGCGTTGGACTTCACCGCGCGCACCGCGCGCCAGGCGAACTCGAGGTCGGCGAGGGTCTCGACGTCGGCTGCCTCACCGGTCGCCAGGGTCCAGTGCTCAGGCGAGTCGCCACCCGTCTCGGAGGCGGCGTCGATCCGGTCGACCGCCTGCATGAGCAGGCCGCCGCTGATCGGGCGCATCTCCACCGCAGCCGACGGCGCACCCTCGACCTGGAGCAGGCGGATGTTCTTCTTGGCGGTGAGGATCTCGATCGCCTCAGGCTCGAAGCCCGGCGCGACGACCACCTCGGTGAAGATCGGGGCGATCTGCTCCGCGGCCTCCTTGGTGATGATCCCGTTCGCGGCGATGACCCCGCCGAAGGCGCTCATCGGGTCGCAGGCGTGCGCCTTGGCGTGGGCGTCGGCGATGGACTCCCCCACCGCGATGCCGCACGGGTTGGCGTGCTTGATGATGGCGACCGCGGGACGGGTGTGGTCGTGCGCGGCACGCCAGGCGGCGTCGGCGTCGACGTAGTTGTTGTAGCTCATGGCCTTGCCGTGCAGCTGGACGGCCTGGGCCAGTCCCGCCGGGCCGTGGCCGGTGGTGTAGAGCGCGGCGCGCTGGTGCGGGTTCTCGCCGTAGCGCAGCACGTCGGAGCGGTTCCAGGTGGCACCGACCCAGGCCGGGAAGCCGGTCGAGACGGGGCCGTCGGAGGTCTCGACGACGTCTGTCGGGGAGACGACCGAGCTCATCCAGCTCGCCACGGCCACGTCGTAGCTCGCGGTGTGCACAAAGGCCTGGGCGGCGAGGGCCTTGCGCTGGGCGTAGGTGAAGCCGCCCGCGGCGATGGCCTCGGTGACCTCGGGGTAGCTGGCCGGGTCGACGACGACGGCCACGCTCGGGTGGTTCTTCGCCGCGGCACGGACCATGGACGGCCCGCCGATGTCGATCTGCTCCACGCACTCGTCGGGGCTGGCGCCGGACTCGACGGTCGCGGTGAAGGGGTAGAGGTTGACGACGACCAGCTCGAAGGTCTCGATGCCGAGGTCGGCGAGCTGGGCGAGGTGGTCGGGCTTGCGGGTGTCGGCGAGGATACCGGCGTGCACGCGCGGGTGCAGCGTCTTGACGCGGCCCTCGAGGCACTCGGGGAAGCCGGTGAGGGTCTCCACGCCGGTGACCGGCACGCCTGCGGCGGCGATGGTCGAGGCGGTCGAGCCGGTCGAGACGATCTCGATGCCTGCGGCGTGCAGCGCCTGGGCGAGCTCGGTGAGGCCGGTCTTGTCGTAGACGCTGATCAGGGCGCGGCGCACGGGGCGGCGGGCGTCGTCGGCGATCGCTGTGATCTCGGTGATCTCGGTGATCGGCGCGGAGGACTGAGAGGCGGACATACGGGGTGTTCTCCTGTCGGGGCGGTTCGAGCGTGACCCGCATCTGCGGTGCGTCACTTCGGTGAACCCAGGCGCCCAGGCGGACGGCGCCACGCAGCCTCACCGAGACCGGTGAGCCTGCACAGGGACTTCCTGGTCGCTCCCCGGTGGTGAACCCCACCCTCGCCAGTCGCGACCGCTGCCGATCCTACCGGTTCTCTCGCCGGCCTCGAGGATCAGCCGGGGATGACCCGCACGTGGCGGCCGTCGACGGTCAGCGTGCCGGTGGCGATCCGGCTCACCCAGTCGACGAGCAGCTGCCGCTCGACGGCCTTGATCCGCTCGTGCAGGGTCGCCTCGTCGTCGTCGTCCTCGACGGGCACGGCCGCCTGGGCGATGATCGGGCCCGTGTCGACGCCCTCGTCGATGAGGTGCACCGTGCACCCGGTGACCCGCACCCCGTAGGCGAGGGCGTCACGCACACCGTGCGCCCCGGGGAAGGCGGGCAGCAGCGCGGGGTGGGTGTTGATGATCCGGCCACCGAAGCGACCGAGGAAGCCCGCACCGAGCAGCCGCATGAAGCCCGCGCTGACCACGTAGTCCGCGTTGAACACCGCGACGGTCTCGGCCAGGGCCACGTCCCATTCCGCCCGGGAGTCGAAGTCGGCCATCTGCACCACCGCGCAGGCGATCCCGGCGTCGTGGGCGACGGTGATCGCGCCGGCCGTCGGGTTGTCCGTCACCACGGCCACCACCCGCGCGCCGTAGCCCGGCGCGTCGTGCGCCGCGAGCAGCGCGGCGAGGTTGCTCCCGCCTCCTGAGGCGAGCACGACGACGCGCGCGGCGGCGTCGGGACCGCGTCCCACGACGGCCACCGGGTGACCGGAGGGGGTGCGGGCGGAGGGGTCCTGAGAGCGAGAAGTCACGGACGGAACAGTAACTCCTCATGCCCGCCGGGCCGAGGGCGTTTCACCCCTCGTGCACGACGGGTGGCGACATGCGAGATGATGGGGCCATGGGAAACCCGTACGCCCCGAAGCCGCCGGGCACCCCGCCGCCGGACCCGCGCCGCTTCCAGCCGCCGGCACCCGCCCCCGAGGACGGCGCGCACCTGCCCCTCGCAGGCGACCAGGCCACCTCCCCCGCACCCCAGGGCACCCCGCGCACCCCACGACCCCCGGTCGATCCGGACGCCGCCCGGCTAGCCACCCGGTCCGTCATGCACTTCGGCCTGCTCATGCTCGCCACGCTGCTGACCAGCACCATCGCGCTGCCGTGGCGGCTGGTGAGCGTCGCGATCGGCCTGCTGGCCCTCGTGGTGGGCATCCGCGCGCTGCGCCGCATCTGGCGCGCCGGTCTGCGCGGCTTCCTCGTGGTGGCGATGTCCGCCGGCGTGATCATGACCTTCGCCCTGGCGCTGACCACCCTCGCGGTCATCCCCGTGTGGCAGATCGAGATGGACCGCCAGTCCTGCCTCAACCAGGCCATCACGCTGTCCGCGACGTCCACCTGCGAGTCGGACTACCAGAGGGCGATCACCGAGTACCAGAAGTCCCTCACCGACTGAGCACCGGCTGAGCACCGCGTGACCGGGTCCGCCGGCAGCCGGCTACGACTCGTCGGTCTCCGGTGTGCGGGCACGCTCGCTGAGGGAGCGACGCAGCGTCGTCCATCCTTGGCGTGCGGCGGACCACACCTCGTGGCGCACGGCCAGGAGCAGCACGAGAGCTCCGAGGCCGACCTGCGCCGCGATGGTCAGCCCGATGAACGTCCCCGACGCGCCCACCTCTGCCAACCGTCCAGGGCCGGCGACCCCTGAGGCGAGCCCGACGAGCGACCCGCAGGCCAGCCCTGCCCCCGCGGCGATCGTGCCGGCCAGGACGAAGACGTGCCACCAGGCGATGTGCTCGAACCTGCGGTGCACGAACCAGCCGCCCATCACGCCGGCACCGGCCATGAGCACCGGCGCCCACACGCCCAGCCCAGCGCCCGTGGTGGGTCCGGGGAGGGCGCCGAGCAGCGGCAGCGCGGGCAGCGGGGCCGAGGTCACCGCGTCCAGCCCGAAGTGCGTCCCGGCACCGACCGTGAAGCCAGGACCGGCCAGCCAGGCCAGCGCCCACACGACGAGGTTGGGGACCAGGGCGAGCTGCGCGATCGCGAGGGACACCCCGCTCGCGCTGTCCAGCGCGAGCCCGCGCACGACGTCGGTCACCGTCGTGTGCTCGGCGACGATCCAGGTGAGCGCGACGACGCCGGCCAGCACGACGGCGCTGGCGGCGGCGACCATCCCGCCGCGCAGCCCGACCCGGAGCAGCACCGGGACGCGCAGCACGAGGGCGTGCAGAGCGTCGGCGAGGTCGCCGGAGTCCGGCCGGGCGAGCGTCCCCCAGGACAGCCCGATCGCGGCGACGACCAGGGACCCCAGGACAGCGCAGGAGAGCTGGCCGGGGCTGACGGCTCCGGTCAGCAGCGCGACGAAGACTCCGCCGGCGACGTAGGTGCCCGTCCCGGAGGCCAGGGCCGACCAGTGCGGGGTCATGGTGCGCCGGGCGCTGACGTAGGCCCCGAAGACTGCGACGGCGCTCACTCCGAGCGGCACGATCGTCAGGTCGACCACGCCCGTGGCCAACGGGACCGAGTGCCCGAGCAGCCAGATGCGGGCAGCCATGCCCACGGCGCCACCCCAGCTCGTCTCCGCGCCAGGGATCTGCGCCGCTGCCGCCACGACCATCGCGATCGCGGGGATGACGACTGCCGCGAGGGAGAACAGCAGCGCCTGCGCGGCGGCCAGCATCCCGGAGACCCAGGGCGCGGCACCGTCGATGGAGGTGCGCGAGGAGTCGCCGGGCAGTCGCTGCTCGACGATCCGGCGCAGGGTCTGCAGGCGTCCGGGCTGGGTGGGTGGGGGTCCGACGGTCACGGCACCATCGTCTCCCGAAGGCCAGGGCTGGGCCGGGAGGAGGGACGGCGCGCCTGGCTGTGAGGCGCGTCGCGCTGGGAGACGGCGCTACGACGACGACGGCGCCCGCCCCGAGACCGGGACGGGCGCCGTCGTGCTGGTTTCGCGCGATCAGGTGGTGCGGATCAGGCGGAGAGGATCTCGCGCATGAGCTCAGCGGCCTCGGACGGCGTCTTGCCGACCTTGACCCCGGCGGCCTCGAGGGCCTCCTTCTTCGCCTGGGCGGTGCCCGAGGAGCCGGAGACGATGGCGCCGGCGTGGCCCATGGTCTTGCCCTCGGGAGCCGTGAAGCCCGCGACGTAGCCGACGACCGGCTTGGTCACGTTCTCCTTGATGTACGCCGCGGCACGCTCCTCCGCGTCGCCACCGATCTCGCCGATCATGACGATCGCGGCGGTGTCGGGGTCTGCCTCGAAGGCAGCGAGGGCGTCGATGTGCGTGGTCCCGATGATGGGGTCCCCACCGATGCCGATCGCCGTGGAGAAACCGAAGTCACGGAGCTCGTACATCATCTGGTACGTCAGCGTGCCGGACTTCGACACGAGGCCGATCTTCCCGGCGCCGGTGATGTTCGCGGGGATGATGCCCACGTTCGACAGTCCGGGGCTGATCAGGCCGGGGCAGTTGGGGCCGATGAGCCGCACGCCCTTCTCCTGGGCGAGCGTGAAGAACTCCGCGGTGTCCTTGACCGGGACGCCCTCGGTGATGATCACGACGAGCGGGATCTGCGCCTCGATGGCCTCGACGACGGCGGCCTTGGTGTGGGCCGGCGGGACGAAGATGACCGAGACGTCGGCGCCGGTGGCGGACATCGCCTCGGCGACGGAGCCGAAGACGGGGACGTCGACCGACGCCTCGCCCTGGGGGAAGGTGACGGAGGTGCCCGCCTTGCGCGGGTTCACCCCGCCGACGATGTTCGTGCCCGAGGCCAGCATGCGCGTGGTGTGCTTCTGGCCCTCGGAACCGGTCATGCCCTGAACGATGACCTTGGAGTCCTCAGTGATGAAGATTGCCATTGTTGTGTCGCTTCTTCTCTCTGGGTGCGGATCAGGCGGAGGCGTTGGCCAGCTCGGCAGCCTTGTCGGCGCCGCCGTCCATCGTCTCGGCGAGGGTCACGAGCGGGTGGGCAGCCTCAGCGAGGATGCGACGGCCTTCTTCGACGTTGTTGCCGTCGAGGCGGACCACGAGCGGCTTCGTCGCAGCGTCGCCGAGCACCTTGAGGGCGCCGACGATGCCGTTGGCGACAGCGTCACAGGCGGTGATGCCGCCGAAGACGTTGACGAAGACGGACTTGACCTGGGCGTCACCGAGGATGACGTCGAGGCCGGCAGCCATGACCTCGGCCGAGGCGCCGCCGCCGATGTCGAGGAAGTTGGCGGGCTTGACCCCGCCGTGACGCTCGCCGGCGTAAGCGACGACGTCCAGGGTGCTCATGACGAGACCCGCGCCGTTGCCGATGATGCCGACCGACCCGTCGAGCTTGACGTAGTTGAGGTCGTTCTCCTTGGCCTTGGCCTCGAGGGGGTCGGCCGCGGCCTTGTCCTCCAGCTCGGCGTGGTCAGGGTGACGGAAGCCAGCGTTCTCGTCGAGGGTGACCTTGCCGTCGAGGGCGACGATCTTCCCGTCTTCGGTGAGGACGAGGGGGTTGACCTCGACGAGCGTCGCGTCCTCCTCCTTGTAGACGGTCCACAGCTTCTGGAAGGCGTCGACGACCTGGTCCTTGATGGCGTCGGCGAAGCCAGCGGCCTCGGCGATCTCGATGGCCTTGGCCTCGTCGATGCCCACGAGCGGGTCGACGGCGACCTTGGCGAGAGCCTCGGGCCGCTCGACAGCGAGCTGCTCGATCTCCATGCCACCCTCGACGCTCGCCATGGCGAGGTACGAGCGGTTGGACCGGTCGAGGAGCACGGAGAAGTAGAACTCCTCGGCGATCTTCGCACCGGCGGCGATCATCACACGGTGCACCGTGTGACCCTTGATGTCCATGCCGAGGATCTGTGCGGCCTGCTCGGCTGCCTCGTCGGGAGTGTGGGCGAGCTTGACGCCGCCCGCCTTCCCGCGGCCTCCGACCTTGACCTGCGCCTTGACGACGACGGTTCCTCCGCCGAGCTCTTCTGCTGCTGCGCGAGCTTCTTCAGGAGTGGTGGCGACCACTCCACCCAGCACGGGCACGCCGTGCTTCTCGAAGATGTCGCGTGCCTGGTATTCGAACAGGTCCACCCTGCTGCGTCCTTCCGTCGACCGGTACACACATGTGTCTCGACGTCGAGACACTTTCTTACAGACTAGTGCCGATCTGGACAGACGGGCTCCTGACAAGGTGTCAGGTACACCACAGTCAGTGTCAGGTGCGCCACACTCGCGCTCCAGGTGATGGCCTCAGACCGACTCCGACGGCTGGACCACCACGAAGCCAGGACCGTGGAAGGAGTACTGCACGGCCTCCCCCGACCCACGGCCGATGAACGACATGGCGGACATCGAGCTGACGAGCGACGGCTTGAGGTTCGCCGACCAGCAGACTGCGGCGTCGGTGTCGACGAAGACGGGCTGCTGGGAGCAGTCGAGGATGAGCGGCTGGCCGTCCGAGGTGAGGGCGACCGTGCCGTGCCCGCCGACCGTGGTGTTGAACAACCCAGCACCGACCATCGCGGTCCCGGTCCGGTGGATGTCCCACTGCAGGGCAGCGTCGAAGGCGAGCAGAGAGTGCCCTCCGACGCTGATCCCCTCCCCCTCGAGCTCCATCGTGAACACGTGCGCGGCGCGCCGGGCGAGGTACACCTGGCCCTGGCCGGTCATCCGCATGAGCGGCTGGTCCTCCGCGGTGAGCACCCGCTTCATGACCTTCGCGACGCTGCCCGCGCCTTCGTGGCGGAACTGCACCTGCCCGGTGTAGGCGACCATGACGCCCTTCGCTGCGATGACGTCGGGGCCGAGGGAGACCCGGAGCAACCGCGGGTTCTGCAGGGTGTACCGCTCGCCGGAGTGCACCTCGTTGTGGGCCTGGCTGAAGAGTTCGCTGCGCATGGACGACAGTATGGCGGGCGACGTGTTCGCCGTCACATCGGCCACCATCGGCTCCTGTGGCTTCGAGGCACAATGGTCGCCATGATCGTCACGACGTCTCGGCTGCACCTGCGCGCCTTCTCAGCGACCGACTTCGCCTGGCTCCACCCCATCACGGCGAACCCTGCCGTGACGCGCTACACAGACTGGGGCCCGAACACGCCGGCGGACACGCAGGCCTTCCTGGACGAGGCGTCACGGACAGGCAGCGGGCCGGAGGAGTTCACGTGGGCGGTGACCCTGCCCGACGGCACGGGGATCGGGTCCGCCGGGTTGCAGGTCACCAGCCCCAGGAACCGCCGGGCCTCCTTCGGATACATGCTCGACCCCGCACGGTGGGGCCAGGGCTACGCCTCGGAGGTCGCCCAGACGCTGGTCGCGACGGCGCAGTCGCTGGGCATGCACCGGGTGGAGGCGACGTGCCATCCCGACAACGCTGCATCGGCGCGGGTGCTCGAGAAGGCGGGACTGACCTTGGAAAGCCAGCTCCGGGACCACCTGCTCGTCCGCGGCGCATGGCGTGACAGCCTGCTGTTCGCCGCCGTCCTGGCGGACTGAGCCGGCCTCAGAATCAGGCGGCGACCGCGCCGGGCTGGTAGGTGCCGGGCATGTGGACGGTCCAGCGGTCGTCATAGGTCATGGCGATGTTCTCGCCGTCGACGCGATGGTGGTGGTGTCGGCAGAGCAGTGCACCGTTGGACGGCGTGGTGTCGCCGTTGTCGGCCCAGTGGCGGATGGCGTGGTGGATCTCGCAGACGTGGGGTGGCGCGTCACAGCCGGGCCAGACGCAGGTTCGGTCGCGGGCGACGATGGCGCGGCGATGCTCTTTGGTGAAGGTGCGTCTGCTGCGGCCGATATTGAGGATCTGGGAGTCGGGCCCGAAGATGATCCGGGTGACCTCTCCGTCGCAGGCGATGCGTCGCAGGACCGCGTCGGGGATTGGGCCGGTGCCGTCTTCCCAGGTCGCGTAGCCGGCCCGGAGGCGGGCTTGGAGCGTCTTGGACGACCAGCTCTGGACGCCGGTGGTGGAGGTGGTGCCGTCTGCGTCGGTGCTGTCACTGTCACTCTCTGCGCCGTGGGTAGCCTCAAAGACCCGGGTGAACTCCTCCCAGCTGACGTGCACCGACAGGTGAGGGCGCACGTTGGCGCCTTTGCCGGCGATCCCGCCGTCCAGGGCCCGCTGGCACAGGTCCACCAGGGCGTCGACCTTACGCAGGTCCGCCGGGCGCAGGTCGTCGGCGGCAGGGACCCCGGCGATCGACCGCAGCGCCGTGGTGATGAGCTGGCCGTGCTCGGTGGTGACGAACCCGTTGATCGTCATCCCACCCAACGTCGGGGACACCCGCAAGTACTCCCGCTCGACCGCGTCCTTGAACGCCTTCTCCTGGGTTTCCGGGTCAGCGGAGACCGTGAACCGCTTGATCAGGGTGTTGAAGTCCTTGACCGACCAGGTCGCCGTGTGCGCCAGCAACGCCTGCTCACCCGTGCACACTCCAGCCTCAGGCGCCCCGTCCTCAGGCTCCGCGTCCCCAGGCACCGGGCCAGCCAGCGCCTGACACAACACCGGCGTCTTGGTCGCCTTGACCATGATCGCCACATGCTCGCTCGTGATCACCCCAGCCCGAGCCGCCACGCCCGTGGCGGGCAGGTGCTCACGCACCGCCCGCGCCGCAGCGACGGTCCGGGCCGCCGACGTCTCCGACAGGCCTTCCGCCTTCGCCAACCACGACGCGAAGGAATGCATCGTCTCGGCGCGCCACGACCCCTCAGCCTCAGCCCGTCCGATGCATCCCAACCGCTGGCCTTCCAACCGACCCAGCGAACCATGGATTCGCCGCGACACCTCCTGCGCAACCACCCCCGGCAACGACGCCGGATCTGTCGACGCGATCAGCTCGACCAACGCCTCCAGCTGGTCCAGCTGCGCGAAGACGTCCACCGGCGCACCCAGATCGGGACGATCGGTGACTACCGCAGGAGTCACTGGCCCCACGCACAGGCCGTCATCCGCAGGAACCGCCTGCGCACACATCTCGCCAGCCCCCGCCGGCCAGGCCGACCGGATCAGCTCCTCGAACGCCACCTCGACCCAGTCCTCAACCAGCGTGCTCACCGGACCGTCCGCCACATCAGCCCATACCCAAGGGGCTATTTCAATGCGCTCAACAACGGGTGCAGGATCACGCGTCAAGAATGAATTACCTGAATCCATGACACGCCTCCTCGCCTGTCGCGTTCCTTATGTGGCTTCGTACTCCATTCTATCTAGGGAACGCATGTTCGACAAGAGGAATAGCCATCAGATAATGCGACCTCAGATAGTTCAACTCGCACACGAGAAAATCGGCCATCAACCCTGTCGGTCCATTTCATCAGGAATTGCTACTCACCCGGTCAGTGGCGAACCATGCGCACTGCGCGCATTCCGCCTTCAACCGTGGTCCTGCCGTCTAGGGCCAATCCGTGCTTGCCATCCCCCGGGCCCGCGGGTTGAGATCCGCCACCCCCAGCCCTGTGCGCGCCGCCCGCGCGACAACTGCATCAAGCAGTGACACGCCGACGCCCGTTCCATGGACGACGACGGAGACGTACAAGACAAAAGCTGAGCGGACCGCTCGGCGTCGGATTCTGAGGAAGGTTTGGCCATTGCGATGCCAACCAACATGTCTCGCCACGACTGCACGTGCAACCGTGCCATCTGGGGAACGTTGTGAGGAGACCTCAGAGCTTGGTGACCGGCGCGAACCGCAGCAGCAGGCGCTTGGTGCCGTCCGCCCCAAAGTCGATCTTGGCCACGGACTTGGGCCCGGACCCCTCGACCGCGACGACCGTCCCCAGGCCGAAGGAGTCGTGGGTGACCCGGTCCCCCACCGCCAACGACGGGATGTCCGCGTCGGCCTTGCCGCCGCCGGAGCCGAAGCTCGGGCTGGCCGGCTCGGCCGCCTTCTTCCACGACCCGGCGCCCGACGACGAGGCCCCGGCGGACCGGGCACCCCGTTCGCTGCGGTAGCCGCCCGAGCCGATCGGCGGGGCGAAGTCGTCGTCGTCGGAAGACCGGCGGCGGTTGCCCGAGCCGTACCCACCTGAGCCCCAACCACCGGTGTACCCGCCCGGTCCGCGCAGCGTCGCCATGGACGACTCGCGCCGGCGCCAGTCCCACAGGTCCTCGGGGATCTCGTCGAGGAACCGGCTGGCCGGGAACTCGTTGGCCATCCCCCATGCCGACCGCACCGCGGAGCGGGAGACGTAGAGCCGCTCGCGGGCGCGGGTGATGCCCACGTAGGCGAGGCGACGTTCCTCGGCGAGCTCGACGTCGTCGTGCAGGGAGCGCATGTGCGGGAAGGTGCCGTCCTCCATGCCGGTGAGGAAGACCACCGGGAACTCCAGACCCTTGGCGGTGTGCAGGGTCATGAGGGTGACCACGCCCGGGTCGATGACCGGGGCGCCCTCGTGACCGGCGTCGTCGGCGCTGGGGATCTGGTCGGAGTCGGCGACGAGGGAGACCCGCTCGAGGAAGTCCGCGAGGGTCCCCTCGGGCTCGGACTCCTCGAACTCGCTCGCCACGGCGTGCAGCTCGGCGAGGTTCTCCACCCGCGACTCGTCCTGCGGGTCGTCGCTCGCCCGCAGCTCAGCGAGGTAGCCGGTGCGGTCGAGCACCTCCCCGAGGATCTCGGCGGGCCCGGCACCCTTCTCGGCGAGCTCGCGCAGGCCGTCCATGAGGGTGCGGAAGGCCTTGAGAGGGTTGAGGGCGCGAGCGGTCAGGCCCGGGATCTCCTCCAGATGGTCGAGGGCCTCGTTGAAGGAGGACCGGTTGCGCTCGGCCTGGGCCACGACCATCGCCTCGGAGCGGTCCCCCAGCCCGCGCTTGGGCACGTTGAGGATGCGGCGCAGGTTGACGTCGTCGTCGGGGTTGGCGACGGCGCGCAGGTAGGCGATGACGTCCTTGATCTCGCGGCGCTCGTAGAAGCGCGTGCCGCCGACCACCTTGTAGGGCAGCCCGACGCGGATGAGCACCTCTTCCAGGGCACGGGACTGGGCGTTCGTGCGGTAGAAGATGGCCACGTCACCGGGACGGACGCCCTCGGCGTCGCCCAGGCGGTCGATCTCCGCGGCGATGAAGCGGGCCTCGTCGTGCTCGTTGTCGGCGACGTAACCGATGATCTTCGCCCCCGCACCGGCGTCCGTCCACAGCCGCTTGGGCATGCGGTCGGTGTTGCGGGAGATGACGGCGTTGGCCGCGGAGAGGATGTTCTGGGTCGAGCGGTAGTTCTGCTCGAGCAGGATGGTGCGGGCCTCGGGGTAGTCCACCTCGAACTCGAGGATGTTGCGGATCGTCGCGCCGCGGAAGGCGTAGATGGACTGGTCGGAGTCGCCGACGACGGTCAGCTCCCCCGGCGGCAGCGCGCCCGCGGCGGCGGGGTCCTCGGGGTCGCCCGTGCGCACCCCGGTGAGCTCGCGCACGAGGGTGTACTGCGCGTGGTTGGTGTCCTGGTACTCGTCCACGAGCACGTGCCGGAACCGGCGCCGGTAGTGCTCGGCCACCGCGGGGTGGTCCTGGAGCAGACCGACCGTGGTCATGATGAGGTCGTCGAAGTCGAGGGCGTGCGCCTGGCGCAGCCGCGCCTGGTAGCGGGTGTACACCGACGACAGCGTCTGGTCGAACTCGTTGGCGGCGGTGCCGGACGGGTCTGAGGCGCCGGACTCCAGCGCGTACCGCTCCGGGGTGACGAGCTCGTCCTTGAGCGAGGAGATCTTGTGGGCGAGCTGCTTGACCGGGTACTTCTTGGGGTCCACGTCGAGCTCGCGCAGCACCATGGTGAGCAGCCGCTGGGAGTCGGCGGAGTCATAGATCGAGAAGGACTGGCGCAGCCCGAGGGCGGCGGCCTCCCGGCGCAGGATCCGCACGCAGGCGGAGTGGAAGGTCGAGACCCACATCCGTCCGGCGGCCGGTCCCACGAGCGCGGACACACGCTCGCGCATCTCCGCGGCGGCCTTGTTGGTGAAGGTGATCGCGAGGATCTCGCTCGGGCGGGCCCGGTGGGTGGCCAGCAGGTAGGCGATGCGGTGGGTGAGCACCCGCGTCTTGCCCGAGCCGGCCCCAGCGACGATGAGCAGCGGGCTCCCGCCGTGCACGACGGCCTCACGCTGCTGCGGGTTGAGCCCTTCCAGCAGCGCGTCGGCCGTGGCCGCGGAGGCGGCGCGCGCCTGGGCGGCTTCGCCCTCCCAGTCCTGCGGGTGGGCAGCGGCGACCCGCGCGAAGGCCGAGGCGGCGGGGCCCGGGTCGCGTGCGTCGTCGGGCACGGGCGCGGCGGGGGCCGGGGCTCCCGGGAGGCCGTCGAAACCGGGGAGGTGATCAAAGAGAGAAGTCATAGCCCACCCAGCCTAAGCGTCCCCACCGACACCCTGAGCACCCCGGGCCGAGCGCGCCCTCAGGCGGTGAACGCCGTCACCGTGGCCTGCAGCGTCCGCGACGTCTCCGCGAGCTCCGAGGCAGCCGACCGGATGGCGTCGATCTCCTGCGAGGTTGTCTCCGAGGCGACCTGGACCTCGCGCAGAGACTGCGCGATGCTGCGCCCACCATCGGCCACGGTGGAGACCGTCTGCGCCATCGCCGAGGTGGTCGCCGTCTGCTCCTCGACGGCGCCGGCGATGGTCAGCTGGAGGTCGCTGATCTGGGCGATGATGGAGGAGATCTCCGTGATCTCACCCGCCGCCTGCTCGACGGCGGCCTGGATCGCCTCGACCCGGTCGGAGATCCCGCCGGTGGCCCGGGCCGTCTCCTGGGCGAGTTCCTTGACCTCCCCCGCCACGACAGCGAAGCCCTTGCCGGCGTCGCCCGCGCGGGCTGCCTCGATCGTGGCGTTGAGGGCGAGCAGGTTGGTCTGCTCCGCGATCGAGGTGATGACCTTGACCACCGTGCTGATCTGGGCGGAGGACTGTCCCAGCTCCGTCACGGTGCGATTCGTCGCCTCGGCGGCGTCGACCGCGTCGGCGGCGATCTTGGCGACGAGGTTGGCGTTGCGAGCGATCTCCGAGATCGAGGCGCCCATCTGGTGGGTGCCTGCGGCGACGGTGTCGATCCCCGCGCTGACGGTCGTCGCCGACCCGGCGACCTGAGCGGTCTGGACGGAGGTGACCTGAGAGGACATCGCCATCTCCTCGCCGCTGCGCAGCAGCTGTGACGCAGCGCCCTCCAGGTGCGCGGCAGCCGTGGACACCTCGTGGGCGACCATGGAGGACCGGTCCAGCGTCGTGTTGAGCGAGGCGGCCAGACGCTCGAGCTCGGTACGGCCCCGACCGGTCTCGAGGCGCACCCGCAGGTCGCCGGAGGCCAGCACATCCGTGGCACGGCGGATGGGGCGCACGATCGAGCGTGCGATGACGACGCCGATGATCGCGCAGAGCAGCACGAGCCCGGCTGCCGCGAGGGCGACCTTGCCGGCGTCGGTCAGTGCGGTGCCCTGGACGTCGTCGACGTAGATGCCGGAACCGATGATCCAGCCCCAGGGTTCGTAGCCCTGGACGTAAGAGGTCTTCGGCTGGGGTGAGTCGGCCCCGGGCTTGGGCCACAGGTAGTCGACGAAGCCGGCCCCGGAGGACTGCACCACCCGGGTCATCTCCACGAAGATGAGAGTGCCGTCCGCGTCGGCGTTGGTGGACAGGTCGGTGCCGTCCATCTCCGGCTTGATCGGGTGCATGATCATCGACGGCGTCTCGTCGTTGATCCAGAAGTACTCCTGCGAGGAGTAGCGGAGCGCGCCCACCGCGGCGATCGCCGCGGTCTGCGCCTCGGTCGTGGTCATCTCCCCCGCCTCGGCGCGATCACCGTAGAAGGAGACGATCCCCGCAGCGGTCTCCACCACAGAGCGGGTCGCGGCCTGCCGCTCCTGCATGATCCGGTCACGTGCCACGCTCGAGGCGATGAGGGCGAGCAGCCCCATCCCGACTGCGGAGACGGTGACGATGGTGATGAGCCGGGTCATGATGGACGTCGAGCTCAGGCGTGACAGCATGGGCACTCGCAGAGGTCGCAGAGGTGGTGCCGGACGGAACCGACCCCCTATCGGCGGCCCACGGGCGACCATGAGTGATCCGGGTCACTATTCATCGCCTCGTGAGGCGCGATCCCCCGCCAGCTCACCAGATGACGACCGCGAGCAACCACGCCGTGCCCGCCAGGAGCGAGCCCGCGAGCTCGATGAGGATGGTCAGCCCGGTCGCGGTGAGCGCCGCCTTGGTCGCCGCCCAGGCCTGGATGTGGGAGCGGCGACGCGCCAGCTCGCAGGCGTAGACCCCGCCGACGAAGCCGACGAACAACCCGATGACCGGGATGACGAAGAAGCCGACCACCCCGACGACGAGGCCGACGAGGAGGGTCGAGCCAGGCACCTCGGCGCGGGTCATGTGCCGCCCGGCGACGATGTACTTCACCACTCCTGCCGCGACCAGCGCGGCCGTGGCGACGGCGAGGACGGTCCAGGCGAGGGCCCCGCCGGTCATCAGCGCCCACACGAGGATCGCACCGAAGACGATCACAGCGCCTGGCACGACCTGTGTGGTCCCGCCGACGATCCCGGCGACGATGACGAGGCCGACGACGAGTTCCTGGGTTGCGTTCACGCCGACACTGTAGGCGACGAGCGTCAGGTCAGACGAAGACCGCGACGATGATGTTGACCAGCGTCAGGGCGCCGATCGAGTGCTTGAGCGCGGGAGAGACCTTGTCGCCCTTCTTGACGGCGAGGAAGGCCAGGACCGCGATGATCAGCGAGATGACCAGCTTGATGCCGATCTTGGTCATCGACGGCCCGCCGTCGTCCCAGAGGCCACCCATCTCGGCGACGCCGACCATGAGGATCCCCGCGACGGCCGCCGTCGCGGCACCGTGGAAGACACCCTTGTTCAGGCCGGGCGTGCGCATCGAGACGAAGTAGCCACCCAGGACGATGGCCCAGCCGACAAAGTGCAGGACAGCGAAGGCGTGATAGAGGAATTCCATGCCTGCAGCGTAGATTTTTGGCCTCTGGTAAGCAATCAGGGCGGCGTGGCGCACCCGGCAAATCCGGATATCTCAGATCTCGACACGCTAGACCACCATGTGGACACCCTCGACAGGTGCCCGAATTGGCACGTACGGTCGTTGACATGACTACGGCTCGGAGCACCCAGGAAGCGACCTCTCGTCGCGCCCTGGTGACGTGTGCCCCCAGCAGCACCTGTTGTTGCTGTTGTTGATTCGCGCCTGAACCTGCCCTCCCCGGATCCCTTCGGCGGTGGGCACCAGACCAGGGCGCGTGAGGATCTCCAGCCCGGTCAGTCACTGAACCGCGACCTCCCGGCGACCCTCGCGTCCACGAACCACTCGAGGAAGTCACCATGTCGCCGTCGACCGCCCCCACGGCCGAGCTCTCCCCCGACGCCACCCCGGCCACCACGCCCGACGCAGCCGCATCACGCCCGGCACGTCCCGCCCGCGCAGCCCGGCCCAACGGCCAGTGGGCCGTGGACGGCACCGAGCCGCTCAACGGCAACGAGAGGTGGAAGCAGGAGGACGGCGGGCTCTCCGTCCGCGAGCGCATCGAGACGGTCTACTCCCGCGAGGGCTTCGACTCCATCACCGACGACGACCTCCACGGCCGTTTCCGCTGGTGGGGCCTGTACACCCAGCGCAAGCCCGGGATCGACGGCGGGCGTACCGCCCAGCTTGAGCCGCACGAGCTCGAGGACCGGTACTTCATGCTCCGAGTCCGCATCGACGGTGGCGGGCTGACCACCGAGCAGCTGCGGGTCATCGCCGAGATCTCCTCCGAGTACGGCCGCGACAGCGCAGACATCACCGACCGCCAGAACATCCAGCTGCACTGGATCGAGGTCGAGGCGGTGCCGGAGATCTGGCGCCGTCTGGAGGCCGTGGGCCTGCAGACCACCGAGGCCTGCGGCGACGTGCCGCGCGTGGTGCTCGGCAGCCCGGTCGCCGGGATCGCCAAGGACGAGATCATCGACCCCACGCCGATCATCGACGCGATCACCGAGAAGTACATCGGCATCCCCGAGCTCGCCAACCTCCCCCGCAAGTTCAAGACCGCGATCACCGGCCACCCCAGCCAGGACGTGGTCCACGAGATCAACGACATCGGCCTGGTCGCCCTGGTCCACCCCGAGCTCGGCGTCGGCTTCGACCTGTGGGTCGGTGGCGGGCTGAGCGCCAACCCACGCCTGGGCGAGCGCCTGGGCGCCTTCGTCACCGCCGAGCAGGCGCCCGACGTCTGGCACGGCGTGGTGCAGATCTTCCGCGACTACGGCTACCGCCGCCTGCGCAACAAGGCCCGTCTGAAGTTCTTGCTGGCTGACTGGGGACCGGAGAAGTTCCGTCAGGTCCTCCAGGACGAGTACCTCGGCTACGCCCTGCCCGACGGCCCGCCGGCCCCGCGGCCCACGAGCCCCGGCGACCACGTCGGTGTGCACGAGCAGAAAGACGGCGCCTTCTACGTCGGCGCCGCGCCCTACGTCGGCCGGGTCTCGGGCACGGTGCTCTCCGCGGTCGCCGACCTCGCCGAGTCCGCCGGTTCCGCCCGGGTGCGCCTCACCCCGCACCAGAAGCTCCTCGTCCTGGACGTACCCCCCGCTGAGGTCGACCGCGTCGTGACCGGGCTGCGCGACCTGGGCCTGGAGGCTGAGCCGAGCACCTTCCGTCGGTCGACCATCGCCTGCACCGGCATCGAGTACTGCAAGCTCGCGATCGTGGACACCAAGGACACCGCGAAGGTGGCCATCGACACCCTCGAGGAGCGCCTCGGGGACATCTCGCGGCTCAAGCCGATCACCTTGCACATCAACGGCTGCCCCAACTCCTGCGCCCGCATCCAGACCGCGGACATCGGCCTCAAGGGCCAGCTCGTCATGAACGACGACGGCGAGCAGGAGCCCGGGTTCCAGGTCCACCTGGGTGGCGGGCTGGCGAACCAGGACCGCGCCGAGGCGGGCATGGGACGCACTGTCCGCGGCCTCAAGGTCACCGCGGCGAACCTGCCCGACTACGTCGAGCGCGTGGTGCGCCGCTTCGAGGCGGACCGCACGGGCGAGGAGTCCTTCGCCGAGTGGGCCACGACCGCCGACGAGGAGGCGCTGCTGTGAGCGACGCACCCGTCGACCCGCTCGCCGCCCTGCGAGCCGCGGCCAAGGCGCGCACTGCGGCCCGCGACGCCTCCCGCGCCGCGCACACCGCCGACCGTGCGGCCACCGCTCGGCCCCGGCGCAGCGACGCCGAGCTGCAGGAGATCGTGGCCCGCGGCCAGGCCGAGCTGCACGGCTCCGGACTGGGTGCCCCCGACGAGGCGACCGCCGAGCAGGTCGTGGCATGGGCCGCGCGCGAGTTCGGCCACTCCATCGCCGTCGCCTGCTCCATGGCCGACGCCGTGCTCCCGCACCTGGTCGCCACGGCCGCCCCCTGGGTGGACGTGCTGTTCCTGGAGACCGGGTACCACTTCGCCGAGACCATCGGCACGCGCGACGCCGTCGCCCAGCAGATGGAGGTGACCATCGTCGACGTGCTGCCCCGGCTCACCGTCGCCGAGCAGGACGCCGCCTACGGCACCGACCTCTTCGCCCGTGACGCGGCCGCGTGCTGCGCCATGCGCAAGGTCGAGCCGCTCAGCCGCACCCTGGCCGGCTACGAGCTGTGGGTGACCGGCGTGCGCCGCGACGAGGCACCGACCCGCACCACCACTCCCCTGGTCACCTGGGACGCCAAGAACGGCCTGGTGAAGATCAACCCCTTCGCGGCGTGGACCTTCGACGACCTGCTCGCCTACGCCGCCGAGCACCAGGTGATCCTCAACCCGCTGCTCAACGACGGCTACCCGTCGATCGGCTGCGCACCGTGCACCAAGCGCGTCGCCCCCGGCGAAGACCCCCGCTCCGGACGCTGGTCCGGACTCGACAAGACCGAATGTGGGCTCCACGTATGAGTATCACCGACAGTTCCCCGACCGCCGCGGCCGCCTCGGCTGCCGACGCGACCGCCGAGCGCCGGCTCACCCAGCTGGAGTCCTTGGAGAGCGAGGGCATCCACATCATCCGTGAGGTGGTGGCTGAGTTCGAGCGTCCCGCGCTGCTGTTCAGCGGCGGCAAGGACTCCGTCGTCATGCTGCACCTCGCGGAGAAGGCGTTCTGGCCCGCGCCGGTCCCCTTCCCGCTGCTGCACGTGGACACCGGGCACAACTTCCCCGAGGTGCTCGCCTTCCGCGACGCCACGGTCGCCCGGCTGGGCGCCCGGCTCGAGGTCGCCTCGGTCCAGGACTACCTGGACGACGGCCGGCTCAGCGAGCGCGCCGACGGCACCCGCAACCCGCTGCAGACCCAGCCGCTGCTCGACGCGATCGCGGCGAACAAGTTCGACGCGCTCTTCGGCGGTGCCCGCCGCGACGAGGAGAAGGCCCGCGCCAAGGAGCGTGTGCTGTCCCTGCGCGACGAGTTCGGCCAGTGGGACCCGCGCAACCAGCGTCCTGAGCTGTGGAACCTGTACAACGGGCGTCACCGCCCGGGCGAGCACGTGCGCGCCTTCCCGCTGAGCAACTGGACCGAGCTGGACATCTGGCGCTACATCGAGCGCGAGAACATCGAGCTGCCCTCGCTGTACTACGCCCACCAGCGCGAGGTCTTCGAGCGCGACGGCATGCTGCTCGCCGTCGGGCCCTACTCCCAGCCGCGTGAGGAACGCGTCTTCACCGAGCAGGTGCGCTACCGCACCGTCGGCGACATGTCCTGCACCGGGGCCGTGGAGTCCGACGCGACGAGCGTCGCGGACGTCATCACCGAGGTCGCCGCGACCCGCATCACCGAGCGCGGCGCGACCCGCGCCGACGACCGCATCTCCGAGGCCGCCATGGAAGACCGCAAGAAGGAAGGGTACTTCTGATGAGCACTCTCGCACCCGCCACCCGCACCACCCAGCCGACGCTCTTGCGCCTGGCCACGGCCGGATCCGTCGACGACGGCAAGTCCACCCTCGTGGGTCGCCTGCTCTACGACTCCAAGTCCGTGCTGGCCGACCAGCTCGACGCCGTCGAGCGGGTCTCGCGCGACCGTGGCCTCGACGCCCCGGACCTCGCGCTGCTCACCGACGGTCTGCGCGCCGAGCGCGAGCAGGGCATCACGATCGACGTCGCCTACCGGTACTTCGCCACCGCCAAGCGCTCCTTCATCCTCGCCGACTGCCCCGGGCACGTGCAGTACACCCGCAACACGGTGACCGGTGCCTCCACGGCCGACGTCGTCGTGCTGCTCATCGACGCCCGCAAGGGGCTGCTCGAGCAGACCCGGCGCCACCTCGCGGTGGCGAGCCTGCTGCGGGTGGCGACCGTGGTCGTCGCGGTGAACAAGATCGACCTCGTCGACTACGACGAGGCCCGCTACCGCGAGCTCGCCGCGCAGATCAGCGCGGCCGGGGCGGACCTGGGCGTGGCGAGCCTCGTGACCATCCCGGTGTCCGCGCTGGAGGGCGCCAACATCGTGGACCGGTCGGCCAAGACCCCCTGGTACGACGGCCCGAGCCTGCTCGAGCTGCTCGAGGAGCTGCCGCAGGCCGACGAGCCGAGCACCGAGTCCTTCCGCTTCCCGGTCCAGACCGTCCTGCGCCCCCAGGGCGCGGCGCGCGACCCGCGCTACACCGACTACCGCGGCTACGCCGGGCAGATCGCGGCCGGCGTCGTGCGGGTCGGCGACGAGGTCGTGGTGCTGCCCTCGGGCCGGCGCTCGACCATCGAGGGCATCGACACCGCCGACGGCGAGCTGGCCGAGGCCTTCGCGCCGCAGTCGGTCACGCTGCGCCTGAGCGACGAGATCGACGTGACCCGCGGCGACCTCATCGCCACCGCGGCCGACGCCCCTGTGGTCACCCAGGACGTCGTGGGCACCGTGACCTGGCTGGCCGAGCGCCCGCTGCTGCCCGGCTCGCGGGTGCTGCTCAAGCACACGACCAAGACGGTCCAGGCCATCGTGCGGGACGTCGTCGGCAAGCTCGACCTCGACTCCGCGACCCTCGAGCCGGCCGAGCGGCTCGAGCTCAACGACATCGGCCGGGTCACGCTGCGCCTGGCCGCCCCGATCGCGGCCGAGGAGTACCTGCTCTCCCGGCGCACGGGGGCGTTCCTGCTCATCGACGCGGCCGACGGCGGCACCCTCGCCGCCGGCATGGTGGGCGACGCGCTGTCCGCCGCCCGCAACCCTGCGGACCGCCCCGTCCAGTACACGATCTGAGGACCCGGTGCCGCAGCTCGCCCCGGGCCGCTTGTCCGGGCTCGTGGCGGGCGTCCTCGTCCTCCTGCTCACCGCCTGCGCGACGACGGGGCGCCCGGCCAACGCCCGGGAGTTCACCGACCTCGGGCCGGCGGAGCAGGTGCGGATCGGCTACTTCGCCAACGTCACCCACGCCCCGGCGCTGGTGGCCGACGCCGAGGGGTACTTCCAGGAGGCGCTCGGCCCGGACGTGACGGTCACGGTGACGACCTTCAACGCCGGGCCGGCGGCCATCGAGGCCGTGCGCGGCGGGTCGATCGACGTGGCCTACGTCGGACCCAACCCGGCGATCACCGGGTACGTCACGACCAACGGCAGCCTGCTGCGGATCGTGGCCGGTGCCACCTCGGGGGGCTCCCAGCTCGTCGTCGACCCGGCGCTCACCACCGTCGCCGACCTCGACGGCACGCGGATCGCCACGCCCCAGCGCGGCGGCACCCAGGACGTGGCCGCGCGGACCTACCTCGCCGAGCACTGTCTGAGCACGGACATCACCGGCGGCGGTGATGTGGGGATCGTGCCGACCACCAACGCCCAGACCCTCCAGCTCTTCGCCGACGGGCAGATCGACGGCGCCTGGCTGCCGGAGCCGTGGGCCTCGCGCCTGGTGCTGGAGGCGGGGGCGTCCGTCCTCGTCGACGAGGCCGACCTGTGGCCGGGCGGGCAGTTCGTCACGACGAACATCATCGCCACCCAGGAGTTCCTCGGTGAGCACCCGGGCTCGGTCGAGGCGGTGCTGCAGGCCCACGTCCGCGCGGTGGAGCAGATCACCACCCACCCGGACGAGGCTGCGGCCGTCGTCAACACCGTCCTCGCCGACAAGGCAGGCAAGGCCCTGTCCGGCGAGGTCCTCGCGCGGTCCTTCGAGAACCTGTCCTTCACGACCGACCCCTTCGCCGCGACCCTGGGCACCTTGTTCACGGACGGGCTCGCCGCCGGGACCACCGAGCTGCCGCTCGGCATCTCCCCCGAGGGCGCCCTCGACGGCATCTACGACCTGCGACTGCTCAACTCGGTGCTCACGGCCCGCGGGGACACCCCCGTCTCGGCCGGCGGGCTCGGCAAGGAATGAGAGCCATGACCACCCTCAGAGCCGGCACACCCGCCGCCGACGCCGCGGCGTCGCCCGGGACGCCCGTGGCCGTCGCGCCGCGCCCCGCCGTCCAGGTGACCGACGTGACCAAGCGCTTCAGCCCCGCCGGCGCACCCGTGCTGGACGGCATAAACCTCACCATCGCCCCGGGCGAGTTCGTGTGCCTGCTCGGTGCGTCCGGCTGCGGCAAGTCGACCCTGCTCAACATCATGGCGGGCCTAGAGAAGCCGACCACCGGGCAGGTCTCGGTCGCGGGAGACGGAGCCGCGCTCATGTTCCAGGAGGCGGCGCTGTTCCCGTGGCTGACAGCCGGGCAGAACGTGGACCTCGCGCTCAAGCTGCGCAAGGTGCCCCGCGCGCAGCGCGCCGCCCGCGTGGGCGAGCTCCTCGAGATGGTGCACCTGGGCGGAGCCGCGGACAAGCGGGTGCACGAGCTGTCCGGCGGGATGCGCTCACGCGTCGCCCTGGCCCGGGCTCTCGCCCAGGAGCAGGACGTGCTGCTCATGGACGAGCCCTTCGCCGCCCTGGACGCCATCACCCGCGACCTCCTGCACGACGAGCTGGAACGGGTGTGGAAGGCGACCGGACGGACGGTGGTGTTCATCACCCACAACGTCCGCGAGGCGGTCCGCCTCGGGCAGCGGGTGCTGCTCATGTCCAGCCGGCCCGGCCGGATCGTGCGGGAGTGGGACGTGTCGGTGACCGGCGAACGCCGCATCGAGGCTCCCCAGGTCGCGAGCCTGGCGATCGAGATCACCGACAAGCTGCGCGAGGAGATCCGCCGCCATGCCCACTGACACCGGCAGCCCCTCTGACACCGGCAGCTCGCTCGGCACCCTCGAAGCTGGCCTGGACGCCCTGCAGACCGCGTCCGTGCGACCGGTCAGCCGCACGCGCAAGGCCGTGCGCGCAGTCCTGCCCCTCGTCATCTCCGTCACCGTGCTGCTGGCGGTGTGGGAGATCGCCTTCCGGCTAGGCCCCCAGGACGTCACGAGGTTCCCGCCGCCCGCGCTCGTCGGGCTGACCTTCCTGCACCTGTGGGAGGACGGCACCGCCGGTGAGGCGCTCGTGACGAGCGTGCAGCGCGGCGTCGTCGGCTTCCTGCTCGCGGCGGTCATCGGCACGCCGCTGGGGATCGTCGTGGCACGGGTGCGGTGGATCCGGGCGTCCTTCGGGCCGCTCATCACCGGGCTGCAGGTCCTGCCCTCGGTCGCCTGGGTGCCCGCGGCGATCATCTGGTTCGGGCTGAGCAACGCGACCATCTACACCGTCATCCTGCTCGGCGCGGTGCCCTCGATCATCAACGGGATCGTGGCCGGGGTGGACCAGGTGCCGCCGCTGTACCGGCGGGTGGGCCAGGTGCTCGGGGCCAACCCTGTCGAGATGATCGTCTACGTCATCCTGCCCGCCGCGCTGCCGGGGTACATCGCCGGGCTCAAGCAGGGCTGGGCCTTCTCGTGGCGCTCCCTCATGGCCGCAGAGCTCATTGCCGTCGGCGGGGACATCGGCTTCGGTCTGGGTCAGATGCTCCAGCAGGGCCGGGACCTCGGTGACATGTCACGGATCTTCGTCGGGATCATCCTCATCCTCGTCGTCGGGATCGCCGTCGAGCTGCTGTTCTTCGCCCCGGTCGAGCGCGCCGTCATGCGCCGCCGCGGCCTCGCGGTCGAGTCTGGGTCGTGACGGGGGCGCTCTCAGGCCGGCGGCGGCGCCGTCGAGGCCCGCACCACGAGCTCGTGCTCGACCTCCTCGACGCGCCTCGCTCCCGGGCCTGACTGCAGCGCGAGCAGCGCTGCCTGGCGCCCCATGCTCGCCATCGGCAGCCGGACCGTGGTCAGTGCGGGCGCGAGGTCCTGGGCGACCTGGATGTCGTCGATCCCCGTGACCGAGACCGCCTGCGGGACCCGGATGCCCCGCTCGCGCAGCACCGACAGGGCGCCGATCGCCATGGTGTCGTTGAGGGCGATGACGGCCGTCAGGTCGCTGCGCTCGGCCAGCAGCCGGATCGTCGCTGCGCGGCCGCCGTCGCGCGTGAACGCGGCGTGCGCCCAGGCGATGTCGGTGATCCCTCCAGCCGCGGCGGCGTCCTCGATCCCCCGCCCCCGGTCCACCACGGTGGTGAGCGTCTCTGGGCCGGAGATGACGCCGATGCGGCGGTGCCCCAGGGCGATGAGGTGCTCGGCCACCACCCGGGCAGCACCGACGTTGTCTGGCACCACGGCGTGGCAGTCGAGGTTGCGGTGCCCGATCGCCACCAGCCGGCCGCCCGAGGCCGCATAGGCCTCCAGCTCGGTGTTGACGGTCGCGTTCTTCCCCGCGTCCCGATACCCCGACCCCGCGATGACGATGGCTCCCACCCGCTGGCCTCGCAGCAGGCGCACCCCTGCCAGGTCGCTCGTGTGGGTGCGGTCCTGGTGGCTGACCTGCACGCTCCAGCCGTGCCCGCCGGCCACCTCGACCACGCCGCCGGCGATCTCGGCGAAGTAGGGATCGTCGATCTCATAGACCATCAGGCCGATCACCGAGGTGAGCCCTCCGGCCAGCGAGCGGGCGTGCGGGTTGACGGTGTAGGCGAGGGCGTCCGCGGCCTCCAGGACGCGCCTGCGCAGGTCCGCGGACACCGCGCGCGAGCCGGACAGCGTGCGTGAGGCCGTCGCGATGGAGACCCCTGCTCGGGTGGCCACGTCGGCCAGACGTGGCGTGCCATCGGTGTCCCGCGCTCGGACTGTCATCGGCTGACCTCTTCACCGTGGAGGAACTTCATGTCGACACCCTGGGTCTTGCGCAGATCGCATCGGGCGCATACTGTGCGGTAACCGCTTACCGAATGCGCTTTCCACAATAGCCCCATACAGCGCGGCGGCCCCCATTGGATGACCTTCTTACAACGAAGTAGGAGATACACCCGTGGCACAGACGACCCGCCGCACCCGCGGCACCACCCACCGAGGCCAAGCCCTCGTCGCGGCAGCCAGCGCTGCCGCGCTCCTCATCCTGACTGCCTGCAGCGACGCAGACAGCTCCGGCGACGGGGGCGACGACGACCCCATCGTCATCGGCATCTCCCTGCCGCTCACAGGCGACTTCTCCGAGCCCGGCAAGGGCGTCCAGCGCGGCTACGAGGCCTGGGCACAGATGGTCAACGAGGACGGCGGCCTCCTCGGCCGTCAGGTCGAGCTCAAGATCCTGGACGACCAGTCCAACGCCGACCGCGTCGTGGCCGACTACGAGGCGCTCATCGCCAAGGACGAGGTCGACCTCGTCTTCGGCCCGTTCTCCACCCGCCTGGTGGTGCCCTCAGCACGCATCGCCCAGGAGTACGGGATGCTCTTCGTGGAGCCGGCCGGAGCCGCCGCGGAGGTGTTCGAGCAAGGCTTCGACAACCTCTTCTACGCTGCTCCCGCCATCGCCGACGACCACTACAACTACCTCGCCGAGCACATCCTGGCGATGCCCGAGGCCGAGCGTCCCACCACGGTCGCCGTCGCCTCGATGGACGACCCCTTCGCCCAGGGCACCGCCTACGGCCTGCGGGACAAGCTGGCCGAGGGCGGCCTGGAGGTGCTCGTCGACGAGGTCTACCCGCCCAACACCACCGACTTCTCCCCCATCGCGGCAAAGATCGCCGACTCTGGCGCCGACGTGGTCATCGGCGGCACGCAGTACCAGGACGCCGTCAACCTCATCGTGGCGCTGCAGCAGCTCAACTACCAGCCGCAGCTCGCCGCCTTCTCCACCGCCCCCACGAACCCGGAGTTCTCCGAGGCCATCGGCTCCAAGACCGAGGGGATCCTGTCGCCCACGGGCTACACCCCAGAAGCCGCGTGGCCCTCCAACGTCGACTTCGTCGAGCGGTACACCGAGATCCACGGCAACCCCCCGGGCGAGGACGAGGCCAACGCCTTCACCACCGGCCAGGTCGTCGCTGCAGCCGTCGAGGCTGTCGGTTGCGCCGAGCAGGGCGACTGCCAGCAGCAGCTCATCGACTGGCTGCGGGACAACGAGGTGGAGACCGTCGTCGGGCCGCTGTCCTGGGACGCGACCGGCAAGCCGCAGGGCGCGCACCTGATGCAGCAGTACGTGGACGGCAAGATCGCGATCGTCCTGCCGGAGGCCGCCGCCGAGGCAGCCCCCGTCTTCCCCAAGCCTGAGTGGTGACGCAGGCGTGACAGGATCCCTGCTCATCCAGAGCCTCATCCTCGGCGTGCTGCTGGGAGGGCTCTACGCCCTCCTGGCAGCGGGCCTGACGCTGTACTTCGGCGTCATGCGCGTCGTCATGATCGCCCACTCGGCGTTCCTCATCCTGGCGGCCTACCTCGCGTGGTTCGCCAGCTCCACGCTCGGCATCGATCCCCTGCTGACCCTCGTGGTCACCGTCCCGCTGTTCTTCGGGATCGGCGTCCTCATGCAGCGGCTGCTCATCCGGCGGCTGCGCCCGGCGACGCTGACCATGATGTCGGTGCTGCTCACGTTCGCCATCGCGCTGTTCATCGAGGGCCTCATCGGGTTCGTCTGGGGAGGCACGCAGCGACGCATCCAGCTGCCGTACTCCTCGGCGAGCATCGAGATCTTCGGTGCGCGGATCGCGGTGGTCAAGCTCATCGCCTTCGGCCTCGCAGCACTCTCGCTGCTGGTGCTCTACCTGCTCATGAAGCACACCCGCTTCGGTCAGGCGCTGCGCGCCACGATCCAGCACCCCGAAGCAGCTCAGCTGGTCGGTATCCGTACCGACCGCGTCGCCGGACTCGGCTTCGGCCTCGGTCTGGCCACGGCTGCGCTGGGCGGGACGGCCCTGTCGCTGGACGCCACGATCTATCCGTCGCTGCACTGGCACTGGATCGGTCCGCTCATGGCGATCATCGTCGTCGGGGGTCTCGGCTCGATCCCCGGCGCTGCCATCGCCGCTCTCGTCCTGGGGGTGGGTCAGAGCCTGCTGCAGGTCCCGCTCGGGACGACCTGGGCCCAGACCATCTTCTATGTCGCCCTGTTCGTGACGCTCATGGTGCGTCCGCAGGGGTTCTTCGGAGGTCGCCTTGCCCAACGCTTCTAGCACCCTCGCCACACGCTCGCGCGGCCCTGCCCAGACGCCGGCCGACGGCGCCCGCCGCAGCCGGCGCAACCGCCAGATCGCCTCGGCGCTGGCCCTCGTCGTCGGGGTCGCGGTCGTCGCGGTGTTCCCGTTCGCGGCACCGGACGCCTACGTGCTCTCCGCCGGAGTCGTCATCCTGTCCTACGCCTGCACGGCCACCTCGTGGAACTTCATGGGTGGCTTCACCGGCTACATCTCCCTCGGCCACGCCGCGTACTTCGGTCTCGGTGCCTACGGCACCGGCATCATCGTGCGTGACCTGGGGCTGCCGTCCTTCCTGGCGTGGGCCCTGGCGGGCCTGGCCGTGGCGATCATCACCATCCCGGTGGGCATCGCCGCCCTCCGGGTGCGCGGGGCCTCCTTCGTCATCGTCTCGATCGCCTTCGTGCTCATCCTGCTGCTGGTGTTCCAGGCCTGGGGCTCCTTCACCGGCGGGTCCAGCGGACTCGTGGTCCCCCGCCCCTTCCCGGACCTCATGCGACCCGAGCACCACCGCGTGTTCTTCTACCTCTTCGCGGCGCTGCTGGCCGTCATGCTCACGCTGTGGTGGGCGATCAGCCGCTCCCGGTTCGGCATCGGCCTCAAGGCGATCCGTGAGGACGAGGACAAGGCCGAGGCGCTGGGCATCCCCACCCGCAACTACAAGCTCGTCGCCTACGTCGTCTCCGCCACCCTCACCGGGCTGGCCGGCGGCATGTACGCCCTGTGGTTCGGCGACCTCGACCCGATCTTCCAGTTCTCGATCCTGCTGGGCTCCTACATGGTGCTGATGGCGCTCCTGGGCGGCATCCGCAACCTCTTCGGTCCGCTGGTCGGCGCCGTCATCGTCGGCGTCGCGCTGGAGATCTTCAAGCTCGAGTTCGGTGACACCCAGTTCCACCTGGTCGCCACAGGTCTCCTGCTCGCCCTCGTCGTGCTCTTCATGCCCGACGGCATCATCCCGGCCGTCCAGGCAGGTCTGCGGCGCTTCGGTCCGCAGTCCTCCTCGATCCGGGAGATGACGGCGGCCGAGCTCGCCGAGCGCAACGCAGCCGCCGGCGTCAGCGGGGACTCGGTGTTCTCCGGCGGCCCCACCCCGACCCCCACCCCCGAGGAGAAGCGATGACCGAGTCGACAGGGACGAACCTCGGCACCCGGGGCCTGACCAAGACCTTCGGCGGCGTCCACGCCGTCGACGGCGCCGACGTGACCTTCCACGACGGGAAGATCAACGCTCTGATCGGGCCGAACGGCTCCGGGAAGACGACCTTCTTCAACTGCGTCACCGGGATGATCAAGCCCGACGCCGGCACCGTGACCTTCCGCGGGCGGGACATCACCGGACGTTCCCCGCACGTGATCGCCCACGCGGGGATCGGGCGCAGCTTCCAGCTGTGCCGCATCTTCCCCCGCATGACGGTGCTCGACAACGTGCTCGTCGCCGTCCGCCGCACGCGGATCCGTGAGCTGCTGGCCCCCGCCCGGACCGAGGAGGAGGTGGCCAAGGCGCGCCAGCTCCTGGTGCGGGTGGGGATCGACCACCTGGAGGACACCGAGGCGCGCGACCTGTCCTACGGGCAGCAGAAGCTGCTCGAGCTCGCCGGCGTGCTCATGGGTGACCCGGACACGATCATGCTCGACGAGCCGGCCGGAGGCGTGAACCCCTCGCTCATCGGCCGGATCGGCTCGTTGGTCAAGGAGCTCAACGCCGAGGGCACCACCTTCCTCATCGTCGAGCACAACATGGACCTCGTCATGAGCCTGTCGCACCACGTGATCGTCTTCGACCGCGGCCGGCCCATCGCCGAGGGCACGCCCGACATCGTCCAGTCCGACCCTCGCGTCCTGGAGGCCTACCTTGGCGTCTGACCTCACACCCCCGACCCCTTCGACCGCGAGCACCGACCTGCTCGTCCTGGAGGACATCCAGGCCGGCTACGGCCGAGCCGCGATGGTGCTGCGCGGGCTGACCATCCGGGTGCCGGCCTCCACGGTCGTGTGCCTGGTGGGGCCCAACGGCGCCGGCAAGTCCACGGTCCTCAAGGTCGCCAGCGGCCTCCTCAAGCCGGCCTCCGGGAAGATCGTGGTGGACGGCACGGACGTGACCGGGCAGGGGCCGCAGCAGATGCTCACCTCTGGCCTGGCCCACGTGCTCCAGGGGCACAGCGTGTTCCGGGAGATGTCCGTCGCCGAGAACGTGATGCTCGGGGCGTACACGCTGCGGGACAGCGCGCTGATCAAGGAGCGGGTCGAGTTCGTCCAGAACCTCTTCCCGATCGTCGGCGAACGATGGAAGCAGCTGGCCGGTCTGCTCTCCGGCGGCCAGCAGAAGCAGGTCGAGTTCGCCCGGTCCCTCATGGTCAGCCCCAAGGTCGTGCTGCTCGACGAGCCGTCCATGGGCCTGGACCCCAAGACCACCACGAAGGTGTTCGAGCAGATCGTGCGCATGCGCGACGCCGGTGTCGCGGTGCTGCTCGTGGAGCAGAACGCCCGCCGGGCGCTCGAGACGGCGGACATCGGCTGCGTGCTCGACCTCGGCCGGGTGCACATCACCGGGCCGGCGCGAGAGCTCCTCGCCGACCCGCAGCTCTCTGACCTGTACCTGGGCGGACGCCCGGGCGAGGCCCGCACCGGGGTGTAGTCGCAGCACGACGACGGGGACCACGCCACCGGCGTGGTCCCCGTCGTCGTAGAGTCTGGGGCGTGACCTTCTCGCCCTCCCCCAGCCCCTCGCTCGAGATCCTCCCGCTCGGTCTGCGCGTCACCGGCCGGCGCGTCGTCCTCGTGGGCGGCGGCCCCGTCTCCGCACGCCGCGCACAGACCCTGGCCGACGCCGGTGCGCACCTGGTGCTCGTCGCCCCGGCCGTGTGCTCGGCCCTGGCAGCGCTCGTCGACTCCGGCGCAGTGACCTGGGAGCTCCGGCGCCCGTACGAGAGCGGCGACCTCGCCGGCGCCTGGCTCGTGCACACCGCCACCGGCTCCCTCGAGGTCGACGCGCAGGTCAGCGCGGACGCCGAGGCCCAGCAGACCTTCTGCGTCGCCGCCGGCGACGGTGCGGGTGCGTCCGCCTGGATGCCTGCGGTCGCCCGCGTCGATGACTCCGTCGTGTCGGTGACCTCGGCGTCGGTCGTCGACCGTGACCCCCGCCGGTCCATCCGGGTCCGCGACGCGATCGAGGCGAGCCTGCGCACCGGGACGCTCCCGGTGCGCGCGACGCCGCCGCGCGGCGACGCTCCCGACACGGCTGGGCGCACAGACGCCCGCGTCGGCTCGGTCGCCCTCGTCGGCGGCGGACCCGGCGCGCTCGACCTGCTCACCGTCCGCGGTCGCAACCTCATCACCGCGGCCGATGTCGTCGTCATCGACCGGTTGGCACCGCGGGCGATCCTCGACGAGCTGCCCGCCGACGTCGAGATCATCGACGTGGGCAAGACCTCCGGGCACCACCCCATCCCCCAGGACGAGATCAACGCGATCCTGGTCGAGCGCGCCCTGGCCGGCAACGCCGTCGTGCGGCTCAAGGGCGGTGACCCGTACGTCTTCGGTCGCGGCGGGGAGGAGCTCGACGTCTGCGTCGCCGCGGGCATCCCGGTGGAGGTGGTCCCCGGGGTGACCAGCGCCATCTCGGTGCCCGCCGCGGCGGGGATCCCGGTGACGCACCGGGGGCTGTCCCGCGGCTTCACGGTCCTCACCGGCCACGAGGACGTCGGCCGGGTTCCGGCCGCCGACGACCACACCCTCATCCTGCTCATGGGCGTGGCGCACCTGCCGCAGACCACGGCCGGGCTGCTCGCCAACGGCCGGGACCCGCAGACTCCCGCCGCGATCATCGAGGACGGCTACGGCCCGCGTCAGCGCACCACCGTCGGAACCCTCGCGACCATCGCCGCGCGTGCGGTCGAGGCTGGCGTGCGTCCACCGGCTATCACGGTGGTCGGTGACGTGGTCCGACGCGCTCCGGAGTGGGTGGAGGGACCCTGACTCCTAGGAGTCGGTCCCGCCGTGGCGTCCCCGTCCGGACTTGATCGCCGCCCGGGACTTCTTCGCCACGAGGCGACGCTCGACCGAGCCACGGGTCGGCTTCGTCGGGCGGCGCGCCCGAGGTGGTGGGGCCAGCGCCTCACGCAGGATCTGAGCGAGCCGCTCACGGGCCGCCTGACGGTTGCGCAGCTGCGCCCGGTACTCCGACGCGGCGATGACTACCCGGCCGTTGACCAGCGACGGGGCCAGCCGACTGAGCAACCGCTCACGCGCCGCCTCCGGCAGGCCGGCGACCCCTGGGGATGTCGCCGGGTCCCAGGTGAGCTCGACGCGGCTGTCCGCGGTGTTCACTCCCTGACCGCCGGGCCCCGAGGACCGCGAGAAGCGCCACCCGAGCTCGCTCGGGGCGAGGCTCAGGGAGGTGGTGACGTGCAGCGGGGTGTCCATAGGTCGAGCCTCAGCTGTCCACCGGCGTGGGCAGCAGAGCGAGCGCCTCGGTGAAGCGGTCCACGATGATCTGCGCCACGAGCGGGTGCGCGCCGATCGGCTCGGCCATGAGGTCGGCCCCCGCCTCGGCCAGACGCTTGGTGAAGAAGCCCGGCGCCAGCAGGTAGGTGGCCAAGGCCACCCGGCCGTGCTCAGGACCACCGAGCTCGGACCGCGCCAGGTCGGTGGCCACGGCGACCCGAGGCGCAGCCGAGGCCGCGTACCCCACGCTCACCGGCCCCTCCCAGGACGCCGCCACCTCGGCAGCCACCTGCTCGACGTCCACCGCCGCGGCCGCATCGCTCGACCCGGCCGCCGCCACGACGACCGCGTCGCCCGGCAGCGCGCCCGCCGCGTCGAGGCGGTCCACGAGGATGCTCGCCAGGCGCGGGTCCGGCCCGAGCGGGGCCGCCGCGACCGTCGGGGAACCTGTCGAGGCGCGGAAGGCGACAGCCGAGGCGATGTCCACGTTCACATGGAACCCGCCCGACAGCAGCAGCGGGACCACCACCACCGCGCGTCCCGCGGCGACGCAGTTCACCACCTCGTCGACCTGCGGGTACTGCACGTCCACGTAGGTCTCCAGGACCTCGACGTCCGGCAGCAGCTCTCGGACCTGGCCCACCAGGTGGCTGATGACCGCCTGTCCCTGGGGGTTGTCGGTTCCGTGGGAACACGCGATCAGCACGGGGCGATCGGTTCCTTCAAGGTCGTCGGTGGCTGCAGCGTGACTCATGCCCCCATCGTGCCTGACCAGCCCCTGCCTATGCACACTCGCCGGGTGATCTTCCGGGTTATTTCCCCGCAGTCAGGTCACAGCAGACGGCGTGCGGCGGCCCATCGGGTGAGCTCGTGCCGGGAGGAGAGCTGCAGCTTGCGCAGCACCGCCGAGACGTGCGTCTCGACGGTCTTGATCGAGATGAACAGCTCCCCGGCGACCTCCCGGTAGGAGTACCCGCGAGCGATGAGACGCATGACCTCCTGCTCCCGGGCGGAGAGCCGGTCCAGCTCGTCGTCGGCGACCGCGACGTCGGCAGCCTGCGTGCCGAAGGAGTCGAGCACGAAGCCGGCCAGGCGCGGCGAGAAGACCGCGTCCCCGCCGGCCACCTGCTCGATCGCGGCGCTGAGCTCGGGGCCGGAGATGGCCTTGGTGACGTACCCGCGCGCCCCGGCCCGGATGACCGCGACGACGTCCTCGGCGGCGTCGGACACGGACAGGGCGAGGAAGCGGGTCGCCGACTGCTGGTCGGCGCACCGGGTGAGCACCTCAGCGCCGCCGCCGCCCGCCCCGCCGGGCAGGTGCACGTCCAGCAGGACGACCGCGGGCGCGGTCGCCGCGATGACAGCCACGGCGGAGTCGACGTCGTCGGCCTCACCGACCACCTCGACGGTGGCGGCGAGGCTGGCTCGCACCCCGGCCCGGAACATGTCGTGGTCGTCGACGAGGACGACGCGGATCGGGTCGGCGGCAGTCATGAGAGATCTCCTAGGTGGTCAGTGGGGCTGGTCTGGTGGGGGTGTGCGCTGTGGGCGAGCGGCAGGCGCAGACGTACCTCGGTCCCGCCTCCGGGACCGGTGCGCACGCTGGCGTCCCCGCCGCGGCGCTGCACCCGCCCCAGGATCGACTCGCGGACCCCGAACCGGTCGCGCGGGACGGCGTCCAGGTCGAATCCGTCGCCCCGGTCGCGGATGAACACCTCCGCCGCGTCCGCGCTGACCTCCAGATACAAGGACACCGGCGGCTTCCCGTGCACGACGGCGTTCACCAGGGCTTCGCGGGTGGCCTGCAGCAGGGCGCTGGTCGCCTCGTTGGGTTGTGCGTCTCCGACGATGACGGTGTCCACGGAGATCGCCTCCCCGCCGCCGGACCGTTCGGTCAGGGTGTTCTCCACCTCAGCGACCAGGGCGGTCAGGTCAGCCGCCAGCGAGGTCCCGGCCGGCGAGCGGTCGGTGTAGAGCCACTCCCGCAGCTCGCGCTCCTGGTTGCGGGCGAGGCGGGTCACCTCCCCCGGGCGTTCCGCGCTGCGCTGGATGAGAGCGAGCGTCTGGAGGACGGAGTCGTGCAGGTGGGCGGCGATGTCAGCGCGCTCGTTGGCCCGTTCGCGGGCAGCGCGCTCCTCACCGAGCTCGCGGCCCAGCCGCAGCCACCACGGGGCGAGGACGATCGCCGCACCGGCGAGCACCGCGAGCGCGGCCACAGCAGCCGGGAGCATCGCCGTCGACGGCATGTCCTGGCTGACCAGCAGCAGCACTCCGACCAGGGCGAGGACCAGGCCGCCGGCCAGGCGCAAGATGCCGTTCGAGGTGCGCCCGCCGGCGCGGTTGAGCCACTGACCGCGCTGGGTCTCGTCGAGCTGGCTCCATGCCAGGCCCAAGCCGGCGAGCGCGAGGATCACCGGGAGCACCCAGGACCACTCGATCCGCACGCCGAGGCGGCTGGCGATGAGCGCGCTGGCCCCCACCAGGGCGAGGAGACCGATGAGCACGTCGCGGACCGGGAACCGGGCCAACCGGTCCTGGAGGCGCTGGGGCGGGAGGTCGGTGCGGGGCGCGAGACGGGCGAGCGCGGGGTCCCGCTCGGCGGCGGCCACCTGCGCGGGGTCTCCCGAGGGGACGAGCGTCCACAGGAAGAGGTAGGCCAGGATCCCGGCACCACCCACGAAGGCCAGCAGGACGGTGAACAACCGCACCGTGCGCACCGGCAGGTCCAGGTGCGCGGCCACTCCCAGGCACACCCCGCCCACGATGCGGCCGCGGTGCGGGCGGCGCAGCGGCAGCCGGGTCGGTGCCGGCGTGCCACCGGACGACGGCGCAGGCACCGGTGGGGTCGAGGTCATGATGGGGGTCACTCCCTGATCGTCACACGCGCACGGGCGTGCGCGGAGATCTGACCAGCCTATTGGGTCCGAACCAGGGAAGGATCAGGGCTCGGTGACCGGGCAGATCAGGGTCAGGTCAGGGTGTCACCCGATAGTCAGGGGACGCTTGGGAGGACCAGGATCGACGTATGAACAGCGACGACTCCCCACTTCCGCCCACCGGAGCGGGCGCACCGCCCCCGGCTCCCGGCGAGACGTCTGGCGCCACCTCCGGCGGTCCAGCCGCTCCCGGCACTCCTCCCGGCTCGGTTCCCGGCTCGTCGGCCCCGTGGCCCGAGCCCACACCGTCGACCGCCGAACGGATCGACGCGTTCTTCGACTCGATCCGCCGGACCGGCATCGTGCGGTCCAACGACCGGTGGATCGGTGGCGTGGCCTCCGGCCTGGCGCTGCGCGTCGGTGTCGACGCGCTGCTGGTCCGTGCGGCCTTCGGCGTGCTCATGGTCCTGTCCGGGGTGGGCTTCGTCCTGTACGCGCTGGGCTGGGCGTTGCTGCCCGAGCAGAGCGACGGGCGCATCCACCTGCAGGAGGCCATCCGCGGCAGGTTCGACTCCGCGCTGGCCGGGGCGGGTGTCCTCCTGGTCGTCGGACTCACCTGGCGCACCGGCCAGATCGGCTGGTGGGGCGGGTGGGGCTTCGCCTGGTTCGACGGACTGTTCTGGACCGCGCTGACGATCTTTGTCATCTACTTCTTCGTCACCGTCCGCAAGCAGCGGACCGGCGCCCTGCCGTCGCAGCCGCCTGCCGCACAGCCCCCGGCTCCAGCCCCAGCGGCCTTCTCGACGCCGGCTCCCGTCGCCCCCTCGGCCCCGAGCAGCGCGGGGCCCGTCATGACCAAGACCGCCGCCCCGCAGGCCCCCTTCGGCCCGCAGGCCCCCTTCGGCGCTCCCGGTGGCCCCGCTCCGCAGCCGGCACCGGGACGCCCCGACACGCCGGAGGAGTCCCGGCCCCCGGTCAAGGGACCCGGAGCGACCTCCCTGGGCATCGTCGTCGGGCTCGCGCTGCTGACCTTCGCAGGGCTGCTGATGGCTGACCGGGCCGGCATCTACGACGGCTCTGACGGACAGACCTTCACCATCACGCTGGGGGTCGCGGCCATCCTCGCCGGGGCCGGGATCGTCGTCGCCGGTTTCCGCGGGCGCTCCTCCGGGGTGCTGGGCTTCATCGCTCTGGTGGCGGTCTTCCTCGGACCGGTCACCCTGGCCGCGGCGGACAACCCGCTCGCCAACGGTCCGCTCGTGGGTGACGAGACCTTCCGTCCCTCGACCACGCGGGAGGCCGGCGACGGCTACTCGATGGGTGCCGGGGACCTGACGATCGACCTCACCGACCTTCCGCTGACCACCGACGACACCCTCACCGTCCCGGTGAACATGGGCGTCGGCAACCTCGTGGTGATCCTGCCCGAGGACACCGCGGCCTCGGCCACGGTCCGCCTGGGCGCGGGCACCGCCACCTGGCGGGTGGGCGAGGACGTGTTCAGCCGCGGGGGCGTGGGCATCCGCACCGCAACATTCGAGACCGACCACGTCGGCGACGGCGACCTCGCGCAGATCCACCTCGACATCACGTCGGGCGCGGGCGAGATTCTCATCAAGGAGGAGTCATGACCGACTCGACGCAGCACCCCGGCAGCACTCCCCCCGAGCCGGACGCCGCCGACACCCGCCCGCTCGACGTCCGGTTCCCGCAGGACGGCACAGCCCCGCTCCCCCGGGTCGAGACGACTCCCCTCGCCGACGACACCGTGGGCCCCGCCACGCAGGCTCCTGCGGCCACGCGACGACCGCCGGCTCGCATGAGCACCGTCGTGTGGGGCCTGATCATCCTCGTGGTGGGCGTGGGAGTAGTGGCCCGGGCACTGGGTGCGGACTTCGACAACCAGCTCGCACTCATCGTGCTGCTGGCCGCCGCCGGTGTCGCGCTGGTGGCGACGTCGATCGTGTCAGCCGTGCGTCGGCGATAGGCGGCAGCGCGTCCCCGAGCAGTCAGACGACAGCAGGCCGGGCAGGACCATGAGGTCCTG
>NZ_BCRT01000017.1 GCF_001552735.1 Sanguibacter suarezii NBRC 16159
GGACCATGAGGTCCTGCCCGGCCTGCTGTCGTCGTGGAGCGGGTGCTGCTGGAGCGGGTGCTACCGGGTGCCGTTCTCGCCCGGGGTCCCCTCGACTGGCGGCACCCGGTCAGCCGGGGAGGCCCAGCCGGAGGGGCGCTCGTCCGTACCCGTCCCGGTCCCCGGTGTCTGCGGGGGGTTCCCCGGGTTCTCCTGGGGAACCCCGTCCGGCACTCCACCCGGGGTTGTGGCGGGCGTAGGTGTGATCGTCGGTTCTGTGGTCGGCGTGGTCGGAGCCGTCGTGGGGGTCACCCCCGGGGTGGTGCCGGGAGCCGGAGTCACCGCCGGGTCCTGCGTAGGAGCGACCGGGGTGGGAGCGACCGGGGTGGTCGGCTCCGGCCCAGGGTTGGTGATGGGCGCCGCTGGCGGCGTGGGTTCGTCGGCCTGCGTCGCGACGCGCTCGGCGTGCGTCGTCGGTCGGTCGGGGTGCGTCGTGGCCGGGGCGGCATGGGTGGCGGCGTGGGCCGCTGCGGGGGTTGCGGCAGCAGCCGAGGCGCCGGGTGACGCGCCTCGGGTCGTGCCCGGCGTCTGGGTGCTCGCGGCGGGCGGGGACTGGTGGCGCGGCGCGGGTGCGGAGGGCACGTCGTCGTAGGAGTGCGCTCCCGGCGCTCCGGCTGTCCCGGCGGTCGCCGCAGCGACTCGCGGTCCGGCGGAGGCCAGCCGGCGCAGCGCCCAGCCGACGAGGATGAACAGCACGCCCAGACCCACCACGAGGGCCGCGACGCCGAAGGACACGACAGAGGTGAACAACGAGGCCCGCAGGAAGGACGCGTTCATCACGACCTCGCGACGCGGGTCGTCCTGCGGCAGCTGCGCGTAGGTCATGCCGTCGCTCGTCTCGAGGGCGTGCTTGTTGATCACCTCGGCCTGGGCGTAGGCGGAGAACGGGTCGTTGACGTGCCGACCCGCAAGGAAGGAGGCATCCTCAGACACCGTGATCTCCTCGGCGGAGAGCTGGTCGGCGACTGCCCACCAGGTGATCCCCCCAGCGATGATGAGGATGATCCCGGCGATGATCGAGAGAAGGCCGACCACCCGAACGCCTCTGTTCTGCTGAACCGCGACTGTGCTAGACATGTGATCTCCTTCACGGTGGAAGCGCTCGGCGGCAGCCTCGACGAGGCCAGGACCGAGAACTGCTCGTAGTCCACACGCTATCGAACAGGGCGGAACTTCGCGCTCGGGACAGCTCCGTCGCCGCCGAACCACCCCGTACGCAGAACGGCGGGGCAGGTCCGCAGACCTA
>NZ_BCRT01000018.1 GCF_001552735.1 Sanguibacter suarezii NBRC 16159
GGGGCAGGTCCGCAGACCTGCCCCGCCGTCACCGCTGGTCACACGACCGGCAGCGTCACTCCCACTCGATGGTGCCCGGCGGCTTGCTCGTGACGTCGAGGACAACGCGGTTGACGTCCTTGACCTCGTTGGTGATCCGGGTCGAGATCGTCGCCAGGACGTCATAAGGCAGACGGGTCCAGTCGGCGGTCATGGCGTCCTCGGAGGAGACCGGACGCAGCACGATCGGGTGACCGTAGGTCCGCCCGTCGCCCTGCACACCGACCGAGCGCACGTCGCCGAGCAGCACCACGGGGCACTGCCAGATCTCGCGGTCCAGACCAGCCTTGGTCAGCTCCTCGCGGGCGATGAGGTCAGCCGCGCGCAGGATCTCCAGACGCTCGGCGGTCACCTCGCCGACGATGCGGATGCCGAGCCCGGGGCCCGGGAAGGGCTGGCGCCACACGATGGCCTCCGGCACGCCCAGCTCGAGGCCGACGGCGCGGACCTCGTCCTTGAACAGCGTCCGCAGCGGCTCGATGAGAGAGAACGCCAGGTCGTCAGGGAGCCCGCCCACGTTGTGGTGGCTCTTGATGTTGGCCGCACCCTCGCCGCCGCCGGACTCGACGACGTCCGGGTACAGCGTGCCCTGGACGAGGAACTTGACCTCTTCGCCGTGCTCTCCGGCCTCTTCGACGACCTCACGGGCCGCGATCTCGAAGACGCGGATGAACTCCCGGCCGATGATCTTGCGCTTCGTCTCCGGGTCAGAGACCCCGGCGAGCGCGTCGAGGAAGCGCTGGCGGGCGTCGACGACCTTGAGCTGCACGCCGGTCGCTGCGACGAAGTCCTCCTCGACCTGGGTCGCCTCGCCCTCGCGGAGCAGACCGTGGTCGACGAAGACGCAGGTGAGCTGGTTGCCGATGGCCTTCTGCACGAGCGCGGCAGCCACCGAGGAGTCGACGCCGCCGGACAGACCGCAGATCACGCGGGCGTTGCCGACCTGGGCGCGGATGAGCTCGACCTGGTCGTGGATGACGTTGCCCGGGGTCCAGTCCGGAGCCAGACCGGCGCCGTTGTAGAGAAAGTTCTCCAGGGCCTCCTGGCCGAGCGGGGAGTGCTTGACCTCGGGGTGCCACTGCACCCCGTAGAGCCGGCGCTCGACGTTCTCGAAGGCCGCGACCGGGGACCCGGCCGAGGTCGCCAGGACCGTGAAGCCCTCGGGGGCGGAGTGCACGGCGTCGCCGTGGCTCATCCAGGTGGTCTGGTGCTCGGGCGAGCCGTCGAGCAGGGCACCGGTCTCGCTGATCTCGACCGCGGTGCCGCCGTACTCCGACAGGCCGGTCTGGGCGACGGTGCCGCCCAGGGCCCTGGCCATCGCCTGGAAGCCGTAGCAGATACCGAAGACCGGCACGCCGGCGTCGAAGAGGGCCGGGTCCACGAAGGGAGCGCCGTCGGCGTAGACCGAGGACGGGCCACCGGAGAGGATGATCGCCGCCGGGTTCTTCGCGAGCATCTGCTCGACGGTGAAGGTGTGCGGGACGATCTCGGAGTAGACCTTCGCCTCACGGACTCGGCGAGCGATCAGTTGCGCGTACTGCGCGCCGAAGTCAACAACGAGGACCGGGCGCGGCAAAGAGGGAGGGGTGTTCGTCACCGTCCCAGGATAGTCGCCCGCCGGCACTGGTCGATCAGCCACCGGGCCCCGCGACGCGCACAGCCGCCCGGAGCGTGCAAGCATCGGTGCACAGGACAGCCGTCCACGCGAACCGCCAGCCCCGCAGGGCACAGTCGCCGATCCGCGGGCGAAGGGAGCACCGCCACATGCGCGCACCCACGACGCAACCGTCGACGCTCGCGCCGGTCCCCCGCCCCCGCCCGCAGCCCACCAGGCCCGCGCCCGCCAGAGCGTCCACGAGCGACGTCCTCGTCGTCGGAGCCGGACTGATCGGCGCCGCCGCCTCGTGGCAGGCACTGCGCGCCGGTCTGAGCGTCACCTGCCTGGATCCCACCCCGGGGGCCGGGGCGAGCTTTGCCGCCGCGGGCGTGCTGGCCCCTGTGACGGAGGCGACGCTCGGCTTCGAGTCCCTCACCGCTCTGCGGGTGGCCTCCGCCGCCCTGTGGCCGGCCTTCGCGGCCGACCTCGTCGCCGCCGCACAGGCCGCCGGGTCCCCCGAGCGCGATGTGGGCTTCGCCACTCACGGCACCCTCGCCGTCGGCTACGACGCCTCCGACGCCGACCAGATGGACCGCCTGCACGCCCAGCACGGGCTGCTCGGGCTGCACTCGGAGCCCATCTCCGTCTCTCAGGCCCGCGAGCGCGAACCGTCCTTGGCCCCGCACCTGTCCTGCGCGCTGTGGGTCGAGGGTGATCACCAGGTGGACCCGCGCGCCGTGCACCGGGCGCTGCAGACCGTCCTGACCACCGACCCGCGCTCCACCCTGCTGCGGTCGGGCGCCGCCACGCTGCTGCTCGGCGCCGACGGGCGAGCCATCGGCGTCGTCGACGCCCACGGTGCGGTGCACCACGCCGGGATCATCGTGCTGGCCGCGGGGACGGCGTCGGGCAGGTTGATGGCGGCGACCGGGCGGGCCCGCCTGCCGGTGCAGTCCATCACCGGGCAGACGCTGCGGCTGCGCCCGCCCTGCGGGGTGACCCTGGGGCACGTGGTCCGCGGGACGGTCCACCGCCGGCCCATCTACCTCGTGCCTCGCGCCGACGGGGAGATCGTCGTCGGCGCGACGAGCGAGGGTGCCACCACCGCCGCCGACCTGGGCACCACCCGCGGCATGTTCGCCCTGCTGCACGACGCCCGCCGACTCGTGCCGAGCATCGACGAGCAGGCCTTCGTCGAGGTGACCAGCCGAGGACGTCCGGGAACCCCGGACAACCTGCCGCTCATCGGAGAGACGGGCGTGCCCGGGCTGCTCGCCGCGACCGGTCACTCCCGCAACGGGATCGTGCTCACCCCGCTCACGGCGCTCGCGCTGGGCGTCCTCTTCGGCGACCCGCCCAGGGGCGCGGCGGGCCTGTCGCAGGTGCTCGCCCACGCGGACCCGCGGCGCTTCGCGCTCTAGCGACGCCCGGGCCAGGCGTCAGTAGACCGGCAGGCTCGGGTCGACGTCGCGGGCCCAGGCGAGGACCCCGCCGCTGAGGTTCCGCACGTTGCCCAGGCCAGCGCTGCGCGCCGCGTCGACCACCGCCTGCGAGCGTCCGCCCATCTTGCAGTGCACGACGACGGGGCGGTCGGTCGGGATGGCGGCCAGGCCGCCGTCGGCCAGCAGCTCGGCCATCGGGACGTGGACCGAGCCCTCGATCGTGACGATCTCTCGCTCGAAGGCCTCCCGCACGTCCAGGACGTGCACGTCTGCTCCGGCGGCGAGGAGGTCGGCGAGCTCCCGGGCGGAGATCACGTCCGAGGTTGCCGCGTCGTCCTGCCCCGTCCCGCTCGCAGCGGGCCCGGGGACCGCGCACTCCGCGACCGTGTCGACCAGCTCGGTCACCGGCCTGCGGCTGGGGTCCGCGCTGATCGTCAGCTCGCGCCAGCTCACCTCGAGCGCGTCGTAGAGTGCGAGCCGGCCCAGCAGGCTGCGACCGGCACCGGTGATGAGCTTGATCGCCTCGTTGACCATGACCGAGCCGACCGTCGCGCACAGCGCGCCGAGCACCCCGCCCTCCGCGCAGCTCGGGACGCTGCCGGCCGGCGGCGGCTCGGGGAAGATGTCGCGGTAGGTCACCGGTGCGACGCCGGCCGGCGGGGCCGCCCAGAACACGCTCACCTGACCGTGGAAGGCGAGGATGGCACCCCACACGCACGGGATGGAGAGGATCTCGCAGGCGTCGCTGACGAGGTAGCGGGTGGGGAAGTTGTCCGCGCCGTCGAGCACGAGGTCGTAGCCGGAGAGGATCTCGAGGGCGTTGTCAGCCGTCAGGCGGACCGGGTAGGTCTCCACCACGACGTCGGGGTTCACCTCGGCGATCGCTGCCCGGGCGGAGTCGACCTTGGCCGCGCCCACGTCGCCCACGCCATGGATGACCTGACGGTGCAGGTTGGACTCTTCCACGCGGTCGTCGTCGACCACGCCGAGGGTGCCCACGCCCGCGGCGGCGAGGTAGAGCAGGGCCGGGCTACCCAGGCCGCCTGCGCCCACCACGAGGACCCGGGCGTTCTTGAGCCGCCGCTGACCGCTCATACCGATCTGCGGGAGGGTGATCTGGCGGGCGTAGCGGGCGATCTCGGCCGGGGTGAGCGGCGCGGACTCGGCCACCAGCGGGCCGGGGAGGGTGCGGGGTTCAGCGGTGGAGGTCACCCCTCCACCCAATCACACCGCCGCGGCTCAGGGGCAGGCCTTACGGGCAGGTGTAGCCCCCGCCGTCCAGGCCGGCTGCCACCTCGAAGTAGTTGGTGCACGGGTCTGCGCCCTCGAGCAGGTACATGAGGGCGAAGTCCGGGCCGAACAGCCGCCACTGGCGGACGTGCTCCCCCTCGTGCGCCAGGAGGGCCGGGTCGAGCTGCTGGACGCTGCGGGAGGTGAGGAAGGTGTCGCCGTAGGTCGTCCCACCGCGCTGGGCGAGCACCGAGTCGACCGCGAAGCAGACCCACTGGCCGGACTGGACCTCGCAGCTCGCCCCACGTGCCACGGCGTCGGCCCGACGCTCGGCGCCCTGGGCCATCGCGGTGACCGTCCGGGCCGCGACGCAGACGAGGTCCCCGCTGCCACCACCGCACAGGCGTGAGGCGAAGGGACCGCTCCCGTAGTCGTGGGCGACCGGGGGCGGGTCAGGAGTGACGTCCGCACCGGCCCCGGTCGCGGTGCCCAGCGCGAGCACCAGCACGACCAGGAGCGAGAGGGCCGCGCCCGCGGTCCGCGTCACTGGCAGCTCAGACCGCGCTGGCTGCTGCGATGCGGGCCTCGGCGTCGGTGTGGACCTTCTTCTCCACCACGAAGGACATCACCGGCACGACGCCGCCGAGCACCATGACCGCCAGGCGGCCGAAGCGCCAGCGCATCTTCGACCACAGGTCGACCACCGTGACGAGGTAGACGACGTAGATCCAGCCGTGGGCGAAGGGGATCCACTTCACGTACTTGACCGCCTCGTCGCCGGCGAAGACCTTGACGAGGATCTCGATGACCAGGAGCAGCAGCATCACGCCGGTGACATAGGCCATGACGCGGTACCGCGTGAGCGCTCCACGAGCGGCCCCGATGATCTTCGCGCGAGCGGCCTGCGCCGCAGCGGAGTCGGTGGTCGTGGCAGAGGGCTGTGACGAGGGATTCTGCGCGCCAGAGCCTGTGGGGGACGTCATAGTTAGCCTTCCGAATAAACTGTGGCCGAGTGTCAGGCCCACCACCTAATGTAGGTGACCGTGCGCCCCCTACCCCTCCCTCATCCAGGGACTCCCCCGCTGACGTCCGCTTCGTCCTTCCTTGCCTGGCAGGCACGTCGCCAGTGGGGCGTGCTCGTCGTGGCCATCCTGCTCGGCGTCGTGACCTTCCTCGCCCAGGCCGTCACCCCGTACGCGATGGGCCACGCCCTCGACGAGGGGCTCGAGCTCGGCCTCAGCCGTGAGCTGCTCACGTGGGCCGGCCTCATGCTCGCCGCCGGCATCGTGCAGGTCGTCGCGAGCGGCTTCGGCCACCGGTACGACGTGGAGAACTGGCTCCGCGCGGCCTTCTCGGTCTCCCAGCTCGTGGGAGACAAGGTCAGCCGCAGCGGTGACGCCGTGACGGAGAACATCCCGACCGGTGAGGTCGTGGCGACCGTGGCGAGCGACTCCGGGCGGATCGGGGAGTTCTTCTTCAACGCCGCACGCTTCATCGGCAGCGTCGTCGCCTACATCGCCGTGGCGATCCTCATGCTCTCCACCTCTCTCACCCTCGGCATCATCGTCGCCGTCGGGCTGCCCGCGGTCGCCGCGATCCTCGGCCTGCTGGTCAAGCCGCTGCAGGCACGCCAGACCGCTCAGCGTGAGGCCTCCGGCCGCCTGACCACCCTCGGCGCGGACACCGTCTCGGGGCTGCGCATCCTGCGCGGGATCGGCGGCGAGGCGGTCTTCACCGACCGGTACCGCGCCCAGTCCCAGCGGGTGCGCGCCGCGGCTGTCCGGGTGGCCACCACGCAGTCCTACCTCGACGCCCTCCAGGTGCTGCTGCCCGGCCTCTTCGTGGCGCTCGTGCTCTGGCTCGCCGCCCAGCAGGCGATCACCGGGGAGATCACCCCGGGTCAGCTCGTGACCTTCTACGGCTACGCGGCCTTCCTCACCTGGCCGCTGCAGAACCTCACGCAGACCCTGCAGATCACCACCCGTGCGGTCGTGTCGGTGCGCAAGGTCATCACCGTCCTCAAGGTCGAGCCCGCCACGGCGAGCGACCCCGCGACCGCGGCAGCGCCCACCCCGGGCGCCGTGCTGCGCGACGTGACCACCGGCGTCACCCTCGAGCCGGGCCGGATCGTGGCGCTGGTGAGCCAGAACCCCGACGAGTCCGCCGAGGTGGCCACCCGGATGGGTCGCTTCAACGACGACGCCGAGGCCGATGCCCTGGTGCTGCTCGGCGACACCCCGCTGCGCGACCTCGACAAGTCCGCGCTGCGTGACCGGGTCGTGGTGGCCGAGGCCACCTCGCACCTGTTCTCCGGTGCGCTGCGCGACGAGCTCGACGTCCGCGACCGCGCGGGCGACGACGAGATCCACGCGGCCCTCGTCGTCTCCGACGCCCAGGACGTGCTGGACTCCACCCCCGGCGGGCTGACCGGTGAGCTGCCCGAGAAGGGCCGTTCCCTCTCGGGCGGGCAGCGCCAGCGGGTCGCCCTCGCGCGTGCGCTGCTCACCGAGGCGGAGCACCTCATCCTCATCGAGCCGACCAGCGCCGTCGACGCGCACACCGAGGCGCGCATCGCCGAGCGGCTCGTCGCCGCCCGCGCGGGTCGCTCCACGCTCATCGTCACGGCGAGCCCCCTCGTGCTCGACCACGTCGACGAGGTCCTCGTGCTGCGCGACGACGCCGTCATCGCCCGCGCGACCCACCGCGAGCTCCTCATGGGCGTGGGCGAGGCCCACGACCACTACCGCTCGGTGGTGGGACGCTCCCTGGCCGAGGAACCAGCCCACCAGACCACCAGCTCCGACGAACCCTCGCAGGAGGTGACCCGATGAACACCAAGCTCCCCATCGCGGACGGTCCCACCGTCCGCAAGCACACCGCCATGCTGCTGCGTGCCAACAGCCGCCCGCTCACCGGCGTCATCACCCTGCACACCCTCGCCGCGCTGGCCGGCCTGGTGGGTCCGCTGCTGCTCGGCAGCCTCGTGGACGCCGTCGCCCAGGGCACCACCTCCAGCTACGTCAACAAGCTCGTCGGCTTCCTCGTCCTGGCGGTGCTCGCCCAGACGGTGCTCATCCGCTTCGCCCAGCGCAACGCGATGATCTTCGGCGAGACGGTCTTCGCCGACCTGCGCGAGGACTTCCTCGCCACGGTCACCGAGCTGCCGCTCTCGACCGTGGAACGGTCCGGGACCGGTGACCTGGTGGGTCGGACCACCAACGACGTCGACCGGATCCAGCACTCGGTGCGCTTCGGTGTGCCGCGGATCCTCGTCGCCTCGGTCACCATCGTCCTGACGGTCATCGCGGCCTTCTTCACCGCCCCGCTCGTGGCCCTCGCCATGCTCGTCGGCATGCCGATCATCGGCGTCATCGGCCGGTGGTACCTCAAGCGCGCCGCCCCCGCCTACCAGCGCGAGTCGGCTGCCTACGCGGCGATCAACGGGTCCATCACCGAGTCCGTCGAGGGGGCCCGCACCGTCGACGCCCTCGGCCTGGGCGCCCGGCGCCGGGCGAAGGTCGACGCGGACCTGCGCGAGGCCTTCGCGGCTGAGACCCGCACCCTCAACCTGCGCACCGTGCTCATCCCGGGCATGGACAGTGCCTTCGTCATCGGCCCGATCGCTGTCCTGGTGTGGGGCGGCTACCTGCTGTCCCAGGGGCAGGTGACCATCGGGGCGGTGACCACCGTGGTGCTGTACTCCACCCAGCTGGTCGGTCCGGTCTGGGAGCTCATCTTCTGGCTCGACGAGATCCAGGTCGCGGCGACGTCGCTGGCCCGCATCATCGGCGTCGGGCTGGTCGAGCGTGACCGCGAGCAGGGCGACCGCACGCCGGCCGACGAGCACATCGTGGCCACCGGCGTCGAGTACGCCTACCGACCCGGGCACAACGTGCTGCACGGGATCGACCTCGACCTCGCCGTCGGCGAGCGTCTCGCGGTGGTCGGTCCCTCCGGTGCCGGCAAGTCGACGCTGGGACGCATGCTCGCGGGCATCCACCCGCCCACCGGCGGGTCGGTCAAGGTGGGTGGGGTGCCGCTGATCGAGCTGCCCCTGGAGGACCTGCGCAGCCACGTCGCGCTCGTCACCCAGGAGCACCACGTCTTCGTGGGGACGCTCGCGGAGAACCTGCGCCTGGCCGACGTCACCGCGGACGACGCCGCGCTCCTGGACGCCCTCGAGGCGGTCGACGCCCGCACCTGGGTCCAGGCCCTGGACAAGGGCCTGGAGACGGAGGTCGGATCGGGTGGCTACGTGCTCACCCCCGCCCAGGCGCAGCAGGTCGCGCTGGCCAGGCTTGTGCTGCTCGACCCGCACACGCTCATCCTCGACGAGGCCACGAGCCTGCTCGACCCGCGCGCCGCGCGTCACCTGGAGCGCTCGCTCAACGCGGTGCTGGCCGGGCGGACCGTCGTCGCGATCGCCCACCGTCTGCACACCGCGCACGACGCCGACCGCGTCGCCGTGGTCGACGGCGGCAAGATCACCGAGATCGGCTCCCACGACGAGCTCGTCGCGGCCGACGGCGAGTACGCCCGACTGTGGCACAGCTGGCAGCAGGCCTGAGGTCGGTCCAGGTATTTCCCAGACTCGTCTGGATTACTTGGAGCTTCACCTAGCCGACGTCAGGACCGTGCCATGCAGAAGAAGTGGATCATCGCCCTCGCCGCCGTCGTGGTGGCTGTGCTCGCCGTCGTCGCCGGGACGGCCCTCTATGCCAAGATCCAGAACGACCGCGCCCCCGACGAGCTGGCACTGACCTCGCCGGAGGGCACGGCGTCCTCGACGAGCGAGCCGGCCGGTCCGGTGGACCTCGACTCCCTCGCCGGGACGTGGACCGTGAGCGAGGGGTCCCAGGCCGGGTACCGCGTGGACGAGGTGCTCAACGGCCAGGACGTCACCGTCGTGGGTCGCACCTCTGACGTCACCGGGACGGTCACGGTCACAGGGTCGGAGGTCACCGCGGCGGACGTCACCGTGTCGATGACCTCCGTCACGACCGACAGCTCCAGCCGTGACGGCCAGTTCCTGGACATCCTGTCCACCTCGGAGCACCCGACGTCGGCCTTCGTGCTCACCAGCCCGGTCGACATCTCCGCTGTCGCCGACGGCGTGGCCAGCGTGGACGGTGCCGGTGACCTCACCATCGCGGGGGTCACCCGACCGGTCACCGTCGAGCTCAAGGCGCAGACCACGGCCGACGGCGTCGAGGTGAGCGGCGTGATCCCGGTGACCTTCTCCGACTTCGACGTCGACGCGCCCGACCTCGGCTTCGTCAAGGTCGAGGACGCGGGGACGGTCGAGATGCTGCTCCAGCTCACTCAGTGACTCACTCAGCGACTCACTCAGTGAGCGGGCTCCGTCCTCCGCACCGCCCGGTCAGTCGAGCGCGGCGAAGGGGTTCAGGCCGGTGGTCGCGTCGTCCCCGCGCGCCTCGTCGCGGACGGTGCGCAGCCACAGCGCCACCGCGAAGGCTCCGAAGATCCACCACTGCAGGGCGTAGAAGAGGTTCTGCAGGTTGAGCCCGTCGCCGCCCTCGATGCTCGGGCGGTCCAGCAGTGCCAGAGCCGGGTCCTGGGCCGGGTCGGAGGAGACCACGACGAGGTAGCCGGAGTAGATCGGCCCGCCCCAGTCGTTGGCCAGCGCGGCGGAGCTGATCGAGTCGGTCTGCCCGGCTGGGAGCTCGGCATACCCCTTGGCTTCGGAGGCCTGCAGGTAGCCGGTGAGGCGCACGGTGCCCTCGGGCGGCGCGAGCTGGCTGGCAGCGAGCGCCACCTCTCCCGTCTCGCCCGGCTCACGGGGCACCCATCCGCGCACCACCGGGAGGATCGGAGACCCGGACAGGTCTGCCCAGGACTGCCCGCCGGTCCCGTCCTCGGAGACCCGCATCGGGGTCAGGACGAGGAAGCCCTCCTGCCCGTCGTGGGCGCGGCCGGCCACGAGGCGCTGGCCGGCGGGGTCGTACTCCCCCTCGACCCAGGCCTGGCGCCCGACGAGGTCGCCGGGGAAGGAGGTCTGCGGCTCGAGCAGGTTCCCAAGACTCTCCGGTCCCTCACTGGCCTGCTCGACGGCGGCGTGCGCGGCAGCGAGGTCGCCGCGGGCCTGCGCCCGGTCGAGCTGCCATACCCCGAGCCGGGCGCACACAGCGGCGGCGGCGAGGAAGACGAGGAGCAGCACGAGCATCCGGGGGCGCAACGCCACCGTGAGCATCGAGGTCCGTCGGCGCGTCGGGGACGGCTCGGTCTCGCGGGGCTGCTCGGTCACTCGGTCTGGCACAGTTTCAGGCTACCCGAGCCAGCACCCGTCCTTCGAACCCTCCTGGCGGCCGCCGCTCACCCGCGACGCTGCTCACCCCCGGCGCCGCAGTGCCACCGCCGCCAGCGCCACCGACCCCGCGCACCAGGCCACGAGCACAGCCACGGACGAGGCCGGCACGGTGAAGGTGTCCTGAGCGAGCCCGGCCCGCACGAGCTCGGCCATCGGCTCGACCGGGAGCACCCGGTGCAGGTCGGCGAGCCAGTCCGGCAGCCGGTCTGCCGGGAAGGTGATCGGGGAGAACAGCAGGATCGCGAAGATCAGCAGCTGCGTCATGAGCTGGGCGATCGTCGGGGGCAGGACCGCGGCCATCGCGTAGCCGACCGCCGCCGCGGTGAGGGACACGAGCACCGCGGCGGGCAGCGCCCACGCAGCGATCGAGAGCTCGATGTCGTAGCGCGCGACGCCGGCGAGCAGGGCCAGCAGGGTGCCCGGCAGTGCGACCAGGGTCCACACGGTGAGGTCGGCGGCGAGGAAGGCCAGGCGGGGCACCGGCAGCGTCATCATCCACGCCGAGCTGCCCTCGGTCTTGGCCTGGCTGAGCATCTGGGGAGCCATGACCAGCCCGACCGTGATGAGCGTCACCGTCGGTGCGCCGGTGGCCAGGAACAGCGCGGCGGTCCCCGACATCTCCCCCATGATGATGCCGAAGCCGAGCACGGTCCCAACCGCGAGCAGCGCCTGGACCACGACGAGGATCGGCAGGGAGGCGGACTGGCGGCGCAGCTGCCACTGGGTGAGCAGGCCGTACTGGCGCAGGGCGGTCATCAGCGGGCTCCTTCGAGGGGACGGGGCGCACCGGTGGCGGATGCGTCGGCGACGAGCTGGATGTAGACGTCCTCGAGGGACGCCGGGGTGATCGAGAACCGGTCGACGGTCCCGGTGTCGACCGCGTGCTGGGCCCAGGCGACGGCCTCGGCGCTCCGGCCTGCGGGCACGGTCGCCTGGGCGCGGTGACCCTCGCGGGACACCGCGGTGACGTAGTCGGGCCAGGTGTGGGCCGGGCTCTCGTCTCGCTCGGTCGGCAGGTCGACCACGAGCTGGAGGGTGCCGCGCAGGTCCCGGGTGAGGTCGGCGACCGTGCCGCGGGCGCGGACCGTCCCCCGGTCGAGGATGACCAGGTCGTCGACCGCGTGCTCGGCCTCGCGGACGTTGTGCGTGACGAGCAGCACGCCCGCGCCGTCGTCGGCCAGGCGGCGGATCTGGGTCCACAGCAACCGGCGGCGCACCGGGTCCACGTCGTTGGTGGGTTCGTCCAGGATGACCAGCGCACCGGGCACGACGGCAGTCATGGCAAAGGCGGTCAGGCGCGCCACCCCGCCGGACACCTTGTGCGCGGGTGTCTGCGCCCACTCGGTGAGCTCGAGGGCGTCGAGCAGCCCGTCGGCCCGGGCCCGGGCCTGGGCGCGCGGGACGCCGCGGATCCGTCCCACCAGCTCGATCGCCGTGCGCGGGGTGAGGCCGGTGATCGGGACGTTGGCCTGGGCCTGGACGCTGATGAGGCGGCGCACCCGGTCCGGATCGGCGACGGCGTCCTGGCCTGCGACGCGGATCGCACCGCTGTCCGGGGCGACGAGCCCGGCGATCTGGTTGACCAGGGTCGTCTTCCCGGCACCGTTGTGCCCGAGCAGCCCGACGACGCGTCCGGACTCGACGGTGAGGTGGACATGGTCGTTGGCGCGCACGGGCCGGCGCCCGCGGAAGGTCTTGGAGACGTCGTCGACGTCGAGGACGCGGGGGGCCATGGCGACCCTTTCTGATACTAGGTGGTTTGTGATACCGGAACGTATCAGTACTGCGTGGTATCCGACAAGGGGTACCGCGCGGTATGGCTCCGGTAGGCTGGCCGGATGAGCCCGAAACCACCGGCGGACGACCGTCACGCCTCGCCCCTCACGGCTGCCACGCAGGCCCTGACGGACGCGACGGCCGCCCTCGGTGAGGCCCTCAGGGCCGCGACCACCGAGACCGCCGACACGGTCGAGAACGAGCTCACCCAGGGGCTGCGCAGCGCTGCCCGCACGGTCGAGTCGATGGCCGCAAAGCTCTCCGGCCGCGGCTCACGCCGCGACCGCACCCGCCAGGACCTGCTCGCGGCCGCCACGACCGTCTTTGCCGCCCGGGGCTACGACGGCGCGTCGGTCGACGACGTCGCGGCGGCCGCCGGGTACACCAAGGGCGCCGTCTACTCCCACTTCTCCTCCAAGGCGGAGCTCTTCCTCGCGCTCTTCCGGGCGCGGGTCGAGGCCGCCCGGGCTGATCCCCTGGGCGCCGCTGTCACCACCCTCGACGCCTTGGACGACGCCGACCTCACCGCCAGCCTCGACCGCGCCCGTCGCGATCCGTGGCTGCCCCTGACCTACGAGGTGCTGCTCTTCGGGATGCGCCACCCCGAGCACCGCGAGGAGGTCGCGCAGGTGTGGTCGGAGCTCCTCGAGGTCACCGTCGACGCTCTGGCCCAGCGCCGCTCCCCCGCCGGCTCAGCCGACGCAACAGGCTCTGTCCCCGACCCGGCCGAGCGCGCGGCGCTGCGTGACGCGGTCATCGTCTCCAGCGCCGTCGCCCACCACCTCGCGATGCTCAACGCCCTGGGCGTGACAGGGGCCGACGACGAGACCGTCCTGCGGCTGGTGCGGGGGCACTGGCCGGCTCCGCCCCGTGACGGAACTCACCAGGGCACGACGGGGCACTAGCACGTCCGGGGACCCCCTCCTCGCACCTAAGGCCTAGTGCGAACCTCCAGCAAGTACGGTTACATGAAAGCGTCACCAACACCGCCGGTAGGAGATCATCATGAGCACCACCGCAGCTGACGCCCTCGACACCAGCGACGCCGGAGCAGGCACCCCCGCCTGGCGCCCGCGCCCCGCAGAGGCCCTCTCCGAGGAGACCCTGCGCCGCATCGACGGGTGGTGGCGCGCAGCCAACTACCTGTCGGTCGGACAGATCTACCTGCTGTCCAACCCGCTGCTGCGCACAGAGCTCTCTCGTGACGACGTCAAGCCGCGTCTGCTCGGCCACTGGGGCACCACCCCAGGTCTCAACTTCCTCTACGCCCACCTCAACCGGGCGATCGACGAGCGTTCCGTCTCCGCCATGTACGTCACCGGCCCCGGCCACGGCGGCCCCGGCCTCGTGGCCAACTCCTACCTCGAGGGCACGTACACCGAGACGTACCCGGACATCACCCAGGACACCGAGGGCCTGCGCCGGCTGTTCCGCCAGTTCTCCTTCCCCGGCGGCATCCCCAGTCACGTCGCCCCGGAGACCCCCGGGTCCATCCACGAGGGCGGCGAGCTCGGCTACGCCCTGTCCCACGCCTACGGCGCGGCCTTCGACAACCCGGACCTGCTCGTGGCCGCGGTGGTCGGCGACGGCGAGGCCGAGACCGGCCCGCTCGCCACGAGCTGGCACTCCAACAAGTTCGTCAACCCCGCCACCGACGGTGTGGTGCTGCCGATCCTGCACCTCAACGGCTACAAGATCGCCAACCCGACGGTGCTGGCGCGGATCTCCGACGAGGAGCTCCGCTCCCTCATGGTCGGCTACGGCCACACGCCGTACTTCTTCGTCGGAGGCTTCGACGGCGAGGACCACCTCGCCGCGCACGCCCGCTTCGCCGCGCTGCTCGACGAGGTGCTCGACGAGATCGCCGCGATCAAGGCCCGCGCCGCGGCCGGTGACCTCAGCCGCCCGATGTGGCCGATGATCGTCTTCCGCACCCCCAAGGGCTGGACCTGCCCGCCGGTGATCGACGGCAAGAAGACCGAGGACTCCTGGCGTGCGCACCAGGTGCCGCTGGCCAGCGCGCGGGACACCCCCGAGCACCTCGAGGTGCTCAAGGACTGGATGGAGTCCTACCGGCCCGACGAGCTCTTCGACGCCGACGGCCGCCTCGAGGCGGACATCGCGGCTCTGGCCCCCGCGGGCAACCTGCGGATGAGCGCCAACCCGCACACCAACGGCGGGCTGCTGCTCAAGGACCTGCGCCTGCCAGACTTCCGCGACTTCGCCGTCGACGTCCCCGCCCCCGGTGCCACGATCAGCGAGGCGACGAGGGTCCTCGGTCAGTGGCTCACCGAGGTGGTGCGGCTCAACCCGGAGAACTTCCGGATCTTCGGGCCGGACGAGACCGCCTCCAACCGGCTGCAGCCGGTCTTCGAGGCGACCGACAAGCAGTGGAACGCGGACTTCCTCACCTCCGACGTCGACGACCACCTGGCACGCGTCGGACGGGTCATGGAGATGCTCTCCGAGCACCAGTGCCAGGGCTGGCTCGAGGGCTACCTGCTCACTGGCCGCCACGGGCTGTTCAACTGCTACGAGGCGTTCATCCACATCATCGACTCGATGTTCAACCAGCACGCGAAGTGGCTCAAGGTCACCCGGGAGATCCCGTGGCGTCGGCCCATCGCCTCGCTCAACTACCTGCTCTCCAGCCACGTGTGGCGCCAGGACCACAACGGCTTCTCCCACCAGGACCCCGGGTTCATCGACCACGTGGTCAACAAGAAGGCCGAGGTCGTCCGCGTCTACCTGCCGCCGGACGCCAACACCCTGCTCTCCACCTACGACCACTGCCTGCGCAGCCGTGACTACGTCAACGTCGTCGTGTCCGGCAAGCAGCCCGCGCCGAACTTCTTGTCCATGGACCAGGCCGTCGCGCACTGCACCCGCGGGCTCGGCATCTGGGAGTGGGCCGGGACCGAGGTCGCCGGCGAGGACCCCGACGTCGTGCTCGGGTGCGCCGGTGACGTGCCCACCCTCGAGACGCTCGCGGCGGCGGACCTGCTCCGACGCCACCTGCCTGACCTCAAGGTGCGCGTCGTCAACGTCGTGGACCTCATGCGTCTGCAGGACGAGAAGGAGCACCCGCACGGGCTCTCCGACCGCGACTTCGACACGCTGTTCACCACGGACAAGCCCGTCGTCTTCGCCTACCACGGCTACCCGTGGCTCATCCACCGCCTCACCTACCGCCGCGCCGGGCACGCGAACATCCACGTGCGCGGCTACAAGGAGGAGGGCACCACGACCACGCCCTTCGACATGGTGATGCTCAACGACCTCGACCGGTACCACCTGGTCATCGACGTCATCGACCGGGTGCCCTTCCTGGGGTCCAAGGCCGCGGTGCTCCGCCAGGAGATGTCCGACGCGCGCCTGCGGGCCCGGGAATACACCCGTGAGCACGGCGAAGACATCCCCGAGGTCCGCGACTGGGTCTGGCCCGACGCCGGCGACACGGCAACCGAGATCGGTGGCCCGCAGGCGGCCACCATTGCAACTGGAGGCGATAACGAGTGAGTTCCACCGCTCGCAGCATCTTCATCACGTCCCCCGAGGGGGAGACTGGGAAGTCGACCATCGCCTTGGGCGTGCTCGACCTGCTCACCCGCCGGGTGCAGCGGGTCGGGGTGTTCCGTCCGGTCACCCGGACCGGGCACGTCGGCACCGCGACCGGGGACGAGACCACCGGGGAGACCACCGGCGAGGCGCCCGAACGCGACTACGTCGTCGAGCTGCTCCTCGCCCACGACGGCGTCGACCTCAGCTACGAGCAGTGCGTGGGTGTCACCTACGACGACCTGCACGCCGACCCTGAGGCTGCGCTCTCGCAGATCATGACGAAGTACCACGAGGTCTCCCAGCAGTGCGACTTCGTGGTCATCGTCGGCACGGACTACACCGACGTCGCCGGTCCCACCGAGCTCGCCTACAACGCCCGGATCGCCGCGAACCTCGGCGCCCCGGTGCTGCTCGTTGTCTCCGGCAACCGGCGCACCCCGGCCGGGATCCACCACGTGTGCGAGGTGGCGATCAACGAGCTCGAGGCCAACCACGCCCAGGTCGTGGGCGTCGTGGCCAACCGCTGCCTGCCCACCGACCTCGAGGCGATCCGCACCGAGTTCGGCGAGCAGCCCGCCATCCCGGTCTGGACCATCCCGGAGGACCCGTTCCTCATGGCCCCCACCGTCAACCAGCTCATGCGGGCCGTCGGCGGACGCCAGGTGATGGGTGACCCCGAGCTGCTCGGCCGCGAGGTCCTCGACGTGCTCGTGGGCGCCATGAACTTCGAGCACCTGCTCGACAAGCTGGCCGACGGCGCCGTCGTCATCACCCCCGGTGACCGCACCGAGGTGCTGCTCGGGCTGCTCACCGCCCAGACTGCGAAGAGCTTCCCGTCGCTGGCCGCGATCATCCTCAACGGCGGCTTCTACCCGCCCGCCTCGGTCGCCGCCCTCATCGAGGACCTCGCGCCGAGCGTGCCGATCATCCAGACCGACCTGGGTACCTTCCGCACCGCGAGCGCCGCGGCGTCGGCCCGGGGACGGGTGTCCAAGGAGTCCCAGCGCAAGGTCGACATCGCGCTCGCCCTCTTCGAGCAGAACGTCGACGGCGCAGCCCTGCTGGCCCGCCTCGACGTCAACCGTCCCGAGGTCGTCACCCCGCTGATGTTCGAGTACGAGCTGCTGGCCCGCGCCCGCGCCGACCGCAAGAACATCGTGCTGCCCGAGGGGACCGACGACCGCATCCTGCGGGCCGCCTCGACGCTGCTGCAGCGTCAGGTCGCGGACCTGACCATCCTCGGCGACGAGGAGTCCATCCGGGCCCGTGCCGTCGAGCTCGGTCTGGACATCTCCGAGGCCAAGGTCATCGACCCGCGCAGCGGGGAGCTCCACGAGCGCTTCGCCCAGGAGTACACCGTCATGCGCGCCCACAAGGGCATGACCGTGGACCGTGCCCGCGAGATCGTCAGCTCGGTGTCCTACTTCGGCACGATGATGGTCCAGCTGGGCCTGGCCGACGGCATGGTCTCCGGCGCGGCGCACACCACCGCCCACACCATCCGCCCGGCCTTCGAGATCATCAAGACCGTGCCCGGTGTGTCCGTGGTGTCCTCGGTCTTCATGATGTGCCTGGAGGACCGGGTGCTCGTCTACGGCGACTGCGCGGTCAACCCGGACCCCACCGCCGAGCAGCTGGCCGACATCGCGATCTCCTCGGCCGCCACGGCCGCCCAGTTCGGGGTGGAGCCGCGCATCGCGATGCTCAGCTACTCCACCGGGGAGTCCGGCAGCGGGGCTGACGTGGACAAGGTCCGCGCCGCCACAGCTCTGGTCCGCGAACGTCGTCCGGACCTCTTCGTCGAGGGCCCCATCCAGTACGACGCTGCGGTCGACGCCTCGGTCGCGGCCTCCAAGATGCCCGACTCCGCTGTGGCCGGGCGGGCTACCGTGTTCATCTTCCCGGACCTCAACACCGGGAACAACACGTACAAGGCCGTCCAGCGGTCCGCCGGCGCGGTCGCCGTCGGGCCGATCCTGCAGGGCCTGCGGATGCCGGTCAACGACCTCTCCCGCGGTGCGCTCGTGCAGGACATCGTCAACACCGTCGCGATCACCGCGATCCAAGCCCAAGCGCTCTCGGCTGAGAAGGCCCGCGCAACTGAAGGAGCTCACACCGCATGAACCCGCTGACTGCTGCCGGCGAACGCCTCAGCTCCTACAGCGCCCACGGCGCCTCAGCCAGTGTCCTGGTCATCAACTCGGGGTCGTCCTCCGTGAAGTACCAGCTCGTCAACCCGATCGGCGGGGAGGCGATCGCCTCCGGTCTGATCGAGCGGATCGGCGAGGAAGACGGCAAGATCACCCACAAGTTCGCCGGCAACACCACCAAGCGTGTCGAAGACGTCCCCGACCACGGCACCGCGCTGCGGATCGTGCTCGACCTCTTCGACGAGCTCGGCCCCAACCTCTCCGAGGCCGACGTCGTGGCCGTGGGCCACCGCGTGGTCCAGGGCGGCAGCAAGTTCTCCGGACCGGTCATCATCGATGACCAGGTCGTCGAAGACATCCGCGCGCTCATCCCGCTCGCCCCGCTGCACAACCCCGGGCACGTGCGCGGCATCGAGGTCGCCCGGGCGCTGCTCCCGGACGTGCCGCACGTGGCCATCTTCGACACCGCCTTCTTCCAGACCCTGCCCGAGGCCGCGTACACCTACGCGATCGACTCCGAGCTGGCCAAGGAGCACGGCATCCGCCGCTACGGCTTCCATGGCACGAGCCACCAGTACGTCTCGGGCAAGGTCTCGCGGGTGCTCGGACGCAAGCTCGAGGACCTCAACCAGATCGTGCTGCACCTGGGCAACGGCGCGTCGGCGTCGGCCATCAAGGGCGGCGTCGCGATCGAGACCTCGATGGGCCTGACCCCGCTCGAAGGCCTGGTCATGGGCACCCGGTCCGGGGACATCGACCCCGCGATCGTCTTCCACCTGCACCGCAACGCCGGCATGTCGATCGACGAGATCGACGACGTGCTCAACAAGCGGTCTGGCATCAAGGGCCTCGCTGGGGACAACGACTTCCGCGGCCTGCACGACCTCGTCGACGCCGGCCACGAGGGCGCCAAGCTGGCCCTGGACGTCTACATCCACCGCCTGAAGAAGTACATCGGTGCCTACCACGCCATCCTCGGGCGCGTCGACGTCATCACCTTCACCGCCGGTGTCGGGGAGAACGACGACATCGTGCGTCGTCTGACCGTCGCCGGGCTGGAGAGCCTCGGCATCGCGATCGACCCGGCTCGCAACAACGAACGGTCCCGCGAGCCGCGCATCATCTCCCCCGACTGGACCTCGACCCTCGTCATGATCGTCCCGACGAACGAAGAGCTGGCCATCGCGCGCCAGTGCGTGGCCACGATCAACCCCTGACCAGGGTCGACACCCAGAAACAGCATGGACGGTGCTGGCGTCACCCAGGGTGACGCCAGCACCGTCCGCCGTTACGCTGACCCGATGACCACCACCGCGGGATCACGCCTCTCGCGGACCCTCTTCCTCCTGGCCGACGGCGTCCGCATCCTGGGCGTGGCGAGCATCCTCGCCTCGGCGCTGTGGCTCGGGGGCGTCGAGGTCGCTCTCTTCGCCCTCGTCCTGCTCGGCCTGGTGCTGCCGCGCGTGCTGCACACCCCCCCGGGCGTGGACCTCGCGACCGGCGTCACGCTGCTCGCGGCCGGCTGGATCGCCGTGCTCGGTCTCTTCGAGGTCGTGGGGCCCCTGGACCTCGTCATGCACTGGGCCGCGAACGGCCTGCTGGCCGTCGTGGCCTACTCCCTCCTCGTCCGGCTCGAGGTGGTGCCTGCGCTCGGCGCGCCCGCTCCGGCGCACGCCCGTGCCGGCGTCGTCGTCGTCACAACCGCCGTGGGGGTGACGCTCGGCCTGCTGTGGGAGCTCGGGGAATGGGCAGGCCACACCTACCTCGACGACACGATCAACGTCGGGTACACCGACACCCTGGGCGACCTCGTCGCCGGTGGTCTGGGGTCCGTGCTCGGAGGTCTCGCCCTGGCCGCTCGGCGTCCCGCGCCCGCCACCGGCCCAGAGCCGTGATGCTCCGTGTCTCAGTCGTCATCCCGGTGCTGGACGACGCCGCGCACCTCGACCGCTGCCTGGGCGACCTCGCTCGTCAGACGGTCGCGCCCTTCGAGGTGATCGTCGTCGACAACGGGTCGAGCGACGACAGCGCGGCCGTCGCCCTGCGCCACGGCGCCCGGGTCGTGCGCGAGCCGGCCCGCGGGATCCCCGCCGCGGCTGCCTGCGGCTACGACGCCGCCGGCGGTGACGTCATCGCGCGCTGCGACGCCGACACGCGACCTCCACCCACCTGGCTCGCCCGTACCCTCGACGCCTTCGAGCAGGACCCCGACCTCGCCGCGCTCACCGGGCCGGGCACCTTCTACGACCTGCCCCCCGTGCGGGGCTGGCTCGCGCGCGTGGTCTACATGCGCGGCTACTTCTGGGGCGTGCACGCCGCCCTGGCCGGTGTGCCGCTGTGGGGGTCGAACATGGCCCTGCGCCGCGAGGTGTGGCTCTCGGTCCGCGACGCCGTGCCGCGCACCGACGCGCGGGTGCACGACGACATGGACCTGAGCTTCCGGCTCCGGTCCGCCCGGGTGCGCTACGACCGCGACCATCTCGTGGGCGTCTCCGGGCGGACCTTCGACAGCCCGGCCTCCTTCTGGCGGCGCATGCACTGGGCCCTGCGCACCATCTCGATCAACTGGCGGGCCACCCCGCCGTGGTCTCGCTGGGCGGACCGGCTGGGCCTGTCACGGTCCGGGGTCAGGGGCCCGGGGAGCCCGATGGCGTAGTCTGCCTGCCATGCCAGAGCCGACGACACCTCCTGCATCGATGCCGGAACGGCTCAACGCCTGGCTCAACGACCCCGACGAACCCCTCTGGGAACGCCCGCCCCCCACTGCCCGGCAGATGCGCCGTGACGTCTACGGCGCGCTCGCGCTCATGGCGCTGGGGCTGGTCGTGCTGGTGATGTCCCGCAGCGTCCAGGGCGCTCCCGAGGACGAGGGGACGTGGGACGCCTACGGTGCGATGTGCCTCATGATCGCTCCCCTCGCGGTGCGGCGACGCTTCCCGCTGACTGCCCTCACGCTCTCCAGCGGGTTGTTCCTCGTGCTCAGCTATGCGGCGCCGTCCGCCGCGTACGAGCTCACCTTCCAGGTGGCGTACTTCGCCGCGCTCTATGCCGCCGTGGCGTGGGCCCGCGACCGGCGCGCCCTGTGGATCGCCATGGGTCTGGTGCTCCTGACGATGACGCTGTGGCTGGTGATCGCCTTCACGATGGTCTCCGGGCTCGGGATGAAGGCTCCTGAGGAGGCACCCGACGGCCCTGTCCCTCCCTTCGTCGCCGCCGTCATCTACACCGCCTTCCTCAACCTCGCCTACTTCGGCGGGGCGATCGCCGCGGGGCGGGCCTCGTGGCGCAGCGCGCTGCAGCGCACCCGCCTGACCCAGCAAGCCGAGCGCATCCGCGCCCAGGGCGAGGAGCTGGCCCGCCGCGCCGTCGTCGACGAGCGTCTGCGCATCGCCCGCGAGCTGCACGACGTCGTGGCACATCATGTCTCGGTCATCGGTGTGCAGGCGGGCGCTGCCCGCACCGTGCTCACCCGCGACCCCGAGGCCGCCTCGCAGGCACTGCGCAGCATCGAAGGGTCCAGCCGACAGGCGGTGGGCGACATGCGCTCGCTGCTGGGTGTGCTGCGCACCGAGACCGACACGGACCGCGGGAGCGGGGAGCACCGCGCTCCGGAGCCGGGGCTGGGCGACCTGACCGACCTGGCCCAGGTGTACCGCGAGTCCGGTCTCGCCGTCGACCTGACGGTCATCGAGGAGGCCGGTCCGCTCGACGAGGTCCCCGGCCCGGTCGCCTTGTCTGTGTTCCGCACCGTGCAGGAGTCCCTCGCCAACGTCGCCCGGCACTCGACCGCCTCGAGGGCGCGGGTCGCCGTCCGGACCGGGTGGACGCTCGCGGAGACCGGCGACGCTCCCGCCTCCCGCTGGGTCGAGGCGGAGGTCGTCGACGACGGCCACCCGCGCACCGGCTCGGCCGGGTCCGGCTATGGGCTGCGCGGCATCCACGAACGTGTCCTGCTGCACCGCGGGGAGTCGGAGGTCGGCCCACGCCGGACCGGCGACGGCTGGCGGGTCCGGGTCCGCTTCCCGCTCGCCCCGACCGAGCCTGCTCACGCTCCCGGCAGCGCGTCGACCACTTCCCCGCCCTCACCCGAGCCCTCCCACCGGAGACTGACCTCATGACCCGCACCATCCGCGTCCTGCTCGTGGACGACCACGCCCTCGTCCGGTCGGGCTTCGCCATGGTGCTGTCCGTCGAGGACGACATCGAGGTGGTCGGCCAGGCCGCCGACGGCCGGGCCGCGCTGGCGGTCCTGGCTGCCCATCCCGCCGACGTCGTGCTCATGGACGTCCAGATGCCCGTCATGGACGGCATCGCCGCCACCACGGAGATCGTCGCTGCGGGGATGGCCAAGGTCATCATCCTGACGACCTTCGACCGGGACGACTACCTCTTCGACTCCCTGGCAGCCGGGGCGAGCGGCTTCCTGCTCAAGAACGCCGACCCGGACGACCTCGTCGAGGCCGTGCGGGCCGTCGCCGACGGGCACGCCCTGCTCGCCCCGGAGGCCACCCTCAAGGTCATCGCGCGGCTGACGCAGACGACCGCGCCGGTGCCGGCCGCCTCACCCACCGCGAGCGCCACCGGTGCGCCCACCGACCTACCGCGGGCGGCTGCTCACCTCACCCCGCGGGAGCACGAGGTGCTCGCCCTCCTCGCCGACGGCCTGTCCAACGCCGAGATCGCCGCCCGCCTCTTCCTCGGGGAGGCTACGGTCAAGACCTACGTCTCCAACATCCTCGCCAAGACCGACTCCCGGGACCGGGTGCAGGCCGTCATCTACGCCTATCGCAACGGTCTGCAGCACTAGCTCCCCCGCGCGGGGGACCTGTCGGGCGCTCGGTGGCCGGACCCGGGCGCCACATTCCCCCTGATGGGGGAGTTGCGGCGGCGTTGCGCTCCCTAGGCTGGAGCAGACGCAAGAGAGGGGTCACCATGACCAACCACACACCATCGCTCGAGGTGCGCAACCTCACGCGCCGGTTCGGCGACACAACCGCGGTCGACGACGTGACCTTCACCGTCGAGCCCGGTCAGATGACCGGTTTTGTCGGCGCCAACGGGGCCGGCAAGACGACGACCATGCGCATGATCATGGGCGTGCTCACCGTGCACGGGGGCGAGGTGCTGTGGGGCGGGCGACCGATCACCGCGCGAGAGCGGACCCGCTTCGGCTACATGCCTGAGGAGCGTGGTCTCTACCCCAAGCAGCCCATCCTCGACCAGCTGACCTACCTCGGCCAGCTGCGCGGCATGACCCGCAAGGACGCGGCCTCCGAGGGCACCCGGATGCTTGAGCGCTTCGGGCTGGGAGACCGGCTCAAGGACAAGCTCGAGTCGTTGTCGCTGGGCAACCAGCAGCGCGTGCAGATCACCGCCTCCCTGCTGCACCGGCCAGCCGCGCTCGTCCTCGACGAGCCGTTCTCCGGGCTCGACCCGGTCGCCGTCGACTCCATGGTCGACCTGCTTCGCGACCGGCTCCGCGAGGGCGTGCCCGTCCTGTTCTCCAGCCACCAGCTCGACCTCGTCGACCGGCTGTGCGACTCCCTCGTCGTGCTCGCCGGCGGCAAGGTCATGGCGGCGGGCAAGAGCACCGAGCTGCGTACCCGTGGCCCCCGCCAGTTCGCTGTCACCACGGTCCCGGACGCGGGCTGGCTCCGCGCGATGCCCGGCACGCAGGTCGTCGACGTCGACGGCGCGCGCGCCGTCCTGGAGTTCGACGACGACGCCGCCCAGGACCGGGTGCTGCGCGAGGCGGTCTCGCGCGGGCTGAGCGAGTTCACCCCGCTCGTCCCGTCTCTGTCAGACATCTACCGGGAGGTCACCCGATGAGCACCGCCACCAGCACCCGCCCGCCGCAGCTCGACGACGCCGCGACCCCGGACCTGCCTGCGGTGAAGAACCCGTGGCTCGTGGTCACCGTCCGCGAGATCATGGTCAAGCTCACCGACCGCAACTTCCTGCTCTCGACCGGGCTCACCGTGGTGCTCATCGTCGCGGGCATCGGCCTCTCGGCCTTCCTCGGGTCACGGACCGCTGACCACACCGTCGTGGTGACCTCCTCGGAGGGACGGGAGATCGCCGCCGGTGCCACCGAGGCCATCACCGCTGACGACTCCGGCGACACCCTGACGATCACCGAGGTCGCCGACGAGGCCGCCGCCCGCCAGCAGGTCCTGGACGGCGAGGTGGACGTCGCGCTCGTGGCCACGGACGAGGGATGGTCCCTCGTAGGACGCGAGTCCGTGGACGGGACGCTGAGCGGTGCACTGAGCGCCAGCGTCACCTCTACCGTCCTGGACGCCAACGCTCAAGCCGCCGGCACCACCGTGGACACGCTCACCGCGGGCTCTGAGGTCACGACCGAGCTGCTCGAGGGCAGCGACGAGCGCAACGCCCTCAAGTCCGCCGCGGCCTTCACCTTCGCCTTCCTCTTCTACATGGCAGCGATCATCTTCGGCATGGCGATCGCCAACTCCGTGCTCGAGGAGAAGCAGAACCGCGTCGTGGAGATCCTCGCCACGGCGATCCCCATCCGTCAGCTGCTCTACGGCAAGGTCGTCGGCAACTCGCTGCTCGCCTTCGCCCAGATCGGTCTGTTCGCCCTCGTCGCACTCATCGGGCTGAACATCACCGGCGCAGCGAGCGACTTCGGCTGGCTGCTCGGCGCCTCGGGCTGGTTCATCGCCTTCTTCGTGGTCGGCTTCACCGCCCTGGCCGCGGTGTGGGCGGTGCTCGGATCGCTCGCCAGCCGCAGCGAGGACCTGCAGTCCAACACCGGCCCGATCACCACGGTGATCATGGTGGCGCTCTTCGTGGGGATCTTCGCCGACGGCGTGTGGCTGACGGCAGCCTCCTACGTCCCGGTGGTCTCCTCCGTGGCCATGCCGGTGCGCCTGCTCCACGGCGACGTCCCGATCTGGGAGCCGATCGTCTCCCTGCTCGTGGTCATCGTCACCGCCTACGCGCTGCTGCGCCTGGGCGAGCGGGTCTACCAGCGCGCTGTCATGCAGGGCGGCACCGCGCTCAAGTGGCGCCAGGCGCTCAAGCTCGAGGTCTGAGCGGACGCTCCTTCGGTGACGGATGCCCTGCTGGTTCAGACCAGCAGGGCATCCGTCGTCCGGCCTGGCTCGCTCAGCGGGCGCGCAGCGCCTTGAGCACGCGCAGGCCGCCGGTGAGCATGGCCTGTCCCCGACCCTCGGGCAGCGAGAACAACGTGTCGAGCGAGAGTCCCATGCCCACGCCGAGCTGGGCGGCGACGGTCTGAGCCTCGGTGTAGGCCTCGATGCCCTCGCGCCCGTGGCGTCGCCCGAGCCCGGAGGACTTGAACCCGCCCATCGGCGCCTCGACCGAGCCCCAGGAGGCTGCGTAGCCGTCGTTGATGTTGACCGTCCCCGATCGCACCTGGCGGGCCAGCGCGCGCCCGTGCGCAACGCTGCGGGTCCAGATGCTCGCGTTGAGCCCGAACTCCGTCTCGTTCATGACCGTGACCGCCTCGGCGTCGCTGCTCACCACGGTGACCGACACGACAGGTCCGAAGGTCTCCTCCTGCGCGCACAGCGCCTGCGGCGGGACGCGGTCGAGGACGGTGGGTGCGTAGAACAGCGGCCCGATGTCCCCGCGGTGCACTCCCCCGGTGAGGATCCTCGCCCCGCAGGCGATCGCGTCGTCGACGTGGGTCTCCACCCGCTCCAGCTGGGCCGGGGTGGTCAGCGAGCCGACGTCGGCGGAGTAGTCCATGGCCGGTGACATGGTCAGCGCCTTGACCTTGGCCACGAAGGAGTCGACGAAGGCGTCGGCTACGGCCTCGTGGACCACCAGGCGCTCGATGGACATGCACAGCTGTCCGGTGTTGCCGAAGCAGGCCCGCACGGCGCCCGTCGCCGCTGCCTCCACGTCCGCGTCTGCCGCGACGTAGAGCGGGTTCTTCCCGCCGAGCTCGAGGGTCGCCCCGATGAGCCGCTCACCGGCCCGGGCGGCGATCTTGCGTCCGGTGGCAGTCGACCCGGTGAAGGCGATGTGATCCACCTCGTCGATGAGCGCCGCACCGACGTCGCCGCCACCGGCGACGATCTGCAGGACGTCCTCAGGCAGCCCGGCCTCTTCCAGGGCGGCCGCCGCCCACAGCGCGGTGAGCGTCGTCTGCGGGTCCGGCTTGAGCACGACGGCGTTCCCAGCCAGGAGCGCGGGCAGCACGTCTGCCAGGGCGAGGGTCAGCGGGTAGTTCCACGGGGCGATGACGCCGACGACGCCCACCGGCAGCAGGGTGACCCGGGTCTGGGTCAGCACCGGCAGCATCCCGCGCACGCGACGCGGAGCGAGGTAGGCCGCGCCGCGCACCCCGTAGTGGCGGCACACCTGGGCGACGTCACCGACCTCTTCGAAGGCGCTCGCGCGCGTCTTTCCCGACTCCGCCTGGATGAGGTCGAGCACCTCGGACTGGCGGTCCAGGACGATGTCGTGCAGGCGCAGCAGCACCTCGGCGCGCTCGAGAACCGGGACGTCGGTCCAGTAGCGTTGCGCGTCACGGGCACGGTCGACGGCACGCTCGACGTCGGCGGTGCTGGAGAGGGGCAGATCGACGAGGGGCTGGCCGGTGAAGGGCGCCACGCTGCGGTGCGACCCGGCCGAGTGCGAGGTGAGGATCCGCGCCACCAGCGGCGCGGTGAGCGCGGGCGAGAGCAGATAGCTGGCGCGCGGGTCGGTCTCAGGGTCGAGCACGCTGATCTGCGGTCCGGGTGCGGGCGTTCCAGGTGTGCTGGGCATACGGGCGAGCGTACGCCGGGCCACCGACACCTCGCCAGCGTGCTACTCGAGGCGGCGCCCGAGCACCACGCATTCCTGGTCGGAGTAGCCGAGCGAGTCGTAGAAGCCCAGCACCGACGTGTTGGACGTGCGCACCATGAGCTGGACCTTTCCCGCTCCCTGCCCTGCCAACCACGCTTCGGCGGCCACCACGAGCGACCGTCCGATCCCTCGCCCCTGCACGGCAGGGTCGACCGCGAGGTAGTACAGCCACCCCCGGTGACCGTCGTAGCCGGCCATGACGGTCCCGGCCACCTGGCCGCGGGTCCCGTCGTCACCGGTCTCACCACCGTCGGCCAGACGTGCCACGAGCACCGTCGAGGTCGCCGTGGCGACGGCGTTGGCGAGGTCGGTGGCCGGATCATTCCACGGCCGGGTGAGACCACAGGCGTGCCACAGCCCGACGACGGCGGTCGCGTCGGCGTCGGTCATCTCCGCGACCAGGGTCACGGAGGTGTCCGACGCCTGGGCGCCGCCGTCGTCCGACCGCGAGGCGGTCGTGGTCACCGCGGCTGGTACGGGGAGACGACGACCTCCACGCGCTGGAACTCCTTGAGGTCGGAGTAACCGGTGGTGGCCATGGCGCGCTTGAGCGCACCGACGAGGTTGAGCGTGCCGTCGGCCTGACGACCCGGGCCGAAGAGGATCTCCGCCAGGGTGCCGGCGGTGCCGACGCTCACGCGCTCTCCGCGGGGCAGCTGGGGGTGGTGCGCCTCGGAGCCCCAGTGCCACCCCTGGCCCGGTGCCTCCTCGGCACGGGCGAGCGCCGCACCGACCATGACAGCGTCCGCGCCGCAGGCGACAGCCTTGACGAGGTCGCCCGAGCGGCCGACGCCGCCGTCGGCGATGACGTGCACGTAGCGGCCACCGGACTCGTCCAGGTAGTCACGACGAGCAGCCGCCACGTCCGCGACCGCGGTGGCCATGGGCGCGTGGATGCCCAGGGACACGCGGGTGGTGTGGGCTGCGCCGCCGCCGAAGCCGACGAGCACGCCGGCCGCACCGGTGCGCATGAGGTGCAGGGCCGCGGTGTAGGTCGAGGCGCCGCCGACGATGACGGGGACGTCGAGCTCGTAGATGAAGCGCTTGAGGTTGAGCGGCTCGGCGTTGCCCGAGACGTGCTCGGCGGAGACGGTCGTGCCACGGATGACGAAGAGGTCCACCCCGGCGTCGACGACCGTCTGGTAGAACTCCTGGGTCCGCTGCGGGGAGAGCGCGGCCGCCACGGTCACGCCGGCGGCGCGGATCTCCTTGAGGCGAGCGGTGATGAGCTCGGGGAGGATCGGGGCGGAGTAGATCTCCTGCATGCGGCGGGTCGCGTTCGCGGCGTCGAGGGACGCGATCTCGGCGAGCAGCGGCGTCGGGTCCTCGTAGCGGGTCCACAGACCTTCGAGGTCGAGCACACCGAGGCCGCCGTGGCGGCCCAGCGCGACAGCGGTCGCGGGGCTCATGACCGAGTCCATCGGTGCGGCGAGGATGGGCAGCTCGAAGTGGTAGGCGTCGATCTGCCAACCCACCGAGACGTCCTCGGGGTCACGGGTGCGGCGGGACGGTACAACCGCAATGTCGTCGAAGGAATAGGCGCGCCGTCCGCGCTTGCCTCGGCCGATCTCGATCTCGTTGCTCACGCGACAAGGTTACCGCCCATCTGCTCGGGACCGTGGCGTGTGCTCACCGCGAGTGTCAGTGCCCCCTGAGATGCTGTCCGCGGTGGTCGTCGACCGACGCTCCACCACCCGCACCGCGACGACCACGACGACCACGAGCTCGTCGGTCAGGAGAAGATTTCATGACGTGGACAGCAGGCCCGCTGCTCGGCTTCGACACCGAGACGACCGGCGTGGACGTGACCACCGACCGGATCGTCACGGCCGCCCTGGTGCGCCGGGACGAGAGCGGTTCGCACGTCCGCACGTGGATCATCGACCCGGGCGTGCCCATCCCCGCCGAGGCAGCCGCCATCCACGGTGTGACCACAGAGATGGCCCAGGCCCAGGGCACCGCCCCCGCCGAGGCGCTCGAGGAGATCGCCTCCGCGCTCGCCCAGGCGCTCATCGAGGGGGTCCCCGTGGTGGCCTTCAACGCCACCTTCGACATCTGCATCCTCGAGGCCGAGCTCGCCCGCCACCAGCTGGCGTCGTTGTCCGACCGGATCGGCCGCGAGGTCAGCCCGGTGATCGACCCCCTCGTGCTGGACCGTGCGGTCGACCGGTACCGCCGTGGCAAGCGCAAGCTCGTCGACCTGTGCGGCGTCTACGGCGTCGGCGGCGACGGGGACCTGCACAACGCCGACGTCGACGTCATCGCGACCCTGGACGTGCTGGCCGCGATGACGGCTCGCCACCCCGACCTCGCCGAGCTCGAGCTCACCGCTCTGCACGCCTACCAGGCGGCCGAGCACACCAAGTGGGCGGTGAACTTCAACTCCTGGCGCGAGTCCAAGGGACTCACCGGACCGGGGGCTGGAGAGTCGTGGCTGAGCGACCACCGTCAGATCGGTGCCGGTCAGCCCACAGGCTGAGCTGGCGGCGGCTGACGAACTCCCGCCGCTGACCGCTGAGCGGGTCGGTGAACTCGATCGACCGGGCGAGCAGCTGCAGCGGCGCGGAGTAGTCGTCGGGGGCGACGTCGTAGAACCGCGGGTAGAAGTTGTCGTTGCAGATCGCCAGGCCCAAGGAGGCCATGTGCAGACGCAGCTGGTGCGTCTTGCCGGTGCGCGGGCGCAGCTCGTACCGCCCGAGGGTGCGACCGTCCGCGCCTGTGCGGACCTCTACGAGATCGATGAGGCTCTCGCTGTTGGGCTCCCCCGGGATCTCCTGGGCCTCCAGGGTGCCCAGCTCCTTGATGATCCGGCTGCGCACGGTCTGGGGGAAGGTCAGGTTCGGATCGACCTGTGCCACGGCCTCGTAGGTCTTGGTCACGGTCCGCTCGGCGAACATCCGCTGGTAGGCCCCTCGCACGGCCTGCCGGGTGGTGAAGACCAGCACCCCGGCGGTGATCCGGTCAAGGCGGTGGGCGGGGCTGATCTCCGGCAGGTTCAGCTGGCGGCGCAGCCGCACGACGGCCGACTCCACGACGTACGCACCCCTCGGGGTGCTGGCCAGGAAGTGCGGCTTGTCGATGACCACCAGGTCCTCGTCATGGTGGAGCACGTCGATCTCGAAGGGCACGCGCGGCTCGACCGGAGCGTCGCGGTAGAGGAAGACCAGAGCGCCGGGGACGAAGGCAGACCCTTCGTGGAAGGGTCGCCCCACCTCGTCGACGACCTCCCGCCCGGCGACCTTCTCCCGCAACCGGACAGCGTCCTCGGGGAACCGGGCCACGAGGTAGTCGAGGACCGTCGCCCAGCTGCCCTCGCCGTTCCCAGGGTGAGGCATCTGCAGGCGCACCGGGTTGAGGCCGTCCCGCACCGGCAGCGGTGCGGGACGGGACCCGCGGGCCCTGCTCAGCGGCCCGTGTAGTTCGGGGCCTCGACGGTCATCTGGATGTCGTGCGGGTGGGACTCCTTGAGCCCGGCCGGGGTGATCCGGACGAACTTTCCGCGCTCCTGCAGCTGGGGGATCGTGTGGGCTCCCACGTAGAACATCGACTGGTGCAGCCCGCCCACGAGCTGGTGGGCGACGGCGCCGAGCGGTCCGCGGTAGGGCACCTGACCCTCGATGCCCTCAGGCACGATCTTGTCGTCGCTGGCCACGTCCGCCTGGAAGTAGCGGTCCTTGGAGTAGGAGGCCTTCTTGCCGCGCGAGGCCATGGCGCCGATGGACCCCATACCGCGGTAGTGCTTGTACTGCTTGCCGTTGACGAAGACGAGGTCCCCGGGGCTCTCATCGCAGCCGGCCAGCAACGAGCCGAGCATGACGGTGTCCGCACCGGCCACCAGCGCCTTGGCGATGTCGCCGGAGTACTGCAGACCGCCGTCGCCGATCACCGGGACTCCCGCCGGCTTGCAGGCCAGGGATGCCTCGTAGATCGCGGTGACCTGCGGGACGCCGACGCCGGCCACCACGCGGGTGGTGCAGATCGAGCCGGGGCCCACGCCGACCTTGACGGCGTCGACTCCGGCGTCGACGAGGGCCTGCGCGCCGGCCCGGGTGGCGATGTTGCCGCCGATGATCTGGACGTTGGAGAAGAACGGGTCAGACTTGAGCTTGCGGATCATGTCCAGGAGCAGGCGCGCGTGACCGTTGGCGGTGTCCGCCACCAGGACGTCCACACCGGCCTCTGCGAGAGCACCGGCCCGCTCGAGAGCGTCGCCGAAGAAGCCGATCGCGGCACCGACCACGAGGCGCCCTTCGCCATCCTTGGTCGCACCCGGGTACTGCTCGGTCTTGACGAAGTCCTTGACCGTGATGAGTCCGCACAGTCGCCCGGCTGCGTCGACCAGCGGGAGCTTCTCGATCTTGTGCTTGCCCAGCAGCGCCGCGGCGTCGTCGCGGGAGATGCCCTCAGGTCCGGTGACAAGAGGCATGGGGGTCATGACCTCGTGGACGCGACGGGTGGCGAAGTCGCCGGCCGGGACGAAGCGCAGGTCACGGTTGGTGATGATGCCGACCAGCGTGCCGGCCTCGTCCACCACGGGGAGGCCGGAGACGCGGTACTGGCCGCACAGCGCGTCGAGCTCGGCGAGGGTCGCACCGGGGCTGACGGTCACCGGGTCGGTGATCATGCCGGACTCCGACCGCTTGACGAGGTCGACCTCCTTGGCCTGAGCCTCGATGGAGAGGTTGCGGTGCACGATGCCGATGCCGCCTTGGCGCGCCATGGCGATGGCCATGCGCGACTCGGTGACGGTGTCCATCGCAGCGGAGAGGAGGGGGACGGAGACAGAGATCTCACGGGTCAGCCGGGCTGTGGTGTCGACCTGGCTGGGAATGACGTCCGTCTCGTTGGGGAGAAGCAGGACATCGTCATAGGTGAGCCCGGTAAAACCGAAGGGGTCGTGGGACTGCGCGCTGCTCGACTCGTTCATGCATGGAGTCTACTCAACGAGATCTGCGATCGTCACGGCCCCCGTCCGCTGCTCGGACTACCGTGCGACCGCGAGCACCTCGTGCAGCAGACCCTGGAAACTACGCACCCGCGTGACGTTCGCCGAGAGCGGCAGATCTGCCGCGGCGTCGTCGCTGCTGAGCCCGACGAAGATCGGCAGCGCAGGCTTCGCCTCATGGAGGGCGTGCACGATCCCGAGCTCCGGACGTGTGAGAGACGTCACCAGGACGGTCGCCACCGGACGCACCATCGTGACGAGCTCCATGGTGCGGTGAGCGTTCGCCGGCCCGGTGACGATGCGTGCGGTGATGTCCTGGGCGACGAGGGCGGCGGCGAGCGCATGCATGGCGAGCGGCTGGGCGTCGTCGGCCGCGCCGAACAGGAGCACGATCTTCTTCATCTGGCTCGGGTGCGGAGAGCTGACGCCGGTGAGCCGGGCGGTGCGCTCTTCGCGCGCTCGGATGAAGTCTGCGAGCACCCGCAGCGTGGCACTGGCGAGGATGATCTCCGGCGCCTCACCAGGCTTGGTCAGCACGGTGCGCTCGGCCAGCCGGTGCACAGTGGGCTCGACGAGGGTCATCCACCAGTCGGCGGGGTCCTGGTCGATGTCGAGCGCCAGGAGACGTTCGCAGGCCGCGACGTTGCCGTGCAGGACCGCGTCGATGACATCGGTGGGAGTCGGTACGTGGTGGTCCACCGGGGCCGCGAGCCGCAGCACCGCGCGGGGTCGCTCGGGCTGGCCGGTGGACTCGGACTCATCGGCGCTGGTGCGGCCGGAGCCGGCGATCCCTTGCAGAGAAGGCATCCCACCGGCCGGGGCGCGGTCCGCGTTCTGCGGTGCGTCAGCCTGGGCGAGCGACTGCCGCAACTCGGCCTCGAGCTGTTCACGGGTCGTGGCAGACAGGTCGACAGCAAGCGCTGCGCGCGCGGCGTCGACCGGGGCTACCCCCTCCAGCGCGAGGCGGCGCATCACCATGAGGCGGGCGACGTCCTCGTCGGAGTACCTGCGGTGGGCACCCGCTGAGTGCTCGGACGGGCCGAGCCCGTAGCGCCGGTCCCACGTGCGCAGGGTCGCCGGAGCGACGCCGAGACGACGAGCCACTGCGGCGACTGCGAGCCCTGGCGACTGGAGTCCCGAGTCGCCGCTTCCTGAGGTGGAGTCCTCGGAAGCGTCCTCGGTCGGTCGCAGATCCGTCATGACTTGATTGTGCCGACAGTCGAGCCGGAGTGCCACCTGGCTCGCCTGCCGACCGCCGAGAAGTTGGAGCGATTCACAACTTGTTCACGCACGTCACAGGGCATGAGTCGCGGGAGAGCGCGCCCAGTCTGGGCGGCTTGGGTGGGGATGCGCGGGCGCTTTTACCCCGATCCCGACAACTCACCACAGCACGAGTTGTTCGCCTGTCGTTCAGGCACAGCCTTGAACAACTTCTGAAACGGTTGTACCTTGAGCGGGTGGTTGTCGGCGACACCGGCAACTACCAGGGAGATCACCCTCCCCCAGAACTTGAACGACAGCACAGGCACCACGCAGATGCATCGCCCCGACGACCGAAGGATGGCACCCGATGACCGAGCTCTCACGACTCCCCGGCCCCGTGATGGACCTCTGGGAGTGGCAGTACCAAGGATCGTGCCGCGACGTCGACGACACCCTCTTCTTCCACCCCGAGGGCGAGCGCGGCGCAGCGCGACGCCGTCGGGCCGAAGCCGCCAAGGCCATCTGCCAGGGCTGCCCCGTCATGATGGAGTGCCGGGCCCAGTCCCTCGCAGTGCGTGAGCCGTACGGCGTCTGGGGCGGCCTCAGCGAGGACGAGCGCGCAGCCGCGCTCGCCGGCATCGCGTCGACGACCACCCGCCGGGTGGGCTGAGAGTCGAGCTGGGCCGACCGCGGTCTCGCCGACGTAGGCCTCGTACTGCCGATGGGCTTCCGTCGGCGCACCGTGCGAGTCGTGCAGCAGTCCGGCGTCGAGATCAGCCAGCACCAGCGCGGCCACCAGGCGGAGCGACTCCGCCCGCGCGGCCCCCTGGTCATCCCAGGCTTCTAGCTCCGTAGGGCCATGGCGCGGCACCACCGCACCGAGGTCATGCGGTCCTGGAGGAGCCCAACCAGCCCGGCACCACGTCCGCCGGATTTTCCCGGACCCCAGTCGAGCATGAGGTCCTCCGCAAGAGCCCCCATGCGGACTCCTCGATCACGCCCGCCTATACGTAGACGTCCCATTTAGCAAGGTTGGAAAACTGCAGTTCTGGCGTGCAGCTGCGACTCTCAGGCGATCCTCGGGCCGCCCCGGGGCCGCGTCCTCACCGCACCCGGCCTGGTCCGCGGCGACGTGCTGTCACCGATGACGCACAACGCCGTCGCGGCGATCACGGTCGAGGTGCTTGCCGCCGCTCGGCGTCTGCAGGTGCAGCGCGCGCGGGGCTGACACCCTCCCCACAACGAACAAGGCCCCGCAACGACAAGGTTGCGGGGCCTTGCTACGTCACGCTGTGATCAGTTGACGACCACGGCGAGGATGTCACGAGCCGAGAGAATGAGGTACTCCTCGCCGGAGTACTTGATCTCGGTTCCGCCGTACTTGCTGTAGATGACCTTGTCACCGACTGCGACGTCGAGCGGGACGCGGTTGCCGTTGTCGTCGACACGGCCCGGACCCACTGCAAGGACCTCGCCCTCCTGGGGCTTCTCCTTGGCAGTGTCAGGAATGACAAGACCAGAGGGCGTGGTCAGCTCAACTTCGAGAGCCTTGACGACGATCCGGTCCTCGAGCGGCTTGATGGAGACCGACACGCGGATCCCCTTTCGCTAAAGAGATGCAGGACAGTTCAGAGTGGCCACGCGCTGGCCGGACCGCCGTCGCGGGGGTCGGTCACGAGCAGGTAAGTCGCCAGGGACAAATCTATGCCCGCGTTAGCACTCGGTCAAGGCGAGTGCCAACATCGGACCGACCTGGCGCCTCGCCAGGCACCGCCGCCGCGCCGCGAGGCGCTTCCCCACCCATCTTGAGGTCACGTCATGACGAGCCGATGACCGCCTCTTTTCCTTGCAAAATCCACCCTCGAATCGATTCGACAACGACGCCGAGCACGGCATACGCTCACCATCACAGACGACCACTCGCTTGGGCATCGCAGCGCAGCAGACCTGGCCGGATGGACACTCACCCCTGCTCGCGGAAGCACGCCCACCCATGGCCAAGAGCCTCACCACCGGACACCCGGCCAAGATCATCCTGCTGTTCACCGTGCCGCTCCTCATCGGCAACGTGTTCCAGCAGCTCTACGGATTCGCCGACGCCTTCGTCGTCGGGCGCCTCATCGGGATCGACGCCCTCGCGGCCGTCGGCTCGACCGGCGGCCTGTCCTTCCTGCTGCTCGGCTTCGCCTGGGGCATGACAGCAGGGCTCGCGATCCCCACCGCCCAGGCCTTCGGCGCCAAGGACGAGGCCGGAGTACGGCGCTCGGTCGCCGCCGGAGCCATCATCACCGGCGCCTTCGCCGTCCTGCTCACCGCCGTCGCGGTGCCCATCGCCCGGCCGCTGCTCGAGCTCATGCGGACCCCGCCGGAGATCCTCGACGACGCGACCCTCTTCATCGTGGTGACGTTCTGGGGCATCGGGGCGACGATGTTCTTCAACTTCCTCTCCAGCACCATCCGCGCCCTGGGCGACAGCCGCACCCCCCTGGTCTTCCTCGCGATCTCCTGCGTGCTCAACGTCGCGCTGGTGTTCTTGTTCATCGGGTCCTTCGGCATGGGGGTCGACGGCGCAGCGCTGGCCACCATCACCTCCCAGCTCGTGTCCGTCCTGCTGTGCCTGTGGCTGATCGCCAAGAAGATGCCGATCCTGCGTCTGCGCCGCACGGACTGGCGAGTCACCACGGCTGACCTCGCGGTCCACCTGAGGCTCGGCCTGCCCATGGGCTTCCAGTCCTCGATCATCGCGATCGGCACACTGGTGCTGCAGTACGCCCTCAACGGCCTCGGCGCCGAGTCCGTCGCCGCGTACACCGCCGCACAGAAGGTCGACGCCCTCGCCGTCGCCCCGCTCGCCTCCTTCGGTCTGGCCATCGCGACCTTCACCGCCCAGAACTACGGAGCACGGTCCTACCAGCGCATCCGCGGGGGCGTCCGAGCGACCTGCGCGATGTCGGTCGCCTTCAGCCTGCTCATCGCCGGCGTGAACATCACCTTCGGGCCCTCGATCATCCGTCTCTTCGTCGGCAACGACGAGACCCACGTGGTCGACCTGGCGCAGACCTACCTCATCATCAACGGCATCTTCTACATCGCCCTCGGGCTGCTCTTCGCCGTCCGTGGCGCCCTGCAGGGCCTGGGCAAGACCTTCATCCCCACCCTCGCCGGTGTCATGGAGCTCATCACCCGGGTCGCAGCCGCCCTGCTGCTCGCCAAGCACTACGGCTTCGTCGGGGTGGCGCTGGCCGCTCCCCTGGCCTGGATAGCTGCTCTCATCCCGGTCTGGATCTCCTGGGTCAAGCAGCGACGCTGGCTGCTGGAAGAGGAGCGATTCCACGCTGCCGACGCCGCGCGCACCGTCGAGCTGCACGCGCCAGACCCCCTCGTGGCAGTCGGGGTCACCCCTGAGCAGACCGACCCGATCGTCACGGCCGAGCTCGACGTCCAACGCGCCCACGCTGAGGAAACCACCCACCCCTGAGCGCGGGCATCCCACCGACGGGATGACAAACCCGGCATACTTGGCGACACATCGTCGCCAGGGGGTCACAAGCCGTGGGTACACCGCAGTCGCGTGTCGGGGTCTACATCGACTTCGACAACATCGTCATCTCGCGCTACAACCTCGTCCACGGCAAAGGCACGTTCCAGAAGCACAAGGTCCGCGAGACCGCCCACCTGCCGGAGACGGTCCTGCGGTCGGTCGAGGCCACCGTCGACATCGAGGCGATCCTCCACTTCGCGGCCTCGCTCGGCACGGTGGCTCTCGCCCGCGCCTACGCCGACTGGTCCGCGCCCTTCAACACGCGCTACCGCGATCCCCTGGTGTCCCGAGCGGTCGACCTCACCCAGCTCTTCTCGACCACCACCCTGCACAAGAACACCGCCGACATCCGGATGGCCGTCGACGTCGTCGAAGACCTCTTCCGGATCGAGGACCTCACGCACGTCGTGATCGTCTCCGGCGACTCCGACTTCGTCCCGCTGGCCCAGCGTGTGAGACGGCTCGGCCGTCGCGCCGTCGGTATCGGGATGGCGGGCGCCACCAGCGCCGCTCTCGCCGGCGCCTGTGACGTCTACGTCGACTACGACGCTCTCCCTGGCACCACCCCACCAGCACCCGCGCCCGACGCCACGCGCTCGCTCGTGCACGCGGCCGCGGCGTCTCAGGTGGTTCCGCAGGCGCCGCTGGTCCAGTCTGCGAAGGCATCTGCCAAGCCCAAGCCTGCGCAGGCGAAGAAGAAGCCGGCTCAGACCAAGGCGACCAAGCCCGTCGGGAACGCCCCGAAGAAAGGGCCGAGCGCCCTGCTGGTGCGAGCACTCCGACGGGCTCACGCCGCCAGCGACGCACCCTGGGTCCTGCCTACTGCGGTCAAGGACCACATGGTGGCTCTCGACCCGTCCTTCGCCGTGAAGCCCCTGGGGTATGCCTCGTTCTCCTCCTTCATCACCTCGCGCTCTAGCATCGTCGAGGTCGATTCGACCGACCCCCAGCGCCGCCTGCGCCTGCGTCCGGCCTTCGTCACCGCCTGACCGCACCTCGAGGTCGTCGCACCCCTCCCATGACGTGAAAGGATCGCGTCATGGATCCCGCTGCACTCGCCAAGCTCCTCGACCAGGAGGCGTGGGCTCTGCTCAACGCCCTCCCGCCCTATGAGGAGAAGCTCGCGATGGTGCTCTCGGAGCGCCTGCGCGCCAAGGGCTTCGACCCCGAGGTCGTCGCCCTCGTGCTCACCCAGTCTCGGCTGCGCGCCAAGGCCGAGCCCAAGTTCGGTCCCTTCGCCGACGGCATGCTCTTCACCCCGGCCGGTCTGGAGCAGGCCACCCGACTGGTCGTCGCGGCCCGGCACGCCCAGCGTTACCTGGCTGCCGGCATCGAGCGGGTCGCCGACCTGACCTGCGGCATCGGTGCGGACTCGATGGCCTTCGCCGGAGTTGGGCTGTCCGTGCTTGCCACCGACATCGACGAGGCCACGGCCGCTGTGGCGACCGTCAACCTGCGCGCCTTCCCCGAGGCTGTCGTGCGCCACACCGACGGCCTGAGCCTGGACTTCGAGGCGGAGGGCTTCACCGGGGGCCGCGGCGGGATCTACGCCGACCCGGCCCGTCGCACCCGCGCCGGCAAGCGCATCTTCGACCCCAAGGCCTACGCCCCCGCCCTCGACGACGTGTGGGCGCTGCGCGACCGCGTGCCCGCCGTCGGCATCAAGGTCGGTCCGGGCATCCCGCACGACGGACTGCCCGCCGACTGCGAGGCGCAGTGGGTCTCGGTCGACGGCGACGTCGTCGAGGCCGGCCTGTGGTTCGGCCCCCTCGCTGCCGACGGCCACGGGCGCACCGCTCTGCTGCTGCGCACCCGCGACGGGCAGACCCTCGCACGCACCGTGCGCGGCGACGGCCTCGACGCCGAGCCCGGTGCCACCGGGCCGGAGTCCGTCTCCGGCGTCGGCGGTCTGGGCAGCTACCTCTACGAGCCCGACGGCGCCGTCATCCGGGCCGGACTGGTCGCCGACGCGGCCCGCACCCTGGGCGGCCGCCTGCTCGACCCGACCATCGCCTACATCACCTCCGACCTGGGCCCCGAGGCGGACGCGGACGCCCAGGGCGTCCCGCTCGCGACCGGCTACCGGATCGTGGACACCATGCCCTTCGGGCTCAAGCGGCTGCGCAGCTACCTCCGCGAGCACGACGTCGGCCGTCTGACGATCAAGAAGCGCGGGACGGCGGTCACCCCGGAGCATCTGCGCGGTCAGCTGGGGCTCAAAGGATCGGCCGAGGCGACTATCGTGCTGACCAGGGTCGCCGGCGCGCAGCACGTGCTCGTCGTCGAGCCCCTCGACCGTCCAGCCACGAACCCCACAGCGCCCGAGCGCCCGACGCCGCCGCAGCCGGCCGGGGAGATGGAGTGACCATGCACCTGCCCTTTGCACACTCAGAACGGTCGACCGTCGGCATCGAGTGGGAGCTCGCCCTCGTCGACAAGGACTCCGGCGACCTGCGCCAGGTAGCCCAGACCGTGCTCGACGGCGTCGCCCCCGCCGACGGGTCGCAGCACCCCCACATCCGCCAGGAGCTGCTGCTCAACACCGTCGAGGTGGTCTCGGGCGTCTCACGCACCGTGCGCCAGGCCGGCGACGACCTCGAGCGCAGCATCGAGGAGATCCGCACCCTGACCGACCCGCTGCGGGTCGAGCTCATGTGCGCCGGCACGCACCCCTTCGCCCGCTGGGCCCAGCAGAAGGTCACCGACAAAGAGCGCTACGCCACGCTCATCGACCGCACCCAGTGGTGGGGCCGGCAGATGCTCATCTACGGGGTGCACGTGCACGTGGGCATCGAGGACCGGAACAAGGTGCTGCCGATCTCCCGTGCGATGCTCGCGTCCTTCGGCTTCTTCCAGGCGCTGTCCGCCTCGAGCCCGTTCTGGGGCGGCAAGGACACCGGCTACGCCTCCAACCGCGCGCTGATGTTCCAGCAGCTGCCCACCGCGGGCCTGGGCTTCCAGTTCGAGGAGTGGTCCCAGCTCGAGGGTTACGTCGCGGACATGATGCACACCGGCGTCATCGACCAGTTCGACGAGGTCCGCTGGGACCTGCGCCCCTCCCCCCGGTTCGGCACCCTGGAGACCCGCATCTGCGACGGCGCCTCCAACATCACCGAGGTGCTCGCCTTCGCCGCCCTCAACCACTGCCTCGTGGAGCACCTGTCGACCATGCTCGACGAGGGCAAGGAGCTGCCCACGATCCCGCCGTGGTTCGCCCAGGAGAACAAGTGGCGCTCGGCCCGCTACGGCATGGACGCCATCCTCATCCTCGACAAGCACGGCAACGAGGAGCTCGTCACCGACGCCCTCTCCCGGCTGCTCGTCGAGCTCGAGCCGGTCGCGGCTCGCCTGGGATGCCTCGAGGAGCTGGACAGCATCCGCACGATCATGCGCCGCGGCGCCGGGTACCAGCGTCAACGTGCAGTCTCCCGCCGCAACGGCGGCGAGCTGGACGTCGTCGTCTCCGCCCTGGTAGCCGAGATGCGAGCCGGCAAACCCCTCTAACCCACCCCTCCCTCCCTCCCCAGCCCGCTGAGTGCTGGGTTGTGCACGCAGAACAGCGGCGTGTCGCGTGCACAACCCAGCACTCATGGGCGGCGCCCGGGATGGGGGCGGTGCGGCGGGTGGTGGGAGATCGTCCGCCGGTAGTTGGTTATGCCGGGTAGCGGGTATAGGCTGATTCTGTGACCGTTCGCGACCCCCAGCTGCTCAAGGGCATCCTGCCCACGCTCGTGCTCGCTCTGCTGCGCCGCGAGGAGTCCTACGGGTACGAGCTCGTCACCCGACTCCAGGCCGGCGGCCTGACCGACGTCGCGACGGGCACCGTGTACCCGATTCTCACCCGCCTCGAGCGGGAGGGATCGATCACCTCCCGGCTGGTCCCGTCGGCGTCGGGTCCTGCGCGCAAGTACTACGCCCCGACAACCGCAGGGACCGCCCGCCTCACCCAGGGGCTCGAAGCCTGGCACGACCTCATCGACGTCGTCGACACACTCACTGGAGAGCCCTGATGCCGACCACCACCAGCCCGAGCCCCATCGACAGCCTGCGACGAGAGTGGTTCCTCACCAAGCTCTCCTTCCACCTCGAGGACCTCCCTCGCCGGGACCGTCGCGCGATCTACGCAGACCTGCGCGCCGATCTGACCGATGCCGCACGCGAGCACGGGATGCGCACCGCCATCGCGGACCTCGGCCCGTCAGCCCGTCTTGCCCATGACTACCGAGCCGCTCAAGGACGCAAGCTCCCCCGGTGGTGGGTTGGCGGACTGGTGGCTGGGTTCCTCGCAGCGCTCATGATGTTCATGCTCCTCGCCTACAGCGTGGGGATGCTCGATGCGGTCGCCAGCTCGGACGGTGCCATGACATCCGCACAGGGCTCGTTCTTCTGGACCCGAGTGTCCGTGGAGTACACCCCGGAGGCGCTCTCGTCGTCCTTCGAGGGCGTCGGGCCGCTCGTGGGTCTCGTCCTGACCTTCGCGACGTTCTTCATCGCGGCCCGCGGCTGGCGCCTGTGGAGCCGACGGCCCTGACGGACCGCTCCGCCGCAGCAGTCAGTTCCAGGCCCAGCTGGCCAGGATCGACTCGACGGTGGGCTCGAGGGTGACCGTCTCGTGCGGCTTGCGCAGGAACCCGACGATGTAGAGCCAGCCGTCGTGCTCGAAGTACCTGTCGGAGAGCTCGTGGCCGCTCATCTCGATGTCCCGGCGCACCATCTCCGGGAAACCGGCACGAGTCTCCACCGACGTACCGACGACCGTGATGCCGTCGTATCCGCCCAGTCCAGCGACGTGCTCCCGCGGTGAACCGAGGTCGGAGGTACGACCCTCGCAGGTGACGAGCAGCGCCGACCCGGCGTCGTCGAGCATCACGCTCGCCAGCGACACCCGGCCGCTCTGGCCCTCCATGGGCGGGCTGAGGGGAAGCCCGGGGACGCGGGTGGTGAAGCCGGGGCAGGTGTCCATGCCCGTCGTGTCCACGGTGAGCGTCTCGGCGAGGGGCACCAGGTCCGCCGGTGGCGTGACTGTGACGACCTCGAGGTCACCGTCCGCCACCATCCATGCGCGCACGCCCATGCCGACCCCGCCGCAGATGACGAGCATCACCACGACCAGCAGCGCCCTCTTCACCGTCGCACCGTCTCACCCATACCGCCCCCATCGACACCCCACCCCCCAACCTTGACCCCCAGCCCCTCCACCCGATCCGTGGGTGCTGGGTCGTGCACGGCAGACACCGGCGTGTCGCGTGCAGAACCCAGCACTCAGCGGGCGCGGGGGGTGGGGGTTGGGGTGGGTTAGACGGTGATGGTGGTCAGGGGCATCGAGGAGTCGACGGGGATGTCCAGGCTCGACGGAGCGACACCCGCCCGCACGACGGCGGAGCCCAGGGCGGCGATCATCGCGCCGTTGTCGGTGCAGAACCGGATCGGCGGGATGCGCAGGGTGATCCCGGCTTCCTCGCAGCGCGCCGCGGCCAGCTCGCGCAGCTGGGAGTTGGCGGAGAAGCCGCCCCCGATGACGAGGGTGTCCACGTCGTTGCGCTTGCACGCGGCGATCGTCTTGGCGGTGAGCACGTCGGCGACGGCGAAGGCGAAGGACGCCGCGACGTCGGCCATCGGGATCGGGGTCCCGGCGTCGGTGTGCGCCTCGACCCAGCGGGCCACCGCGGTCTTGAGACCGGAGAAGGAGAAGTCGTACATGTGCTTGGCCTGGTCCTTGGCGGCGCTCAGACCCCGCGGGAAGCGGATGGCCAAGGGGTCGCCCTCGCGCGCGAGGCGGTCCACGTGCGGCCCTCCCGGGTAGGGCAGGCCGAGCAGGCGGCCGACCTTGTCGAAGGCCTCCCCCGCGGCGTCGTCCAGCGTCGAGCCGAGCTCGTCCACCTTCGTGGCGATGTCGTCCACGAGCAGCAGCGAGGAGTGCCCGCCGGAGACCACCAGCGCCATGAACCGCTCCGGGAAGTCCCCGTGCACCAGCTGGTCCACCGCCGCGTGCCCGACGACGTGGTTCACCCCGTAGAGCGGCTTGCCCAGGGCGACCGCGAGCGCCTTGGCGGCCGAGGCTCCCACGGTCAGCGGGCCGACCAGGCCAGGACCGGCGGTCACCGCGATCGCGTCGACGTCACGCAGCGTCACACCCGCCCCGACGATCGCACGCTCGATCGTGGGGACCATCGCCTCGAGGTGGGCGCGCGAGGCGACCTCGGGGATGATCCCGCCGAACCGCGCGTGCTCGTCGACCGAGCTGGCGACGGCGTCGATGAGCAGCTCGTTGCCACGGACCAGGGCTACGCCCGTCTCGTCGCAGGAGCTCTCGATGCCAAGAATGAGGGGCGCAGACATGCTTCCAAGATTACCGGTCTCGCCGAGTCCTTCAGGCGCCGGTGGCCACCGGGCGGTCCGGGTCGTTGGACCACTGCGACCACGAGCCGGGATACAGGGCGGCGTCGATCCCCAGGCTCGCCAGGACCGCAACCTCGTGCGAGGCGGTCACTCCGGAGCCGCAGTAGACCCCCACCGCCGTCTCCGTGCCCGAGGGGTCCACCCCGGCCTCGGTAAACATCGTCACGAGCTCACGGGCCGGGCGCAGCCGTCCGTCGGGGCCCAGCGCCTGCGCGGTGGGAACCGAGCGAGCCCCGGGCACGTGCCCGGCCTGCGGGTCGACCGGCTCGACCTCCCCGCGGAAGCGTTCGGCCGCGCGTGCGTCCAGCAGCACCCCGTCGGTGGCCAGGTCGGCTGCGGCGTCGGCGTCGAGCACCGGCAGGTGTCCTGGGGACAGCGCGACCTGGCTCTCGGGGACCACCACGTCCCCGCTCTCGAGCTCTCCCCCGCGCGCGGTCCAGGCGTCGACGCCGCCGTCGAGGATGCGCACGTCCTCCAGCCCGGCCCAGCGCAGCAGCCACCAGGCGCGCGCCGCGGACTGCCCGCCGACGCCGTCGTAGACCACGACCGGCACGCCGGGACGCACGCCCCAGCTGCGTGCGGAGTCCTGCAAGGACTCCAGGCTCGGCAGCGGGTGCCGCCCGGCAGCCGGGCTGGCCGGTCCGGCGAGCTCGGTCTCCAGGTCGACGAAGACCGCGCCGGGGATGTGGCCACCCTGGTAGGCCTCGCGGCCGTCGCTGCGGCCGAGCGCCCAGCGCACGTCGAGCACCGTCACGGGCTTGCCGGACTCCAGGATCCCGGCCAGCTCGGCCGGCCCCACGAACACCCGGGCACGCCGGGCGTCGAGGTCCGCGTCGACGTCGTTCACTCCGTCTCCGTCTCCGCCGTGGTGGCGGCCGCAGGCAGGTTCAGCCGCATCGTGTACGCGTCGACGTTCTCGGGTTGGTAGTACCGCTTGCGCAGGCCCAGCCGCGTGAAGCCGTACTTCTCGTACATGCCCAAGGCTGCAGCGTTGTTGACGGCCACCTCGAGCAGGATCGCCGTGGCGCCCAGCTCCCGGGAGCGGTCGATGAGCGCGGTGAGCATCTGCGAGCCGATCCCGCAGTGCTGGGCGCGCGGCGCGACACCGATGGTCATGATCTGCGTGACGTCCCCGTCGAACCACAGCCCCGCGTAGCCCACGAGCTCCCCGGGGCCCGGCCGATCTTCGCGGATCTCCTCCGCGGCGATGTACCAGCGCCCCGGGCCGCCGAGCTCCTCGGCGAGCATCCCGTAGGTCCAGGCGCTCGGGCCGAACATCTCCACCTCGAGCTCGACCACCCGTGCCAGGTCCGAGGCGCGCAACGGTCGCAGGCGCGCCCGTGTCCGCGGCGGGGTGTTCATCGGTGCGCTCACCCTGTGGCTCGTTTGCGGGCAGGCGGTTCCTGCGCGTCGGGTCGGCGCAGGTACAGCGGTTCGCTGGGCAGGTCCTCCCCGGCCGCGACGCGGGCCAGCGCGAGGCGGGCCAGGTAGGCCGGGTCCGGCAGGCATGGTGCGTCGTCAGGCGTGGTCGCGTCGGCGAAGGCGTCCCCGTACATCTCGGTGCCCTGCCCGACGACGATCGCGTCCTGGGCGTGCCCGGCGGCCACCACGTCGGTGGCGGCGGCGACGCCGGGACCGGCGGTGGTGTGCACCGCGCGGGCGCCCAGCACGTCCACGTCGTCGACGGTGTACCGGGCGTAGTAGACCTCGCTGCGCCGCGCATCCGTGGCCACCAGGACGTGCGACTCGTGCGGCAGGTCGAAGACGTCGGCGGCCTCGGAGGCGATCGCGTCGAGGCTGGAGATGCCGAAGACCGGGATGCCCAGGGCGTGCGCCATGGTGCGTGCAGTGACCAGGCCCACCCGCAGCCCGGTGAACGGGGCCGGGCCGGTGCCGACGACGATCGCACGCAGGTCGGCCGGGGTCAGCCCGCCCTCGGCGAGGACCTCTTCGATCATCGGGGCGAGCAGCTCGGCGTGCCGGCGCGACTCCACCACCCGGCGGGCCGCGAGCTGCGTACCCAGGTCGTCGAGCAGGGCGACGGCGACCGCCGCGGACGTATCGAGCGCTAGAACTGCCACAGCCTCAGCCTACTGACTTCTCGGGCGCGGCGGGCGACGAGTCCTCGACCACCGTGGTGCCAGGGACCTCGACTCCCGCCCATCGCGGACCGAAGCCGTGGACGCGGACCCGGCGGACCCCGGCCTCGGCGTCGGCGAGGATCTCCTCGAGGTCCGCCCCGCCGCGGGGACGTTCGACGGTGATCTCCAGGCGGTCCCGGGACAGCCGCTCCACGAGTCCGTTCCCCCACTCCACGACGGTCACGGAGTCGTCGAGGCTCGCGTCCAGGTCGAGGGCGTCGACGTCGTCGAGGGAGGACAGGCGGTAGGCGTCCACGTGAACCAGGGCGGGGCCGTCAGCGAGCGGAGGGTGGACCCGGGCGATGACGAAGGTCGGGGAGGCCACCTGGCCGCGCACTCCCAGCCCGTCGCCGATGCCCTGGGTCAGGGTGGTCTTCCCGGCTCCCAGGTCGCCGGTGAGCATGACGAGGTCGCCGGCCCGCAGCAGGCCCGCGAGGGTGCGGCCGAAGGCGCGGGTCGCCTCGGCGTCGGGCAGGTCGATGGTGCGGACCGGGGATCCGGTCTCGGGGCTGGTCATGCGCTCAGTCCTCTCCGAGGTAGACACGGGGCACCCGGTCTCCCAGGCGTGTGGTGATCTCATAGCTGATGGTCTGCGCGGCGTCCGCCCAGTCCTGGGCGGTCGGGCCGCCGTCGGCGCCGTCCCCGAAGAGGACGACGCGGTCGCCTGCCTGCTCCTGTGCTCCTGGTCCGAGGTCGAGGACGAACTGGTCCATGCAGACCCGCCCCGCCACCCGCAGTGTCCGTGCGGTGGGTCCCGCACCGACCCGCACCGGCGCTCCCGTCGGGCCGGTCGCTGCGGCCGGGCCCCCTGAGGCGTGGCGCGGGATGCCGTCCGCGTAGCCGAGCGGCACCACGCCGAGCACCGTGTCGGCTGGCGTGGTGTAGGCGTGCGCGTAGGACACCCCGGTCCCGGCCGGGACCGCCTTGACCGTGGCGAGCTGGGCCTCCAGAGTCATGGCTGGCCGCAGGCCGAGCTCGGTCGGTCCGGCGAGGTCGGGGACCGGGGACAGTCCGTAGACGGCGAGGCCGGGACGGACCAGGTCGTAGTGCATGCGCGGGTTGGTCAGGGTGGCCGCAGAGTTGGCGAGGTGGCGCACCTCCAGGTGCGCACCCGCCTGCTCGGCCAGGCGCACCGCGGCGTCGAAGACGTCCGCCTGGGCCAGCACCGTGGGGTGGACCGGGTCGTCGGCGAAGGCCAGGTGCGACCAGATGCCGACGATCTCCACCAGGCCTGCGGACTGCGCGGCGACGGCGCCGGTAAGGAAGGCGGGCAGGGCGTCCAGGGTCAGCCCGTTGCGGCCCAGGCCCGTGTCCACCTTGACGTGCACCCGTGCGACCCGGTTGCGCTCGCGCGCTGCGGCGACCACCTCGTCCAGCGCCCACGGCGCCGCGACGGACACGTCGACGTCGGCGTCGAGGAGGTCTCCCAGCGGCGCGCCGGGGGCGTAGAGCCAGGTGAGGATCCGGCCGGTCACCCCGCCCGCGCGCAGCGCGAGCGCCTCGGCGATCTGCGCGGTCCCCAGCCAGGTCGCCCCGCCCTGGACGGCTGCCCGAGCCGAGGGCAGCAGGCCGTGCCCGTAGGCGTCTGCCTTGACCACCGCCATGACCTGGGCTGTGCGATCGAGGGACGGCGCGGCGTGACCGGCGAGCGCGCGGACGTTCGACCGGATCGCGGTGAGGTCCACGAGCGCCCGCGCGGGGAAGTAAGTGCTCATGGTCACCGATTCTCTCACCGCCGCCCTCACCGCCCGCGCACGACCCCGTCCGCCCGGGCGCGGGTGGCCGTGACGAGGTCGGCGTTCGCCTGGTCCGGCCCCAGGGTCCAGGCACGTGCCTGCTCGGGGGTGCGCCCGTGCCCCGCATGCCGGGTGACCAGGCGTTCCACCCGGACGTCGTCGGGGACGTCGAGGTACCAGGTCTCGGTGAGCAGCGAGCGCACGGCCGCCCACGGGCCGTCGTCGAGCAGCAGGTAGTTGCCCTCGGTGACGACGACCTCGACGTCCGGCTCGACGGCGATCGCCCCGGCCACCGCCTCCTCGAGGTCACGGTCGAAGGTCGGGGCGTAGACCGTCTCACCCGGCGTGCCGGGCGAGGTGAGGCGTCGCAGCAGATGGACGTACCCGGCCGCGTCGAAGGTGTCTGGGGCGCCCTTGCGGTCCTGGCGGCCCAGCCGGACCAGCTCGGCCCCAGCCAGGTGGAAGCCGTCCATGGGCACGCAGACGGCAGCGGTGCCCGCCGACCGCAGCGCAGCGACGAGCCCGGTGGCGACCGTCGACTTCCCCGAGCCAGGCGGCCCGGCGATCCCGACGACGACGCGCCGGTCCGAGGCCCCCGCGAGCAGCTCCAGCACCCGGGCGGGCAGGTCGTCGGGGTCGTAGGCGGGCTGGGCGTGGGCCGCGCGGAGATCCGTCATGCCAGCAGCTCGGCGATCGTGGCGGGCAGCGCCTGGGCCACGTCGAGGGCGGCGACCGGGCCGCCGGGGTTGGCCCGGTGGGCCGCGCGCCCGTGCAGCAGGGACGCCGAGGCGGCCAGCAGGGCAGGCAGCCCGGGATCCTTGACCGCGGCCGTGCTGTGCGCCGCGAGCAGAGCTCCGAGCAGCCCGGTGAGCACGTCCCCCGCGCCCGCGGTCGCCAGCCAGGACGGGCCGTCCGCCTGGGCGTAGGTCACCCCCGGGCCGACCACCACCGTGGTGGCGCCCTTGAGCAGGACCGTCGCGCCGGTCAGCTCGCGGGCGCGACGGGCCCACACGAGCGGGTGGGCCTCGACGTCGGCGCGTTCCACTGACTCCCCCCGCGAACGCAGCAGCTCGGCGAGCTCGCCGGCGTGCGGGGTGATGACCACCCAGGGCGGGCAGTCGACCGGCAGCAGACCGATCGCGCCGGCGTCGACCACCGCCGGGACCGCCTCTCCGGCGACGTCTGCGGCCAGCAGCCCGGTCACCTGCGCGAGGGCCTGGCGGATGCGTGCCTGCTGCGCGCGGGAGGCGTCGTCGGTGACCGCGGGGGCCGCGGGCACCCCGGGGCCCAGCGCCCAGGCCTGCACCCGGCCGCCGGCCGGGACGGCCTCGGGCCGGGCCGCGAGCACCGCCGCGGTCACCTCCCGCGAGCCCAGGTAACGCACCATCCCGACGCCGGCGCGGACCGCGCCGCTGACGGCGAGCACCGCGGCGCCGGGGAACTGCTGGGTGCCGGCGACCACGCCGAGCACCCCGCGGGTGTACTTGTGCGCCCCGGGCGGCGGCGGGGCGAGGATGCCGCGCGCCGCGAGGTCCGCAGCCGCGAGCCGGCGGACCGTGCTGCGCGGTGCCAGGTCGAGCCCGAGGTCCACGACCTCGATCCGGCCAGCTCGCTCTGCGGCCGGGGGCAGCAGCAGCCCGGGCTTGACGGCACCGAAGGTCACGGTCAGGTCAGCGGTCAGGACAGCCTCGTCGGCGGCGCCGTCGTCGACGCCGATGCCGCTCGGCAGGTCCACCGCGACGACCACAGGACGAGCGCCCGGAGGCAGCCCGGCCAGCGCCGCCCCGGTCGCGCGGGCGAGGTCGCGCGCGCCGCCGCGCAGGCCACCGTTCCCCCCGATCCCGAGCAGGCCGTCGAGCACGACGTCGGCGGACCGCACGAGCGCGGCCGCGTCGGCGGGTGCCACGGACGCGACGGTGCCGCCGGCCGCGCGCAGGGCCGCGAGCCCGGCGTCGTGCACGCGGTCTGCGGCGAGCACGGCACAGACGTGGACGCCGCGGCGCGCGAGAAGTGCGCCGGCCATGAGGGTGTCGCCGCCGTTGTTCCCCGGACCCACGAGCAGGACCGCGCGGGTCCCGCTGAGCACCGGGCGCGCGGTCCGCCCACGACCGGGGACGGGCGCGGTGCGCGGGTGCTCGCGGAGCTCTCGGACCACTGCGCCGGCGAGGGCGAAGGCAGCACGAGCCATGAGCGGCTCGCCTCGCGCCAGGAGCGGCGCCTCGGCTGCACGGACGACAAACGACTCGAAGGCCTCGATCATCTGGCCATCATGCCGTGCACGCCCAGGTCATGCGTAGTGTGAGCTCATGCGATTTGGACTCTTCATCCCACAGGGCTGGCGCCAGGACCTCACCGGTATCGCCCCAGCCGACCACTGGGCCGTCATGAACGGCCTCGCCCAGCGCGCCGACGCAGGGTCGACCTTCGACTCGGTGTGGGTCTACGACCACTTCCACACCGTCCCCGAGCCCATCCACGAGGCAACCCACGAGGCATGGTCGCTCATGGCCGCCTTCGCGGCGTCGACCTCGCGCGTCAAGCTCGGGCAGATGTGCACGTGCATGGCGTACCGCAACCCCGCCTACCTCGCCAAGGCAGCCACGACGGTCGACGTGATCAGCGGCGGGCGCGCTCAGATGGGGATCGGAGCCGGGTGGTACGAGCACGAGTGGCGGGCCTACGGCTACGGCTTCCCCGCCGCGGGTGCGCGGCTGGACGCCCTCGACGAGGGGGTGCAGATCATGAAGCAGATGTGGACCCAGGGGTCGGCGACCTTCTCCGGCACGCACTTCCAGGTCGACGGCGCGCTCAACTACCCGCTGCCGCTCCAGGACGGCGGGCTGCCGCTGTGGATCGCGGGGGGCGGGGAGAAGAAGACCCTGCGGATCGCCGCTCAGCACGCGGACTACACCAACTTCGACGGGACGCCGGAGGGCTTTGCGCACAAGTCGGCCGTGCTGGCCAAGCACTGTGCGCACCAGGGGCGCGACGTCGCCGAGATCACCCGGTCGGCCAACTACAACGTGGTCATCGGCGAGACGGAGAAGGACGTCGCCGACCGCCTCGCCTGGATCGGGGAGCACTACGCCGCGACCGTCCCGGCGAAGGCAGCGAGCACGGTCGAGGACTTCCGCAAGGGCCCGCTGGTGGGGACGCCGGAGCAGATCGTCGAGACGCTCACCGGGCTGCAGAAGCTCGGGATGACCTACGCCATCACGTACTTCGCTGAGGCGGCCTACGACCGGTCCGGCATCGAGCTCTTCGAGACGCAGGTCGCCCCGGCCCTCGCCTAGCCGGTCCCTCCGGGCTGAGGGCACGCGCGGGCGCAGGTGGACGAGCGACGGGTCAGGTCAGACCGTCGCTCGTCCGCCACAGGTGCTCGCGCGGGGTGAGCCCGCTGGTGCGCATCTGCTCGGCCATCTCGCGCCCGACGTAGCGGAAGTGCCACGACTCGTAGTCGTAGCACGTGACGGCGCTCTGCCCCTCGGGGTAGCTGAGCACGAAGCCGTACTGCCAGGAGTTCTCCCGCAGCCACGCCCCCGCGGGCGTCTGCCCCCAGTCCGGATGCTCCCACGCCGGGGTACCGGTGCCCGCGCTGCGCAGGTCGAGCGCCGTCCCGAGCTGGTGCTCGGAGTGTCCCGGTCGGGCGCTCTCGGCGAGCGCCCCGGCCTCACCGATCGTGGCCACCCACTCCTGGAAGATCTCCTGCTGGCTCGTGTGGTCGCGGAAGGCCGACTGGACGGCGAACCCCGCCCCTGCCGCTCGCGCCGCCTCGTCCATCGCACGCAGGTCGTCGACGACCAGCGCGCGGATCTCACCCCAGCCCTCGACCCCCGCCGTCCCGACGGGGACGAGGTCGTCGGGGCGGTAGTCCGGACCGAGGGTGAACGAGGTGTCGAGCAACGTCACCGACCAGTCGCTCAGCGCGGCGAAGCGGGTGGGCACGTCGTCGTAGGCGCACACGGGGAGCGCTGGCGCGGCGGGCAGCGGGTCGGGCGCGACGTCCGGGACGACGGCCGCCCGGGGGGCGCTGTTCCCGCCGCTGGTGGCGGGTGAGGCCGGCGCGGACGACGCGCTCGGCCGGGGCACGTCGTCGGCCGGGGCTGCCACCCCCTGCGTCGTCCGCTGCGCCATCCCCTGCGGGAGCACGCTGGCGAGCAGCATCCCGGAGGCAGCCACGACAACCACGAGCACCTGCGCGGGCACGTGGCTGGTAGGGGTCACCGCCGGTCGCCCAGCCCTTCAGCGACGACTATCGCAGTCGCGATCCCGCCGTCGTGGGACAGGGACAGGTGCAGCCGGTCCACTCCGAGCTCGGCAGCCCGGGCCGCGACCGTGCCGCGGATCTCGACCACCGGCGGTCCGCCAGGGACCCTCGGGACCGTCGCGTCGTGCCAGTGCAGGTTGCCCGGGGCACCCAGCGCCTTGGCCAAGGCTTCCTTGGCCGCGAAACGGGCCGCGATCGAGGACGGGGCGAGGTCGCGCTCGACGGGGGTGAAGAGCTTCTCCCGCAGCCGTGGCGCACGCTCGAGCGCGGCCATGAAGCGCGCGATGTCGACGACGTCGACCCCGACCCCGAGGATCACTCGACGGTGACGGACTTGGCCAGGTTGCGCGGCTGGTCCACGTCGAGCCCACGGGCCGTCGCCAGCTCGCAGGCGAAGATCTGCAACGGCACCACCGTGAGGAGCGGGGCGAGCAGGGTGGGGCTCTGCGGGACCCAGAACACCTCGTCGGCGAAGGGCAGCACCGCGTCGTCGCCGTCCTCGGCGATGACCAGCGTCCGCGCGCCGCGGGCCCGGATCTCCTGGATGTTGGAGATGACCTTGGAGTGCAGGGAGTCGCGACCACGCGGGGACGGCACGATGACGAAGACGGGCTGGCCGGGCTCGATGAGCGCGATCGGGCCGTGCTTGAGCTCACCGGCCGCGAAGCCCTCGGCGTGGATGTAGGCGAGCTCCTTGAGCTTGAGCGCACCCTCCATGGCGACCGGGAACCCGACGTGACGACCGAGGAACAGCACCGAGGACGTGTCAGACATCCAGCGGGCGATCTCACGGACGCGCCCACCGCGGTCGATGACCTCCTGGATCTTGGCCGGCATGGCCTTGAGGTCGTCGAAGATCTCAGCGATCTCGTCCGGGAACTTGTTGCCGCGCAGCTGGGCGAGGTACAGCCCGAGCAGGTACGCCGCGGTGATCTGGGACAGGAACGCCTTGGTCGAGGCGACCGCGATCTCCGGGCCGGCGTGGGTGTAGAGCACAGCATCGGACTCGCGCGGGATGGTCGAGCCGTGGGTGTTGACGATCGAGACGACCTTGGCGCCCTGCTCGCGGGCGTGGCGCACGGCCATGAGCGTGTCCATGGTCTCCCCGGACTGCGTCACGGCGACGACGAGGGTCTTCTCGTTGACGACCGGGTCGCGGTAGCGGAACTCGTGAGCGAGCTCGACCTCGACGGGGATGCGGCACCAGTGCTCGATCGCGTACTTGGCGACGTGCCCGGCGTAGGCCGCGGTCCCGCACGCGATGACGATGATCTTGTCGACGCTGCGCAGCACTGCCTCGTCGATGCGCAGGTCGTCCAGGATGAGGCGGCCGTCGATGTCGGTGCGGCCCAGCAGGGTATCCCCGACGGCCTGTGGCTGGTCGTGGATCTCCTTGTCCATGAAGGAGGCGAAGCCACCCTTCTCGGCAGCCTCGGCGTCCCAGTCGACGGTGAACCGGCGCGGCTCGACGGGCTCGCCGGCGAAGTCGATGACGGAGACCTTGTCCGCGGTGATCGTGACGATCTGGTCCTGGTCGAGCTCGAGGGCCTCACGGGTGTAGGCGATGAAGGCGGCGACGTCCGAGCCGAGGAAGTTCTCCCCCTCGCCCAGGCCGACGACCAGCGGGGAGTCGTGACGGGCGCCCACGACGGTGTCGGGCTGGTCGGCGTGCACGGCCAGCAGGGTGAACGTGCCCTCCAGACGCAGCGCGACGCGGCGCATCGCCTCGGTGAGATCGCCGGTCGCGGCGTGCTCCTTGGCGAGCAGGTGCGCGGCGACCTCGGTGTCGGTCTCGGACAGGAACGTCACGCCGTCGGCGAGCAGCTCCTTCTTGAGCACGGCGAAGTTCTCGACGATGCCGTTGTGGATCACCGCGAGCTGTCCGCCGTCGGCCAGGTGCGGGTGGGCGTTGAGGTCGTTGGGGGCGCCGTGGGTGGCCCAGCGGGTGTGCCCGATCGCGGCGGTGGCCGGCGGGAGCGGGTTCTCCTCGAGCTCGGTGACGAGGTTGACGAGCTTGCCGGCCTTCTTCGCCGACGACAAGGGCGCGCCGGGTGCGACGAGCGCCACACCCGCGGAGTCGTATCCGCGGTACTCCAGGCGCCGCAGACCGTCGATCACGACCTCCTGAGCGCGCGTCGAAGGGGTCTGGGAGCCAACGTATCCAACGATTCCACACATAGGTCGTTAGTGTAATCGACATGCTTCCGTCCAACGATCAGGCAGAATCATCAGGTGGTAGCCCCTAATCTCGTCCCGGCCACGCCGTATGTCGATCTTGATCGCGCGGCCTGGTACCGACTCTCAGAGTCGACCCCTCTGCCCCTGACCGACGACGACGTCGCCAGGCTGCGCGGGCTCGGCGACCCCATCGACCTCGCTGAGGTGGACACGATCTACCGGCCGCTGTCGCGGTTGCTCAACCTCTACGTGGGGACGGCCGCAAGCCTGACCAAGGCCACGTCGACCTTCCTGCGAGAAGAGTCGGGGGGCACTCCCTACGTCATCGGCGTGGCCGGCTCCGTCGCCGTGGGCAAGTCCACGACCTCCCGGGTGCTGCGCGAGATGATGGCCCGCTGGCCGGACACCCCTCGGGTCGAGCTGGTCACCACCGACGGGTTCCTCTACCCCAACGCCGAGCTCGAGCGGCGCGGCCTCATGGACCGCAAGGGCTTCCCCGAGTCCTTCGACCGGCGGGCCCTGCTGCGCTTCCTCACCAAGGTCAAGGCCGGGCGCCCCGAGGTCCGCGCACCGGTCTACGACCACCTCACCTATGACATCGTCCCGGGCAAGGAGATCGTGGTCCGCCGCCCCGACGTGCTCATCGTCGAGGGGCTCAACGTGCTCCAGCCGGGCCGGGCCACCGAGAGCGGATCCCGGCTCGCGGTGAGCGACTTCTTCGACTTCTCCATCTACGTCGATGCCCGCACCTCTGACATCCGCCAGTGGTACGTGGACCGTTTCTTGTCGTTGCGCGGCACCGCCTTCGCGCGGCCCGAGTCCTACTTCCACCGCTACGCCACCCTGTCCGACGACGAGGCCGTCGCCAAGGCGGAGAGCATCTGGGACACGATCAACGAGCCGAACCTGCGGGAGAACATCCTGCCGACCCGGTCCCGGGCCACCCTCGTGCTCACCAAGGGTCCTGACCACTCCGTCCAGCGGGTCCGGCTGCGCAAGATCTGAGACGGCCGGCACTGTCAGGGAGCGTCAGGCGGCGTCAAGGCACGCAGTCTCCGCGGAGGCCGGGGCGACCGGTGCAGCCGCTCCCCTGGCGCGCAGCACCCGCCGCAGCACCCAGTCGATCCCGAGTCCGGCGGCTGCTCCCACGGTCACCCCGATCACGACCGCGAGGACCGGGTTGCCGTGCAGCCACGCCCCCGCACCTACGCCCAGCGCGGTCGAGTACGCCGCCCAGGTCAGGGCGGCGAGCACCGCGAGCGGGGTGAAGCGTCGCAACGGGAAGCGGGAGGAACCGGCTGTCATGTTCACCGCGACCCGTCCGACGGGGATGTACCGCGCGGCGATGATGAGCGGGGCGGGGCGGGCCAGGAAGGCGCGGTCGGCCCAGGTGAAGGCCGCCTGCACCTGCCGTCCGCGCAGGAACGGCACCCGCCGCAGCGGCAGCCCCGCTCCGATGGTGTAGGCCACCAGGTCCCCGGCCAGGGCGCCGACGGCGGCTGCCAGGACGAGGAGCCACAGATCGGGGCCCTGGGCGGAGGCTGACAGCGCGGCCACCGCGATGATGATCGACTCGCTCGGGACCGGTGGGAAGAACGCGTCGACGAAGACGACGGCGGTCACGACCGCCAGGATCCACGGCGATGCCGCCAGGGCGGTGGCCCACAGGTCGAGTCCGTCGAGCATGGCAGGCCTTCCGTCGCTGAGCAGGTCTCTGCCAGCCTAGGAACACCGTGCGCGCAGGTCATCAGGGGTCTCCCCGATCTCTCCCCCGATACCTCCCCCGAGAGCACCCCTGAGCTCAGCGCACCTCAGGGCAGGTCGAACCGGAGGATCCGGGCCGCCGTGGACGGATCAGGGCTGTCCGCCCAGAACCGGCCCAGGTTCTCGTTCGTGGACAACGACCGCAGCTCGGCGTGGTCGAGGTAGAGCTGCCCGCGCAGGTGGTCGGTCTCGTGCTGGATGATGCGCGCGGGCCACCCGGTGAGGACCTCGTCGAGCTCACGCCCGGTCTCGTCCTGCCCGGTGAGGCGCACGCTGCGGTGCCGTGAGACCACGGCCTGGTAGCCGTCCACGCTCAGGCAGCCCTCGTAGAAGGCCCGCCGCTCGTTGCCCACAGCCTCGTAGGAGGGGTTGACGAGCACCCGGTGCTCGAGCGGGGTCCGCTCGCGCGGGTCCTCAGCAGCACCCTCGCCCGTTCCCGGGTCCCACACCACCGCGACCGCCAGCCCGACGCCGATCTGCGGCGCCGCCAGCCCGACGCCCGGGGCGTCGAGCATCGTCAGCCGCATCGCGTGGACGAAGTCCTCGAAGAGGTCGCCCAGCTGCCCGTCGTAGACGGCCGCGGGGGCCCTCAGCACCGGGTGACCGGCCTGCACGATCGGCAGCACCCCGCGGTCGTTGGCGTCCAGGAACGCCTCGACAGCAGCCCGGAAGGTCGGGTCGACGGCCATGGTCAGAGCGTCAGACGCGCGCGGACGACGTCGACGAGCGACTGGGCGATCTCGTCGGCCTGGGCCTGGTTCTCGGCCTCGACCATGACGCGCACGAGCGCCTCGGTGCCCGAGGGACGCAGCAGCACACGGCCGGACTTGCCCAGCACCTCCTCAGCAGCCTTCACCGCTGCCAGCACCTCGACGTCGGTGCTGGCGCGCGCCTTGTCGACGCCGGGCACGTTGATCATCGTCTGCGGCAGCTTGCCGATGCTCGAGGCGAGCTCAGACATCGTGACCTTGGACTCCGCGAGGCGGGAGAGCAGATGCAGCGCGGTGAGCGTGCCGTCACCGGTCGTGGCGAAGTCGGTGAGCAGGACGTGGCCGGACTGCTCGCCACCGACGGAGTATCCGCCGCGGCGCATCTCCTCGAGCACGTACCGGTCCCCCACCGCGGTCTCGACCGTGCGGATGCCGGCGCGCTCCATCGCGAGCTTGAGCCCCAGGTTGGACATGACGGTGGTGACCAGGGTCCCGTTGGTCAGCGTGCCGCGCTCGGCGTGCGCCTGGGCCAGGATCCCCATGATCTGGTCACCGTCGACGATGTTGCCGTCCTCGTCGGAGGCGATGCAGCGGTCGGCGTCGCCGTCGAAGGACACGCCCGCGTGGGCCCAGTGGCCCACGGTGGCCGCGGCCATCCGGCGCGGGTGGGTGGCGCCGTAGCCGTTGTTGATGTTCTCGCCGTCGGGGTAGGACCCGATGACGACGACCTCGGCGCCGGCGCGGCGCAGAGCCTCGGGGCCGACCTCGCTCGCAGAGCCGTTCGCGCTGTCCACGACCACCTTGAGGCCGTCGAGGCGGTAGGGCACGGTCCCCACGATGTAGTCGACGTAACGCCACACGGCGGCGAAGTCCTGCGTCATGCGCCCGACGGCGGGGCCGACCGGACGCTCCCAGTCCTCGCCCAGCAGGATCTCGATCTGGTCCTCGACCTCGTCGGCCAGCTTGTAGCCGGACCGGTCGAAGAACTTGATGCCGTTGTCTTCCATCGGGTTGTGCGACGCGGAGATCATCACACCGAGGTCGAAGTCCATGTTCCCGGCCAGGTAGGCCACGGCCGGGGTGGGCACCACGCCGACGTCGACGACGTCGACCCCGGCGCTGGCCAGACCGGCGCAGACGGCAGCCGAGAGGAACTCACCGGAGGCCCGCGGGTCACGCCCGACGACGGCCTTGGGCCGGTGTCCGGAGAACACGCCGCGCTGACCGAGCACGTGCGCTGCGGCGACAGCGAGGTCGAGTGCCAGCTCCGCAGTCACATCGCGGTTCGCCAGACCTCGAACGCCGTCAGTTCCGAAAAGTCGACCCATGTCCACGCCTCACGTCAAAAAGATTGTTTGGTTACCTGACAAAAAACGGCGGCCCCGATGGAGAACCATCGGGGCCGCCGCCTGAGCGCAACGATCAGCGCTTGGAGTACTGCGGTGCCTTACGGGCCTTCTTGAGTCCAGCCTTCTTGCGCTCGACGACGCGGGCGTCGCGGGTCAGGAAGCCAGCCTTCTTCAGCGCGGGACGGTTGTTCTCTTCGTCGACCTCGTTGAGTGCACGAGCGATTCCGAGACGCAGCGCGCCGGCCTGGCCGGAGGTGCCACCACCGTTGATGCGTGCGATGACGTCGAAACGGCCCTCGACGTCAACGAGCTTGAACGGGGAGTTCACGAGCTGCTGGTGGACCTTGTTCGGGAAGTAGTCCTCGAGCGTGCGCCCGTTGATCTTCCACTGTCCGGTGCCGGGGACGATGCGCACGCGGGCGATCGCCTCCTTGCGACGCCCCAGGGCCTGGGCCGGCGCAGTGTTGCTCTGGCCACGGCCCGCGGGGGCTGCAGTCTCAGAGGTGTAGGTGCTGGGAGCTTCTTCGTCCAGCGTGTCGATGTCAACGGTGGTTTCAGCCACAGCGGTGTCCTCGTGTCCTTGTTTGTCTGCTCAGCAGGCGGGGCCTACTGGGCGACCTGGGTGATCTCGAAGGGCTTCGGCTGCTGCGCAGCGTGGGGGTGCTCAGCGTCGCGGTAGACCTTGAGCTTGCCCAGCTGGTTGCGGCCGAGGGTGGTCTTGGGGAGCATGCCGCGGACGGCCTTCTCCACTGCGCGCTCGGGGTTCTTCTCCAGGAGATCGGAGTAAGCAACGGCACGCAGACCACCCGGGTAACCGGAGTGGGAGTATGCAAGCTTCTGCTCACGCTTGTTGCCGGTCAGGGCAACCTTGCCGGCGTTGATGACGATGACGAAGTCACCGCCGTCGGCGTGCGGAGCGAAGGTGGCCTTGTGCTTGCCTCGGAGCAAGGTAGCAACGTGGGTAGCGAGGCGGCCCAGGACGACATCGGTCGCGTCGATGACGTACCAGTCGCTCTGGACGTCGCCGGGCTTCGGGGTGTACGTGCGCACGGTCGTAGCCTTCGTTTCGTGTTCGTGTCTTCTCCGACGCAGGATTCTGCGGCCGGTGAGGTCGGTGAGCGCTTCGTGGTAGACCTCGCGAGTGGGCGCACCGGTCACGTATGGAAGCACAACGACTCGTTACGATATCCGCTCGAGGTGCAACCGGTCAAAACCGGTTACGTCACAGCAGGAGGATCCGCCTGTTCTGACGGTTCCTCGCCGAGCTGTTCTCAGAAGCACGAGCGGGAACAAGACAAGTCGCAGAACGATACTACCCGAGAGTCTGCCCGGCGTCGGTCAGGCATCCACGCTCTGACATGCCGCGCACTCCCGCGCGGTCGCGGTGGGCGCGCACGCGGGGCACACGACCTCGAGCGTCGTGCACGACGGCGCGGCGCAGTTCTCGTAGTTCGACGTCGTCTCCCCGCACAGGGTGCACCGTCCCAGGGAGCGGGTCTCGTCGTCGAAGTCGATGTGCATCCGTTGGTCGAAGACGTAGAGCGACCCCTCCCACAGGCCCTTCGAGCCGAAGGTCTCGCCGTACCGGACGATGCCGCCGTCGATCTGGTAGACCTCGCCGAAGCCGCGCGAGGTCATGAGCGCGGACAGCACCTCGCAGCGGACCCCGCCGGTGCAGTACGTGACGACCGGACGCCCCTTGAGGTCGTCGTACTTGCCCGAGTCGAGCTCGGCCACGAAGTCGTGGGTGGTGCGGACGTCGGGCACCACCGCGCCCTTGAACTTGCCGATCTCCGCCTCGAAGGCGTTGCGGCCGTCGAAGAACACGACGTCGTCGCCGCGGGCGGCGACGAGGTCGTCCACCTCCTGGGGGCTCAGGTGCACGCCGCCTCCGACCACACCCGACTCGTCGACCGCCAGCTCGTGCGGGGCCCCGAAGCTCACCAGCTCGGGGCGGACCTTGACGCTGAGCCGCGGGAAGTCCGTCCCGGTCCCCTGCGACCACTTGACGTCCATGTCGGCGAAGCCGGGGTACTGCCGGGTGGTGCGCACGTAGCGCTTGAGGTTCTCCACCGTCCCGCCGAGCGTGGCGTTGATCCCGTGCTCGGAGATGATCACCCGGCCGGTGAGGTCCCACTGCTGGGCCAGCGCGGTCTGCCAGAGCTTGACCGCGAGCGGGTCGGCGACCGGGGTGAAGGCGTAGAAGAGGACGATCTTGTGCACAGCCATGGCCCAAGCCTAAGCGGGGTCGTCCCCCTCCCCGATCACCGCTCCCGGCGCACCCGCTCCACGTCCCACACGGGCTCGTCGGTGAGCTGGACCCGCCCGTCGCTGCCGAAGACGAGGAAGCGGTCGAAGCCGCGGGCGAACCAACGGTCGTGCGTCACCGCCACGACCGTCCCCTCGAACTGGGCCAGCCCGGCCTCCAGCGCCTCGGCCGAGTGCAGGTCGAGGTTGTCGGTCGGCTCGTCGAGCAGGAGCAGGGTCGCTCCCCCGAGCTCGAGGAGCAGGATCTGGAACCGGGCCTGCTGCCCGCCGGACAGTGTCTCGAAGCGCTGCTCGGCCTGGCCGGCGAGCTCGTAGCGGTCCAGGGCCTTGCTCGCGGGTTCACGGCTCATGCCGTCGCGTGCCCCTTCCCCGCGGTGCAGGATGTCCAGCAGCGTCTTGCCCTCGAACTCGGGGTGGGCGTGGTTCTGGGCGAACCAGCCCGGGCGCACCCGGGAGCCGAGGGTGACCGAGCCGGTGTGGGCGACCGGCCCGCCGTGCACCGGCGCTCCGCCCGGGACCGGGGCGTGGTCGGAGTCGCTCGGGTCGGGGTTGGACCCGCCCGCGGCCAGCAGCCGCATGAAGTGCGACTTGCCCGAGCCGTTGGAGCCGAGCACCGCGACCCGGTCGCCGAACCAGATCTCGGCGTCGAAGGGCTCCATCAGCCCGGTGAGCTCGAGGGCGTCGGCCACGACCGCGCGCTTGGCGGTGCGGCCCCCGGTGAGGCGGACGCGGACGTTCTGCTCCCGGACCACCACCTCCGGCGGACCGGCCTCCTCGAAGCGGCGCAGCCGGCTCTGTGCGGCCTGGTAGCGGCTGGCGAGCCCGTCGTTGAAGGCGGACTTGTTCTTGAGCATGTTCACCAGGTCCTTGAGCTTGGTGTGCTCCTCGTCCCAGCGGCGACGCATCTCCTCCAGCCGGCTCATCCGGTCGTCGCGGGCTGCGCCATAGGTATCAAATCCGCCGCCGTGGACCCAGATGGATCCCCCGGAGGGGTTCGGCTCGAGGGAGGCGACCTGGGTCGCCGTGCGGGAGAGCAGCTCGCGGTCGTGGCTGATGAACAGCACCGTCTTGGGGGTGGCGGCGAGCTGCGACTCCAGCCACCGCTTGGTGGGAACGTCGAGGTAGTTGTCCGGCTCGTCGAGCAGCAGCACCTCCTCGGGGCCGCGCAGCAGCGCCGTGAGGACGAGGCGCTTCTGCTCTCCACCGGAGAGGGTGCGGACCTCGCGCCACTGCGCCTGGTCGAAAGGGATCGACAGGACCTCGTCGGTCACGTGGTCCCAGTCGTTCTCGGCCTCGTAGCCGCGGGCGTCGGCCCAGTCGGCGATGGCCTGCGCGTAGCGCATCTGGGTGGGTTCGTCCTCGCCGGTCATCATGGCCAGCTCGGCGGCAGCCAGCTCGACGCCCGCCTCCCGGACGGCCGACGGCGCGAGGTCCACGAGCAGGTCGCGGATCGTGCGGTCGTCGTCGATCCGCCCGACGAACTGACGCATGACACCCAGCCCGCCGCTGCGGGTCACCCGGCCGCCGTGCGGGGCGAGGTCGTCGGCGACGATCCGCATGAGCGTCGTCTTGCCGGCCCCGTTGGGCCCCACGAGCGCGACCTTGGCGCCGTCACCGACCCGGAGGTTGACCCCGGCGAGCAACGGGCGTCCGTCGGGGAGGAAGTAGCTGATGTCGTTGATGTCGATATGGCCCACGGGACAAGTGTGAGGCCTGGGCCGGCCTGCGGACGACCTCTTTTCCCTGAGAGCGCACGCGGGCGTCGTCGACGTGCGCGGTCCGGCGACCGATGGCACGGTGAAGTATGAGCAACGACACCCCAGAGACCCGCCCTGACCCCGAGCTCGGATCAGAGGGCGACTCCGACCAGCTGACCAAGGAAGACCTGCTCGCCGACCGTGCCGTCGACGACCTCCTCGACGAGGGCTACTCGCCGCCCGAGCGTGACCGCCCCAACCACTACGGCGAGACGGCTCTGGAGGAACGGACCGGCGAGTCCCTCGACCAGCGCCTCGCCGAGGAGGAGCCCGACGTCTGGGACCGCCCAGACCTCAGGGGCAGCGAACCAGACCGCGCCGGCCGCCTCGTGGCCGACGACGAAGCCCTGGACGGGCGCCCGAACGACACCTTCGCCGAGGACGTCGGCGTGGCTGGCGGCGCTGCGAGCGCCGAAGAGGCAGCCGTGCACGTCATCGAGGAGCCCTGAGACGAGCCCTGACCGCCTCCGCGCTGGCTACGGCTCCCCGGGCACCCACAGGTGCTCGGCGGCACGCCGGGCGCGGATGAGCTCGGCCCGCGCGGCCAGCTCGGCGTCCGGGGGGTAGATGACCTCCTCCAGCACGAGCCCGTGCGCCGGCACGACGCCGGCGCGCGGGTCGCGCTCCCCCGTCGCGAGCACCTGAGCGGGCCAGTCCACGCTCTGGCGTCCCTCGCCGACCGCGAGCGAGGCGCCGACGAGGGCCCGGACCATGTTGTGGCAGAAGGCGTCGGCCTGGATCCGAGCAACGACGAGCCCGGCGTCCGCCCCTGAGGCGGGCCGTTCCCAGGTGAACTCCTGCAGGTGACGGATGGTCGTCGCGCCCGGGCGCGGCCGGCAGAAGGCCGCGAAGTCGCGCACGCCGATGAGTGGCTGCAGCGCCGCGTGCATCGCCTCGACGTCCAGCCCCCGACGCAACCACAGGGTCCAGTCGCGGGTGAGCGGGTCGTGCAGCGGCGGCGTGTCAGCGATCCGGAAGGTGTAGCGCCGCAGCAGGGCGCCGAACCGCGCCTCGAAGCCGGGCGGAGCCTCCCTCACCGCGCGCACCCGCAGGTCGGAGGGCAGCACCCCGTTGAGCCGGGACAGCAGCGCCTGGGCGGGCGTGCGCGCGGACCGCCCGGCCACCTTGGCCCATACCGCGGGGTCGAGGTCGAAGTGGGCCACCTGTCCGCGGGAGTGCACCCCGGCGTCCGTACGCCCTGCGACGGTCAGTCGCGGTGCGGGCACCCGCAAGATCCTGGTGAGCGCCTCGTCGAGCGTGCCTTCCACCGTCCGCAGGCCTGGTTGGGTGGCCCAGCCGGCGAAGTCGGTACCGCGGTAGGAGAAGTCGAGCCGGATGCGAATCACGCCGTACATCATCGCCTACCCCAGGTGCCCGGTGCCACTACTGTGAACGCATGGCTCGCGCGCACCCTCCCGAGACCCTCACGCTGTCGGTGGACTGCGGAGGCGGCGGCATCAAGGCAGCGGTGCTCGACTCCGCAGGGACGGCCCACGCCCCGCCCGCGCGGGTTCCCACCCCGTACCCGCTCCCCCCGACGCTCCTCGTGGAGACGATCGCCGGGCTGGCGGCGGACTTGCCCCGTGCCGACCGGGTGAGCGTGGGCATGCCCGGGATGATCCGCCACGGCGTGGTCATCCACACCCCGCACTACATCACCCGGTCTGGGCCCCGCTCCCGGGTCGACCCGGACCTGCGGGAGCAGTGGGCCGGCTTCGACGTCCGGGCCGCCGTCGCGGCCCGGCTCGAGGTCCCTGCCCTCGTGCTCAACGACGCCGAGCTGCACGGAGCCGGCGTGATCGCCGGGACCGGCCTGGAGCTGGTCCTGACCCTGGGTACCGGCCTCGGCTCGGCGCACTTCGACGGCGGTGTCGTCGCACCCCATCTGGAGCTCTCCCACGCGCCGTTGCGCCGTGGCACCACCTATGACGAGTACATCGGGGAGATCGAGCGCCGTCGCCTCGGCGACGGCCTGTGGTCACGCCGGGTCGCCCGGGTGGTCGCTGCGCTGCGTCCGGTCTTCTGGTGGGACCGGCTCTACCTCGGTGGGGGCAACTCGCGCCGGATCACCCAGCCGGTCCTCGACCATCTCGGTGACGACGTCGTCGTCATGGCCAACTCCGCCGCCCTCGTCGGTGGGTCGCGCGCCTGGGACCTGCTGGCCTGAGGGGTGCCGGCCGGAGACGGCCTCCCACGCCTCGAGCACGACGCGGGTGAAGGCCACCGGCGCGTCCAGGCTCACCAGGTGCTTGGCCCGGGGCACCACGACGTGGTGCACCGGCTGGCCGCTGCTGCGAGCCGCCGCGAGCATGCGCCCCTCCTGGGAGCGGAAGTGGTCCAGGCGGCCGTTGACCACCCACACCGGGCACCGCAGCCGGGCCAGGTCGGCTGCCGGGTCCAGCTCGGCGACCTCGCTCAGCGCCTGGGCCATGACCGTCAGGGCGAAGCCTCCCGCGCCGACGTCGACGGCAGCCTGCGGGGTGAGGCTGGCGCGTACGACCGCCGCGTTGAGCCCGGCTCCTGAGCCTGGCGTCCGCTCGATCCACCGGGAGAGCTCCGCCCAGGCTGCCCGCAGCCGCACCTGCGGGCTCGTGCTGCAGGCGGCGGCGACAAGACCGGCGACCTGGTCGGGATGGCGGGCCGCGTAGTCGACGGCGAGATAGCCACCCAAGGACAGACCGACGAGCAGCACCCGCCCACCGAGCCGCGTCACGGCGTCGTCGATCGTCGCCCGGGCTCCTTCGAGTGTGAAGGGCTCCCCCAGGTGCGTGCCGTGCCCGGGCAGGTCCACGGCCTCCACCCGGATCCCGGCCCGGGTCAGCGCCTCGACCTGGAACCTCCACATCGTCGCGGAGGTGCGGATGCCGTGCACGAGCAGCACAGGCAGCCCGTCCTGGTGCGTGGAGCTCGCAGCGGTCATGCCCATCTGCGGATCTTTGCCCAGACGGCCCCGACGGGCAACCGGTGACCGTCGGTGCTCACCCGACCTCACCCGCGACGCTCAGCAGCCGGTCAGCTGCACGCGGTGATGCGGAAGAGGTGCGCCGTGCCCTCGCTCGCCACGAGCTCGAAGCCGCTCGTGGTGTCGACCGCGCGCAGGGCTCGGGTGGGCATGTTGTTCGGCCGGGTGAGGTCGACCGTGGCGGAGTTGAGGTAGAGGTACTCCACCCCGAGCCGGTCCAGCGCCTGGCAGATCTCGGGGTTCTCACCGATGTCGTCCAGGTGCAGCGCGAGCAGGCGTTGATCCGGGCTCAGCCAGTCCGCACCGATGCGGTAGTAGACCGGCGTGCGGTGGCCGTAGGAGGAGATGAGCACCGCCCCGGCGTTCGGGTCGCCGATGATCACGGCGTCCGGCGGGACGAGGTCGGGCAGTCGTTCCAGCAGCCGCCGGTCGTCCGCAGAGACGAGCAGGCGCCGGCCGAGATGGTCGGGGTCGTAGACGCCGGCGGACCGGACGACCATCGCTGGCAGCCCCAGCACCACGCTGGAGACCAGCGCAGCCACCACGACCGCCGTCCCGGCGCGCAGCGGGCTGCTCACCAGCCGTCCGGCGCCCCGCGGGCCGTCTCCCCGGTGGCGCCGCGCCCAGCGTGCCCACAGCCGCTGCGCCCACCATCCGGTGCCGACCGCGGCGAGCAGCAGCGCCGACACCGGGTAGAGCGCCTCCAGGCGGAACACGTGCTTGTACCAGAACCCGGTCAGCCCTCGCAGAGGGTTCTCCGGCCCACCGGCCAGGGCCGCGAGGACGATCGTCAGCCCCCAGGCGAGCACCACCCACCGTAGCCGTCGCTCACGGACCAGGACCACGACGCCGGTCAGCACGAGCGCGGTCAGCACGAGGTTCCCCGGCAGAGACGTCAGCGTCGTGTCGGCGAGCAGCCGGGAGACGGTGAAGGAGTACGACCGCGAGGGCAGGATCTGCTGGTAGCCCATGACGTCGGCCAGCACCCGGTCCAGCCCGGTCGCCCGCGCGGCGAGCACAGCCACCGCGACGAGCCCTGCGGCTGCCAGCACCACCCACGTGACCGTGCGCCGCGACCGTGGACGCGCCGACCACACCCGCCAGGCCACGGCCAGCAGCAGCGGCCCGGCGAAGACGAGATAGGAGAAGATCGTGTTCGGGTGCACCAGAGCCATGCCGCCCACCGCCCCGGCCAGCACGACGGCCCCGCTCAGGGCGCGTCGGCGGCGGTCCCGGGTGCTCTCGCTGCGATCGTGCCAGCTGCGGATCCACAGCACCGTCGCGGCGAGGACGGCCGGGATCATGGCGGCGCCCAGGCCGTTGGGCCATTGCGCGGAGAGCACCAGCTGCCCGAAGGGGAAGAAGGAGAAGGACGTGCTCAGCGCGGCCACCACCGCGACGGCCCAGGGCTGGGCGGGGAGCACGGCGCGGGTCAGCGCGATCATCGCCAACGGCCACAGCACCGTCGCGACGGCGAGCATGGCCGCGTTGGACACCACCCCGGCGGACCCGAAGGGCACCAGGGCCAGCACCCCGTGCCACAGCGTCGGGTAGAACGCCCCTGACCCGGGGCTGCTCACCACGGCGTCCAGGGCACCGAACATCGACGCGTTGCCCTGCTGGCGCACCATCTCCAGGCCGTTGACGTGCACGACGGCGTCACGCACCTGGAGCGGCGCGGCGAGGTCGGTCATCCCCGCGCAGATCCCCGCCACGAGGATCACGGCGGCCAGCACCGCCGCTGCCCAGGTCGCACGGACCACAGCGGGCGGGGTCGGCTCGGTCTGCAGCGGGGCGTCGTGGCGTCGCCACCAGCCCAGGGCGGCGGCGACCAGCCCGGCTGGGACGGCCAGAAGGAGCAGACCGGTCGGGCCCCAGGCGAGCCCGAGCCGGTCGAGCACGACGCCTGCCAGGCCGTAGAGCAACGCCGACAGCGCCGGTCCCAGAGCCCAGGCCAGCAGGCCGCGCACCCGGGCCAGCCACGCGAGCGCGGCACCGGGCAGGACGAGGATCGCCGAGACGGCGACGAAGGCACCGACGAAGGAGGGAACCTGCTCGGTCCACGTCACGCGGGCCTGCTTCCGTCGTCTGTCGTCCGCCCTCTGATCAGGGATGACGGTAGCGCATCTGAGGTGGGGACGCACACAAGCCCGGACCGAGAGATCATCTCGGTCCGGGCTTGTGCGTCACGGGCGTCGGCGCGAGGGCCGGGCACGTCAGTCCTGCTTGGTGGTCTCCTCGGCAGCTGCCTCGGTCGCGGTCTCGTCGGCGGGGGCCTCGACGGCCTCGTCGGCGGGAGCCTCGACAGCGGCGGCCTTCGGCGCGCTCTTCTTGGCGGCCTTCTCAGCCTCACGCACGACAGCCTGCTTGGGGCTGACGGGCTCGAGGACGAGCTCGATGACCGCCATGGGGGCGTTGTCGCCCTTACGGGGGCCGACCTTGGTGATGCGCGTGTAGCCACCCTGGCGGTCAGCCATGGCAGGTGCGATCTCCGTGATCAGACGGTGCAGGATGGTGTTGGCGTCACCCGGCTCGTCGGGACGGCGAGGCGTCTTGTTGTGCACCGTCTTGGCGATCTGACGGATGTTGTGCAGGTCGCCACGCTTGGCCTTGGAGATCAGGCGCTCGGCCAGCGGCTGCAGGCGCTTGGCGCGCTTCTGCGTGGTGGTGATGCGGCCGTGCTCGAAGAGGCTCGTCGCGAGGTTCTTGAGGATGAGGCTCTCGTGCGCCGGGCTTCCGCCGAGCCGTGGACCCTTGGAAGGGGTAGGCATTTTCTTGCTCCTTTAAGGATTGGTCGAGCTGTCCGGCGTACCGGTCAACCCTGAAGTCAGTTGTACTGCTCGTCGTCCGACTCGTCGCCGTCGTAGTAGTCGGCGGTGGACGGGTCGAAGTCCAGAGGCGAGTCCTTGAGCGAGAGGCCGAGCTCGGCGAGCTTGTCCTTCACCTCGTTGATCGACTTCGCACCGAAGTTGCGGATGTCGAGCAGGTCCGCCTCGCTGCGTGCGACGAGCTCGCCCACAGCGTGGATGCCCTCACGCTTGAGGCAGTTGTACGAACGGATCGTCAGCTGCAGGTCCTCGATCGGCAGAGCGAGGTCAGCAGCCAGGGCTGCGTCGGTCGGCGACGGGCCGATCTCGATGCCCTCGGCCTCGACGTTGAGCTCGCGCGCCAGCCCGAACAGCTCAACCAGCGTCTTGCCTGCCGAAGCGAGGGCGTCACGCGGGCTGATGGCCTGCTTGGTCTCCACGTCGATGATCAGCTTGTCGAAGTCGGTGCGCTGCTCGACTCGGGTTGCCTCGACCTTGTAGGTGACCTTGAGAACCGGAGAGTAGATCGAGTCCACGGGGACGCGACCGATCTCGGCGTCGAACGACTTGTTCTGCTGGGCGGAGACGTAGCCACGTCCACGCTCGACAGTGAGCTCGATCTCCAGCTTGCCCTTGTCGTTCAGGGTGGCGATGTGCAGGTCAGGGTTGTGCACCTCGACGCCGGCCGGGGGGACGATGTCCGCGGCCGTGACCACTCCGGAGCCCTGCTTGCGCAGGTACATCACGACGGGCTCGTCGTTCTCCGAGGAGACGACGAGGTTCTTGACGTTGAGGATGATCTCCGTGACGTCTTCCTTGACACCCGGCACCGTGGTGAACTCGTGGAGCACACCGTCGATGCGGATGGACGTGACTGCTGCGCCGGGGATCGAGGAGAGCAGCGTGCGACGCATCGAGTTGCCGAGCGTGTAGCCGAAGCCGGGCTCGAGGGGCTCGATGGAGAAGCGGGAGCGGCTCTCCGAGATGACCTCTTCGGTCAGTGTGGGGCGCTGTGCGATGAGCACTGGTGACTTCCTTTCAGCGTGCGTCCGCTATTTGACGCATCGTGTGACCGGCATGACGAACTTCTTGCCGGGACCTGCAAGGCATGCCCTCCGAGCGGGGCCGTGCCCACCCCGCGCCGGAGCGCGGGGTGGGCAGGACACGATCGAGCAGGCGATGCGTGGATGTCAGACGCGGCGACGCTTCGGCTGACGGCAGCCGTTGTGCGCCTGGGGGGTGACGTCCTGGATCGAGCCGACCTCGAGGCCAGCGGCCTGGAGGGAACGGATCGCGGTCTCGCGGCCGGAGCCGGGACCCTTGACGAAGACGTCAACCTTCTTCATCCCGTGCTCCTGGGCGCGGCGAGCCGCGGCCTCGGCAGCGAGCTGAGCGGCGAACGGGGTCGACTTGCGCGAACCCTTGAAGCCGACCTGGCCGGAGGAGGCCCAGGAGATCACGGCGCCGGACGGGTCCGTGATCGAGACGATGGTGTTGTTGAACGTGCTCTTGATGTGCGCCTGGCCGACGGCAATGTTCTTCTTGTCCTTGCGGCGAGGCTTGCGTGCGCCCTGTGCGCCGCGAGTCTTGGGAGGCATGTGCTGTTTTTCTCCTGGATTGAGGTCTTCGGATCGCGGGATGCTCGCTCCCCTGCGCCGTGGGCGCTGGAGAGGGTTCCCGGCGAACTACTGCTGCTAGCGGGCCTTCTTCTTGCCGGCCACGGTGCGCTTCGGGCCCTTGCGGGTACGAGCGTTGGTCTTGGTGCGCTGTCCGCGGACCGGGAGGCCCTTGCGGTGGCGCAGACCCTCGTAGCAGCCGATCTCAACCTTGCGGCGGATGTCAGCAGCAACCTCACGGCGAAGGTCACCCTCGAGCTTGTAGTTGCCCTCGAGGTAGTCACGCAGCGCGACGAGCTCGGCGTCGCCGAGGTCCTTCACGCGAACGTCCGGGCTGATCCCGGTGGCGCCCAGAGTCTGCTGTGCGCGGGTACGGCCGACGCCGTAGATGTAGGTGAGTGCAACCTCTAGCCGCTTGTCGCGGGGGAGGTCGACACCGATAAGACGTGCCATGTGCCTTCCGGCTCCTGTAATGCCATCGGAGGTCTACCGCATCATCTCTCGCTGTCTGCGAGCCCCGGCCTCCGACCGAGGGTTCACGACCCGGCGTGGATCTCTCCACCGTCGGGTCGGTGATGGTGCGCTGGTCGTGCTCAGCGGGACCGAGGTCTCACCGGGCACTGATCATGCTGGTCGAGCTGCGCTGAGCGCTGGGCAGATCAGCCCTGGCGCTGCTTGTGACGCAGGTTCTCGCAGATGACCATGACGCGACCGTGCCGGCGAATAACCTTGCACTTGTCGCAGATCTTCTTGACGCTGGGGTTGACCTTCATCGTGGTTCCTCCGCCGCCGCATGACGAGACTCCGGAGGATTGTCTCCGGAGCGCGCTAGGCAGCAGTTGATCGAGTGGTGGTTACTTGTAGCGGTAGACAATCCGGCCACGGGACAAGTCGTACGGGCTCAGCTCAACAACCACCCGGTCCTCAGGGAGGATTCGGATGTAGTGCTGACGCATCTTGCCCGAGATGTGAGCGAGCACCTTGTGACCGTTGGCCAGCTCCACGCGAAACATCGCGTTCGGCAGTGCCTCGACCACGCTGCCCTCGATCTCGATGACACCGTCCTTCTTCGCCATATCCTCCGCTAACTCTCGTGACGAACTACTGCCCACGGTGGCTCGGAAACCTGCTGGCCAGAGCCTGCCGGTCGGGGCGTCCCGTGGGTTGGTGGTGTCGATGCGTGAGCACTAGACACCCAACGAAGCATCCTACGGCATGAGAGAGAGATTCGAAACCCGTCACTCCGGCCGCGAGATGAGGCCGAGCTCCCAGGCGCGCTCGACCGTCTCCACGCTCGAGTGCGTCCCGAGCTTGCGGTAGATGCTGCGCAGGTGCGTCTTGACAGTGTTCGAGGAGAGGTAGAGCGACCGCGCCACCCCGGCGAGCGAGGTGTTGCGGGCGAGGCTGGCGAGCACCTCCAGCTCTCGCTCGCTCAGCTGAGCGCTGGCTGAGGGCGGCGGGAAGAGGTCCTCGGCGCTGGCGAGGGAGTCGCGCTCGAGGAGCGTGACGATCCGCGGGACCTCGGTCGCGAGGTCCTCGAGAGTGGTCCGGGGGACCTTGAGGAAGGCTCGCACCATCCCGGTGGCCAACGAGATCGCCACCGCCTCTTCCAGCGCCACCGCGGCCTCGTAGCGCCGCCCACGGGCGTGCTCGGCCCCGGCGAGGATGAGCAGGAAGTCCAGCCGGTGCGTGGGTGCGTAGATCCGTGTCTTGAGCCAGCGCGTGGCGACGTCGACGGCATGGGCGAACTCGCCGGAGAAGTACTCCGTGCGCGCCCGGGCCAGGCCGGTGATCTCGTAGGTCTGCGGGACGCTCGCGACGGCCGTACGGGCCCGCGAGACGTGTCCGATGGCGAGGTTGAGGTCGACAGAGGCGGCGATGAGGAGCGCCTCCCGCAGCCCGCGCTGGCCCTCCGTGCCCTCCGTCTGGCTGCGGACCGCCTCGATCTCCCCGAGGACCTGGAAGTGCGAGCCGTCGAAGAGCGCCGCCTGTGCCCGGATCATCGCCGCCAGCGCCCAGAACTCCCCCGTCTCGCCGTGGACGTCGAAGAGCGGGGCCTCCGCGACCGCCTCGCGGTCGAGCCGTTCCAGCGCGATGATCCCGCGGACGGTGGCCACCATGGTGTCGGCTGAGGGGTCTCTGGTCGGGTCGGCGTCCGAGCGTGCTGCCGCCTCGAGCCAGGCCTCGGCCGGCTCCAGGTAGCCCAGCAGCGCGCAGGCCAGGGCAGCACCCACCGACGACTCCCGCACGATCGCGGGGTGGTGGTGCTCCCCCGCGAGCTCGGCAGCCTCACGGAAGGCGGTCAGCGCGCCGGGCAGGTCCGCGGCCAGCAGCCGGGTCACCGCCCACTCGTGCAGCACCGGCGCGAGCTGGTCACGCACGTCGTTGCGCAGGTCGGCCACGCGGAACAGGACGGCGTCGTGATCGCGGTCCGCGACCACCTTCGCGGCCCCGAAGTCTCCGGTCAGCCGGAGCATCGCGATCTGGGCGAGGCTCTGCTCCATGGCCTCGGCCACACCGGGCAGCGCGAACACCTCCTCGCTGCGTCCGGCGAGGCTCGGTCCCACGCTCGAGAGGTCGAGCACCGCGCTGGGTGGGCGATCTCCCCGCTCCCCCGCTGGACGGTGGACCGGGAGCAGGTGGTCGCGAGCGATGACCAGGCGCGCATGGCGCTCGAGGACTTCCTTGGGCATCGCGCCCACGGCGGCGGCTATCTCGTCCGGGGCCTCCGCGACGAGCTCCACCCAGTGCGCGTCGACCAGCTCCGCCACGTCCTCCCACAACGAGGCTCGGGCGAGCAGCCCCAGGGCGACCTCGCTGCTCCCGACCATCGCGTGCGTCCGGGCGGCACGCCTGCTGGCGACCCGGAACTGGCGAGGGTCTCTGCGGGACATCTGCTCGACGCAGGCATGCCGCACCACCGGCGCGTAGCGGTAGACGATCGTGTCCTCGAGCCGCTCGGCGACCAGCAGGCCGGTCCCCAGCATCGCCTGGATCGCGCCGTCGACGTCGCGCAGGCCCGAGCAGTACTGGGCGGCGGCGGCGGTGAACTCGTCGAGGACCGCGGTGCGCGCGATGAACCGCTGCAGCCGGCGGTCGCTCAGCTCGGCCCACACCGACCGGAGGAACGGAGCACCGGCCTGCAGGTCGATGGCCACCGTCCCGCTGCCTGGGCGGGGCCGGGACCCGTTGGTGAGCACCGCACGGACAAGAGCGGGCCAGCCGGCGGTCTCCAGGTAGAGGGCGTGAGCATCCTCCTCAGAGATGGCGCAGCCCAGCCGTTCGGCGATCTCGTGGGTCTCGCGAGCGTCGAGGAGCAGGTCGACCGGCCGGATGACGACGGAGTCCATGGTGGCCGCGAGCACGGTCTCCATGCTCGTCACCTCGCGCATGCACAGCACGAGCGACAGGTGGGGCAGGTGAGGCAGCAGTCCTAGCAGGTCCGAGCCGGTCCGGACGTCGTGGTCCTCATCGAAGTCGTCGATGACCAGGCACACGTCCTGCGTGGCGATGCGCAGCGCGCGGACCACCTCGCGCCGTCCAGGAGGGGTGGGGCCGGGAGTGAGCAACCCGCAGCGCAGCATCGCCTGACCGACGTGCTCCCACAACGACGTCTCCGGCGCACCGTCCCCACCGAGCGAGGCCCGGCTCGGGACCCACACGACGACGGTGTGCTCAGGGAGCGTGCGGACCCAGTGACCGACGAGGCTGGTCTTGCCGTAGCCGCGCGGTCCGCGCACGATCGTCAGCGGCGCGCGCTGGTCGAGCAGGGCGAGCAACCCGCCCTTGACCACGTGGACGGAGGGGGTGCGTGGCCACATCGACGCGCGAGCGACCGCGCGTGTCGTCGACCTGCCCCCGTCGAGTTCCGATGCCATCGCGCTGCCCACCCAATGTCCCCCCCGCAGAGCCTGTCTGCGGCCATCCATCCGAGAATGGGAACACTACGCGAACTCGTCAGCGTGCGGAGGGTGAAAAAGTGGGACTTGTCAAGTCCTGCGTCGTGACCGGCGACGACGCCACCTAGAAGGGGGCGACCTGGACCCCGAGGGGTGCCAACCGGGCTGATCCCCCGTCGTGGGCGGTGAGCACCCAGATGCCCGACTCCCCGATCGCGACGGTGTGCTCCCAGTGCGCTGCCCGGGATCCGTCGCTCGTGACGACGGTCCAGTCGTCCTCGCAGACCTGGGTGTGCTGCTCACCGCGGGTGATCATCGGCTCGATCGCCAGGCACATGCCCGGGCGCAGCTTGGCTCCACGCTCACGCGTGCGGTAGTTGAGGACGTCCGGTGGCTGGTGCATCTCGGTGCCGATACCGTGGCCCACATACTCCTCCACGATGCCGTACCGGGCGCCGTGGGCGGCTGCTGACGCCTCGATGGAGTCTTCGACCGCGTTCGCGACGTCGGACAGCCGCGTTCCGGTGGCGAGGGCGGCGATCCCCGCCCACAGGGCGTCCTCGGTGGCCTGCACGAGGTTGATGTCAGCGGCGGCGCCGCCCTCGAGGACGAGGGAGCGCGCGGCGTCCGCGTGCCAGCCGTCGACGATCGCGCCACAGTCGATCGAGACCACGTCTCCCTCGGCGAGCACACGCCCGCGCGGGATGCCGTGGATCACCTCGTCGTTGACCGAGACGCACACGGTGGCCGGGAACCCGTCGTAGCCGAGGAAGGACGGGGTGGCACCGTGATCGCCGATCACCGTCGCCGCGAGCCTGTCGAGGTCGGAGGTGCTCACCCCCGGCCGGGCCGCCTGCTCGAGCGCTGACAGCGCATCGGCGACGACGAGCCCGGCGCGCCGCATGACGAGCACCTGCTCGGGGGTCTTGTACTCGATCCGTTCGCGTCCGAACATGCCGCTGAGATCAGCCCTTCAGGGACGCCAGGGCCGCGACCAGACGATCGGTGACCTCGGAGACCTCACCGAGCCCGTCGACCTCGGCCAGTGCGCCACGAGCGGCGTACAGGCCGGAGACCGGGGCGGTCTGCTCGGCGTAGACGGACAGGCGGTGGCGGATGACCGGCTCGGTGTCGTCGGCACGGCCTTCGATCTCGGCGCGCTTGAGCAGACGCTCGGTGACGACGTCACCGTCAGCGGTGATCTCCAGTGCGCCGTCGAGGGTCAGTCCCAGGTCAGCCAGGATCGCGTCGAGCTCAGCCACCTGGGCCGTGTTGCGCGGGTAGCCGTCGAGGATGAACCCGGTCTCCCCCGCTGCGACCTTGGCGGCGAGCTTGTCCCGCACCATGGCGTTGGTCACCGAGTCGGGCACGAGCTCGCCCTTGGCGGTGTACTCCTGAGCGAGCTTGCCGAGCTCGGTCTCGCCCTTGATGTTGGCGCGGAAGATGTCGCCGGTCGAGATGGCCTCGACACCCAGAGCCTCGGCCAGGCGGGCGGCCTGCGTGCCCTTGCCGGCTCCGGGGGGGCCCAGGAGGACCAGACGTGCACTCATCGGAGGAACCCTTCGTAGTGGCGCTGCTGCAGCTGAGAGTCGATCTGCTTCACCGTCTCGAGCCCCACACCCACGATGATGAGGATCGAGGTGCCGCCGAACGGGATGTTCTGGCCGACGTCCATGAGAAGGAAGGTGACAGTCGGGATCAGTGCGACGAGCGCGAGGTAGACAGAACCGGCCGACGTGATGCGGGTGATCACGTAGTCGAGGTACTCGGCCGTGGGGCGGCCGGCCCGGATACCGGGCACGAATCCGCCGTACTTCTTCATGTTGTCGGCGACCTCGTCCGGGTTGAACGTGATGGCCGTGTAGAAGAAGCAGAAGAACAGGATGAGCAGGACGTAGATCACCAGGTGCAGCGGTGCGCTCGGGGAGACGAGGTTGCGCTGGACCCACGCCACCCACTCCGACTCCGGGCTGGCGAACTGGGCGATGAGGCCCGGGACGGCGAGCAGGGAGGAGGCGAAGATGACGGGGATCACGCCGGCCATGTTGATCTTGATCGGGATGTACGTCGTGGAGCCGCCGTACATCTTGCGGCCGACCATGCGCTTGGCGTACTGCACGGGGATCCGGCGCTGCGACTGCTCGACGAAGACGACCAGCGCGATCACCAGGAGCGTGACGAGCACGACGATGGTGAACTTCTGCGGGCCACCAGCTCCACCGGCGATCGACCACAGAGCGGGCGGGAAGCTCGCCGCGATGGACGTGAAGATGAGCAGGGACATGCCGTTGCCGATGCCGCGCTCGGAGATGAGCTCACCGAGCCACATGATGAGCGCAGATCCTGCGGTCATCGTGATGACGATGATCAGCGACGTCATGATCGAGGAGTTCGGGATGACGTCACACCCGGGCAGCAGCTGTCCGCTGCGCGCCATGGTCACGTACGTCGTCGCCTGCAGCACGGCCAGACCGATGGTCAGGTAGCGGGTGTACTGCGTGAGCTTGGCGGTGCCGGACTGGCCTTCCTTGTGGAGGGCCTCGAAGTGAGGGATGACCACGCGCAAGAGCTGGACGATGATCGATGCCGTGATGTACGGCATGATGCCGAGCGCGAAGATCGACAGCTGGAGCAGCGCGCCGCCGCTGAACAGGTTGACGAGTCCGAGGAGGTCGCTGGTGTCGCCGTTGGCGAGGCACTGCTGGACGTTCCCGTAGTCGACACCCGGGGACGGTACGAAGGACCCGACGCGGAAGATCGCCATGATGGAGATCGTGAACAGCAGCTTTCGCCGCAGGTCGGGCGTACGGAACGCCCTTGCGAATGCGCTGAGCACCTAGTCCTCCTGGTCCGCCTGAGCGGGATGTCTATACCGGCGAGCCGGCCGTTGAAGATGGCGTCGGTTAGCCGACGCCCACCGAACCTTATCCGCTGTGTTGCAGTTCACGATAATCGGTCCAAAAGTCAGATCACAAACTCCCTGCAGACGCAGTCAGGGCCGGTCGCGCGATGCGCGGCCGGCCCTGACTGAGCACTACATCAGGCTGAGCGTGGCACTCAGTCCTGCGTGATGGTTCCACCAGCGGCGAGGATCTTGTCCTTGGCGCTGGTCGAGACCTTGTCGACCGCCACGTTGAGCTTGACGGTGATCTCGCCGGTGCCGAGCACCTTCACGAGCTCGCCCTTGCGGACGGCGCCCTTGGCGACGAGATCCTCGACCGTGACGACTCCACCCTTGGGGTAGAGAGCCGACAGCTTCTCGAGGTTGACGACCTGGTACTCGGTGCGGAACGGGTTCTTGAACCCACGGAGCTTCGGAAGCCGCATGTGCATCGGCATCTGTCCACCCTCGAAGCGCTCCGGGATCTGGTAGCGCGCCTTCTGACCCTTGGTACCACGACCAGCGGTCTTACCCTTGGATGCCTCACCACGACCAACACGGGTCTTGGCGGTCTTGGCACCAGGGGCAGGACGCAGGTGGTGAACCTTGAGCGTTCCGCCGGCTCCGACCTCGACAGGCTCAGCCTGTGCGGTCTTCGCCTTGGGAGCTGCCTCAGCGGCCTTGGGGGCCGCCTTCTTGGCCGGAGCCTTCTTGGCAGCCGTCTTCTTCACGGGAGCGTCCGCCTCGACGGCGACGTCCTTCTTGTCTGACTTCTCAGCCATGATCACTCGACCTCCTCAACAGCGACGAGGTGCGCCACCGTTGCTACCATCCCGCGGATCTCCGGGCGGTCTTCCTTCACGGCGGTGTCGCCGATCCGCTTGAGGCCCAGAGTGCGCAGGGTGTCGCGCTGATTCTGCTTGCCGCCGATACCGGACTTGAGCTGGGTCACCTTGAGACGGGCCATCATGCACCTGCCCCAGCTGCCGCAGCACGTCCAGCTGCCTGTGCACGGAGCATCGCCGCCGGGGCGACGTGCTCGAGCGACAGGCCACGACGGGCTGCAACTGCCTCAGGCAGCTCCAGTCCGCGCAGTGCTGCCACCGTGGCGTGCACGATGTTGATCGCGTTCGTAGAACCGAGCGACTTCGACAGGACGTCGTGGATGCCAGCGCACTCCAGGACGGCGCGAACCGGACCACCGGCGATAACACCGGTACCGGGTGCCGCAGGGCGCAAGAACACTACGCCGGCTGCTGCCTCGCCCGTGATGGGGTGCGGGACGGTGCCCTGGATGCGGGGAACCTTGAAGAAGTTCTTCTTGGCCTCCTCGACACCCTTGGCGATCGCCGCGGGAACTTCCTTCGCCTTGCCGTAGCCGACGCCGACAGTTCCGTCGCCGTCTCCGACCACGACGAGCGCGGTGAAGCTGAAGCGACGGCCGCCCTTGACGACCTTGGAGACGCGGTTGATCGTCACGACACGCTCGACGAAGGCGCTCTTCTCGGGCGCCTCGCGCCGACCGTCTCCGCGGCCTCCGCCGCGACGGTCGTTACGACGATCGTTCTGCTCAGTGCTGGCGCCGCCCGTGGGGGCGCCTGTGGTGCTGCGCTGCCCTGCAGCCATCAGAGAGTCCTTTGCTTCGATGCGGTAGTGGTTCGCGTCACAGGGAAAGACCGCCTTCGCGGGCTCCGTCAGCGACTGCTGCCACTCGGCCGTGGTACTTGTTACCCCCGCGGTCGAACACGACCGCCTCGACGCCAACAGCCTTGGCGCGCTCTGCTACGAGCTCACCAATCTTGCGGGCCTTGGCGGTCTTGTCACCATCGAATGCACGCAGGTCGGCCTCGAGGGTCGACGCTGATGCGATGGTCTTGCCGACGGTGTCGTCGACAACCTGGGCGGTCATGTGGCGAGCGGAACGCGTAACCACCAGGCGCGGCTGAGCAGGCGTGCCTGAGACCTTCTTGCGCAGGCGAAGGTGACGACGCTTGCGCGCGACAGCCTTTCCCTTGCCCATGATCTTGAGAGCCATGGTTACTTACCAGCCTTTCCGGCCTTGCGGCGGACGATCTCGCCGGCGTAACGCACGCCCTTGCCCTTGTAAGGCTCAGGCTTGCGGATCTTGCGGATGTTCGCAGCGACCTCGCCCACCTGCTGCTTGTCGATGCCGCTGACCGAGAACTTGGTCGGGGCCTCGACTGCAAAGGTGATGCCGTCCGGTGCCGAGATGACAACCGGGTGGCTGAAGCCGAGCGCGAACTCCAGGTCGGAGCCCTTCGCCGTGACGCGGTAACCGGTACCGACGATCTCGAGCTTCTTCTCGTAGCCCTCGGTCACGCCGACGATCATGTTGGCGAGCAGGGTGCGAGTAAGGCCGTGCAGTGCACGTGAGGTGCGCTCGTCGTTGGGGCGGGTGACTACAAGAGCACCGTCCTCTCCGAGAGCAACCTCGATAGGGGCGGGGATGACGTGCTCGAGGGACCCCTTGGGGCCCTTGACCGTCACCAGTGCGCCACTGATGGTGATGTCCACTCCGGAGGGAACCGGGACGGGGACTTTGCCGATACGGGACATGGCTATCTCCTCTCCGTCTTCCGATTACCAGACGTAGGCGAGGACTTCCCCACCTACGCCCTTCTTTGCGGCTTGCTTGTCGGTCAGGAGGCCAGAGGAGGTGGACAGAATCGCCACTCCAAGACCGCCGAGAACCTTCGGCAAGTTCGTGGACTTTGCGTATACACGCAGGCCAGGCTTGGAGATACGGCGGATACCAGCGAGCGAACGCTCACGGTTCTGGCCGTACTTCAGCTGGAGGGTGAGGTACTTGCCCACGGGGGCGTCCTCGACGGTCCAGCCGGAGATGTATCCCTCAGCCTGCAAAATCTCAGCAATGTGCGACTTCAGCTTCGAGAACGGCATGGTCACCGTCTCGTGGTAAGCCGAGTTCGCGTTACGCAGACGCGTAAGCATGTCTGCGATCGGGTCGGTCATCGTCATTGGGCTTTTGCCCTTCCTCGACGGGGTATCCAGTCCGTGCCGTCAGACGGCACGATCTGGACCTTCGACGTAGTTGTTACCAGCTGCTCTTTGTGACGCCGGGAAGCTCGCCGCGGTGTGCCATCTCGCGCACACAGATACGGCAGAGTCCGAACTTGCGGTAGACAGAGTGCGGGCGACCGCACTTCTGGCACCGGGTGTAGGCGCGCACCGCGAACTTAGGCTTTGCGGCTGCCTTGTTGACCAGGGCCTTCTTCGCCATGTCAGTTCTCCTTGAAGGGGAAGCCGAGGCGCTTCAGAAGCGAACGACCCTCAGCGTCGGTGGTTGCGGACGTCACCACGGTGATGTCCATTCCACGAACGCGGTCGACCTTGTCCGGGTCGATCTCGTGGAACATCGCCTGCTCGGTCAGACCGAAGGTGTAGTTGCCGTGTCCGTCGAACTGCTTGGGCGAGAGCCCACGGAAGTCGCGGATACGCGGCAGCGCGATCGACAGAAGACGATCGGCGAACTCCCACATGCGGTCGCCACGCAGCGTGACGTGGGCGCCGATAGGCATACCCTCACGCAGCTTGAACTGGGCGATTGACTTGCGGGCCTTCGTCACCTGGGGCTTCTGGCCAGTGATGGCGGTGAGGTCGCGGATAGCGCCCTCGATCAGCTTGGAGTCCTTCGCAGCGTCGCCGACACCCATGTTGACGACGATCTTCGTGAGACCGGCAACCTGGTTGATGTTCTCGTGCTGGAACTCCTCACGCAGACCCGGCAGGATCTCCGCGGCGTAGCGGGCCTTGAGGCGAGGCTGTGCCTTCGCGTACGTCTCAGTGCTCATCAGATGTCCTTCTCGGCGTCGCCGTGGCCACGGGTCACGCGGACGCGAACCGTACGGGTGCGACCATCACGCTCAACCTGCTCGGTGCGCACACCGATACGCTTGGCGCGCTTGGTCTCGGCGTCGTAGAACGCCACGTTGCTGACGTGGATCGGGGCCTCAACGGTCTCGATCCCGCCCGTGGTGGTCCCACGCTGGGTCTGACCGACCTTGACGTGCTTGGTGACGCGCTGGACACCCTCGACGATGACACGGTTGGAGTCCGTGAGCACCTCCAGGACGCGGCCCGTCTTGCCCTTGTCACGACCGGCGATCACGATCACCGTGTCGCCCTTCTTGATCTTCGCCATATCAGAGCACCTCCATTGCCAACGAGATGATCTTCATGAACTTCTTGTCGCGCAGCTCGCGGCCGACCGGGCCGAAGATGCGGGTTCCACGGGGCTCGCCGTCATTCTTGAGGATGACTGCAGCGTTCTCGTCGAACTTGATGTAGGAACCGTCGGGACGACGGCGCTCCTTGGTGGTCCGGACGATGACGGCCTTGACCACATCGCCCTTCTTCACGTTGCCGCCTGGGATCGCGTCCTTGACTGTTGCGACAATGACGTCGCCGATTCCGGCGTAGCGACGGCCCGACCCACCGAGAACGCGGATGCAGAGGATTTCCTTGGCACCCGTGTTGTCGGCGACCCGAAGTCGCGACTCCTGCTGGATCATGTAATGAACTCCTGTCGTCGAGCTGGTTCTCGCCAGTGCGAGCCTTGCCGAACGGATAGCTGTCAAGCACTGTAGTAGCTGCTCTCACCCCTGTGGGGCGGGCCGTGTATCCACGGCTCCGCCCCTCAGGTCATGCGAGTTCTACTTCCAAGTGCTGGTACCTCTGGGCCTAGCTGGTACTACTTGGCCTTCTCGAGGACCACCACCAGACGCCACCGCTTGGTAGCGGACAGCGGGCGGGTCTCCATGATAAGGACGAGGTCGCCGATACCAGCAGAGTTCTGCTCGTCGTGCGCCTTGACCTTGCTCGTACGCCGGATCACCTTACCGTAGAGCGGGTGCTTCACCCGATCTTCGACCTCGATCACGATCGTCTTGTCCATCTTGTCACTGACAACATAGCCACGCCGCGTCTTGCGGTTCGGCCGGCTGGCGGTGACGTCCTGCTCTGCAGCTGCCTCAGCAGTTGTCTTCTCGCTCATATCAGCCTCACTCACTCACGCTCGGTGCGGTACGAATGCCGAGCTCGCGCTCACGCAGGATCGTGTAGATCCGCGCGATGTCACGACGCACAGCCTTGAGCCGACCGTGGCTCTCCAGCTGGCCGGTGGCCGACTGGAAGCGGAGGTTGAAGAGCTCCTTCTTCGCCTTGTCGAGCTCAGCAACGAGCTTCTCGTTGTCGAAGCCGTCCAGCTCGCTAGGAGCCAGATCCTTGGTTCCGAAAGCCATCAGTTGCCACCACCCTCGCGCACCACGAAACGGCACTTCATCGGGAGCTTGTGGATCGCGCGACGCATTGCCTCCCGGGCCAGGGGCTCCGGGACACCGGCGAGCTCGAAGACGATTCGACCGGGCTTGACGTTTGCGATCCACCACTCGGGGGAACCCTTACCAGAACCCATTCGGGTCTCCGCCGGCTTCTTGGTCAGCGGACGGTCAGGGTAGATGTTGATCCAGACCTTGCCACCACGCTTGATGTGGCGGGTCATGGCGATACGAGCAGCCTCGATCTGACGGTTGGTCACGTATGCAGGCTCGAGAGCCTGGATGCCGTACTCACCGAACGCGATCGTGGTACCACCCGTTGCGGCGCCGGAGCGTCCAGGGTGGTGCTGCTTGCGGTGCTTGAGCCTGCGCGGGATAAGCATCGCTCAGGCCTCCGTTCCGGACTCAGCGGCCGGAGCGGCTTCTGCAGCTGCAGGAGCCTGCTCGGCCTGGGCGGGCGCCTCGGCGGCAGCCGGACGCTCGTTGCGACGACCGCCGCGAGCAGGACGCTCGCCACGCGGGGCTCCACGAGGCGCACGAGGCGCCTGCGTTGCCTGCTGAGCGGCGAATTCCTTCTCCGTCATGTCGCCCTTGTAGATCCACACCTTGACGCCGATACGGCCGAACGTGGTGCGGGCCTCGAAGAAGCCGTAGTCGATGTTCGCGCGGAGGGTGTGCAGGGGCACACGGCCTTCGCGGTAGAACTCGCTGCGGCTCATCTCAGCGCCACCCAGACGACCGGAGCACTGGACACGGATGCCCTTGGCTCCGGCGCGCTGAGCGGACTGCATGCCCTTGCGCATGGCGCGTCGGAACGACACGCGGCTCGCGAGCTGCTCGGCGATCCCCTGGGCCACGAGCTGAGCATCGATCTCAGCGTTCTTGACCTCGAGGATGTTGAGCTGGACCTGCTTGCCCGTGAGCTTCTCCAGCTCGCCGCGGATGCGGTCTGCCTCGGCGCCACGACGACCGATCACGATGCCCGGACGGGCCGTGTGGATGTCGACGCGGACGCGGTCGCGGGTGCGCTCGATCTCAACCTTCGAGATTCCGGCGCGCTCGAGGCCGGTGCCCATGAGCTTGCGGATCTGGACGTCCTCGCGGACGTAGTCGCGGTAGCGCTGACCGGGCTTGGTGCTGTCGGCGAACCAACGTGACCGGTGGTCGGTGGTGATCCCGAGACGGTACCCGTGCGGGTGAACCTTCTGTCCCACTATCGGGCCCTTCCCTTCGTGTCTTCACGCGGAGCGACGACCACGGTGATGTGGCTCGTCCGCTTGAGGATCTGGCTGGCCCGCCCCTGCGCACGGGGACGGAACCTCTTGAGGGTTGGTCCCTCGTCGATGAATGCCTCAGAGATGACGAGCTGCTGCTCGTCAAATGCGACACTCGCGCGGTCCGCCTTGACCCGTGCGTTCGCGATCGCGCTCTGCACGACCTTGAGGATCGGCTCGCTCGCCGTTTGCGGTGCGAACTTGAGCACCGCGACGGCCTCAGTTGCCTGCTTGCCACGGATGAGATCCACGACGCGCCGGGCCTTCTGAGGCGTGACACGGACGAACCGTGCCTGCGCCTTGGCTTCCATTGCTGTCCTGCCTTCTTGTCTGGTCATGACCAAGAGTTCCTGTCGCTACTGACCCCGGGGGTCAGCGGCGACGGCCCTTCTTGTCGTCCTTCACGTGGCCGCGGAAGGTGCGAGTCGGCGAGAACTCGCCGAGCTTGTGGCCGACCATGGATTCGGTGACGAACACCGGCGTGTGCTTGCGTCCGTCGTGCACGGCAAACGTGTGACCGAGGAAGTCGGGCGTGATGACCGACCGACGGGACCAGGTCTTGATGACGTTCTTGGTCCCCTTCTCGTTCTGGACGTCGACCTTCTTCTGAAGGTGTCCATCCACGAAGGGGCCCTTCTTCAGGCTGCGTGGCATCTGTCAGGCTCCTATCAACGCTTCTTGTTGCCGGTACGACGGCGACGGACGATGAGCTTGTCGCTCGCCTTGTTCGGGCGGCGGGTACGGCCTTCGGCCTGGCCCCACGGAGAGACGGGGTGACGTCCACCGGACGTCTTACCCTCACCACCACCGTGCGGGTGGTCGACCGGGTTCATCACGACACCACGCACGGTCGGGCGGACGCCCTTCCAGCGCATGCGGCCGGCCTTGCCCCAGTTGATGTTCGACTGCTCGGCGTTGCCCACCTCGCCGACCGTGGCGCGGCAGCGCAGGTCGACGTTGCGGATCTCACCGGACGGCAGACGCAGCTGGGCGTAGGGACCGTCCTTGGCGACGAGCTGGACCGAAGCACCTGCGGAACGGGCGATCTTCGCGCCGCCGCCGGGCTTGAGCTCGATGGCGTGGATGACCGTACCGGTCGGGATGTTGCGAAGAGGCAGGTTGTTGCCGGGCTTGATGTCAGCACCGGCACCGTTCTCGATCGCGTCACCCTGGCGCAGCTTGTTCGGGGCGATGATGTAGCGCTTCTCGCCGTCTGCGTAGTGCAGCAGCGCGATGCGGGCGGTCCGGTTGGGGTCGTACTCGATGTGAGCGACCTTGGCGGGCACGCCGTCCTTGTCGTGGCGACGGAAGTCGATGACGCGGTACGCACGCTTGTGCCCACCACCCTTGTGACGGGTGGTGATGCGACCGGAGCTGTTACGCCCACCGGTCTTGTGGAGCGGGCGAATAAGCGACTTCTCCGGCTCCGAGCGCGTGATCTCGACGAAGTCGGCCACGCTGGCGCCGCGGCGTCCCGGCGTAGTCGGCTTGTACTTACGGATTCCCATGGGGATCTGTCCTCAATCTGCTCTCGGCCGGGTCAGCCGACGGGTCCACCGAACATGTCAATCGTGCCCTCACGGAGGGAGACGATTGCACGCTTGGTGTCCTTGCGCTTGCCGATACCGAAACGGGTCCGCCTGGTCTTACCCTTGCGGTTGATCGTGTTGACGGAGGCGACCTTGACGTCGAAAATCTTCTCGATCGCGATCTTGATCTCCGTCTTGTTCGCCCGCGGGTCGACGAGGAAGGTGTACTTGCCCTCGTCGAGCAGGCCGTAGCTCTTCTCAGAGAGAACCGGTGCGATCAGGATGTCGCGCGGGTTCTTCTGGACAGCAGGCGTCGTCACTGGAGTAGTCACTTTGCGTCCTCCTTCACGAGCTCAGCCTCAGACTCGGTCGCGACGGCCTTGGCCGAGGCGCCCTTGGCGGGGCCTGCGAGGAATGCCTCGAGGGCACCCTGCGTGAAGACCACGTCGTCGGAGACGAGCACGTCGTAGGTGTTGAGCTGGTCAGCAACCAGAAGGTGAACCTGCTCAGCGTTCTGCAGCGACTTCACCGTGAGGTCGTCGCCACGCTCGAGAACCACGAGCACGTGCTTGCGCGGCGAGAGGTTCGCGAGCGAGGTCATCGCCTGCTTGGTCGACGGCACGCCGTCGATGCCGAAGCCAGTCACCACGTGGATGCGGCCGGCACGAGCCCGGTCAGAGAGGGCTCCGCGCAGGGCGGCGACCTTCATCTTCTTGGGGGTGCGCTGGCTGTAGTCACGCGGGGTCGGGCCGTGCACGACGCCACCACCGGCGAACTGAGGTGCACGCGTGGAGCCCTGACGAGCCCGGCCGGTGCCCTTCTGCTTGTACGGCTTGCGTCCACCACCGCGGACCTCGCCGCGGGTCTTGGTGCTGTGCGTGCCCTGACGGGCTGCAGCGAGCTGCGCGACAACGACCTGGTGGATCAGTGGAATGTTCGTCTGGACGTCGAACACCTCGGCAGGAAGCTCGGCGGTGCCGGCCTTCTTGCCCTTGGCGTCGATGACGTCGACGGTCAGCGTTTCAGACATGCCGTCACGCACCCTTCGCGGCACTACGCACGAGGACGACGCCACCCTTGGGGCCAGGAACAGCGCCCTTGACGAGCAGCAGTCCCTTCGCAGCGTCGACCGCGTAAACGGTCAGGTTCTGGGTGGTCTGACGGTCAACGCCCATCCGACCGGCCATCCGCATGCCCTTGAAGACGCGCGACGGGGTGGAAGCCCCACCGATCGAGCCAGGCTTGCGGTGGTTCTTGTGGGCACCGTGGGAGGCACCGACGCCGTGGAAGCCGTGACGCTTCATGACACCGGCAAAGCCCTTACCCTTGGTGGTCCCGATGACGTCCACCACTGCGCCGGCCTCGAAGGCCTCCGCGGTGATCTCCTGGCCGAGTGCGAACTCGCCGGCGTTGGACGTACGGATCTCGGTCACGTGACGGCGCGGGGTGACCCCGGCCTTCTCGAAGTGACCCTTGAGAGGCTGCGTCACCTTGCGCGGGTCGATCTGTCCGTACGCGAGCTGGACGGCAGAGTAGCCGTCGACCTCAGCGCTGCGGATCTGCGTCACCACGTTGGTGCCGACCTCGACCACGGTCACGGGAACGAGAAGTCCTGCTTCGTTCCAGACCTGTGTCATCCCGAGCTTGGTTCCGAGTACGGCCGTGACGGGCCGTTCGTTCTGCTGGGTAGCCATGTGTATGTCCTCCCCCAGTCTCAGAGCTTGATCTCGATGTTCACGTCCGCGGGCAGGTCGAGACGCATGAGCGAGTCAACTGCCTTCGGCGTGGGATCGATGATGTCGATGAGCCGCTTGTGCGTGCGCATTTCAAAGTGCTCGCGGCTGTCCTTGTACTTGTGAGGCGACCGGATAACGCAGAATACGTTCTTCTCCGTCGGCAACGGCACCGGGCCCACGACCGTCGCACCAGCGCGTGTCACCGTGTCGACGATCTTGCGCGCCGAGCTGTCGATGACCTCGTGGTCGTAGGACTTGAGCCGGATGCGGATCTTCTGTCCCGCCATGGCGTCGTCTGACTCTTTCTCTCGAACTGTCCGACCCCCGCGCTCGGGCGTGTCGCTATGCGTGACACGCCGTTGCGCTGCACCACTCTGTGGTGCGGGGCCGTTGGATATGTGATGCGAACCGCCTTCGTGGGCCTAAAGTGCCCGACGACGCAGAACCACGTCACAACGTCTTCTCGCCTGTGTGGAACCAAGAGTTCCGCGGTGCCTCGATCTGATATCGCACAGAGAGCTCAACACACGGAGAGACCCCATCCGGGGCCCGAGGTTCAACACACTGTTCGATATGAGAATGAGCGCGCCCGTCACAGGCAACTTGGATAGTCTGCCACGGCTCGGCCTCAAAAGCCAACCCGCCGTCGCAGTGCGCTCCGGTGATCTACGTTACCGCAGTCCGGACGGCGCTGGCCAACGGGCCAGGCCGGCCCCCGCTCCCCCGCCCTGAGCTTGCCCAGCCCCGGACGCACGAAGGCCCGGTGACCGAGAGGTCACCGGGCCTTCGACGAACCAGCTAGATCAGCCAGTCAGAGAAGATCACTTGACGATCTTCGTGACCTGACCCGATCCAACGGTGCGGCCACCCTCACGGATAGCAAAGCCGAGGCCCTCTTCCATGGCGATGGGCTGGATGAGCTCGACCGACATCTCGGTGTTGTCGCCAGGCATGACCATCTCGGTGCCCTCGGGCAGCGTGATGACGCCGGTGACGTCCGTGGTGCGGAAGTAGAACTGCGGGCGGTAGTTGGAGTAGAACGGGTTGTGACGCCCACCCTCGTCCTTGCCCAGGATGTAGACGCGAGCCTCGAAGTTCGTGTGAGGCGTGATCGAGCCGGGCTTGACGACAACCTGGCCGCGCTCGACGTCTTCGCGCTTGATGCCGCGGAGAAGCAGACCGGTGTTGTCGCCAGCCTGTGCCTCGTCCATGGACTTGTGGAAGGTCTCGATGCCGGTGACGGTCGTCTTCTGCGCGGGGCGGATTCCGACGATCTCGACCTCAGAGTTGACCGCAAGGCGTCCACGGTCGACCTTGCCGGTGACGACGGTTCCACGACCGGTGATCGTGAAGACGTCCTCGATCGGCATGAGGAAGGGCTTGTCGAGGTCACGGACCGGGTCCGGGACGTTCTCGTCGACAGCGTCCATGAGGTCCGCGACGGACTGGACCCACTGGGGGTCGCCCTCGAGGGCCTTGAGGCCGGAGACGCGCATGACGGGAGCGTTGTCGCCGTCGAAGCCCTGTGCGGAGAGGAGCTCGCGCACCTCCATCTCGACGAGCTCGAGGATTTCCTCGTCCTCGACCATGTCAGCCTTGTTCAGCGCGACCAGCAGGTAGGGAACACCAACCTGGCGGGCGAGCAGAACGTGCTCACGGGTCTGAGCCATCGGGCCGTCAGTCGCAGCGACGACGAGGATGGCGCCGTCCATCTGCGCAGCACCGGTGATCATGTTCTTGATGTAGTCAGCGTGCCCGGGGGCGTCGACGTGCGCGTAGTGGCGCTTGTCGGTCTCGTACTCGATGTGCGAGATGTTGATCGTGATGCCGCGCTGCTTCTCTTCGGGCGCCTTGTCGATCTCGTCGAACTTGAACTCAGGGTTCACGTCCGGGTACTTGTCGTGCAGCACCTTGGAGATCGCCGCGGTCAGCGTCGTCTTGCCGTGGTCGACGTGACCGATGGTGCCGATGTTGACGTGCGGCTTGTTCCGCTCAAACTTGGCCTTAGCCACTGGGGTCCTCCTGGGACTTTGGGTAGTTGTGCCGAACGATGCACATACGAACTCAGGCGAGATGTATCTGCGGGGCGTGCGGGTCGCTACAGGTTGATGGTGGTGATACTACGGTTCGACCTGTTGGGGACTCACTCGCCCCGGGTCTTCTTGATGATCTCTTCGGCAACGTTCCGAGGAACCTCGGAGTAGCTGTCGAACTGCATCGAGTACACAGCACGACCCTGGGTCTTGGACCGCAGGTCGCCGATGTACCCGAACATCTCTGACAGAGGCACGAGCGCCGAGATGACCTTCACGCCGGTCGCATCTTCCATTGACTGGATCATGCCACGACGGGAGTTGATGTCACCAATGACGTCACCCATGTATTCCTCTGGGGTACGCACCTCGACGGCCATAACCGGCTCCAGAAGAACCGGGTCCGCCTGCCTGACACCCTCCTTGAGGATCATCGAGCCGGCGATCTTGAAGGCCATCTCCGAGGAGTCAACGTCGTGGTACGCGCCGTCGAGCAGGATCGCCTTGATCCCGACGAGGGGGTAGCCAGCGAGGACACCGAGCTGCATCGCGGACTGGATACCAGCGTCGACGCTCGGGATGTACTCGCGGGGGATGCGTCCACCCGTGACCTTGTTCTCGAACTCGTAGAGCTCGCCGCCGGACGGGTCGAGGGGCTCGAAGGACATCTGCACCTTGGCGAACTGGCCGGATCCACCAGTCTGCTTCTTGTGCGTGTAGTCGATCTTCGGCACGATACGACGGATCGTCTCGCGGTAGGCCACCTGCGGCTTGCCGACGTTGGCCTCGACGTGGAACTCGCGACGCATGCGGTCGACGAGGATGTCGAGGTGCAGCTCGCCCATACCGGCGATGACCGTCTGGCCGGTGTCCTCGTTGAGGGAGACCTGGAAGGTCGGGTCCTCGTCGGAGAGCTTCTGGATGGCCGTGGAGAGCTTCTCCTGGTCACCCTTCGTCTTCGGCTCGATCGCCACCGAGATGACGGGCTCGGGGAAGGTCATCGACTCGAGAACCACGGGGTTCTGGAGGTCGCAGAGGGTGTCACCGGTGGTGACGTCCTTGAGGCCGATGAAGGCGTAGATGTGACCGGCGGTGGCGTTCTCGACCGGGTTCTCCTTGTTGGAGTGCATCTGGAAGAGCTTCCCGATGCGCTCCTTCTTGCCCTTCGTCGCGTTGAGCACCTGAGCGCCCTGCGTGACGTGGCCGGAGTAGACGCGGACGTACGTCAGCTTGCCGAAGAACGGGTGCGAGGCAACCTTGAACGCGAGAGCCGCAAAGGGCTCGTCGGCGCTGGGGTGACGCACGATGATCTTCTCTTCGTCGCGGACGTCGTGGCCCTCCATGGCGGGCACGTCGAGCGGCGTCGGCAGGTAGTCGATGACGGCGTCGAGCATGGGCTGGACGCCCTTGTTCTTGAACGCCGAGCCGCACAGGACCGGGTAGGCCTCGGAACGGATCGTCAGCTCGCGGATGCCGGCCTTGATCTCGGCCACGGTCAGCTCTTCGCCGCCGAGGTACTTCTCCATGAGCTCGTCGTTGGCCTCAGCGACGGCCTCGATGAGCTCGGAGCGGTACTGCGCAGCCTTCTCGACGAGATCCTCGGGGATCTCCTCGACGCTGTACGCCTCGCCCAGTGCGGTCTCGCCGCGCCAGACCATGGCCTTCTGCTCGACGAGGTCGACCATGCCGATGAACTCGCTCTCGGAGCCGATCGGCAGCTGGATGACCAGCGGCTTGGCCTTGAGGCGGTTGACGATGGTGGAGACGGTGAAGTAGAAGTCCGCGCCGAGCTTGTCCATCTTGTTGACGAAGCAGATGCGGGGGACGTCGTACTTGTCGGCCTGGCGCCAGACGGTCTCGGACTGAGGCTCGACACCTTCCTTGCCGTCGAAGACGGCGACAGCGCCGTCCAGGACGCGCAGCGAACGCTCGACCTCGACCGTGAAGTCGACGTGGCCGGGGGTGTCGATGATGTTGATCTGGTTGTCGTGCCAGTAGCAGGTCGTCGCGGCCGACGTGATCGTGATGCCGCGCTCCTGCTCCTGCTCCATCCAGTCCATCGTTGACGCACCGTCGTGCGTCTCACCGATCTTGTAGTTGACCCCGGTGTAGAACAGGATCCGCTCGGTGGTGGTCGTCTTGCCGGCATCGATGTGGGCCATGATGCCGATGTTGCGGACCTTGTTCAGGTCGGTCAGCACGTCAAGTGCCACGGTGGTTTACCTCTTACTGATGGGGGATGGAGCACAACAAAAATGAGATGACGCTCCTGCGCGTCGGAAGACGGGCAGGTGCCCCGAGGTCAACGCCCCGGGGCACCCAACCATCATTACCAGCGGTAGTGCGCGAAGGCCTTGTTCGACTCGGCCATCTTGTGGATGTCCTCGCGGCGCTTGACAGCGGCACCGAGGCCGTTGCTCGCGTCGAGGATCTCGTTCATGAGGCGCTCGGTCATCGTCTTCTCGCGACGGGCGCGGGAGTAGTCGGTGAGCCAGCGCAGCGCGAGCGTGGTGGAACGCGTCGGGCGGACCTCGACGGGGACCTGGTAGGTCGCTCCACCGACGCGGCGCGAGCGAACCTCGAGCGCGGGGCGGACGTTCTCGAGCGCGCGCTTGAGAACGACGACGGGGTCACCCGCGGTCTTCTCGCGGACACCCTCGAGGGCGCCGTAGACGATCGCCTCGGCGGTCGACTTCTTGCCGTCGAGAAGAACCTTGTTGATCAGTTGCGTGACGACCGGCGATCCGTAGACCGGGTCGACGATAAGTGGCCGCTTCGGGGCCGGACCCTTACGAGGCATCTCAGCTCTTCTCCTTCTTCGCGCCGTAGCGGCTGCGAGCCTGCTTGCGGTTCTTGACACCCTGGGTGTCGAGAGCGCCGCGGATGACCTTGTAGCGCACACCGGGGAGGTCCTTCACACGACCACCGCGAACGAGCACGATGGAGTGCTCCTGGAGGTTGTGGCCGACGCCGGGGATGTACGCGGTGACCTCAACGCCACTGGAGAGCTTCACACGGGCGACCTTGCGGAGCGCGGAGTTCGGCTTCTTCGGGGTGGTGGTGTAGACGCGGGTGCACACACCGCGCCGCTGAGGGGATCCCTTGAGGGCCGGGGTCTTGGACTTTCCGACCTTCGATGTCCGCCCCTTGCGGACGAGCTGCTGAATCGTGGGCACTGCGTCTCCGTGTCTACTCGAGCCCGCCGGGGAGTTCCCGACGACGGCTGCTGGTATGTATTGCTGGTCTGCGTCCGGGCTGGGTGCACGAGGGCACCGCAGCTTCGCTGCAATACGCCACGTACCACCGGCTCGATGGTCCAGCTCGCGCAGTGCTGCGTCGAGCCGGAGAAGCCCGCCAGCTGGTCATGCTCTCGCCCTCGGCCCGGAGTGATCCGAGTCGTGACCACAGGCTCACCACCGTCGAGCCAGAGAGGCTTACGCTCCTCGGCGACCGGCGGTCAGCGGCAGGTGGTGCAGACGAAAGCCCGACAGCACGGGCACGGTTGCTAACCCTACTCGCCTTCGCGGCACAGGTCAAAGTCGCCGGTACGCCGACGGGGCGGCTCCCCCGAGAGGGAACCGCCCCGTAGGCGTTCAGCTGGTCGAGCAGGCCCGACCTGGACGGACCGCGGTCAGCGGAAGTCCGGACCGAAGTCGAGGTCCTCGAGCGGGATGGCCTCGCCGGATCCCATTCCCAGGGGCGGGAAGTCGATCTCGTCGTAGCCGAAGCTCGGGTACAGCTCGGCCTTGGCCTCTTCGGTGGGCTCCACCGTGACGTTGCCGTAGCGGGGCAGGCCCGTACCGGCCGGGATGAGCTTACCGAGGATGACGTTCTCCTTGAGGCCCAGCAGCGGGTCACGACGACCGCTCATGGCGGCCTCCGTGAGCACGCGGGTGGTCTCCTGGAAGGACGCCGCAGACAGCCACGAGTCGGTCGCGAGCGACGCCTTCGTGATGCCCATGAGCTCGGGACGACCCGAGGCCGGCTGGCCGCCTTCCGCCACAGCGCGGCGGTTGGCGTCCTCGAAGCGGCCACGAGCGGCGAGCTCGCCCGGCAGCAGGATGGAGTCACCCGAGTCGAGCACGGTCACGCGACGCAGCATCTGCCGCACGATGACCTCGATGTGCTTGTCGTGGATGTCCACACCCTGCGAGCGGTAGACGTCCTGGACCTCGTCCACCAGGTGCTTCTGGGTGGCGCGAGGGCCGAGGATGCGCAGGACCTTCTTGGGGTCGACCGCACCCTGGACGAGCTGGGTGCCGACGACGACCTCCTGGCCGTCCTCGACGAGCAGGCGCGAACGCTTGGTCACCGGGTAGGCGATCTCCTCGGAGCCGTCCTCAGGGGTGAGGATGATCCGACGGGTGCGCTCGGAGTCGTCGATCGTGATGCGACCGGTGTACTCCGCGATGGGCGCCTCACCCTTGGGGGTGCGGGCCTCGAAGAGCTCGGTCACACGGGGCAGACCCTGCGTGATGTCGTCAGCCGATGCCACACCACCGGTGTGGAAGGTACGCATGGTCAGCTGCGTACCGGGCTCACCGATGGACTGTGCCGCGATGATGCCGACAGCCTCACCGATGTCCACGAGCTTGCCGGTGGCCAGCGAACGGCCGTAGCACTTGGCGCAGGTTCCCACGTGGGACTCGCAGGTGAGCACGGAGCGCACCTTGAGCTGGGTGACCCCAGCGGCGAGCAGGGCGTCGATGAGGACGTCGCCGACGTCCTCTCCGGCTTCCCCGAGCACTGTGCCGTCGACCTCGACCGAGGAGGCGAGGGTACGGGAGTAGATGCTCTGCTCCACCTTGTCGTGGCGGACGAGACGGCCGTTGCCGATGTCCTCCCCGACGGGCAGGGTGAGCCCACGCTCGGTACCACAGTCGTCCTCACGGACGATGACGTCCTGCGAGACGTCCACCAGACGACGGGTGAGGTACCCGGAGTCGGCGGTACGCAGCGCGGTGTCGGCCAGACCCTTACGGGCACCGTGGGTCGCGATGAAGTACTCGAGGACCGAGAGGCCCTCACGGTAGTTCGACTTGATCGGACGCGGGATGATCTCACCCTTGGGGTTTGCCACCAGACCACGCATACCGGCGATCTGACGCACCTGCATCCAGTTACCACGAGCACCCGAGCCGACCATGCGGTAGACCGTGTTGCGTGCAGGGAAGTTCTCCTGCATCGCCTTCGCGACCTTGTCCGTGGCCTGGGTCCAGATCTCGATGAGCTCCTGGCGGCGCTCGTCGTCGGTGATCAGACCCTTCTCGTACTGCTGCTGAACCTTGAGCGCCCGCTCTTCGTGGGCCTCCAGGATCGCGGCCTTCTCGTGCGCCGGCGTCGCGACGTCGGAGATGGCGATCGTGATGCCCGAGCGGGTCGCCCAGCGGAAGCCAGCGGCCTTGAGCGCGTCGAGCGACTCGGCAACCTCGACCTTGGGGTAGGTCTCGGCCAGCTCGTTGACGATCTGGGACAGGACCTTCTTGTCCACGACCTTGTTCACGTACGGGTAGTCCACGGGCAGCAGCTCGTTGAACAGCGCACGACCCAGGGTCGTCTTGAAGAGGATCGGCTGACCCGGCTCCCAGCCCTCAGGGGCGGTGAAGTCCGACGTCGGAGGAACGAGGTCCTCCATGCGGATGGTCACCACGGCGTTGAGGTCGAGCTGACCGGCGTCGAAGGCCATGATGGCCTCGGACACCGAGCTGAAGGCACGGCCTTCACCGATCGGGTCTTCCTTGTCGCTCGTCAGGTGGAACAGACCGATGATCATGTCCTGAGAGGGCATGGTGACCGGACGTCCGTCGGACGGCTTGAGGATGTTGTTGCTCGAGAGCATGAGGATGCGGGCCTCAGCCTGCGCCTCAGCCGACAGCGGCAGGTGGACAGCCATCTGGTCGCCGTCGAAGTCAGCGTTGAACGCTGCACAGACGAGCGGGTGCAGGTGGATGGCCTTGCCCTCGACGAGCATCGGCTCGAAGGCCTGGATACCCAGACGGTGCAGCGTCGGTGCACGGTTGAGCAGGACCGGGTGCTCGGTGATGACCTCTTCGAGGACGTCCCACACAGCCGGCTTGGCCCGCTCCACCATGCGCTTGGCGCTCTTGATGTTCTGGGCGTGGTTGAGGTCGACCAGACGCTTCATGACGAAGGGCTTGAACAGCTCCAGCGCCATCTGCTTGGGCAGACCGCACTGGTGCAGCTTGAGCTGCGGGCCGACCACGATGACCGAACGGCCGGAGTAGTCGACGCGCTTGCCGAGCAGGTTCTGGCGGAAACGCCCCTGCTTGCCCTTGAGCATGTCGGAGATCGACTTGAGCGGGCGGTTGCCCGGTCCAGTGACCGGACGGCCACGACGACCGTTGTCGAAGAGTGAGTCAACAGCTTCCTGAAGCATGCGCTTCTCGTTGTTGACGATGATCTCCGGAGCGCCCAGGTCGAGCAGACGCTTGAGACGGTTGTTGCGGTTGATCACGCGGCGGTACAGGTCGTTGAGGTCGGACGTCGCGAAACGTCCACCGTCGAGCTGAACCATCGGGCGCAGGTCCGGCGGGATCACCGGGACGGCGTCCAGGACCATGCCCGTGGGCGAGTTGGTCGTGGTGAGGAAGGCGTTGACGACCTTGAGGCGCTTGAGCGCCCGGGTCTTGCGCTGGCCCTTGCCGGTCTTGATGATCTCGCGCAGGCTCGCTGCCTCGGCCTCGAGGTCGTAGTCCTGCAGGCGCTTCTGGATCGCCGCAGCGCCCATGGAGCCCTCGAAGTAGTTGCCGTACCGGTCCTGCAGGGCGCGGTAGAGCATCTCGTCGCCCTCGAGGTCAGCGACCTTGAGGTTCTTGAACTTGTCCCAGACCTGGTCCAGGCGCTCGAGCTCGGCGTCCGCACGCTTGCGGATCTGAGCCATCTCGCGCTCGGCGGAGTCGCGCACCTTGCGGCGTGCGTCGGCGCGGGCGCCCTCGGCCTCGAGCTCGGCGAGGTCGGTCTCCAGGCGCTGGGCCCGGTTCTCGATCTCGTTGTCGCGACGGTCGGTGATCTCCTTCTTCTCCAGGTCGATCTCGTTCTGGAGGTTGGGGAGGTCTTCCTGACGGCCGTCGACGTCCACCGAGGTGATCATGTACGCGGCGAAGTAGATGACCTTCTCGAGGTCCTTCGGCGCGAGGTCCAGCAGGTAGCCCAGACGTGAGGGCACACCCTTGAAGAACCAGATGTGGGTGACGGGTGCGGCGAGCTCGATGTGGCCCATCCGCTCGCGGCGCACCTTGGAACGGGTGACCTCGACGCCACACCGCTCACAGATGATGCCCTTGAAGCGGACGCGCTTGTACTTGCCGCAGTAGCACTCCCAGTCCCGGGTCGGACCGAAGATCTTCTCGCAGAAGAGTCCGTCCTTCTCAGGCTTGAGCGTGCGGTAGTTGATGGTCTCAGGCTTCTTGACCTCGCCATGCGACCAGGTGCGGATGTCGTCAGCCGTGGCCAGTCCGATACGCAGCTCGTCGAAGACATTGACGTCGAGCAAGGTGGTCCTACTTCCTTCGTCTGCCGGCCTGTCCGGGATTCTTCCCGGCCGGCGCGGTGGAGGTGCTACAGAGTGTCGGATGAGCCGGGGCTCGCGCTATGGGCGAGCCCCGGCTGTCACCGAGATCAGATCTCGTCGATGCTGGAGGCTGCGTTGGGGCGACGCGACAGGTCGATACCGAGCTCTTCGGCGGCGCGGTACACGTCGTCGTCGGACTCGCGCATCTCGATGGAGACACCGTCGCTGGAGAGCACCTCGACGTTCAGGCACAGCGACTGCATCTCCTTGAGGAGCACCTTGAAGGACTCCGGGATGCCCGAGTCGGGGATGTTCTCGCCCTTGACGATCGCCTCGTAGACCTTCACACGTCCGGGGACGTCGTCGGACTTGATCGTCAGCAGCTCCTGGAGGGTGTACGCGGCGCCGTATGCCTCGAGCGCCCACACCTCCATCTCACCGAAGCGCTGTCCACCGAACTGCGCCTTACCACCGAGCGGCTGCTGCGTGATCATCGAGTACGGGCCCGTGGAACGAGCGTGGATCTTGTCGTCCACCAGGTGGTGGAGCTTCAAGATGTACATGTATCCCACAGCGACGGGCTCGGGGAACGGCTCGCCGGAGCGGCCGTCGAAGAGGCGCGCCTTGCCGTCGGGCTGGACCATGCGCTGGCCGTCCCGGTTCGGCAGGGTGGACTGCAGCAGACCGCTGAGCGCGTTCTCCTGGAGACCGTCGAACACCGGCGTCGCCACCGGGTTGCGGGGCTCGGACTTCGCCGCGATCGCGGGGACGTTCTCCTTCCAGGAGAGGTCACCCTCGGTCGCCAGCTCGATGTTCCAGCCCTGAGCCGCGATCCACCCGAGGTGGACCTCCAGCACCTGACCGACGTTCATTCGTCCGGGGACACCCATCGGGTTGAGGACGATGTCGACCGGCGTGCCGTCCTCGAGGAACGGCATGTCCTCGATCGGCAGGATCGTCGAGATGACGCCCTTGTTGCCGTGACGGCCGGCGAGCTTGTCACCAGCGGTGATCTTGCGTCGCTGAGCGATGTACACGCGGACCAGCTCGTTCACGCCGGCGGGCAGCTCGTCGCCGTCCTCACGGTTGAAGGTGCGGACCTCGATGACGGTGCCGGACTCGCCGTGGGGAACCTTGAGCGAGGTGTCGCGGACCTCACGGGCCTTCTCGCCGAAGATGGCGCGCAGCAGGCGCTCCTCGGGGGTGAGCTCGGTCTCGCCCTTGGGCGTGACCTTGCCGACCAGCACGTCGCCCGAGGAGACCTCGGCGCCGATCCGGATGATGCCACGCTCGTCGAGGTCCGCCAGGACGTCCTCGGAGACGTTCGGGATGTCCCGGGTGATCTCCTCAGGGCCGAGCTTCGTGTCGCGGGCGTCGACCTCGTGCTCCTCGATGTGGATCGAGGAGAGGACGTCGTCCTGGACCAGACGCTGGCTGAGGATGATCGCGTCCTCGTAGTTGTGGCCTTCCCACGACATGAATGCCACGAGGAGGTTGCGTCCGAGGGACAGCTCTCCCTCGTCCGTCGCGGGACCGTCAGCGAGCACCGAGCCGACCTCGACCCGAGCGCCCTCGTCGACCAGCACGCGCTGGTTGTAGGAGGTGCCCTGGTTGGAGCGGCGGAACTTGGCTGCGCGGTAGCTCGTGGTGGTCGCGTCGTCGTTGGCGACGACGATGAGGTCTGCGGAGACCTCGGTGACCACACCGGGCTTGGTGGCGACGATGACGTCACCGGCGTCGATCGCTGCACGACGCTCCATGCCGGTTCCCACGAGAGGCGCCTCGGAACGAACCAGGGGCACCGCCTGACGCTGCATGTTGGCACCCATGAGTGCGCGGTTGGCGTCGTCGTGCTCGAGGAACGGGATGAGGGCGGTCGCCACGGACACCATCTGACGCGGTGAGACGTCCATGTAGTCCACAGCGGTGCCCAGGACGTCGTCGGTCTCGCCACCCTTGAGGCGGACGAGCACACGCTCCTGACGGAACGAGCCGTCAGCGTTGAGCTCGGTGTTCGCCTGGGCGATGACGTAGCGGTCCTCGTCGTCAGCCGTCAGGTAGACGACCTCGTCGGAGACCTTGCCGTTCTCGACCTTGCGGTACGGCGTCTCGATGAAGCCGAAGGGGTTGATCCGGCCGAAGGAGGCCAGCGAGCCGATCAGACCGATGTTCGGGCCTTCAGGGGTCTCGATGGGGCACATGCGTCCGTAGTGCGAGGGGTGGACGTCACGGACCTCCATGCCGGCGCGGTCACGGGAGAGACCACCCGGGCCCAGCGCGGACAGACGACGCTTGTGCGTCAGGCCGGCGAGCGGGTTGTTCTGGTCCATGAACTGCGACAGCTGGGACGTTCCGAAGAACTCCTTGATCGAGGCCACCACGGGGCGGATGTTGATCAGGGTCTGCGGGGCGATGGCCTCGACGTCCTGCGTGGTCATCCGCTCGCGGACGACGCGCTCCATACGAGACAGGCCGGTACGGACCTGGTTCTGGATGAGCTCGCCGACGGCGCGGATACGACGGTTGCCGAAGTGGTCGATGTCGTCGGTCTCGACGCGGACCTCGATGGCCTCACCGTTCTTCTTGCCCGGGATGGTGGGCGCGTCGGCGTGCAGCGCAGCGAGGTACTTGATCGTCGCGACGATGTCGGTGACGGTCAGGACCGAGTCGGCGAGCGGCGCGTCGATGCCGAGCTTCTTGTTCACCTTGTAGCGGCCGACCTTGGCGAGGTCGTAGCGCTTGGGGTTGAAGTAGAAGTTCTCCAGCAGCGAGCGACCCGCCTCGACCGTGGGCGGCTCGCCCGGACGGATCTTGCGGTAGAGGTCGACGAGCGCCTCTTCCTCGGTGGTGACGTGGTCCTTCTCGAGGGTGTCCAGGATCGACGGGAAGTCCGCGAACTCCTCGCGGATCTCCGACTCGGTCAGGCCCAGCGCCTTGAGGAGGACGGTGACGGACTGCTTGCGCTTGCGGTCGACGCGGACGCCGACGGCGTCGCGCTTGTCGATCTCGAACTCGAGCCACGCACCGCGCGAGGGGATGATCTTCGCGGAGAAGATGTCCTTGTCGCTGGTCTTGTCGGCAGTACGCTCGAAGTAGACGCCCGGCGAACGGACGAGCTGCGACACGACGACGCGCTCAGTGCCGTTGATGATGAAGGTGCCGCGCTCGGTCATGAGCGGGAAGTCACCCATGAAGACCGTCTGGCTCTTGATCTCACCGGTGTTGTAGTTGAAGAACTCCGCCGTGACGAACAGCGGGGCTGCGTATGTGAAGTCCTTTTCCTTGCACTCTTCAGCCGTGTGCTTCGGTGGTTCGAAGCGGTGGTTGGAGAACGAGAGGGACATCGAGGAGCCGAAGTCTTCAATCGGCGAGATCTCTTCGAAGATCTCTTCCAGACCGGACGTCTCGGGGACGTCCTGACGACCAGATTCCTTGGCAGCTGCGACGCGAGCGCGCCACTTGTCGTTGCCCAGGAGCCAGTCGAAGCTCTCAGTCTGGAGGCCAAGGAGGTCAGGGACCTCGAGTGGCTCAAAGATCTTGGCGAAGGAGACGCGCCGGGAAGCGGTGCGGTTCGCGATTGCGTCGGCGGACGGAGCAGAAGGGGTGCGCGAGGCAGCCAAGAGGGGTCCTTCCCTGCGGATCGAGTGCACGCTGTTGCGCTTTGTGGCCGGCTCGTCCACCCTTGTGGTGTCATTTGACACCCAGCAGCACCCGCGGGTCCGTCGGAGACGGGCTTCGCTTCGGCCACGTGCCGCCAGACCGCTGGTCCACAACCTGCTCGGAGGTCGCCCCGAGAGTTCAGACCATCCGGTCGCACGACACCATGGATGGGTTTTGCAGGCACACGCCAGCGCAAAGCGTCAGCATAGCCGACCGAGTCAAGAAATGGCAACCCGGCCGTTGTGCGCATGCGGCCCTGGCCCGGCGCACGCGCCGGCCGGAGTCCGCCAGAGATCCTCCGGCGGGTGACCCTGCCGGAGGAATCTCAGGAGAGACGATGAGGCCCGCACCCTTGGCAGGGTGCGGGCCTCGTCGCACTGTGTGGGCCGCGGACCTGGGCGTCGATGACGTCCTAGGCCGCGCAGCCCGAGCCCAGAGGGCTCAGATCACTTGAGGGTGACGGTGGCGCCGGCGCCTTCGAGGGCAGCCTTTGCCTTCTCCGCGGTCTCCTTGTTAGCAGCCTCGAGGACCGCCTTCGGAGCGGCGTCAACGAGGTCCTTGGCCTCCTTCAGGCCGAGGCTCGTGAGGGCACGCACCTCCTTGATGACCTGGATCTTCTTGTCGCCAGCGGACTCGAGGATGACGTCGAACTCGTCCTTCTCCTCCTCGACCTCAGCTGCTGCAGCGGCCGGGCCGGCAACGGCAACGGCGGCGGGAGCGGCTGCGGTGACCTCGAAGGTCTCCTCGAATGCCTTGACGAACTCGGAGAGCTCGATGAGGGTCAGGTCCTTGAAAGCTGCAATGAGCTCTTCGGTGCTGAGCTTCGCCATGGTCGGCGTTCCTTCCTAGTTGTCCTGCGTGAAGCAGAGTGTGGTGTGTGTGCGGCGCCCGTGCATTCCCGGAGGAAGACTCAGGCAGCGCTTTCCTGCGAAGCCTGCTTCTCGCGCAGGGCGTCGATGGTGCGCACAGCCTGTGATGCGGGGGCCGTGAACAGGTACGCCGCCTGGTAGAGCGACGCCTTGAAAACGCCAGCTGCCTTGGCCAGCAGAACCTCGCGGGACTCGAGGTCCGCGAGCTTCGTGATGTCCTCGGCCGTCAGCGGGCGTCCGTCGAGGACACCAGCCTTGATGACGAGCTGGGGGTTCGCCTTGGCGAAGTCACGCAGACCCTTGGCAGCCTCGACCGGGTCCCCGGTGATGAAGGCGATTGCCGACGGCCCAGCAAGCGCGTCGTCGAGTCCCTCGACACCGGCTTCCTTGGCCGCGATTGCGGTCAGCGTGTTCTTCACCACTGCGAAGGTTGCGTTGCCGCTGAGCGACCGACGCAGCTGCTTGAGCTGCGCGACGGTGAGCCCGCGGTACTCGGTCAGCACGGCAGCGTTGGACTCGCGGAACAGGTCCGAGAGCTCTGCGACTGCGGCTGCCTTGTCCGGCCTCGCCATGGCAATCCTTCCGATGGTGGTGCCGCTGGTCTCGCCGGAACTCCGGCTCCCGCACCGCCACACGAAAAAGAGCCCCACGCAGGCGTGGGGCTCATAAGGTCACAAGTTGAACTTGATCGTCACGTGCTCTCACCTGCGCTGGCCTCCACGTGTGCGGAGCTTCGGTCGATCGGCTAGTTTCCTGGCACGACCAACGACCTGCGGTCTTGGGTACGCAGCAGACTCTACCTCACCCGGCCCGTGATACCTAACCGGCTGGGTCAGCGGGACTCCTGTCAGCCCCAGCTGCCCTGGGCCCGCTCACGGTCGAGGCGCTCCAGGTACTGGTTGCGCTCGCGCGAGGGGCCGCCGGGGCTGACGAAGATCGCGGACAGCACCGCACCCGCGGTCCAGATGCCGAGGTTCGTGACCAGGCCCCAGCCGAGCTCGGCGCCGCCGGTGACCAGGCCCGCCCCGACGGTGATGACCGTGAGCACGAGCCATGTCCCCACCCCGACCGCGATCGCGTTGACCGCACCCAGGCCCCGGCGGTCGAAGCCGTGCCGCTGCCTGATCATCACCAGCACGAGAGCACCGACCAGGCACATGCGGACCAGCTCGACGACGAGCATCCCGTTGACCCACCCGGTGGACAGGACCCCGAGACGGTCAGCCAGGGAGGGCGACGAGAGCACGGCGGCGGAGACGATGATGCTCGTGACCACGCCCAGCGCGGTCCCGATGATGATCTCGCGGGGGAACAGACGCATCAGCCCTCCCCCTGCACCAGCTCAGCGCTGAGCATCGCGTCCAGGACGGCAGAGCCCTCGAGCTCGCCCGCCGGAGCGACGGCCATGACGGAGTAGAACTGGCCCTCCTCCGTCACCAGCCACAGCGAGGCGACCTCGGTCGCGAGCACCTCACCGGTGGCAAGAGGCACCTCTTCGCTCCAGAAGAAGGCGACTGCCTGCGCAGCACCGGGCCACTGCTCGACGGAGCGGTGCACGTCGTCGTAGGCGGCGTCGATGGAGAACGACTTCTCGCGGACCCAGGTCTCGGAGTAGATGTCGATCCCCGTGCCGGTCGAGACCTGCAGCGCAGGGAGCCCGCCCACCGCGTCGGGCATCCGGTAGGTCACGGTCTCTTCCGCTCCCTCGGGCGTCCCGGGATCATGGATCACCGAGCCGTCGGGGAGGGTGATGCTCAGCCCGGGCAGCACCTCGGTCTCCTCACCGGAGGGCGAGCTGGGCTCGAGGCCCAGCGGCTCGTCCTTGGGGACCGTCTCCGACTCCCCCGCATTCATCGTCGGCGCCTCCGAGCTGGTCACAGGGGCACTCCCCTCGGTGTCGTCTCCACCGCACCCCGCCGTGAGGCCGATGGCCGCAAGCGCCAGCAGCGCGAGCATCTTCTTCATGTCCATCCATCCTTCGACGAGGTTGCGTGCGTCCTTCGAGCGGTCGTGTCCGGTCATCCGACGCAGCTCGTCCAGTCCACCCATCTGGACCCGTCATAGTACTGGGCACCGGTCACGCTGCGTTCGCTCGAGCTGTTGTCGTAGCGCACCCCGAGACCGACGCCGATCTCGCCGCTGGCGTCGATCCCGAAGGCGGTGTTCGAGCTGCCTGTCACGTCCTGGCGGAACACCTCTCCCCGCTCGAGGGACGCGTCCACGAGTCGCTGCAGCGCACTCAACGCCGGGATGTCGACCGCCGGGCCGGAGCTCGGGGGGTACCGGTACTGCGACGGGAGCGTGCTCACACCCGAGGCCCGCAGCAGGTCATAGGCGATGCGCGCGCTCTCGGAGTCGGTGAGGTCGACGGAGGCGTTGAGCACCACTCCCCCAGCCGTGCCGCCGTTGGCGACGCTGTTGAACAGCACGTGGGCGTCGTACCCCGCCTCGCCGTAGGCGGCAGTCTCGAAGGACACGTTGGTCAGGTACTCGCCGTCCGGTGAGATCGTCACCGCCAGCACGCCGCTGATCTCCCCGGACGCGCTCGCCTCGCTCAGCCCCTGGCGGATGTCCGCTGACCCGTCGTAGGTGGCTGAGTAGTACACCGTGGTCTCGTTGGTCTTCGTGTCGTACTTCGCGCCCAGCTCGACCGCCGCGCCGATGCCGGCGGTCCCCGCACCCTCGATGCCTACCGCGGAGGCGCTGAGATTGCCCTTCACCCCTGCGGCGAACATGTACTCCGTCGGTGCCGGGGGAACGTAGTCGGGTCCGCCGAACAGGTTCTTCCCTGCCTCGAACAGCTCCTTCACCGGACCGACGACCGGCGTGGTGGCGTTCGCGATCTTGCGGTCGAAGAAGTCGACGAGCTTCTGCGCGTCGCCGGCGTTGTCGAAGGTCCAGGCTGCGCCGCCGGTTGCTGTCAGCCCGGCCCCGCCACCGGCCTGCACGAGGCCACCGACCTTCTTGTCGTCGATGGTGAGACCGACACCGCCACCAGCACCGAACCCGATGCCCAAGGCGGCCTGAGCGTCGGCGGTGACCCTGTACGTGCCGTCGGACATGGTCTCCAGGGTGACGCTCCCACCCTGGTCCAGGTCGGCGACGACGGTGACCCCGATCGACCGGCTCGTCGTGGTCGTGGTGACCACGCACGCGTCGTCGGGCTCGCGGTCGGAGGCGAGCGGAGGAGGCGTCGAGCACGACGTCCCGAACCAGGAGAAGGCGCGGCACAAGAGGTTCTCGTACTGGGCTCCCAGCACTCCCGAGCCTGCTGCGATGGCCAGGGCGCTGATGAACAGGACGATGACCATGATGATCCCGGCCAGCTCCGCCGAGGCGGCGCCTCGCTCGTCCCCTCCACGTCTGCGCGCCGCACCCTGCGGTGGTGCGGGCGCCGGAGTCGGCCGGCTCATGACGTCACCGGGATGTCGGTCAGGCGGAAGGGAGGGCGGATGGCGCGGTAGGCCGCGTCAGCCAAGGGGTTGAAGAGGTCCAGGGTGACCTGGTCAGCTGCGGGACCGGCCGCTGCGAGCGGCCACACGACGGTCCCGACGTAGGTGCCCCCGGCGGGCAGCGCCTCGCGCATGTTGAACTCCGTGACCGGCCGCCGGGGCTCCCCGACCTCGCTGCCCGCCGGCAGGTAGTCCACCGGCGAGAAGCGCTGGTCTCCTGCCACCAGGGTGAGGTTGACGGGCGAGTACATCTGTGACGGTGCGACGTCTCCGCGCACGCTCCGGATGCCACCCAGCGCGAACATCTCCCCCGGGGCGGAGACCGTCCCGGCGACATGGTCGATGCGGACCTCGCCCACGAGCAGCTGACCGCGACGACGGACCTCACTCAAGGCCACGTGGACCTGCGCGTCTCCCTGCCCCGTCAGCGTCACGCCGTCCCCGCCGGGGGCGGTGGGACCCTCGCTGTCCGGGAGGGCAAAGTCTGTGGCGACCGGCGCCGGCGGCGCCGGGACGTCAGGCACGAAGACGAGCTCGACCCGGCGGTTGAGCGCACGGTCGGTGTCGGAGGTCCCGGGGGCTCGCAGCTCGGACTCCCCGCGTCCCTCGACCGTGACGGTGTAGGGGCTCAGGTCGACGAGGGTGCCCATGTGGTCTGCCACGGACTGCGCGCGCCGCACGGAGAGGTCCTGGTTGTAGGCCTCTTCGCCGACGTCGTCGGTGTGACCGATCACGGTGAGCTCGCCGCCGGCGTACCCGCTGAACTGCGTGGCCGCCGAGGTCAGCGCGGCGTCGGCGCCGCTGGTGATCGTGGCCTGGTCGACGTCGAAGAGGACGTCCGCGCTGACGTTGATCACCACCTGCTCGGGGGTCACGCGCGTGTCGACCGCACCGTCGACGGAGACCTGGAAGGTGTCCAAGGGCGCGACGTGCGTCGTCACGGCCGACGGGTCGGTCACGAGGTCCTCGAGCGCAGCGGTCACCGAGGTGCCGAGCTCGGAGGCGTCGTCGAGCCCGTCGAGGTCGACGACGGGGACGTCGGCGACCAGGCCGGCGAAGGGCACGAGGACGTCGACGGTCGCTGCCTGGCGGGCACCGAAGATCACGTGCATGGCCAACGGGTCATCCTGGCCGACTGTCAGCGATCCGGTGGTGTACAGCGCCCGGTCGGCGGTCGCGCTGTCCTCGACGGTCATGTTCTCGGCATCGAGAAGACGCACTCCGTGCGCTCCCGGGTGGAGCCCGCCCCAGAGCACGCTGATGTTCACCGGGTCACCGGTCGGTGCGCGCGTGACGTCGACCGCAGTGATCGGCAGGACCGCCAGGTCGCCGTCGTTGACGAGCGGCCCGACCGTGTACTCGATGTCCCGCGTACCGACTCTCGTCTCCAGCACGACGCCCTCGCCGTCTCCGGAGTCAGGCTCGGCGGAGGCTGACGGGGTGGCGCTGGCCGACGCCGAGCTCGTCGGCTGCTGCTCGGCCTCCGCGTCCTCGGGGGTGCATGCGGTCACGGTGAGCAGACAGGCGACCACGCCTGTGACGGCGATGGCTTCTCTGGTCCTTCTTCGCATGGCATCCCTCGGGTGTGATGGTGTCGCAGGGCACTAGCTGCCGACGAGCCTGGTCGACATCGCGAAGGATGCGTCCACGCCGTCAGGAATCTCGTAGGGCGGTTCTTCGGGTGGTTCGGGTGCAGGGGCCGGGTCCTCACCGGCTCCCGGGTCCTCGGGACCCGCCTCGACAGTGGGCTCCGGCTCGGGGGCCGGCGGGGCACTCACCACGCACCGACCGTCGATCCGGATGCCGATCACCCCGCCGCTCAGGCACAGCCCGCGATCGAAGTCGAGGGCGGCGGTGGCCGTGGAGTACACGTGCTGCCCCGTCTCGGGGACCGCCTCGAGCGAGCGCACCTTGACCGCCACGGTCCCCGCCCTGGCGTCCACGGTGAAGTCCACCAGCACCGAGTCGTTGCGGGCGGCGAAGGTGGCGGCCGTCTCGCTCATGCCGACGGGCCGGTAGGAACCGACGCTGCGACCCAGCAGAGACCAGAAGGCCTCGTCGTCGCTCGCGTCCAGCGCGTGGGAGTAGGTCTCCTTCAGGGAGTCGCGCCACAGCCCCGCAGCGGCGAGCGCCGCGGCGTCGGCCGCCGTGGAGGCGGTCCGTCGGTCCACCACCGCAGCGCCGAGCGGGATCATGAACGCGAGCGTGACGAAGACCAGGACGAGCACGGCGGCGACGAGGAAGACCGTCACGCTCCCGCGCTCCCCCTCGGCTGACGCCGCCAGCCGTCCAGCAAGCAGCCTGCGGCTACCTGCTGGACGACGTGCGGGACGGTCGATCACGAACCGATCTTGCCGATCGCCTCGGTGATCTTGCCGATGATCGCCTCGCCGAGACCGGTGAAGCTCAGGGCCACGAGGGCGGCGATGATAGCGACGATGACGAAGATGATGCCGGCGTACTCGGCCGAGGCCTGTCCGCGCTCCTTGTTGTCGCCTCCGACAGCACCGACGACGTATCCCACGACGGCGATACGGAGGGCGACGGCCTTGGCCTGCATGACGTTCAGCATGAGTGCTCCTTGGTGTGGTCGATCAGAAGTTCGTGAGCCGGGACCGGACTGGTCTGGCCTGATGAGATGACGCTACGGAGACCGCCCGCCCCCTCACCAGGGCCAGACGCCCCTGCTGGCGCCCCAAGATCCGCCGGGGCGGCCCGTCCGCAGGGCGGCGTCACAGGGGTGGCCCCTCCCCCTCGAGCCACAGCACGATCGCCTCCGACCGGTTGTGGACGCCGATCTTGGCGTAGGCGGAGTTGAGGTAGTTCTTGACGGTCCGTGGGGAGAGGAAGTGCTCCCGGGCGATGTCCGCGTTGTCCAGGCCGCGGGCCGCAGCGTCCATCACCTCGATCTCACGCGCCGTGAGCTTGCTGCGCAGCGCGGCGTTGCCCGCGGGGCGGGGTGCCGCCGGGCCTGAGACGGTCATGAACGCCACCGCTTCCTTGCTGAGCACCATCCCGCCGGCGTGGCAGGTGCGAATCGCTCCGGCCAGCTGGTCGACGGTGATCTGCCCGTGCACGAGGTACCCCAGGGCGCCGCCGGTCAGCGCCGCCCGGATGATCTCCGGCTCGTCGGAGTGCGTCAGCATGAGGACACGGGCGGTCGCGGCGATCTCGACGAGGACGTCGAGCCCTGACCGGCGCGGCATGCGCACGTCCAGGAGCACGACGTCGGGCCGGTCGCTCTGGGTGATCTCCAGGGCCTGGACGCCGTCGACCGCCTCGATGACCTCGGTGACGTCACCGATCTGCTCGAGGATCGCCCTCACCCCGAGCCTGACGATCGCGTTGTCGTCGGCGACGAGCACCTTCACCGTCCCACCTCCTTCTCCAGCAGCTGCTCAGCGCCGCGGAGCAGCGGCATCTCGACCACGACGGAGGTCCCCGACGGGGTCGTCGTCCGCGACGTCAGGCGAAGGCTCCCGTCGAGCTCACGCACCCGTTCCTGGACCCCGATGAGGCCGTAGTGCCCACCGAGCGCGAGCTTGCCGACGTCGATCTCCTGACCTCCCAGGTGGGCGATGCCACGACCGTCGTCACTGACCGTCAGTCGGACGAGCGTGTCGTCGAGCTCGAGGGTGACCGACACCCGGTGGGGCTGCGCGTGCCTCCAGGAGTTCTCGAGCAGCTCGCCCAGCACCCGCACCGTCGCCCACGAGACGTCGGCAGGCACGCTGACGTGGTCGTCGTCGTCCGGGGCTGCGACGTCCACCGGGATGCCGCTGCGCTCCTGCCACACGGTCACCTCGAGACGGACGGCCGCAGCGAGGGACTCGTGGGACAGGGCACGCAGACCGGACAAGATCTCCCGGGTGTCGAGGATCGCTTCGTCGCACGCCTCGTGGATGAGGACGGCGCGCCCCACGTGCGCGGAGCGGTCGCGCTCCAGGGAGACGGCGAGCGACTTCGCCAGCAGGCTCACCCCGTGCACGGTCTTGGCGAGGCTGTCGTGCATCTCTCGGGCCAGCAGCACCCGCTCCGAGAGAGCCGCCTGCTCGGCCTTGCGGCTGACCAGGTGCAGCGCCATCTGAGCCTGAGAGCGCATGGTCTCTCCGAGCCGGTGCCCGAGCCAGGCGACCCCGAGCCCGGCGGGCACGAGGAAGAGGGCGTCCATCCACACGTCCGCTGAGATCAACCAGTCCCAGACCAGCAGGCAGCCGGCCGCGCCCAGGGCGAGTCCCACCCCGATGCGCGGTCCCAGCAGCAGTGCCCACAAGGCGATGGAGACGACCAGGTAGGTGGACTGCAGGTAGACCTGGTCGGTCGCGGTGCGGACGAACATCGACACGATGACCGTCATGAGGACGTCGCACAGCAGGAGGGTCCTGGAGTGCATGAGCTCCGTGCCGCGCGCCTGCCAGTACCGCAGCGGGAACCAGCTGAAGGGGATGGCGAGCAGCACGATGAGGATCTCCCACCCGGCCCACCCGGCGGCCGCGCTGATCACCGTCATGGCCAGGGTGGCCAGGCGTGCGTCGCACAGGATGCCGACCACCCGCGAGAACACCCGGTTCTCGATGTCGACGATCTCGACGGCGTGGGCCTCCACGCGCGGATCAGCCGAAGACATTGGAGAACATCTCCATGTTCGAGATGAGCATCCCGCTCATCATGAGGATCAGAGCGCCCGGCACGATCGTCATGGTCACCACGAGGGAGACCTTGGGCGCAGCCTTCGCCGCGGCCTGGCGCACCTCTTGCGCTCGCTTGCGGCGCACCTCGGAGGAGATGTCACGCAGCGCGTCGGCGATGGGCACACCGAGCTCAGCGGCCTGCAGGAGCGCGGTGACGAAGGTGCCGACGCTCTCGGACTGGGTCCGGTCACGGATGCCGATGAACGCGTCCCGGCGCGAGACGCCCATGGCCATCTCGTGGATGGCGACAGACATCTCCTCCCCCAGCGGCCCGTCGTGGAAGGCACCGACCCGCTCGATGGCCTGCTGGAAGGACAGCCCGGCGCTCACGGTGACACCCAGGACGTCGAGGAAGTCGGGCAGGTCACGGCTGATGTCGGCGCGGCGGGTGGCCGCGACCGCCCGCAGCCAGACCTCCATCCAGAAGGCGAAGAGCAGCGCGATGAGCACGCCGAGGAAGGCCTGCCCCAGCAGCGTGAAGAACACCGCGCAGACCAGCCCGAGCACCGTGAACCCAGCCTGACGCTGCATGAAGGTGCTCACGGTGAGCTTCTCCGGGCGTCCCGCCCTGCGCAGCCGGGTCTCCAGCCCCCGGAGCCGGCGGGGACCGTAGATGGTCATGAGCAGGCGTTGGAACCTGGCGCCCACGGTGTCGACGAAGGTCGTCAGGCCGCTGGCCTTGACGTCGTCGTCGGCGCCCGAGCCGGCGACGGCGGGAAGACCCTCGACCGCCTCTGACCGCACGAGCCTGAGGCCGTAGCCGCCCAGCCCGACCAGCAAGGCTGCGCACAGCCCGAGCAGCAGCGCCATCACACGTCCACCTTCGTGAAGACCTTCATCATCCAGAACCCCAGGGCGAAGAACCCGCCCGCGACCACGAGGGCGATCTGCCCCAGCAGCATCGACGCCATCTGGTCGAGGACTCCGGGGGCGAGGACATTGAGCAGCAGGACGGAGGCGACGGCGATGCCCAGCACCGCGTACCCGCCGAAGATGCTCCCCATGACGACGGTGCGCACCTCCCGGCGTAGCTCCTTGCGATCGTCCAGGGTCGTGGCGATCGCGCTCAGGGCCGTCACCAGCGCACCGCCGGAGCGGGCCTGGATGACGATCGTCTGCATGAGCACCGTCAGCTCGCGCGAGGGCAGCCGTGCGGCGAGGTTGCGCAGGGCCTGCTCGAGCTCACGGCCCACGGCGAGCTGGCCGACGACCGTGGCCAGCTCGGTCGCGGCAGGCTCTGCCATCTCTCGGGAGGCCATCTCCAGCCCGCGGCGCACCGACAGGCCTGCTGCGGCCGCGTTCGCCAGCAGCCGGGCGAGCTCGGGCAGCTGGGCGATGAACTCCTCAATCCGCTTCAGCCTCCGGTGCTCCAGCCACCGGGAGAAGGCCAGCGGCACGGCCACGGCGATGACGATCGAGGCGATCCGACCGAACAGGGGGTAGGCGATCGCGACCGCGACCGCCGTCGACGTCATGACCCTGGCCACGAAGCCGAGCACGGACCACGACAGCCCGGCGCCGGCCAACGAGGCCTGCAGCCGGCTGCCACGGCGCGAGCGACGCAGCGACGCGTCGAAGCGGGTCGCCAGGCCGCGGATCGGACGACGCGGCTGCGATCCCGCGGCGTCGACGATGTCCCGCTGCGTCGCGGCGTGGTCAATGAAGGTCGAGACGGCCCACAGCATGAGCGCCAGGGTGACCAGCAGCGCGAGGATGATGGCGTCGATGGTCCCGATCATGGGTGCCCAGCGTTCATCGCGGCGTATACGGCGGGGACGGGCTCGCCCGCGACGCGGAGCCGTTCCCGTAGCGCGTCCGGGACCAGACCGTGGGAGAAGGAGCCCGGGGTCTCCGGGGCCGACCCGAAGGGCGGGGGCACGAAGCTGCTGATCGTCTCCAGGCGGTAGTCCTCGCGACGGGCGGACACGAGCGCCCGCACCTCGCTGACCCGGCGGGAGCCGTCCGACCCGCGCTCGAGGTGGATGATGACGTCGATGGCCGAGTTGATCTGGTCGCGGAGCGTGTCGACAGGGAGGTCGAGGTCGCTCATGGACGCGAGGGTCTCGAGCCGTCCCAGCGCGTCGGCTGCACCGTTGGCGTGCACCGTGGTCAGCGACCCCTCGTGCCCGGTGTTCATCGCCTGCAGCATGTCGAGGGTCTCACCGCCGCGGACCTCACCGACGACGATGCGGTCCGGGCGCATGCGCAAGGAGTTGCGGACGAGGTCACGGATGGTCACCGACCCGGCGCCCTCCACGTTCGCCGGGCGGGACTCCAGGCGCACCACGTGCTCCTGCTGCAGCGACAGCTCGGCCGCGTCCTCGATCGTGACGATGCGTTCGCTGCCCGGGATCAGGCCGGAGAGCGCGTTGAGGAAGGTCGTCTTTCCCGAGCCGGTCCCGCCCGAGACGAGGATGTTGCACCGGGACCGCACGAGCGCGCCCAGCAGCAGAGACAGGGGCTCGTCCAGGGCGCCGCGCTGGATCAGGTCGGCGAGGCGGAAGGGGGTGGGGAACCGGCGGATCGTCATGGTCGGCCCGTCGAGGGCGAGCGGCGGGATGATGACGTTGACGCGCTCACCGGTGGCCAGGCGCGCGTCGACCATCGGGCTCGACTCGTCCACGCGTCTGTTGACCGTCGAGACGATGCGGTCGATGGTCTGGTACAGGTGCTGCTCGGAGGCGAACCGCGCGCTCACGCGCTCGATCTTGCCGCGTCGTTCGACGAAGATGTCGTCCGGACCGTTGACCATGATCTCGGTGATCGTGTCGTCGGCGAGCAGGCTCTCCAGGACGCCCAGGCCGATCGACTCGTCGACGATGCGCTGGATGAGCTGGGCGCGCTCACGGGTGGAGAGCACCGGACCCTCGTAGGACAACAGCCTGCCGAGGATCCGCTCGAGCCGCGCGCGCCGTTGCGGCGCCTCCAGCGCGGAGAGCTCCTCGAGGTCGATCTCCTCCAGGAGACGCTCGCGGAAGCGCGAGACCAGGTCGTCCGACTCTGCGGCCCCGGCGTCGCGGGTAGCCAATCTGTCACGTAGTCCCACGGTCACTCCTCCGGTAGCTCTGCGGTCCGCACGACCGTCACGTCCTTGCTGCTCCAACCGGGCAGCCCCAGCGGCACCCGTACCTCCACCGCCACACATCGCCCGGCGCACCCGGCGACCGCCCCAGCCCCGGTCCGGATGTCCTGGACGGTGACCCAGTCAGGCAGCTGGGCGTAGACGGCCTCGGTGGCCGAGCCGCCGCCCATCTGCGCACGCGCTCCGTCCCGGGCCGCCTGCTGGGCGGAGGAGATCACCGTGACCACCATGAAGCCCTGGACCAGCAGGATCGTGGCGAAGACGAGCACAGTCACGAAGCCGACGAGCTCGATCGCCATCGACCCGCGCTCAGGCTCGTCCCCGACCGCCCGTGCCCACAGGCGACCGGCAGTGCGCCGGCCCCGAGGGGCGCTCATCACCTCTCCCACACGATCGTGGCCTCGGAGGACACCGCCGGGATGAGGGAGGGGACGATCGACGGCGTCCGGACGCTCACCGTGACCACGTCCGACGTCGGTGCGCTCATCTGCCAGCCGCGCTGCCAGCCGCCCGGGATCCGGTCCTGCACCTCGGCGTGCACCTGGGTGGCGGAGCTGCCGACCGCATAGGAGCGGGCAGCCTCCTGAGCGGCGTTGGACGCCACCACGTGGCTCACCCCCCACAGCACCATCTGGACGCAGACGAGAACCAGGAACACAGCCACGGTCATGACGACCGGCATCTCGACCGCCATCTGCCCCGCCTCCCGGTCGGCCGAGACCGGGCCACCCTTGCGCCGCGCTCCCCGTCGACGTGACGGCGTCCCGATCGGTGTCGCCTGCGCCGGGTGGGTGAGGGCGCGGACGGCGAGCAGCGGGCGTTCGAGCTCGGGCAGACGCTGCTCGAGCACCGTCGCGGTGTTCATCGCACCCTCCAGCGTCGCCCCCAGACGCGGCGCGGTCGCCACGACCGGCAGGCCCGTGACCCGCGGGACGAGCGCGGGCTGCACGTCGGAGGACTTGGCCAGCGAGTTGACGAAGACCTGCGCCTTCTCACGGCTGGTGATCTCCAGCCGCTCCAGGGACTCCACGAGCCGGCGGGCGGAGCGCAGCGCCGGGACGTCGGGGGTGACGACCACGACGATCGCGTCGCAGACTTCCAGGGCCATGGCGGTGACGTCGTCCAGGCGCGAGCCGCAGTCGATCACGACGTGCTCGTACTGGTAGCGCAGCGCCGAGATGATCTGCCGGGTGGCCGAGCCGGTGAGCAGCTCGCCGTTCTCCCCGTCGGTGGGTGCCGGGATGAGCTGGATGCCGTGGGAGAGCGAGCAGGTCGCCTCACCGAGGGCGCGACCGGTCAGCTCGTCGGCGATGTCGACGAGGTCGACGATGCTGCGCCGCGCAGCGACGCCCGCGTATGCGGCCAGGTCGCCCTTGCGCACGTCGAGGTCGACGATGCACGTGGTGCCGCCGGTCGCGGCGCTCGACCGGCCCAGGAGCAGGGTCAGCAGCGTCGTGCCGACGCCGCCCTTGGCGCCGACGACGGCGATCACCTTGCCGGCGTGGTCGCCGTCGCGTGCCTCCGCGGACAGCTGCCGACGGGCGGACCGGGACCACTCCCCGGCACTCTCGATCCGTGACCGGAACTCTTCGAGAGAGGGCGGCAGCGCCACCACCGACCGCGCTCCGGCGTCCATCGCCGCCCCGAGCGTCTGCGGCGTCGTCCGGCCGACGACGATCACCGTGGCGAGCAGGGGACGCTTGATCCCGAGCTCTCGTGCCACCTCGTAGCCCGCGTCGTCACCGAGCGACTCGTCGAGGAGGACGACCTCGACGGTCTGGTCCGCCTCGAGGGCTGACCACAGCTGGTCGACCGTGGCCACGCTCGCTGCGACGAACACGCTCTCCATCTCGGCGCAGGTGGCCTGCACCTGGTCGCGGACCTGCGGGCTGCTGGAGGCGATGAGGATCCTCGTCATGGTCACAGTCCTGCTTCCTGCTCGAAGAAGAGCTGCTCGTCGGGGAGGGAGGCTTCGTCGCCGCGCCCGCGCAGCGCGAGCCTGAGCTTGGTGGAGAAGCTCTCGACGTACGCCAGGCGCAGGGCCTGGTCGACGGGGAGGGCGAAGGTCACCGGGACGCCGGTCCCCGTCTGGAAGTTGCCCGTCGCGTCAGCGCCCTCGACGGTGGTCGTCACGCCGACCTCGAGCACGAGCGCGTTCTCGACCCAGATCTCCGAGCGCTGGGTGGCCTCGTCAGACCCGCGCGTGGTCGCGATGATGTCGACGCGGTCCCCCGGTGCGACCTTGCCGGCCACGCCGGTCTCGGCGTCGACGAGGATCGCGACCTCGCGGTATCCGGGCTGCAGACCGGGAGGGGCGGCGACCATGCCTTCCTGGAGAGAGGACCCGGCGGTGTAGTTCCCGCTCGCGACCATCCCCACGACCTGGTCGACGGACGTCAGCGCGGACTCCGGAGCCCATCGCTCGGGCAGCTGGGAGACGGTGACCATGTCGGCGGTGATGGGCTGCAGCTCGGTGACGTCGGCGGTGAGCTCCAGGACCGGGGCGTAGGACCCGACCTTCGAGTTGACCTCTCCGACGTACACGGAGACCGCGATGAACACGGCGACGGCGCCGAGCGCGGTCGCGAAGAGCAGAAGAACGCCACGGCGTTGGCGAGGATTCATGCGTTGACCACTCCGTACTGCTCGATGACGGGATTCGCCGGGGCGACCACGGCGGGGCTGGCGTACACGGGGACGCCGCAGAAGATGCACTCGGCGCCCCCTGTCAGGCGGTGGCACAGCGAGCAGGTGACGGTCGGGGCGTGCCACCGCACGTGCTCGAAGATCTGGTGCGGCGTCTGGGACAGAGCCGACACCTCGAACCAGGACTTCGCGGGCCAGGGGCTCTCCCCCGGAGGTCCTTCGAGGGTGAAGGGCTCGGCGGGCCAGTGCACGCCGGTGACCTTCTGCCGACCGTTGCCACGCTGGGCCACGGCGACCAGCGGCATGGCGCGCAGGTCCCAGGAGGCTCCAGCGCTGGAGCGCACGGTCTTGGCATGCAGGTCCACCTCGAAGCACGCACCGGGGAACCAGCTGCGCAGGTGCTGCGCCAGGCGCGGACGCGGGGCAGTGAAGCCCGCGACCGACGTGGTCACGACCGAGGTGCGCATCGCCGCGTTCGTGGCGTCGACGATGGAGCTGGCGTAGCGGTACCCGTCCACCGGGAGCATGCTCAGCAGCTGCTCGACGATCCACCGACGCGTGGGGACGGGGTCGAGGACGAGGACACCGACGTTCGCGCGGCCGACGACGGCCCTGGCCATCCGCGCGTGCCGCGCGGCGTCGCCAGGGGCGCACACGAGGATGGTGTCCTCGGCGCGGTGCGCGTCGAGGGTACCCACGAGGTCCTCGACCGGGGGGACGGTGTGCGGGTGCCGTGGTGGTGTCCTCTGCCACGGATCGACGACGATGACGGGCACGGTCCTCCTAGAACGAGATGCGATGCGATGCGGGAGTCTGGGACGATGTGCGCCATGACTCCTGTGCTGTCCCCTGTGTGGGCGGATCCCCAGACGACCGCACGACTGTGCGTCGACTCCCGAGCCACGGTCCCCGCCTGGGTCGCGACCACCCGCGACGCCCGCAACACCGGGCTGCTGCGCACGACCGGGCTGGACGGCGCGTTGCTCATCGAGCGCTGCGGGAGCGTGCACACGATCGGGATGCAGTACCCGATCGACGTCGTGTTCCTCAGCGCCGAGCGACGAGTCGTCGACGTCGTCACCATGCGCCCGGGGCGCATCGGCCGACCTCGCCTGCGGGCGAGGTCCGTGGTCGAGCTGCCGGCTGCGGCTGCGGCCCGGCTCGGCATCGTCCGTGGCTCGGTGGTCACGGTCGAGGAGGTCGGTGCGGGGCTCACACCGGACTCCTGAGGGGACCAGGGACTCATCGCGTGCACGGGCGTCTCACCAGTCCTTCCAGGGGCGGCCGAAGTCGTCGAGGTGGTCGAAGGGGGGGCCGGAGGCGTGTGAACAACCCTCCCAGCGAGCACGACAGTACTGATCAGAGCCCTGGGGGGACAGGGGGAGAACTCCCCATAGATCCGCGATACGGCCCATCACCGAGTCGTCGCGGACGCCCCGTTCCTGCCCGTCTGCCCGGGCGACGGTGCCCGGGAACGACAAAGGCCGGACCCCCGAGGGGATCCGGCCTTGGTCGTGCTGGTGTCTAGACAGACGTGAGGATCAGGCCTCGTCGTCGCCGAGCAGCTTGGTCGTCTTCGACGGGTCCACGGGGATGCCGGGGCCCATCGTCGTCGTCATGGTCGCCTTGCTGATGTAGCGACCCTTGGAGGCCGACGGCTTCAACCGCAGGACCTCGTCGATAGCAGCGGCGTAGTTCTCCACGAGCGAGGTCTCGGGGAAGGACGTCTTGCCGATGATGAAGTGGAGGTTCGAGTGCTTGTCGACGCGGAACTCGATCTTTCCGCCCTTGATCTCGGACACGGCCTTGGCCACGTCCATGGTCACGGTACCGGTCTTCGGGTTCGGCATGAGGCCACGGGGACCAAGCACCTTACCGAGGCGACCGACCTTGCCCATGAGGTCCGGGGTTGCGACGGCGGAGTCGAAGTCGGTGAAGCCAGCGGCCACCTTCTCGATGAGCTCGTCGCCACCGACGACGTCGGCGCCGGCCGCGCGGGCCTGCTCGGCACGCTCGCCCGTCGCGAAGACGAGGACGCGGGCGGTCTTACCGGTTCCGTGCGGGAGGATCACCGTTCCGCGGACCATCTGGTCCGCCTTGCGGGGGTCGACGCCCAGGCGGAAGGCGACCTCGACGGTCGCGTCCCACTTGGTGACCGAGGTCTCCTTGGCGAGGCGCACGGCCTCGAGGGGGGTGTACAGGGTGTCGCGGTCGATCTTCTCGGCCGCGGTGCGATATGCCTTGCTGCGCGTTGCCATCTGCTTGTTCTCCTTAGAGCAGTCGTGGTCTGCGGGTCCGCGCGGACCCTGCCACTGTCTGACAGGACGGACCTGTCAGCGAAACGATGAATGGGTGAGGCTGGATCAGCCCTGAACCGTGATGCCCATGGAGCGAGCGGTGCCGGCGATGATCTTCGACGCAGCGTCGAGGTCGTTCGCGTTGAGGTCTTCGAGCTTGACCTGGGCGATCGTCCGGACCTGGTCAGCGGTCAGCGAGGCGACCTTGACCGTGTGCGGGGTGGGCGAGCCCTTGTCCACGCCTGCGGCCTGCTTGATCATCTCGGCTGCCGGCGGGGTCTTGGTGATGAAGGTGAAGGAACGGTCTTCGTAGACCGTGATCTCCACGGGAACCACACTGCCACGCTGCGACTCGGTCGCGGCGTTGTAGGCCTTGCAGAACTCCATGATGTTGACGCCGTGCTGACCGAGCGCGGGGCCGATCGGGGGTGCCGGCGTGGCAGCGCCGGCCTTGATCTGGAGCTTGATAAGCCCAGATACCTTCTTCTTGGGAGGCATATCGGGTCCTTCGTGTTCTGACTCAGTGATTGACGACGCCCTCTGACGCCGTCGGCTCGCTCAGTATCAGATCTTGGCGACCTGGCTGAACGACAACTCAACCGGGGTCTCCCGGCCGAAGATTGAAACCAGCACCTTGAGCTTCTGGCTCTCGGCGTTGATCTCCGAAATGGTCGCGGGCAACGTGTCGAACGGCCCGTCGGTCACCGTGACCGACTCGCCGATCTGGTAGTCGACCTCGATCGCAGGCGCCGCAGCGGCACCCTTCGCGCCGGCTTCCGCCTTGGGGGCGATGAGCGGCGCAAGCATTCCGAAGACCTCGTTCTGCGTGAGCGGAACGGGCTGGTGCGTGTGACCGACGAAGCCGGTGACACCGGGGGTGTGGCGGACCGCACCCCAGGACTCGTCCGTCAGGTCCATGCGGACGAGGACGTAACCGGGGATCCGGACGCGGCGCACGATCTTGCGCTGCGCGTTCTTGATCTCGGTGACCTCTTCCATGGGAACCTCGATCTGGAAGATGTAGTCCTCCATGTTGAGGCTCTGGATACGGTTCTCGAGGTTCGCCTTCACGCGGTTCTCGTACCCGGCGTAGGAGTGGATGACGTACCAGTCGCCCGGCTTGCTGCGCAGCTCGCGCTTGAAAGCCTCGACCGGGTCCTCGTCCTCGTCGACGACGTCCTCGGACGGCTCCTCGGTGGAGGGCTCGGCGGCGTCGACAGCCTCGTCGGCGGACTCCTCCGTGCCAGCCTCGATCGACAGGTCTGCGGCGGAGGTGTCCGCCTCCGTGCTCTCGGCGTCGCCCGCGACGGCGTCGACGATCTCCTCCGTCGGTTCGAACGACTCCTGAGACACGGGTCAACCTGCTTTCTACGACTTTCCGGGGCGAGCCCGGACTACTTCTGATGGACGCTCGGTCCCTGACCTGAGTCGGTGCCGAGCTGGTGCGTGAGTGGCCTGGCAACCTGTCCCGAAGCGGTGGTCCGGCTTCGAGGGCCGCAGGGCATCAGCCGAAGAGCGCGAGGACGCCCTTGCCGATGAGGAAGTCGAGCACGAGCACGAAGGCCATGGCGACGAGGACGAAGACGATCACGACGACGACGTAGTTGATGAGCTCGGGGCGGGTCGGGACGACGACCTTCTTGAGCTCAGCGACGACCTGGCGCACGAACAGCGCGACGCGGGCGAAGAAGTTGGCCTTCTTCTGGTCGGCCTGCTTGCCGCCCTTCTTCGCACCACTGACACTGACGCCTTCGGCGCTGGCGGCACCTGATGCGGAATCGCTCACTGTTCGTCCCTACGTCGTGGCTTGCCTTCTCACGTGCCTCTGACCGATCACCCTCGTGACCGAGGAAACACCCTCGTCGACTCGCGTCGACGACGGCGCCTTGCAGGGCAGACAGGACTCGAACCTGCAACCTGCGGTTTTGGAGACCGCTGCGCTACCAATTGCGCCACTACCCTTCGGAGCCGACCCTCGTCCCGCCTCGTTCGCACCCTGCTGGGCGCGCCCGATCCGGGCGGACGTCAACCACCGAATGAGTACTCTACGCGACAGGAGTCGCTGGGTCTAACCGGCATGTCCGCGACACCCGTCGTGACGCCCGGCGACGGGTGTCCACCGGTCGGTGGACCCCCGGTCCGACCGGTCCACCACTTACCTTCGACCTCCCGGGGCGGGATGCTTGTGCCATGACCTCACCGTCCGCACCGCAGCCATCACCTGGACCTGCCCGCCCAGCCCCGGCGATCTCCGTCACCGGCCTGCGCAAGACCTACGGCAGCCATGCCGCCGTCGACGGCCTCGACCTCCACGTCGAGACCGGCGAGATCTTCGCGCTCCTCGGCCCCAACGGCGCCGGGAAGACCACCACGGTGGAGATCCTCGAAGGGTTCCGGGTGCCTGACTCAGGCACCGTCCGGGTGCTCGGCGAGGACCCCGCCAGCGCCGACCGCGCCTGGCGCAGCAGGATCGGGGTGGTCATGCAGGACTCCCGCGACACCCCCGAGCTGAGCGTCGCCGAGCTGGTGCACCACGTCGCCACGTACTACCCCTCCCCCCGCGACCCCGACGAGGTCATCGACGTCGTGGGGCTGCGGGCCAAGGCCGGCACCCGCGCCCGCCAGCTCTCGGGCGGGCAGCGCCGCCGCCTGGACGTCGCCCTGGGCATCGTGGGCAACCCCGAGCTGCTCTTCCTCGACGAGCCGACGACGGGCTTCGACCCGCAGGCGCGGCGCAGCTTCTGGGAGCTGGTGCTGTCTCTGCGCGAGGGCGGGACGACGATCCTGCTCACCACGCACTACCTCGACGAGGCGGCCCACCTGGCCGACCGTGCCGCCGTCGTGCAGGACGGGCGGGTGGTGGCGCTGGGCGCCCCGGACGAGCTGGGCGGGGTCCAGGCGCGGCTTCCGGTGGTGCACTGGGAGAGCGGCGGTCAGGCGCACGCCGAGCGCACCTCCCACCCGACAGCCCTCGTTGCTCGCCTGGCAGCCGAGGTGCCGCTCGTGGACGGGGAGGTCCCCGGCCTGCGGGTCGAGCGTCCGAGTCTGGAGGACGTGTACCTCTCCCTCATCGGCGACACGGCAGCACGCGCGGCTCACGCCGGCGACCCTGGTGACCACGCCGTCACGACCACGTCGAACACGTCGACCGCCGCGGGCACCGCGGCGTCGGCCCCCATCGCGCGCCTGGAGACGAAGCCATGAGCACTCAGCCTGTCCCCCACCCCGCTGCTGTCCCAGCACGGCCGCGCTCCACCGACGGCACCGGCGGCACCGGCGGCGCCGCGAAGCTGCCCAGCATGGCGCGACTGGGCATCGAGCGGACGCGGGTCGAGCTCAAGGTGTTCTTCCGGGAGCGGGACGCGGTGATCTTCATCTTCGCCTACCCGATCATCATGCTCGCCATCTTCGCGACCGTGTTCGGTCAGAACGGTGCCACCGTCGGCGGCGACGCCTCCGGCGCGGGCGGCATCCCCTTCTCCCAGTACTTCCTGCCCGGGATGGTCGCGACCGGCATCATGCTCACGACCTTCCAGTCCCTGGCGGTCTCGATCAGCGTCGAACGAGACGAGGGCGCGCTCAAGCGCCTGCGCGCCACCCCGCTGCCTGCGGTGAGCTACTTCGCCGGCAAGATCATGCAGACGCTCATCGTCTCGATCACCCAGATCGCCCTGCTGCTCGTGGTGGGTGCGCTGGTCTTCGACATCGACCTGCCCACCTCGTCCTCGGCCTGGCTCACCTTCGCCTGGGTCTTCCTGCTGGGGACGGCGACCGGCACGGTCTGCGGTATCGGCTTCTCCGCCCTGCCTCGTACCGGCAAGTCGGCCAGCGCCGTGGTGACCCCCGTCGTGCTCGTGCTGCAGTTCATCTCCGGGGTGTTCTTCGTCTTCACCGACCTGCCCACGTGGATGCAGCGGATCGCGGAGGTGTTCCCGCTCAAGTGGATGGCGCAGGGCATGCGCTCGGTCTTCCTGCCGCCCGAGGCCGCCGCCTGGGAGGCGTCCGGGTCGTGGCAGCACCCGGCGACCGCTGCCGTCCTGTGCGCCTGGCTGATCCTCGGCCTGGTCGTCGGGGTGCGGACCTTCCGCTGGCGTCGTCGTGACGACGGCTGAGCCGGTCGCAGAGCCCGGCGCGGTGACAGTCGCCGAGACGGGCAGCCTCACGCGTCCGACCGCCGCCGACGACGAGATCGGTCGCGACGCAGAGTCGTGGTCGCGGGTGCTGCGCCTGTGGCACCTCGGCTTCTACCTGCTCGTGGCGATCACTGCGGGCGCCCTGGTGGCCGAGCGCCCGCAGGAGCTGGCCGACGGCGACCCCACGACCCTCGTGGCGCTGGCGGCGCTGGGGGTCCTCGTGGTGGCCTACTCCGTCGTCGGGTGGCAGGCCGCCCGTCAGCACCTGACCGGGCTGGGCGCCGGCGGGATCGTCTACCTCACGATCTTGTTCGCCGTCACGGCGCTCGTCTCCGGCCTCATCCCGCTCGGGACGATGCTGCTGTTCGTCGCGGTCTCCCAGGTCTGGCTGCTCGCCCCGTCCCGGGCGGTCGGGGCGGGGCTGTGCGTGCTGCTCACCGCCCTGGTCACGGGGGCGTTGCTGCTGCGCCTGCGCGGCACCGGGGAGAACCTCCTCGCCGTCACCTTCCAGATGGCTCTGAGCCTGTGCTTCAGCCTGTTCCTGGGGATGTGGCTGTGGTCGATCATCCAGCAGGGGATCGAGCGTGTGCAGCTGCTGAGCGACCTCCGCGCCGCCCAGGACGAGCTCGGCCGCACCCAGCACGAGGCCGGCACGCTGGCTGAGCGAGAGCGTGTGGCCCGCGAGATCCACGACACCCTCGCCCAGGGATTCACGAGCGTGATCATGCTCGCCCAGACGGCGAGCGCCGAGCTCGAAGCCGGCAGCACCGGAGCAGTCGCGCGCCGGCTCGCGCTCATCGAGTCGACCGCCCGGGACAACCTCGCCGAGGCGCGGGCGCTGGTGGCTGCGTCCATCCCACCGCCGCTGCACGAGGCGACCCTCCCGCAGGCGCTGGCCCGCCTGACCACGACCTTCAGCGCCGAGACCGGCATCGAGACGACCTCGTCGATCGACGAGGCGCGCCTGGACCCGGTTGCCCAGGTCGTGCTGCTGCGCGCGGCGCAGGAGGCGCTGTCGAACGTGCGCCGGCACGCCCGCGCCACCGCGACCAGCCTGTCGCTGCGGCTGGCTGCCGACGCCGTCACCCTCACGGTCGGCGACGACGGCGTCGGGCTGGGACCCGAGCCGCGCACCGGTTTCGGTCTGCGCGGCATGCGCGAGCGCGTCACCGCCTACGGTGGCACCGTGACGGTCACCAGCAGCTCCAGCCCTTCATCACCCTCGGGCACCACGGTCGTCGTGGCCCTGCCGGTCACGGACCCCGCATGAGCACCCCGAGCGCCCCGGGCACCCCTGACGCACGCCAAGCCCCTCGGGCGAGCGTGCGGGTGGTCGTCGCCGACGACCACCCGGTGGTGCGCGCCGGCATCGCCGGGATGCTGGAGCTCGCCGAGGACATCGAGGTGGTCGGCGAGGCCGAGAACGGCCAGCAGGCGCTGGACCTGGCGCGTGAGCTCATTCCCGACGTGGTCGTCACGGACCTGCGGATGCCGGTCATGGACGGGGTCGCGGCCACCCGGGCCATCGTCGCGCTGGGGCAGGCGACGCGCGTCGTCGTGCTCACCACCTACGAGACCGACACGGAGATCCTGCGTGCGGTCGAGGCGGGAGCGACGGGGTATCTGCTCAAGGACACCCCGCGGGCGGAGCTCGTCGCCGGGATCCGCGCCGCGGCGCGCGGTCAGACCGTCCTGGCACCCTCGGTGGCCACGCGGCTGGTCACCCAGATGAGCTCAGGGGCGGAGCGGCTGACGGCGCGCGAGCTGGAGGTGCTCGAGGCGGTGGGGCGCGGGCTGAGCAACCCGGCGATCGGACGAGAGCTGTTCATCGCGGAGGCGACCGTGAAGACCCACCTGCTGCGGGTGTTCGTCAAGCTCGGGGTGGACGACCGCACGCGAGCGGTCACCGTCGCCATGGAGAGAGGCCTGCTGCGGGCACCGTGACGCCTGGGGTCACCAGGCGTCACGGTGCGAGG
>NZ_BCRT01000019.1 GCF_001552735.1 Sanguibacter suarezii NBRC 16159
TGCGAGGAGGGTGGAGTCGTGCGTCCTACGGGACGCGCGCCGGCTCCTGCGCCAGGGCCGCAGCGATCTGCTCGGCCCATGCCTTGACCGCGTCCATGTCGCGGTTGTCTCCGTACTTGCCGCGGGCGGCGAGGATCGCCGCGCGCTCGGCGAGGCTGAGCTCGAGGACGTCGAGCTTGCCGGGGAAGTGCCGGTGGCCCTTCGCCTGCAGCGCCTGCATCCGGGCCGCCGTGGCGGGCGTGGCGTTGGCGTCCTTGCTCGGCGCGTCGGCCAGCCCGGAGGAGAACAGCCACACGGGCTTGTTCTCGAGCTGCGGGGCGATCCGGTCGACCAGGTCGCGGGCCTCCGGCAGCCACTGGCCCAGGTAGACGGCCGAGCCGATCACCACGGCGTCGTAGAGGCCTGCGTTGGCGATGTCAGCAGGCTCGATGTGGTCGCAGTCGAAGCCGGCGTGGTTGAGCGTCGCCGCGATCAGCGCGGCGATCTCTCTCGTCGCACCATGCTTGGACGCCGCACTCACTAGTACGCGCATATCGGGTCCCTCCTCGAAACTCATCGTCAACCCGTCGCCGGAGCGTGAATGTCCGACTTCTCCATCATTGCTTTCGCAGGCGCGCGTTCCGTAGGCCGGAAGTCCCTGCCCGAGCGCAACCCCTGTCACAATCAGGTGATGCGTGACCAGAGACACAGAGACCTGTCCCTCCTTACCAAGGCTCACCTGCACCTGCACTTCACCGGGTCCATGCGCCAGACCACGCTCGTGGACCTGGCCGCCAAGCACGGTGTCCGTCTGCCCTCGGCACTGCTCGAGGCGGACCCGCTGCGTGTCCCGGCCGACGAGCGCGGGTGGTTCCGCTTCCAGCGCCTCTACGACGCGGCCCGGGCGTGCGTGCGCGACGAGGACGACATGCGGCGGATCGTCCGCGAGGCCGCCGAGGACGACGCCGCCGAAGGCTCCGGCCGCCTGGAGATCCAGGTCGACCCGACGTCCTACGCCCCCTTCGTGGGCGGCATCACCCCGGCCCTGGAGATCGTGCTCGACGAAGCCCGGGCCGCGAGCGCCGCCACCGGGACCGAGGTGGCCGTGATCGTGGCCTCCTCTCGGATGCGCCATCCCCTGGAGGCCCGCACCCTGGCGCGGCTGGCCGCCCAGAACGTGGGCGACGGTGCTGGCGAGGTGGTCGGCTTCGGACTGAGCAACGACGAGCGGCGCGGGGACACCCAGACCTTCGCCCACGCCTTCGCGATCGCCCGGCGCGCTGGCCTGGCCTCGGTGCCGCACGGCGGGGAGCTGCTGGGCCCCGGTCACATCCACGACGTCGTCGACGCCCTTCACCCGGACCGGCTGGGTCACGGCGTGCGGTCCAGCGAGGACCCGCGGCTGCTCGAGGAGCTCGTCTCCCAGGGGATCGCGCTGGAGGTGTGCCCCGCCTCCAACGTCTCCCTCGGGGTCTACGCCGACGACGAGCAGGTGCCGCTGCGCACCCTCGTCGACGCGGGGGCCACGGTGGCGCTCGGCGCCGACGACCCGCTGCTCTTCCGCTCCCGTCTGGTCGACCAGTACACGACCGCCCGGGAGGTCCACGGCTTCGGCGACCACGAGCTCGCGCACCTCGCCCGCGGGTCCATCCAGGCGAGCCGGGCCCCGGAGAGCACGAAGGCCCGGCTGCTCGCCGGCGTCGACCGCTGGCTCGAGGAACCCGACGGTGAGCACTGAGCCCTGCCACAGCGACCCCCGCGCCGAGGACTGGCCGCTGGGAGTCTCCCGCGCCTCCACCCTCGCCGAGGTCGACGCGCACGTGGTGGAGTGCTTCGCCTGCCCGCGCCTGGTCGCCTGGCGCGAGGAGGTCGGACGGGTCCGGCGTGCCGCCTTCGCCGACCAGACGTACTGGGCGCGCCCCGTGCCCAGCTTCGGGGACGAGGAGGCCCGCGTCCTCGTCGTCGGGCTCGCTCCGTCGGCGCACGGTGGCAACCGGACCGGGCGGATGTTCACCGGCGACCCGAGCGGCGACGTCCTCGTCGCGGCGCTGCACCGGGTGGGCATGGCCTCCCAGCCCACCTCCGTGGACGCCGGCGACGGGCTGGTCCTGCACGGGGTGCGGATGGTGGCACCGGTGCACTGCGCTCCCCCGGGCAATGCCCCCACACCTGCGGAACGGCACCGGTGCTCGCCCTACCTCGGGCGAGAGCTCGAGCTGCTGTCCGCGACCGTGCGGGTGGCGGTGGTGCTGGGGGCCTTCGGGTGGCAGGCGCTGCTGGGCACGCTGACCGACCAGGGGTGGGCGGTCCCCCGCCCCCGCCCGGTGTTCGCCCACGGCGCGGAGCTGGAGCTGGTCCACCCCGACGGCCGTCGACTCACCCTGCTCGGGTGCTTCCACGTGAGCCAGCGCAACGTCAACACCGGGCTCCTCACCCCTGCCATGCTCGACGCCGTGCTCGAGCGGGCCCGCACGCTGGCGGGCGCGGGCGCCCCGCCCGCCGGGGCGCTGTGACCTGGGCTGTCCTGACTCCGGGAACCACAGCGCCGCGCCCGTCGTTGACACGTCATGAACACCCGCCGCCGATGATCATCGGCGGCACCGCACCGACCCCCGGCAGACCCGGGGTGTCGGCGATACTCGGAGGACATGCATGGAGGTCTCAGGACTCGTCTGGGCACTGACGATCGTGGGGATCACGGCGCTGCTGGCGTTCGACTTCTTCTTCCACGTGCGCAAGGCCCACACCCCGACGTTGCGCGAGGCAGCGATCTGGTCGTCCATCTACGTCGGGCTGGCGCTGATCTTCGGCGTCGGCGTGCTCGTCTTCGGCGGTTCGACCATGGGCGGGGAGTACTTCGCCGGGTACATCACCGAGAAGGCGCTCTCGGTCGACAACCTCTTCGTCTTCCTCATCATCATGGCGAGCTTCAAGGTCCCGCGCGCGGACCAGCAGAAGGTGCTGCTCTTCGGCATCGTCTTCTCGCTCATCGCCCGCACCGCCTTCATCTTCGTCGGCGTCGCACTCATCAACAAGTTCTCGGCGCTGTTCTACCTCTTCGGCCTGTTCCTGCTCTTCACAGCGATCAAGCTGCTCAAGCCGGAGGACGAGGACGAGGGCGCCGAGGCGAACAACTTCATCATCCGGACCGCCAAGAAGATCTTCCACACCACCGACGAGTACGACGGCGACAAGCTCTTCACCATCCAGAACGGCAAGCGGGCCCTGACCCCGATGCTGCTCGTGATGGTCGCCATCGGCGGGACCGACATCCTCTTCGCTCTGGACTCCATCCCGGCGATCTTCGGCCTGACCCAGAACGTGTACATCGTGTTCACCGCCACGGCCTTCTCCCTCATGGGGCTGCGCCAGCTGTACTTCCTCGTAGACGGCCTGCTCGACCGCCTCATCTACCTGTCCTACGGCCTCGCGGCGATCCTGGGCTTCATCGGCGTGAAGCTCGTCATGCACGCCCTGCACGAGAACAACCTGCCGTTCATCAACGGCGGCAAGCACGTGGAGATCGTCGAGATCAGCACGGCCTTCTCGCTGTCGGTGATCGTCGGGGTCCTCCTGGTGACCGTCCTCGCCTCCCTGCTCAGCCCGCGCGGCAAGGCCCAGAACGTCATCTCCTCCGCCCGTGTCAGCGCTGCGCACTACCTGGACCGCGACTACACCCTGGGCGAGCCCGGGGAGCGCGACCGTCTGTACACGCACATGCTGGCCAGCGAGAAGGCGCTGCACGAGCTGGACCCGAAGTACCGGGAGGGTGTCGAGGAGGAGCTCACCGAGCTGCTCAACCGGGCACACTCCGAGCACGCCGCGCACCGCTAGGCGCTGCTCAGCACGCAGAACGACAGACGCACCGGAAAGCCCTCCTCGGGCTTCCGGTGCGTCTGTCGGTTCAGGGGCTCTCAGGGGCCCTCATCCCCTCAGGGTTGCTTGCCGGCCAGGGCCTGCTTGAGCATCTCCATCGCGCCCTCGCGGGACTCCGCGGCGGCGATGAAGCCCGCCTTGTGGCAGAAGACGGCGTCGGGCACGCCGGTCACCTCGGCGAGCTCGGCTCCGCTGAGACCGCGCCAGGCCTCGGGGAAGGGCTTGCGCGAGCCGAACTGGGAGCTCTCCGGGCGTACGGTCTGCAGGGTCCAGTGACCGGTCGCGCCGGGGAAGACGGTGTAGAGCAGCTTGGACTGCTTGGTCGCGATCCCCCCGTGCGGGATGAACTTGTCCAGCACCACGTAGGTCTTGGACGGGCTGGCCTTGTAGGCCTCCAGGAAGTCCCGCTCGGCGGCCAGGGAGCTCTCGTACTTGCGGCGCAGCCGCGCCAGCAGCTGACCGGCCAGGGACACCGCGACTCCGAACTGGGTGTCGAAGTCCTCGTCGTCGCCGATCGGGTTGAACAGCCCCAGCGTCTCGGAGATGTCGAAGGGCACGGCGCCCAGGTCGGTGAGGGTGTAGAGGTCCTGCCCGTTGTCCACGGCGTCGATCGCCTGCACCAGGCGGGAGTCGATGCGCTGCCAGACGGCGTCGTCGCCGCCGCAGTAGTCCTTGCCGTAGTGCTGCCACAGCAGGCCGAAGGCGGAGTAGAGGATGCCGTTGTCGCGGGCTCCGGAGCTCAGCTGGTGGTGGTCGAAGCGCTTGGCCTCGACGTCGTAGACACCACCGACGTCCAGCACGATGTCCGCCGTCGCCAACCGCTCGGGGTCACGGGTGCGGATCACCTCCGCATCGGGGAACAGGTGCGTCAGGAGCGCGACGCCGAAGACGTCGTCGGCGTGGAACTTGCCGTTGTGGGTAGCGATGATCACCGGGCAACCCTACGCGGGCAGGCGGCGGGATCGAAGTCTCGCCGGCTCCACAACGTGAGCAGGCGACACGAGCTCCACGCGCGGCGGATAACCTTGCCCTGTGACAGACCAAGTGAACACACCGGAGCAGCCCGTCCAGGCCGCACCCGAGCGCCCGCGCGACGGTGCCCGCGAGGAGATGCCCGAGCAGCTGCGCGCCGACGTGCGCCTGCTCGGTGACCTGCTAGGACAGATCCTCAGCGAGGCCGGCGGGGCAGACCTGCTCGAGGACGTGGAGTGCCTGCGGGCCCTCGTCATCCTTGCCGCGACCAACCCCGAGTCGGTGGCGATCGAGGAGGCCGAGACGCTCGTCGACTCCTTCACGCCCCAGCGCGCCGAGGACGTGGCCCGCGCCTTCAGCTGCTACTTCCACCTCGTCAACCTCGCCGAGGAGCACCACCGCGTGCGGGTGCTCCGCCAGCGCGAGTCGGCGCTCACCCCCTCCCAGTCCCACCCCGAGGACTCCCTGCCCAGCGCGCTGCGTGCGCTCGTGGACGAGGTCGGCGCGGACGACGCCCGCGACCGCCTCGCAGGCCTGGAGTTCCGTCCGGTGCTGACCGCCCACCCGACCGAGGCCCGACGCCGCGCGATCGCCTCCGCGATCCGCCGCATCACCGTGCTGCTGGCTGCCCGCGACGACCGCGCCCTGGGTGGAGTCACCCTGCGCGAGAACACCGAGCAGCTGCTCGCCGAGATCGACGCCCTGTGGCGGACGTCACCGCTGCGGATGACCAAGCCCTCCCCGCTCGACGAGGTCCGCACCGCGATGGGCGTCTTCGACGAGACCCTCTTCACGGTGCTGCCGGACGTCTACCGCCGCCTGGAGAACTGGGTCAACATCGACGGTGCCGGTCAGACCGCTCCGGTCGCCCCCGCCTTCGTCCGCCTGGGCACGTGGATCGGTGGGGACCGGGACGGCAACCCGAACGTCACCGCCGCGATCACCCGGCAGGCCGCCTCCATCGCGAACGAGCACGTGCTGCGCGCTCTCGAGGCAGTGGCCCAGCGCGTGGGCCGCACGATGACCCTGGACGCCTCCACGACGCCGGCCTCCGCCAGCCTCGACCAGCTGTGGCTCGCCCAGCGCCAGCTGGCACCCGAGCTGACCGCGGAGATCGCGACCCGCTCTCCCAACGAGCCGCACCGCCGGGCGCTGCTCGTGGTGGCCCGCCGGATCGAGGCGACCCGTCTGCGCGACGCCGACCTCGCCTACCCGACCGCCGACGACCTGCTCTCCGACCTCACCGTCATCCAGGACTCCCTCGTCGCCGCGGGCGCCAAGCGGGTGGCCTACGCGGACCTGCAGAGCTTCATCTGGCAGGTGCAGACCTTCGGGTTCCACCTCGCCGAGATGGAGATGCGCCAGCACTCCCAGGTCCACCGCGAGGCGCTGGCCGAGATCGCCGAGCACGGCGCGGACAGCCCTGCGCTGAGCGAGCGGACCGTGGAGGTGCTGGAGACCTTCCGGGCCATGGCTGCCATCCAGCAGCGGTACGGGACCCCGGCCGCGCGCCGCTACATCGTCTCCTTCACCCAGTGCGCGGACGACCTCGCCAACGTCTACACCCTCGCCCAGCACGCTCTCGGCTCGGCCGAGGCCATGCCTGTGCTCGACGTCGTGCCGCTGTTCGAGACCTTCGCCGACCTCCAGGCGGCGCCCTCCATCCTGGCCGAGATCCTCGATCACCCGCAGGTGGCCGCACGCCTCGCCCAGACCGAACGGCGCATGGAGGTCATGCTCGGGTACTCCGACTCCTCCAAGGACGTCGGCCCGGTCTCGGCGACCCTGGCCCTCTACGAGGCGCAGAGCCGGATCGCGCGGTGGGCGCAGGAGAACGACATCACGCTCACCCTCTTCCACGGCCGGGGCGGCGCCCTGGGCCGCGGCGGCGGCCCGGCCAACCGTGCGGTGCTCGCCCAGCCCCCGGGCTCGGTCGACGGGCGTTTCAAGCTCACCGAGCAGGGTGAGGTCATCGCGGCCCGCTACGGCGACCCGGTCATCGCCACCCGGCACATCGAGCAGGTCGCGGCGGCCACGCTGCTGCAGTCCCTGCCCTCGATCGGGGACCGCAACGCCCAGGCCGCCGACCGGTTCGCCCCGGTCGCCGCGACCCTGGACGCCGTCTCGCGCGAGCGCTTCTTCGAGCTGGTCCACGCCGAGGGCTTCCCGGCGTGGTTCGCTCAGGTGACGCCGCAGGAAGAGATCGGTCTGCTGCCGCTCGGCTCCCGTCCGGCCAAGCGCGGCCTGTCCGTCAACTCCCTCGACGACCTGCGCGCCATCCCCTGGGTGTTCGCCTGGACCCAGGCGCGGATCAACCTCACCGGGTGGTTCGGACTGGGCACCGCGCTCGCCGCGGTGGGCGACCTGGAGGAGCTGCAGGCGGCCTACCGCAGCTGGCCGCTGTTCTCCACGATGATCGACAACGTCGAGATGTCGTTGGCCAAGACCGACGACCGGATCGCCGAGCGCTACCTCGCCCTCGGTGACCGTGACGACCTCGCCGCGCTGGTCCTGGCGGAGATGGCGCTCACCAAGGAGTGGGTGCTCAAGGTCACCGGCAAGACACGGATGCTCGCCGACCTGCGGGTGCTCGGCCGGGCCGTGCAGCTGCGCAGCCCCTACGTGGACGCACTGTCCCTCATCCAGCTGCGCGCCCTGCGCGCGCTGCGCCGCGGCGCACCTGCTGACGAGGTCCCCGAGCTGCAGCGGCTGCTGCTGCTCTCCGTCAACGGAGTGGCCGCCGGCCTGCAGAACACCGGGTGAGGCGACCGGCTGGGTGACCAGCCGCCGTCTGACACAGGCCTGCGACGCGTCCGCGTCGTGGGCCTGTGGCGTCTGCGGGGCACCGCCGCGTGATAACGCGAACATTGTTCTGCTGATAGCCATATGTCGGATCAGTTGGTAAGGTTTCCGGCGTTAGTCTCCGCTCGCGTCAACGCCGACGCGAGCCCGAGCAGAAACCGAGGAACAATGACGTCTCCCCACCCCGCCCGTCTGGCCGTCGCGGCCACGACGGCAGCCCTCCTGGCAGCGACCGCTCTCGCGGCCCCAGCCACCGCCGCCCCCGAGGCACCGCCCGCACCGGTCTCCGTCAACGGCTACCGGTCCGTCGGCTACGTCATGGCAGACACCCCTGTCACCCGTGACTACCAGGTCGCGGACATCCTGCGCACCGGTGCCGCCGACAGTCTCACCCACCTCAACTACGCCTTCGGCAACGTCACGACCGACCTGGTCTGCGACATCACGACCGTGCCCGGTGAAGGGGACGCCTACAACGACTTCCAGCGTCTCGTCTCAGCCGGCGACTCCGTCGACGGCGTCGCCGACACCGCCGGCCAGCCCGTGGCCGGAAACTTCAACCAGCTCCGCAAGCTCAAGGAGAAGAACCCCGAGATCAAGGTCCTCATCTCCCTCGGGGGATGGACCTGGAGCGACAACTTCTCCGAGGCGGCCTCGACGCCCCAGGGCCGCACCGCGCTCGTGTCCTCCTGCATCGACCTGTACATCACCGGCAACCTGCCGGTCATCGACGGGCAGGGCGGGCCGGGGACCATCGCCGGCCTCTTCGACGGCATCGACATCGACTGGGAGTGGCCGGTGACCGGCGGGGAGACCGCCAACGCGCGCCCCGCCGACAAGGAGAACTTCCTCCTCCTCATGGAAGAGTTCCGCACCGCCCTCGACGCCGCCGGCGCCGCCTCCGGTGAGTACTACGAGCTCAGCGCCTTCGCTCCGGCCGGCGGCTGGAACGCCCGTGAGGGCGGCTGGCTGGACCCGCGCCTGTTCGCCGTCGTCGACTTCCTCAACGTGCAGGGCTACGACTTCCACGGTGGCTGGGTCCCCACCCAGACCGGCCACCAGGGCAACCTCGTGGGCGACCCCGCCCACAACTGGGGCCTCGGCCTGGACACCGCCATGGGCATGTACGTCACGGCCGGCGCGCAGCCTTCCCAGCTCAACGCCGGTCTGGCCGCCTACGGCCAGGGATGGACCGGGGTGAGTGACGGGACGAAGGCGTGGACCAGCGCCTCCGCCTCGATCGGCACCGACTACTACGCCAAGATCCGCGACGTCGGCACGGGCTACTACGACCCGGTCGCCGGGGCCTCGTGGCGCTACGACGCCGCGACCGGGAACTGGTGGAGCCTGGACGACCCGACCTCGGTCAACGCCAAGGCCGAGTGGATCGCAGCTCAGGGCTACGGCGGGGCGATGTGGTGGGACCTGTCCGGTGACTACCGCAACGAGCTCGTCGGGACCGTCGGGGCGACGCTGACCGCTGCCGCCCCCGGACCGGGCGCCGACGACTCCTGCGCGGCGCCGTGGTACCGCACCGGGGTGTACAGCAGCGGGGACGTGGTCTCCTACGACGGCACGGAGTACAAGGCCCGGTGGTGGACCCGCAACCAGGCGCCCCAGGCAGGCGGCGGCAGCCCGTGGGCGGCGATCGGCGCCTGCGGCACGGCTCCGGCGGTCCCGGCGCAGGCCTGCGCCGCCCCCTGGAGCGCGACCGCCACGTACACCTCAGGTGCGGTCGTCACCCGCGCCGGGGTGAACTACACGGCGCAGTGGTGGAACCGTGGCGAGCGTCCCGGGACCAACTCCAACGGGGCATGGGACCCCACGGGCCTGTGCGTGGCCTGATCTGAGGTCACCGGCCCGGGACGAGGCCCACCCACAGCCCGTCCCGGGCCCGCGTCATCGCGACGAAGAGCTCGCGGCGGTCCCGCTCCCAGCGTTCACTGCTCGCGTCGCTGCCTCGCGGCCGGTCCCCCGTCACGAGGGCCTGCGGGACGCCGCAGACCAGCACCTGCTTGAACTCCAGGCCCTTGGCCCGCTTCACCGTTCCCACCTTGACGGCGTCGACCGGCTCACCGTGGTACTCCGCGAGGTTCACCGTCTGGATCCCGGCCGCGGTGAGCGCCCGCACGGCGGCGGTCACGCCGGCGTGGGTCGGGCTGAGCACCCCGACGTCAGCCGGGGCCGTGCCGGCGGCGGTGAGCACCTGCTGGACGTGAGCGGCCAGAGCCGTGGCGGCGTCGGGCAGGGAGCCGTGCCACAGGACGGGGACCGGACCGCTGCGGGTGACCGTCTCGGGGGTGTCGCCGCGACGCGGCGTGCCCTCGATGTCGGCGAACTCGTCGCCGTCGACGAGGCTGCGGGCGAAGTCCACGATCTCGGCGGTGTTGCGGTAGTTGACCGACAGCACCACCCCGCGCCCGGCGAGGGAGACCCCCGCCTCGGCCAGGGTGTACCCGCCGGGATAGATGGACTGCTGTCCGTCACCGATGAGCGTGAGCCCGTCCGCGGCGTCACCGGTCAGGGCGTGCAGCAGGCGGATCTGGGCGCAGGTGAGGTCTTGGGCCTCGTCGACGATCACCGAGGTGATGGGCTCCTCCCCCGCCACCGTGCCGTAGGGCACGGCCCGCAGCGCCGCCTCGGCGAGCAGGATGCTCCCGGCGAAGTCCGTGACCCCGGCCGCGGCGAGGTTCTGCTCGTAGGCCTGGTGCAGTTCCCACACGCCGCGGCGCTGGTCCACGGTGAGGCGGTGCTTGCGCCCGGTGCGCTGCAGGTCCGCGTAGGTGTCGAAGTCGGTGATGCCGCGCCCGCGCAGCACCACTGCGACCTCCTCCTGCCAGTACGTCATCGGTAGGTCGATGCTCCCCAGGACGCCGTGGCGACCGGTGCGCACCCAGGCCATGTTGAAGGCGTTGATCGCCTTGCCTGCGTCGACCCGGACCCGGACGCCGCGCGCGTCGAGCACGGCCCGGGCGAAGCGGTGCACGCTCGTGAACGCCACCCGGCCCACGGTGTCCGGAGCGAGGCGGCGCAGGGAGTGGGCCATGACCCCGGGCAGGGTGCTGACGAAGGTGGTGACGAGCACCCGACCGCGCGGGTTGAGGCGGGCCAGGTAGGCCGCGCGGTGCAGCCCGACGACCGTCTTGCCGGTGCCCGCGGACCCGCGGATGCGCGCCGGGCCGTTGAAGCTGCGGCGCACCAGGTCTGCCTGCGCCGGGTGCAGGAAGGCCATCCAGTCCTCGACCGGGCTGGCCATGGCCGCCTCCAGGAGCGCGGCGTCGATCTCCTCGTCGGTGAGCGCCGGCTCGTCCCAGCGGCGCTCGGGCGTCAGGACCGGGTCAGCGACCACGGCGGCGACCGGCGACGGCGCGGACCCGATGACGGGGAACAGGTCCAGGCAAGCGGCGAGGACGCGGTCCACCGCGGCCGGGGTGTAGCGGGTGCCGTGCCCCGCGATGAACTTCAGGGCGTCCCCCTCCCCCACCACGCGGACGCTGTCGACCATCTCCGAGATGCCGGTCCGTCCGTGCAGCACGACGACGGGGTGGATCTCGTTGGGCGACAGACCTGTCCGGGCCAGCTCGGCCTCCACGGTCTGGCCGAGGTCGGCGAGGGCGTAGAGGTCCTCGGTCACGTCCTCCTGACCGCGGTAGACCCGTCCGCCGGCCACGGACACGTCGGCCCACCACTTGGTGTCCACGATGAACACCCCGCCGGGTCCGACGAGGACGAGGTCGACGTTGGCGGTGCGGCTGCCGGGCCATCGGCGGTCGGTGAGGAAGTGGTAGCCCACGGCAGCGAGGCGGTCCAGCGCGGCGACGGTGGCCTTCTCCGAGACCTCCGCGGCCCGGTACCGTCCCGCGGCGACGCGCGCCTGAGCGGCGGCCTCGTCGTGCGCCTGGGCGAGTTGGGACAGACGGCGCGCCTCGACTCCTGCTGACCGACCCGCTGGCATGCCATCCCCTCGCTCTCTGACAGGGGTATCGGCAGATCTAGTCGCGCGCTTGAGCCGGCCTCGCCCCGCGCACCAGCGCCGTGCGGAGCACCAGGGAGTGGAGTCCCGCGCCGACGACGGCACCGACCGCGTAGGCGAGCAGGTCCACGGCGTTGAAGGTCGTGCCCAGCAGATAGCGCACCGGGTCCCACCGCTCCATGAGCGTCGCCGGCAGCCCGGTCAGCTGCGCCAGCTCGATGAGGGCGCACAGACCGAAGGCGGAGGCTGCCAGGACACCCCGTCGCGCTCGGGGCGCGCAGAACGCCAGGACCAGATAGACGAGGACGGCGTAGAGGGCGTCACCGGCCGGGTCGGCGAGCGGACCGCTGCCGGTCGTGGCGACCACGAGACCGGTGCCGGTCACCGCCGCCCCGGCCGCAGCGAGCAGCAGCCGCTCAGGCACCACGCGGGGCCAGTGCGGTGCGGACCCCGGCGACGAAGGCGTCGACGTCACCCTCGCTCGTGTCGAAGGAGCACATCCACCGGACCTCGCCGCGGGCGGCGTTCCAGTCGTAGAAGCCGAACTGCTCCCGCAGCCCGTCGACCGCGTGCGCGGGGACCACCGCGAAGATCGCGTTGGCCTGGGTCTCCTGGGTGAAGGCCAGCCCGGGGGCCTGCCCGGCCGAGATGAGGTCCTCGAGCCCTGACCTCAGCCGGGAGGCCATGGCGTTGGCGTGCGAGGCGGAGCGCAGCCACAGCTCGTCGTCGAGCAGGGCCAGCAGCTGGGCGGAGATGAAACGCATCTTCGAGGCGAGCTGCATGGTCATCTTGCGGACGTAGTCGACGCCCTGGACAGCCTCGGGGTCGAGCACGATCACCGCCTCCCCGAACACCAGGCCGTTCTTGGTGCCACCGAAGGAGAGCACGTCCACCCCCGCGTCGGTCGTGATCGCGGCGAGCGGCACACCGAGGTGCGCAGCGGCGTTGGCCAACCGGGCACCGTCCATGTGCAGGCGCATCCCCAGGCTGTGGGTGTGGTCGGCGATGGCTCGGATCTCGTCCGGGGTGTACACGGTGCCGAGCTCGGTGGACTGGGAGATGGAGACGACGAGGGGCTGCGCGCGGTGCTGGTCTCCCCAGCCCCAGGCGTGCTCGTCGATGGCGGCCGGGGTGAGCTTGCCGTCGGGGGTCTCCACCGTGAGCAGCTTCATGCCGCCCACCCGCTCGGGGGCACCGTTCTCGTCGTTGTTGATGTGGGCGAACCGGCTGGTGACCACGGCTCCCCAGCGCGGCAGCATCGAGGTCAGCGCGACGACGTTGGCCCCTGTGCCGTTGAACACCGGGTAGGCGTGGGCCCACTCGCCGAAGTGGGTCTTGACGACGTCCTGGAGCTGCTCGGTCCACTGGTCGGCGCCGTACGCCCGGGCGTGGCCGGTGTTCGCGGCCGCGAGCGCGGCGAGGACCTCCGGGTGAGCGCCGGCGTAGTTGTCTGAGGCAAAGGTGTGATGGGCCACAGGGCCAGCCTACGTCCGATGCGCCGCCGGCTCCGGCGCACGGCCTGGCCCCGGGCTGTCGGTGCCGTCGTGTTGGATAGGCCCATGGCCACCTACCTCGCCCACATCACCGTCCGTGACGATCTCGACGACGACCAGGTCACCGGGATGGCTGACGCGCTCGGTGCGGTCGGTGAGCCGCAGCTGCGCTCCGACGCGGTGGTCTTCGCGGTGCCGGGCGAGGCGCCGGACGGGGCGACGGCGGAGATCGCCGCCTCCCAGCACGCCGCCGAGCTGCTGGACGGGTACATGTACGAGGTCGAGGTCACCGAGGTCCAGTGACGCGCCGCGGACCGCTGGCCCTCGCGTGATGAGACGGCGACCCGCTGATCAGCGGGGAGGCGCAGGATGACTGCGTGACAGGAGTCCTCACCGGGTTCGCGATCATCGCGACCATCATCGCCGTCGGCTATGTCGTGGGCCGGGTGAACCTGCTGGGCCCCGACGCCCGCCAGGTCATCGCCCGCCTGGTGTTCTTCGTGCTCGCCCCCAGCCTCCTGTTCACCATCCTGGCCGACGCCGAGGTCTCCCAGCTCTTCTCCCCGCTCATGGTGGTCTCGCTGGTCGCCGCGTCGGTGACCTTCGCCCTCTACATCCTGGTGGCACGGCTGCTGTGGCACCGCGACGCCTCCGACGCGGTGATCGGTGCGTTGTCCGCCGGCTACGTCAACGCCAACAACATCGGCATCCCGGTCGCGGTCTACGTGCTCGGCGACGCCGCGTACTCCGCACCCGTGATCCTCGTCCAGCTCCTGCTCTTCGCCCCGCTCGGTCTGGCCGTCCTGGACATCCAGCAGCAGGGCCGCGCGTCGGTCGGGCGGCTGGTCAGCCAGCCGCTGCGCAACCCGATCATCATCGGCTCCGCCGCCGGCCTCGTGGTGACCCTGACCGGGGTGAGCGTCCCTGGCGCGGTGATGGAGCCGTTCCGGATCATCGGCGCCGCGGCCGTCCCCCTCATGCTCATCGCCTACGGCATCTCCCTGCACGGGCAGAAGGTCCTCGAGGCCGGCGCGGGACGGCGCGACGCCGTGCTCGCCTCGGCCCTCAAGCTCGCCGTCATGCCGACCGTGGCCTGGCTGTGCGGGCGGTTCGTCTTCGGGCTGACCGGGCACGATCTCTTCGTCGTCGTCGCCCTCGCCGCTCTGCCCACCGCGCAGAACGTCTTCAACTACGCCCAGCGCTACCGGCGCGGGGAGACGCTGGCTCGGGACGCCATCTTCGTGACCACCCTCGGCGCGGTCCCGGTCCTCGTCCTCGTGGCGGCGCTGCTGCGGTAGCCCCTCGTCATCCCCCGAGCTGGGAGATCACCAGGCGGGCGACGGTGAAGTAGATGATGAGCCCGGTGCCGTCGACCAGGGTGGTGATCATCGGTCCGGAGACCACCGCTGGGTCCACCCCGAGCCGCTTGAGCAGCAGCGGGAGCACCGAGGCGATGAGGGAGGTCCACAGCACGATGACCACGATCGAGATCGCTACGGTCACGGCGACCTCCGTACCCACCCCGAGGGTGAGCGCACGGACCCACGCGACACCGGCGATGGTCGCGGCGATGAGCACGCCGGTGGCCATCTCCTTGCGCACCACGCGCAGGACGTTGCGCAGGCGCACCTGACCGGTGGCCATCGCACGCACGAGCGTCGTGGTGATCTGGGTGCCGGTGTTGCCTCCGGTACCGATGAGCAGCGGGATGAAGAAGGTCAGTGCGACCACCGTGGCGAGGTCGTCCTCGAAGGCCCGCAGCACGGTCCCGGTGTACATCTCGGCGAGGAAGAGCACGATGAGCCAGACGATGCGCTTGCGCCACAGCAAGAACGGGGACGCACGCAGGTAGGGGATGTCCAGCGGCGCGGAGCCTCCCTGACGCTCGGCGTCCTCGGTGCTCTCGGCCTCGAGGATGTCGACGACGTCGTCGGCGGAGATGATCCCCAGCAGCGCGCCGTCGTGCACGACGGGGACTGCGGAGAGGTCGTGGTCGGTGAGCAGGCGCGCGGCGACCTCCTGGTCCTCGAGCGCGCTGACGCTCACCACGTCGGTGTCCATGATGGTGGCGATGAGGGTGTGCGGCGAGGCCAGGACGAGGTCGAGGTAGGACACGACGCCGACGAGCCGCTGCTCGGTCGAGGCCGTCACCAGCACGTCCCCCTCCCCCAGCGTCGACCCCGCGGCCCGGGTGCGGATCGCGTCGATCGCCTCCGAGACGGTCATCGCCGCGCTGACCGAGGCGACGTCGGGGTTCATCCGCGCCCCAGCGCTGTCCTGGGGCCAGGACAGCAGCCCGCGCAGGGTCGCCGAGCGCACCGCGCCGGTGCTGGCGAGCACCTCGTGGCGGTGGGCGTCGTCGAGCCCGCGCAGGATCTCCGCAGACCGGTCGTCGTCGAGGGCGTCGAGCAGCCCGGCGGCCACCACCGGCGGCAGCACCTCCAGCACTCCGACGACGGCGGGGGTGTCGACGGAGTCGAAGAGCTCGCGGGCGGTCTGCGGGGTGAGCAGCGCCACGAGCCGGCGGATCTCGGCGTCGGTGAGGTCATCGACCTGCTCGGACCGGCGCCAGGAGCCGGGAACCTCCTGGAGCCACTGGTCGACGGCGGTCAGCGTGCCGAGGGTGATGACGTCCCGCAGGTCGAGGCGGGAGGCGCGGGCGGTCCGGGCGGTGGTGGGGTCGACGGCGGTCTGGCGGGCAGGCGGGTTCTGGCGCATGGCGCTCCCTCGTTCGGAGAGTCACCGGCGCACCACAGCAGTGGTGACGCGGCAACGGCTCCGCCCGGGTCACGGGTGCAGGGAGCCGCCGCGCGAGCGGTGACAGACGGGTTGGGACGACGCACGATCGTTCGCGATCGGGTCAGGCGCCAGCACACGCTGGGGGCCCTGCGAGGCAGGGCGGACCGGGTTCAGGCTCGAGACGAGCCGCGGAGTACCGACGCCATGGGTGGGTCAGGCGGAGAGCTACTCGCTGGGTCCATGGTCGTCACCTCCTGCGGTCAGGGCCCGTCGGGCCAGGGCACTGCCCACTATAGGCTCCCCCGGACCCCGCCCTGACCCATCCCTGCCGAGCGCCGTCCTAGCTGAGCAGCTCGCGCACGTCGGTCGCGGTGAGCCCGGCGCCACCTGCGGCGCCGCCGTCGAGCACGCTCGCGAAGAGCTTGGACTTGGACGCCTTGAGCGCCATGACCTTCTCCTCGATGGTGTCCGTGGAGACCATGCGGTAGACCATGACGTTGCGCTTCTGACCGATGCGGTGGGCACGGTCGACTGCCTGCGCCTCCGCCGCGGGGTTCCACCACGGGTCGAGGAGGATGCAGTAGTCGGCTGCGGTGAGGTTGAGACCGAAGCCACCGGCCTTGAGGCTGATGAGGAAGACCTTGGTCTCCCCCGAGGTGAACCGCTCGATGGTCTCGGTGCGCCGACGCGTCGAGCCGTCGAGGTAGGAGTAGTCGACCGAGAGCTTGTCCAGGTGCGTGCGCACCCGGCCGAGGAACTGGGTGAACTGGCTGAAGATCAGCACCGAGTGCCCCTCGGCGAGGATGTCCTCGAGCATCTCGTAGAGCACCTCGAGCTTGGAGGACGGCACGTTCTCGTGCTCGGGGTCGACCAGGCTCACGTCGAGGCTCGCCTGGCGCAGCACCGTCAACGACCGGAACACCTCGAAGCGGTGCTCGCCGAACTCCTCGACCAGCCCGAGCACCTTGGTGCGCTCGCGCTGCAGGTACTTGTCGTAGAGCTTGCGGTGCCGGGAGTTGAGCACCACGTCCACGACCTGCTCCTGCTTGGCCGGGAGGTCCTTGGCCACGACCTCCTTGGTACGGCGCAGCATGAACGGCGCGACCCGTCGGCGGAGCTGGTCCAGCCGTTCGGTCGCGTTGTCGTTCTCGATGGGGCGGGCGTAGTACTCCTTGAACCGGGTGGGACTCGGGAACAGCCCTGGGCTGACCACCGAGAGGATCGACCACAGCTCCATGAGGTTGTTCTCGAGCGGGGTTCCGGTCAGCGCCAGCTTGAACGGCGCCACGAGCCGGCGCGCGCACTGGTAGGCCACCGACTGGTGGTTCTTGATGAACTGCGCCTCGTCGAGGATGAGACCGTCCCACCCGAGGGCGTCGTACTCCTCGAAGTCGAGGCGGAACAACGCGTAGGAGGTGACCACGATGTCCGCGCCGGCCACCACCTCGGCGAGCGGGGTGCGGCGTCGGGCTCGGGTCTCGTGGATGGTGACGGTCTGCAGGTCCGGGGTGAAGTGACGGGCCTCCGCCGCCCAGTTGCCCACCACCGAGGTGGGCGCGACGACGAGGAAGGGGCGCCGCTGCGCGCCGCTCGCCGCGCGCTCGTTACGGTCGTGCTGGACGAGGGCGAGGGCCTGGAGGGTCTTGCCCAGACCCATGTCGTCGGCGAGCACGCCGCCGAGGCCGTGCTGGCGCAGGAAGGCCAGCCACTCGAAGCCCTCCTGCTGGTAGCTGCGCATCTGCGCCTGCAGCCCGGCCGGCGGGTCGACGTGCTCAGGCTTGGCCCCGCCGGCGAGCGCGCCGAGGGAGGCCCGCCAGCTCTCGGCCTGCGCGCCGACCAGCCCGTAGCGTTCCAGCTCCTCGAAGAGCCCGGCCTGGAAGCGGTTGATCCGCAGCGGCCCGCCCATCGTGTCCTGGAGCGCCCGGGCCTCGGCGATGAGGTCGCGCAGCGCGAGGAAGCGGTCGTCGTCGAGGGTGAAGTGCAGCCCGTCCACGAGCAGGATGTGGGACTTGCCCTCGGCCAGCGCCTTGAACACGTCCGCGAAGGGAACGAACTGCTGGCCGGCACGGATGATGACGCCGAGGTCGAACCAGTCCCGCTGGTCGGGCAGCTGAGAGGTGGTCACGGTGACGTCGACGTCGTCGGTGAGGCGGTAGTCGATCCCCGAGGCGCCGGGGTGGATCTCGACGGAGAAGTCGTCCTCGACGTCAGCGAGGTTGACCAGGGCGGGCAGCTCCTCGGTGAAGAACAGTGCGGTGTCCATCCCGGTCAGCTCCAGCTGCCCGGCTCCGGCGCGGGTGCCGTGCAGGTCCGCCTGCGGGTCCGGGGTGGGTAGCCGGGGGGCGCGCCCCTGGAGCTTCTCCAGGATCGTCGTCTCGGCGGCGAGGTCGCGCAGCGCCGGGTCCGGGGCCGCGCCGAAGGGCACGGTGACCACGACAGGCACCCCGGCGTCGTCCTCGGTCGCGTAGCGCCACTGCCAGCGCAGGTCGGCGCTGTGGTCCGGGCTGTGGGTGACGTCGAGCCACAGGCTCGGGCGCGGACGCTCGGGCAGGACGATCTCCGGGTCGAGGTGGACGACGTCGAACCGGTCCTGCAGGGCGGGAAGCACCCGGCTGAGGAAGCGGCGCTGGTCCGAGCGCGGGACCTTGAGCGGGTCCGGGCGCTGCACGAGCGAGACGGTCGTCGCGTCGAGCGGTGCCTCGAAGCGGGCCAGCAGGATCCGGCTCTCCTTGCCGAGAGCCCCGCGGGCCGGCCAGGTGAACAGGCCGGCGGGCGGGCTCCCGAGCAGGGTGACGTTGCGCGGGGCGCGGGTGACGACGACGGGGGCCGCGGTGGGCGCGGCTGCGGTGGGCTCTGCATCGCCATCGAGGGCAGCAGCGCCGTCGGCAGACGCTGTCGCGTCCGCTGCCTCCGGCTCGAAGGTCTCCGGGTACCCGCTCGGCGGGTCGTGCACGACGACCTCGGCGCGCAGCTCCAGCCCCTTGGCGGTCTGGTCGACGGTGAGCTCGGTGGTGGCCGGGCGCGGTGCGAACGGCAGCGGGGACTGAGCCTTGTCCGACTGCAGCAGCGGCAGGCCGGCGCGGCGGGCGGCGTCGAGCATGGCCCACAGACCGGAGCTGGGCAGGGCGTCGGCGTAGAGCCACGCGGGGGCGGCGAAGTAGCCGGCGTCGGAGACGGACTTGGACAGCCCGAACAGCGAGCGGAGCACGTCGACGTGACCCTCGGGGTACCCGCCGTCACGGGCGTCGATGAGGCGCAGCTCGCTCCAGGAGATACCGGTGCGGGTCCAGCGTCCGCCGTCGCGGCGGATCACCGGGCGCATGCCCAGCCGCGGCTCCGGGGAGGCGGTGCGCGAGGACGCCCCGTAGCGCAGCGGCTTGGACGGGACGTCGACGATGAGCTCGAACTGCAGCCCGATCTCCGCGGCGGCGCTGCGGTCCCACGGCTTGAGCCTGCGCGCCGAGGCCGGGGCGGGCCCGGTCGCGCTCGGCGGGGTGAGCAGCTCGGCGAAGGTGCGTTCCCACTCGGTGGTCTTGCGGGGGTGCGCACCGGAAAAGGCGGCGCTCTGGGTGACCGGGACCGGCTCGGTCGGGTTCTGCTTGTCGAGGTAGGCGAGCAGCACGGCGGCGGTGTGCTTGCAGTTGAGCCGGACCGGGCAGGAGCACTTGCCATAGCGCGGAGTGGCTTGCTCGCCCGCGCTGGAGAGCTCGACGACCGTCACGTACTGCTTGTTGCCTGAGCCTTTGACCTGGCCGACGATCGTGTCCCCGGCGCCGGACCGGGCGACCGCGATGACGTGCCCGGTCTGGAAGTACTCCTCACCGCGGGACATCGCGTCGGTACCGACGAGCTGGGAGATGTCTGCAGGGGTGAACACGGAGGCCATTCTCTCATCTGAGGCTGGTGGCAGGCACCCGTGTCCGAGGGGGCGGCCGCTGCTGCTCCCTCGGACGGGCGGACGCGCGGCATCGCCGGGCGTCCGCTCGGCGGGCGAGCTGCTCAGGAGTCGGTGTCGCCGTCCGCCGCCTCGGCGGCAGCCTCGGCCTCACGCTCGACGACGTAGTCGGCGAGGTAGGCGAGCATGTCCGGGGACGGGTCGGGGCCGAGGTGGAACTCCGCGATGAGCTCCTCGCGGGTGGGGCGGCGCACGGCGTCGGTCTCCGTGCTGGTGCTGGGATCGGCGCTGGCGGCTGTCTCCGCGGCGCGCAGAGCGTCGAGCAGCCAGCGGACCTCTGTGGCCTCGACAGGCTCCCCTGCGGCGAGCTTCGCCTCGATGGACTCCACCGTGATCTCCGTGATCTCGGCGGTGCTTTCAGTGCCGGTGTCGGTGCGCTCCGGTGGCGTGGGTGCGGCGTCTGTCATGGCGGTGATCCCCTCGTGGCGGTTCCCGGCCTGGGGCCGGCGCGTCTGCGGCGAGCCTATCCGAGCCGGTCGAGATGGCGTCTCCTGTTGCGGGTCTAACATGCCGGACACACCCTGGTAACACCGCACCCGTAGGGTGCCTGCACTGACGTTCCCGTGGCCCCCTGGCCAGCAGGAACAGTTCCCGTCGCCTGCAGTCCTTGGAGGACACGATGCGCAGACTCCCGCTTCTCGCCACCGCCGCGGCCGTGACGCTCCTGTTCGCCGCGTGCGGCTCGGACGACTCCACGGAACCGGACGCCTCGTCCTCGAGCGCGTCGTCCTCCTTCGACCCGACGTCGATCGCCGAGGACACCGAGATCTCCGCCCTGCTTCCCGACGACGTCGCCAGCACCGGCACGCTCATCGTCGGGTCAGACACGACCTACGCGCCGGCGGAGTACATCGGGGAGGACGGCACCACCCCGGAGGGCTACGACGTGGACCTCGCCAAGGCCATCGGTGCGGTGCTCGGCCTGGAAACCGAGGTCCAGACGGCGAGCTTCACCGGGATCATCCCCGCGATCGGTTCCAAGTACGACATCGGGATGTCCTCCTTCACCATCACCCCCGAGCGTCTGGCGGAGGTGAACATGGTCCAGTACTTCTCCGCTGGTGAGGCCTTCGCCGTGGCCCAGGGCAACCCGAAGAACGTCGACATCGCCGACCTGTGCGGGCTGACCGTGGGCGTGCAGACCGGGACCGTCGAGGACGAGGCCCTCGACGCCCTGGTGGCCCAGTGCGCGGCCGACGGCAAGCCGGCCATCACCCCGCTCAAGTATGACAAGCAGACCGACGTCACCACTGCCCTCGTCGGCGGTAAGGCCGACATCATGTACGCCGACTCCCCGATCATCGCCTACGCGGTCATCCAGACCAACGGTCAGGCTGAGCAGCTCGGCGAGGTGTTCGCCACGTCACCGCAGGGCATCGTCGTCTCCCAGGACGACCCCGACCTGACCGCAGCGGTGCAGCAGGCCGTCCAGAAGCTCATCGACTCCGGCGACTACCTCAAGATCCTCACCGCATGGGGCAACGAGGCCGGCGCCGTGACGACTGCCGAGCTCAACCCGAGCGTCAGCTGACGCCGGTGTCCAGGCTCGACGCCGACCAGGCGGGCTCGACCGGAGGCACAGCAGCGCACGGGACCGACCAGGTCCCCGGACGCATCCACGCCGTCCCGGTGCGCTACCCGTGGCGGTGGATCTCCGGGGCCGTGGTGGCCGTCCTCGTCGCCATGGCGGTGCACGGGCTGGTGACCAACGCGAAGTTCGCCTGGGGCACGGTGGCCGACTACCTGTTCAGTACCCCGGTGCTGCGCGGCGTCGCCTGGACCCTGTGGCTGACGGTCGCCGCGATGGCCCTGGCCATCGTGCTGTCGATGCTGCTGGCCAGCATGCGCAGCTCGGAGAACCCCGTCATGCGCTGGGTGTCCTGGACCTACATCTGGATCTTCCGCGGCACCCCGATCTATACCCAGCTCATCTTCTGGGGTCTGATCTCGGTGCTGTACCCGAGGCTCAGCCTGGGCATCCCCTTCGGTCCGGAGTTCGTCGACTTCACCACCAACGACCTCATCACGGCCTCGCGGGCGGCGATCATCGGGCTGGCGCTCAACGAGGCCGCCTACCTCGCGGAGATCGTGCGCGCCGGTCTGCAGAGCGTGGACCCCGGGCAGTCCGAGGCAGCCAAGGCGCTGGGGATGAAGAACACGAAGATCATGCGGCGCATCGTCCTGCCCCAGGCCATGCGCGTCATCATCCCGCCGACCGGCAACGAGACCATCTCCATGCTCAAGACGACGTCGCTGGTGCTCGCGGTGCCCTTCACGCTGGACCTGCAGTTCGCCACGAACGCGGTGGCGAACCGCATCTTCCAGCCCATCCCGCTGCTCATGGTCGCGGCGATCTGGTACCTGGCGATCACCAGCGTGCTCATGGTCGGCCAGCACTTCCTCGAGCGCTACTACGGCAAGGGCTTCGACGCCCACCGCACGCCGGGGGGCGGCGGCGGGGGCCGCCGCGCTGCCCGACGTCGGGCACGCCAGGCCGCGATCAACGCGGCCGGCACGACGACGGGCCCCGGTCCGCTGACGGAGGTGACACCGTGAACGCATCGCCGGAGGCAGGCACGCAGACAGGCGTGGGTGCGTCAGGCTCGGTCGAGACCGGCCGCGCCGGTGAAGCGGCTCGCGACCGGCGCCCGATGGTCGAGGTCGTCGACCTGCACAAGGAGTTCGGGCCGGCGCACGTGCTGCGCGGGGTCAACCTCACGGTCCCGACCGGCTCGGTGTGCGTGGTGCTGGGGCCGTCGGGGTCTGGGAAGTCGACCGCGCTGCGGTGCATCAACCAGCTCGAGACGATCACGGCCGGTCGGATCTACGTCGACGGTGAGCTCATGGGCTACCGCGAAGGGGTGCACCGCGGCGCTCCTGCATTGTTCGAGCTGCACCCCAAGGAGATCGCCCGTCAGCGCGCGAAGGTCGGGATGGTCTTCCAGCGGTTCAACCTCTTCCCGCACATGACCGCTCTCGGCAACGTGGTCGAGGCGCAGGTCCAGGTGCTCGGACGGAGCCAGAGCGCGGCACGTGCCCGGGCCGCCGAGCTGCTCGAGCGCGTGGGGCTGAGCGACCACAGCGACCACTACCCCGCCCAGCTCTCCGGCGGTCAGCAGCAGCGCGTGGCCATCGCCCGCGCCCTGGCGATGGACCCTGAGCTCATGCTCTTCGACGAGCCGACGTCGGCCCTGGACCCTGAGCTCGTCGGTGAGGTGCTGGCTGTCATGCGGGCGCTGGCGGAGTCCGGGATGACGATGATCGTGGTCACCCACGAGATCGGCTTCGCCCGGGAGGTCGCCGACCAGGTGGTGTTCATGGCGGAGGGGGTCGTGGTGGAGCAGGGCACGCCCGAGCAGGTGCTCTCCTCACCACGCGAGGCCCGGACACAGGACTTCTTGGCCCGGGTGCTGTGACGGTGGCCCAGCAGCGGTCGTCCCGGTGATTCCTCTCCCCGGGAGGGGCGTCAGCCGAGCTCCACGGGCAGGGACTCGTCTGCGGTCCACTCGCTGAGCGAGCCGTCGTAGACGGCGACCTCGACGCCAGCCGCGACATAGGCGGTGAAGGCCGGCAGGGTCGCCGCGATGCCGCCGCCGCAGTAGGTCACGGCGCGCTGGGCGTCGAGGACGCCCTGTTCCTGGAGCTTCTCAGTGAGCTGCTCGGCGGGGAGGAACTGCCCGGTCTGCGGGTCGAGCAGGGTGTAGAGCGGCACGTTTACGCTGCCAGGGATCCGGCCCCGGCGGGGATACGGGTTGACCTCGGATTCGCCGGCGAACGTCGCTGGGTCCAGCGCGTTGACGACGACGGTCCCCTCGGGCGCCGCGGGCACACCAGGCAGGGTGGCGGCGATCTCCGCTTTGGTGGCCACGAGCTCGGGACGGAACCGGGGCGTGAACACGGGGGTGTCGGCCGCTGCGACCGCCACGATGTCAGCGTCTCCGCTCACTACCGGGAAGCCGGCAGCCTTCCAGGCACCGAGACCGCCGTCGAGCACGGAGACGGCGTCGTGGCCGAAGACGCGGAAGAGCCACCACACGCGGGTAGCCCAGGCGCTGCCCGCGGTGTCGTAGACCACGACGTGGGTGTCTGAGCCGATGCCTAGGTCCTGGACCGCGTGCGCAAAGGACGCCGGGCTCGGGACCGTGAAGAGCAGCTCGGCGCTGGTGTCAGACAACGTGCCGGGGACATCGGCAAAGAGAGCCCCGGGGATGTGCTCGTCGAGGTACTGCTCATAGCCGGTGGACGCGGTGTAGGGCGCCGCCTCGACGGTGGTGTGCAGGAATGTCGTCGCGTCCAGCACACGGATCGGGCCAGGGCCGGCGAGGGCCTCGTTCAGCTCGGCGCTCGAGACGAGCGTGGGCAGGAGCGCGGTATCGGTCGACATGATGACAACCCTTTCGACGAGATCTGCTGGGCGGGCCACAGGGCCTACTCGGCAGGCTACGTCTCTGGCATGCCAGGGGCCACCAGCGTCGTCAGGATCTCATTCACCGGACCGCGGGCCGGTGGGTGGTGTCAGGTGATGAGGGTGTCGACGAGGTGGCTGCGGAGCTCGTGGACGGTCAGGGGTGGGGCGGTGGTGGTGGTTGTGGCGGTGCCGGTGATGGGGGTGTAGGTGGTCCCGTTGTCGAGGGAGTATTCCCCGGTCCAGGTGGTGGTCATGGTGACGGTGTAGGTGCCGGTGCGCTCGAAGGTGTGGGAGACGGTGTGGCTGGGCCAGGGGGCGCTGGGGTCGGTGGTCTCGGTGGGTTGGCAGTCGTCGGCCCAGTTCCAGGTGTAGGTGGTCGGGGTGGCCCGAACGGTGACGGGGGCGCCCAGGAGCGTGGTGGTGAGGGTCTGGGGTTGGCTGTCGGTGTAGACCGCAGCGGCCATATTGACGGGGAGCCAGCTGTGGGCAGGGCCGACGCTGATGGTGGAGGGGGTCAGCGGCAGGGAGCGGAAGTCCGTCTCGGTGACTGTGATGGCGGGCGCGACGGTGGGTGCGTTGCAGGCGATCTCAACGCTGGGGTACGGCGCAGGGGCGTAACCGGGGACGTTGATCGTGGAGTAGGTGACAAGCTCGCCGGTGTAGCCGAGGGCGGGATCGCAGGCGGCGATCTCGCCAGCGGCGACAGCTTCGCAGATCGCGCGTACGTCGCTTGCGTCGCAGGTGTCCTTGACTGTCACCGGGACAGATGCCGGTGGACCGGAGGACGGCTTCGAGGGGGCGGGGGGTGCGCCGCACCCGGAGGTGAACTTTGAGGACGACACACTCAGTTGGATAGCGGTGTCAACCGATTTCGCAGTGCTATCGCGCGCAGACGAAGAATCACAAGACGCTGGTGAAGCAACGGACTCGGTGGGGAGCACGCCAGCGCTGTGCGCACACGACAGCGCAACAACCGCAACCAGCGATGACGCCCTCACGACGCGCGCTCTTCGCCCGCTTGGGTTCCCATGACGACCCACCTGCCATCCACCTCATGCTGGAGCCTGACAGCGAACTCCAGAGAGGAATCACCGTCCGACTCATAGATCGTCTTGCCGCTTGAGTCGTAGGCGACGAACGGAGTCCGGTCGAGCGTGCCCCACACGATGTAGAACGACTCTTGGGCAGGAGGATCGATCGTCGAAACCGAGAAGACTGTATCCCCGCCGATCGTGTAGACCCCTGCCGCCGCATCTGCCGTCACTTCATCAATCACGGCGTCGCAGTAGAAGCACTCAGGATCAGAAAGTTGCGTAAAGGCTCTGAGGTCCTGGCTCCTCACGGCATATCCAGACAATTCCATGAAGTACTCCGCCGCCGCTTGCGCACCCGCCGTGTCACCGTGTTCCATCGCAGCAGGCCGTTTCGGCGGCATCAGGGGTTGACCTGCCATGTCCGTGGCCACAGGAGTGGGCGCGGGCAACGGCGTCGTCATTGCCGGGGGCACGGCGGATGAGCCATCCCCGCACCCTCCCAGTGCGAGCAAGCAGCCCACCACAGCTGGCGCCCAGCGGGGCAACACTTGATCAGTCATAGAACAGACAGTACGTGCGACCTGGACGGTTCGGCACGTTATGCGCCAGCTTGTGTATACCCGGATGACAGAGCCTATCGGCGGCCCCATGACAGCTGCAGGCGCTGCGCACGGCCCAGGTCAGGCTAGGGCTTCCGCCCCTTGGCGAAGTAGGCGATCGGTCCGATCCAATGCACCAGGAGCGCGACTCCCCACGCGACCTTCGGTCCGTCGACCTGATCGGCGGGGCGCTTGATCAGATCGCGATAGGCGGCTGCCGTGAGTGCAAACTGAGCCATCGAGACGAGGACGATGCCGGTCTTGCGCTTGCTGTTGAGGTCTTTCCAGTGGGGCTTGTGTGACATGTGGCCCATGACGAACTCCTGACTGGTCGGGGCGGCATGCATGATGCCGGTACGCCCACGCTACTGCTCAGACGGCCCTCCGCGCGTGGGCAAAAGATCAGCACCGCGGGCAAGGCGTCAGCTACTGGACGTCGCCACCGTCGTCGAGACCAGCAACGCGGTCATCACTGCGGTGTTCTTTGCCTGGACGGCCTTGAGCACTGCTGTGTCGGCGAGACCCGACGAAACGGCGATCTTCGCCCTGCGCCGCAGCTCCCGCGCGCTGACCTCGGCAGTCCCCAGAACCTTCGGCACCTGGTCAACCGCATGCAGCAGCGCGATGACGCCGGCCTCACGCTCCGTCGGCGCCCGCCCGACGACGAGCACCTCGCTCAGGCACGCCCGCACCTGCCGCTCATAGGCACAGTCGGCTGCTGGCCAGCGAAGTGATGGGAAGATGCCGAGCACCCGGCCCTCCTCACAGCGAAGGATTCCCCCCTGGGACAGGCGTGTGTAGAGCGCAGGCCGCAGGCCCTTCTTCAGGGAGGGCAGCACGTTCTCGGGCTTCTTCGGCCCTGCCGCAACGATACGGCTCAGCGCCGCATCTAGCACCGAGTCGCCCACCGGCCGCGCGTCACGCACGACCAGCCGACCGGCCTTCACCGGCTCCCCTGGGCCCGCGACATCGACGGGCTCCACCACGGCAAGATCAAGCAGCAGCGCGCCCCCCAGCACTAGGTCGAGCCGAGCAGAGTCGACGACGGACTTCCCCGTCGCGTCATCGCAACTCTGTCGGCAGCCGCGGAACTCAGCTCATCAACAAGGAGGCTGCGAAGAAGAGCCGTCACCTCCCAGTCCGTATGACCCTGGCAGAAGCTGGTGAGGTCGCTCTCGAGCTCAAACCGTGCTTCATGATGTCTCCGCTGGCGGTCTCCCAGTACCCGCCGAGATGAAGTTTGACGTCGTGATCTTCGACGAGGCTCCCAGGTGCCGCCCTCCGATGCCATCAACTGCATCTATCGAGGTCGCCAGCTCATCGTCGCAGGCGACGACAAGCAGCTGCCTCCCACGAGCTTCTTCAGCACCGGCGGCTCCGACGAGGAGTCCGACGAAAAAGGCTTTGACGACTTCCAGTCTGTCCTCGACCTGTGCAAGGGGTCCGGGGCTCTTCCCTCACTCCCATTGTCGTGGCATTACCGCAGCGATCACGAGAGCCTCATCGCGTTCTCGAACTACAGCTTCTACGGCGGGAAGCTGCACACTTTCCCCGATCCGCGCGGAGATCAACGATCTCGAGTCCCTTCTCGACAGAGCCGAACTCCTCTAGGCCACGCTCAAAGACTCCCTCGGACCTGAGCTCCCCCGCATCATCGGCCAGATCACGCGGTACTCGCTCAGCCATGCGCTGCTCGCCTCTTTGCGTTGCGAACAGGCAGTGACCACCAACTACGACACCCTGTACGAACGTGCGCTGAACGATTCTGGCGGCGACCACCAGGTATTGCCTTTCGACGCACCGCGACCGCAGATCCCCTGGCTTCTCAAGATGCATGGAGATGTCGCTCGCCCGTCGCCCATCACCTTGTCCCGGAGTGACTTCGTCGGGTACGCAGCTGCTGCTGGCCCGATGGGCGCGATCGTCCAGACGCTGCTCATGACCAAGCACCTCCTGGTCGTCGGGTCGTCGATGACCGACGACAACTTCCTGCGTCTCGCTCACGAGGTCGTGGCATTCCGCAAGGTGGCAGCTCCCGCCAGGGACCCATTACCGCCGATGGGTACCGTTGTCTCCCTCGGACCGAGCAAAGCGCACGCTCGCCTCGGGGACGGGCGATTTGAGTTCGTGAATGCCGTTCCTGAGTCGGACTCGTCCGGCCTTGCTGATGACGGCCGTAGTGCTGCGCACGCTCTTGCCGTGTTCCTCGATGTCGTCGGGATGTATGCCAGCGTGCCGCTCTACGCAGCCGACATCCGGTACACCCAGTTGCTCGATTCAGAAGGCGAGCATGCTGCTGCTGAGTCGGCCCGAGCTCTCCTGACGAAGCTGCGCACGCTCCCTGACACCGCCCAGGGCCGTTGGGCAGCAGTGATCGACACCCTCGTTGCCCGCGGCGCCGAGCGTCGGGTCCTGGGTCGCTAGGCCCGATGGGCGATCGCTCGCGCGAGCGATCGTCCAGCGTCCAGCAGCTCATGAGGAGCGCCGCTGAGATCCAGCCTGTGCACGTGGATAGCAGGTCCGCCGCGCACCACACGCACGACCTCAGGGCGAGCCTGGGCGTACGCCAGGTGCCCACTGTCCAGTCCGAGCGCCGTGCAGTACGCATGCATCTGATAGAGGTCTGTCTCCGGGACTCCACCGCCTCCCCGAGCCTTGTACTTCGCGTCCAGCACCGCCGCCGGGTACCCGCCACGTCCGTTCCAGACGAGATCAGGGCGCAGCCGCACCCGCCCGCCTTCGTCAAGCGTCCAGCGTGTGTCTTGAGCCGTCACCTCACCACCGTGGGCGGCAACCAGTTCTGTACCGACGACGCGGCACACGAACGCCTCGAAGACGACGTTCATGTCGAGCGTCAGCGCGCCAGCCTCACGGTTGCCGCTGTCGAGGTCGAGGCCCTGGGCTGACAAGACCAGCTGGGAGAGTCGGACGAGGGGTCGATAGCGCGCGTTGAGGTGCGTCCAGGAGACCTCCGCGCCGCGCCATGGACCGTTCACATCGTCGAGGGTGTGGACCACCCGGCGCAACTGTCGCGCGACGTCGAGGCTCGGCCTCATCCGCAGGAGCAGTCGGGCCGCGGCGAGCACGAGCCGGTTCTCCAGGATGTCCTCGTCGTGCTCCTCGTATTGCACCGCGATCGGCATCGCACGTCCCGGCCGCACCCGGATCTGCTCGGCGACGTCGACCCGGCCGCGCAACGTCTGGCGGTGCTCTGCGACGGGCCGATAGCCGCGGAGCACGCCACGCGACAGCGTCCTGCCTGCCAGGGAGGCGAAGAGCCCCGCTACGGCCGTGGTGAGGTCAGGGGCGTCTGCCAGGGCCGCATCCTCGAGCGCATCAAGCGGGTCCCGCCCGCTGGAGACGCCCAGCAGGAACAACACGTTGTGCACGGGAACCTTGGGGCGCACGACGACGTCGCCGTCGCCCGTGGCAACGACGCCGACGATGCTGGACGCCCGCACCCGCCAGCGCAGGTCTGAGACGTCCGTGCCGGCGGAAACCTCAGGGGTCACCTCTGCGTCGAAGTGGGACTGCAGTGCCTCGATCTGGCCTGTAGTGAGTGTCAGCCCCGAGGCCAGCTCCCACTCAGTCAGCCGGATCGTCAACATCCACGTCTCCGGCTCGTGCCTGCCCGCGCAGCGCCTCCAGCTCGAGTGCAGCGAGCTGGGCTGTCTGCCCCCAGAGCTGTTCGCGCAGCGTCGGCAGCACGTCGTGGTTCCACACCCGCGTGATGACCTGCTCGGTGAGGTCGGTGCGCAGGAAGTGGCTCGGGCCGATCGCGGCGGCGGGGTCGTCGATGATTTCGTTGGCACGTCGGACGAGGTCGGCTGCCCAGGCGTGCTGCGGTGCGTGGGCAGCGAGGAACCGGGTGAGGACCTCGGACAGCGGCGGACGCGTGGGGTCGAACTCGACGAAGGAGAACCGGCGGCGCAGAGCGGAGTCGAGGATTGCGATCGACCGGTCGGCACTGTTCATCGTGCCGATAAGGAAGAGGTTCGCGGGGAGCGCGAACGGCGCGTCCGAGTACATGAGCTGCGCCTCGGTGTCGCGGTACTCCAGCAGGAAGTACAGCTCACCGAAGACGCGCGCCGCGTTGCCACGGTTGAGCTCGTCGATGATGAGGACGTAGTTGTGGCCGGGGTCCGCCGCTGCGCGCAGCGCCATCGTCTTGAGCGGGCCGTCGCGCAGGATGTAGCCCTGCCCGCTCGGGCGGTAGCCCTCGACAAAGTCCTCGTACCCGTAGGACGGGTGGAGCTGGACGAGGCGTACCCGGTCGTCGCTGCCAGCGAGCCATTGCGCATAGCGTCGAGCGATGTACGTCTTCCCGGTGCCAGGGCTGCCCGTGAAGATCACCTGGTTGCGGTCGCGGGCAAGCTCGTCGATCGCGGTGAGCAGCTCGACGTCGACGAACAGCGCGGCCGCCAGATCGGCCAACGACTCGTCGTCGAGGGTGGTGGTGCTGACCGTCGGTATGTCCTGCACCGGCTCGATCTCGGGGAGCACGTCCAGCGGCCGAGTCTGCTTGCCAGCGCGCCACTGCCCCAGAGCCTCGAACTCTGCTTCTGACACCCCGGGGAGGTCGTCGGCCTCGGCCAACGTCCAGATGAGGGACTGGGCGTCGAGCCGGTCCTCGAGCCGCTCGCCGCGGTGCTCCATGAGGTCCCCGAGGAAATCCAGCAGGACGAGGAACGCGTCGTAGACCTCGCTGTCAGGGGAGCCCTGCTGGGCTGTGCGACACCCGGCGAGCTTGGCGACGGCGGCCGTGTAGCGCGCACGCCACGGCGGCTGGTCCTGCACGCCGTGGATCATGCGCAGGAACGAGCTAACGGAGAGACGCGCACCCTGCTGGGCCAAGACGTCACCGGGCAGCGCCTGGGCGAATGTGTCGAGCGCAGCAACCTCTGGATCGTTCCAGAGCGCCGTCGTCACGGAGCGTGCCGCGGGCTCGTCGGCACGGATCCAGGTGATGAACTCCTCGTAGGCGCGGAAATTCACGAGGTTCGTCGACCGGAAGACCTTGGCAAGGGCATCAGTCCAGGATGTGTCACCTGCGTTTGCCTGCGCGGCGACGTCACGCAGCTGGCTGACGGCGGCGAGCTTGTACTCCCGCTCGTCGGCATCCACGCTGATCCGCTCGCGCACCCAGCTGGTCCAGTCGCCCAGAGTCGACCATCTGTCGGAGATGGCGCTCCACTCCCACTGAAAGGGTGAACGCCACATGCTGATGAACTCGTCGGGAGCTCCTCGCTCAGCGGCGAGGCTCTTGTATAGGTCTGCGAGCCGCAAGGACTGGTTGAGATCTGCGCTGCCCGAGTGCTGGGGCCACGCCGTGAGGATCGCGTCGCGTGAGTCCGCGCTGAGCGCCGGGCAGAACGTGTCAGGGAAGAGCAAGTGCTCGAGTGAATACCGCTGCATCGCACCACCATTGCCGCCATCCAGTCCCTTGAGCGCGGTGGTGAAGGCCAGCGGGTCGGCCAGGAGCGCCACTCGTTCGTCAAGCGGGAGCTGCTTGACGAGGATGACGAACTCGACGAGGTAGCGGAACAGCCCGTGCCGGTAGGAGCCATAGGCCGTCCCGGTACGGACCAGTCCCGTCTCCAGCGTGGCGGAGAGATCGCTGGGCATAGGCGTAGTTCCGTCCGCGTACCCGAGCACCTGGTCTACCAGCGCACGCTTTTTGGACCCGCTGAACGAGTCAGACCGGGCGACGAGGCAATAGACGTAGAGCAGCTCCGCTGCGAGCTGCACGGCACCGGGCGAGCTCGTGCGCAGCTGACCAGACAATTTGGTCATGAAGCTGTCCGAGCTGGCGTCCGGCTGGCCGACCACGTCACGGAGCAGCTCTTCGCCTAGAGCAAGTGTGGTGCCGTGCGGACCGCCGAACAGTGACCGGTCATTGATGAGGGACTCATCACGCCAGCGTGACGCCGCCGCGTAGACAGCCTGTGCGGATGGATACGGCATGCGAGTTGCTGACATGCGATGAGTCAACCATCGAAGCCCGCAGCCAAGGCCTTCCCCTCGCGGCGCGTCGCCCCCCCCATCCCCTCCACGCCCATCCCGCTGAGTGCGGGGTTGTGCACGCGACACGCCGGTGAGAGGCGTACACAACCCAGCACTCAGCGAAGGGGATGGGGGTGTGTCTGGGT
>NZ_BCRT01000020.1 GCF_001552735.1 Sanguibacter suarezii NBRC 16159
TGAGCTTCGCAGTGGTGTCTGTGCCTCCCAGTCGGGCTGACATCCAGAAGATTACGTTCCCGCCCGCCGCGACGTCAACCCAGCCCCACGTGACCGCGACCACATAGCCACCACGGCCCGGCACCCCCTCGTCTCTCCCCCGCTCCCCCGCGACTGACCTGCCACGACGGAGGGGACCGGCGGCCACCCGTCGGTCCCCTCCGTCTGCACACAGTTCTCTGCCAGCTGCCGGCGTCCCGTCCTCAGCCGCGGCTGGAGAAGGCGGCGTCGAAGGCGGCGTCGGGCGGGTCGAAGGCGAGACGGCGGACGAACTCGAGGGCCTCGGGGGCACCGACGAGGCGATCCATGCCCGCGTCCTCCCATTCGATCGAGATCGGCCCGGCGTAGCCGATGGTGTTGAGCATCCGGAAGGCGTCCTCCCAGGGCACGTCCCCGTGACCGGTGGAGATGAAGTCCCAGCCACGGCGGGCATCCGCCCACGCCAGATGGGACCCCATCCGGGAGTTGCGACCGTTGGTCATCCGCTTCTTCGTGTCCTTGCAGTCCACGTGATAGATCCGGTCCTGGAAGTCCCACAAGAAGCTCACCGGGTCGATGTCCTGCCACACCATGTGGCTCGGGTCCCAGTTGAGGCCGAAGGCCTCCCGGTGACCGATCGCCTCGAGGGTGCGCACCGTGGTCCAGTAGTCGTAGGCGATCTCGCTGGGGTGCACCTCGTGGGCGAAGCGCACCCCCACCTCGTCGAAGACGTCGAGGATCGGGTTCCACCTGTCGGCGAAGTCCTGGTACCCGGCGTCGATCGCCTTCTGGGTGACCGGGGGGAACATCGCCACGTACTTCCAGATGGAGGAGCCGGTGAAGCCGACGACGGTCTTCACCCCGAGCTTGGCCGCGAGGCGGGCCGTGCACGTCATCTCCTGGGCCGCGCGCTGGCGCACGCCCTCCGGGTCGCCGTCGCCCCACACCCTGTCGGACAGGATGTCGCGGTGACGCTGGTCGATCGGGTCGTCGCAGACCGCCTGACCCTTGAGGTGGTTGGAGATCGCGTAGACGGACAGCCCGTGGGCAGCGAGCAGGTCGAGCTTGCCCTGGACGTAGGCGTCGTCGTCCCAGCGCCAGGGGTCGAGGTGGTCACCCCAGCAGGCGATCTCCAACCCGTCATAGCCCCACCCGGCCGCCAGACGGACGACCTCCTCGAAGGGCAGGTCGGCCCACTGGCCGGTGAACAAGGTGATCGGTCGTGCCATGTCGCTCTCCTTCGGACGATCTCGGGTCAGCACAGCTCAGGTCAGGCAAGAACAGGTCAGGCAGCACCAGCTCAGGTCAGCACCGACGCGCTCGACCGCGGCTCGCACCAGGCACTGCGGTCGGCGGCGCTGCGCTCGACGGCGTCGAGCACCTTCTGGACGACGAGGCCGTCGTGGAAGGACGGCGTCGGCTGGGTGCCGGAGGCGATCGCTCCGACGAGGTCCACCACCTGGTGGGTGAAGGCGTGCTCGTAGCCCAGGCCGTGCCCGGCCGGCCACCAGCTCGCGATATAGGGGTGCTCCGCCTCGGTCACCACGATCCGGCGGAAGCCGGCGACGGCGGCCGGCTCGGTCGCGTCGAAGAAGTGCAGGACGTTCATGTCCTCGAAGTCGAAGGCCACCGACCCGAGCGAGCCGTTGATCTCCACGCGGATGGCGTTCTTGCGCCCGCCCGCGAAGCGGGTGGCCTCGAAGACGCCCATCGCCCCGCCGGAGAAGCGGGCGAGGAAGGCTGCGGCGTCGTCCACGGTGACGGGGCCGCGGCCGGTGCCGGCCACCCCGGACAGACCCGAGGAGGCCTGCGCGAGCGGTCGCTCGGCGACGAAGGTCTCGAGCAGCCCCGCGACCCCGATGATCTCCTCGCCGGTGATGAACTGGGTGAGGTCGATGATGTGCGCGCCGATGTCTCCGAGCGCCCCCGACCCGGCGAGGGTGCGGTCCAGCCGCCAGGACAGCGGGGCGTCCTCGTCGGTGAGCCAGTCCTGCAGGTACTGCGCGCGCACGTGCCGCACCTCCCCGATCCGTCCTTGCGCCACCAGCTGGCGGGCCAGCTGGACCGCGGGGACACGGCGGTAGGTGAACCCGACCATCGCCATGACGCCGTGCTCCGCGGCGGCGTCGGCGGCGGCCACCATGCGCTCGGCCTCGGCCACGGAGTTGGCCAGGGGCTTCTCGCACAGCACGTGCTTACCAGCGGCCAGCGCGGCGATCGCGATCTCGGCGTGGGTGTTGCCCGGGGTGCAGATGTCGACGAGGTCGACGTCGTCGCGCGCCACGAGGGACTGCCAGGACGGGTCCGCGCCGAGCCAGCCCAGCCGGTCGGCTGCGGCCTGCGCCGTGGCCAGACGACGCCCGGCGACCGTGGTCATCTCGATGCGCAGGGGCAGGTCGAAGAAGTGTGGTGCTGTCCGCCACGCCTGTGAGTGCGCTGCACCCATGAAGGAGTGGCCGACCATCCCGACCCCGAGGCGGGGGCGCTCGTCGTCAGGCAGGTGGTCAGAGGGGTGGTCAGACATGGTGGGACTCCCTTCCGCGGTCGGGGCCCGGTGCGCGGCTGGCCGCGTCCCGAGCCCCGACCGGAGCTCGATGGTGGATCAGGACTGGAAGGCGGACGGGAGGTAGAGGTCGACGTTCTCCTGCGTCACCACGGGTGCGTAGAGCTGCACCTGACGCGGCACCCCGAGGGAGCCGAGGTCGCTCATCGACTTGCCCTGGACGATGAGGCGGGCGAGTTTGATGCCGTCGGCAGCCTGGGTGGAGGGGTAGACGACCGTGGCCTGCAGGACGGAGTCACCGGCCTTGATGGACTCCATGACGTTGGCCGAGCCGGCCCCGCCGACCATGAAGAACTCGTCACGTCCGGCGCTGTCGATCGCGGCGAGGACACCCACGCCCTGGTCGTCGTCGTGGTTCCAGATCGCGTCGATCTTCGGTGCGGCCTGCAGCAGGTTCGCGGTCGCCGTCTCTCCACCCTGGATGGTGAAGTCGGCGGCCACCCGGTTGGAGACGGTCAGCCCGCAGTCGGAGAGGGCGTCGGAGAAGCCCTGGCTGCGGTCCTGGGTCAGCGGCAGCGAGTCGATCCCGGCGATCTCGGCGACCACGGCGTCGGCGTTGCCTCCCAGCTCTTCGCAGATGTAGGTGCCCGCGCTGACCCCCATGCCGTAGTTGTCGCCGAGCACCGTGGTGCGGGCGGCGAAGGGGCTGGAGAACTCGCGGTCGACGTTGATCACGGTGATCCCGGCGTCCATCGCCTGGGTCGCGACCTCGGTCAGCGCGGCACCGTCGAAGGGCAGCAGCACGATCGCGTCGACCTTGTCGTTGATGAAGGTCTCGATCTGGGAGATCTGGAGACTGACGTCGTTGGTGCCCTCGGCGACCCGGAGCTCGACGTCGGGGTACTTCTCCGCCTCCGCCTTCGCGGCGGAGGTGATGGCTCCCATCCAGCCGTGGTCGGCGGCGGGGGCGGAGAAGCCGATGACGACCGTGTCGCCGTCGTCGTCGTTGTCGGAGACGGCGGCGGGTGCGCTCGAGGCGGCGGTGCCCTCGGCCTGAGGCGCCTCGTTGGAGGTGCAGCCGGCCAGCACGAGGGCGCCGACGGCGACGGTCGTGGTGAGGGCGAGGAGCCCGCGGCGGGGAGAGGTGGTGAGGCGAGCAGACATGGAAATCTCCTTTGATCCGGTCTGATGACGGCCGAGCAGGTGGTGGTGCGCGGAGCGGGTGGTGGTGCCACGGATGGTGAGGGTCGCAGGTGACGCTGGCGGGCGTGCTGCGGTGGGGTCGCCCGGAGGCGATCCGGTGGTGGCGTGCGGGTCAGGTGGCTCTGCCGCGGGCCGCGAAGCGCTGCTGGAGCAGGACGGCGACGACGATGATGACGCCCTTGGCCACCGACTGGGCGGAGATGGACATGTTGTTCAAGGTGAAGACGTTGGTCAGGGTGGTGAAGATCAGCACGCCCAGGACGGTGCCGCCGATGGTCCCGCGACCGCCGACGAGGAGGGTGCCACCGACGACGACGGCGGCGATGGCGTCGAGCTCGTAGAGCTGGCCGGTGGTCGAGGACCCCGCCGTGGTGCGCACGAGCATCATCACGCCGGCGATCCCGGCAGCCAGCCCGGCCAGGCCGTAGAGGTACATGGTGTGCCGCTTGACGTTGACCCCGGCCAGGCGCGCGGCCTCGGGGTTGCCGCCCACGGCGATGGTGCGCCGCCCGAAGGTGGTGCGGTTGAGCAGCACCCAGCCGGCGACCGCCACGAGGACGAACATCCACACCAGGGCCGGGATGCCCAGAACCTCAGCACGGAAGAAGTCCAGGAAGGCCCGGACCTTGACCGGCTGGGTCTGACGGTTGGCGATCATCTCGGCGAGACCGCGAGCGCCGACCATCATGGCGAGGGTGGCGATGAAGGCGACCACCTTGCCGTAGGCGATGAGCACGCCGTTGATGAGGCCGCACGCGGTGCCGACGGCGAGGGCGACCAGCACCATGACGATCCAGTGGAAGTCCTGGGCCATGGTCTGGGTGGCGACGGTCGTGGCCCACACGGTGGCGAGCCCCATGACCGAGCCGACCGAGAGGTCGATCCCTCCCCCGGTGATGACGAAGGTCATCCCGATGCTCAGCACCCCCAGCGCCGCGGCCAGGCGCAGGATGGTCATGAGGTTGTCGACGCTGGCGAAGCGCTCGCCTCCGGTGACGTACCCGACGACGCACAGCACGACGAGGGCGAGCACCAGACCGATGCTGCGGCCGGAGGACCCCCGCAGGAGCGTGCGGCGTGGGCGGGTGGCGGTCGGCGCGCCCTGAGGCCCGGCGCCTGCCGGCGAGGGCTTGGCGGAGACGTGTTGCGAGCTCACGCTGCACTTCCTTCCATGACCAGTGCGAGCACCTGGTGCTCGTCGATGGACTCTGCGGGGCTGGTGAAGACCACCTGCCCTTCGGAGATGACCAGCACGCGGTCGGACATCCCCAGGACCTCGTCGATCTCGCTCGAGACGACGACGACGGCGGTGCCGGCGGCGGCGAGGGCGCGGATGAGGCTGTAGATCTCCGCGCGGGCGCCGACGTCGACGCCGCGGGTCGGCTCGTCCAGGAGCAGGACCCGGCAGCCGTGCACGAGCCAGCGGCTCAGCACAGCCTTCTGCTGGTTCCCTCCGGAGAGGGTGCGCACGGTGCGGTCCACGTCGTGGGGCCGTATGTCGAGGGCCTCGACCTGCTGCTGGGCCGCTCGCCGCTCCGCGCTTTCGTCGAGGAAGCCGGCGGAGGCGAAGCGGGCGAAGGCGGAGAGGGTGATGTTGCGGTAGATCGGTTCGTCGAGGAGCAGGCCCTGGCTCTTGCGCTCCTCGGGGCACAGCCCGACGCCGGAGTCGACGGCGGACTTCACCGAGCCGCGCCGGGTGCGCCGTCCGGCGACCTCGACGGTTCCCGACGTCGCTGTGCGGGCGCCGTAGACGGTCTCGAGGATCTCCGAGCGGCCCGAGCCGACGAGCCCGGCCAGGCCGAGCACCTCCCCGGCGCGGACCTCGAAGGAGACGTCGTGGAAGGTGCCCTTGAGCCCGAGCCCGGTCACCCGCAGCAGGACCTCGGCCTCGGGGGCGACGGGGAGGCGGTCGGGGAAGACCTGGTCGACGCTGCGGCCGGTCATGAGGCGGATGAGGTCGGGGGTAGGCGTCTGGGCGACGTCGAGGTTCTGGGCGACCGCCCGGCCGTCCTTGAGCACCGTGATGCGGTCACCGATCTGGCGGATCTCGTCCAGACGGTGGGAGATGTAGACGACGGCCACGCCGTCGCGGGCGAGCTCACGCACCACGCGGAAGAGGTTGGCCACCTCCTCGGAGTCCAAGACGGCGGAGGGTTCGTCCATGATGATGATCCGGGCGTCGTAGGACAGGGCGCGGGCCATCGAGACGATCTGCTTGCCCGCTGCGGACAGGCGCCCGACCTCCTTGTGCGGGGAGATGTCCGGGTGCCCCAGGCGGGCGAGCAGCTCGCGGGTGCGCCGCGTCGCTGCCCGGCGCTGGGAGAAGCCGGCCGTGGCGAGCTCGTGGCCGAGGAAGATGTTCTCGGTGACGGTGAGGCCGTCGACGACGTCGAGCTCCTGGTACATCGTCGCCACACCGAGGGTGAGGGCCGCGACCGGGTGGGTGATGACCACGGGGGCGCCGTCGAGGAGGATCTGTCCCTCGTCGGGCTGGTGGGCGCCGGCGAGGATCTTGATGAGGGTGGACTTGCCGGCACCGTTCTGACCGAGCAGGCAGTGCACCTCACCGGGGAGGATCTCGAGATCGACGCCGTCGAGGGCTCGGGCGCCGGGAAACTGCTTGACGATGCCCTGCATCTGCAGGAGCGGCCGGTGATCCGGCATGGGGTCCACGTTGACCATGGGTCGAACCTAACCCAACTTCTGTCGGCTCGCAATCAAAAGATGCATGATTATCAATCGTTATCTGCTCGTGACTTATCAGAACCGGAGAGAGTAGCCTTCAGAAGAACCGAGCGGCGATACGCTGCTCGTCCGTCGAACGACCGCCGACCGAGAGGCCCGTGATTCCCTGTGCCCACGGAGGAACTGCTGAAGTTCGCTCCCCGCCCCACGGGCGCCGGAGAGATGTTCCAGATGCTGCGCGACGGCCAACCCCGCACCCGCGCAGACCTGGCAGCCGTCACCGGACAGGCGCGCTCGACCATCGCGGCCCGCATCGACCTGCTCATGTCCGCCGGGCTCATCGCCCCGGCTGGCGAGGCGAGCTCGACCGGCGGCCGCCCCCCGGCCACCTTCGCCTTCAACCCCAGCGCCAAGATCGTGCTCGCAGTCGATCTCGGTGCCACCCATGCCCACCTGGCGGTGACCGACCTCAGCTCCCACGTCCTCGTCGAGCGCGAGGAGGCCATCGCCATCGCCGACGGCCCAGAGGCCGTCCTCGGCTGGGTCATCCGCTGCGCAGACGAGCTCATCGCCGCGATCGGGCGCACCCACGCGGATCTGGTGAGCGTCGGGGTGGGACTGCCCGGGCCCGTCGAGCACTCCACCGGGCGCCCGATCAACCCCCCGATCATGCCGTCCTGGGACGACGCCGACGTCCCGACCATCCTGTCGCGGCACTTCGACGCGGCCGTGCTCGTCGACAACGACGTCAACATCATGGCCCTCGGCGAGCACCGCACCGCCTGGCCCCAGGTCGACGACCTGCTCTTCGTCAAGGTCGCCACCGGGATCGGCGCGGGAGTCATCAGCGACGGCCAGCTCCGCCGCGGGGCCCGCGGCGCAGCCGGGGACATCGGGCACGTCGCGACCGCCACCGGCTCCCAGGTGCAGTGCCGCTGCGGGAACACCGGATGCCTGGAGGCCGTCGCGAGCGGCCAGGCGATCGCCGCCGCGCTGCGTGAGGTGGGCCTGGAGGCCCAGACCTCCGCCGACGTCGTCGACCTCGTCCGGGCCGGAGACCTCGTGGCCAGCCACGCCGTGCGCCAGGCCGGACGAGACATCGGCTCGGTGCTCGCCAGCTGCGTGAGCCTGCTCAACCCGTCGATGATCGTCATCGGCGGCGTCGTGGCCGACGCCGGTGAGCACCTGCTCGCCGGGATCCGCGAGATCGTCTACCAACGCTCGTTGCCGCTGGCCACCCAGGACCTGCGCATCGTCACCTCCCAGACACGACGCCGGGCCGGCGTCCTGGGGGCCAGTGCCATGGCCGTCGATCACGTACTCTCACCAGCAGCAATCGATGCCCTGATCGTCTGAGCCGACGGAGGACTCATGAACATCCCGCAGCGACGTGCACTGGTGGTCCGTGGCGGGTGGCCCGGCCACTCCCCCGAGGTCGCGACCGAGCTGTTCATCCCCCACCTGACCGAGACCGGCTTCGAGGTCATCGTCGAGGGCTCCCTGGAGGTCTACGCCGACGCCGAGCTCATGGCCAGCGTCGACCTCATCGTCCAGTGCTGGACGATGGGCGAGATCCTTCCCGACGAGCTGCGCGGCCTGCGGGCAGCCGTCGCCGCAGGCACCGGCTTCGCCGGCTGGCACGGCGGGGTCATCGACTCCTTCCGGGTGGCCACCGACTATCTGCAGATGATGGGCGCCCAGTTCGCCGCCCACCCAGGTGACCTCGTCGACCACACGATCACCGTGCTGCCCGACCGCGCCGACCACCCCGTCGTCGCGGGCATCTCGTCGATCTCGCTGCACTCCGAGCAGTACTGGGTGCTCACCGACTCCGCGATCGACGTCCTCGCGACCACCGAGATCCACCCCGGACCGGGCGACCCGTGGGCCCACCCCGTGGTCTGCCCCGCGATCTGGACCCGGCAGTGGGGCGCGGGACGCATCTTCGTGTGCGCCCCGGGCCACCACATGGCCGACCTCGCCAACCCCGATCTCGCGGCGGTCATCGAGCGCGGCATGGCCTGGGCCGCGCGGGACCGAGCCGACGAGCCGAGCTGACAAGCCGAGCCCGCGAGCCGAGCCGGTGGCCCGGCTCGCCCGCGTCAGTCCGTCGTCGTCGCCTCGTCCGCGGCCGCTGGAGCCGCCTCGGGGTCGAGGGCGTCGACCTCGTCACCGACCTCGAGGGTCTGCGCCGTGGCAGCCCCCACACCCGCCGGCCCCTCCGCGAGCAGCCGGACGAAGGCCGCCTCGTCGAGGATGGTCAGCCCGAGCTCGCGGGCCTTGGCCTCCTTGGAGCCGGCGTTCTCACCGACCACCACGAAGTCGGTCTTCTTCGACACCGAGCCGGAGGCCTTGCCGCCCCGCACGATGATCGCTTCCTTGACCTGGTCCCGGTTGAAGCCCTCGAGGCCGCCCGTCACGACGATCGTCAGGCCCTCCAGGGTCCGGTCGATGGAGGTGTCCCGCTCGTCCTCCATCCGGACCCCGGCCGCACGCCAGCGCTCCACGATCTCCCGGTGCCAGTTCTCCGGGTCGTCGGGGTCTCCGAACCACTCCCGGACAGCCTGCGCGATGGTCGGCCCGACCCCTTCGGTCGCGGCCAGCTGCTCCTGCGTCGCATCGATGATCGCGTCCATCGAGCCGAGGTTGGTGGCCAGCGCGCGCGCCGCCGTCGGGCCGACGTGGCGGATGGACAGCGCGACGAGCACCCGCCACAGCGGCTGGGACTTGGCCTTCTCGCGCTCGGCGAAGAAGGTCACCGTCGTCGCGGTCGGCTTGGACGGCGTCTTGGCCGTGGGCTTGGTCCAGAAGAACAGCACCTGCTCCCAGACGTCGGTGACCACGCCCTTGACCTTCTTCTGCCGCCAGACCTTGATGTCGGCGAGGTCCTCCACGGTGAGGTCGAAGAACCCGGCCTCGGTGGCCAGCACCGGCACCTGACGCTCGATCCCGGCCTCGTCCGCACCTGGGGGGCGGTTGAGCTCGGGGTCGACGAGGGCGATCGAGGCCTCCCAGCCCATCGCCTCGATGTCGAAGGCGCCGCGTCCGGACAGGTGTGCCACCCGCTCGCGCAGCTGAGAGGGGCAGGACCGCTGGTTGGGGCAGCGGATGTCGACGTCGCCCTCCTTGGCCGGAGCCAGCAGCGTGCCGCAGGACGGGCAGTGGGTGGGCATGACGAACTCGCGCTCGGTGCCGTCGCGCAGCTCGACGACCGGGCCGACGATCTCCGGGATGACGTCGCCCGCCTTGCGCAGCACGACGGTGTCACCGATGAGCACGCCCTTGCGCTTGACCTCGCTGCCGTTGTGCAGGGTCGCCATCTCGACCGTGGACCCGGCCACGAGGACCGGCTCCATGACACCGAAGGGAGTGACCCGTCCCGTGCGGCCGACGTTGACGCGGATGTCCAGCAGCGTGGTGTTGACCTCTTCCGGCGGGTACTTGTAGGCGATCGCCCACCGCGGCGCCCGGCTCGTCGCGCCGAGGCGACGCTGCAGCGCCAGCTCGTCGACCTTGACGACGATCCCGTCGAGCTCGTGCTCGATGTCGTGGCGGTGCTCGCCGTAGTAGTCGATCATCTCCTGCACGCCAGCGAGGCCCTCGACGACGCGGTTGTGGCCCGAGACCGGCACCCCCCAGGACTCCAGCAGGGCGTAGGCGTCCGACTGGCGCTGCAGCGTCGACGGAGTGCCCGCGTCCCAGTGCAGCGCGCCGATGCCGTGGGCGTACATCCGCAGCGGGCGGCTCGCGGTGATCTTCGGGTTCTTCTGACGCAGCGACCCGGCCGCGGCGTTGCGCGGGTTGGCGAAGGGCGGCTTGCCGGCGGCCATCTGGGCCTCGTTGAGCGCGGCGAACTGGTCGGTGAGCATGAACACCTCGCCGCGGATCTCGATGAGGTCCGGGTGCGTGGCTGGGTCCCCGCCCAGCGTCTTGGGGATGGTCTCGATGGTGCGGACGTTGAGCGTCACGTCCTCCCCGGTCCGGCCGTCGCCGCGGGTCGCCGCCCGCACCAGGCGCCCCTTCTCGTAGAGCAGCGCGACGGCCAGGCCGTCGATCTTCACCTCGCACAGGTAGTGCACCTCGGTGGTGCCGATCTCACGGTGCACCCGCTCGGCCCAGGCCGCGAGGTCCTCGGCGTTGAAGGCGTTGTCCAGGCTGAGCATGGGCTCGACGTGGTCCACGGCCGCGAAGTCCGTCGAGAAGGTGCCGCCGACCCGCTGGGTCGGCGAGTCCGGGGTGCGCAGCTCGGGGTGGGCGTCCTCGAGCGCCTCGAGCGCGCGCAGCAGCTCGTCGTACTCGGCGTCGGAGACGGTGGGGGCGTCGCGCACGTAGTAGGCGAACTGGTGCGCCTCGATCTGCTCGGCCAGCGCGGTCCAGGCGCTGCGCGCCTCGCTCTCGGCGGGGCTCACGTCGTCGGTCACGGTCAGGGCGGGGGGTTGTTCGCTCACGGGTACATCATCGCGCGAACCACCGACATGTGCGGGGCAGCCCGCACCGGGCGCCGCGTGTCGCCCGCAGTCCCTAGAGTGGTCCCATGAACCCTGAGGCCACCGCCCCGACCGACCCCTACCTCTGGCTCGAGGACGTCGAGGGCGCGAGGGCCCTGAGCTGGGTCCGCGAGCGCAACGCCGCGACCGAGTCCACGCTCGCTGCGACCCCGGAGTTCGCCTCGACCGAGGCGCAGATCCGCGCGGTCCTGGACTCCGACGCGAAGATCCCCGGCGTGTCCAAGGTGGGCGACCTCTTCTACAACTTCTGGAAGGACGCCGAGCACCCGCAGGGCCTGTGGCGCCGGACCACCCTGGAGTCCTACCGCAGCCCCGAGCCGGAGTGGGAGACGGTGCTGGACGTCGACGCCCTCGGCGCGGCAGAGGACGTCAGCTGGGTGTGGCACGGGGCGCAGGTGCTGCGCCCGGACTACCGCAAGGCCTTGGTGAGCCTGTCCCCCGGCGGGTCCGACGCCGACGTCACCCGCGAGTTCGACCTCGTGACCAAGACCTTCGTGGCCCCCGAGGACGGCGGCTTCTTCCGGCCCGAGGCCAAGGGGGACCTGGCCTGGATCGACGACGACACCGTCTACGCCTTCACCGACTTCGGTGACGGGTCGCTGACGCCGTCGGGGTACCCGCGGATCGCCAAGCGGTGGAGCCGGGGCACCCCCCTGGAGTCCGCGGTGACCGTGTACGAGGGCGAGCCGGAGGACATGTACATCTCGGCCTTCCGCAGCCACACCCCCGGCTACGAGCGGGACTTCGTCGCGCGGTCCATCGCCTTCTACAGCTCCGAGCTCTTCGTCCTGGGCGCAGACGACCAGCTCACCAAGATCGAGGTCCCCCGCTCGGCCGAGATCGGCGTGAAGCGGGAGTGGCTGCTCATCGAGCTGCGCGACGACTGGACGGTGGGGTCGACCACCTACACCGCCGGGTCCCTGCTGGCAGCCCGCTTCGAGGAGTTCCTGGCCGGCGAGCGCGATCTCACCGTGCTGTTCGTCCCCGGGCCCACCACCTCCCTGGCCGGGGCGACGTGGACGCGCAGCCACCTCGTGATCAACGTGCTCGACGACGTGAAGAACCGCCTCCACGTGCTCACCCCGCCCGCCCAGGGATCCGGTCCCTGGCCGCGCAGCGTCTTCGTCGGTGCGCCCGAGATCGGCACGGTGGAGGTCTCCGCCGTCGACTCCGACGACAGCGAGGACGTGTGGCTCGTCGCGACGGACTACCTGACCCCCACGACCCTGTCGATCACCACGGTGAGCACCGCCTTCGGCGACCCGGTGGAACCGACGCTGCTGAAGTCCATGCCCACCTTCTTCGACGCCGACGGTCTGACCATCGACCAGCACTTCGCCACCTCCGACGACGGCACCCGGGTGCCGTACTTCGTGGTGCGCCGTGACGACCTCGCCTTCGACGGCACCGTACCGACCCTGCTCTACGGGTACGGCGGCTTCGAGATCTCCCTCACCCCCGGGTACTCCGGCGGGCTGGGACGGGCATGGCTGGCGCGCGGCGGCGTGTACGTGGTCGCGAACATCCGGGGCGGCGGTGAGTACGGCCCCCGCTGGCACCAGCTCGCCCTCAAGGAGAACCGGCACCGCGCCTACGAGGACTTCTCCTCGGTGGCCAAGGACCTCATCGCCCGCGGGATCACCTCCCCCGCGCACCTGGGCGCGCAGGGCGGCTCCAACGGCGGGCTGCTCGCCGGCAACATGCTCACGCAGTACCCCGAGCTGTTCGGGGCGATCGTCATCCAGGTGCCGCTGCTGGACATGAAGCGGTACTCCCACCTGCTGGCCGGGGCGTCCTGGATGGCCGAGTACGGCGACCCGGACGTGCCCGAGGAGTGGGAGTACATCAAGACCTTCTCCCCGTACCACCTCTTCGACCCTGCCACGGCCTACCCGCCGGTGCTGTTCACGACGTCGACCAAGGACGACCGGGTGCACCCCGGGCACGCGCGCAAGCTCGCCGCAGCGATGATCGACGCCGGCAAGGACGTCACCTACTACGAGAACACCGAGGGCGGGCACGGCGGCGCGGCCAACAACTCCCAGGCCGCGCACATGCAGGCGCTGGCCTACCGCTTCCTGTGGGAGCGGCTCATCTGAGAGCCCTGCGAGCCGCGCCGCCCCGGCCCGCCACCTCGAGCTACGGCTCGGGGTGGCGGGAGTCGTAGGCGAGCAGCCGCGGCTGCCAGCGCAGCAGCACCAGGAGCACGACGACGCAGGTGAGCCCCCCCGACGACGGCCGCCCAGCCTTCGCCCCACCACGACGACTGCGCCCCGAGCACGAGGTCACCCAGCCGCGGACCTCCTGCCACGACGACGATGAACACGCCCTGCAGCCGCCCGCGCATGTCGTCCGGGGTCGCCGACTGCAGGATGGTCTGGCGGAACACCGAGCTGATCGCGTCGGAGGCACCGCACAGCACGAGCATGGCCAGCGCGGCGACGAGCGCGACGACGAGGATCTCGTCGGGGGTGCTCCGGCCGGCGAGCACGAGGACCACGCCGAAGCCCGCGACCGACAGTCCCCAGGCGATGATCGCCCACATGATGACCACGCCCTGGCGGTGGACCCGGGTCAGGCCGCCGGAGAACAGCCCGGCGAGCAGGCCGCCCACGGCCAGGGCCGCGGTCAGGGCGCCCGTCGTCGTCGCGCCGCCGCCGATGATGACCACGCCGATGGCCGGGAAGAGCACGCGGGGCATGGCGAAGACCATGGCGACGAGGTCGACGAGGAAGGTCATGCGGACGGTGGGTCGGGTCGCGAGGTAGCGCAGGCCCTCCAGCACCGAGGACAGACCCACGCGCCGGGGACCGGTCGCCGCGGTGCCGTCCCCGTCGCCGCCCTGGACCTCGTCGCGGGTGTGCTCCGGCGGCATGCCGGGCAGCTGGACGAGCGCCCACAGCGCCGCGGTGAAGCACAGGACGTCGACGGTGTAGACGATCCCGAAGCCCCACCGGCTGACGATCAGCGCCGCGGCGAGCGGCCCGACCGTCAACGCGATGTTCCAGGTGATGGTCATGAGCGTGTTCGCCGCCGGCAGCAGCTTGGGGTCGAGCAGGCGCGGGATGATCGCCGAGCGGGCCGGGTTGTTCACCGCGAAGGCGGCGGACTGGGGGGCGACGAGGGCGTAGAGCAGGGTGACCGAGTCCGCGCCGAGCCACGCCTGCACCGCGAGGGCGATCGTCACCACCCACAGCACCGACGACGCGATGAGGGCCACCTTGCGACGGTCGTAGGCGTCCACGAGCGCCCCACCATAGAGCCCCAGGAGCACGAGCGGGACCAGCGCGCAGATGCCCAGGACACCCACTGCGAGGGTCGAGCTGGTGAGGTCGTAGACCTGCAGGCCGACGGCGACGACCGTCAGCTGGGCACCGAGGTTGGAGATCCCCAGCCCCCACCACAGCCGGGCGAAGGCCGGGGAGACACGCAGCGGTGTGGTGTCGGCGAGGAATCTGGGCACCGAGGGATCGTAGTACCCCCGGTCGTCGTGGTGCTCGGGAGACTCAGTCTGCCGAGCGCTCGGCCACGATGGCCGCGGCACGCACGACCGCACCGAGGGCACCACGAGCCGCGTCGGGCGTCCCGGAGGCGGCGAGGGTCGCAGCCGACCCGGCCGAGGTGAGCACGACGTCTGCCAGGCCCGCCGCGGGCAGGCCCATCCGCCGCCAGGGGACGGTGACCAGGTCAGCCAGGCCGCGCACGTCGGTGCCCGCGCACTGGGACACGGTCGCCGGCGGCAACCCGGCCCACAGGTGGGTCCCGCGTTCGATCATCCGCGCGACGAGCTCCCAGCCGTGCTCGTTCCACCCCGGTCCGTCGGTCGTGGAGCCGAGCTCGACGCCCACGGCGTCGGCCCCGGAGAGCACGGCCGGGGCGATCCCCACCCAGGCCTGGCCCACGTGGACGACGCTGCGCGCCTGAGCCTCGCGAGCCGCCTCGAGCACAGGACGCAGCCCGTCGATGAGGTCGGGTCCGCGGACCGCGCGCAGCCGGGAGTATCCGGAGAAGGAGGGGATGACTCCCGCCGCGACCTGGCCGAGGAGTGACTCGTCCACCTGGACGGTCAGCTGGGCGCCGGGGGCCTGCCCGCGCACCGCGGCCAGGTGCTCACCCAGACCGGTGGCCAGGGAGGCGGCCAGCTCGGCGACCGCGCCGTGGTCGGCGAGGACGCGGTCGCCGCGGGCCAGGTACACGGTGGCCGCGAGCGTCCACGGACCCACGACCTGGACGGTCAGCGGGCCGGTGTAGCCGTGGGCGGCGACGGCGAGAGCGTCGAGGTCCTCGCGCAGGAACGCCAGGGCGCGCTCGAGGTCCATCCCCGGGTGGTCGCTGAGCTTCCAGCCGTGCGGGCCGAGCTCGACCGGCATGTCCGCCAGCAGCGCCGCGGTGCGGGCCACCGGCAGCGCGCCGGCTCCTCGCGCGGGCAGCTGGGCGAGGAAGGGCATGCCCTGGACGCCGTCGGGCACGTCGGAGAGGTCGCCGACGATCGTCAGGTACGCCTCGAGGGCGTCGACGCCGGGCCAGACGCCCGGGCCGGTGGCCCCGGTCACGCGTGCTGCGCAGCCGTCGCGGCGGACGTCGCCGCGGCCGGCGTCGTCGTCGCGCGGTCGGGCGCGCCGCTCCACGCGGTCGAGACTACCGTCGACTGACCGAGCACCCGGGTGCCGAGGTAGACGACGAGGGACTGCCCGGCGGCGACGCCGCGCAGGGTCTCACCCGTGAGCTCGACCTCCATCCGGCCGGCGGGGCCGGAGGCGTCGGGCACCGCCCGCACCCGGGCGGGCACCGGCTCCCCGTGCGCGCGGACCTGGATCTCGGCGTCGAACCACGCGGTGCCGTCCGAGTGCGGGGCCGCCAGGTCGAGGCCGGCGGCGGCCAGCACGTCGTCGGCCAGCCACACGCTCTGGTCACCGGTCAGCCGGTCGACCGTGAGCATCTCGGCCGGACCGACCACGACCCGGTTGGAGACGGGCTGGACGTCCAGGACGTAGCGAGGCTTGCCGTCGGGCGCCGGGCGGCCGATCGACAGGCCCTTGCGCTGTCCCACGGTGTAGGAGTAGGCGCCGTCGTGCGCTCCGAGGATCGTCCCGTCGGCGTCGACGATGTCACCGGGCTGGGAGCCCAGGTGGTCGCGCAGGAAGCCCTGGGTGTCACCGTCGGCCACGAAGCAGATGTCGTAGGAGTCCGGCTTGTTCGAGACGCTCAGCCCGCGGGCGGCGGCCTCGGCGCGCACCTCGTCCTTGGTCTCGTAGGCCCCCAGCGGGAACATCGCTCGGGCCAGACGCTCCGGGCCCATGACGGCGAGGACGTAGGACTGGTCCTTGGCGGTGTTGGGCGAGCGGTGCAGCTCACGGACCTCGGTGCCGTCCGGCGCGGTGCGGGTGATCACCTGGGCGTAGTGCCCGGTGGCCACGGCGTCGAAGCCCAGGGCCGTCGCCTTGTCCAGCAACGCCTCGAACTTGATGTGCTCGTTGCACCGCACGCAGGGGTTGGGGGTCCGCCCGGCGGCGTACTCGGAGAGGAAGTCGGCCACGACGGTGTCCTGGAACTTCTCCGACAGGTCCCACACGTAGTAGGGGATGCCGAGGATGTCAGCGGCGCGGCGGGCGTCACCGGCGTCCTCGATCGAGCAGCAGCCCCGCGACCCCGTGCGGAACTGGTTGCGGTTGCGCGAGAGGGCCATGTGGACGCCGACCACCTCGTGACCGGCCTCGACCACACGTGCAGCGGCGACCGCTGAGTCGACGCCTCCGGACATCGCGGCGAGAACCCGCATCAACGCACCTCCTGTGTACCGCGGTTGCGGCTCATACCGATACCCGCCGAGGCCAAGCCCGCGGCGGTGGCCCGGTCGACCACGCCGGGCAGGACGTCGAGCAGCAGGTCCACGTCGGCGTCGGTCGAGGTGTGGCCCAGGGAGAACCGCAGCGCACCGCGCGCGTCCTCCTCCCCCACCCCCGTCGCGAGCAGCACGTGGGACGGCTGTGGCACACCTGCCTGGCAGGCGGACCCGGTCGAGGACTGCACGCCGGCGGAGTCGAGCAGGTAGAGCAGCGAGTCTCCCTCGCAGCCGGCGAAGGTGAAGTGGGCGTTGCCCGGCAGACGCAGCGCGGCGTCGCCGGCCATCGGGTCCGGGCCGCGCAGCGTGGCCGTGGGCACGCGGTCACGCACGCCCTGGATGAGCCGGTCCCGCAGCGCCACCAGGCGGTCGCTCGTGGCAGGCAGCAGACGCACCGCCTCGGTCAGAGCCGCGGCGAAGGCGCGGATCCCGGCGGCGTCCAGGGTGCCGGAGCGCACCCCGCGCTCCTGCCCGCCGCCGTGCAGCACCGGGGTGAGGTCGAGGTCGCGGCGCGCCAGCAGCGCGCCGACGCCCACCGGGCCGCCGAGCTTGTGGGCGGTGAGGGTGAGGGCGTCCAGGCCGCTCGCGGCGAAGTCGAGGGGGATCTGACCGGCAGCCTGCACCGCGTCCGAGTGCACCGGGATGCCGTACGGACGAGCCGCGGCGACGACGTCGGCGATCGGCTGGATGGTGCCGAGCTCGTTGTTGGCCCACATCACGGAGATGAAGGCGACCTCGGGGCCGTGCGCGGCCAGCTCGGCCCGCAGCGCCTCGACGTCGAGCACACCGCGGGAGTCCACCGCCAGCAGGACGATCTCCGCGCCGGCGTGCTCCGCCATCCAGAACGCCGGGTCCAGCACCGCGTGGTGCTCGACGGCGGAGATGAGGATGCGACGTCGCTCGGGGTTGGCCACCCGACGGGCCCAGAACAGGCCCTTGATCGCGAGGTTGTCCGCCTCGGTCCCACCGCCGGTGAAGACCACCTCGCTGGGACGGGCGCCGAGCGCGGCGGCGATCTGCTCTCGCGACTCCTCGACCACACGGCGCGCGGCGCGCCCGGCCGAGTGCAACGACGAGGGGTTTCCGGCCACCGCGAGCTGGTCGGTGTACGCCTCGATCGCGGCCGACGACATGGGAGTCGTCGCCGCGTGGTCGAGGTAGGCGGTGGGGTTGGGGGTCACGCACACCAGTCTACGAGCCGCCCGCGCCCGACCCGACGGCGGAGTGCGCCGCGGGCGGCGGTGATCACGGCCCTCGGCCGCGATCACCGCTCGCCGAGTCAGCCCTTGTGCGCGCGGATAGCCTGCGCGGCCTGCGGCAGGACGTCGGCGAGGTCACCCACGACGCCGAAGTCCGCGATCTCGAAGATCGGGGAGTCGGGGTCGTTGTTCACGGCGATGATCACGCTGGAGGCCTGCATCCCGCCACGGTGGTGCGGGGCACCGGAGATGCCAGCGCCGATGTAGACCCGCGGGGCGATCGTCACACCGGTCTGACCGATCTGCGCGTCGTGGGTCACCCACCCCTCGTCGACGGCGTCGCGGGTCGCGCCGACCGCCGCCCCCAGGGCGTCGGCCAGGTCCTCGACCGGACCGAAGTCCCCGAGGGTCCCGCGCCCACCGGCGACGACGTAGGCGGCCTCGGCCAGGGCCGGGCGACCGGACCCGCCGTCGGCCGGGGCGTGCTCCGTGCGCGAGACCAGGACCGCCGACGTCGCGGAGTCGCTGGGACGCACCTCGAGGTGGTCCACCTCGGTCTCGACGGCCTCGGGCGCCGGGGACGCCACCACGGCGTTGGCGCGCACGGTCACCACGGCCAGGGGGGTGGTCACCGCACAGGTGATGTCCCAGGTCCCGGCGAAGACGCGCTTGTCACCGACCACGCCGTGCTCCCCCACGCTCACCGCGGAGGCGTCCAGGATCAGCCCGGCGCCGACGGCGTAGGCCAGACGAGCACCGATCTCCCGGTTGACGAAGGAGGAGGACAGCAGCACGACGTCGGCGGCGGTCGTGGTGACCGCGGCGACCAGGGCCTCGGCCGCCACCGGGGTGAGGTGAGAGTCGGCCTCGTCACCGAGGAGGTCGGTGACCAGGAGCTGGCGCACGCCGTAGGCACCGAGCTCGGCGACGGTCTGCGCGGACGGCTCGGTCAGCGCGACGGCGATGACCTCCCCGAGGTCCCGCGCGATGGTCAGCAGCTCGCGGGCCGGTGAGCGCAGCTCCCGGTCTGGGGTGTCCAGGACGACGAGGACGGTCCGTCCCGCAGTGGTTGAGTCAGCCATGATTGAGTCCGTTCGCGAGTCAGACGAGGTCGTTGCGGATGAGGTAGTCGGCGAGCGCCAGCCCGCCCTCACCCTTGTCGGTCACCAGCTGCACGTCGGCGCGCGGCGGGCGCGGGGCGCTGGACAGCACCGCGGTACGCGCACCGGCGGCACCGACCTGGGAGGGTTCCAGGCCCACGTCGCTGAGGTCCCAGACCGTGATCTCCTTGGTGCGGGCAGCCATGATGAGCTTGAAGTTGGGGTACCGCGGGGTGTTGAGGTGGTCGGTCACCGACACCACGGCCGGAGCCGGTGCGCTGAGCACCTCGGTGACGCCGTCGAGGTCGCGGACGATCTCGACCTGGCCGTGCTCCACGCTCAGCCGGGTGGCCAGGGTGAGCTGCGGCAGGCCGAGCTCGCTCGAGACCAGCGCGGGGATCACCGAGGCGAGACCGTCCAGCGCCGCCATGCCGGTGATGACGAGGTCGACCTGTCCGTCCGCCGCGATCGTGCGGACCACAGCGGCGATGGCCTTCGCCGTCCCGAACACGTCCGAGCCGGCGAGCGCGTCGTCGGTCAGGCGGACGGCGCGGTCCACCCCGAGCTGGAAGGCCTTGCGCAGGGCGGCGTCGGCCTCGGGCGGTCCGACCGTGACAGCCACGACCTCGCTCACCGCACGCTCGGCCTCGTCGAGCCCTTCGACGAGCTGGAGGGCCGCTTCGATGGCGTTCTCGTCGAGCTCGTTGAGAGTGCCGTCGTCTGCGCCCCGGGCCACCCGTCCCTCATCGGTGAAGGTCCGATCGGAGTGGATGTCGGGGACGTGCTTCACGGGGACAACGATCCTCATAGCAGGCGGCTCTCTTTCCATCGCGACAAGTCGTCTGCAGCCTACAACGCGTGCACACACCGGGAGCATCGTGTCCAGGTGGACCCAGCCATGCACGGGTTTGACGACGAGGGCGTCACAATAGCGACTATGAAGGCCACGACCGCTGCCTCCGTCCACGGACCAGTCCCCCCGTTCGGTGTCCACCGGCACGGAAGCGGGGTCCAGGTCTCGGTGCTGGCCTCTCACGCCACGGGCGTGGACCTGTGCCTCATCGACCCGGCGCCCGGGTCCGCGTCGGACGGCCTGCCGCAGCTCACCGAGCGGCGCGTCCCGCTCGTGGAGCAGAGCTACGGCGTCTGGCACGGCTTTGTGCCCGGGGTGCACGAGGGCCAGCGCTACGGCTTCCGCGTCCACGGCACCTGGGACCCGCACGCGGGGCTGCGGCACAACCCCGCCAAGCTCCTCGTCGACCCGTACGCGCGCGGGCTGGTCGGCGAGCTCGACTACGGGCCGGTCACCTACGGTCACGTCGCCGCGCTCGACCCGGAGACCGGCGCCATCACCGGGGACCCGTTCGGGGCTCCCGACGACCGCGACTCCCTCGGCCACGTGCCGCTGTCCGTCGTGGTGGGACCCCGCCACCACCACCCGCCGGTCCGGCGCCCCAACGTCCCCTGGCGGGACACGGTCATCTACGAGGCGCACGTGCGCGGTCTGACGCAGCAGCTCTCCGCCGTGCCCGAGCACCTGCGCGGCACGTACGCGGGACTGGCGCACCCGGCCACCATCGCCCACCTCGTCGAGCTCGGGGTCACCACGGTCGAGCTGCTGCCGATCCACGCCTTCGTCTCCGAGCCGCACCTGATCGCCAAGGGGCTGACGAACTACTGGGGCTACAACACGCTCGGGTTCTTCGCCCCGCACGCGCCCTACGCCACCGCGGCCGCCAGGGCTGCCGGCCCCGGTGCGGTCCTCGACGAGGTCAAGGGCATGGTGCAGCTGCTGCACGAGGCCGGTCTCGAGGTCGTCCTGGACGTCGTCTACAACCACACCTGCGAGGGCGGGGAGCCGGGGCAGCAGATCTGCTGGCGCGGCCTGGACAACTCCGCCTACTACCTGCACGACGGCGGCGCGCCGGCGCACCTGGTCGACGTCACCGGCTGCGGCAACTCCCTGGACTTCCGGCGTCCGCGGGTGGTCCAGCTCGCGCTGGACTCGCTGCGCTACTGGGCCCAGGAGATCGGGGTGGACGGCTTCCGCTTCGACCTCGCGGTGACCCTGGGGCGCGACGGCGCCGGCTTCACCTCCAACCACCCCTTCCTCGTCGCGCTGCAGACCGACCCGGTCATCAACCAGCTCAAGCTCATCGCCGAGCCGTGGGACGTGGGGATGGGCGGCTGGCAGACCGGGCACTTCCCGCCGCCGATGGCTGAGTGGAACGACCGGTTCCGCAACGCCATCCGGTCGTTCTGGCTCTCTGACCCCTCGGCCGCCGCGCACGGCCTGCCCGGTCACGGCGTCCGCGAGCTGGCCACCCGGCTGGCCGGGTCCGCGGACCTGTTCGGCCACGGCGACCCGCCCCTGGTGCGTGGCCCCATCGCCTCGGTCAACTACGTCACCGCCCACGACGGCTTCACCCTGGCCGACCTCGTGGCCTACGACCACAAGCACAACCAGGCCAACGGGGAGAACGGGCGCGACGGCAGCGACGACAACCGGTCGTGGAACCACGGCGTGGAAGGTCCGGTGCCGGCTCACTCCCCCGGCGTGGCCGTCGCCCCGCTGCGCCGACGCTCGATCCGCAACCTCATGGGGATGCTGCTGCTGTCTGCCGGGACGCCGATGATCACCGCCGGTGACGAGATGGGGCGCACCCAGCGCGGCAACAACAACGCCTACTGCCAGGACAACGAGCTGTCCTGGGTCAGCTGGGACCTGTCCCCGTGGCGGCAGGACCTGCTCGCGACGACGCAGTTCCTGCTGGCGCTGCGCCGTGACCACCTGGCGCTGCGGGTCGACGAGTTCTTCCTCGGTCACCCGCAGCCCCACGACGAGCCCACCCAGCCGGACCTCGCCTGGTACGACGGCTGCGGGCAGGAGGTCTCGCACGCGCAGTGGCACGACCCGGGGACGCGCATCGTGCAGATGCTGCGCCGCGAGCGCGAGGGGCGCACGAGCGACGAGATCGACGACTCCCACGTGCTGCTCGTCATCAACGGCACCCTCGACCCGGCCGACGTCGTGCTGGCGGGGCGGGGCAACAGCACCCGCAGCTGGTCCCTGGCCTGGGACAGCACGTGGGAGAACCCCGCCGAGCGCGACGGCGGACCAGACGGGCGCGGCACGAGCCTGGCCGCGGGGGTCACCGTGCAGCTCGAGCCGCTGAGCATCCAGGTGTACCTGGCCTACCTCGACGACGCGCAGTGACCGTCGACGGCGCCGCGCGCCTGGACTCCGCCGCCGGGTGCGAGCGGGTCTTCCGGCGCAACGGTCTGCCCACGCTCGTCCAGGGACGCACCCTGCGCCGGGACGTGTTCGGCCGGGCGGCGCCGTTCCTGCTGCTCGTGCTGGTGGCCCAGCTCTCCGGGGCGGTCAACCTGTCCTGGTCCCCGGCGACCAACGTCCTGGCGGTGCTGGGCGCCGTCGCGGTGATCATCGGCGGATACATCGGCCTCAACCGGCTCCGGGGGCGGGCGTGGTCCACCCTGCCCCAGGAGATCGCCACCCCGGAGCTGGCCTTCTTCGTCCTCGTGCCCGCGCTGCTGCCGCTGCTCTTCGGTGGGCAGTGGGCGGCGGCGGTCGTCACGGCCGTGACGAACCTCGTGGTGCTCGCCCTGACGTGGTTCACCGTGCAGTACGGGCTCGCCTCGACGGTGTGGTGGGGCATGGCCCGGGCTGTCGACGAGCTGGGAGCGTCGTTGCTGCGGCTGGTGCGTCTGCTGCCGCCGCTGCTCATCTTCTCGCTGGTGCTGTTCTACAACGCCGAGGTGTGGCAGGTCTTCGACCGGGTGCCCACCGTCTCCTCCGTGGTGCTCGGCGTGCTCTTCGCCGTGCTCATCCTCGTCCTCGTCGGCCTGCGGCTGCCCTCCGAGGCCCGCGCCGCGCTGGCCGAGGCCGGTGCGGAAGTCCCGGGGGCGCAGACGCTGGCGCCGCTCGGGCGCGGTCAGCGGGTCAACGTCATGATCATGATCGGGGCCAGCCAGCTGCTCCAGGTGGTCGTGGTGTGCGCCGGGGTGTTCGCGTTGTTCGTGGGGATCGGCGTGCTCACCGTGACGCCTGCGGTGCAGGAGGTCTGGGCGGTGGGCGGCGGCTGGTCGGTGCCGCTCACGCTGCAGGGCGCGGACCTCGTCCTCAACCAGTCGCTGCTGCGGGTCTCCACCGCGATCGCCACCTTCACCGGTCTGTCCTTCGCCATCTCCATCCAGACCGACGCGATGTACCGGGCCGAGTTCACCACCGGCATCGAGCGTCAGCTGCGCACGGTGGTCGCGGCCCGGGTGCGCTATCGGGAGCTGCTGGGCTGAGTCGTCGTGCCCGTCGTCGTGACCGGGCAGCGTGCGCAACCCGTGCGACCCGCGTAGCCCGCGTAGCCCGCGTAGCCCGCGTAGCCCGCGTAGCCCGCGCACATCCATGACACAACGCACGAGGGCCCCCACCGCGTGCGGTGGGGGCCCTCGTGCGTCCCGTCGTCAGCGACGGGGTCTCGTGCTAGGCGTTGACTGCGACCTTCTCCTCGGCCACCTTGACGGCGGTCTTGGTGACGCTCAGCTCGCGCAGGCTCCAGCCGATGAGGATGAACATGACCCCCAGGCCCATGACCAGGGCCGAGACACCGTAGGAGACGACCGAGGTGAACAGCGAGGCCCGCAGGAACGAACCGTTCATGACCGTGGCACGCTGAGCGGTGAGCTCCTCGATCTCCTCGGCGTTGGCGTCGGTGCCAGCTGCCTTGAGCTCGGTGACCTTCGCGCCGAGCTCGGCGTAGGTGAGGCCGCCGCTGCCGGCGAGAGCGTGCTCGTTGATGGCGTTCGCCTGGGCGAAGGCGGTGAAGGGGCCGGCGACCGGCTTGCCCGCGAGCGCTCCGGGGTTCTCTTCGGTGACTGCAGAGACCGTGATCTCTTCCGCCTTGAGCTGGCTGGTGATGACTCCCCAGACGACGCCACCGGCGATGATGAGAACCAGACCAGCGATCATCGACAGGATGCCGATGATGGCCACGGGCTTGCGGGCCTTGACTGCTGCAGACATTTTATACCCCTCAGTATGCCGGTCCTTCTGTGTCCCGGTCTTGTGTGTTGCGATGTCTCATACGCTATCGGCGGGGGAACTGACACATGAGGGACCTAGGACTCACACCGGATGTAGCCTGCGTCACATCCATCAGCCGACTTCCGCATGATCCTGCGGTTCTTGCCGCGCGGACCGCGATTGGCCGGTCGGAGCGAGTTCCTGACAGCGCCGCCCCGGGCGTCACTATCGTCCGCGTGTCGCTGGAGAACCGTGGCGCGCAGGACCTGACCGCCCTCCAGGCGCCCTCCGTAGTCCCTCCCTGGTCGTCTCAGTGACCAAGTCACCAGGACGTCTTCCGCGATTCAGGTGTCATCGGCGCTCCGGAGTCGGTAGGTTCGTCAGGTGACCTCCATGCGCTCTTCGAAGCCACCCGTGACGGCACCGCGTGCCGCACTGCCCGCCACTCCCTCCGCGCACCGCCCGATCGGCCGGATCCCTGTGCTCGACGTCGCACCGGTCATCGCCGAGGGTCGCTGGCCGACCAAGGCCGTCGTCGGCGAGGTCGTGCCGGTCGAGGCGACCGTCTTCCGGGAGGGGCACGACGCCGTCGCGGCCACCGCGGTCCTGGTCTCCCCGACCGGTGAGCGCCGGACCGCCCCGATGGTCGACGTCGCGCCCGGCCTCGACCGCTTCCGCGCCGAGCTGGTCCCTGACGCCCCCGGGGCGTGGGGGCTGCTCGTCGAAGGATGGTCGGACCCGTACAGCACGTGGGAGCACGACGCCCGGATCAAGATCGAGGCCGGCATCGACGTGGACCTCATGCTCGCCGAGGGGGCCGCCCTGTTCACCCGGGCCGCGGACCGCCCCGAGCTCGACGTCAACGACGCCGCCGTCCTGCGCGGGGTGGCACTGACCCTGGCCGAGGCCGACCGGGCCCCGCTGACCCGGCTCGCGGTCGCCACGAGCCCCGCGGTGCACGCGGTCCTGGACCGCACGCCGCTGCGGGACATGGTCTCGGCGTCTGCCACCTACCCGCTCGTGGTGGACCGCCCGCTCGCCCTCGCCGGCGCCTGGTACGAGTTCTTCCCCCGCAGCGAGGGCGCCACCTACGACACCCTGACCGACTCGTGGACCTCGGGTACCTTCGCCTCGGCGAGCGAGCGGCTGCCGGCCATCGCGGCCATGGGCTTCGACGTCGTGTACCTCACCCCGGTGCACCCGATCGGGTCGACCAACCGCAAGGGCCGCAACAACTCCCTCGAGACCGTCGAGGGCGACCCCGGGTCGCCGTACGGCATCGGGAGCGCGGAGGGCGGGCACGACGCCATCCACCCCGACCTGGGCACCTTCGACGACTTCGACGCCTTCGTCGCTCGGGCCCGCAGCCTGGACCTCGAGGTGGCGCTCGACCTCGCGCTGCAGTGCTCCCCCGACCACCCGTGGGTCACCGAGCACCCCGAGTGGTTCACCACCCGGGTGGACGGCTCGATCGCCTACGCGGAGAACCCGCCCAAGAAGTACCAGGACATCTACCCGCTGAACTTCGACAACGACCCCGAGGGCATCTACCAGGAGATCCTGCGGGTGCTGCGGGTGTGGATCGACCACGGCGTCACCGCCTTCCGGGTCGACAACCCGCACACCAAGCCGTTGCCGTTCTGGGAGCGTCTGCTGGGCGCGATCCGAGCGAGCAACCCCGAGGTCATCTTCCTCTCCGAGGCGTTCACCAAGCCCGCGATGATGCACACGCTGGCCAAGATCGGCTTCCACCAGTCGTACACGTACTTCACCTGGCGCAACACCAAGCCGGAGCTCGAGGAGTACTTCCGTGAGGTGTCCGGCCCGAGCGGGGCGTACATGCGCCCGAGCTTCTGGCCCACCACCCACGACATCCTGCCGCCGTACCTCCAGCACGGCGGGATCGCCGCCTTCGCGATCCGCGCGGTGCTGGCTGCGACCGCCTCACCTACGTGGGGCATCTACTCCGGCTACGAGCTCGCCGAGCGGGTCCCGCGCCCGGGCGCGGAGGAGCACATCGACAACGAGAAGTACGAGTTCAAACCACGGGACTGGTCCCGGGCGCCGGAGGTGGGCATCTCCACCCTGCTCACCCGGCTCAACGAGATCCGTCGAGCGCACCCGGCCCTGCGCCAGCTGCGCAACCTCACCGTGCACTCGACCAGCGACGACGCGATCATCGCCTTCTCCTCGCACCTGGCTGCCGAGCACTCCCCCACCGGAGAGGCGGACACGGTGATCTCGATCGTCAACATCGACCCGCACTCCACCCGCGCGGCGAACGTCTGGTTCGACCTCGCCGCTCTCGGCCTGCCCGACGCCGGGTACGGCACCACCTTCGAGGCGCACGACCTGCTCACCGGGGCTACGTACACCTGGAGCGCCGAGGCCTTCGTGCAGCTGGACCCGTTCACCAACTGCGCCCACATCATCGAGGTCAGGACGCGATGAACCGCCCCGACACGAACCCGGCCACGCTGCCGATCCCCGTCACGGCCCTGCCCCCGCGCCGTCAGCCGACCGTGCCCGGCGGTGGCACGAGCGAGCAGCTCCTGGACACCGACCAGGTGTACCCGGGGCTCAGCGACGACCCGAACTGGTTCAAGACGGCCGTCTTCTACGAGGTCATCGTCCGGGCGTTCTCCGACTCCACCGGGGCCGGGTCCGGAGACCTGCGCGGTCTCATCCAGCGCCTGGACTACCTGCAGTGGCTGGGCATCGACTGCCTGTGGCTGCCGCCGTTCTACCCCTCGCCGCTGCGCGACGGCGGGTACGACATCTCCGACTACACCGCGATCGCGCCGCAGTACGGTGCGCTGTCCGACTTCGTCGAGCTCATCGACGAGGCGCACAAGCGCGGTATCCGGGTGATCATCGACCTCGTCATGAACCACACGAGCGACGCCCACCCCTGGTTCCAGGCCTCCCGCTCCGACCCGGAGGGCCCCTACGGGGACTTCTACGTGTGGAACGACGACAACACGAAGTACCCCGACGCCCGGATCATCTTCGTCGACACCGAGTCCTCGAACTGGACCTTCGACCCGGTGCGCCGCCAGTACTTCTGGCACCGGTTCTTCTCCCACCAGCCGGACCTCAACTTCGAGAACCCGCAGGTCGTCGCCGCGATGATCGACGTCGCCCGGTTCTGGTGCCAGGTGGGTGTGGACGGGTTCCGTCTCGACGCCGTGCCGTACCTCTTCGAGGGCGAGGGCACCAACTGCGAGAACCTGCCCGAGACGCACGTCTTCCTGCGCACCGTGCGAGCCACGATCGAGGAGGAGTTCCCCGGGCGCATCATCCTCGCCGAGGCCAACCAGTGGCCCGAGGACGTCGTGGAGTACTTCGGCACCGACGAGCACCCCGAGTGCCACATGTGCTTCCACTTCCCCGTCATGCCGCGGATCTACTACGCGATCAAGGACCAGCGGGCGAAGCAGATCATCGACATCCTCGCCGACACCCCGGCCATCCCGGCCGGGGCCCAGTGGGGCACCTTCCTGCGCAACCACGACGAGCTCACCCTCGAGATGGTCTCGACCGAGGAACGCGCCTCCATGTACGGCTGGTACGCCCCCGACCCACGGATGCGGGCGAACATCGGGATCCGGCGCAGGCTCGCGCCGCTGCTGGACAACTCCCGCAAGGAGATCGAGCTGGCCCACGCCCTGCTGCTGTCGCTGCCGGGCAGCCCCTGCCTGTACTACGGCGACGAGATCGGCATGGGCGACAACATCTGGCTGCCGGACCGCGACGCCGTGCGTACGCCCATGCAGTGGACGCCGGACCGCAACGCCGGGTTCTCCACGGCCGACCCCGGCAAGCTGTACCTGCCAGTCATCCAGTCCCTCGTGCACAACTACCAGCACGCGAACGTCGAAGCCCAGTGGGCCCAGCCGACGTCGCTGCTGCACTGGGTGCACGGCATGCTCAAGGTCCGCCGCGCGCACCCGGCCTTCGGGACGGGCACGTACATCCCGATCGTCGCGGACAACGAGTCCGTGCTCGCCTTCCTGCGGGTCACCCCCGAGGAGACGATCCTGTGCGTGACGAACCTCGCGGCCACGGCCAGGGCCACCACGGTCCGCGTCCCAGGCCACGCGGGGGCCGCGCTCTTCGACCTCTTCGGAGGGTCGCAGATCGCTTCGATCAGCGAAGACGGCGATGTCGTGATGACCTTGGGGTCACGCGAGTTCTTCTGGCTCTCAGTCAGACCGGTCGCGCCGGAACCTCCGGCCTGACCGCGGCAGCACCCGACGCAGACCTCCCGACGACGTGAGGACAGGTGGAGCGGTATGACGCAGCACGCAGGACCAGAGGCCGGGTCGTCAGCGGACCACACGGCGGCCCAGCCGGGTCGCCAGCCGCTGCCCGACGACGCACCGCAGGCGGAGCTCGATGTCTCCGCCGCGGTGCGCACCTGGCTGCCCGGGCGCCGCTGGTTCCCGGCCAAGGGCACCCAGGCGACCTTCGAACGGGTCGCCCGGGTGATGCTGCCCAGTCCCGCGCCACCTGCCCCGCTGGTCTTCATCGACGTGCTGCGGGCCCTCGGGGCAGGTCCCGAGGGCGCCCCCCTCCTCCTCCAGGTCCCGCTCGTGCTGGAGAAGGGCGCCCCCGACCCCGCTGCGGACCCCGCCCCCGCCCTCTCCGGGCTCATCGCCTACACCGAGACGACCCGCCTCTACGACGGCGCCTACCACCCCGCCTTCGTCGCGGCGTGGCTCGCGGCCGCCACCTGGTCCGCGAGCGCACCGGGCACCGCAGGCCCTCTCGACCTGCGCGGGATGCGGGTCCTCACCGGTGAGCAGTCCAACACCTCGGTGCTGCTGCCCCACGTCTGCGGGGGCTCGATGTTCAAGGTCTTCCGCTCCCTGGCCTCGGGGCAGAACCCCGACGTCGTGGTGCCGCGCGCGCTGACCGAGGTCGGGTGGGCCGGGGTGCCGGCACCGTACGCCTGGAGCGAGATCACGCTGGACGAGGCCGCGTCGGCGTCGCCGGAGCGCGAGCAGGAGCCGGGCGCTGCGGCAACGCCCGTGTGGACCTCGCACTCGGGAGTGCTGGCCGAGCTGGTCCCCGATGCCCGCGACGGCTTCGAGCTCGCCTGCGACTACGCCCGCCATGGGCGACCCTTCGACGAGCTGGCTCGCGATCTCGGGACGCAGGTCGCCGGCATGCATGCCGCGCTGCGAGCCGCCTTCCCCGACGCCGTCGCCGAGGCGGACGTCGACTGGCTGCTCGCCGAGCTGCGCCACCGGGTGCGCAGCGCCACCGCTACGAGCCCGGCGGTGCGCGAGCGGGCCGAAGCGATCGAAGCGTTCTGGTGCCGCCTGCGGGTATCCGCCGACGACGCCGCCCACCACGGCAGGTCTCTGCCTCCCCTCCAGCGCATCCACGGCGACCTGCACCTAGGCCAGGTGCTGCACAGCACTGCCACCGGCTGGCGGATCCTCGACTTCGAGGGCGAGCCGCTGCGGCCGTTGTCCGAGCGCACCCGCCCCGACCTGGGTGAGCGTGACGTCGCCGGGATGCTGCGGTCCTTCGACTACGCCGCTGCCGTCGGTGAGGCCGACGGCCCCCAGTGGGCGCAGGACGCCCGACGCGGATTCCTCGAGGGGTACTACGGCGCGGCCGCTGCCCCGGCCCGCAACAGCGAGGGCCAGGAGCGGCCGTCGCTGGACGACCGCGGCGTCGTGCTGGACGCCTTCGAGCTGGACAAGGCGCTGTACGAGGTGGTCTACGAGGAGCGCAACCGCCCCGACTGGGTCACCATCCCGCTCACCGCGGTCGACCGGATCCTGTGCGCCCACCTGGCGGTCGGCCCCTCGCAGGCAGGAGACGCGGACAGGCCATGACACCGGCAGGCAAGAAGTCCTGGACGCGCCGATGCGTCTGGCTGCATTGGCCCCCGCTGCGTGGAAAGGTAAGGCCATGACCGATTCGACAGTGCCACCTGCAGGTCCGCTCGCTCCGCTGCCCGTCTCACCCGACGACCTCTCGGCAGTGGCGCACGGGACCTTCCACAACCCCCACGCTGTGCTCGGTGGGCACCTGGACCCGTCAGGCTCCTCCGTGACGATCCGGGCCCGCCGCCCGCTCGCCGACGAGGTCGTGGTCATCACCCGTGACAGCGAGTACCCCGCCGTCCACGAGCAGGACGGCATCTGGGTCGCGGTCCTGCCCGTCGCCGACGCCGCGGTGCCCGACTACCGCATCGGCGCTCGCTACGGCGAGGAGACAGCCGTCGCCGACGACCCCTACCGCTTCCTGCCCACCGTCGGGGAGATCGACCAGCACCTCTTGCGCGAGGGGCGCCACGAGGAGCTGTGGCGGGCTCTCGGCGCGAACCTCAAGACCTACCCCAGCGAGCTCGGTGAGGTGCACGGCACCGCCTTCGCGGTCTGGGCCCCCAACGCCCGTGCCGTCCGGCTGGTCGGTGACCTGAACTTCTGGGACGGCGCCTCCCACGCCATGCGGTCCCTCGGCTCGACCGGCCTGTGGGAGCTCTTCGTGCCCGGGGTGGGCGCCGGCACCCGGTACAAGTTCGAGATCCTGGGCCCGGACGGCACGTGGCACCAGAAGGCCGACCCGGTGGCGAAGGGGACCGAGATCCCGCCGGCCACCGCCTCCGTCGTCGTGCAGTCCGACTACACCTGGGCTGACCAGGACTGGATGACCGCGCGCGCCGGCAAGGACCCGCACAACGGTCCGCTGAGCATCTACGAGGTCCACCTCGGCTCGTGGCGTCAGACCCTGTCCTACCGGGACCTCGCGGTCCAGCTGACCGAGTACGTGGTGGACATGGGCTTCACCCACGTGGAGCTCATGCCGGTCGCCGAGCACCCCTTCGGTGGGTCCTGGGGCTACCAGGTGACGTCCTACTACGCCCCGACGTCGCGGTTCGGGCACCCGGACGACTTCCGGTTCCTCGTGGACAGCCTGCACCAGGCAGGCATCGGGGTCATCCTCGACTGGGTCCCGGCGCACTTCCCCAAGGACTCCTGGGCACTGGCCCGCTTCGACGGGACGCCCCTGTACGAGCACCCGGACCCGATGCTCGGCGAGCAGATGGACTGGGGCACCTACGTGTTCAACTTCGGCCGGGCGGAGGTGCGCAACTTCCTCGTCGCGAACGCGACGTACTGGCTCGAGGAGTTCCACGTCGACGCCCTGCGCGTGGACGCCGTGGCGTCCATGCTCTACCTCGACTACTCCCGCGAGCACGGGCAGTGGCGCCCCAACATCCACGGCGGCCGCGAGAACCTCGAAGCCATCAGCTTCCTGCAGGAGGCCAACGCCACGGCCTACCGGCGCAGCCCTGGGGTCATGATGATCGCCGAGGAGTCCACCGCGTGGGCCGGGGTCACCAAGCCGACCAGCGCCGGCGGCCTGGGCTTCGGCCTCAAGTGGAACATGGGGTGGATGAACGACACCCTGCGGTACCTGGCCGAGGCACCGATCAACCGCCGGTACCACCACCACGAGGTCACCTTCTCGATGGTCTACGCCTACTCCGAGCAGTTCGTCCTGCCGATCAGCCACGACGAGGTCGTCCACGGCAAGGGCTCGCTCATGCGCAAGATGCCCGGCGACGACTGGCAGCAGCTGGCCGGGGTCCGTCTGCTCTTCGCCTACCAGTGGGCGCACCCGGGCAAGCAGCTGACGTTCATGGGCAACGAGTTCGCCCAGGGCACCGAGTGGGCGGAGTCCACCAGCCTGGACTGGTACCTGCTCGACCATGCCGGCCACGTCGGTGTGCAGCGCCTGGTCCGTGACCTCAACACGCTCTACCGTGACCACCCGACCCTCTGGGCGCTGGACCACGACCCGGCAGGCTTTGAGTGGCTGGACGCCTCCGACGCCGACCACAACGTCCTGTCGTTCCTGCGCCGTGACCGCGACGGCAACGTCATGGCAGTGCTCATCAACTTCTCCGGGGTGCCCCACGAGGGCTACCGCCTCCCGCTGCCCTCGGGCGGACGCTGGCGCGAGGTGCTCAACACCGACGCCCCTGTCTACGGCGGGTCTGGGGTGGGCAACCTCGGCGCGGTGCAGGCCGAGGAGGTCCCGTGGACCGGGCGACCGTACTCGGTGGCGCTGCGCGTACCTCCCCTGGGCGCGCTGTTCTTCGTCCCGGAGGACTAGCTGGACCCGTCCGGCCGCAGGCTGGGCTGGTGAGACGACTGGTACTGAACGACCGAGGCGGTCGGCCCGTAGGGGCCGACCGCCTCGGTCGTTCAGCGCTGGGCGCGGGTGTCGCGGACGAGGTCAGTACAGCGCGGTCATCAGCGCGCGGCGGGCCGGGGCGACGCGCGGGTCCTGCGCACCGAGCAGGTCGAAGTACTCCACGAGACGCTTGCGCAGCACCTCACGGTCGGGGGCGTCCGGGACGAGCTCGATGAGCCGGCTGAGGGCGTCCTCCACCTTCCCACCGAGCAGGTCCATGTCAGCGACGGCGAGCTGGGCGTCGATGTCGCCAGGGTTGTCCGCCGCAGCCTTGCGCACCGCCGCCAGGTCCGCGTCGTGCGTGCGCAGCAAGAGCCGCGCCTGGGCCAGGCCCGCCGTCGCCAGCTGGTCGCGGGGGTCCTCGCGCAGCGCCTGCTCGTAGGCGGCGACCGCGGTGGGCAGGTCGTCGGCCTCGATCGCGTCGAAGGCCTTCTGGTGCAGCGGGGGCAGCTCGGGCTCCGGCTCGGGCAGGTCCGCCCCGGTCGCGGCCGCGCCGTCGTAGGACTCCAGCACACCGGTCACGCCGTTGGCCGCGGCAGCCGCGAGGAGCTCCTCGAGCACACCGCGGATCTGCTCGGCCTCGGCGACGCCCTGGAAGAGGGGAACCGGCTGCTGGGCGAGGATCGCGACCACCGTGGGGAAGGCGTCGACCTGGAAGGCCTGCGCGATCTGGGGGTAGTCCACCACGCTGATGCGGGCCAGCAGGAAGCGGCCGCCGTACTCCTGGGTGAGCTCACCCAGGGTCGTGGCGAGCTTGGCGTTCTCGGCGTCGGTCGGCAGCCACAGCAGCGCGATGACCGGCACCTTCGCCGACTGCTGGACGACCGAGGGGAACATCTCGTCGGTGATGTCCACGACGAAGCCGCCGGCCGCGGGCGCACCGCCGGGAGCGCCGGGCGGCGGCGCTGCCGGCCGCCCGAAGGAGGACAGGTCCACGGCGCCGCGGACGTCGAACGGGGAACCAGGTGCACCAGGTTGACTCATGGGTCCTATCTTTCCATCTGCAGCGCCCGGACGTGCGCTGTGGCCTGCGGAGCGTCGCGCGGATCGCCGGCGGCTAGGGTCAGGGGATGGAGGCCGAGGTGATGAGGATCTCGCTGCCGAGGACCGAGAGCCCCGTCTCGCCGCCGGCCGGAGGGATGTAGATCCCCACGAGCCCCGTGCGTCCCACGGTGAGCGAGTTGCTCGCCGTCGCACCGCCGAGGAAGGCCTGCTCCGTCGGTGACGGGGAGATCTTGGCGCTCTCCTCACCCTGGAGCGTCTCGGTGGAGGAGAGCTCCCCGACCACGAGCGCCCCGCCGTCGGAGGTGCGCAGCGTCTGCAGGGCGCCGTCCACCGGGGAGAACTGCAAGGAGTACGTGCCCTCGATCTCGGTCGCGGAGGCGCTCCGCTTCTCGCGCTGTGCCGCCATCTGCTCGCGCAGCGGGTCGCTGGCGAACTCCGCGGCATAGGGCGAGGCGTCCCCGTTCGTCAGCACGTCGGCGTAGTGCGCGATCGCATCGGCCGGCGTCAGAGCCAGCGAGGCGTCGTCCGGGGGCACCGCCTCGGTGCCGATGTCCGTCGCCGGGAAGGCAGGCAGCGTGACGCCCGGGAACAGCCGGATCCAGCCCCACAGCTTGTACTGGTCGCGGGGGGCGGCCTGCTCGGTGACGAGCAGGCGGTCGGTCTGCAGGTTCTGCGGGCGCACGCTGGCGGCGAAGGTCGTGCGAGGCCACGTCTGCGTGGTGGGCAGCACCTCGGACTGGACCTCGGTGGGGATCTCGGTGATGGCGTCCGCGTTGCCGGTCGAGCTCGCCACCGTGAACTCCGCGGTGCGCAGGGCCAGCGCGGGACCGCTGAGGCGCACCTGGAGCGCAGCCGGGTCCAAGGTCTCCGACGCCGCGGTGAGGGTCTCCCCGATCGCGGTGAGGATCGAGGTGTCCTGCTCGACGGTCAGCATGACCGGCGGCTCGGCCGGCGGGGGGTCGACGTGCACCTCAGGCAGCGCCGGGCTGCACGCGGACAGCACCAGGAACCCGGCGGTTCCCAGCACCAGTGCGGGAGTCAGGCGACGCATCAGTGTCCTTCCGTCGTCGTCGTGTTGTTCTGCGGGGCCGAGCCGTCCGTGGGGTGCAGGCTCGGCGTCGTCGGCTCCTCGGCGGAGTCCGGGCGCACGCCCCAGGCCTGGCGCCAGCTGGAGCCGGAGGTCGATGCGCTGCCCTCGGGCAGCCATACCGGACGTGCCGGGTCGGCGGGCGCGGGGGTCGGGGTCTGCGCAGGCGTGTCCTGCTTCTTCACCGTCGGGATGGCGCCGGTCCACGGCCACGCTCGCTTGGTCCGGCGAGCCGCGGCGTTGACCTCTTCCAGGCGAGCGGCCTCGTCCCGGGCAGCCTGCTCGCGCAGCTCACGGCGGGTCAGGCCGGTGCGGGTCTCCTCCACGGCCGTCGTGCCCACGGCGCCACCAGCGGCGCTCGTGCCCACGGCCGCGCCCCTGCCGGGCACGGTGGCGGTCCGGGCGGCGGGCTCGCCGTCGGCGTCGCCGATCGTGGTGGCCGGGGAGTCAGGGCCGGTTCGCGGTCCCGAGCTGTTGGTCGGGGTGGCGGGCCGTCCGCGCTGGGACCGGTAGGTGAGGAAGCCGTAGACGCCGCCGGCGATGATGAGGAGCACGCCGAGGGCGATGCCCGGCCACATCCAGGGCGTGGAGACCGTGCGCGGCCAGGAGAGCGTGAGCTCGGGAGTCTCGGCGTTCTCGCCGACCGCTGCCACGAGCAGCACGCGGTCGCTCGAGGAGGCGTCCCACTCCATGGAGGCCGTTCCCGAGCCGACTGCGCTCGCCAGCCACATGTCTGACCCTTGCGGGTCGGGCTGCACGGCGGGGGGCGCGTCCGCGGGTGCCTCTTCGGCGGGGGCTTCTTCTGCGGGTGCTTCGTCCGCGGGGGCATCCTCTGCAGGGGCCCCCTCCGCAGGAGCTTCCTCGGTGGGCTCCGCAGGAGCGTCCTCGCTCGGTTCCGCGCTGGGCTCGCCGGCGTCGTCGGTGGTGACCGTCAACGACTCCCAGCTCGCCGGTCCGGTGACGAGGAGGGCGGGGCTGTCCCCGATCCAGCCGGTGACGTCCACCTCGCGGCCGATCGCCAGGACGACCGTGGCATCCGGGGACGAGGACGCAGAGATGGTCACCGAGTCGTCGACAAGACCGAGCACCCCGGGCGCCGTCGCGAGCAACGTGGACCCGCTCTGGGTGCCGGTGGTCATGACCACGGTGTCGCTCGGTCGCCAGACCGTCCCGGAAGCGACCGAGAGCCCGGCGATGACCAAGCCCACGAGCACGAGGCTGGCCGTCACTATTTTGTGGAGCACCGACTGTTCCCTTCGACTGCGGGCTTCAAGCCTATCGTCGATAGGGTCCGGCAGAACCGCCCTTGCCCATCAAAACGTTCATATCGGGCTTGCGGGACCCGGCGCGCTCCGCGTCGTCCCGAGCCGTTAGGCTGAGGCACACGGTGGCGGATCCCTTGTCACAGCGACGTATCCATGCTTCTCGACGCGGACCCGACCCCCCATGTGAATGTTCGGTGGAGCATGCTCAACCCCTGACCACGGAGGCTAGTTGTGTCCGACGATCGTCCGATCTTCCCTGTCGTGATGCGCGGCTACGACCGAACGCAGGTCGACGGGCGCATCCAGTCCCTCGAGGCGACCCTTGCCAGGACGGCCGCCGAGAGCGAGGCTCTGGCAGCCCACGTGCGCCAGGTGACCTCCGACCTGGAGGCGGCTCAGGAGAAGCTCCGCGAGACCGAGCGTCCGTCCTACTCCGGCCTCGGTTCACGGATCGAGCAGCTCATGCGGACGGCTGAGGAGCAGTCCACAGACGTCATGTCGCAGGCGAACACCCACGCCGAAGAGGTCGTGGGCCGGGCCAAGTCCACCGCCGGGCAGATCAAGTCGCGGGCCGAGAACGAGGCGGCAGAGATCCTCGCCGCCGCTCGCCGCGAGGCAGAAGAGGTGCGGTCCGCCGCGGCCAACGAGGCGGAGACCACGACCGTCTCGGCCGAGCGCCGCGCTGAAGAGCTCGTCGGCTCCGCCGAGCGTGAGGCCGCCCGGATCCAGACCGCGATCATCACCGAGGGCACGGAGCGACGCACCGCCCTGGAACGGGAGCTGGGCACGCTGCGCGCGTCCACCGAGCGGGAGATCACCGAGCTGCGCGTGACCACCGAGCGCGACGCCCAGGCCCTGCGCACCTCGACCGAGACCTGGGCCACGACCGAGCGCGAAGAAGCGGAGCGGTATGCCCGCGAGCTGCGCCAGTCGGCCGACGCCTACACCACCGAGCTGCGTCACCGCACCGAGACCGAGACGGCAGCAGCCCGCACCGCCGCCGACGAGTACAGCGCCCAGGTCCGCGCGTCCGCGACGCGGGAGACCGACGAGCTGCGCCAGCGCACCGAGTCCGACGCCGCCACCATGCGCGCCGCGGCGCAGCAGGAGGTCGACGCACGTCGTGCAGAGCTGAACCGCGAGCTCTCCTCCGTGCGCCAGGCCGCCGAGGCTGAGATCGCCGCGCTGCGAGCCGGCGTCGAGCAGGAGCTCCAGTCCTTGCGACTGGAGACCGAGCACGACCTCGACGAGCTGCGGACCACGACCGAGCGCACCACGAGCGACCAGCTCACCACGGCGAACCTCGAGGCCACCCACCTGGTCGAGAGCGCAGCCCGGGAGGCCGCCGAGCTGCGCGACCTCGCCGCCCGCGAGACCACCCAGCAGCGCGAGAGCTCCGACCGGGAGACCACTGAGCTGCGCGAGCAGACCAGCGTCGACGCCGCCAAGCTCATCTCCGACGCCAAGCGCGAGGCCGAGGAGCTGCTCTCGGCCGCCCGCACCGAGTCCGCGCGGATGCTGGACATCGCTCGCGAGACCCTGGCCCAGGCAGAGCTGGACATCGCCGCCAAGCACGAGGAAGCCCAGCTGGCTGCGAGCGAGCTGCACGCCCGGAGCAAGGCCAAGACCGACCAGCTGCTCAGCGACGCCGAGAGGCACGCGGCCGAGGCCGAGAACCGCGCAGCCGAGGCCCTCGCGACCTTCGAGCAGATCCGCAAGGACAGCGACGCCTTCGCCAAGGAGTCCGCTGAGGCTGCCCGCATCGCCGCAGAGACGATCACCGCCTCCTCGCGCGAGCAGGCCGAGCAGACGATCAGCGACTCGTTGATCGAGGCCGAGCGCGAGCGCAGCGCCGCCCAGCGCCAGGTCGAGGACCTCAACCGTCAGCGCGAGTCCATCACCACCTACCTCGACGAGCTGCGCACGCTGCTCGGCGCGGAGGCGATCCCGAGCGCGTCGACCCTGGAGAAGGCAGCAGCCGTCGAGGAGTCCTTCGTCGCTGCGACCTCGGGCACCGCACAGCCGAAGACCAAGAAGTCGCGTCCCGCGCCGTTGTCCGCGCAGGGCACCCCGGCTCAGCAGGCCCGCAAGGCGGCCTCCGGCAAGAGCGGCGCCCGCCCGGCGCCGCTGGCAGCGTCGGGCGCAGCAGCAGAGGCGTCCGGCCCGGCAGCGCAGGCGTCCGGCCCGGCCGACGCCCCCGCCGGCGACGCTCCCGCAGCTGAGCCGGCCCAGAAGGACGCGGAGCAGGGCACGGCACAGCAGGACTCGTCCTCGCCGGAGAAGACGGCGCAGGAGACGACGGCACAGGAGACGACCACGCCGGAGCCCGCCGCCGCGACCGAGGGTCAGCAGGCCGACGACGACCGCGCCGAGGCTCCTGAGGCGCTCTGAGCATCATGGGTGAGAGCACCTCTGCCAGCGACTGGCGCCGCGAGGCCTCCCAGAACGCCGCGCACCAGCGCGCCGAGCTGGAACGCAAGCGTCAGGCGCAGTCCGACCAGGCCCGGGCGATGATCGCCGACTTCGTCCGCGCGGCCCAGGCCGCGGGGGTGCCCACCCAGCGCTTCACCGCTCGCAGCTACGGCGGGCGCACGACGTACCGGACCTCGGTCCACGGCTGGTACCTGCGCAAGAACGCCAGCGTCGGCGTGGGGACGGACGGTGAGTTCTACATCCTCACCGTCCAGGGCTCGCTCATGGAGCGCCTGCGCGGGGCGCAGCTCACCCCGAGCGATCCCCCGCTCGTGCTCGGCCAGGGCGCCCGCGACGGGGAGTCGATCGACCTGCGTGAGGCGCTCGACCGCGCCCTGCACCCGGAACGACCCGCCTGAACCCGTGCAGGCACGTCTGCGTGCCTGCACGGCGGTGGAGCGCGGCGAGGACCGACCAGCCTCAGTACGTCGGCGGCACCCGGTGGATGAGGTCAGCCAGCGCGCGAGCGACCGCGAGCGGCCGTTCGACGGCGCTCATGTGCCCCGCTCCGGGGACCGTGACGAAGACCGGCTCGGTGAGCGCCGCCACCATGTGCTCAGCCGCCGACGCCGGAGTGAGCTGATCCTCGTCCCCCACCACCACGGTGGCTGGCCCGGCGAAGGCCCGCAGCACCTCCGTGCGGTCGAACCGGGCGGCCATGGCCCGCTGCGACCACGCCACACCGATGGGCGGCTGCTCGACGATCCACCCCTCCAGCCTCGCAACGAGGTCCGTGCGGGTCGCCCGGCTCGTCTCCCCCAGCAGGCCCGCCGCCGTCGCGCGAACGGCGTCGACCGCACCGGCGGCCTCGACCTCGTCCGCCAGGCGCAACCGGTTGGTGCGGGCGGCGTCGTCGTCCGGGGTGGACTTGGTGTCCACCAGGGCGAGACCGGCGACGAGCTCGGGGTGGCGCTGCGCCAGGGCGAGGGCGACATAGCCGCCCATGGACAGCCCCGCCACGACGGCAGAGGTGGCGCCGGCGTCGCGCACGGTGGCTGCGACGGCGTCCGCGGCGGCCTCCAAGGACGGCTCGCCGAAGCCGGCGAGCCCGCTCCGGCCCAGTCCCGGCAGGTCCGGGGCGAGCACGGTGAGGTCGTCGGGGAGGGCTTGGGCGACCTCGTCCCACATCCGATGGTCCAGCGGGAAGCCATGCAGCAGGACGAGCACCGGCGCTCCGGGCACGCCGGAGTCGACGGGGGCACCGTAGGTGGTCAGGGCGAGTCGAGGTCCGGTCATGGGTGAGGCCTTTCTCGTGGTTGCGCGGGTCGCGTGCGGGCGCCGCTCACGCGATGCCCCAGCACCGGTTGTGCCAGTGCCGGCGGTCCGCGAGGGCGGCCTGCGCGCCGAAGAGGGAGTCGTTGGCCCAGGCGACCACGTGCGCGGTCCCGGCCGGGATCTCCTGGTGGCACCCGGGGCACCGGTAGGCCTTGTCGCTCGAGCGGATGCTCTGGACGGTCCAGTCCTCGCCGTTGCGCTGCTGCGTCGTGCGGCCCCCGGTGGCCCGGTCCATGTCGAGGGGGCGATACTCCTCGGTGTAAGGACGGCGCGACGATCGGCGTGAAGACGGCATGGGGCCATTCTCCCAGCAATGTCTGACGGCGTGCCACCGGCTACCTCTCCACCGGACGTCACAGCGCGCTTTCAGACTGGGACGCTAGGGTGGCCAGGCGTGCGGTGTGAGCCGCGCGATCGACCATCGAAGGACTGACTCGTCTTGAAGAACCGCACCGTGCGCGGGATCACCGCGCTCGCCCTCGGAGCTGCGCTCCTCCTGTCCGCCTGTGGAAGCTCTGACGATGCCGAGTCGCCGTCGCCCTCAGCCTCGGAGAGCACCGTGGCAGAGCCGACCGCCGCTGACATCGCTGCCCTGGAGGGCGTGACCGTGGAGGGCGAGCCCGGCACCGAGCCGACGCTCACCATCCCCACCCCGCTCACGACGAGCACCGACGTCACGCGCGTCACCTCAGAGGGCACGGGCGACGAGATCACGGAGGGTTCCCTCGTGGGCCTCCAGCTCGTCATGTACACCGGGTCCGACGGCGCCAAGCTGCAGTCCACCTGGGAGAGCGAGCCCTTCGAGGCCCAGCTCAGCGGCGCCGACCTGCCGCCCGCCCTCGAAGAGGCGGTCGTCGGCCAGAAGGTCGGCACGCGCATCCTCTACGCCCAGCCGCAGACCACCGCGGACGGCGCCAGCGACACGATCGTCTTCGCGGTGGACCTGCTGTCCACCCGGGAGGCACCCACCCGCGCCCAGGGCGAGGCCGTGACCCCGGCCGAGGGCCTGCCGACCGTCACCCTCGACGACTCGGGTGTGCCGAGCCTGGACATCCCCGAGGGCTACACCGCCCCCAGCGAGCTGGTCGTCCAGACCCTCATCAAGGGTGACGGTCCGGTCGTGGAGGCCGGACAGGCCATCCAGGTGCAGTACGCCGGGTGGAAGCTCTCCGACGGGTCTCAGTTCGAGTCCTCCTGGGAGAGCGCACCGTTCACCACCGTGATCGGGTCCGGCGCGGTCATCGCCGGATGGGACCAGGGACTTGTCGGCCAGACGGTCGGCAGCCAGGTCCTCCTGGTCATCCCGAAGGCTCTCGCCTACGGGGGCACCGCCAGCGAGCTCGCGGACGAGGACCTCGTCTTCGTCGTCGACATCCTGCGCGTCACCTGACCGGCAGTCTCTGACGCTGCGCTCGCCCCCTCGACGGACCTACTGAAGGACTGACCGGCCTTGATGAACCGAACTGCCCGCGGCATGACCGCGCTCGCCCTCGGAGCTGCGCTCCTGCTGTCCGCCTGCGGTGCTGACGCGTCCGAGGACGCGCCCAGCGCGTCAGGTACCTCCGCTGCCACGCCGAGCGCCGCGGACGTGGCGCTCCTGGAGTCGGTCACGTGGTCGGGCGAGGCAGGCAGCCAGCCCGTGCTCTCCTTCACCGCACCCTTGACGGTCAGCTCTGACGTGTCGCGCGTGGTCACCGAGGGCACCGGGGCCGAGGCCGCGGACGACGGCACGGTGTGGGTCCGCTCGGTGACCTACGACGGCAGCACGGGCGAGGAGTTCGCCCAGTCCGTCGGGTCGTGGGACGTCCCGGAGATGCTCGACCTGAGCGGTGCGCCTGCGGACCACCCGCTGGTCACGGCCCTGAGCGGCAAGAAGGTCGGCACCCAGTCCCTGTACGCCGGCCCCTTCCAGCAGCAGGACGGCACGAGCGTGACGGCACTGTCGGCCCTCGAGATCGTCGAGACACCCCCCGCACTGACCTCCGAGGAAGGGATGCCGACTGTGACCTTCGACGAGGCCGGCATCCCCTCGATCGAGATCGCTCCCGGCTTTGCCGGCCCCGAGGACCTCATCATCGACGTCCTCAGCGAGGGTGACGGTGCGGTGGTCGAGTCCGGGCAGACGGTCACGGTGAACTACACCGGCTGGCTGCAGTCGACGGGCGCGAAGTTCGACTCCTCCTGGGACCGCGGCACCACCTTCGACGTCGCCCCGATCGGCGCGGGGAAGGTCATCGCCGGCTGGGATCAGGGTCTGGTCGGCCAGCAGGTCGGCAGCACGGTGCTGCTGGTCATCCCGCCGGACCTCGGCTACGGCGCTGCCGGTGGCGGGAGCATCCCGGGCGGGTCCACGCTGATCTTCGTCGTGGAGATCGTCGCCGCGTCCTAGTCAGTTCCCACCAGATCGTCTGCGCGCAGGCCCACCCACCGTCCACGGTGGGTGGGCCTGCGCCGTACCCGGGACCGAGGTCTCGGTCGACGGCCCTCGGAGGCGGCGTAGGGTGATCCAGTGAGCATCGACCAGTCCCCCGCACCTGACCGTGAAGTCCTCAGCTGGGAGACCTTCGGTCTCGCCTCCCGCCAGCTCGCCGAGCAGGTCGTGGCGAGCGGGTTCCTGCCCGAGGTCGTGGTCGCTGTGGCGCGCGGCGGTCTGCTGCCCGGTGGCGCGGTGGCCTATGCCCTGGGCACCAAGGGCATCGGCACGCTCAACGTCGAGTTCTACACCGACATCGGTCAGACCCTCGCGGACCCGCGGGTCCTCCCCCCGCTCATGGACACCTCTGAGCTCCCGGGCGCCCGGGTGCTCGTCGTCGACGACGTCGCTGACTCCGGCCGGACCCTCGCCCTGGTCATGTCCATGCTCGCGGACAAGGGCGTCCAGGCCCGCTCGGCGGTCCTGTACACCAAGCCCTCCTCGATCATCCGCCCCGACTACTCCTGGAAGAACACCGACCGCTGGATCACCTTCCCGTGGTCGGCCCAGCCGCCTGTCGAGGGCGCCCTGCCCGCAGCGCGGGAGTAGCAGGGCTGGAGCCACATGGAGGTGCCTACGGGATTCGAACCCGTGTCGACGGCTTTGCAGGCCGCTGCCTCACCACTCGGCCAAGGCACCAGAGCGAGATCAGTCGCCTGGGGTGAGACCGGCGACCAGGTTGAAGGCGCCGGTGAGGATGTTGAGGGACACGATGCCGACGACGTCGACGATCTCCCGGTCGCTGTAGCCGTAGGCACGCAGCCGCGCTATGTCGTCGTCCGTGATCGACGTCGGTGCGCGGTAGACCTGCAGACCCAGCTGGATCATGGCTGCGATCGACGGGATGTCAGACCTTCCCTCCTGGGCGAGGGAGATCGCCTCGTCCGTCTGGCCGAGGGACCGCGCGGCGCTGACATGAGAACCCAGGCACATGCCGCATCCCTGCTGGGACTGCACCGCGATCGAGATCAGCTCGCTGATCGTGCGGTCGAGCCGAGCGCGACGCATGGCCTTGCTCAGCTGCAGATAGCCTCCGAGCACTGCTGGCGAATGAGCCATCGTCGAGACCATGTCACCCACGGAGCCGTGGCGAGCGACGAGCTCGCCCAGCAGCTCGCGCGAGGCCCCCGTGGCGGAGGCGGGAGTCAGTGCGGGGAAACGGGGCATGATGCCTCCTGTGTTGTCGCTGATTCGTGCCGGTGGACGAGGCGGGTGATCTCGTCGGTGGCGTCCTCGACCGTGTGGAGCCGCTGCCCCCACCGGTAGACCGTGCCGACGGCGTCGATGCCCGTGACACCGACGACTGTCCCCTGCCGCTCGTGGTGCACGACGAACTCGTCGCCGGCCACCAGACGGCCGCCGTCCCCCGTGAGTCCGACTCCCGCGATCGTGCGTCCGTAGACCATCGCCATGAAGGGGCTGCGCGGACGGTAGGGGCCGGGATCGCCGCCCAGGCCGAGGTCGTGGAGCGCAACCTCGGCCGCGTGCGCACCCTGCGCGGAGGCGTCCTGCCAGTGGTCGATGCGCCAGGTGCCGAGGGCGTCGTGGTGTGTGGCGACGCCGCCGGCTGCGTAGACGTCTGGCGCGTCCGCACGGAGGCGGTCGTCGACATCGAGGCCGTCGATCCAGGGCGCCGGAGCCGCCGGCGTCGTGCCAAGCGCGACCAGGAGGAGGTCCGCGACGACCTGGCTGGCGGTGTCGAGCGTGGTCACGACCCCGGCGTCGGTCACGTCCACGCGCTGCACGGTTCGGCCGACGTGGATGGTGCCTCGTGAGCTGTGCTCAGCGGCCATGCGCTCGGCGACGTGAACCCCGAAGGCACCGATGCCGGGGATGGCGCTCCGAGAGATCAGCACGACGCTGTGCCCCTCGTCGCGCAGGATCGAGGCAGCCTCAGCCGCGATGATCCCTCCGCCGTAGATCGCGACGCGGGCGCGTCGCCCTTGGCCGGTCAGCAGCTCGCGGATGCGTCGTGCGTCGTCGAGGGTGTGCAGAGCGCTCACACGGCCGGCCGTCGCCGCGGTCAGGCCACCGACGACGTCGACGGGCAGCGCGCGGGCTCGGCTCCCTGTGGCGACGACGAGCGCGTCGTAGCTCAGTCGTGTGCCCGATGCCAGCTCCACCTCGCGTGCGGTGGTGGCGACTGCGACGACGGAGTCGGAGCTGATGGGGACGTCGGGCAGCGGGAGCTTGATGGCCTCCGGGGATGCGGGTCCGAAGGCGATCCCCTTGATGAGCATCCGGCTGTAGGGCGTCTCGCCGGTGGGGCCGAGGAGGGTGACTCGGACATCGTCCCGGGGGGCAAGGACGCGCGCGGCAGCGGTGCCGGCCGCTCCTGCGCCGAGGATGAGGATCTGGGGCGGGCTGGTCATGGGGGTCTCCTGAGCTGGGCGGCTGCAACGCGGGCGGCGCTCTGAGGGGTGGGGTGTCGCGGCCGGGCGGCCGCGACACCCCACGAGCTGATGATCTACGCCACGGTGGCGGCGTAGGTGGCCGGGTCTGAGTCGAAGGCGGGGCCACAACCGGCGCAGCAGAAGTAGTAACGCTGGCCGTCGTAGTCGCGGAAGAGACCGGCCGCCTCAGCAGCTGTCTTGCTGACCGGGCTCCCGACCATGACCGGGCACGTCGTCATGTCGTCGGTCCCTCCGCCGAGCAGGTTGGCGCGGCCGTCGCCGTCAGCAGCAGAGTTCGGTGCGGGGGTGCTGCAGCAGCTCGAAGCTGCCGGGGTCTCGTCTGTCATGATCGGTGAGAACCTTTCGTCGTTGTCACTGGTGGAGTGGGTCGTGGCGTCACAGGGCGGCGACGCTCTTGAACCCGCGCAGGCGGAGGCTGTTGCCGACGACGAAGACGCTGGAGAACGCCATCGCCGCGCCTGCGAGCATGGGGTTGAGCATGCCGAGCGCTGCGACCGGGATCGCGGCGACGTTGTAGGCGAATGCCCAGAACAGGTTGGTCTTGATCGTGGCGAGCGTCTTGCGTGACAGCCGGATCGCGTCGACTGCCGAGCGCAGGTCGCCGCGCACGAGCGTGATGTCAGACGCTTCGATCGCGACGTCGGTGCCGGTTCCCATCGCAAGCCCGAGGTCGGCCTGCGCCAGCGCCGGGGCGTCGTTCACGCCGTCGCCGACCATCGCGACGACCTTGCCCTCCTTCTGGAGACGAGCGACGACATCCACCTTGTCCTTGGGCAGGACCTCCGCGATGACCTGGTCGATACCCACCTCGGCGGCGATCCGGCGGGCGACCGCCTCGTTGTCACCGGTGAGCAGCACCGGAGTGAGGCCGATCGCCTTGAGCTGGGCGATCGCCTCGGCGCTCGTCGGCTTGACGGTGTCGGCGACGACGAGGATGCCGCGCGCCTGACCGTCCCACCCGATCGCGACGACGGTCTTGCCTTCGTTCTCAGCGCTCGCCTTCGCGGCGGCGACCTCACGGGAGAGCTTCTGCGACCAGTCGGCCAGCAACGACTCACGCCCGACCACGACCGAGGTGCCCTCGACGATCCCTTGCACGCCCTTGCCCTCGACGTTCGCGAAGTCCTCGGGCGTCGGCAGCTGACCGACCTCCTGCGTGGCGCCCTTGGCGATCGCCTGCGCGATCGGGTGCTCAGAGGCATCCTCGAGCGCGCCTGCCAGACGCAAGAGCCGCGCGCGGTCGACGCCGGGCTCGGTCACGACGTCGACGAGGGTCATCTTGCCTGTGGTGACGGTCCCGGTCTTGTCCAGGACCACGGTATCGACCTTGCGGGTCGACTCCAGCACCTCGGGACCCTTGATGAGGATTCCCATCTGCGCGCCACGTCCGGTGCCGACCAGCAGCGCGGTCGGGGTCGCCAGACCCAGGGCGCACGGGCAGGCGATCACGAGCACCGCGACGGCCGCCGTGAATGCGGCGGCCACGGGGAAGCCCGCACCGAGCCACGCACCGAGGGTGACGACGGCGACGACGATCACGATCGGCACGAACACGCCGGAGATGCGGTCGGCGAGCCGCTGCACCTCGGCCTTGCCTGTCTGCGCGTCCTCCACCAGCTTGGCCATCTGTGCGAGCTGCGTGTCGGAGCCGACGCGGGTGGCGCGGACGACCAGGCGTCCACCGGCGTTGACGGTCGCACCGGTGACGGCATCGCCGACACCGACCTCGACGGGCACAGACTCGCCGGTGAGCATGGACGCATCCACGGCAGAGGAGCCGGAGGTGACGATGCCGTCGGTGGCGATCTTCTCGCCGGGGCGCACGACGAACTCGTCGCCGACGAGGAGCTCCTCGCTCGGGATCTTGACCTCTGCACCATCACGCAGCACGGAGACTTCCTTCGCACCGAGCTCGAGCAGCGCACGGAGCGCGGCTCCCGCCTGACGCTTGGAGCGCTTCTCGAAGTAGCGGCCGGCGAGGATGAACATCGTCACGCCCGCACCGACCTCGAGGTAGATGTTCGCGGCGCCGTCGGACGGGGCGATGGTGAGCTCGAAGGGGTGCGTCATGCCTGGCATCCCAGCGGTTTCGAAGAACAGCGCGTAGAGCGACCACAGGAGCGCGACCGAGGTGCCGAGCGAGATGAGCGTGTCCATCGTCGCGGTGCCGTGCTTGAGATTCGTCCATGCGGCTTTGTGGAACGGCCACGCCCCCCACGCGATCACCGGCGCGGCAAGGGCGAGGGACGCCCACTGCCAGTAGGTGAACTGCAGCGCGGGGATCATGGCCATCGCGATCACGGGAACCGTCAGGACGATCGCCCCGATCAGCCGGTACCGCAGCGAGGTGAGCTCGGGATCGAGCTCGTCTGCCTCGCTCGAGCCGCCCTGCGCACCCGTGGCGTTCTTCGGTCGGGGTAGCGCGGCTGTGTAGCCCGTCTTCTCGACCTCAGCCACCAGCACTGCGGGGTCATATCCTGCGGGCACGGTGACTCGTGCTTTCTCGGTGGCGTAGTTGACCGTCGCCGAGACGCCGTCGAGCTTGTTCAGCTTCTTCTCGATCCGGTTCGCACAGGAGGCGCAGGTCATCCCGCCGATCTCCAGCTCGATGCCCAGCCCACCGGTGAGGGGTGCTGATGTGCTCATGCTTCTTCCTTCTCTCTCAGAGTCTGAGTGCGACGGCCTGACCCGGGGGTCAGTGCCCACCCTCGTCATTCGACGGTTTGCCGTCGCTGTGCCCGGCATCGATCACGAGCTCGGCAGTGTGAACCTCACCGTCGACCTGGAAGTCCAGGTACATGAGGTACCGGCCCGCGGTCGGCGCCTCAGCCATGAACCCGACCTCTGGCCCTGCCAGGTCGCCGGCTTGAGGTTCGTCTCCCTCCGCATGCACGTGCAGGTAGGCGAGGTCCCCCTCACGCAGCGCGACCAGGTGCCCGAACGCCCCCAGGTACGGCTCGAGCGAGGTCACTGGCTGTCCGCCACGCTGGACCGTGACCGTGAGACGGCTCGGTTCCCCAGCTGTCAGGTCTCCGTCGAGGGAGACGGTGAAGCCGTCGACCTCGGTGGCACGCTGCACCTCCCGTGCGGCAAGGGTGAGATCCCCCGGGACATCGACCGAGCGCGTCACGGTGATGCTCGCCGCGTCGTGCGCGTCCGCGGCCCCGGGTGTGAAGGTGGCGTACACCCTGTAGGTGCCGGCCGCGTCCCACGTCCACGGCACCGACCAGGTGCCGCTGCTCGCATCGAGCTCTGGGTGGACGTGCCGGTACTCGGCGCCGTCCGTGCGCACCACGATGAGGTGAAGGTCCGTGTCGTGGGCCTCGGTGAACTCCCTCACGGCTTCGCCTGACGCGGTCTGGATCTGGAAGCTCAGGTCGCCTGCGGCCCCAGTGGTCCCGGGAGCCTCGACCGGCGAGAGCACAAAGCCGTCGGCATCGATCGAGAGACCGCTGAAGGTGGGTGCAGTCGGCTGCTGATCAGCCGCGTTGCCGTTCTCGTCGTGCGTGTTCACGTCGTTTCCTTCCGACCACTGCGCTACGTAGCTGTCGGGGACGACGGCGCCAGATGCTGCAAGAGCACCACCGAAGGCCACCACCAGCCCCGCCCCGAAGGTCGCGAGCCGCGCTCCGGCGTTCATCTGACGCTCACCGCCGAGTAACCGGCCTCGGCGACTGCGGCAAGCACCGTCGCGTCGTCGATCTCGCCTGCGGCGGTCACGACGAGCGTGCCCGTCGCGGCGCTGACCTGAACGTCTTCGACGCCAGCGATCTCGCTGACCTCCTCGCGGATGGACAGCTCGCAGTGTCCGCAGGTCATGCCCGTCACCTGGTACTCGCTGGCAGTCATCGACTTCCCCTTCCATGGATACCCCTACCGGGTATGCGTATCGCCACCGTATACCCCCCATGGGTATTCCTACAAGCCGAGACGCTGGTGACCGAGCCAGGCGGGAGGAGGTCGGCGCGGCCCGGGACCGTCGGCTGGACACGACCCTGCGCCCAGCCGACGCCCCCCCCCGTGCCGGTGGTACGACAAAGCCCGCCTGACCATCAAGGTCAGGCGGGCTTGTGAGAGAACAGCAGGACACGGCCGTCGGCCTCTGAGAGGCGGGATCCGTCGCCGTCGGGGGCTGCTGGGGGCTTGCTGGGGCTGCAGCTGGGGGCCACGACGAAGCGGCCCCCGGCATGGATGCCGGGGGCCGCAGACTCACCGAGGTCGACGAGCTAGAAGTCCCAGTCCTCGTCTTCGGTGTTCACAGCCTTGCCGATGACGTAGGAGGAACCGGAGCCGGAGAAGAAGTCGTGGTTCTCGTCAGCATTGGGGCTCAGGGCCGAGAGGATCGCCGGGTTGACGTCCGTCTCGTCCTTGGGGAAGAGCGCCTCGTAGCCGAGGTTCATGAGCGCCTTGTTGGCGTTGTAGCGCAGGAACTTCTTGACGTCCTCGGTCAGGCCGACGCCGTCGTAGAGGTCTGCGGTGTACTGGACCTCGTTCTCGTAGAGCTCGAAGAGCAGCTCGAAGGTGTAGGCCTTCATCTCGTCGCGCTCGGCCTGGGTGAGCTTCTCCAGACCCTTCTGGAACTTGTAGCCGATGTAGTACCCGTGCACAGCCTCGTCGCGGATGATGAGGCGGATGAGGTCAGCGGTGTTGGTCAGCTTGGCCCGGCTGGACCAGTACATGGGCAGGTAGAAGCCGGAGTAGAAGAGGAAGGACTCCAGCAGGGTCGAGGCGACCTTGCGCTTGAGCGGGGAGTCGCCGTGGTAGTACTTCAGGACGATCTCAGCCTTGCGCTGCAGGTTCGGGTTCTCCTCCGACCAGCGGAAGGCCTCGTCGATCTCCTGGGTGGAGATGAGGGTGGAGAAGATCGAGGAGTAGCTCTTGGCGTGCACCGACTCCATGAACGCGATGTTCGTGTAGACGGCTTCCTCGTGCGGGGTGACGGCGTCGGGGATGAGGCTGACAGCGCCCACCGTGCCCTGGATCGTGTCGAGGAGCGTCAGACCGGTGAAGACGCGGGTGGTCAGCTCCTTCTCGGCCGGCGTGAGGGTCGCCCAGGACTGGATGTCGTTGGACACCGGGACCTTCTCGGGCAACCAGAAGTTCCCCACCAGGCGGTCCCAGACCTCAAGGTCCTTGTCGTCCTCGATGCGGTTCCAGTTGATCGCCTGAACTCGGCTGACCAGCTTGAGCTTTCCGGTGGACATCTCTACTCCCTCTCCCACCCGAAGGCGGGGATCCTGACATACATAAAGTGCACAACACCCCGTCTACCGGAGCCGACCTGCTCACCCGGCCACCCTCGAAGGGGCGACGGGCACCGAGCACCTGGAGCGATCCGGGTCTGTGATCGTGGCGGGCCTGGCAGGCCGCGCAGCGGCCCGGCGATCACAGACCCGGATCGCGGAAGGTGCGGTCCGAGCGACAGCAAAGAACTACAGCATGCAGGACACGCAGCCCTCGACCTCGGTGCCCTCCAGGGCGAGCTGGCGCAGACGGATGTAGTAGAGCGTCTTGATGCCCTTGCGCCACGCGTAGATCTGCGCGCGGTTGACGTCACGCGTGGTCGCGGTGTCCTTGAAGAACAGCGTCAGGGACAGGCCCTGATCCACGTGCTGCGTCGCCGCGGCGTACGTGTCGATGATCTTCTCGTAGCCGATCTCGTACGCGTCCTGGTAGTACTCCAGGTTGTCGTTGGTCAGGTAGGGAGCCGGGTAGTACACGCGCCCGAGCTTGCCTTCCTTGCGGATCTCGATCTTCGAGGCGATCGGGTGGATCGACGCGGTCGAGTTGTTGATGTAGCTGATCGACCCGGTGGGCGGCACAGCCTGGAGGTTCTGGTTGTAGATGCCGTGCTCCATGACCGACGCCTTGAGCTCGCGCCAGTCGTCCTGCGTGGGGATGTGCACGCCCGCGGTCTCGAAGAGCCCGGCGACCTTGGCGGTGGCCGGCACCCACTCCTGCTCGGTGTACTTGTCGAAGTACTCGCCCGTGGCGTACTTGGAGTCCTCGAAGCCGTCGAAGGCGCGCCCGCGCTCGATCGCGAGGCGGTTGGACGCCGCGATCGCATGGAAGGCCACCGTGTAGAAGTAGATGTTCGTGAAGTCGATGCCTTCTTCGGAACCGTAGAAGACCCGCTCCCGAGCGAGGTAGCCGTGCAGGTTCATCTGACCCAGGCCGATGGCGTGACCGCCCTCGTTGGCACGCTTGATGGACGGGACCGACTCGATGCTGGTCTGGTCCGAGACGGCCGTCAGCGCACGGATGGCGGTGTCGATCGTCTTGGCGAAGTCCGGGGAGTCCATGGCCTTGGCGATGTTGAGCGAGCCGAGGTTGCAGGAGATGTCGCGGCCGACGTGGTCGTAGGACAGGTCCGTGTTGTACGTCGAGGGCGTGGAGACCTGGAGGATCTCCGAGCACAGGTTGGAGTGCGTGATGCGGCCCTTGATCGGGTTCGCGGCGTTGACCGTGTCCTCGAACATGACGTAGGGGTAGCCGGACTCGAACTGGAGCTCGGCGAGGGTCTGGAAGAACTCGCGCGCCTTGATCTTCGTCTTGCGGATCCGGCCGTCGTCGACCATCTCGCGGTACTTCTCCGTGACGGACACGTCGGCGAAGGGCACGCCGTAGACCCGCTCGACGTCGTACGGGGAGAAGAGGTACATGTCCTCGTTCTTCTGGGCCAGCTCGAAGGTGATGTCCGGGATGACCACGCCGAGGGAGAGGGTCTTGATGCGGATCTTCTCGTCGGCGTTCTCACGCTTGGTGTCCAGGAACCGCATGATGTCCGGGTGGTGGGCGTGCAGGTACACCGCACCCGCACCCTGACGCGCGCCGAGCTGGTTCGCGTAGGAGAAGGAGTCTTCGAGGAGCTTCATCACGGGGATGATGCCGGAGGACTGGTTCTCGATGTGCTTGATGGGCGCACCGTGCTCGCGGATGTTGCTCAGCAGCAGAGCGACGCCACCACCACGCTTGGACAGCTGGAGGGAGGAGTTGATGCCGCGCGAGATCGACTCCATGTTGTCTTCGATGCGCAGCAGGAAGCAGGACACCGACTCCCCGCGCTGGGCCTTGCCCGCGTTGAGGAAGGTCGGGGTGGCCGGCTGGAAGCGACCGGAGATGATCTCCTCGACGATGTCGAGGGCGGTCTGCTCGTTGCCGTCGGCCAGGGTCAGGGCCACCATCGAGACACGGTCCTCGAAGCGCTCGAGGTACCGCTTGCCGTCGAAGGTCTTGAGCGTGTACGAGGTGTAGTACTTGAAGGCGCCGAGGAAGGTCTCGAAGCGGAACTTCTTGGAGTACGCGAAGTCGAAGAGACGCTTGACGAAGTCTGCGTCGTACTTGGCGAGGATCTCAGGCTCGTAGTACTTGTTCTCCACGAGGTACTCGAGCTTCTCGGCGAGGCTGTGGAAGAACACCGTGTTCTGGTTGACGTGCTGCAGGAAGTACTGCCGCGCCGCCTGACGATCCTTGTCGAACTGGATCTCACCGTCGGGCCCGTAGAGGTTGAGCATCGCGTTGAGCGAGTGGTAGTCGAACTCGGTCTCTACGCCGGAATCCGTGACTGTCGTTGCCAAAACTGATCCAATCCTTCGCGGACGCGTTGCACGTCCTCAGCAGTTCCAAGGAGCTCGAACCCGTACAGGTACGGGACGTCACACTTGGCAGAGACGATGCCACCGGCTATGCAGTACGCCGAACCGAAGTTCGTGTTGCCAGCAGCAATGACACCGCGGATGAGCGAGCGGTTGTGCTCGTCGTTAAGAAATTTCACGACCTGACGGGGGACGGCCCCGCCCTCGTTGCCCCCGCCGTAGGTGGGGACCATGAGGACGTACGGCTCGTCGACCCGCAGGAATCCGTCAGTGGGCCGCAAGGGGATGCGATGAGCATCGATCCCGAGCTTGCGGACGAACCGGTGGGTGTTCTCGGACGTGGATGAGAAGTAGACGAGATTCGCCATGTCACCTCACCTCACAAGCTTCCACCCGGCCTCAGGCGACCGAGGCGACCTTCTCCGCCAGGGCGCTGATCTGGTCGGGGCGAAAGCCGGACCAGTGCTCGTTACCGGCCACGACGACCGGAGCCTGGAGGTAGCCGAGGCCACGCACCATCTCCAGCGCCTCAGCGTCCTGGCTGATGTCCACGATCGTGTACTCGATGCCGCGCTTGTCGAGAGCTCGGTAGGTCGCGTCGCACTGGACACATGCCGGCTTGCTGTAGACCGTGATGCTCATCCTGGGGTCTCCTCGGTATGGGGCTTCTTCAGCCCGGGGTTCTCATGCTGATGGGTCGATCACGTGCGTTGCGAGCACTGTCACAGATGCTTCGCCGACCGGTCGCCGTCGACCGGAGCGGCGGGTGACCTTGAACTACACGACTGAAACTACGGGGGTGATGTTCGCGCCCTGTGCTGTCGATGACTGCGGGGCGCTAAGCATGTAACCACTATACCTAGGGGTTCGACCGGGACGCTACCCCTAGAACTTGTAGGACGTGTCGGGCAAGACACAGTGACGCCTCGGAGGGTGTGGACTGCTCTGTGGACAACTCCAGCGACCGTCATGGCGTCTGCGACCTTTCCTGACGAGCCCCGCTGCGGGGTCTGCATCCAGTCTCCTCGGGACCCCTGACATTCCGTGGAGTTGGGTGCCTCGCGCCGCGCTCCGCGCCGGTCCGAGCATGCAGAGCGGGGTCGTCCACCCCCTGTGGACGACCATCGTCCACGGGTGGTGGACGACCCCTGTCAGGTGGTGCCCACCCGGCCAGCCCGGGCCGGGTGAAGATCGTCACAAGCCTCCGCGCTGCCCACAGGTCGAGACCGACGGCGAGCTGTGCATGTGCTCAGTACCGGATGTCCTCCGATGCAGGCAGCACCCCGCTCGTGGCCAGCGTGCGGTACCAGTACGCGGAGTCCTTCCACGTGCGCACCTGGGTGTCGTAGTCGACTCGGATGATGCCGAAGCGCCTGTCGTAGCCGAAGGACCACTCGAAGTTGTCCAGCAGCGACCAGGCGAAGTAGCCCCGCACGTCCGCGCCGGCGTCGATCGCCGCGCCCACGGCGTCGATGTGGTCGTGGAGGTAGGAGACCCGTCGCTCGTCGTGCACCCGGCCGTCCGCGGACACCTCGTCGCCGAAGGCCGCGCCGTTCTCGGTGACCATGAGCGGCTGACCGGGGTACCTGGCGTGCAACGAGAGCAGCAGCTCCGTCATCCCGGAGGGGTCGATGTTCCACCCCATCGCCGTGTAGGGCCCCGGGACCGGGACTCCCTCGACGTCGAGCACGCCGACCAGGACCGACGCCGGCGTCTGGCCCTCCGGGACGCGGCCAGCGCCCTCGACGAAGCGCACCATCCCGGTGGAGTAGTAGTTGATGCCCAGGACGTCCATCTGCACCTGGCACAGCTCGGCGTCACCGGGCTGGATGAACGACCAGTCCGTCACGTGCGCGAGGTCAGCCAGCAGGTCGGAGGGATAGACCCCCTCCAGGAGCGGCTGCAGGAAGATCCGGTTGCCGACGGCGTCCGCGCGGCGCACGGCCTCCAGGTCGAGCGCCGAGGTGGGGTCAGCGGGCCGGTTGACGTGCAGGTTGAGCGTGATGGAGACCTTGGCGTCCTCGCCGAGCACCTCCCGGATGGCCCGTGCTGCCAGCCCGTGCCCGAGGTTGAGGTGGTGAGCGGCGGTGAGCGCCTCCACCGGGTCGGTGTGGCCGGGTGCGTGCTCTCCGTTGGCATAGCCGAGGTACGCCGCGCACCACGGCTCGTTGATCGTGGTCCACACGTCGATCCGGTCACCGAGCTCGACGGCCATCCGACGGGCATAGTCGGCGAAGGCGTAGGCCGTCGCACGGTTGGTCCAGCCACCCTCGTCCTGGAGCTCCTGGGGCAGGTCCCAGTGGTAGAGGGTCACCACAGGCTTGACTCCCGCGGCGAGGAGCGCGTCCACCAGCATGGAGTAGAAGGCGATGCCCTCGGCGTTGAACTCCCCCGAGCCGCCGGGCTGCACCCGGGGCCACGAGATCGAGAAGCGGTAGGCACCGAGGCCGAGGTCGGCGATGTGCTGCACGTCCTCGGCCCACCGGTGGTAGTGGTCGTCCGCCACGTCGCCGGTGTCTCCGTTGAGGGTCTTTCCCGGGGTGCGAGAGAACGTGTCCCAGATCGACACGCCACGCCCTCCCTCCTCGACCGCGCCCTCGATCTGGTAGGCGGCGGTGGCCGACCCCCAGACGAAGTCGGCGGGGAACTGGCGAGCGCCGGTGGTGGCGACGGACGGTCCTGCAGATTCGGGCACAGCTGCTCCTTGCGAGTGCGTCCCCGGCCGAGGCCAGGGACCGGGGTCAGGATGAGGGGAGAGAGGACGGGAGGAGAGGGGAGGGCGAGAGACCGCCGCCCTACCCCTGCGGGGAAGGCGGGACCGGGGGCGCTGCGGTGGACCCGCGCACGCTCAGCACCGCTGGCACGACCGGGTGGTCCTGGGGAGGCGACCCGGCGAGGGTGGCGAGCACGGCCGAGCCCGCGAGCCGGCCGAGCAGGTGCACGTCCAGGCTCATCGTCGTCAGCGGCGGGAGCGTCAGCTGGCACAGCGCGGAGTCGTCCCAGCCCACGAGGGACAGCTCCTGCGGCACTGCCACGCCCAGCTCGCGTGCCACGTGCAGTCCGGCCACCGCCATCACGTCGTTGTCGTAGACGATGACGGTCGGCCGGTCCGGCCCGGTCAGCAGCGTGCGGGTGATCTGGGCGCTGACCAGGTCGGAGTAGTCGCCCTCGATGGTCATCGGCGTGATCGCATGGCGCGCGCACACCCGGGCCAGGGTGGTCACCCGGTCGCGCGTGTGCAGGTAGCCGGGCGGCCCGGTGACGTGGGCGATCGACCGGTGCCCCAGGCGCAGCAGGTAGTCCGCGACGACCTCCATGGCCGAGGCGTCGTCGGCCCGGACCGAGGGCAGCGGGGGCGGCCCGGCCCAGTTGCCGACTGCCACCGCCGGCAGGCCCAGACGGTCGAGCAGCTCCGGACGCGGGTCGTCGACGAGGACGTTCATCACGAGCACCGCGTCGACGATGCCCGAGGCGGCCCAGCGCGCGTACATCGCGTGCTCGGCCTCCTCGTCGGCCACGACGGCGAGCAGGACGGAGAGCCCGTCCTCGCTGAGCACCTCCTCGGCTCCGGCGATGAACTCCATGAAGAACGGTTCGACGCTCACCACCCGCCGTGAGGAGGTGCGCACCATGCCGATCGCGCCGGGGCGGGCGCGACGGTCCTGCGCTGTGGTCATGGCCGCAGGCAGCTGTTGACCGAGCGCAGGATCGTCGCCAGCACGGCCGGGTCGCCGAGCTCGACGAGCCGCTGGTCAGAGATCTCCTGGGCGGTGGTGACCGTGAAGGTGTGCGACTCCCCCGGCAGGACCGTGACGAGCATGTCGTCGACCACCCCGTCCGGGGCGACCAGGTCGGCCAGCACGGCGAGATCGATCGCGGCGGAGGTGGCGACCACGTCGAAGGCGACGCCGTCGCCGGTCCGTCGGACCGTGACCTGCACGGGGTCCGCGTCGAGCGCGAGGTCCTTGTACTCGGCGAACAGGTGCACGGTGCGGACCCCGTCGATCTCGGCGACGAGCATCTCGCGTGCCGGGTCGTCGGCGGCGAGGATCTCGGCCGGGATGATCAGCGTGTGCGCCGAGCGGGGATCGACGGAGAGCGTCGCCTCGGCCCGGGCGAGCTCGGCGCCGCTGACGTCGATGCGCAGCAGCACGAGGTCGCCCTGCCAGGTCTGGGCGTGGTCGTTCACGGCGACGAGGGCGGTGTCCTCCCCGCGCGGCTGGACGGTGAGCAGCCGGTCGGCGTAGGCATGGCGCAGCGCGTAGAAGAGCGGCTTGGGCCGCTCGTCGCCGTCGATCGCGGCCCACGAGGTCACCGGCCAGCAGTCGTTGAGCTGCCAGACGATGGACCCGGCTGTTCGCGGCCACCACGAGCGGTAGTGCTCGATGGCGTGCTGGACGGCGTGCGCCTGGTTGAGCTGGGTGGTCCAGTGCCAGTCCTGGAAGGTGGCCGGCTCGGGCAGGTGCGGGGCGAAGCCGCGGTCGAGCTTGAGGTTGCCGTCGGCCGCCTTCTGGTGGAGGAGGAACTCCGGGGACTCCTTGGTCAGGGCCTCGGCGGGGATGGATCGGGTGAGGGTGGTCCAGGCAGGTGGTCCCTGGAAGCCGAACTCCGAGCTGAAGCGAGGGACGTCGTCGCGGTAGTGGGTGTAGTCGATCCGGTTCCACACCTCCCACTGGTGGTGGGTGCCGTGGTCCGGGTCGTTGGGGTGCACCGCGGGCGGCGCGCCGACCGCGATCTCCTCGGCGAAGCCGGGGCTGTACGGGCTGCCCGGGCAGTAGGGACGGGTCGGGTCGAGCTCGGCCACGATCGCCGGGAACAACTCGGTGTAGTAGCGGTGGCCCCAGGTACGTCCCTCGAGCTCGCTCTGCCAGCCCCAGTCCAGGAATCCCCAGAGGTTCTCGTTGCCGCCGTTCCACACCACGAGCGAGGCGTGCGGGGTGAGCCGGGCGACGTTCTCGCGAGCCTCGGCCTCGAGCTCGCTCCAGATCGGCTCTTCCTCGGCATAGGCCGCGCAGGCCAGCAGGAAGTCCTGCCAGACCATGATCCCGCGCTCGTCGCAGACGTCGTAGAAGTCCTCGGACTCGTAGATGCCGCCGCCCCAGATGCGCAGCAGGTTCATGTTCGCGTCGAGGGCCTGGTCGACTCGGCGGGCGAGCTTGTCGCGCGTGATCCGGGTGAGCAGGTGGTCGTCCGGGATCCAGTTGGCGCCCTTGACGAAGATCGGCTGCCCGTTGACCTTGAGCGTGAACGGCGTGCCGATCTCGTCCGGGGTGGTGTCCAGCTCGACCGTGCGGAACCCGATCCGGCGCTCGTAGCTGCCGTAGTCGTCGCCGTCCGTCGTGCCCAGGGTCACCGTGAGGTCGAAGAGGGGGTGCTCGCCGTACCCGGCCGGCCACCACAACGGCACGCCGGGGAACTCCAGGTGCACGACGGCGGTGCTCCCGTCGTGGGGCACCGCGAGCGTGGCGACGTGGTCGCCGACGCCGTGCGCGGCCCCCAGGGCCGCGGTCACCACGAGGTCGCCGTGGCGGTCCGCGGCGTCGGTGAGGTGGGAACGGTCGACGTCGACATGGACGTCGACGTGCCCGGTCCCGGAGTCGTCGACGGTGACCAGCGGGCGCACCTGGGCGAGCCGCGCCGTCGTCCAGCGCTCGAGGCGGACGGGCTTCCACAGGCCGGCGGTCTGCAGGTCGGGGCCCCAGTCCCAGCCGAAGCTGCAGGCCATCTTGCGCACCATGTTGAAGGGGTGGTCATAGGCGCGGGGGCGCAGCACGATCTCGTCCGCGACCTCGCGGGCGTAGGCGAGCGCGGACCGGAAGTCGACGGCGAGGTGGTTCTCGCCCTCGCGCACGAGGGCTGCGGCCTCGAAGCGGTAGCTGCGGTGCTGGTTGGCCGTGCGCCCCAGGACCGCGCCGTTGAGGGTGATGGTCGCGACCGTGTCCAGGCCTTCGAAGACCAGATCCAGGTGCTCCCCCGGGCGCGCCGCGGCGGCCTCGAAGGTCGTCTCGTAGCGCCAGTCGGTCAGGTGCATCCACTCCAGCGCGGTCTCGTTGAGATCGAGGTACGGGTCCGGGATGAGGCCTGCGGCGAGCAGGTCGGTGTGGACGGTGCCGGGTACCTCGGCGGGGACGCCTGCGCTCAGCGCGTCGGCGAGCTCGGCCGGGACGGGTCCGCCCGTCGCTCGAAGGGTCCAGCCGGTGTGCAGCGTCTCGCTGATCATCCTTGATCACTCCTGGGTAGGGCCCCTGCCGTGGGCCGAGTACGGGTGCGTCGAATCGATCTGAGTCGACGCGCTTCGATTCTTAAGCAAGGAAACTAACTAAGTCAAGGGGGTGCCGGAACGTGGCACCCAGATGGCTCGCCGTCCGTCGCGCCGAGCCTATCGCTCGTCACTTCGTCGCACCGCTGGTGAAGCCGTTGTAGATGAAGCGCTGCAGCAGCAGGAAGATGACGAGGGTGGGGATGATGACGATGACCACGCCCGCCGAGATCACCTCCCACTGCGCGCCGAACGGCCCCTTGAAGCGGTAGAGCGCGGTCGAGATCACTCCGAGGTCCGTGTCCTTCATGTAGAGGAAGGGGATGTAGAACTCGTTGTAGATCGCGATGCCCTTGATGATCACCACCGTCGCGATGGCCGGCTTGAGCAGCGGCAGGATGATCCTGCGATAGATGGTCACGTGGTTCGCGCCGTCGAGCACGGCCGCCTCGTCGAGCTCGCGCGGGATGGAGCCGAGGAACTGGATGAAGATGTAGATCGAGACGATGTCCGTACCCAGGAACAGCGCGATCGCCGCGCCCCGGGTGTTGTAGAGACCGAGGGTGTTGATCACCTGGAAGGTGGCGACCTGAGTGGTCACCCCGGGGACGAGGGTGGCGAGCAGGAAGGCGGCGACCACCGTCTTCTTGAGCCGGAAGGTGAAACGGTCGATCGCGTAGGCCGCCATCGTGCCGATGAGGATGGTCCCGGTCACCGACACCAGCAGGAGGATCGCGGTGTTGGCAAAGCCCTGGACCATCTTGCCTTTGGTGAAGGCGGTGACGTAGTTGTCCACATTCAACCAGTTCGCCGGGGCGTCGAAGGGACCCGTGGTGAGCAGCTCGTCGTGGCCCTTGAGGGAGGCCACGACGATGACGAGGATCGGCACCAGCGCCGCCAAGGAGGCCACCACGAGGGTGACGTACTTGGAGGCCGTGGCAGTCTTGGTGGCTAGGACGCTCATGTGAGGTTCACCTTCTCGTCAGGGACGATCTTTCGTTGGACCCAGGTCAGCAGCAGCACGATGACCAGCAGCACCACGGCCATCGCGGAGGCCAGCCCGACCTTGGAGAACTGGAAGGCCAAGGACATCGTCTTGATGACGAAGGTCGTCGAGCCGTTCGCACCACCGGTCATGATGAACGGGATCTCGAAGACGGCGAGGCTGCCCGAGATCGCCAGGATGAAGGACAGACCGATGATGGGCTTGATGCTCGGGGCGATGATGTAGCGGAACTGGTGCCATCGATTGGCGCCGTCCAGCTCGGCGGCCTCGTAGACCTGACCGGGGATGGACTGGATCGCCCCGAGGAACAGGACGAAGTTCAGGCCCATGTAGCGCCACACCGACGCGCCGGCGAGGGAGAAGTTCACCACGTCCGGGTTGCCGGTCCACTGCTGGATGAGCCCGTCGGCGTGGATGAGGGTCAAGATCGTGTCGAGGGTTCCGCCGGCCTTGAAGAAGTACATGAAGATCAGGCCGATGGCCACGCCGTTGATGAGGTACGGGAAGAACAGGATGCCTTTGAACAGGTTCCGGAACCGGGTGCTGAAGCTGAGGATCGTCGCGAAGTAGAGCGCGAGCGCCATCTGCACGAAGGACCCGGCGAGGTAGTACAGGCTGACGACGAAGACCGAGAAGAGCTCAGGACGGGTGAAGACCTCGACATAGTTGTCGATCCCGACGAAGTCCTTGGTCTTGTCCAGACCGTCCCAGCTCGTCAGCGAGTACCAGAACATGTTCCCCACCGGGATATAGGTGAAGAGCACCAGCAGCAGGATCGGGACGAGGAGGAACAAGTAGGGGGTGCCGGCCCAGCCCCAGGTGCCGCGGCGGCGTCGTGCACGGGCGCTCGGCCCTGCACTCGGTGCGGCAACCACTGGTGCGGCCGCGGGCGCCGGGGGCGCCGGGGGCGCGGCCGGCTCCGGCCGCGCGCTCTTGGATGTGTCAGTCATTCGAACTCTCCCACGGGGTGAACCACGCCTGCGAACGGTGTGCGGCGCTCGGCGTCGCGGTCGTGCACGGTGGCCCTGCGCAGCCGCTGCGGGCTGCGCAGGGCGCGCGTCGGTCAGCCGATCGCCGCTCGGGCGTCGGCCCAGCGGGTGTTGAGGTCGTCGAAGATCTGTTCCTTCGTCTCGTCGGTGGCGCCGCGAGCAGAGTCGATGAGCCGCTGGCGGTACTCAGGTGCGAAGAGGCCGATCTCCGCCTGCTTGTCGATGTCGTTGAGCAGGGACTCCTTGCCCGGCTCCCCCGGGTTCTGCACGACGAACTCGACGCCGAGGCTCTCGAAGTCCACGAGGGTCGAGGGCACCGGACCGTCCTTGAGCGGGGAGAGCCCGCCCTGCGACTCGGCGTAGCCGGACTCGGTGTTGAACCAGTCGATCCATGCGCGGGCTGCGGCCTTGTTCGTGGAGTTGATGTTGATGGCCTGGTTGTAGTCACCGCCCGCCGTCGCGTAGAAGGTGCCGTCCGTCTGGTGCGGGAAGGGCAGGTAGCCGATGGTCGCGGGGTCTCCCCCGAGGTCCGTCACAGCCTGCTGCATCTGGGAGATCGCCCACGAGCCGAGGGGCATCGCCGAGATGCTGCCGCTCGCGAGCAGAGACTTCGAGGTCTCCCAGTCCGTGGTGGTGGGGTCATCCTCGGTGAGGCCTTGGTTCACCGCGTCCCACAGCAGGGAGTCGATGACGAAGTGGTCCGACCCCTGCGCCCACGGGGCGTCGCTGACCGCCATGGTGTTCTGGTAGTCGGGGTCGGCGGAGATGGAGCCGCGGTGGCTCTCCCACTGGGTGACCGGCCAGCCGTCCTTGTAGTTCGTGTAGAGCGGGATGACACCGGTGGCCTTGATGGCGGTCAGCGCGTCGAGGAACTCCTCGGAGGTGGTGGGGATCTCGGTGACGCCGGCGTCTTCCCAGACCGTCTTGTTGTAGACGATGCCCTGGGTGTTGGCGACGATCGGGATGCCGTAGGAGACGCCCTCGTAGGCCTTCTCGGTGAGGAAGCGGTAGGTCTCCTCAAGCTCGGTGAGCTGACCGAGCGGCTCGAAGAAGTCCGGCAGCTGGGCCGGGGTGACGGTGTTGGGGATGAGCAGCACGTCGCCGTACTGGTCGGTGTTCATCCGGGTGCGCACCTCACCCTCGTAGTCCGTGATGCCCTCGAACTCGACGGTGACGTCGGGGTAGGCGGCGTTGAAGGCGGCGGCGTACTCCTCGAAGGTTCCGTCCTCGACCAGGTCGGTCCGGTTGGTCAGCACGGTGAGGTCGCCGGCGATCGCGGTCGGGTCCGCCTGGGCGTCGTCGCTGTCGCCCGAGGAGCAGGCTGCGGTCAGGCCGATGAGCGAGGCGATCGCGGTGGCCGCGACGACCCGCGTGCGTCGTGATGGAGGGAACATCTGTGATCCTCTCTGCTTCCGGCACGTCGACGTGCCGGAGGAGCCAGGCCCGGAAGGGCGCAAGGTCGTCGTCGACCCATGGCGGACATTCTTAATCAGTTTAAGTAAGTAAGTCAAGGGGCTCACTCGGCGCATCTGCGCCGGGCAAACTCCCCCCAATCCGCACAGTCCGACACCCTGAGACGCCCTGGACGGTCATGGCTGTTGCTACAAAGTTCGCGACGTGAATAAAGTAGGGGCCACCCGCGGCACCGTCCGCGGCCCCGAGCTGCGCACCGACCGACACCTGTGGGGCCGAGCCAGGCACAAGACGAATGAGGTGGCAGCGGTGAGCAGGACCAAGCAGAACCGACCCCCTGGCGTCAGCGCCTCGGTGGTTCTCGACGCGATCAGGGATGCCGGGACGATCTCCCGGGTGGGCCTGACCCAGGCCACCGGACTGACCGGAGCCACCGTTTCGACCGTGGTCCGCAAGCTGCTCGACGACGAGCTCGTCGTGGAGATCGGACGCGCGGAGTCCACCGGCGGCAAACCGCGGGTGCTGCTCGAGCTCAACCAGTCCGCCCGGTTCGCCATCGGCGCTCACCTCGACCACTCGGGGATCACCTACGCGGTGACCAACCTCGCCGGCGCCCCCGTAGCCCGCCTCTCCCGCCCTGGCCCCGGCGACGCCGACCCAGCCGTCGTGCTGAGCCGGATGGCCCGCGAGATCGACCTGCTCATCACCGGGATCGGCGTCGACCGGTCCAAGGTGCTCGGTCTTGGCCTGGCCTCCCCCGGCCCCCACACCTCGGCCAACGCGATGAACCGCACCCCACCGTTCATGCGCCCCTGGCTGGACTACCCGCTCGTGGCCGAGCTGGAGTCCCTCATCGACCTGCCGGTGCTGCTGGAGAACGACGCCACCGCGTCGGCCATCGGGGAGTACTGGTCGGGGGGCACCGACTCCGAGCGCACCTTCGCGTCGCTGTACATGGGGACCGGCGTCGGTGCCGGCATCGTGCTGGACGGAAACGCCTACCGCGGCTCGAGCGGGAACGCCGGGGAGGTGGGGCACATGAGCCTGGACCTGTCAGGGCCGCTGTGCTGGTGCGGCACGCGCGGCTGCGTCGAGGTGCTCGCCGGGCCTGCCGCCGTGGTCGCCGCCGCCCGCGAGGACCCCGAGGTGCGGCGCGCCGCCGGGCTCGACAGCCTGCGCGCGGGCACCTCGATCGCCTCGGAGTTCGCCGCCGTGGCGCGCGCCTCACGCAGCGGGGTGGCCGGCGCCCGGGAGATCCTCGAACGGTCCGCCCGGTACATCTCCCTCGCCGCCCACGCCATCAGCAACCTCCTCGACGTGCGCATGCTCGTCCTGACCGGGTCAGCCTTCGCCGCCGCGAGCCACATCTACGTCCCCGTGGTCCGCGACCTCCTCGAGACGGCTTCCTTCGCCCGTGCCAGCGGCCCGGTCGACGTCCGCCTGTCCCGCGCGGCGGACACCGCTGGCGCGATCGGCGGCGCAGCTCTCGTGCTGCAGTCCGAGCTGGTCCCCCAGCGCCGCGCCACCGCGGCGGCCGACGGCGCAGCGGCCGCCCCGCTCACCAGCGAGCTCTCCTCGCTCGCCCAGACCAGTGACCCGCAGCCTGCCGGTCACTACGCCCCCCGTTCCGTTCCCCTGTCACCACCTCGCTCCGCAACGCCCTAGGGAGAGGATCCCCATGCCGTTCTACGACCTCGACGACGAGGCCCTGCGCACCTACCTGCCCACCGTCGCCGAGCCCGACGACTTCGACGACTTCTGGAGGACCACCCTCGCCCAGTCGCGGACGGGAGACCCGGTGCTCTCCATCGAGCCGGTCGACCTCGGGCTCGACCTCGTGGAGACCTACGACGTGACCTTCGCGGGCTTCGGCGGGCACCCGATCGCGGCGTGGCTCGTGCTGCCGCGTGGAGGTCAGGACCTGCCCGGTGTGATCACCTACGTCGGCTACGGCGGCGGACGCGGCCTGGCGCACGAGCACCTCGCATGGGCCAGCGCCGGGTTCGCCCAGCTGGTCATGGACACCCGCGGGCAGGGCAGCGGCTGGGGCAACGGCGGCGACACCCCCGACCCGGTGGGCAGCGGCCCGGCCGGCGCGGGGTCAATGACCCGGGGGATCACCGACCCCCAGGAGTACTACTACCGCCGGGTCATCACCGACGCGGTCTGCGCCGTCGACGCCCTGCGCTCCCTTCCCCGGGTCGACCCCTCCCGGGTGGCAGCCACCGGCATCAGCCAGGGCGGCGGGCTGGCGCTGGCCGTGGCCGGTCTGGTCCCCGACCTGCTCGCCGTCACCGTCGACGTGCCCTTCCTGTGCCACCTGCGCCGGGCGGTCGAGATCACCGGCAGCGATCCTTACGCCGAGGTCAGCCGGTACCTCGCGGTGCACCGGGAGGAGGTCGAGCAGGTCTTCACGACGCTGTCGTACATCGACGGGGTGAACTTCGCCCGCCGCGCCACCGCCCCGGCGATGTTCTCGGTCGCTCTCATGGACACGGTGTGCCCGCCCTCGACGGTCTTCGCCGCGTACAACCACTACGGCTCCGCCGTCGCCACCCTCGACGTCGCAGTGCCTGTGGCCAACCCGACCGATCCGGCCAGCCGTGCGGACCGGCCGCGCACGACGATCGACGTCTACCCCTTCAACGAGCACGAGGGGGGCCAGGGCCACCAGCTCACCAAGCAGCTGCCCTGGCTGCGAGCGCTCGCCGGCCTCTCCTCGCCCGTCCCTGCCGAGCTCGCCTCGTCTGCCACGACCCCCGGAGCGTCCTCATGACCGTCACCGCCACGAGCTGGATCGACCGCCTCACCCACCGGCGCTGGCTGGACGACCACGCCCGCGACCTGCTGGCCTTCGGGGAGTCCTTCCCCTCCCCCGCCGGTGGTGCCGGGTGGCTCGAGGACGACGGGTCCCTGGATGCGATCCAACCGGTGTTCACCTGGATCACCTGCCGGATGGCTCACGTCTACGGGCTCGGGTCGCTGCTGGGCGTGCCCGGCTCCACCCCCCGCGCCCAGGCCGCCCTCGACGCCCTGCGCGGGCGCCTGCACGACGACGCGAACGGCGGCTGGTACGCCTCGATCGCCGCCGACGGGACCGTCGACGCGACGAAGAGCGCCTACGCCCACGCCTTCGTCGTGCTGGCCGCCAGCACCGGTGTGGCCGCCGGGCTGGCCGGCGCGGCCGAGCTGCTCGACGACGCGCTGACGGTGCTCGACGAGCGCTTCTTCGACGCGGCGTCGGGCCTGCACCGCGACGAGTGGAACGCGGACTGGACCGTGCTGGACCCCTACCGCGGGGTCAACGCGAACATGCACGCGGTCGAGGCGCTGCTCGCCGCCGCGGACGTCACCGGTGACGCGCGCTGGCGGGAGCGGGCGCTCGGCATCGCCCGGTACGTGGCGGTGGAGTGGGCGCCGGCGCACTCCTGGCGCATCCCCGAGCACTTCGACACCGACTGGACGCCGCAGCTGCTGCTCAACGAGGACACCCCGGACGACCCGTTCAAGCCCTTCGGCGCCACGGTGGGGCACGGGATCGAGTGGGCGCGGCTGCTGCTGCACCTGCGGGCCGGGCTCGGTGAGGGCGCACCGGCCTGGCTGCTCACCGGTGCGCGTGAGCTCTACGCCCGCGCCGTCGCCGACGGGTGGCGTGAGTCAACCCCCGGCGCGTGGGGCTTCGTCTACACCACCGGGTGGGACGGTGAACCGGTCGTGGCCACCCGGATGCACTGGGTCGCCGCCGAGGCGATCGGTGCCGCCGCAGCGCTGTGGCAGGCCACCGGGGAGGAGCGCTACGCGGCCGACTACCAGCGGTGGTGGGACCACGCGGCGCAGGCGTTCATCGACGCCGAGCACGGCTCCTGGCACCACGAGCTCGACGCGACGAACGCACCCTCGCGCGCGGTGTGGCCGGGCAAGCCGGATCTCTACCACGCCTTCCAGGCCACCCTCATCCCCCGCGCTCCGCTGACCCCGAGCCTGTCCGTCGCGCTGCGGGACAACCTGCTCACCTGACGGCGCTCACCCGCTCCGCCAGCGCCGGTCCGCCAGCGCTGTCCACCTGCCCCGCTCCGTCCCGTCTCGCGCTCAGCGGACGGGACGGAGCCGGTCGCCCGCTGCCCTCAGGCCACGAGCGGCAGGGTGAGGGTGGTGGCTCCGGGGGCAGCGACGAGGACGTGCGTCCCGATCTGCACGCTCCAGCCCGCGGGCGCGTGGCCGTCCTGGCCGCTGCGCTCCACCGTGACCACCCCGTCGGTGCACGTCACGTCGAAGCGCACGCCCGGGGCGCTCGGGTCGGCGAGGTCGGGGACCCGCACGCTCGAGGAGTGACCCTCGGCGATCTCGAACAGCCGCAACGTGACTCCCGCTGCCCAGTCGTAGTCCGGGCGGTCGGTGCGCGCGCCGACCGGCAGCACTGTGCCGGGACGCACGAGCAGCGGCAGCGAGTCGAAGCCGTAGCTGCCCTCGAACCAGCGTGGCCCGGTGAAGGTCTGGCCGTCGAGCAGGTGGGTCCAGGTGCCCTCGGGCACGTAGAAGGACACCTCGCCGCCGGCGCTGAACACCGGTGCCACGAGCAGCGCGTCGCCGAGCATGTACTGGGTGTCGACCGTCGCGGCGGCACGGTCCGTGGGGAACTCGAGCATCATCGGCCGCATGACCGGCGTGCCGTGGGTGTGCGCGTCCTCGCCCAGGCGGGCCAGGTACGGCATGAGAGACATCTTGAGCTTCGTGAAGTCACGGGTGATCGCCACGGCCTCCTCGTCGAAGGCCCACGGCACCCGGTAGGAGTCCGAGCCGTGCAGGCGACTGTGCGAGGACAGCAGACCGAAGGCGGCCCAGCGCTTGAACACCGCTGGGTCCGGGGTGCCCTCGAAGCCGCCGATGTCGTGGCTCCAGTACCCGAAGCCTGACAGCGCCAGGGACAGCCCGCCGCGCAGGGACTCCGCCATCGAGACGAAGGTCGACTCGCAGTCCCCGCCCCAGTGCACCGGGAACTGCTGGCCGCCAGCGGTGGCCGACCGGGCGAAGAGCACCGCCTCGCCCTCCCCGCGCTCGGTGCGCAGCAGGTCGAAGACCGCCTTGTTGTACAGGTGCGTGTAGTAGTTGTGCATGCGCTGGGGGTCAGACCCGTCGTGCCACACCACGTCGGTGGGGATCCGCTCCCCGAAGTCGGTCTTGAAGCAGTCCACGCCCATGTCCACGAGGGTCTTGAGCTTGCCCTGGTACCACGCCGTCGCGGCGGGGTTGGTGAAGTCGACCAGCGCCATCCCGGCCTGCCACATGTCCCACTGCCACACGTCGCCGTCGGCGGTGGTCACGAGGTAGCCGAGGTCGCGCCCTTCGGCGAACAGGTGGGAGCGCTGGGCGATGTACGGGTTGATCCAGGCGGAGATCTTCAGCTCCTTGGCCCGCAACCGGGCGAGCATGCCCTCGGGGTCGGGGAAGGTGGCCGGGTCCCAGACGAAGTCGCACCAGTGGAACTGGCGCATCCAGAAGCAGTCGAAGTGGAAGACGCTGAGCGGGATGTCCCGCTCGGCCATCCCGTCGATGAAGCTCGTCACCGTGCCCTCGTCGTAGGCCGTGGTGAAGGAGGTCGACAGCCACAGCCCGTAGGACCACGCCGGAACCCGGGCCGGGCGGCCGGTGAGCGCGGTGAACTTGGTGAGGATCTCGGTCGGGGTGGGCCCGTAGATGATGTAGTACTGCAGGTGCTGGCCCTCGACCGAGAACTGCGTCCGGGACACCACCTCGGTCCCCACCTCGAAGGACACCTTCTCGGGGTGGGCGACGAAGACGCCGTAGCCGGCGTCGGAGAGGTAGAACGGGATGTTCTTGTAGGCCTGGTCGCTCGCCGTCCCGCCGTCCTCGTTCCAGATGTCGATGGACTGGCCGTTCTTGACGAAGGCACCGAACCGCTCGCCCAGGCCGTAGACGTGCTCCCCCACACCCAGCGCCAGCTGCTCGTAGACGAAGTGAGTCCCGTCGTCGCGGGAGACCACGCCGACGCTGCGCGGGGTGGAGGAGGTCAGCAGCTGCTCACCGGCCAGGAAGTCGACGCCCCAGGCGCCCTCGGTGCGGACCCTGGCGGTCAGCCCTCCGGAGGTGATCGAGGCGTGCGGGTCGTCCGCCTGCGCGCCGACGGCCTTCGCGTCGCCGGGCCGGCGGTGGATCTCGAAGGCCGGCCCGTGGTCCACCGGACCCTGGAAGTGCTCGATCCGCACCCCGATGACGTCGTCCATGGGGGCGTCGTAGGTGATGGTGATCTGGGGCCGGTTGAGGGTGTCCCCCCGGGTGGTGATCGGCGCGGTCGGTGCGTAGACGGACAGCCGTGGGCCGCCCGCCACCCCGTCCGGCGCGTCGCTCGCAGCCCCGTCCGGGCCGCTCGCGCCAGCCCCGTCGACGACGACGACGTCGTCCACGGACTGCGGGCGCAGGATCGAGATCCCGGGAAGGACCTGCCAGTAACCGTCGGTGAACTTCATGGGGACCTCTCGGTGAGGGCTAAAGCGTCCAGGGCCGGCACCACGACGGTGCCGGAATGGTCGCGCTGAGTGAGCAGATCGGTCGAGGTGGCGTCGCCGAGCGCGACGGTCACAGGTGAGTCGGAGTGGTTGAGCAGGAAGGTCACCGCGCCGCGGCGCACCATCTCCACGCCGAGCGGCGTCGCGGGGACCGGGGTGCCCAGCGCGGTGCGGACGCCGCGCTCGCGCAGCACCTGGGTGAGCAGGGCGTCCGTGGCGGCGTCGGGCAGCAGCGCACCGACGTACCAGGTCTGCCCGCTGCCGTAGCCGTGCCCGACGACGGCCGGCGCGCCGGCGAGGTCGTGCGGCGCGCCCGCGGCGAAGGTGGCGAGCGCGTACCCGCCCTCCAGCCGCAGACGTTCGGCGAAGTCGCGCACCTGGCTGTCCTCCGCCAGCCAGGTGCCGTCACGTCCCCGGGCGAGCGGCGCGCCGTCCGCCAGGGGAATCCATTCCTCTCCCGAGGTGCCCAGCACGTCGGCGAGCTGGACCGGGAACCGTCCCGGTCGCAGGTGCCCGTCGGGGGTCACCACGGCGCTGAAAGGGCCGAGCGCGAGGGCGCCGCCGGAGCGGACGTACTCGCGCAGGTTTCCTGCGTCGTCGTCATCGAGGAGGTAGAGGTTGGGGGCGAGGACCAGGTCGTAGCCGCTGAGGTCGTCGCCGGGGCGGGCCAGGTCGACCGCGACCCCGCGGTCCCACAGCGGACGGTGCCACGCTCGCAGCTGGGCGAGCACCGAGAGCCGGTCGGTCGGGCGGGCCTGCGCCTCGGCGGCCCACCAGCTCGACCAGTCGAAGAGCAGGGCTACCTGAGCGCTGCTGCGCTGGCCGACGACGTCCGCGAGCGCTCGCAGGTCCGTCCCCAGCCGGACGACGCCCCGGTGCACGGCGGTGTCCGCCCCGGCGTGCGGGAGCATCGCGGAGTGGAAGCGCTCCGCCCCGGCGCGGGAGGCCCGCCACTGGAAGAAGCAGATGGCGTCCGCGCCGTGCGCCACGGCCTGCAAGGACTCCAGACGCATCCGTGCCGGGGCCTTGGGCACGTTGTGCGAGCGCCAGTTCACCGCGCTGACGGCCTGCTCCATGAGCATCCACGGCGCTCCTCCACCGAGGGACCGCATGAGGTCCTGGGTCAGGGCCGCGGTCGGTGCGGCGGCGTGGTCCTGGGGGTCGGGGTAGGCGTCGTCGGCGATGACGTCGAGGTCACCGGCCCAGGACCAGTAGTCGACGAGGGGGAAGAAGCCCATGAAGTTCGTCGTGACCGGGCGGACCGGGTCGACAGCACGGATGATGTCGCGCTGCTCACGGAACAGCGAGCGCAAGGCGTCGGAGGTGAAGCGGGCGAAGTCGAGCAGCTGGGTGGGGTTGATGAGGTACGGGGCCCGGCGGGGCGGGATGATCTCCTCCCACGCGTCGTAGCGCTGGCTCCAGAAGGTCGTCCCCCAGGCGGCGTTGAGCCCGTCGAGGCTCGTGTAGCGCTCGCGGAGCCAGTCGCGGAAGGCGGCGGCGGACTCCTCGGAGTGGCAGACCTGGCCGTACTCGTTGCCCACGTGCCACATCCGCACCGCAGGATGGGAGGCGTAGCGGGCCACGAGGTCCGCGGTGATCTGTCGCGCGAAGGTCCGGTAGACCTGCGAGGACGGGCTGAACTGGTTGCGCGAGCCGTAGGCCAGACGCACGCCGTCAGCGTCCACGGGCAGGGTCTCGGGGAAGCGGTGACCCATCCAGGGCGGCGGGGAGGCGGTGGGGGTCGCCAGGTCGACGGCGATGCCGTGGGCGTGGGCGAGGTCGAGGACCTCGTCCAGCCAGTCGAAGCAACGCTCCCCCGGGCTGGGCTCGAGCTGGGCCCAGCTGAACACCCCGACCGTGACGAGGTTGACCCCTGCGGCCTGCATGAGGGCCATGTCCTCGACCCAGGTCTGGCGGGGCCACTGCTCGGGGTTGTAGTCACCGCCGTAGAGGAGGCCGAGCTCCTGGGTGAGGGCGCCGAGCCCCTGTCGCTCAGCAGGCTGGGCAGGCACGGCAGGCACGGCAGGCGCGGCGGGCATGGCGGGCGCAGCAGGCGCAACGGGGCTGTCGTGGCCCGTCTGGTCGCTCATGGGGTGCCTCCCGTCCGTGGTCGCGCCGTCGTCGTGGTGAGTCTCCGCGATCTCGCATACCCAGCGGGCGATCGTCGAAGCGCTTCAACAGCGTATGCCGCTGCGAGGGTGCTGTCCATCGACTTTTCACCCGCTCCTGGCGCCCCTCCCGGCAACACGTCGGCCATCCGTAGTCGAATCGCTTCCGTCGGCCGGGACGGACGCTCTAGGCTGAGCACCAGCACCGACGGCCGCGCCCAGGCACCCCGCCCGGACCGGCCTCCCGCACGTCCTCCGCCCGCACGACCAGGGAGCCTCCAGTGGCCACGATCGACGATGTCGCACGCTCGGCAGGCGTCTCCACCTCGACGGTCTCCTACGTCCTGAGCGGCAAGCGACCGATCTCGGCGCCCACCCGCCTGCGGGTGGAGAAGGCCATCCGTGACCTGGGCTACCGTCCGCACGCCGGTGCCCGGGCCCTCGCCTCCAACCGCACCAACGTCATCGCGCTCATGGCTCCGCTGCGCGTGGACGTCAACGTCAACGTCATCATGCAGTTCGTCACCGGCGTGGTGACCAGCGCCCGGTCCTTCGACTACGACGTGCTGCTGCTCACCCAGGACGACGCGGCCGGCCTGGACCGGGTGGCCAGCGGGTCCATGGTCGACGCCCTCGTGGTCATGGACATCGAGGCCGAGGACCCGCGCATCCCGGTGCTGGCCGGGCTGCGCCAGCCGACCATCCTCATCGGCCTGCCGCGCCAACCTCAGGGCCTGAGCTGCGTGGACCTGGACTTCGACGGCGCGGGTCACCTCGCGGTGAGCCACCTGGCTGGGCTGGGTCACACCAAGATCGGGCTCATCGGGTCCCCCGCGGCCGTCCTGGAACGGCACACGAGCTACGCCGAGCGGCTGCTGCGCGGCTTCCGCAGCGCGGTGGCCGAGCTCGACGTCGACGCCGTGCACGTCTCGTGCGAGTCCTCCCAGACCGGTGCGGTCGAGGCCGTCGACCGGCTGCTGACCGACATGCCTGATGTCACTGCGGTGATCGTCCACAACGAGGTCGCCCTCCCTTATGTCGTCGCTGCGCTGCGCGAGCGTGGATGCAGTACTCCCGAGAACGTCTCGGTGCTGGCTGTGTGCCCCGCGGACGTCGCCGACGCCCAGCCGGTCCCCTTGACCTCGATCGACCTGCCGGCACACACCATCGGTCGGGTCGCGGTCGAGATGACCATGGCCCGTCTGGACCACGACCAGCCGGCCGAGACCCGGTTGCTCACCCCGCACGTGGTCGAGCGAGGCAGCACCCGCCCGCCGCGCTGAGCGGCGGGCAGGCGGGCCCTCAGCCCTTGATCGCCCCGAAGATGACGCCCTTGGTGAAGTTGCGCTGCACGAAGGGGTAGACGATGACCACCGGGATCAGGGCGAGCACCATGACCGCCATCTTCACCGCCAGGCTCGCGATGTCTCCGGTGGCAGCGTCGACCGACGTCCCCGCGGAGCCCGGGATGGGCTGCCCCTGCAGGACGTAGGACCGCAGCACCATCTGCAAGGGCCACTTCTCCGTGTCACGGATGTAGAGCACCGCGTTGAAGAACGCGTTCCAGTACCCGACGCCGTAGAACAGGGCGATCACCGCGGTCACCGCCCGGGAGATCGGCATGACGATCTGACCGAGGATGCGATAGTCGCTCGCGCCGTCGATCCGGGCAGCCTCGGTGATCCCGGCGTCGATCCCCATGAAGAAGTTGCGCATGATGAGCACGTTGAAGGCCGAGACCGCCCCAGGCAGGATGAGCGCCCAGTAGCTGTTGATCAGACCGAGGTTGCTGATCCACAGGTAGGTCGGGATCAGGCCGGCCCCGAAGAACATCGTGATGAGAAAGATGAACAAGATCGGGCGGTGCCACAGCGTGTTGGGGCGCGAGAGCCCGTAGGCGGCCATCGCCGAGACGATGGTGGAGATGAGCGTGCCCACCACCGTGATCCCCACGCTCACCAGGGCTGCGCGGCCCACCACTCCACCGCTGATGAGCTGGGAGTACGCCTCGAAGGTGATCTCCCCGGGGACGAAGACCATCCCGCCGGCCTCCGAGATCGTCGTCTTGGACGAGATGGAGGTGAGGATGATCGAGTACAGCGGGATGAGCACCGCTCCGGCGACGATGGTCAGCGCGACCCCCTTGAAGAAGAGCCCGACCGGGGTGGCCGGCTCCTCCCAGGAGGCGCGGTGCTTGGACTTGCGTGGTCTCTTGACCGGCGGGACGTCGGAGGCGGCGTCGAGCGGCCGGACGACTTCACTCGTGGTGGTCATGATCGCTTGTACACTCCTGCTTCACCGAAGACGTGCGCGAGCTTGTTGGCACCCAGCACGAGGGCGAGGCTGACCACGCCCTTCATGAGGCCGGCTGCGGCGGCGAAGCCCCAGTCGCCGTACTGAACACCTTGGAAGTAGACGTAGGTGTCGATGACCTCCGTGGTGGCCGCGCCGATCGCGTCCCGCTGGAGGTAGAGCTGCTCGAAGCCGACCGACAGAGAGTCCCCCAGGCGCAGGATGAGCAGCAGGATCACCACCGGCCGCATGGCCGGCAGCGTGATGTGCCACATGCGGCGCCAGCGCCCTGCGCCGTCGACCGCGGCCGCCTCGTACTGGGCCGGGTCCACCGTGCTCAGGGCGGCGAGGAAGATGATGATCCCCCAGCCGGCGTCCTTCCAGATGGACTGGGACGTGATGAGCAGCAGGAAGGTGCTCGGGTCAGTCATGATCGCGAGCGGTTCACGGCCGGCGGCACGCAGCACCTGGGAGATGAGCCCTGCTCCACCGAACATCTGCTGGAAGATCGTGATGACCAGGACCCAGGAGAAGAAGTGCGGCAGGTAGACGATCGCCTGGATGCTCGTCTTGAGCCGGGGGCTGAGGACCGAGTTGAGCAGCAGCGCCAGCACGATGGGCACCGGGAAGTAGAAGACCAGCTGGAAGACCGTGATGGTCAGCGTGTTCTGGACCGCGTTGATGAAGTCGGGGTTGGAGAAGACCCGGGCGAAGTTGTCCCACCCCACCCACGGGCTGTGCAAGAACCCGGTGTAGGGAGAGAACCTCTGCCAGGCGATGATGTTGCCCGCCATGGGGATGTAGGCGAACACCACGAGCAGCAGCACAGCGGGCAGAGTCATGATGAGCATCGACTTGTCCCGCTTGAACCGCGTGAGCAGCGAGATTCTGCGCACCGCCGGGGGCGCAGGCGTGACGCCTGCGCCACCGGGGGTCGCAGCGGGAGCCGGATCGGCCTCCCGCGCAGCGGTTCCTAGGCTCACGAGGCGTCCAAGATCTCCTGGTAGAACTTTCGCAGCTCCTCGCCACCGGCTGACTTCCAGGTGGCGACGGCGGCATCAAGGTCCTTGAGCGACTTGCGCCCGCGGGAGATGTCCTTCTCGAGGTCGTCGAAGGGCGTGCTCAGAGAGGCGTACTGGTCCGGCTCGGAGATCTGCACACCCCAGAACAGCGGAGCGACGGCGAACCCTGCGGCCTTCTGGGCGAAGGTCGAGGACGCCTCGACGAAGCCGGGATACTGCACCCGGGCGTTCACCTCAGGTCCGTCGACGAGGAACATGTAGGTCGGCTGGATCTCCGTGGCCGCGAGGTCGGTGCGGACCGGCAGCCCGTCGTCGCCCCGGGTGAAGTGCACGCCCTCGACGCCGTTGGAGATGAGGTCGAACTCGGTCGTGCCGAAGGGGGCTGCCAGGACGTTGGCGATGTCGAGCAGCTCGGTGATCTTCGCCTCATCGTCGCTCTTCTTGAGGAAGGAGAAGATCGAGACCGGCGAGTTCTTGTAGTAGACGGGATCCTTGCCGTCCGCGCCGAAGGGCTCCAAGGGCTTCTGCGACCAGGTCGGGTTGGTGCCGAGCATGGTCCCGAGGTTCTCGTGCCACGAGCCGATGCCGTCGTTGATGATGAGGACGTTGCCGTCCCAGAAGAGCTGCTTGCCCCAGGCACTGTCCACGTCGGGGTGCACCGCGCCGGAGGCGAAGACCGCTGCGTTCCACTCCAGGGCCGCGCGATACTCCGGCGTCTCCATCCGGTGGACGAGCTTGCCCGCGTCGTCGACAGTCCACTTGGGGACGACGGAGTGGATGATCGTCGAGGTCACCCACATGTCGTGGGCGCCGTACTGACCCTTGCTCGGGTCGGTGACCTCGACCATGAGGTCGAGGAGGTCCTGGGCGTTCTTGACGTCGGGGGTGATCCCCAGTCCCGTGAGGATGTCGTCGCGGTAGAAGATCGAGTCATTGATCACGCCGGTCGGGAAGGGCAGACCGTAGACCTTGCCGTCAAAGCTCGAGTAGCTCCAGGCGGAGGTGGGGATGTTGGCCAGGTTGGGCCACTTCTTCACCTTGTCGCCGGCGATGTACGGCGTGAGGTCCTGGAAGACGTTGGGGACGATCTCGCTGCCGAAGCGCGGCGGCATGTTCCAGCTCGGCACGCTCACCCAGTCGGGCAGGTCCTTGGGGGCGGCCAGCGCCGTGGCCAGGACGGTGCCGTAGTCGTTGCCGTCTGCGATCTGGAAGTTCAGCGTCGAGCCGAGGAGCGCGTTGACCGCGGCGTAGTACTGGTTGCCCGAGGTGGGCGGCGGGGTCCCCCACAGCGGCGTCATGGCCGTGAAGGTCGACCCCTTGCCGGGAGGCGCGGCGACGGACTGCTTGAGCTCGGTGGGGATCGAGGTGAAGCCGGGGGTGGAGCCGTTGACGCTCGGGAAGTCCGGCTCGACGTAGTCGATCGGGATGAAGCTCGGCAGGTGAGACGTCGTGGTCGCGACCCCGCCCGGGTTGGCGGGTCCGGTCGCGGCGCCGGAGTCCCCGCACGCGCTGAGCAGCGACGGGACGCCGATGACGGCGGCACCGGCCGCGAGCATGCCGAGGAAGGATCGGCGGTTGATCGGGGCTTGCATGAGCCGTTGACGTTCTGGGCTGGTCTTCATGGGGCGTCCTTCACTCCTTTGTGGGTTCCGCAGCACGTCAGCGTGCTCAGGATTCGACTACGCCGTCGAAGCGATTCGACGAAACGGACTCTACGACAGATCATTGCGGGTGACAAGAGATCGGTGGGAACGCGACCAACACGATTTTTCTCACTGTTGTCGCCGCCGCCATCGCACATCGCTGAACCACTAGTCATCGAACCGTTTCGAGCGTTAGCCTGTGGTTCACCTCGACCGAAGGACACATATCGTGGGACTCCAGGCAGACACCGTCGTCCAGCCGCAGACAGGACAGAGCACCTTCGCCCACCGGGCGCGTGCACTCGTCGCCCAGCTGAGCCTCGCTGAGAAGCTCGCCCTCGTGCACCAGGTGAGCCCCGGCGTGGAGCGCCTGGGCATCAAGGCATTCCGCACCGGCACCGAGGCCCTGCACGGGGTCTCCTGGCTGGGGACCGCCACCGTCTTCCCGCAGCCGGTGGGCCTGGCCGCGACCTGGGACACCGACCTCGTCCAGCGGGTCGGCGACGCCGTGGCCACCGAGGTCCGGGCCAAGCACGCCGATGACCCGACCGTGAGCCTCAACGTCTGGGCGCCGGTCGTCAACCCGTTGCGCAACCCCCTGTGGGGACGCAACGAGGAGGGCTTCTCCGAGGACCCGTGCCTGACCGCCCAGATCGCCACCGCCTACGCCCGCGGCCTGCGCGGGGAGCACCCGGTCTTCTGGAAGACGGTGCCCACCCTCAAGCACTACCTCGCCTACAACAACGAGATCGACCGGTCGGTGACGTCCTCGCAGATGCGCCCCCGGGTGCTGCACGAGTACGAGCTGCCCGCCTACCGCGGTCCCGTCCAGGCCGGGGTGATCGGAGCGGTCATGCCCTCCTACAACCTCGTCAACGGTCGCCCCAACCACGTGGCCCACGAGCTGCTCGAGGAGCTGCGCAGCTGGACCGAGCAGTCCCTGCTCGTCGTCTCCGACGCCGCCGCACCGACCAACCTCGTGGAGTCCGAGCGCTACTTCTCCACGCACGCCGCCTCCCACGCCGCCTCGCTGCGCGCCGGCGTCGACTCCTTCACCGACAACGACGCCGACGCCGAGCCCACCACGCAGCGCCTGACCGCCGCCCTCGAGGCTGGTCTGATCGTCGAGGCAGACCTCGACCGCGCCGTGGTCCGGCTGCTCGAGCTGCGCCTGCGCACCGGGGAGTTCGACGTGGAGACCGACCCCTACGCCCACATCGGCGCGGACGCCGTCGACCTGCCCGGCCACCGTGCCCTCGCCCGTGAGGCGACCGCACGCGGGGTCGTCGTCCTCGCCAACGACGGGCTGCTGCCGCTGGCTGGGGACCACGACGGCGCACCGGCCCGGATCGCGGTCGTCGGTCCGCTCGCGAACCGGGTCCTGCACGACTGGTACTCCGGGACTCCCCCGTACCTGACCGGGCTGGGGCAGGCGCTCACCGACCGCCTGCCCGGATCCCTGGTCGAGATCGTCGACGGCGCCGACCGGGTGGGCCTGTGGTCCCGGAGCACCGGGCACTACGTCGCGGTCTCCGAGGGCAGCGCGGTCCCCGGCTCCGACGCCGGCCTGAGCGGCTCCTCGACCGGTGAGCACGCCTCCCCCGACGCGCCCACCGTCCTGCTGGCATCCTCCCCAGACTGCTCCGAGGCCGCGCAGCTCGACGTGACCGACTGGGGCGAGGGAGTGCTGACCCTGCGCTCGGTGGCCACCGGCCAGCTCGTGAGCGGAGCGTCGTGGATCCTCAGCGCCGACGCGAGCCGCGTCGGCGGGTGGGTGGCCCAGGAGACCTTCCGCCTGCACCGCCACGACGACGCGAGCTGGTCGCTCAAGCACATCGCCTCCTGCCGGTGGCTGCGCGTGCAGTCCGAGTCCGGGATGGTCGTCGCCGAGGCGACCTCGGTGGCCGCGGCCGAACGCTTCGAGGTGCGCACCCTCGTCTCCGGGGTGGCCGAGGTGGCCCGAGCCGCCGCAGCCGCAGACGTCGTCGTCGTGGCGGTCGGCAACGACCCGCACATCAACGGTCGCGAGACCGAGGACCGGCCCGGCCTCGACCTGCCCGCCGGCGCCCAGGCGGTGTGGCGGGCCGCCCACGAGGCCAACGACCGGTCGGTGCTCGCCATCATCTCGAGCTACCCCTACACCCTGGGCGCCATCGCCGACCAGGCCAGCGCTGTCCTCTGGAGCTGCCACGCCGGTCAGGAGCTCGGTCCCGGGCTCACCGAAGTCCTCGTCGGAGACGTCGAGCCCACCGGACGGCTCGCCCAGACCTGGGTCGCCGACCAGGCGCACGCCGGGGACGTGCTCGACTACGACATCGTCGCCGCGCGCTCGACCTACTGGTACAGCCCGCACGCACCGCTCTACGCCTTCGGTCACGGGCTCACCTACTCGACCGTGGACTACTCCGGCCTGACCCTCTCGACCAGCGTGGTCGACGCCGCAGAGCTGCTCACCGAGGCCGGGCGAGCCGGGTCCCCGGCCAACCCGGTCACCACCGTCACCGCCACCGTCACGGTGACGAACTCAGGCGAACGCGCGGCCCACGAGCTCGTCCAGGTCTACACCGCGGCCCTCCACCTCGCCGGCACCCCGCTGCGGCGCCTGGCCGGTCATGCCCGGGTCACGCTCGCCCCCGGCCAGAGCGCCCAGGTGAGCATCGACGTCGACCCGCAGACCCTGGCCACGTGGGACGTCCGAGCGAACCGGCTCCGGGTGGCCCCCGGCGACTACCGGGTCAGCGCGGGCCCGTCCAGCGCGGACCTTCCCCAGCACGCCGTCCTGGAGGTGACCGGCCGCGTCACCGAGCCCTTCGTGGCCCTGGGCGCGTCGCTGCGGGCGGCGGACTTTGACCGGGCCGAGCACACGGTGATCGCCGAGGAGACCCAGCTCTACGGGGACGCGATCCAGGTCGCGCCGGGATGCCACACCGGGTGGATCGAGCTTGCCGACCTCGACTTCACCGGCGTCCAGGAGATCGTGCTGCGCACAGCCCGGCTCCGGCCCGGTGTGGCGACCGTGGGGCTGGAATGCAGCGACGGCGCCCGCGCCGCGCGGCTCGAGGTCTGCTCCGGTGGTGGGCGCTACGACTGGCACGACACGGTGGTGCCGCTCCTGGTCGGCAGCTGGGGACCGGGACCTCTGCGGATCCGGCTGACCGGGGCGGCCCGGCTGTCCACCCTGACCTTCCGCTAGGACCGGCGGTCGTGGGCGCCTAGAACAGGCGGGCGTCCACGTTGTCGACCCCGCGCATGGCGTCGTAGTCGAGCACGAGGCAGGTGATGCCCCGGTCGGTCGCCAGCACCCGGGCCTGAGGCTTGATCTCCTGGGCCGCGTACACCCCGCGGACCGGGGCGAGCAGCGGGTCGCGGTTGAGCAGCTCGAGGTAACGGGTCAGCTGCTCGACGCCGTCGATGTCACCGCGACGCTTGATCTCGATGGCCACCGTTGCCCCCGTGCTGTCCCGGGCGAGGATGTCCACCGGGCCGATCGCCGTGGGGTACTCCCGGCGCACCAGGGTGTGCCCGGCGCCGACGAGCTCGATCTGGTCCGCGAGCATCGCCTGCAGGTGGGCCTCGACGCCCTCCTTGATGAGCCCGGGGTCGATCCCCAGGGAGTGCGAGGAGTCGTGGATGATCTCGTGCAGCTCGATCTCCAGGCGGTCGTCGCTCTTGGCGTGCTGGACCGCCCACACCTCGCTGACCCCACGAGCAACCGCCTCGGCGTCGGGGGCGGTGACCGCCATCGAGCAGGGCGGGCTCATCCAGTTCAGCGGCTTGTAGGACCCGCCGTCGGAGTGCAGCAGCACGCTGCCGTCCGCCTTGACCACGAGCAACCGGGTCGCGAGAGGGAGGTGGGCTGCGAGCCGACCCGTGTAGTGGGCCGAGCACCGGGCAACAACAAGACGCACAGACAGCTCCTCGAGAAGACTTCGTTCATCGGCGCCGCTGGGCGACGTCGGGGGCCTCCATCACACCACGAGATGACGGGTGCTCGGTGGCGCGGACTCCAGCCAGGAGGCCAGGCCCGAGTAGGCGTCCGGGGACATCGTCAGGTCGAAGCTCTCCTGGTCGTGCCGGCACTGCACCAGGTAGAGGTCGGGGCGACCGGCGTGGTCGAGCGGCACGCGCCCGGTCACGGTGAACAGGTCGCGGCTCCACTCGTACCGTGGGCGGACCGACAAGGACCGGGACTGCCACCACACCATCCGGTCGGCCTGGTAGACCCCGAAGCCGGAGCGCCAGGGTCCACCGGTCGCCGAGTCCGTCGTGAATCGCAGACGGGACTCGAAAGAGCCCACACGGTGGGCCAACGTGCGAAGTCGTGAGAATCCCAGGCCGACCAGCAGCACGACTGCGAACAGCAGCCCTACCGGTAGCCAGACCAGGATTCCCACGACTTCGTCAGTACCGCTCGCCGGTCAGCGCGCCGAGGGCGCGATCGCGACGTCGAGCTCGGCCGAGTCGACGACGAGGGTGACCGCGTCGTTGTCGACCGAGATGAACCCACCCGAGACGGCAACGGTCACGTCAGACCCGCTGGTCGCGTGGATCGTGACGCGTCCCTTGCGCAGGACCGCCAGCAGCGGCGCGTGACCGGGCAAGATCCCGACGTCGCCGTCGGCGGCCGGCGCACTGACCAGCCTCGCGCTGCCCGACCAGACCTTTCGGTCGGCCGCGACGAGGTCAACTTCAATCTGTGCCACGTGCTACTCCTGTGATCGTTGAGGTGGAGCCAGGGGGACGGACAGCGTCAGACGCCGTACTCCTTCTGGATCCGTGCCCAGTTGCGCTCGAGGTCTTCGAGGCCACCGATGTTGAAGAAGGCCTGCTCAGACATGTGGTCGAAGTCGCCGTCCGCGATCATCGAGAAGGCCTCGATGGTCTCGGCCACGGGCACCGTGGAGCCCGGGACAGACGTGAACTGCTCGGCCATGTACGTGTTCTGCGAGAGGAACTGCTGGATGCGGCGGGCGCGCGAGACGACCGTCTTGTCCTCTTCGGAGAGCTCGTCGACGCCGAGGATCGCGATGATGTCCTGCAGCTCCTTGTTGCGCTGGAGGATCTGCTTGACGCGCGTGGCGGTGTCGTAGTGCTTCTGGCCCACGTAGCGCGGGTCGAGGATGCGCGAGGACGACGCGAGCGGGTCCACGGCCGGGTACAGACCACGTGAGGCGATCTCACGGGACAGCTCGGTCGTGGCGTCCAGGTGGGCGAAGGTCGTCGCCGGAGCCGGGTCGGTGTAGTCGTCAGCGGGGACGTAGATCGCCTGCAGCGAGGTGATCGAGTGTCCACGCGTGGACGTGATGCGCTCCTGGAGGAGACCCATCTCGTCAGCGAGGTTCGGCTGGTAGCCGACCGCCGAGGGCATGCGGCCCAGGAGCGTGGAGACCTCGGAACCGGCCTGGGTGAAGCGGAAGATGTTGTCGATGAACAACAGCACGTCCTGCTTCTGGACGTCGCGGAAGTACTCCGCCATCGTCAGGGCCGACAGGGCGACGCGAAGACGCGTGCCTGGCGGCTCGTCCATCTGGCCGAAGACCAACGCGGTCTGCTTGATGACGCCCGAGTCGGTCATCTCCTCGATGAGGTCGTTGCCCTCACGGGTACGCTCGCCGACACCAGCGAAGACGGACACACCGTTGTGGTTGTTGGCCACACGGTAGATCATCTCCTGGATGAGGACGGTCTTACCCACACCAGCACCACCGAAGAGACCGATCTTTCCACCCTGGACGTACGGGGTGAGCAGGTCGATGACCTTGATGCCGGTCTCGAACATGGTGGTCTTGGACTCGAGCTGGTCGAAGGCCGGGGGCTTGCGGTGGATCGGCCAGCGCTCGGTGATCTCGATCTGCTCGCCGGGCTTGGCGTTGAGGATCTTGCCGGTCACGTCGAAGACGTGACCCTTGGTGACGTCACCGACCGGGACGCTGATCGGGGCACCGGTGTCGGTGACGACAGCGCCACGGACCAGACCGTCGGTCGGCTTCAGGGCGATCGCGCGGATGAGGGAGTCACCCAGGTGCTGAGCGACCTCGAGGGTCAGCACGAAGGTGCCGTCACCCTCTCCCTCGCCCTGGGCGGAGAGGTCGATCTCCACCGTGAGCGCGTTGTACATCTCGGGGATGGCATCGGCCGGGAACTCGATGTCGACGACGGGACCGATGACGCGGGCCACACGGCCCACGCCGGGTCCGGCCTGGGAGCCGGCCGTGGCTTCGACGGACGTGGCGGTCATTACTGGCCTCGCTTCGCTGGGCCGGAGGGAGCTCCGGCAGGGACTGTGCTGAGTGATGGTGCTGTGACGATGGCGCTGCTGCTCTCAGTCATCATGCGCCGATCAGGAGGCCGCAAGCGCGTCAGCGCCCGAGACGATCTCGCTGATCTCCTGGGTGATCTCGCCCTGACGTGCCTGGTTGGCCAGGCGCGTGTACATGCGGATGAGGTCCTCGGCGTTCTCGGTGGCCGTGTGCATCGCCCGCTGACGCGAGGCGAGCTCAGAGGCCGCCGCCTGAAGCAAGCAGCTGAAGATGCGGCTGCGCACGTACCGCGGGAGCAGAGCGTCGAGCACCGCGTCGGGTGAGGGCTCGAAGTCGTAGAGCGGCAGGACCTCGACCTCGTCGGCGGGGACGACCCCGTCGACGATCTCGAGGGGGAGCATCCGGATCACCCGGGGACGCTGGGTCACCATGTTCACGAACTGCGTGTACACGATGTGCAGCTCGCCCACGCCGACGGAGTCGTCGTCGTGGAGGAAGGCTGCCAGCAGGGTGTCGGCGATCTCCTCGGCCTCGACGGCGTCGGGCGAGTCCGAGCTGCCGGTCCATGATCCGGCGATCTCACGACCGCGGAACTGGTAGTAGGCGAGCGCCCGACGTCCGCTGACGTAGAGAGCCACCTCCTTGCCCTGCTCCGTGAGCCGCGTGATGAGACCCTCCGCCTCGCGGATGGCGCTGGCCGCGTAGGCCCCCGCCATGCCTCGGTCGGAGGCGACGACGAGGACGGCGACCCGGTTGCGCCCCGTGCGCTCGGACGTCAGCGGGTGCTTGACGTCCGAGTGCAGGGACACCGCCGAGACGGCGCGGGTGATGGCGTTGGCGTACGGCAGAGCCGCTGTGACACGGGCGCGGGCCTTGCCGATGCGAGACGCTGCGATGAGTTCCTGAGCACGGAACATCTTCTTCAGCGACTGCGTCGACTTGATCCGCTCCTTGTAGACGCGCTGGTTACCTGCCACAGGTCAGGCCTTCTTCTGACGGACGATCTGCTCCTGCTCGACAGGCGCTGCGTCGTCGACCGGTGCTTCGGCGTCTCCGACGAGCGGAGAACCGTCGCCCTTGAGGAAGCCGTTGCGGAACTCTTCGACGCCGGCCTCGAGAGCCGCCTCGGTCGCGTCCTCGAGCTTGCCGCTCGTGGCGATCGTGGTGAGCACGTCGGAGTTGCGGCGCAGGTGGTCGATGAGCTCGGTCTCGAAGCGGCGCACGTCCTCGAGGGGCACGTCGTCGAGCTTGCCCTTGGTGCCGGCCCAGATCGAGGCGACCTGGTCCTCGACCGGGTACGGGCTGTACTGAGCCTGCTTGAGCAGCTCGAGCAGACGCGCACCACGGTTGAGCTGGGCACGGGAGGCCGCGTCCAGGTCAGAGGCGAACATCGCGAAGGCCTCGAGGGAGCGGAACTGGGCCAGGTCGAGCTTCAACGTGCCCGAGACCTTCTTCATGGCCTTGATCTGCGCCGAACCACCGACACGGGAGACCGAGATACCCACGTCGACCGCGGGACGCTGGTCAGCGTTGAAGAGGTCGGACTGGAGGAAGATCTGACCGTCGGTGATGGAGATGACGTTGGTCGGGATGTACGCCGACACGTCGTTCGCCTTCGTCTCGATGATCGGCAGACCGGTCATCGAGCCCGCACCGAGCTCGTCGGAGAGCTTGGCACAACGCTCGAGCAGACGGGAGTGCAGGTAGAAGACGTCACCAGGGTAAGCCTCGCGGCCCGGCGGGCGACGCAGCAGCAGCGAGACGCTGCGGTAGGCCTCGGCCTGCTTGGACAGGTCGTCGAAGATGATCAGGACGTGCTTGCCCTCGTACATCCAGTGCTGACCGATGGCCGAGCCAGTGTAGGGAGCGATGTACTTGAAGCCGGCCGGGTCGGAGGCCGGGGCCGCGACGATGGTCGTGTACTCCAGCGCGCCAGCCTCTTCGAGAGCGCCACGCACGCCGGCGATGGTCGAGCCCTTCTGGCCGATCGCGACGTAGATGCAGCGGACCTGCTTCGTGGGGTCGCCGGTCTCCCAGTTCGCCTTCTGGTTGATGATCGTGTCGATCGCGATCGCCGTCTTGCCGGTCTGGCGGTCACCGATGATGAGCTGACGCTGTCCGCGCCCGATCGGGATCATCGCGTCGATCGCCTTGAGGCCGGTCTGCAGCGGCTCGTGCACGGACTTGCGGTCCATGACGCCCGGCGCCTGCAGCTCGAGAGCGCGGCGTCCGGTGGTGACGATCTCGCCGAGACCGTCGATCGGGGCGCCCAGCGGGTCGACGACGCGACCGAGGTAGGCGTCACCGATGCCGACGGAGAGGACCTCGCCCGTGCGGCGCACGAGCTGGCCCTCTTCGATGCCGGTGAACTCACCGAGGACGACGACACCGATGAGGCGCACGTCGAGGTTCAGCGCGAGGCCCAGCGTGCCATCTTCGAATCGCAACAGCTCGTTGGCCATTGCGCCCGGAAGACCTTCCACCTGAGCGATACCGTCACCGGCCAGGACAACCCGGCCAACCTCTTCGGTGACGACGGTCTCAGGCGTGTAGGACTTCACGAAGCTGTCCAGCGCGGCCCGAATCTCCTCGGGCCGGATCGTCAGCTCAGCCATTGCTTGTCTCCTGTCGTGGCCGCATGTGCGGTCGAACTTTCATGTCTGTGGAACCGGACGGATCCGGCGGTGCGAAGCGGGAGGGGCTCAACCTGCGAGCCGCCGCCGTGCATCTGCCAGGCGGCTCAGCACCGTGGAGTCGACCACGTCCGAGCCGATCTGGATGCGCAGACCGCCGACAACCTCCGGGTTGACGGTCAGGTCGATCTGGACTGCCGAGCCGTAGGCCGACTCCAGCAGGCCCGCGAGGCGGTCCAGCTGTGCCTGGCTGAGCTCGGTGCCCGAGGTCACCGAGGCCACGATGCGGTGTCGCCGCGCTGCAGCGATCTCACCGACCCGCACGAGTGCGGGAACGAAACGCTCCCCCCGCGGGATGCCGGTCGCCCGGCGGCAGATCGCGATGGTCACCGGGTCCACCTTGCCGACGAGGATGTCGTCGACGAGTGCGATCCGGCGTGCCGGGTCCGTCGAGGAGTCGGAGAGGGCCTGACGGACCTCACGCTGCCCCACGAGACCACGGGTGATCTGGAAAAGCTCGGACTCGACGGTCTCCAACGCGCCGCGTGCCTGAGCCGATGCCAGGTAGGCATCGATGCCCAGGACGTCGGCGGCGTCGGCAAGGTCCTTCTCGGAGGACCATCGCGAACGGGCCAGACCTTCGACGATCTCGACGGTGCGAGGGTCGAAGCTCGGGGACAGGAGGGCTCGTGCGAGCTCAGCCTTGTCCTGGGCCGGACGTGACGGGTCCGCAAGAGACCGGCGCAGCGCCGTCGAGGCGTCGAGAGCGTCGACCACGGCGAACAGCTGGTCGCCGATGGTGTGGGCCTGCTCCCCGGCAGCTGCCAGGACCGGCTCGAGCCGGTCCTGGGCCGCGTGGAGAGACGCCAGGCTGGTCCCTCGCATCACTTCCCCTTTTGTGCGGTCGTCAGTGCCGAAGCCTCGAGCTCATCGAGGAAACGGTCGACGACGCGTGACTGGCGCGCGGCGTCCTCGAGGGACTCCCCGACGATCTTGGAGGCGAGCTCGGTCGCGAGCGCGCCGACGTCGCCCCGCAGCGAGACCGCTGCGGCCTGACGCTCGGCCTCGATCTGACGCTGAGCCGTCTCGAAGATGCGAGCGGACTCCTCGGTGGCCTTGGAGCGGGCCTCGGCGACGATCGCGGCGCCCTCGGCACGCGCGTCCTCACGGATCCGCGCAGCCTCGGTACGAGCCTCGGTCAGCTGAGCCTTGTACTCGGCCAGCAGTGCGTCAGCCTCGGCCTGCATCGTCGCGGCCTTGCTCAGCCCGCCCTCGATCTTTGCCGTGCGCTCGTCGAGGATCTCGGTGAACTTGGGCAGGACGAGCTTGTAGAACATCCAGGCGACCGGGATCAGGACGACCGCGGACCAGATGATGTCGTACGCGGCGGGCAGGAACAGGTCGATGCCCTTGACCTCTTCGCTCCCCGACGCAGCCAGGATGGCCCCGGCGGCATTGAGGGCGCTCATCAGAACAGGAAGCCTGCGACGATGCCCAGGAGAGCCAGGAGCTCGACGAAGGCGACACCGATGAACATGGTGGTACGGAGCTGACCGGCGACCTCAGGCTGGCGAGCCATGCCCTCGACGGTCTTGCCGATGAGGATACCCAGACCGATACCCGGGCCGAGCGTTGCGAGACCGTAACCGACCGTGGCGATGTTACCGGTGAGCTCGGCGAGAGTGGTGGTGGTGTCCACTGGGGTGTTCCTTCCGTTGGGCGCCCCGTCGGGGCGTCATGTTGGACGTGCTACGCGGGGAAAGTTTCGGGTTGTGCTGCGGTGGTGCTGGTGGAGCGGACGCCTCGCGTCAGTGCTCTTCCTCGATCGCCATCGAGATGTAGACGGCGGCGAGCAGCGTGAACACGTATGCCTGCAGCGCGGCGACGAGCAGCTCGAAGAGCGTGAAACCGAGGCCGGCAGCGAGGGAGACAACACCCATCGCCTTGAGCGCACCGGTCGCCTCGACGAAGAAGAAGTTCGTCGCCGAGAAGCAGAGGACCAGAAGGAGGTGACCGGCGATCATGTTCGCGGTGAGACGCAGTGCGAGCGTCACCGGGCGGAACACGAAGACCTGGAGGATCTCGATCGGGGTGATGAGGATGTAGAGGAACCAGGGCACGCCCGGCGGGAAGAGGCTGTTCTTGAGGTAGCCCCCGACGCCGAACTTCTTCACGCCTGAGGCGAGGTAGACGACGTACACCCAGAGCGCGAGCAGCATCGGCAGCCCGAAGAGCGAGGTGCCCGCGATGTTGAGGAGCGGGATGATGCCCGTGATGTTGAAGGCGAGGATCGCGAAGAAGATCGTGGTGAGCATCGCCAGGTACTTGCGCGAGTTGTGCCCCAAGATCTCGTCGGCGATCTGGACCCGGACGAAGTCCAGGGCCATCTCGGCAACGTTCTGAGCACGCCCGGGGACCAGCTTGGCCCGGCGGGCGGCGAGCACGAACAGCACGATGAGCACGACGGCCGCGATGACTCGCACCAGCATGATGCGGTTGAACTCGAAGATCGTGCCGTTGAAGAAGATTGCCGTCGGGAAGAACTCGGAGATTGACGGGGGATGGAATCCACCGTCCTCACCGGAGGCGGCGAGCTGCGTAATCGTCGCTAAGGTGGACAGAGGAAGCTCCCGGTCGTCGTGGTCTGTGTGGCGCGGGCAACTTCGCGTGTGCGCACAAGGCAAACCTGTCCGTCATGGATCGTTAGAATCTTAACCCACCGCCAGTGGTGCTGGTGACGGCATCTCACGGAGAAATTCCCGCCCGAACAGCCGCGTTCCGGGCCATCCAGCGGTGGCTCTGCGGCCGTCCCGCAGGGTCAGCGAGGGGCGTCCTGAGCGCCCTCACCGGTGGTGATGTAGGGCTCGCGGCCACGGATGACCGAACGCATGTCCAGCGCCGCCGAGCCGATGACACCGACCAGGACGATCACCGCGAAGACCATGCGGTGGTAGAAGTCCATCTGCCCCAGGACGGCCAGCACGATGATGAGCACGGCCATCTTGGCGATCCACCCACCGAGCAGCACTGCCATGGTGGTGTTGGGACCCTTGTCCGCGGTGTAGAGCATCGAGGCGATGGTCGTGCCGGAGAAGATGAGCGTGACCCCCACGCCGAGCAGCGCCCCCCACACTCCCGCCGAGCCGGCCACCAGCGCGCCGACCCCGATGCCGACGACGGTGAGCACGACGAGCATGATCAGGGTGGCGCGCAGCGCGGAGGCAAAGATCTCCTTGGTCACGTGCGGCGGCACGACCGGGATCTGCGCGGTCTGGGGTGCGTCGGGGGCGGGTGAGTCGTGGGCGCTCATGGAGCCTTTCCTTGGGTGGTCGGTCCTGCAGGGTGGATCGCGTCGGTACGCGCGGCGCGCCCGCGCAGCGGGCCGAGGGTGAGGGCGATCGAGACGACGACGGCGATCGCGAGGCCGGTGACCACCGTGCGCCACGGCGCCACGACGAGGGCGGCCGCGCCGAAGGAGAACACCGCGCTCCACAGGTACATGATGATCACCGCACGCGGGTGGGAGTGGCCCAGCTGGAGCAGGCGGTGGTGCAGGTGCATGCGGTCAGGGTGGAACGGGGACTTGCCGGCCAGCAGTCGGCGCACCACCGCCAGGCCCATGTCCAGCAGCGGCAGCAGCAGCACCGCCATCGGCAGCAGGATCGGCAGGAACGCGGGGATCGACTGGCCGCCGGAGGCCTGGGAGGGGTCGATCTGCCCGGTGACCACGATCGCCGCTGCGGCGAAGGTCAACCCGATGAGCATCGACCCGGAGTCCCCCATGAAGATCTTCGAGGGGTGGAAGTTGTGCGGCAAGAACCCCAGGCACGCCCCCACCAGCGCCGAGACGATCACGGTGGCGAGGTTGGAGTAGTCGGTCGGGCTCGCGGACTGGGTGAGCAGGTAGGTGTAGACGAAGAAGCCGGTGCCTCCGATCGCGACCATGCCCGCGGCGAGACCGTCGAGCCCGTCGACGAAGTTCACCGCGTTCATCGCCACGACCACCACGAGCACGGTGGCGATGAGCGAGAGCCGGCTGGAGCCGATGGTCAGCCCGCCGATGGGGATGGTGATGAGCTGGACCCCCTGCCACGCCATGAACCCCGCTGCCAGGACCTGCCCGACGAGCTTGGTCATCCAGTCGAGGTCCCAGATGTCGTCGGCCACCCCGAGCAGGCAGACCATCGCTCCCCCGCCCAGGATCACCCACGCGGTGTCCGAGGCCTCGAAGACTCCTTCGAGGAAGGGCATCTGGGCGGCGAAGAGCAGCGCCGCGGCGAGCCCCGCGAGCATCGCCACCCCGCCGAGGCGGGGGGTGGGGATGGTGTGCACGTCACGCGCACGGACCGCGGTCACCGCGCCTGTGCGGATGGCCAGCCATCGGGCGAAGGGCGTGAGCAGGAACGTCACCGCCGCCGCGACGAGCATGACCAGGAGATAGACCCTCACCCGGGAGTGTCCCCGCGCTCTGGCGACGTCGCGGTGGACGGCTCGGACGACGGGTCAGCGGGCTGGTCCCCCGCGACGGTCTCGGGCTCTGCCTCGCCCGGGCTATCGGCGGGCACAGCCTCGGCGGGCACCGGCTCGACGGGCACCTCCTCGACGGGGGCGACGGCGTTGAGCTCGGCGAGGGAGATGGCCCCGGCGCGCACCACGCGCAGCACGGGACCGGTCGCGTCGACGATGGTGGAGGCCACGCCCCCGGGTGCGTCGCCGGCGTCGAGGTAGACCCGGACCGAGGCGCCGAGCTGGTCGTAGGCGTCCTGGGCGGTCACCGCGGCGGGCGACCCGGTGCGGTTCGCGCTGGAGACGGCCATCGGACCGGTGCGGGCGAGCAGCGCCAGGGCGGTGGGGTGGTCGGGCATGCGCAGCGCGACGGTCCCGAAGGTCTCCCCCAGGTCCCAGGCCAGCGACGGCTGAGCGGTGAGGATGAGGGTGAGAGCGCCGGGCCAGAAGTGGGTGGCGAGGGCGCGGGCGGCGTCGGGCACGTCGGTGGCCAGGCCGTCCAGGGTGGCGAGGGACCCCACGAGCACGGGGGGTGGCATCTGGCGGCCGCGGCCCTTGGCCGCGAGCAGCGCTGCGACCGCGTCGGGGTCGAAGGCGTCGGCTCCGATGCCGTAGACGGTGTCGGTCGGCAGCACCACGAGGCCGCCGCGCTGGACGACGTGCACAGCCTCGTCGATGGCGGGACCCCACTGGGACGGGTCGTGGGCAGGACGGATCGCGGACGTACTCACGAGGATGAGTCTTCCACGATCGGCGACCCGTTTCGACGAGCCACGACCATGCGGGGGCGTCCGGTGAGGTCAGACCGGGTCTCGGCGGGGTCGAAGAGGCCGGTGGCGTCGACCATGGCGCGGGCTGCGGCGTCCTGCACCTCGGCGTGCTCCATGACGTAGAGCCCGCCCGCCACGAGCAGCCGGGCTGCGGCGCGGGTGACCCCGCGGGGCACCTCGAGGCCGTCCGGACCCAGCCCGTAGAGCGCGACGGCGGGGTCGTGCCGGGCGACCTCGACGTCCTTGGGCACCGCGTCCGGCGGCACGTACGGCGGGTTCGAGACGACGACGTCGCAGGTGCCGTCGAGGTCGGTGAAGGAGCGGCGGGCGTCGCCGCGCACGAGGGTGACGCGGGCACCGGTGGCGTCGGGGTGCGCCGCGACGTTGTGCTCGGCCCAGGTGTGGGCGTCCGCGTCGAGCTCGACGGCGTGCACCTGGGCACCGGCGACCTCGGTGTGCACGGCCAGGGCGATGGCCCCGGAGCCGGTGCACAGGTCCACCACGACGGCCTTCCCGCGCTCGGCCGCGACGCGGTGCGCCTCGTCGATCGCGACCTGGGCCACGACCTCGGTCTCAGGGCGCGGGACGAAGACGCCCGGTCCCACGGCGAGCTCGAGGTGACGGAAGGGGGCGGAGCCGGTGAGGTGCTGCAGCGGCTCGCGAGCGGCGCGGCGGGCCACCAGCGCGCGGAAGCGCGCCTGCGGGGCGCCCTCCCCCACCGGCGAGCCCGCGGCTGGGGAGCCCAGCACGTCACGCCCGAGCAGCAGCGCGTGGGTCAGCTCTGACCGGCTCACCCCGCACACGTGGGCGAGCAGCAGCTCGGCGTCCACCCGCGGGGAGTCGACGCCGGCGGAGGCGAGCTCGGCGCTCGCCCACCGCAGCAGCTGCCGGGCATCGACAGGTCCGTGCACGTCCGTCACGATCAGCTGCCGGCAGCGGCCAGCCGAGCGGCCTCGTCGGCCTCGATCGCGGACCGGACCACGGGCTCGAGGTCGCCGTCGAGCACCTGGTCGAGGTTGTAGGCCTTGTACCCGGTGCGGTGGTCGGCGATGCGGTTCTCGGGGTAGTTGTAGGTGCGGATGCGCTCAGAGCGGTCGACCGTGCGCACCTGCGAGCGGCGGATGTCGTTGGCTGCGGCGGCCTCTTCCTCCTGGCGGGCTGCCAGCAGCCGGGCCCGCAGCACGCGCATGGCCTGCTCGCGGTTCTGCAGCTGCGACTTCTCGTTCTGCATCGACACCACGATGCCGGTGGGCACGTGGGTGATGCGGACCGCGGAGTCGGTCGTGTTGACGGACTGCCCGCCCGGCCCGGAGGACCGGTAGACGTCGATGCGCAGGTCGTTCTGGTCGATCTCGAGCTCGCCGGCGTCCTCGACCTCGGGGAAGACGAGCACCCCGGCGGCAGAGGTGTGGATGCGGCCCTGAGACTCGGTCACCGGCACGCGCTGGACGCGGTGCACGCCACCCTCGTACTTGAGGTTGGCCCATGCCCCGTCCTCCGGCGCCACGGTGCCCTTGGCCTTGATCGCGACCTGGACGTCCTTGTACCCGCCCAGGTCGGACTCGGTCGCACCGATGACCTCGGTCTTCCAGCCGCGTCGCTCGGCGTAGCGCAGGTACATCCGCAGCAGGTCTCCGGCGAAGAGCGCGGACTCTTCCCCGCCCTCCCCCGCCTTGATCTCGAGGATGACGTCGCGCCCGTCGTCGGGGTCACGCGGGATGAGCACCCGGCGCAGCTTCTCCGCGGCGGCCGTGGCGGCCTCGTTCAGGGCGGGCAGCTCCTGGGCGAAGGAGGCGTCCTCGGCGGCGAGCTCGGCGGCGGCGGCGGCGTCCTCGGTCGCGGCGTGCCACGCACGGTAGGCGGCGACGACCTGACCCAGCTCGGCGTAGCGCCGGCCCAGGGTGCGGGCGCGCGCGGCGTCGGCGTGCACGGACGGCTCGGAGAGCTGCTGCTCGATCTCCGCGTGCTCAGCCAGGAGCGGCTCGGCCGCTGCAAAAGACTCGTTCATCGGGGTCGGTTCCTCGCTGGTGCTGCGTGGGTGGTGCGGTGGGTCGTCCGGGTAAGACAACAGCGCCGGCGGCACCCGCGTCGACTGCCCCTGGAGAGGTTGCCGACGCCGGGTGCCACCGGCGCTGTGGAGTCGCTACTTCTTGCCGTAACGAGCCTCGAACCGAGCCACGCGGCCACCGGTGTCGAGGATCTTCTGCTTGCCCGTGTAGAACGGGTGGCAGGCGCTGCAGACGTCGGACGAGATGACGCCCGAGGTCTGGGTGCTGCGCGTGACGAACGAGTTGCCGCAGGTGCAGGTGACCGTGGTCTCGACGTACTCGGGGTGAATTCCAGCCTTCACAGGTTTCTCCTTGAGATATACCCCTGGGTCGTAGACGCCAACCGTCCACGTGAACCAGAAGCCAACGGGTTATTGTCTCAGAACAACGGCCGGGAGAAAAATCTTCCCGGCCGTCGCTCGTCGGTGGGCACGGTGGTTCAGCAGTCGTGCTCAGTGGTGCTCAGTGGTGCTCAGTGGTGCTCAGGGTCAGATGGTGCGACCCGCGTGCTCGTCGGACGGCCCCGCAGGGGTCGTCTTCTGCACCTGCATGAGGAACTCGGCGTTGGACTTGGTGTCCTTGAGCTTGCCGAGCAGCAGCTCGATCGCCTGCTGCTGGTCGAGCGCACCCATGACGCGGCGCAGCTTGTAGATGACCCGCAGCTCGTCCTGGCCCATGAGGATCTCTTCGCGGCGCGTACCCGAGGCGTTGACGTCCACAGCCGGGAAGATCCGCTTGTCCGCGAGGGAGCGCGCCAGGCGCAGCTCCATGTTCCCGGTGCCCTTGAACTCCTCGAAGATGACCTCGTCCATCTTGGACCCGGTCTCCACCAGCGCGGAGGCGAGGATGGTGAGCGAGCCACCGTTCTCGATGTTGCGCGCCGCTCCGAAGAACCGCTTGGGCGGGTAGAGCGCCGAGGCGTCCACACCACCGGAGAGGATGCGCCCGGAGGCCGGAGCCGCCAGGTTGTAGGCCCGCGACAACCGGGTGAGGGAGTCGAGGAGCACCACGACGTCCTGGCCCAGCTCGACCAGGCGCTTGGCCCGCTCGATCGCCAGCTCGGCGACGATGGTGTGGTCGGAGGCGGGGCGGTCGAAGGTCGAGGCGATGACCTCGCCCTTGACCGTGCGCTCCATGTCGGTGACCTCTTCAGGCCGCTCGTCCACGAGCACGACCATGAGGTGGACCTCAGGGTTGTTCATCGTGATGGCGTTGGCGATCTGCTGCATGATGATCGTCTTGCCGGCCTTGGGCGGCGCGACGATCAGGCCACGCTGGCCCTTGCCGATCGGGGCGACGATGTCGATGACTCGCGGCGTCAGACGCGTCGGGTCACCGGTCTCCAGGCGCAGACGCTCCTGCGGGTACAGCGGCGTGAGCTTGGCGAAGTCGGGGCGCGTGCGCGCCTCCTCCGGAGGCATGCCGTTGACCGAGTCGAGACGGATGAGCGCGTTGTACTTCGACCGACCGGCGGTCGCCTGGCCGCTCGTGTCGCCCTCGCGGGGCTGACGCACCGCACCGGTGATGGCGTCTCCGCGCCGCAGGCCCGACTTCTTGACCTGGCTCAGGGAGACGTAGACGTCGTTCTGACCGGGCAGGTAGCCCGACGTCCGGACGAAGGCGTAGCTGTCGAGGATGTCGAGGATGCCGGCCACGGGGAGCAGCACGTCGTCCTCGCGGACCTCGATCTCCTCGAAGGCGAGGTCCGCAGCACCGCCACGGGTACGCCCGCGCTTGGTGTTGCGGTCACGGTCACGGTCGCGGAACCGGTCGCGTCCGCGACGGCGGCGGCCGCCGCCTTCCTCGTCCTCGAAGCCCGCGCTGCGGTCAGGGCCGTTGCCGCGGTCGTTCTGACGCTGACCGTCGGCCTGCTGACGCTGGCCGTCGCCCTGCTGGCGCTGCGGGTCGTTCTGGCCACCGCGCTGGCGTCCGCCCTGGGACTGGCCGCCCTGTCGCTGCTGGTCGTTCTGACGCTGACCGTCACGCTGCTGCCCGTCACGCTGGTCGCTCTGACGCTGACCGTCGCGCTGCTGGCCGTCTGCGCTCGTGCGACCTGCGTCGTCGGACGCCGCACGAGAGCTCTGGGTGGCGGGAGCGCCGTCGACCGGCGCGCCGGCTCCGCGGGCGGCGCGGCGCGAGCCACGCTCGCGGACCGGGCGGTCGGGAAGCGTCACGTCGACGACGGCGGCCGCTGCGCGAGCAGCGCGGTCGTCTGCGGTCTCCCCGGCAGCCAGGCGCACGTCAGCGCGGTCGGCACGGATCCGGTCGGCGCGCACAGGCACGTCGAGGGAGGCGACGGCCCGAGCGGCACGCGCCGCGGCGTCGTCCTCTCGGGACCTGGTCGGCTCGGCCGGCTCGGTCGTCCCAGCAACCGGGCGCGAGGACGCGGACTTCGTCGAGGTCGTCGGTGCAGAGGCAGGCTCGGAAGCCTTGGCGGGACGGCTCGCGCCGCCGCCCTGCGTCGCCTTGATGGCGTCGACAAGATCGCTCTTGCGCATCTTGGACGTGCCCTTCACGCCGAGCTGAGAGGCCAGGGCCTGCAGCTCAGGCAGTCGCAGCGCAGAGATCGCGCCGGTACGGGCAGAGCCACCAGCAGCGTTGCTGCTCGCGGTGGCGTCGATGGTTTCAGTCACGAAGGACCCTTCCCCTCGTTCACAGTCCGCGCGTCGAAGGCTGACGGACTGCGTGCGGTCGACGTCCGGCACTGAGGCGGCCGGTACGTAGTACGAACACACGTCACGCCGGGACGGCGCAACGAGAGATGACACGTGTTCGGATTGTTTCCCCTGTGGTGCCGACTGGATACCCACCACGACCGTCCGCGCAGATCTGGACTTCCGACGACCTCGAATGATCAACGAGAGATGATCTGCATCAACGGAGATGACCTGTGGAGCGAGACTCGGTGATTTCAGTGGCGCACTCGCCCGGCGACTGCCGGGAGCTGCGGGAAACTTTCCCCACTATAACACCCGACCAGGCTGTGCCTACCGCGCATTTGCACGTGTCTGAGCACACGCGTCACAGTCGTTCAGCGACCGCCCCGACGGAGTCGACGCCCGGCTGCAGCGCGCTCCAGCGCCGCGACCCACCGACAAGATCGTCGACCGCGGCGGCGACCCGCTCCCGGTCGGCGACCGGGTGCAGTGCGAGCACCGTGGGGCCTGCGCCCGAGACGGTCGCCGCGATGCCCTGCTCGCGCAGCCCGCGGACCAGCTCCCAGGTGCTCGCCATGACGCCGGAGCGGTACTCCTGGTGCAGCCTGTCCTCGGTCGCGTCGAAGAGCAGCGCCGGTTCCTGCGCCAGGGCGTGGACGAGCAGCGCGGACCGGCCGGCGTTGAAGGACGCGTCGGCGTGCGGCACCGTCGCCGGCAGCACCCCGCGTGCCGCGCGGGTGGCCAGCCGGGTGGTCGGCACCACGAGGGTGGGTTCGATGCCCGGGTGGATCTGCAGCCGCGCCGCCTGCGGACCGGCGCCAGCCCTGCTCCAGGCCACCGTCGCGCCGCCGTAGATCGCCGGTGCGGCGTTGTCCGGGTGGCCTTCGAGCTCGGTGGCCAGCGCGAGGATCGTCGCGTCGTCCAGGCCGGACGGGTCAGCCACGAGCTCCCGGGCGGCGAGCAGCCCAGCCACCACCGCAGCGGCGGAGGACCCCATCCCCCGCCCGTGCGGGATGCGGTTGGTGCATGTCAGGTGCAGGCCGGTGCGCGGGGCGCCGACGTGGTCGAGGGCGATCCGCAGGGCGCGCACCACGAGGTGCCGCTCGTCGTCGGGCACCTCGCCGGCGCCCTCGCCGGTCACGTCGACGCGGACCTCGGAGCTGCCGACGGCGCGGACCTCGAGGACGTCGTGGTACGCCAGGGCCAGCCCGAGCGCGTCGAAGCCTGGTCCCAGGTTCGCGCTCGTGGCAGGCACCCGGACGCGGACGTGATCTGCTCCCAGCTGCATGGCGGCCCGCTCAGACGAGCTCGAGCGCGGCGGCGATCGACATGACGTCGGCCGTGACGCGCTCGGGGACCACGTCGGAGCCGTCCGCGGTGCGCAGGGCCCACTGCGGGTCCTTGAGCCCGTGCCCGGTGACGGTCACCACGATGCGTGCCCCTGCCGGCACCAGACCGCGGCGCGCGCGGGACAGGATCCCGGCGACCCCGGCGGCTGAGGCCGGCTCGACGAAGACCCCGACCTCGGCGGACAGGATGCGGTGGGCGGTGAGGATCTCCTCGTCCGTGACCGACTCGATGACCCCGCCGGAGGTGTCGCGGGCCTCGACGGCCTGCTCCCAGGAGGCGGGGTTGCCGATGCGGATCGCGGTCGCGATGGTCTCGGGCTCGGTGATCGGGTGCCCGGCCACGATCGGCGCGGACCCGGCGGCCTGGAAGCCCCACATCTGCGGGCGGCGGGTGGCGATACCGGCCTCGGCGTACTCGGTGTAGCCCTTCCAGTACGCGGTGATGTTGCCGGCGTTGCCGACGGGGAGCGCGTGGATGTCGGGGGCGTCGCCCAGCACGTCCACGATCTCGAAGGATGCCGTCTTCTGACCCTGGATGCGGTCAGGGTTGACGGAGTTGACCAGCTCGACCGGGTAGGAGTCGGCGAGCTTGCGCGCAGCCACCAGGCAGTCGTCGAAGTTGCCGTCGACCTGCAGCAGCGTCGCGCCGTGGGCGATCGCCTGGCTGAGCTTGCCCATGGCGATCTTGCCGTCCGGCACGAGCACCGCGCAGCGCATCCCGGCCGCGACCGCGTAGGCGGCCGCCGAGGCGGAGGTGTTGCCGGTCGAGGCGCACACGACGACCTCGGCGCCCTTGTGCTTGGCGGCCGAGATCGCGGTGGTCATACCGCGGTCCTTGAAGGAACCGGTCGGGTTCATGCCCTCGACCTTGAGGAACACCTCAGCGCCGGTCAGCGCGGACAGCGCGGGGGCGGGCACCAACGGCGTGCCACCCTCACCGAGGGTGACGATGTGCGTCGTCAGGTGCTCGGGGAGCAGGTCGGCGTACTCGCGGATGATGCCTTGCCACACGTGAGCCATCAGGATCCTTCAACTCGGAGAACGGACATGACGTCCTGGACGGCGTCCAGGTCAGCGATCGCGGCCACGGTCTGGGCCAGTGCGGACTCGGCCGCGTGGTGGGTGGTGATGACGAGCAGGGCCGCCGTCGCAGCCTCGTCGGCCGCTCCGGTCCCGGCGCCGGGCAGCGCCACCTGGCGCACGGCCTCGATGGACACCCCGGCGGCGGAGACCACCTGGGCGACCTGGGCGAGCACACCGGGCCGGTCGGAGACGGCCAGACGCATCTGGTACCGGGTGGTGGACGTGGCCGGGTCGGCGATGGGCAGGCTCGCGTAGTGCGACTCCGCCGGACCCTTGCCGCCGAGCACGCGGTGGCGTGCGACGGACACGACGTCGCCCAGCACGGCCGAGGCGGTCGGCGCGCCGCCCGCCCCGCGTCCGTAGAACATGAGCTCACCGGCGGCCTCGGCCTCGATGAACACCGCGTTGAACGCCCCGCGCACCCCCGCCAGAGGGTGGTCCAGCGGCACCAGCGCGGGGTGCACCCGGGCGGAGACGCCGTCGTCGGTGGCCTCGCAGATGGCAAGCAGCTTGATGACGTGACCGGTCTGCTTTGCCCAGGCGACGTCGTCGGCGGTGACGGCGGTGATGCCCTCGCGGTAGACGTCGTCGAGGGTCACGCGGGTGTGGAAGGCGAGGGAGGCGAGGATCGCGGCCTTGGCCGCGGCGTCGAAGCCCTCGACGTCTGCGGTCGGGTCGGCCTCGGCGTAGCCGAGCTCCTGCGCCTGGCGCACTGCCTCGTCGAAGGCCAGCCCGTGGGTGGCCATCTGGTCGAGGACGTAGTTCGTCGTGCCGTTGACGATGCCGAGCACGCGCTGCACGCGGTCACCGGTGAGGGACTCGCGGATGGGGCGCACGATCGGGATCGCCCCGGCCACGGCGGCCTCGTAGTAGACGTCGACGCCGGCCTCGTCGGCCGCGCGGTACAGGGTGGGTCCGTCCTCGGCGAGCAGCGCCTTGTTCGCGGTGACCACGGAGGCCCCCGAGGCGATGGCGTGCAGCAGCAGCGTGCGCGCCGGCTCGATGCCACCCATGACCTCGATGACGATGTCCGCCTGCTCGACGAGAGACCGGGCGTCCTCGGTCAGCAGCGCCGGGTCGATGACCGCGTCACGCGGGGCGGAGGCGTCCCGCACTGCGATCCCGACGAGATCGAGGGGCGCGCCCACGCGGGAGGCGAGGTCACCGGCTTGCTCGATGAGCAACCGCGCGACCTGGGTCCCGACGACGCCACATCCGAGCAGTGCGACGCGGAGCGCCGATGGTGCGGGCACAGGAGGCCACCCTTCAGGTCATGGGAGATCACGCGGTGAGATCACCGCGCCCGGTCCTGCGGCACGTCCTAGGACGTGACATCCTCACGGTCGGGTGACGCCCACAGGATACGCGCTTACGCTCGGGTGGTGGTCCGCTCGTTCACGGCCCGGGCCGACTCCTGGCCATCTCGACCGCTGGACTTCAGCGCAGGTCGGGGTCGGCGCTGTCGTCAGGCGCGGCGTCCTGGGACGGCGTGGCGCCGGTCTGCGCCTCCTGGCGAGCGGCCTCCTCCTCGGCAGCGCGCCTGCGCTTGGCCCGCACGATACCCACCGCGATGAGCGCCCCGATGGTCAGCAGCCCGCCGACCAGGGAGAGGACGAAGGTCCGCTGCGCGGAGTCCTCCTCGGCCGGTGCGCTGTCGGGGGCGGCGGCCTCGGTCACGGCGGGCGCGTCAGTATCCGCGGTCGCCGCGTCGGTGGCCGGCTCGGTGGCTGCGTCGGTGGCCGCGTCGGTGGCGCTGTCGGTGGCCGGGTCCGTGGCGTCCTCGGACGGCACGTCCGCCGGGACCGCGGCGGCAAAGGTCACCGGTGTGAAGGTCTCGTTGGTGGCGTTCTTCACCCCGTGCGCGCCGACGGTGATGACACCGCACTGCACCTGCGCGCAGTCGACCGGCGCCGGGTTGCCCGCCCGGTCGAAGGCCTCGAACTGGGCGGCAGGGATCATCAGCTCCGTCGCCCACGTCCCGTCAGCTGCGACCACGCCGCCGTTGGCGGCGGCTGCCGTGCCCGAGCCCGGGAAGGCCACGTACCGCTGGTAGCCCTTGTTCTCGGCGCCCTCGGCGTCCGGGGCGTAGAGGTAGTCCTCCCCCGTCGCGCCACCGGCCGTGGGGCGCCACGTGCCACCGGCCTCGTCAGCGACCCACCCGAAGGTCACGTAGATGCCACCGGCGCCACCCTGCACGGACTGGAAACCGGTGCCGGCCACGGTCACCGTGGCCCCGGCCACCACCTCGGTCACGCTCGCGCCGGAGCTGTCGGTGATGGTCACCTGGGACTCGGCCGCTGCGGGACCGGCCAGCGCGAGGGAGCCCCCCGCCGCGGTGAGCGCGGCGAGCAGGCCGACCAGGACGCGGGCCGGGCGCCGGGATCCGGGGACGTCACGAGCAGGGTCACGAGGGGTGTCACGAGGGGTGTCACACAGCGGCACGGGAAGGTCCTCCTGAGGAAGTGGTGCGGTCGAGGGCCACCGCGCCCGAGGGCGGGGTCGCCTGCCCGGTGGGGGCAGCCGAGCTGCGCACCGGAAGGATGATGAGGTCGCCGGTCACCGGGTGGTCGAACACCTCGATGGGGTGGCGGTAGACCTCGCTGAGCAGCGCGCTGGTGAACACCTCGCGCGGGGCGCCGTGCCCACGCACCCGCCCGTCCTCGAGCACCGCGACCTCGTCGGCGTAGGCCGCGGCCAGGGAGAGGTCATGCAGCACGACGACGACGGCGTCACCGGCGGCGGCCTGCGACCTCGCCTGGGTGAGCACCGCCTCCTGGTGGCGCACGTCCAGCGCGGCGGTCGGCTCGTCGAGCATGAGCACGCGGGTCTGCTGGGCCAGCACACGGGCGAAGGAGGCGCGGCCCTTCTCCCCGCCCGAGAGGGTGGGGAACAGCCGCGGCGCGAGGTGGGCGACGTCCCCGATCTCCAGGGACAGCGCGACGACGGCGTCGTCGTCGTCCTCCTCGGGGCGTCCGCGCCACGGGGCGCGGCCCATCGTCACGACGTCGAGCACGGAGAACGGGAAGGACAGCCGCTGCTCCTGGAGCAGGACGGCTCGCCGGCGCGCGAGCTCGGCGAGCTTGAGCCGGTGCAGGTCCTCCCCGTTGAGCAGCACGGTGCCGGCATCCGGCTCGATGTCTCCGGCCAGCACGGAGAGAAGCGTCGACTTGCCTGCCCCGTTGGGGCCGACCAGGGCGAGCACCTGACCGGCGTGGACGGCGAAGTCCACGTCGGTGACGATCGGTGTGCCGTCGAAGGAGACGCTCACCCCGCGGGCCTGCAGGACCGGTGCGGCGGCGGCCGGCGCGGCGTCGGGCGTCATGCCCATCCTCCTGAGGTGCGACGGGTGCGGCGGATCAGCCAGAAGAAGAAGGGACCGCCCACCAGGGCGGTCAGCATGCCGATCGGCAGGTCGGCGTAGGGCACCGCGGTGCGGGCGACGAGGTCGGCTCCGAGCAGCAGCACCGCGCCGCCGAGCGCGCTGGCCGGCAGCAGCACCCGGTGGCCGGGACCGACGAGCATGCGGATGAGGTGCGGCACGACGAGGCCGACGAAGGCGATGATCCCGCAGAAGGCGACGGCTGCGGCGGTGAGCAGGGCGACCAGCACGACGCTGACGATGCGCAACCGCTCGACGTCGACGCCGAGGTGGCGCGCCGAGCGCTCCCCGAGGGAGAGCAGGTCGAGGCGACGCGAGAGCAGGAACACCCCGACGAGGCCGACCGCCACGAGCGGCGCGACGACGCCGACGTACTGCCAGCGCGTGCCGTTGAGGCTGCCCAGCTGCCAGAAGACGATCTGCTCGCGGGACTGGGTGTCGCCGAGGAAGGTGAGGAAGGCGATCCCGGCTCCGCACATGGCGTTGACCGCGACGCCGGTGAGCACGAGGGTCACCACCTCGGTCCGGCCCTGGGAGCGGGAGACGAAGTACACGAGCAAGGTGGTCAGCAGACCCCCGACGAAGGCGAAGGTCGCCACCGTCCAGGACCCGAAGAAGGTCCAGCCGAAGACGATGACCAGGCACGCGGCCATCGCCGCGCCGGCCGAGACGCCGACGACGCCCGGGTCGGCGAGCGGGTTGCCGAAGACACCCTGCATGAGCGCACCGGCCGAGGCCAGGGCCGCTCCGACGAGGACGGCGAGCACGACCCGCGGGAAGCGGATGGTCCACAGCGCGGCGTCGCCGTTGGGGTGGCTGGGCATGGGGCCGATGTCCAGACCGATCCGGTGCAGGATCGACCCGACCACCTCGGCGGCCGGCACGTGCAGCTGCCCGATCCCGGCCGAGACGACGGACAGCGTGACCAGCGCGACCGCCAGCACGGTGAAGAGCAGTCCCACGCCGACGGTGCGCCGGGTCCCGCTCGTGCCCTTCGCGCCAGAGGCGCTGGGCGCCGTGGGCACCGCGGGAGCGGGGGTCGGCGCGACGGGCGCCGTGCGGGCGGTGGTCATGACAGGGTCTGCGGGGCGTAGAGCGCCACGGCGAGGGCGTCGAGAACGTCGGCCGTCCCGGGGCCGAAGCTGAGGATCTCGGAGTCGTCCATGTCGATGATGCGACGGCGCTCCCCCGCGGGCGTCTGTGCGAGGGCAGGGATGGACTCGATGAGCCCGTCGACGCCGCCAGCGGAGGACAGTCCCTCGGACATGACGAGCACGACGTCGGGCTGGGCCGAGATGAGACCTTCGTCGTTCACCGGGCGCATGCCGGACCAGCCGATCTCGGTCGCGACGTCGATCCCGCCGAGGGCGGTGACCAGGGTGTCCGCCCCGGAGTCCGTGCCGAACATGTAGTAGACGCCCGCCTGGCCGCGGACGTAGAGGAAGGCGATCCGCAGGCGGTCGGCGTCGTCGGCGGGGACGATCTCGGCGATCTCGGCGATCTTGGCGTCGATCTCCCCGCTGACCTGCTCGGCGAGGGCGGCGCCCTGCTCCGGCAGGCCGACGGCCGCGGCCACCTCACCGATGAGGTCGGTGACGTTGTCCAGGGACCGGTGGGAGTCGACGACGACGACGGAGATCCCGGCGTCGCGCATCTGCAGCACCACGTCCCACGGGCCCAGGCTCGTGTCGGTGATGATGAGGGTCGGCGCCAGCTCGAGGATCGCCTCGGCGTTGAGGTCGTGCCCGCTCTCGGTGACCAGCGGCAGGTCGGCGACCTCCGGGAAGGACGAGGACGCGTCGCGGCCCACGAGGTTGGCGCCCAGGCCGAGCTCGTAGACGATCCGTGTGGTGGTGCCGTAGACGTCGAGGGCGAGGATCCGGCTGGCGTCGGTGACCGTGACCTGGGTGCCCTGCATGTCCGTCACGGTGACCGGCAGCGTCGGCTCGGGCACCGTCTCGGGGGCTGGGACTGTGGAGTCGACCAGCAGTGCCGTCGACCCGCCGACGATGGTCTTGGGCTCGGCGACCGGCGTGGTCTCCGACAGGCGCGCGCCGCCGTCGGTGACGTGGCTGGGGCCGCTGGCGCCGCTCGTGCTCTGGCAGGCGGACAGCGCGAGAGTGAGGACCAGCGCGGTGGTCAGGGCCCGGGCGGCGCGCAGGCCGCTGCGCGTGCGCCCAGATGGACGGTCGCCGCCGATCCGGTGCTGTCGACGCTGTTCGCCAGTCATCTCGCCGGAACCATCCAGGTGTGCGCGCAGCGCTGCGACGGGGCAGTGCCGGGAATGGAGACCACCCTCTACTGAGGAGGTTTGGCTATCCTAACTGAGCACCTTCGTCGGCGGGAACCCGCCCGAGCGACGGTGACCGACGTCACTGCCGCCCGGTCACCGTCGCCTTCGGATCAGCCCAGATCCAGCGCGAGCAGGTCGTCCTCGGTCTCGCGGCGCACGATGACCCGCGCCTGACCAGCGTCGACGGCCACCACCGGCGGGCGCAGCACGTGGTTGTAGTTGCTGGCCATGGAGCGTCCGTAGGCGCCCGTCGCGGGGACCGCGAGCAGGTCGCCCGGAGCGATGTCCGCCGGCAGGGCGATGTCGGAGATGACGATGTCCCCGCTCTCGCAGTGCTTGCCGACCACCCGGGCCCGCACGGTCTGCGCGGAGCCGGTGCGGTTGGCGAGCCGGGCGGTGTACCGGGCGTCGTACAGCGCGGGGCGGATGTTGTCGCTCATGCCGCCGTCGACCGAGACGTAGAGACGGACCGAGCCATCGTCGATGGTCACCGGCTTGACCACGCCGACCGTGTACACGGTGACCGTCGTGGAGCCGACGATCGCACGTCCCGGCTCGATGGAGATCCGCGGGACCGTGGTGCCCAGCTCGGTGCACACGTCGGCGATCACGCCGGCCAGGTCACGAGCGAGGGACGGCACGTCGATGGGGGTCTCGTCCGGGGTGTAGGCGATGCCGTAGCCGCCGCCGAGGTCGAGCTCGGGCATGAGGTACCCGGTGGCTGCGTGCAGGTCCTCGCGCAGGCCGAGCATCGTGCGGGCGTTGACCTCGAAGGCCTCGGCGTCCTGGATCTGGGAGCCGATGTGCGTGTGCGCACCGAGCAGCTCGAGCTCAGGGTGGCCCAGCACCGCGGTGAGCGCCGCGAGGGCCTGCCCGCCGGCGAGGGAGATGCCGAACTTCTGGTCCTCGTGGGCGGTCGAGATGAACTCGTGACCGCCGGCGTGGATGCCGGTGGTGACGCGGACCATGACGGGGACCGGGTCGGTCGCGGTGCGCCCGGCGGCGCGGGCCGCCGCGGCGACCCGCTCGATCTCCGCGAAGGAGTCGACGACGATCCGGCCCACCCGGGCCTCGATCGCCCGGGCGATCTCGGAGTCGGACTTGTTGTTGCCGTGCAGGCCGATCTCGGCCCCCGGCACGCCGGCGCGCAGCGCGACGGCGAGCTCGCCGCCGGTGCACGTGTCCACCCGCAGGCCCTCCTCACGGGCCCACTTCGCGACCGCGACGGACAGGAAGGACTTGCCGGCGTAGTAGACGTCGACGCTCGTCCCGAGCGGAGCGAAGGCCTGCGTGAAGGACTCGACGAACAACCGCGCACGAGCCCGGAAGTGCCCCTCGTCGAGGATGTAGGCGGGCGTGCCGAAGTCCTCGGCGAGGGTGGTGACGTCGATCCCGGCGAGGGAGAGCACGCCGTCGTCAGAGACGGTCGCGCTCAGCGGCCAGACGTGCGCCTCGAGCGGGGCCGGTGCGGTCTGCGCCTGGGCGGCGCCGGCGGCGCTCACATCCGCTCCGGGGCGCTGACGCCGAGCAGGTCCAGGCCGTTGGCGAGCACCTGGCGGGTGGCGTCGTTGAGCCAGAGCCGGGTGCGGTGCAGGTCCGTGACCTCCTCGTCGCCGACCGGGGTGACCCGGCACTCGGCGTACCACTTGTGGTAGCTGCCGGCGAGGGCCTCGAGGTAGCGGGCCACGCGGTGCGGCTCACGCAGCTCCGCAGCCTGGGCGATGACGCGGGGGAACTCCGTCAGCGCGCCGAGCAGCGCCGACTCCGTCTCGGCGGTGAGCAGCGACGGGTCGAAGGCGTCCGAGCCGTCAGGGGCAGTGCGCGAGACGCCGTGGTCGGCCGCGTTGCGGGCGACGTTGGCGGTGCGGGCGTGGGCGTACTGGACGTAGAAGACCGGGTTCTCGTTGGTCGCCCGGGTGAGCAGGTCCAGGTCGATGTCCAGGCTCGAGTCGGTCGAGGACCGCACCAGGGAGTACCGGGCGGCGTCGACGCCGACGGCCTCGACGAGGTCCTCGAGGGTCACCACGGTCCCGGCGCGCTTGGACATGCGCAGCGGCTGGCCGTCCTTGAGCAGGTTGACCATCTGACCGATGAGGATCTGCAGGTTCTCCCCCGGCACGTCACCGAAGGCCGCGCAGACGGCCATGAGCCGGGCGACGTAGCCGTGGTGGTCGGCGCCGAGCATCATGATGACGTCGGTCGCGCCACGCTCGCGCTTGTCGAGGTAGTAGGCGATGTCACCGGCGATGTAGGCGGCCTCGCCGTCGGACTTGATGATGACGCGGTCCTTGTCGTCACCGAAGTCGGTCGTGCGCAGCCACACCGCGCCGTCCTTCTCGAAGATGTGCCCACCCTCGCGCAACCGGGTCAGCGCACGGTCCACCGCGCCGGACTCGTGCAGGGAGTCCTCGTGGAAGTACACGTCGAAGTCCACGCCGAAGCCGTGCAGGGCTGCCTTGATCTCGGTGAACATCTGCTCCACGCCGATGGACCGGAAGACTTCCTGGGCCTCGTCGTCGGGCAGGGTGAGGGGGTCGGGGCCGCCGGCCGCGGCGACCTCGGCGAGCACGGCGTCGGCGATGTCCTGGATGTACTGGCCGCCGTAGCCGTCCTCGGGGGCCTCCTCGCCCTTGGCGCGGGCGAGCAGCGAGCGCGCGAAGCGGTCGATCTGGGCGCCGTGGTCGTTGAAGTAGTACTCGCGGGTCACCTCGGCGCCGGCGGCCTGCAGGATCCGGGCGAGTGAGTCGCCGACGGCCGCCCAGCGCACGCCACCGATGTGGATGGGGCCGGTCGGGTTGGCCGAGACGAACTCGAGGTTGACCTTGTGACCAGCCTCGGCGTCGCCGCGGCCGTACTCGCCGCCCTGGGTGAGGATGGTGCGGGCGAGCTCGCCCGCAGCGGCGGCGTCGAGGGTGATGTTGAGGAAGCCGGGTCCGGCGACGTCGACGCTCTTGACGCCGGGGGTCGAGGCCAGGCGGGCGGCGAGGTCGTCAGCGAGGGTCCGCGGGGCGATGCCCGCCTTCTTGGCCAGCTGCAGGGCGATGTTCGTCGCCCAGTCGCCGTGCTCGCGCTGGCGGGGTCGCTCGACGAGGATCTGCTCGGGCAGAGCCTGCGGGTCGAGGGCCAGGGTGCCGTCGGCGATGGCAGCGGCGAGGGCAGCGCGGAGTGCGGCGGAGAGCTCGTTAGGGGTCACCGGGCAATCTTACCGAAGTCAGCCAGGCGCCTCCCCCACCGCACACCTGGCGCACGGACCCGTACAGAACCGACAATGATGGAGAGTTCCATGGGTAGAGTGCGGCGTGTGGCACGGCAGCAATGAGGCTGACCGACGACTGTGGTGGGAGAGTCTACGGATGAGCGACAGAGCAGGTCTGATCGACCGGACCGTGGACCAGCTGCGCAAGCACATCGTCTCCGGCGACTGGCCGGTGGGTTCCAAGATCCCCACAGAGCCCGCCCTCACCGAGCTGCTCGGGGTGGGACGCAACACCGTCCGGGAGGCGGTGCAGTCCCTCGTGCACGCCGGGCTCCTGGTCCGCCGCCAGGGCTCAGGCACCTACGTGCTCTCCGACTCCGAGCTCACCGTGGTCATGGGACGCCAGATCGCCGACGCCAACCACCAGCACGTCCTGGAGGTCCGGCGCAGCCTCGAGGTGGAGGCCGCCCGGCTCGCTGCCCGGCGCCGCACGGACGAGGACATCGCCGAGCTACGGGCCCTCAACGCGGCCCGGCAGTCCGCCTTCGCCGGCGGCGACGTCGACGAGATCGTCGCAGCCGACCTGGCCCTGCACCGCGCGATCGCCGCGGTGGCGCGCAACCCCGTGCTGCTCTCCCTCTACGAGAACCTCATCGACGCGATCGGGGCGAACATCCGCACCAACGTCATCGGCCTGGTCCACACCCAGTCCGAGGACGACCACGACTCCCTCGTGGACGCCATCGCGCTCGGCGACTCGTACCTGGCCATGGAGGAGATCACCTCCTACCTCGACGCCTACGTGGACGAGACCTTCGCCTGAACCCACCTGCTGAGCGAGCGAGGGCGCCCCTCCGCGCTCCCCGCAGGGGCCGTGCGCCCGCGCTCACGGCGCACCGATGTGGTCGGAGGTGAGCGGGGGCGGCTGAGGCTGGTAATGTGCTCCATGCCTGATCGGTGAGCGCCTGCGCACGCCAGATCTGGTCCCCGCCCTCGTAGCTCAGGGGATAGAGCGTCTGCCTCCGGAGCAGAAGGTCGTAGGTTCGAATCCTATCGAGGGCACCACCGAGGCTCGGATCCCCCAGGGGTCCGGGCCTGTCTCGTTCCCGGGGTCAGCTCGGCTGGCTCAGCTCAGGCCGACGAGGCTCGCGCTCGCGCACCGGCCGGCCTGACAAGGGGCCCGCCACTAGGTGACGCGCTCACAGGACTACCCTGCGAACATGACCACCACCGAGATCTTCACCGCCCCTCGCGCGACCGCGCTCGCCCGCGCCCGCGCCGCCGAGGAGGGCGCCACCCCCGCTCCCCTGGCCGACCTGGTCTCCACGACCGACATCACCGACTTCGAGATCGAGGTCCTCGGCGAGCTCGTCGCCCGCGCCGTGCACGCGGAGGGCATCGAGTGCGAGCCCGACCTCGTCGACATCGACGTCCCGGACCTCCTGGAGATCCCCGCAGACGTCGTCACCGCTCTTGTCGAGCTCTCCGTGCACGACGCCGACCCGGCCGAGAGCGCCGACGTCGCCGACATCGCGGCCCGGTGGGCCGCGGCGGAGGACATGGAGCTCGAACCCGCCCTCACCCCCGCGCTCGTCCGCCAGATCGTCGACCTCGCCGTCCTGGCGCACGGACGCGGGGACGGTCTCTACCTCTGGACCTCGCTCTGACGTCCCGCTGACCCGGCGTCCTCTCTGGCAGCCGCCTCAGCGAGGACGTCTGCGAGCGCGTCGGGCCGTGACCACATGGGCCAGTGCCCGGTCGGGAGGTCCACGTAGGTGACGTCCTGCAGGTCCGCGACGGGGGCGAACATCGGGTCACCGGATGCCACCAGCCCGCGCACCGCGTCGGCGGGGAAGCTGCAGCACACGAGGGTGGCCGGCACCGCTGCGCCGATCCCCTGCGGCGCAGTGACCGGCTCCGTCAGCGGCCCGGCGGGGTGGGCCACCGCTCGCTTGCGGAACCGGAGGAGTGTGGCGTCGTCGAGCCCGTCCAGGCTCGCACCGCCGGCCTCCAGCTCGGCGAAGGACGGCAGCGGCAGCTCGACCGCGTCAGCGGGCAGGTCTGGCCGGGGGACGCTCCCGTCCGCGGCCGGCCCGCTGTCGACGTACACGACGCGGGCCACCTGAGGCGCAGCGAGGTCGAGGACCGCCGAGACGAGGGAGCCGCCGCCGCTGTGAGCCACCAGCACGGCCGGTTCACCGGCTGCGTCGAGGGCGGCGCGCACCGCGTCGACGTGGTCGGCCAGAGTGACGCCCGCCCGGGGAGACGCGGGTGACTCGAGGCCGGGAAGAGTGACAGGACGGGCGGCGACCCCGTGTGCGCGGAGCCGGGAGACGACGTCGTCCCAGGCCCAGCCGCCCAGCCAGTAGCCGGGCACGAGGACGATCGGTCTGAGGGTGGCGCTGTGAGTGGTGCTGTGAGTGGTCATGACTCCATCCTCGCCAGCGTCCGTGACACCCTCATGTCACCATTTACTGGTGAACAGGACCGATCGTCTCTACGCCATCCGCGAGGAGCTGCGCAGGTCAGGCGCGCGCGGACGGACCGCGGAGCAGCTGAGCGACACCTTCGAGGTGAGCGCGCGGACCATCAAGCGGGACATCTCCGCCCTCCAGCAGGGCGGCTTCCCCGTGTGGGCACGGCTGGGCCGCACGGGCGGCTACGTGGTCGACGCCGGGGCGACGTTGCCACCGGTGAACATCACCGCGACGGAGGCCGCCGCCCTGGCCGCGGCCCTCGCCTCGCACAGCGGGCAGCCCTTCCATCGTGACGGCCATGCCGCGCTCACCAAGATCCTCGCGGTCATGGACGCCGGCGCCCGCTCCCGCGCCGACCAGCTCGCGCGACGCATCTGGGTCGACGACGACTCCTCCAGCGACGGCACCGCCCGGGTGCGCTCGGCGATCGAGGCGGCCCTGGGCGACCGGCGGGTCCTGCTGCTGCGCTACCGCGACGGCTCCGGGGCCACCACCAGCCGCCACGTCGACCCGCAGCTGCTCGCCCGGGCCCACGGCACCTGGTACCTCATCGCCTGGTGCCGGTTGCGCGAGGGGGTGCGCTGGTTCCGCCTGGACCGGATCGAGACCGCCTCACCCACCGTGGCCACCGCCTGCGAGGTCGAGCTGGAGGAGATCGGCCGCCCGCCCGAGCGCGCCCGGGACCTGTCCTCCTACACCCAGTCGTCCTGACCGCGTCGCCGGCTCACCCGTACACGGCCTGCGTCCACAGGTGCGTCACGGCGTAGGCACGCAGTGGTGCCCAGTCGGCGCTCAGCGCGGCTGCAGCGCGTCCGCTGGTGACCCCGAGCGCACGCTTGAGGACCAGGTCGTCAGCCGGGTAGGCGTCGCGGTCACCGAAGAGGCGCAGGGCGAGGTAGTCCGCCGTCCACGGTCCGATCCCGGTCAGGGACAGCAGGGCCGCACGCGCCTCGGAGGGGCTCGCGGCGGGACGGGCGGGAGGGTCGAGACCGTCGAGATCGTCATGAGCGGCACCGTCCAGCCAGACCCGTCCGTCCACGACGGCCTGGGCCAGACCCACCACCGTCGCGGCGCGCGCTCGGGTGAGCCCGACCATCGCTCGCAGGTCCTCGGGCTCGGTCTCGGCGACGGCGTCCGGCGTGGGGAAGGCGCGCATGCCTGCTGGAGCGGGGCGCCCCAGGCCAGCCACGAGCCGCCCGCCGAAGGTCCGGGCGGCCGCGAGCGAGACCTGCTGGCCGAGCACGGTCATCACCGCGGTCTCGAAGCCGTCTGTCGATCCGAGCACGCGCAGGCCCGGCCGGGCCGCCACGAAGGGGGCGAGGAGGCCGGAGGCGCCCAGGTGCGCACTGACCGCGGCGACGTCGCAGTCCAGGTCGAGCCAGCGACGCACGAGCGCGACGAGCGCGGCGTCGACGGGGGCCGGACCGGTGGCCCCCATCGCGCTCACGGTGAGCTCGCCCGGCTGCCCCCACTCCACGGTGAGAACCACGTCAGGCCCGCGCACGACACGGCGGTGGCGCCGCCCGTCCACGTCGCACTCCTCCACGCCGGGCACCGCGTGCGCGGCGATGGTCCGCAGCAGCGGGTCGAGGGTGATGGGCAGCGCGTACCTCAGGGTCACCGGGGCCGTTGGCGTCGCCACCGGGCTCGAGGTCGGCGGGGTATGCGGGGCGGTCATCCGCGGCTCTCCAGGTCGAGCAGCCACCGTTTGATCGCGGCTCCCCCGCGGTACTGCCCCAGGCTCCCGTCCGAGCGGACCACCCGGTGGCACGGGACCACCAGCGGCAGCGGGTTGTGCGCGCACGCCGTCCCGACCGCGCGGGTCGCTCGCGGGCTGCCGGCGAGGGCAGCGACCGCTGCGTAGCTCGCCGTGCGTCCGTAGCCGATGTCTGGCAGGTGGGCCACGACGCTGCGCCGGAAGCCTGCGGTCAGCGCCAGGTCCAGCGGGAGGTCAAAGGTGTGGCGGGTGCCTGCGAAGTACTCCTCGAGCTCGTGGGCCACGGTGTCGAGCCGGGCGGGGGCCCGCAGCACCCGCGTGCTCAGCCGGCGGCCCAGGTGCTCCAGGACGGCGTCGTACCCTTCGCTCTCGAAGGCCACCCGGACGAGGCCGGTCTCGGTGGCGGCGAGCAGCAGCCCGCCGATCGGGGAGTCGACGGTGCGGTAGGCGACGTCGAGCAGCCCGTCCGTGGCAGCGGCACGCGCGAGGCGCTCACGCAGGCGGTCCAGCGCGGCGGCGTCGGGGACGAGCAGAGAAGCGAAGACGTCCTCGTCCTGCGTGGTGATCGGTGACTCAGCCATGGTGTGCCTCCCGGAGGTCAGACTCGGCCGCATAGGTGCGCCGCAGGGTGGCGAACCCGTCGGCGGCCGCTCGCCGGGCTGCCGCGGCCGTGCCGCCGACGAGCTCGGCGACCTCGGCATAGGGCAACCCGCCCAGCACGTGGTAAGCGATGACCTCGCGCTGGCGGCGGGTGAGGCCGGCGAGCGCAGCCATGAGCTCGTCGTCGGGTTCGGCGTCGTGGACGCCCCGGTCCGGGATCGTCTCGACCGGCAGCGCGCGGCGCGCCCCGGCGCGCAGGGAGTCGATGCCCTTGCGCTTGGCGATGGTCACGAGCCAGGCTTCGACGTTGGCGTCCGCAGGCAGGTCAGGGTAGGCGCGCAGGGCCGCGAGGAAGGTCTCCGACCACACGTCCTCGGCGTCGGCGTACCCCACCACCGCCCGGCAGACGCGCAGGATGGCCGGACCATGCCGGGTGACGACCTCGTCGAAGGGCAGCATCAGCGCACGCCTCTAGAACAGCGGCGTCGCGCGGACGCGGGTCGCGTCTTCGAGGGCGAGCAGCAGCTCCTTGCGCTCGAGCCCTCCGGCATAGCCGGTGAGCGTCCCGTCCGCACCGACCACCCGGTGGCAGGGCACGATGATCGAGAGCGGGTTGCGCCCGTTGGCCGCGCCCACAGCGCGCACCACCCGCACGTCGCCGAGGGCGAGGGCGAGCTGGCCGTAGGTGCGCGTCTGACCGTAGGGGATCTCGACCAGCGCGGCCCAGACCCGGTGCTGGAACGGTGTGCCGCTGGCAGCGGTCGCGACGGAGAACTGCGTGCGGTCGCGGGCGAAGTACTCCCCCAGCTCCTCGCGGAGCTGGTCGAAGGCGCCGCCGGCGGCGCCGGTCGCCGGTGCGCCGAAGGTCGCAGGCAGGTGCGCGGCGTCGGACATGTACAGCCCGCACAGGCCGTCCGCGGTCGCCACCGCGGTGAGCGGACCCAGCGGCGACTCGATCACCGTGTACGTCTTCATCGATCTCCCTCGTCGCGGACCCGTCCGGAGGTTACCGGGCGGGACCGCCGTGCTCTGCACATTCTTCCAGTCACCAGGTAGACGTCGGAGGGGGCTCGGATGTGAGGTCCTAGGACCGGCGAGTCCGCTCGGGCACGCCCATTTCCTGGCGACCCCTGCGCTTCGCTGCCACGACGCCGACAAAACGCCCAGAGAAAACATGGGACCTTTGACGCATGTCTGGGGTGGAGTGACCCCATAGCGTTGTGATCAACACAACAGTTCCCCCACCGCAGGCAGCACAGAAGAGGACATGATGACTCTCACCGACGCCCCGACCACCGGCACCGTCGCCCAAGAGATCGACACGCTTGTCACCGCTGGCAACATCGCTCTCAAGGAGTACGCCAGCTTCACCCAGGAGCAGATCGACCACATCGTCAAGAAGGCCTCGGTCGCAGCCCTCAACCAGCACGGCGAGCTCGCCCTGCACGCGGTCAAGGAAACTGGTCGCGGCGTCTTCGAGGACAAGGCCGTGAAGAACATCTTCGCGTGCGAGCACGTGACGAACTCCATGCAGAACCTCAAGACCGTCGGCATCATCAGCCGTGACGAGCTCACCGGCATCACCGAGATCGCCGAGCCGGTCGGCGTCATCTGCGGCGTCACCCCGGTGACCAACCCCACCTCGACCGCGATCTTCAAGTCGCTCATCGCCCTGAAGACCCGCAACCCGATCGTCTTCGGCTTCCACCCCTCCGCGCAGGAGTCGTCCGTGGCAGCAGCCCGCGCCGTGCGCGACGCCGCCGTGGCAGCAGGCGCCCCCGAGAACTGCATCCAGTGGGTCGAGCACCCCTCCCTCGAGGCCACCAACCTCCTCATGAACCACCCGGGCGTCGCCCTCATCCTGGCCACCGGCGGCAACGCCATGGTCCGCGCGGCGTACTCCTGCGGCAAGCCCGCCCTCGGCGTCGGCGCCGGCAACGTCCCCGCCTTCATCGAGCGCAGCGCCAAGCTCAAGCGTGCCGTGAACGACGTCGTGCTCTCCAAGGCCTTCGACAACGGCATGATCTGCGCCTCGGAGCAGGCCGTCATCCTCGACGCCCCGATCTACGACGAGGCCATGGCCGAGTTCGCCACCCTGCACGCCTACCGCGCCACGCCGGCCGAGAAGGCCCTCCTCGAAGAGTTCATCTTCGGGGTCCAGGCGGGCGGCACCAACTGCGGCGAGGCCAAGCTCAACGCCAAGGTCGTGGGCCAGTCCCCCGTGTGGATCGCCGCACAGGCCGGGTTCACCGTCCCCGAGGACACCTCGATCATCCTCGCCGAGGTCTCCGGAGTCGGCCCGCACGAGCCGCTGACCCGCGAGAAGCTGTGCCCCGTGCTCGCGGTGCTGCGCGCCGAGAACGCCGAAGAGGGCATCTCGCTCTCCGAGCAGATGGTCGAGTTCGACGGACTGGGCCACTCCGGCTCGATCCACTCCGAGGACCAGGCCCTCATCGAGGAGTTCGGCTCGCGCGTCAAGGCCGTCCGCATCATCACCAACGCCCCCAGCTCCCTCGGTGGCATCGGTGACATCTACAACGCCTTCATCCCGTCGCTGACCCTGGGCTGCGGCTCCTACGGCCACAACTCGGTCTCCAACAACGTCTCGGCGATCAACCTCGTCAACATCAAGCGGATCGGTCGGAGGAACAACAACTTGCAGTGGTTCAAGGTTCCCGCCAAGACATACTTCGAGCCGAACGCGATCCGCTACCTGGCCGACATGCGCGGCGTCAGCCGGGTCACGATCGTCACCGACGCCACCATGACCCGCCTGGGCTTCGTCGACAAGATCCTCGACGTGCTCAACCGCCGCGGCGACCGCATCGCCCTGCAGATCATCGACGACATCCTGCCCGAGCCCACGGTGGACTCCGTCCAGGCCGGCGCCGCGCTCATGCGGGCCTTCAACCCGGACACGATCATCGCCCTCGGCGGTGGCTCGCCGATGGACGCCGCGAAGGTCATGTGGCTGCTCTACGAGCACCCCGAGATCGAGTTCGCGGACATGAAGGAGAAGTTCTTCGACGTCCGCAAGCGTGCCTTCAAGTTCCCCGACCTCGGCGAGAAGGCCAGCCTGGTCTGCATCCCGACCACCTCGGGCACCGGCTCGGAGATGACCCCCTTCGCGGTCATCACCGACCCCGTCAGCGGCAAGAAGTACCCGCTCGCCGACTACGCCCTCACCCCGACCGTCGCGATCGTCGACCCGGCGCTGACCGCCATGATGCCCGGCTTCCTCGCCGCGGACTCCGGCTTCGACGCCCTGACCCACGCGACCGAGGCCTTCGTCTCCGTCTACGCCAACGACTTCACCGACGGCCTGTGCCTGCACGCGATCAAGCTCATCTTCGAGAACATCGAGAAGTCGGTCGTGGGCGGCCCGGGCAGCACCGAGAACGAGGTCGTCAAGGCCCGCGAGAAGATGCACAACGCCGCGACGATCGCCGGTATGGCCTTCGGCAACGCGTTCCTGGGAATCGTGCACGCCATGGCGCACGTGACCGGCTCGGCCTTCCACCTCATCCACGGCCGCACCAACGCCACGTACCTGCCGCACGTCATCCGCTACAACGGCACCGTGCCCACCAAGCTCACGAGCTGGCCCAAGTACGAGCACTACGTCGCTCCCGAGCGTTTCCAGGAGATCGCCAAGCACCTGGGTCTGCCGGCCTCGACCCCGCAGGAGGGCGTGGAGTCCTACGCCCGGGCCGTCGAAGAGCTCCGCGACAAGGTGGGCATCCCCAGCTCCTTCCAGGCGCAGGGTGTCGCTGAGGAGGACTTCATCGGTCGCCTCGACGAGCTGGCCATGGCCGCCTACGAGGACCAGTGCGCACCGGCCAACCCGCGCATGCCGATGCTGGACGACATGAAGACGATCATGGAGGCCGCGTACTACGGCACCTCCTTCGCCGAGGTCCGCTCGGGCCGCGCCGCGGTCGTCGAGGCAGCGATCGAGACCGGTGCCGAGGCACCGGCCGAGACCGAGGCCGTGTCCGACGACGCAGCCCCCGCCGCGGAGAAGAAGTCGGCTCGCAAGTCCGGCAAGTAGTCCCCAGCAGGCGGCGTCCCAGGGGCGCCGCCTGCACCTGACACGTCAGCCCCGACCGGGTGGTCCGGCCGGGGCTGACTGCTGTCTGCACCCGGTGACGGGTGACGGGTGACGGGTGACGGGTGACGGGTGACGGGTGACGGGTGACGGGTGACGGGTGACGGGTGACGGGTGACGGCCGGTCCCCCGGCCCCGGGCCGTCTGCCGCTGAGGTCGTCTATCAGGTGCGAGGTCGTCTGTCTGAACAGACGACCTCGCACCTGATAGACGACCTCGCTGGATGTGGGGGCCGGAGGCCGGACTGGCTGAGGGAGTCCAGGGCGCCTTGGCGGCGGTTGGGGACGGCTGGAGACGGTTGGAGACGACTGGGGACGACTGGAGACGACTGTGGCCCCGCACCTGGAGGTGCGGGGCCACAGGTACAGCTACGGGTGTGTGAGCGTCAGCTGTGCGCTTCGACGCCTTCGGTGAACTCCCAGTGCCAGGGCTCGGTCGCCCCGGAGCCGCCGGGACGAGCCCAGGCGGGGTTGTCCCAGCCGAAGAGCGGGGCGTTCGTGCGCAGCCACTGCGTCTTGGCAGTCCCCTGGTAGGTCGAGGCGCACAGGTCCACAGCCAGCCCCCAGCCGTGCTCAGACTTCCCCGGGGTCGCCGCGAGGCCACCCTTGGTGCTCTTGAGCGTGTACTGGGAGGACAGGGAGCGGTACCCGTCGGTGATGCACATGTTGCTGCCGTACTTCTGGACGTACGCCTCGTTGAGGGCAGCGAGCGCGACGGCTGCGTCGGCGCGGGCGTAGTTGCCGGTCCCCCACAGCTCGCACAGGCCCTCGGTGGAGAGCTTGCCGTTGGTGCCCTGAGGCTTGGCGGAACTGTCGCAGCCCGGGAGCGGTGACCGCTCGACGGCGCGGCTGGCGGCCAGCACGGTGCGCTCCTCGGCGGAGACGGCCTGGGCCACGCTGGCCGGCGGAGCCTCCTCGACGCCTGCGGAGCTCACGATGGACAGGGTGCTCGGCCCGACGGGGGCGACATCAGGTGCCGCCACGACCTCAGAGGTGCCAGGGGTACCAGCGCCGGAGCCGGCTCCCGCGGTCAACGGGACGGCGATGGTCGCCACGGCCAGGCTGGTGAGGATCGCGGCACGCGGGATCCAGCGGTGCCCGGGAGCGACCGCTGCTCGGGCCGGAGCCGCTGCGGCGCGGCGGGAGCGGTTGGGACGACGCGCCTCACGCTCGGCTGCTTCACGAAGAGCCCTGCGAGAGAGGGGAGCGTCACCTGGAACCAGGCTGTCCTGCTGCTCCACGTCACCTCCAGGTTGCTCTGCGAGCCCGCGCCACGAGGGCGGGCAGACGAAGCGGTCTTGTTCCGTCTCGCACCCTCATCATCGACAAGAGGCGGGCGGACCAAGACCGCAGTAACTGTTACGAAAGAGTAACGAAGGATCGCTCACATTCCAAGCCCCTGGTCCGGGTGAATGAACAACCCCAGATCAGGGGGTCTATCGAGCCTCGCGCTGCATCGCGTCGCGCACCTCGCCGACGAGCTCCTCAAGGATGTCCTCAAGGAAGACGACGCCGGTCACCCGGTCCCCGTCCCACACCCTCGCCAGGTGAGCGCCAGAGCGCTGCATGGCCTGCAGGACCGCCTCGACCTCGTCGCCCGGGGACGCCTCGGCGAGGGCCCGCACCCGCCACACCTGCAACGGCTCGTCGCGCTGCTCGTCGCTCGCGTAGAGGACGTCCTTGAGGTGCAGGTAGCCCACCAGCTCGCCGTCGAGGGCCACGACCGGGAACCGGCTGAAGCCGGTCCGGGCGACCAGACGCTCGACGTCGTCGGGCGTGCAGCCCTCGGTGAGGGTCACGAGGTCGGCGACGGGCACCATGACGTCGGCCGCCGTGCGCTCGGAGAACTCGATCGCTCCGGACAGCAGCCCCTCGTTGTCCTCGAGCACGCCCTGGGCCCTGGAGTGCTCGAGGATCGACTGGACCTCCTCGGCCGTGAAGGCGGAGGCGACCTCGTCCTTGGGCTCCACTCCGGTGGCCCGGACGGCGTGGTTGGCGAGCCAGTTCAGCGCGACGATGATCGGCCGGACGGCCCGTCCGATGTAGACCAGCGGAGGGCCGAACCACATGACGGCCTTGTCAGGCCCCGAGACGGAGAGGTTCTTGGGCACCATCTCGCCGAACACCACGTGCAGGTAGACCACCACGGCGAGGGCCACGACGAAGGCGATGGGGTGGACGAGCGCCTCGGGCGCACCGACGGCGGTCAACGGACCCTCGATGAGGTGCGCCAGAGCCGGCTCGGCGATCACGCCGAGAGTCACCGAGCAGACCGTCACCCCGAGCTGGGCGCAGGCCAGCATGAGCGAGACGTGCTCCATCGCCCACAGGACCGTGGTCGCCCGCTTGTTCCCGGCGAGGGCGAGCGGCTCGATGGCGCTGCGACGCGCGGAGATGATGGCGAACTCCGCTCCCACGAAGAAGGCGTTGCCGGCCAGCAGCACAAGACCGATCGCCAGGGCGAGACCTGAGCTCATGACTCCTCCGTCCGCAGCCGCAGGCGCTCCACGCGTCTGCCGGCCATCGCCTCGACGGTCGCGGTGACCGGCGGCTTCCCGTCGTCGGTCTCCACCCGGACGCTGTCCCCGACCACCGGGAGGCGGCCGAGCCGAGCCATGACGAGCCCGCCCAGGGTCTCGTAGTCGGGACCTTCGGGGACGGTCAGGCCGGTGCGCTCGACGAGCTCGTCGGGGCGCAGCAGACCCGGCACCACCCAGGACCCGTCGCTGGCGAGCAGCGCGCCGGCGCGGCGCGGGTCGTGCTCGTCGGCGACGTCACCGACGAGCTCTTCCACGACGTCCTCGAAGGTGACCACCCCGGAGGTGCCGCCGTACTCGTCCACGACCACAGCCATCTGCAGGCCGAAGGACCGCAGCTCCACCAGCAGCGGTCCCAGCCGGACCGTCTCGGGAACCCGGGGAGCCTCGTCCATGAGCGCGACGACCGGCACCTGCCCGCGTCGCTCGCGCGGGACGGCCACCGCCCGGCGCAGGTGGACCAGACCGACGATGTCGTCGCGGGAGTCGTCGATCACCGGGAAGCGGGAGTGGCCGGTGCGGCGGGCGAGCTCGATGACGGCGTTCGCACTGTCCTCGCGGGAGACGACGGCCAACCGCATCCGGTCGGTCATGACGTCGACCGCGGTCAGCTCGTCGAGCTCGACCGCGTTGGTGATCAGCCGGGCCATGGTGGAGTCCAGGGTTCCCACCTGCGCCGAGCGCCGGACGAGGGCGGCGAGCTCGGAGGCTGAGCGGGCTCCGGAGAGCTCCTCCTTGGGCTCCACCCCGAGCCTGCGCAGGATCGCGTTGGCGGACCCGTTGAGGGCCGCGATGACCGGGTGCAGCAGCTGGGTGAAGACCCGTTGCACCGGGACCACCAGGCGGGCTGTGGCCAGCGGCCGGCTCAGTGCGTAGTTCTTGGGGATGAGCTCGCCGAAGAGCATGGAGAAGAAGTTCACCAGCACGACGGAGGCGGCGACGGCGATGACCCCTGCGGTGGTGGCGGTGACCACGGAGCCGCCACCCAGGGCGGACTCGACAAGGGTCTTGATCGCGGGCTGGGCCGTGTAGCCCAGCAGGATGGTGGTGATGGTGATGCCCACCTGGGCGGAGGACAGCTCGGTCGAGAGGTGCTTGAGAGCGTGCCGCACGCTCCGGGTGCGCCGGTCGGAGGCGACCGCGGGGGTAGCGCCCTCCGCGTCGTCGTCGGCGCCCACCACCGCGGGGTCCAAGGTCACCAGCGCGAACTCGCTCGCGACGAACACCGCCGTGCCGATCGTCAGGAGCACGCCCAGCCCGACCAGGAGCCACTCGGTCACCATGCATCACCGTGCTGGCCACCGTGCAGGTCGTGAGACGAAGACATCTGTCGTGACGAGTCGTCGGCTGTCATCAGGTTGAGAATAATAGTGGACCCGCCGACGACGCATCCGGGCACGCACAGCATCCCCGCACAACAGACGCATCGTCCACCGTGTCTTCTGACGGCGGGACACAGCGCGATGTGCGATTGTGTGAACATGTCAGCCATCGCACCTCGCCCCGACGGGGCTCCCACTGTCGGAGCGACGATCCTCATCGTCGAAGACGAGCCCGCCATCGCCACAGCGATCGCGCAGCGCCTGACCGCTGAAGGATGGCGAACCGAGGTTGCGCGCGACGGGCTCAGCGGGGTCGACGCCGCCTCTCGCCTGCGTCCGGACGCGGTGGTCCTCGACGTCATGCTGCCCGGCATCGACGGCCTCGAGGTGTGCCGCCGGATCCAGGCCGAGCGACCGGTCCCCGTCCTCATGCTCACCGCGCGGGACGACGAGACGGACATGCTCATCGGACTCGGCGTCGGCGCTGACGACTACATGACCAAGCCCTTCTCCATGCGCGAGCTGGTCGCCCGCCTCAAGGCTCTGCTGCGCCGGGTGGACCGCGCCGCGCAGGCCTCGGCATCGCCGGCCAACGAGGCCGAGCCGCCGATGACCATCGGCGACGTCGTCATCGACCAGGCGCAGCGGCGCGTGCACCGGGCGGGCAAGGAGATCCACCTCACCCCCACCGAGTTCGAGCTGCTGGTCATGCTGGCCAGCTCCCCTAAGACCGTGCAGACCCGCGAGCGCCTGCTGGCCGAGGTGTGGGACTGGGCGGATGCGAGCGGCACCCGCACGGTGGACTCCCACATCAAGGCGCTGCGCCGCAAGCTCGGTGCTGACCTCATTCGCACGGTGCACGGCGTCGGCTACGCCTTCGAGCCTCCGGCCGACCACTGATCTCCGAGCCGGTCTCTTCGATGCCATCCCCCCGCCACCCTCGGTCGCTGCGCCCGCACCTGCCTGACGTCCGTCCCCTGGACCGCTTCCGCACGCTGAAGATCAAGATGGTCATCGTCGTGGTGGCCTCGGTGACGCTGGCCGCCTTCATCACGTGGTGGGGCCTGCGCAACTCCCTGGGCCCCACCCGCACCTTCCCGCTGGCGATCATCATCTCCATGGGCTTCACGATGCTGCTCGCCAAGGGCATGACGTCCCCGCTGCGGGAGATGACGGCGGCCGCGCAGGCGATGTCGGAGGGCGACTACAGCCGCCGGGTGCAGGCGACCAGCCGCGACGAGGTGGGCCAGCTGGCAACCGCCTTCAACATCATGGCCGAGGACCTCGAGTCCTCCGACCAGGTGCGACGCGAGCTCATCGCCAACGTCTCGCACGAGCTGCGCACCCCGGTCGCGGCTCTGCACGCCCAGCTGGAGAACCTCGTCGACGGCGTCGTGGAGCCGACGCCGGCCACCATGCAGACCGCTCTGACCCAGACCGAGCGCCTGACCCGGCTCATCACCTACCTGCTGGACCTGTCTCGGATCGAGGCCGGCGCGGCGGACCTCAACCTCACCCGCCTGGGCGCGGCCGACTTCCTCGAGGACACCGTCAACTCCGTCTCCACCCTCGAGGCGGGCAAGCAGCTGTCCTTCCTCGTGGACGTCGAGCCGACGGACCTGACCTTCGTCGCAGACCCGGAGCGGCTGCGCCAGATCCTGGTCAACCTGCTGCAGAACGCGATCCGCCACTCCCCCTTCGCCGGGGAGGTCTCGGTCCACGCCCGCGCGGCCGACGGCGCGGTGGTCTTCGACGTGACCGACCACGGCCCGGGCATCGCGGTGGCGGACCGCCAGCGGATCTTCGAACGGTTCGCCCGGGGGGCGGGCAACGCCCAGGTCGCCCTGACATCGTCGGGCGGGACCGGGATCGGGCTGGCCATCGTGCGGTGGGCGGTGGACCTGCACGGCGGTACCGTCGAGGTCGCCGACACCCAGGACGGCGCGACGATGCGGGTAACCCTCCCGCAACCCGCGGACGACGACGCCGACGCCGACGCCGAGGGCGCCTCAGGGACGCCCTTCGGCACCCCTGACGACGACGGCTCCCCCGCTCACCCGGCCTGACCTGCCTTTTCACCACCCCCGGGCCTTGTTCTATCGGGGGTAGAACAACTACCATCGGCGCATGGAACTTCCCGACGACGGTCCGGGCACTGTCAGTGTCCGCAACCTCACCAAGCACTTCGGCAGCGTCCACGCCGTCCAGGACCTGAGCTTCGACATCCGCCCCGGGCGGGTCACCGGTTTCCTCGGTCCCAACGGCTCGGGCAAGACGACCACCCTGCGCATGCTGCTCGGCCTCGCGACGCCCACCAGCGGCACCGCGACGATCTCCGGACGCAGCTACGCCGACATCCCGCAGCCGCTGCGCGAGGTCGGCGCCGCCCTCGAGGCGACGAGCTTCCACCCCGGTCGCACCGGGCTGGACCACCTGCGCACCTACGCCCCCTACGCCGGGGCCGACGACGCCCGCTGCGTGGGCCTGCTCGAGCAGGTCGGCCTCGGCCCGGCCGCCCGGCGCCGCGTGGGCGGGTACTCCCTGGGCATGCGCCAGCGCCTCGCGCTCGCCACGACCCTGCTGGGCGACCCTCAGGTGCTCCTGCTCGACGAGCCGTCCAACGGCCTCGACCCCGAGGGCATCCGGTGGCTGCGCGGGTTCCTGCGCCACCTCGCCGCCCTCGGCAAGACCGTCCTGGTCTCCAGCCACATGCTCTCCGAGGTCCAGCAGTCCGTCGACGACGTCGTCATCATCGCCGCCGGCCGCCTCGTCCACGCCTCGTCCATGGCCGAGCTCAGCGCACTGGCCTCCACGACCACGCTCGTGGCCTCCCCTGACGCCGCCGGACTGAAGGCGCTGGTCGCCTCCCGCGGCTGGACCGCCCACAGCCTCGGGGAGCCCCCCGACGCCCCGACCACCCCCACCCCCTCGGTCGAGCTCGACGGTGTCACCACCGCCGAGGTCGGCGCTGCGGCCTTCGCCGCCGGACTGGAGCTCCACACCCTCATGGACAAGTCAGAAGGGCTCGAAGACATCTTCCTGCGCATGATCGCCTCCGACGTGGATGGAGCGGCCCGATGAAGACCTCCCTCCTGAGCGAGTACCGCAAGCTCACCACGACCCGGATGTGGTGGGTCCTGCTCATCGCGATGGCCGCGTACATGGCCTTCCTCGGCGCGGTCATGGCCTGGTCCATGACCGTCACCCCGGCGGACGGCTCGACGCCGGCGATCGAGGTCACCGACGAGACGATCCGTTCGTCGGTCTACGCCACGGCGGTGACCTTCGGCTACGTCTTCCCGGTGATCATCGGCGCACTGTCGGTGACCGGGGAGTTCCGGCACAAGACCATCTCCCCGACCTTCCTGGCCGAGCCCAACCGGCTGCGGGTGCTCTGGGCCAAGCTCGGCGCCTCGCTGCCGATCGGGGCCTTCTACGGGCTGGTGGGCACCCTGGCCACCGCCGCTGCCGGGGCGAGCGTGCTCGCCCTGACCGGCAACCCGACCCTGCTGGGCGACAGCGAGACCTGGGCGGCGCTCGGCCGCTCCGTCCTCGCCCTGACCCTGTGGGCACCGGTCGGCGTGGGCCTGGGAGCCCTCATCACCAACCAGGTCGTCGCGATCGTCGTCGTGCTCGTCTACACGCAGTTCCTCGAGGCGATCCTGCGCATCGGCCTGGGCAGCCTGGGCGACGTCGGCACGACGATCTCCACCTACCTGCCCGGAGCCGCGAGCGAGGCGATCGCCGGTGGCAGCGTCTTCTCCACGATGGGCATGGGAGAGCTGCTGCCGTGGGCGGCTGGGGTCGTGGTGCTCGTCGGTTATGCGCTCGTCTGCACCGTGATCGGCGCGATGACCACATTCCGCCGGGACGCGGTCTGACTTACCTGCGCCAGACGATCCCGACACCCTCTTTGGACGATCACCAGACGATCGTTGCCCTGTGTTTGCCTAGACCTGAAGGCCCGGCCGACCTGACGAAAGTGGCCAGGTGATAAGCCCCACTTCGGTCCCTGGAGTAGGTCTTTAGGCCCTAGGCTGGGGAGGTCTATTACCGCACCTAGCGGTAGCGATCTGTGGTGAAAGTGGGCGATCCAAGCGTGTCCTCGAATGCTGAGTCAGAGTCGATCAGCGCGGTGAGCGCCATCTTCGGCGCCAACGAATGGCTAGTCGACGAGTTGTACGAGCAGTACCTCAAGGACAAGAACGAGGTCGACCCGGCGTGGTGGGACTTCTTCGAGAGCTACCAGCCCGGTGGCGCGAGCACCACGCCGGAGTCGGGTGCGCAGGCACCAGCCGCAGCCCCGACGACGGCGTCGGCGCCCGCTGCTGCGAGCGACGTTCCCCAGGCCGCTGCTCCGGCGAAGGCGGCCCCGCAGGGCTCAGCCGCCAGCGCCCCGGCGGCTGAGCCAGCTGCCCCGGCCGCTGCCGGCTCGCACGGCGAGCAGGCAGCCCGCCAGGCGCAGAAGGTCCAGATCGCCGCCGAGGCGCAGTCCGCGCCCATCGTCGCCGACTCCCCGACCGCGCCTCCCGTGGCCACCGCCCAGCCGGCCACCGCGCCCTACGCCGAGGTCGCCAAGACCAAGCAGAAGGCCGAGGCCTCCACCCAGGCCGACGACGTCCAGAAGCTGCGCGGCCCCGCCGCGCGCGTCGTGGTCAACATGGAGTCGAGCCTGGAGGTGCCCACCGCCACCTCGGTGCGCGCCATCCCGGCCAAGCTCATGGTCGACAACCGCATCGTCATCAACAACCACCTCATCCGTGGTCGCGGCGGGAAGATCTCCTTCACCCACATCATCGGCTTCGCCCTCGTCGAGGCCCTCGCCGAGATGCCCGCCATGAACGCCAGCTACACCCTGCTCGACGGCAAGCCCGCCGTCGTGCACCCGGCCAACGTCAACCTCGGTCTGGCGATCGACCTGGCCAAGCCGGACGGCACCCGTCAGCTCCTGGTGCCCTCCATCAAGGGCGCGGAGTCGATGGACTTCGCCCAGTTCTGGGCCGCCTACGAGGACGTCGTGCGCCGCGCCCGTGGCAACAAGCTCACCGTCGAGGACTTCCAGGGCACGACGATCTCGCTCACCAACCCCGGGACCATCGGCACCGTGCACTCCGTGCCGCGCCTCATGGCCGGCCAGGGCGCGATCATCGGTGTCGGCGCGATGGACTACCCGGCGGAGTTCGCCGGCGCCTCCGTCGAGCAGCTCTCCCGGATGGCGATCTCGAAGGTCCTCACGATCACCTCGACCTACGACCACCGCATCATCCAGGGCGCACAGTCCGGTGACTTCCTGCGGATCCTCGGGGTGAAGCTGCTCGGCCAGGACGGCTTCTACGACCGCATCTTCACCTCGCTGCGCGTCCCCTACGAGCCCGTTCGCTGGGTCCGTGACAACACGATCAACGCCGACGCCGAGGCCGCCAAGCCGGCCCGCATCGCCGAGCTCATCCACTCCTACCGCTCGCGCGGTCACCTCATGGCCGACACCGACCCGCTGGCCTACCGTCAGCGCAAGCACCCGGACCTGGACGTGCAGACGCACGACCTCACCCTCTGGGACCTCGACCGGGTCTTCCCGACCAACGGCTTCGGTGGCACCATGAAGGCCACCCTGCGGGACATCCTCGGCCTGCTGCGCGACTCCTACTGCCGCACCATCGGCGCGGAGTACATGCACCTGGCCGACCGCACGCAGCGCAAGTGGCTGCAGGCACGCCTGGAGGCTGGCTACGAGCGCACCCCGCGCGAGGAGCAGCTGCGCATCCTGCGCCGGCTCAACGCCGCCGAGGCCTTCGAGACCTTCCTGCAGACGAAGTTCGTCGGCCAGAAGCGCTTCTCCCTCGAGGGCGGGGAGTCCGTCATCGCCCTGCTCGACGCCGTCCTGTCCGGCGCGGCTGAGGCCGGCCTCGACGAGGTCTGCATCGGCATGGCCCACCGCGGTCGCCTCAACGTGCTCTCCAACATCGCCGGCAAGAGCTACGCGCAGATCTTCTCCGAGTTCGAGGGCAACCAGGACCCGCGCACCGTGCAGGGCTCCGGGGACGTCAAGTACCACCTGGGCACCGAAGGAACCTTCACCTCGGAGTCCGGCGCCAAGACCAAGGTCTACCTTGCGGCCAACCCCTCCCACCTCGAGGCCGTCGACCCGGTCCTGGAGGGCATCGTCCGCGCCAAGCAGGACCGCATCGATCTGGGCGGGGACGGCTTCTCCGTGCTGCCGATCCTCATCCACGGCGACGCGGCCTTCGCCGGCCAGGGCGTGGTGACCGAGGTCCTCAACCTCTCCCAGCTGCGCGGCTACCGCACCGGCGGGACGATCCACGTCATCATCAACAACCAGGTCGGCTTCACCACCGGCCCGGCGTCCTCGCGCTCCACGCTGTACTGCACGGACGTGGCCAAGGGCCTGCAGGTGCCGATCTTCCACGTCAACGGGGACGACCCCGAAGCCGTGGTGCGCGTGGCCCAGCTGGCCTTCGAGTTCCGCGAGCAGTTCGACTCCGACGTCATCATCGACATGGTCTGCTACCGCCGTCGTGGGCACAACGAGGGCGACGACCCCTCGATGACCCAGCCGCTCATGTACAACCTCATCGAGGCCAAGCGCTCGGTGCGCAACATCTACACCGAGAACCTCGTGGCTCGTGGCGACATCAGCGCCGAGGAGGCCGCGCAGGTCCTCGCGGACTACCAGGCCCAGCTCGAGCGCGTCTTCACCGAGACGCGCGAGGGCGGCTACACCCCACCTGCTGACTCCGAGCCGGTCGCCGGCCTGGAGCGCCCGGAGTCCCAGCGCAGCGACGCCGGGACGATGGTCGGCTGGAAGACGGCCGTGAGCCAGTCCGTGCTGGACCGGATCGCGCACGCCCACGTCACCCCGCCAGAGGGCTTCACCGTCCACCCCAAGCTCAGCCAGCTCCTCGACAAGCGCGCCAAGATGTCGAGCGAGGGCAGCATCGACTGGGGCTATGGAGAGATCCTGGCCTTCGGTTCCCTGCTCATGGAGGGCACCCCGGTGCGCCTGTCCGGTCAGGACTCGCGCCGCGGCACCTTCGTGCAGCGTCACGCGGTCATGCACGACCGTGAGACCGGTGCGGAGTGGACCCCGCTCCTCTACCTCTCGGGCGACCAGGCGAAGTTCTGGGTCTACGACTCCTCGCTGAGCGAGTACGCGGTCCTGGGCTTCGAGTACGGCTACTCCGTCGAGCGGCCGGACGCCCTCGTGCTGTGGGAGGCGCAGTTCGGCGACTTCGTCAACGGTGCCCAGACCATCATCGACGAGTTCATCTCCTCCGCCGAGCAGAAGTGGGGCCAGAACTCTTCGGTCGTCCTGCTGCTGCCGCACGGCTACGAGGGTCAGGGACCGGACCACTCCTCCGCCCGCCTGGAGCGTTTCCTCCAGCTGTGCGCCGAGGACAACCTCACGGTCGCCTTCCCCAGCACCCCGGCCTCGCACTTCCACCTGCTGCGCCGTCAGGCCTACGCCCGTCCGCGTCGTCCGCTCGTGGTGATGACCCCCAAGTCGATGCTGCGCCTCAAGGCCGCCGCCTCGGCTCCGGAGGACTTCACCACCGGCACCTTCCGGGAGATCATCGGCGACGACGCCGCGGCCGCACGCGCCGCGTCGGGGCAGTCCTTCGACCGGGTGCTGCTGTGCTCGGGCAAGGTCTACTACGACCTCATCGCCCACCGCGACAAGATCGGCGACACCTCCACGGCGATCGTCCGGCTCGAGCAGCTCTACCCGCTCGAGGGTGAGCAGCTGCGTGAGGCGCTCGCCCCCTTCGGCGACGCAGAGGTCGTGTGGGTCCAGGACGAGCCCGAGAACCAGGGTGCCTGGCCGTTCATCGCGCTCAACGCACCGGAGGAGATCGGTCGCCCGATCCGCGTCGTCTCGCGCAGCGCCTCGGCCTCCCCGGCCACCGGGTCGGCGAAGAAGCACCTCGCCGAGCAGACCGAGCTCATCGAGGCGGCCTTCGCCCGCTGATCCGCGACTGACCAGCCCGGCCGCTCCAGCGGCCACGACGGCGGGGGG
>NZ_BCRT01000021.1 GCF_001552735.1 Sanguibacter suarezii NBRC 16159
ACGACGGCGGGGTGCACCGCACGCTTCGGCGTGTTGGCGCACCCCGTCGTCGCATTCCTCCAGGACAATGGGCACGACGCGCTCGGCCAGGCAGTGCGCTCCCGACCCGCACGGCGCTGCTCCTCGGCCCGTCACCACCGGGAGAGCGGCCCGGCAGACGCCCACTCACGCGCCATCCGACCGACCTCATTGGGAGTCCTCCGTGACCACGCCACCCCCGGACCAGCTGCGCATCTGCGTCGTCGGAGACGAGCTCGCCGCCGGGGTGGGTGACCCCAAGGGGCTGGGGTGGCTGGGACGGGTCACCGCACGCACCCACGCCCCCTCCCTGACCATGGTCTTCCCGCTCGCCGTGCCCGGTGAGACGACCACGGCGCTGAGCGCGCGCTGGGAGGACGAGTTCAACCGACGGGCCTCCCACGACCCGCGCATCGATCAGCGGATCGTCATCGCCCTGGGACGCTCCGACCTCGCCGCGGGCCTGACCCTGGCGCGCAGCCGGCTCAACCTCGCCAACATCCTCGACGTCGCCGACGACCGGCGGATCTCCGCCTTCGTCGTCGGTCCGCCGCCCGGCCTGGCCGCGGACCGCGACCGTCTCGCTGAGCTCTCTGCGGCCTTCGCCGACGTCGCCAACCGGCGCCGGGTGCCCTATGTCGACACCTTCACCCCGCTGGTCAACCACGAGCAGTGGCTCGGCGACCTGGCCGCCAACGGCACCGTGTACCCCGGGCAGGCCGGGTACGGCCTCATGGCGTGGCTCGTGCTGCACACCGGCTGGTACCGCTGGCTCGGCCTGCCCGACGACGAGGCCTCCGGCAGCTGACCCCAGCCCCCGTGCCTGCACCGGCTCGTCCTGGGGCAGGCACGGGGGCTTCTGGGCTACTCCGTGCGGGAGACGACGACGTCGCCGGAGACCGTGTTCGCGGTGAGGAACACCGTCGCGCCGGGCTCAGCGCGCTCGACGAGCGCCGTCCGGCCGCCCTGACTGCCGTCCTGCCCGCCCCGGTTGCGCAGGTCGGCGCCGTCGAGGCTGATGGTGCCGGTGACCGACCGCACCCGCAGGTCGACCCCGCTCTCGGCAGGCACCCGCAGGGCGACCCGGGAGGAGATGGACTTCGTGCTGATCGCGCTGGCCCCGGGGGCCGTCTCGATGCTCACCTCGCCGGAGATCGTGCTCACGTCCACCCGGCTGAGCCGACCCGTCAGGCGCACCGAGCCCGTGGCGGTCCGTACCGCGACCGGTCCGCTCTGGTCGGTCACCGACACCCGGCCCGCGGCGGTGGAGACGGTGACCGCCCCGGTCACCGCGATGGTCTCGACGCTGCCGTCGACCGTCGTCACCGAGACCGGTGCGGTGAGGTCCTGGACGGTCACGTCCGCGCGCACGGTCGTGACCCGCACCGAGGCGGCACGTGGCACCCGCACGATGATCTCCGCCGCGTCCTGGTCCCGCAGCCCCTGCACCCGCCGGGCGATGCCGTCGATGCCGGTGAAGTCGTAGGAGACCTTGAAGGTGTCGTCGGTCAGCGTCGCGGCCAGCGGCCGCTCGGAGAGGGAGACCACATCGAGCTCGACGTCGAGGCGGTCGTGCGCCTCCACCCGCACCGAGCCGGCGGTGGTCGCCACGACCACCGAGGTGATCGGCCCACCGGTCGCGGTGACGTCCGCGCCGACGTCGCTCGCGTTGGCGACCAGCGTGGTGCGTACCGTTCGTGGCTCGGCGATGACCCAGGACTCGTTCCTCATGCGTGCTCCTTCGTCGCGGTGTCCACCCACCGTAGACCGGAGCCCCGACCAGGACAACGGGTCAGGCGAGCAGTCCCGCCCCACGCAGCTCGACCGTGAGGTCCTGCGGGTTCGTGGAGGCCCCGCAGGCCTCCTCGTAGGTGATGACGCCGTCCCGGACCAGGTCGAAGAGGTGCTGGTCGAAGGTCTGCATCTTGTAGTACTCCCCGTCCTTGATGAGGTCGAAGAGCGGCGGGTTGTCGGCCGGGCTGACGATCGCCTCGGCTGTGCGCCCGGTGTTGACCAAGACCTCGGAGACCACGCGGCGGCCCGTGCCGTCCGCGCGGCGCACCAGGCGCTGGGAGACGATCCCGCGCAGCGCCTGGGACAGGGCCGTGCGGGCCTGCACCTGCTCGTGCGGGGGGAAGAAGTCGACGATGCGGTTGACCGTCTCCTGCGCGTCGATGGTGTGCAGGGTGGACATGACCAGGTGGCCGGTCTCGGCGGCCTGCAGCGCGGCGCGAACGGTCTCGGCGTCGCGCATCTCGCCCACGAGGATGACGTCGGGGTCCTGACGCATGGCAGCGCGCAGCGCGGAGTTGAAGTCGGCGGTGTCGTGGCGCACCTCACGCTGGGAGATGATCGCCTTCTTGTCGGTGTGCAGCACCTCGATCGGGTCCTCGATCGAGATGATGTTCACCTCGCGCAGGGTGTTGATGAGGTCGACCATGGAGGCCAGCGTCGTCGTCTTGCCCGCACCGGTGGGGCCGGTGACCAGGACGAGGCCGCGCGGCTCGAGCGCCAGCTCGCCCACCACCTCGGGCAGGCCCAGCTCAGAGATGGACAGCACACCCTCGGTCACGCGACGGAAGACCATCCCGACGTGCCCGCGCGCCTGGTAGGCGTTGACGCGGAACCGCCCGACGCCGTCGAGCTGGTAGGCGAAGTCCGCCTCGTGGGTGCGCTCGAAGTCGGTGAGGAAGGAGTCCGGGAGCACCTCGGAGAGCATGCTGATGGTGTCCTCGGGCGTCAGCTCAGGCGTCTGCAGACGTCGCAGCCGGCCGTCGACCCGCACCCGTGGGGAGGATCCGACCTTGCAGTGCAGGTCGGAGGCACCGGTGCTCGCAAGGGCGTGGAGGAGCGGGATGATGGACTGGCGCTGTGAGCTCACGCCCCATCATCGGCACTCAGGCGGCCCCACTTGAGGGACCCGCACACCTCGTCGGCGTCTCCTGCGACCCCCGCCCAGCCCCCGCCCGAGCCACGATCTGGCGCTGGCGCAGGCGCAGGTGCGGGGCACCCCCGGTTTTGTGGGACCATAGTAGCCAGGCACGTGCGGCCACACGCGCGGCTTCCAGTCCTTCGATTCAAGGAGATCACTATGAGCAAGCGCGGACGCAAGCGTCGTAGCCGCAAGGGCAACGCAGCGAACCACGGCAAGCGTCCCAACGCCTGATTCGCGTTGTGAGCATGCAGAAGGGCCCCGTCGCACAGCGACGGGGCCCTTCGTCTTGCTCTGTATCTCTCGCTCCGACCAGGACAGCGACCCGACGCTGGGTCGTCCCGGTCCGGGGCCCGGTCAGCCCTGTGAAGCGAGCTTGCTGATCTGCAGGTGGATCTTGAGCCGCAGGTGCTCCGGAGCCTGCTCCGTGCACGAGCGGCGCAGGAGCCGCTTGACGAGCTCGTCGATGCTCAGCTCGGCCAGGCACGGGCTGCAGTCCGCGACATGGGCCCGCATCCGTTCAGCGTCGCTGTCGGTCATCTCCGAGTCGAGGTACTCGAAAAGATGAGCGATGACGTCGTCGCAGTTGTCGTTGGTGCTCACCGCACATCCTCCTTACCGTCGTGTCCTGTCGTGGCGGGGCCCTTCTGACCCGAGCCGGTAAATCCTCGGTCGATCGCGTAGTCGTTGAGCAGCTCGCGCAGCTGCGCACGCCCCCGATGCAGCCGGGACATGACCGTCCCGATCGGGGTGCCCATGATCTCCGCGATCTCCTTGTACGGGAAGCCCTCGACATCGGCCAGGTACACCGCGATCCGCCGGTCCTCGGGGATCTCCTGCAGCGCTCGCTTGACGTCGGAGTCGGGGAGGCGGTCCAGCGCCTCGGCCTCGGCCGAGCGCAGACCGGTCGAGGTGTGCGACGCGGCACGCGCGATCTGCCAGTCCTCGACGTCCTCAGCGGCCGACTGCAGCGGTTCGCGCTGCTTCTTGCGGTAGGTGTTGATGAAGGTGTTCGTCAGGATGCGGTACAGCCACGCCTTGAGGTTCGTGTCTGGCCGGTACTGGTGGAAGGCCGCGAAGGCCTTCGCGAACGTCTCCTGGACCAGATCCTCGGCGTCGCTCGGGTTGCGCGTCATGCGCAGCGCGGCCGAGTAGAGCTGGTCGAGATGCACCAGAGCATCCTTCTCGAACCGCTGGGTCCTCGCGAGGTCGCCCTCGGTCTCGGGCGCGCGGTTGGTGTCCTCAGTCATCACGACCGAGCCTAGTGCCACCATTGCCCCCCTGCCTGCACGCGTGCCCACCCGGGGGCCGCTGTCTTCGAGTACACATGTCGTCACTCTGCCTTCAACACGGCCACCCAGCTGCTCATTCCCGCCGCCTCACGGCGAGGTGCCCGCGGCGGCGCCCGGCGCCGCGCCCGGGTGCGCCACCACCCCGGCGACACGTCTCACCAGGCCAGAGGCCGACGTCGGGCGCTACGGTGGACCTCATGACGACGACAGCCAGCGACTCCCAGTTCCTCTCCCTCCTGCGCGCACAGGTCGGCCACGAGCTCGACGCGCACCAGCAGTACATCGCGATCGCCGTGTGGTTCGACAGCGAGGACCTGCCCCAGCTCGCCGCGCACTTCTACGCCCAGGCCGTCGAAGAGCGCAACCACGCGATGATGCTCGTCCAGTACATGCTCGACCGGGACATCCGGGTGACCATCCCCTCCGGCGGCCCGGTGCGCAACGAGTTCTCCACGGTCGTGGAGCCGTTGCAGCTCGCCCTCGACCAGGAGAAGCAGGTCACCGACCAGATCGAGGCGATCTTCCGTGCCGCGCGCGCCGAGGGTGACGCCCTCGGCGAGCAGTTCCTGCTGTGGTTCCTCAAGGAGCAGGTCGAGGAGGTCGCCTCGGCCAACACGCTGCTGACCATCGCCCGCCGCGCCGGGGACAACCTCTTCGACATCGAGAACTACGTCGCCCGCGAGCAGGTCGGCGACTCCGGCAAGTCCTCTGACGCGCCGTCCGCCGCCGGCGGCGCACTCTGACCTGCCCGACGCCGGGGACCTGCGCTCGCACGCCGGGTCCCCGGCGTCGGACCTCTCGCCGCGGGAGCAGCGCACCGCGACCGTCGGCGATACAGTGACCTGGACACACGCCTGTAGGGAGACCACCGATGCTGCTCCGCAAGATTGCCCGTCCGCTCCTCGCCACATGGTTCATCCGCGACGGGCTCGACGCAGCCCGCCATCCCGGCGTGCACGTCGTGACCGCACGGGGCACGGTCGACCAGGCGACGAACGCGCTGGGGCGCGCTCCGCTCACCGACCGTCAGCTGCGCACGATCATCCAGGTGCACGGCGGGCTCACCGTCGCAGCCGGGATCTCCCTCGCCGTGGGACGCACCCCGCGCGTGGCCGCCCTGACGCTCGCCGCGCTCTCCCTGCCGCTCGCGGTCGCCGAGCAGCCCTTCACCTCAGGCCCGCGCAGCCGCGGTGACCGCACCGAACCCTTCGTGCGCCGGCTCGGCGCGATCGGGGCGGCGCTGCTCGCCGGCGTCGACTACGAGGGACGCCCGGGCATGGGCTGGCGCCTCGAGCACGCTCGCGCGGAGCGTGCCGCGGTGAAGACCGCCACGCACACCGCGGAGATCAAGACCGCAGCCAAGGTCGCCAAGAAGACCGCCAAGAAGACGGCGAAGCAGACGGCCAAGAAGCTCTCCAAGGAGGCCTGAGCCCGGCCGGTGAGCATCCTCGCAGCACCCACCGGTCGCGCGAGCGACCGTGGGACTGCGAGACCACACCCCTGACCGCTCCCAGGTGCCATAACCTTGGGGGATGACGACCACATCTCCTGGCCTTGACCTGTGGACCGCGCCGACCCTCGCACCGGCGCCCGGGCAGCTCTCCGCGACGGTGGAGGTACCCGGGTCGAAGTCCCTGACCAACCGCTACCTGGTGCTGGCCGCCCTGGCCGACGCACCGGGGGTGCTGCGCGGGGCGCTGCGCAGCCGGGACACCGACCTCATGGTCGAGGCGCTGCGTGCCCTCGGCGCCACCATCACCCAGGGCGCGAGCCCGAGCGAGTGGCTCGTCACCCCCGGCACCCACGCCGGTGACGTCACCATCGACTGCGGCCTGGCCGGGACCGTCATGCGCTTCATCCCTGCCGTGGCGGCCCTGTCCACCGGGCAGATCACCCTCGACGGCGACGCGGGCGCGCGGGTGCGCCCCATGGGCCCCATCCTCGACGGCCTGCGCGGCCTGGGTGTGCGCGTGGACGACGGCGGGCGCGGGCTGCTGCCCTTCACCATCACCGGGGCCGGCGCTGTCCGCGGGGGCTCGGTCGACGTCGATGCCTCCGCCTCGAGCCAGTTCGTCTCCGGGCTGCTGCTCGCCGCCGCGCGCTTCGACCAGGGCCTCACCCTGCGCCACACCGGGGCCACCCTGCCGAGCCTGCCGCACATCGACATGACGGTGGCGGTGCTGCGCGAGGCCGGCGTCGAGGTGGACGACTCCCGCCCGACGATCTGGCAGGTGCGTCCCGGGCCGATCGCCGGCCGTGACGTCCGCGTGGAACCCGACCTGTCCAACGCCAGCCCGTTCCTCGCCGCCGCCCTGGTGGCCGGCGGCACCGTGCGGGTCCCCGGCTGGCCCGCCCAGACCACCCAGCCCGGCGCGATGGTCCCGGAGATCTTCACGGCGATGGGCGCCACCACGAGCCTCGACGGCGACGTGCTCTCGGTCACCGGGACCGGCGCCGTCCACGGGATCGACATCGACCTGCACGCCGGGGGCGAGCTGGCACCCACCGTCGCTGCCCTGGCCGCACTGGCCGACTCTCCCAGCCGCCTGCGCGGGATCGCGCACCTGCGCGGACACGAGACGGACCGGCTGGCAGCGCTGGCGACCGAGATCACCCGGCTGGGCGGTCAGGTCGAGCAGACCAGCGACGGCCTGGTCATCACCCCGCGCCCGCTGCACGGCGGCGTCTTCCACACCTACCACGACCACCGGATGGCCACCGCCGGCGCCATCATCGGGCTGCGCGTGCCCGGGGTCGAGGTCGAGAACGTCGAGACGACCGCCAAGACCCTGCCCGGCTTCACCGGGCTGTGGGGCTCGATGCTGGGCAGCGATCCGTCCGCGAGCACGGGACCGGCGATCTGACCTGATGATGTCGCGCCGCCCCACCGACGAGTCGGACTTCCACTCCCGCCCCAGCAAGCGCGGGAGCCGACCGCGGACCAAGACCCGCCCCGAGCACGAGGACGCCGTGACCGGCCTGGTCACCGGAGTCGACCGCGGCCGGTACACCCTGCTCATCGACGAGAACCTGCCTGACGAGCACTCCATCATCGCGATGAAGGCCCGCGAGCTCTCCCGCAACCGGGTGGTCTGCGGCGACCGGGTCGACGTCGTCGGCGACACCTCCGGGGAGGACGGCACCCTCGCCCGGATCGTGCGGATCACCGACCGCACGACCGTGCTCCGCCGCACCGCGGACGACACCGACCCCTACGAGCGGATCATCGTCGCCAACGCCGACCAGCTCGTCATCGTCACCGCGCTGGCCGAGCCCGAGCCGCGTACGCGGATGATCGACCGTTGCGTCGTCGCCGCCTACGACGCGGGGATGGACGTGCTGCTCTGCCTCACCAAGGGCGACCTGGCCTCCCCCGACGCGCTGCGCGCCCTGTACGAGCCGATCGGCGTGTCCGTGGTGACCACCTACCGCGACGCCGACGGCGCCATCACGCCCCTCGACGAGGTGCGGGCAGCCCTGGCCGGCCGCACCTCGGTGTTCGTGGGTCACTCCGGTGTTGGCAAGTCCACCCTGGTCAACGCCCTCGTGCCGGGTGCCCGGCGCACCGTCGGCGTCGTCAACGACGTCACCGGACGCGGCCGGCAGACCTCGACCTCGGCGGTCGCGCTGCGGCTGCCCGAGTACGACGGTGAGCGCGGCTGGGTCATCGACACCCCCGGTGTGCGGTCCTTCGGTCTGGCGCACGTCCAGGTGGAGAACCTGCTCACCGCCTTCGACGACCTCGCCGAGGTGGCCGAGGAGTGCCCGCGCGGGTGCACGCACCTGGAGGGCTCCCCCGACTGCGCCCTCGACGAGTGGGTGGCTGCTGCTCCGGACGAGACGGTCCGCGAGGCCCGTGCCGCACGGCTGGACTCCTTCCGCAGGCTCCTCACAGCGCGCGCCTAGTCGCTGGTCACCACCGCGCAGCGCTACGGTGAGGACCATGATTGCGCGCCCCCACTACGACGACGACCTCCGCCTGGCCCTCGTCATCGCCGACCAGGTCGACTCCCTGACCATGTCCCGGTTCAAGGCCCTCGACCTGCACGTCGAGTCCAAGCCGGACCACACCCCCGTCTCCGACGCTGACCGGTCCGCCGAGGAGATCATCCGCGGGCAGCTCAGCCGGGCTCGTGGGCGCGACGCGATCCTGGGCGAGGAGTTCGGGGCCACGGGGCACAGCTCACGGCGCTGGATCATCGACCCCATCGACGGGACCAAGAACTTCGTCCGCGGCGTGCCGGTGTGGGCCACGCTCATCGCCCTCGCCGAGGGTGACGACATCGTCGTCGGTGTGGTCAGCGCGCCGGCGCTCGGCCGACGGTGGTGGGCAGCCAAGGGCACCGGCGCGTGGACCGGGAAGTCCCTCGCCGCCGCGTCGCGCCTGCGCGTCTCCGGCGTCACGGACATCGCTGACGCGTCCTTGTCCTACTCGAGCCTGAGCGGCTGGGACGAGCGCGGCAAGCTCGACCAGTTCGTCGACCTCACCCGCCAGGCCTGGCGCACCCGCGCCTACGGCGACTTCTGGTCCTACATGCTCGTGGCCGAGGGCGCCGTGGACGCGGGGATGGAACCTGAGCTCGAGCTGTACGACATGGCCGCGCTCGTGCCGATCGTCACCGAGGCCGGCGGGCGGTTCACCTCGCTGGACGGCGTGGACGGACCGTACGGCGGCAACGCCCTCGCCAGCAACGGGCTGCTGCACGACCACATCCTGGCGTCGCTGGCGGACAAGCCGAGGCACTGACCCCGCGGGTCAGCGCCTGATCAGCAGGTCAGGGCTGATCAGCAGGTCAGCGCGGGATCGCGGTCAGCTCGGTCGCGTCGTACCAGAGCAGGTCGCGGTCGGCGAGGCGCTCGATGGCGTCGTCGTCGCCGCCCATGACGGCTTCGATGTCGGCTGCGGCGTCGGGCTCGTCGACATGGACGCAGACGATCTTCACGCCGCTGACCGGCTCCGTGGTCTCCACAGCGCTGGGTGCGACGTCGTCGTCGTCGCCGTCACCCGCGAGGAGCGGGCGGACGACCGCGTCGGGGACGTCCACCGACATGACCACCCGCAGCCACGGGACGGCCGGCCCGGAGGCGATCGCCACGAGGGAGTCGTCCGCAGCAGCGAGCTGCGCGACGTACTCGACCTCTTCGAGGTCGTCGATCCCCTCGTCGGCGAGCTCGGCCACCAGTGCCGGCGTCGCGGCGTGCGCGCGGCGAGGTGCGAGCGTGATGGTCGTGGAGGTCAGGGCATCAAGCTCGGCGAGCGTCGAGGGGACGTAGAGGCGCATGGCCTTAGTGTGCCACCGTCGGCGACCACGCGGAGGCAACCGGTGACCCGGCGGCGGGCTCTGCGCCCCGGCCGTGCGCTGCGGGGTGTCCCGCGGGCGCCCGCTCGCGCACTGCCTCCGCCAGCTCGCTGATCGCCCGGCGCGCCGCAGAGGCCGGCGCCACCTCCCCCAGCGCACGCCCGGCCAGCAGCGCGGCGTCGCAGGAGGCCTGGTCCTCGGGCACGAGCTGGACGTCGGTGACGTTGGCGTAGCGCAGCAGCGTCTCTCGCAGGACCGTACCGGCCTGGCGTCCTACGGCGGAGGCGCGGACCCGGTTGACCACGACGACCGGCTCGTTCGTCGCCACGCCCGTCCCGCGCAGGTCGTCGAGGGCGCGCACCAGACGCTGCATGCTCACCGCGTCGGCGCCTCCGACCACCACGACCACGTCGGCCGCCGCGAGGGCGCTGAGGGTCGCGGCGTTGCGCTGGGGTGCCCGGGTGTCGTAGGTGAGCATCTCGTCGCTCTCGACCGCGAAGCCGCAGTCGATGACGGTCCACCGCGCGAGCCGGCGGCACTCCTGCCACACCGTCTCCAGCCCCGCGGCGGACAGCTCGGGCCACCGGCTCGCCCGTGCGATCCCGGTGAGGATGCGCAGGCGCGGCGTGAGGGCTGGGGTGATCGTCGCCAGCTGATGCAGGGTCAAGGTCCCGTTCCCTGCCGCGCGGCAGGCCGCAGCGATGCCCGAGGACTCGTCCAGCAGCCCCGTCATCTGGGCGAGCGCACCGGAATAGGTGTCGGCGTCCACGAGGAGGGCGGTGTCTGCGGCCGGCGCAGGAGAGCTGGACGGCTGCCCCGGCACACCAGGCGCCTGCGCGAGGTCGGTCCAGGGGTCCGCGGCCGGTCCGTTCGCCCACCCGCTCGGGGTCCGGCCCTGCCGGCGACGACGCTCTCGCCGGTCGCGTCGGTCGCGTCGGTCGCGTCGGCCGCGTGCGGGGTCGGCGACCAGCTCGGCTGCGAGGTTCAGCGCGATGGTCGACCGCCCCGGCGCGCCGGTGGGGCCCCATACCGCGACGACGATCCCCAGGCCCGCAGCGCCGTCTCTGGTGCCGGTGCCCGCTCCCCACCCGTCACCGGCGCCCGTCTCCCACTCCCACGCCGCGCGCGGGTCCGCGGTTCCGGGCGCGGCCCCATCGGGGTGCCCGACGGCCGCGAGCGCGCCGGCACCGGAGACCGCGGCCGACCGGACGAGGTCGACGAGCTTCGCCGGCACGTCTGCGTCCTCACAGACCGCGTCGACTCCCAGCGCCTGCACCCTCTCGCGCTGCCACGGCACGTCCGGGCACAGGGCGAGGACACGGGTGCCGTCAGCGTGCAGCGCAGCCACGACAGGTCGGTCGAGCCCTGGCAGGTCGCAGGAGACGACCGCCACCCGTCCCAGGCCCGCGGCGGAGGCCGCCAGCAGCTCCGCGATGTCCGCGCACCGGCGAGTGAGGTCGACGGCGTCCGGGACGGTGGCGAGCGCAGCGACCGAGACCGCCTCGACCGGGCCGACCACCGCGCACAGCACAGTCACCGGTCCGCGCGCCTCGGTCTCGTCGGTGCCGTGGACGGGAGTCACAGCTCTGGCCCGGGCACCGGCACGATCGCCACCTCGCCGTCGCCGGCAAGAGCGGCGAGGACCTGCGGCAGTGCGCTGGTGGGCGTGAGCACATGGACGGTGGGCGCACCCCCGGCGAGCAGGCTGCTTCCCCGTTCACCGAGCTCGGCGACGACGAGCCCGTCCGCGAGCAGCACGGGCGCCGGAGCGGCGGTGCCAGCGGTCGCGGCGCCGGCAGGCTGAGGGGAGACGAGCCAGAGGTCCACGAGCGAGCCCGCGGTGACCTTCGAGGAGAGCGCGTCGGTGACGGGGATCGCGACCGACCGGTAGTCCAGCTCGGTCGCGGACCCCACCGCCGACCGCGCGAGCAGCTCTCGCTCGCCCACCGTGCGCAGGACGACGAGCCCTTCGGGCGGCGAGGCAGAGACGGGATAGTAGAGGTCCAGGTCGTCCCCCAGGCGCACATCCACCGCGACGAGGTCCTGCGGCCCGACGGCGTCCCCCGGCGTCAGGGTGGTGGCGACGGCGTAGACGGCGACCGTACGCCCGGCGTCGGCCACGGCCCAGGTACCCAGCGCCACTGACCCTGCCACGAGCAGGATGCCGAGGGCGAGCCGCGGGTCCCGCCACGTCGGTCGCCGCAGGCGCACGGCGGCGGGCGCCGGGAGGTCTGGGGCCGTCGTGGACTCACGGTGGTACGTCTCGAGCATCGCGATCTCCGTCCTTATTCCACCCGTTTGCCTCACATCCTGCCTGGCTGTGATGAAATCCGCGCGGCGCCTGTGGACGAAGCGGTGTGGACGACGCATTCTCAGGCTGCGGTGCGTGCCAGACTGGTGCCATGCCGACCCGCTTTCTCACTCTCGCCGACGTGACCGAGGCGTTGAACATCTCCGCCGCGCAGGCCTACGCCCTCGTCCGCTCGGGCGACCTGCCGGCGATCCAGGTGGGTGGACGGGGTCAGTGGCGCGTGGAGACGACGGAGCTCGAGGCATACATCCAGCGCCTGTACGCCCAGACCCGCGCGAAGGTCGATGCCAACGGCTTCGAGGACTGAGCCGGCGCCCACGGCAGGCCACGGGACGTCACTGCACGGTCGAGCCGATCATCACGACGCCGTCCACACCGATGACCACCCGGTGGTCGCTCCCCCGACGCCGCTCGCCCCACTCCTGAGCCAGGACCGGCTGCAGGTCGAAGTGGTCACGCCCCACCCGCTCGATCCGCCCGTGATGCTCCCGCGACGCGGTGTGCACGACGACGACCGCACGGTCCCGGGACAACCGGCGCAAGGCCTGCCCCAGGCCGAGCACCGCCCCGGTGGGCCGCTGCCCGCCTACCCCCTGCGCCGTCGCGCCCTGTCGAGGGCCCTGGGACGCCCCGGCGCCTGATCCCTGGCCCTGCGGCGCACGGAGCCAGGCGACCGCCTCACGGACGCTGGGCGGCGTCGCTCCTACCCCGAGGCCGGACCAGGACTCCACGGCGCGCAGCGGCACGATGACCTCGCGGCCGTCGACCGCGAGCAGCACCCACTCCGGGAAGACCTCGCGCACCTCACCCTCGATGTCGCGGCCCGTGGTCAACGCGGCGCGCACCGCGCTGCCCCGCAGTCCGCGCAGCCGGTCGGTGAGGACGATCGTGGCCGCCTCGGCACGGGTGAGGTCGGCGGCGGCAGCGTCGCGATCGAGCGACTGCACGGCGTCGACCTGGGACTCGAGGTCCGCGAACAGCATCTCCCATCGCATGCGACCACTGTGCCGCAGCGCCGCGGGTCCCGCCCGCCGGCCTCGCCCTCGCTCGCGTCGTCGTCCACAGGGGCGCCTTCCGGTGGACAGGGGACCACTCGGTCGAGTTATATCGAGTGACATCAAGATGCATCAAACGCCATCAAGCATGATCAAGGGAGATCCCATGGCATCCCCGGTATCCCTCGCCGGCGGCCGATCCCGCGCCCGACGCTCCGGGCCGCTCGCCACCGCAGCTCTGGGCACGGTCGCGCTCGCCGTCACGACCACCGTGCTCGCCGCCCGGCTGGTGGCCGTCTGGCCCGAGGCTCTGGCTGCCGGCCGCCAGTGGCCAACTCCAGGCACACTCACCATCGACGTCCTGGTCGCGGCACCGCTGCTCGCGACGGGTGCGCTCGTCGCGGCCTGGTGGACGCTGAGCCTGCTGCTGGTCACGGCCACGCTGATGGCGGACCGGGCCGGCCTGCACAGCGCCGCCCTCATGCGGTGCGTCCAGTCCGTCGCACCCCGCACCCTGCGTCGCCTGGCGGTCGCCGGCATCGGCGCCGGGCTCACCTTCTCCGCCCTCCCCGCCCAGGCCGCCCAGGAGCCGCCAGACGTGGGATGGACGACCACCCAGGAGCACTCCGCCCCGGGGACGACCATCCCGGCCCAGGAGCAGCGCGGCGCACCAGCGGACCCGACAAGCCTGGGCGCCCTCGTGCCGCTCGCCGAGGCGCCGACGCCAGCAGTCCCGCCGGCGACGCCCTCGGACACCGCCTCCCCTGCCCCGGTCCCGCCGCCGGAGGCCGCCCCGACGGGGGCGCCACCGGTCACCGAGCAGCCCGCCGGAGCAGCGCACGTACCGGCACCTCCGGCCGCTCAGCCCCACGTACCTCAGCCCCACGCACCTCAGGTTCCAGCCGCCCCATCAACCTCAGCTCAGCCGGGGGCCGGACCGTCAACGACGGGGTACCAGCGCGCCGTCCAGGAGCGCGGGATCCACGAGCGCGCGGCCCAGCAGGACGCAGCCCAGCCTGGCGACACCGCTCGGCCGGATCTCGCTGCGGGCGTCATCGTGGTCGCCCCGGGGGACACCCTGTGGGACCTCGCCGCCGGCACGCTGCCCCCTGGGTCCACCGACGCCGAGATCACCGCGTCCTGGCACGCCTGGTACGAGATCAACCGGGCGGTGGTCGGGGACGACCCGGACCGGCTGCACCCCGGACAGCTCTTGCAGGCTCCGCCTCTCCCGTGACGCACCTGCCCCCGATCCTCATCCGACCGACCCCAGCCCGCTGCCTCGCTGCCCGTCCGCACCGCCCGACCGTCCGCACCGCCCGACCGTCTGCACCGTCCGACCGTCTGCCCGCCAAGGAGCTCGTCATGACCGCATCGACGCTACGCACCGCACAGCACACCCCGTCCCGCACCCCGGGTGCACCGCGCACCCCCGCAGCAGCCGCCGGGAGCACCCGGACTGCCCCGCCCCGGGCGGAACCGCTCGCTCATCCCCTGCGGGCGCTGCACCGCACCGACTTCCTTCCCCCGACGCACCAGCCGGACGGCACCCAGCGGCGCCGGGGTGGGCTCCAGGAGTTCAGCCACCGGCCCGACCGCTCGGCCGAGCTGCCGCTGCGCCCCTCGTCCTCCTCGGCACCCGCGCTCGACGACCCGACGGGCCTGTGCTGCGCGGTGGCCCGAGCCGCGATGGAGTCGCTGCGCGGTGTGCGACCGCTGTCCCAGCTGGTGCGCTCGGTCTCCCCCGAGGTGTTCGACGCCCTGCACGCCCGCTATCAGGTCCGGGAGCAGGCACGGACCCGCCCCGGCGCCCCGCCGGTCTCCCAGTCACGCGCCCGGGTGCGTGCCGCTCGGATCATCCGCCTCGCACCCGACGCCGCAGAGGCGAGCGTCGTGGTCGACGACGCCGACCGGGTCCGCGCAGCGGCCCTGCGGGTCGAGGAGCACCGCGGACGGTGGTGGGTCGTGGTCCTGGAGATCGGATGACGTCACCCATGCCGTCCCCTGGCGTGGTCCACCGGCGGCGCCTCTCGACGTCGCTTCGCCGGCGGCCGGGCAGGTACGCAGATGAGGGCGCCTCCCCTGCGGGAGGCGCCCTCATCTGTGTGTCATGGCCGGACCGGGAACCGGCCAGCCGGGCTGATCAGCTGGCCGAACAGTTGGTCGAACAGCTGGTCAGATCTGCTTCTTCTGCTTGGCTGCCTTGCGGCGGGCCTCACGGTTGACGGGCTCCGCCCCGACCTCCTCGTCGATCGAGCGGACGGCCTTGACGCGGCCGGCTCCGTCGGTGACCACTGCAGCGTCGTCGCCGTCCTCGCTCGGGGCGGTGTAGCTGAGCGGGACCTTGCGCTCGGGGCCTTCCAGGCCCTTCGCGACGAGGACCGGCTCGCCCGCACCAGCGCCCAGCGCCTGAGCGGCGGCCGTCCCCGCGGCAGCCGCAGCACCCGCTGCGGTGACGGCGGGAGCAGCCGGCTCGACCTTGACCTCGAGGTTGAACAGGAAGCCCACGGACTCTTCCTTGATCGCCTCGGTCATCGCCTGGAACAGCAGGAAGCCCTCACGCTGGTACTCCACGAGCGGGTCGCGCTGGGCCATGGCACGCAGGCCGATGCCCTCCTTGAGGTAGTCCATCTCGTAGAGGTGCTCGCGCCACTTGCGGTCCAGGACCGAGAGCACCACGCGGCGCTCGAGCTGACGCATGTTGGCCTCGCCGAGCTGGGCCTCACGGGCGTCGTAGGCGTGCCGGGCGTCGGAGAGCACCTCGGTGAGGATGAGGTCGTGAGTCAGCGCGTCGACGGACCCTGCCTGCTCGATGACCTCCTCGACCGTGATCGAGACGGGGTAGACGGCCTTGAGGGCGGTCCACAGCGCGTCCAGGTCCCAGCCGTCGGGGTTGCCCGCAGCCGTGGCTCCCTCGACGTAGGCGGTGAGCACATCGGTGAGGAAGTGCTGGATCTGCTCCTGCATGTCCTCACCGTCGAGCACCCGGCGACGCTCGCTGTAGATGACGGTGCGCTGGCGGGAGAGCACGTCGTCGTACTTGAGGACGTTCTTGCGGATCTCGAAGTTGCGGCTCTCCACCTGGCCCTGGGCCGAGGCGATGCCGCGCGTGACGATCTTGGACTCCAGCGGCATGTCGTCGGGGAAACCGACGCGCTGCATCATCGACTCGGCGAGACCGTTGCCGAACAGGCGCATGAGGTCGTCCTGCATGGACAGGTAGAAGCGGGACTCCCCCGGGTCACCCTGACGTCCGGAACGACCACGCAGCTGGTTGTCGATGCGGCGCGACTCGTGCCGCTCGGTGCCCAGCACGTAGAGACCACCGAGACCGGCCACCTCGTCGTGCTCGTCCTTGACGGCCTTCTTCGCCGCGTCGATGGCCGCCGGCCAGGCGGCTTCGTACTCGTCGGGGGTCTCGGAGGCGTCCAGGCCGCGTGCGGCGAGGTCGGCGATGGCGAGGAACTCGGCGTTGCCGCCGAGCATGATGTCGGTTCCACGACCGGCCATGTTCGTGGCCACGGTGACCGCACCCTTGCGCCCGGCCTGGGCGACGATGCTCGCCTCACGGGCGTGCTGCTTGGCGTTGAGGACCTCGTGCGGGACGCCCTGCTTCTTCAGCTTGGACGCGAGCAGCTCGGACTTCTCCACGCTCGTGGTCCCCACGAGGACCGGCTGACCGGCCGCGTGACGCTCGACGATGTCCTCGACGACGGCGTTGAACTTGCCGTCCTCGTTCTTGTAGACGAGGTCAGGCTGGTCGATGCGCTGCATGACGCGGTTGGTGGGGATCGGGACGACGCCGAGCTTGTAGGTGCCGTGGAACTCGGCAGCCTCGGTCTCAGCCGTACCGGTCATGCCACCGAGCTTGTTGTACAGGCGGAAGTAGTTCTGCAGGGTGATCGTGGCGAGCGTCTGGTTCTCGGCCTTGATCGCCACACCCTCCTTGGCCTCGATCGCCTGGTGCATGCCCTCGTTGTAGCGGCGGCCAGCCAGGATACGACCGGTGTGCTCGTCGACGATGAGCACCTCGCCCTTGATGACGACGTAGTCCTTGTCGCGCTTGAAGAGCTCCTTGGCCTTGATGGCGTTGTTGAGGAACCCGATGAGCGGGGTGTTGAGGGACTCGTAGAGGTTGTCGATGCCGAGGTAGTCCTCGACCTTGGCGATCCCGGGCTCGAGCACACCGATGGTGCGCTTCTTCTCGTCCACCTCGTAGTCCTCGCCGGCCGTGAGGCGGCGGGCCACCCGGGCGAACTCGCCGTACCACTTGTCGGCGTCGCCGGAGGAGGGGCCGGAGATGATGAGCGGGGTGCGCGCCTCGTCGATGAGGATCGAGTCGACCTCGTCGACGATCGCGAAGTTGTGCCCGCGCTGGACGAGGTCGTCGATGGACCACGCCATGTTGTCGCGCAGGTAGTCGAAGCCGAACTCGTTGTTCGTGCCGTAGGTGATGTCCTTGGCGTACTGCTCACGGCGCTCGGCCGGAGTCTGCCCGGACACGATGCATCCGGTGCTCATTCCCAGGAAGCGGAAGACGCGTCCCATGAGCTCGCTCTGGTACTGGGCGAGGTAGTCGTTGACCGTGACGATGTGGACGCCCTCGCCGGTCAGGGCGTTGAGGTACGCAGGCAGGGTCGCGACGAGGGTCTTGCCCTCACCGGTCTTCATCTCGGCGATGTTCCCCAGGTGCAGCGCCGCCCCGCCCATGAGCTGGACGTCGAAGTGACGCTGACCGAGGGTGCGGCGAGCAGCCTCACGGACCGTGGCGAAGGCCTCCGGCAGCAGCTCGTCGAGCGTGGCACCGTCGGCCAGGCGCTCCTTGAACCGGTCGGTCTCCTCGCGGAGCTCCTCGTCGGAGAGCGCCTCGAAGCTGTCTTCGAGCGCGTTGACCTGCTTGGCCATTCCGGACAACTTCTTGAGAATCCGACCCTCGCCGAAGCGTAGGACCTTCTCGAGGATCGCAGCCACGCAGTACTCCCGGTTCGAGTTTCGCTCTCTCGCCCGTACCGAACAGCACGGACCACATACAACTGCCCATCGTATGCGAGGAGCGGTGCTCCCCGTCACATCGCTCCATCTCTGCGCGTCACAGCCCTGGCGCGGGGTGCGGACCTCCTCGGCCACCCTCGAGCACCGCAGCGGCTGCCTGTGGCCCACCTGCGGCGCGCGCGGCGGCCACGGCGGTGGCGAGGTCGACGGCGAGGTCGCCACGGCCGGCCACCACGATCTCACCCAGTCCCAGCCATCCGGCCAGCACGACGAGCTCGTCGGCGAGCAGCCGGGCGGTGCTCGTCGTGGCGGCTGCGTCACGGTATGCGGCCTGCACCCGCAGCACCCCGGCCGCCCGGTCGGCCTTGAGGTCCACCCGGGCGGTGATCTCCTCCCCCTCGAGGAAGGGCAGGACGTAGTAGCCGTGCACCCGGTCCTTGGCCGGGACGTAGATCTCGATCCGGTAGTGGGTGGCGAAGAGCTCGGCCAGGCGTCGCCGCTCGAAGATCAGCGGGTCGAAGGGGCTGAGCAGGGTGCGCGCGGTCGCCATGCGCGGGGTGACGGCGTCGCGGTGGACGTAGGTCTCTCGGTCCCAGCCGCGGACAGTGACCGGGACCACCGTGCCCTCCTCGACGAGCTCGGCCAGCGCTGCGCGCGGCGCGGGCCCCTTGAGGCGGAAGTAGTCGGCGAAGCAGCGTGCGGTGCCCACCCCGTGCGCTCGGGCGCCGATCTCGACGAGGGCACGCACGGCGTCGGCGTCGGCGACGGGTGGGGCGGCGAGCACCGCGGGTGGCAGGACCCGCTCGGTGAGGTCGTAGACCCGTTCGAAGGTGGTGGTGCGTCCGGCGGCGGTGACCTCGCCGGTGAAGAACAAGAACTCCAGCGCCCGCTTGGCCGTGCTCCAATTCCACCCCCAGGCGCTCGTGTCGCGCGGGTGGCTCTCCACCAGGAGCGCTTCGACCTGGGCGGCGGTCAAGGGCCCGCGGTCGTGCAGGATCGCTCGGATCTCGGCGATCTCGGCGGAGTGGTTCATCTCCGCGGCGCTGATCTGCCCCCACGCCTCGGTGCGGTAACGGCGCTGACGCCACTCCAGCAGGCGATAGGTCTGGGGCGGGACGAAGGACGCCTCGTGCGCCCAGTACTCCACGAGCCGGCGAGGCTGCTGCTGCGTCGCGCGGGTCAGCAGCGCCGGGTCGTACGGTCCCAGCCGGGAGAACAGCGGCATGAGGTGCGCCCGCGCGAGCACGTTGACCGAGTCGATCTGCAGCAGGCCCAACCGCCCGACGACGCGGTTGAGACCCGCCATCGTCACCGGCCCGGGCTGGCGCGGGCGGTGCAGACCCGAGGCGGCGAGCGCCGTGCGCCGCGCCTGGGACAGCGTCATGGTGCGTTCGGGGGGACGCGCGGGCATCAGCGCGTGCCGTCGCGGCGCAGTCCGGAAGAGGTCATGGCGACATTCTGCCTCGGGCCGGTGACATCCCCGCGCGCAGCGACGGCGTGGAACCCGGAGGTTCCACGCCGTCGTCTCGCGAGGTCTCGCGCACTGCTGGATCGTCAGGTCAGCGCGAGGTCACCGAGGGGTCGTCACGACTGAGCCGCGGCCACTGCTGCCTCGACGTGCTCGAGGCTGCATGACGTGTCGAGGGCGATCACCCCGTACGTCCACCCCCGGCGGCGGTAGACCACGGACGGGCGGGCGGTCTCGGCGTCGATGAAGAGGAAGAAGTCGTGACCGACCAGCTCCATCTCGTAGAGCGCGTCGTCGATGGTCATCGCGGACGCGGAGTGCAGCTTCTGCCTGATGACGACTGGCGAGTCGCCCAGCTGGATCTCGACCGTCTCACCCGGCTCGGTCGGCGTGGTGGGCTGGGCCGGCGCGGGCTCGGGCTCAGGGACGAAGGGCCGGACGTCGACGGTGTCCATCGGCGTCGGCTGGCGGAACCGGTTCTTGCGGCGGTCGTTGGCGCGCCGCAGGCGCTCGGAGAGCTTGTCGAGCGCTAGGTCGAGGGCTCCGAAGCGATCGTCCGCAGCAGCCTCGGCGCGGACCACAGGGCCCTTGCCCCGCACGGTCAGCTCGACCCGTTCGCGGTTGCCGGACTGGCGGGGGTTGTTCTCGTGAGTGACCTCGACGTCCACGCGCTGCGTGGTCGGTGCGAGCTGCTCGATCTTGCCGAGCTTGTCCTCAACGTGTCGGCGAAAACGATCGGCCACTTCAGTGTGCCTACCGACGACAACAATCTCCATAAGAGCCTCCAAGGGAGCGGGGGCGTTGTTCACGCCCGGACGATGATCAGGTCGGCGCCATTTCTGGGCACCGCTACGAACCACCTCCCAACGCTGATGAGATCTTGCTACAGGCTATCGCGCTTGCGGGTGTGCTTGCACCGACGCGCCCGCCGAGAGGCCCCGGGAGCCCGGTGCGGGCGTCGCCGCGAGGACCACACCGGCCAGCACGAACCCGCCGCGCCGACCGATCGCCCGGGCACACTCGGCAAGGGTGGCCCCGGTGGTCAGCACGTCGTCCACCAGCACGCAGAGGACGGGCTGGCCGCCGCCCGCTCGTCCCTCCAGGGCCGGGCGCCAGCGCCGGCGGACGTCGAGGGTCCCGGCGAGGTTGCCGCTGCGCGCCCGGACCCCCAGACCGACCTGGTCGCGGACCGCGGTCAGCCTGTGGACGTGGGCGAGCGCCCGGACCATGCGCGCGCCCGCGGACAGGCTCACCTGGTCGGTCACGATCCGGGCCAGCTCGGTGACCGGTTCACGGCCTCGACGCCTCCGGGCGGCAGGGGTCGAGGGGACCGGCACGATCCAGATCTCGCGCCCGCCGGGCACCTCGCCCAGCAGCTGCTCGGTCAGCCCGTCGGCCAGCCGCCGCACGGCGGGGGCCAGGGCCGCGGTGAGGTCCGCCCGGTCCCGGTCCTTCCACGCCACGACGAGCTCACGGACCGGACCGGTGTAGTCCCCTGCTGCGAGGACGGGCCACGGCGCTCCGTCATGGAGCCGGTCCAGGCGCGGCGCGCCGGCCTCGGCACGGCGCACGCCAGCCAGATGCGCGGCGCACCCCTCGCACAGGCGTACGTCGGGCTCACCGCACCCGCCGCACTCCAGCGGCACGAGGAGCCGGGTCAGCTCGCCGCCCGCGCTGCGCAGCGCTGCCAGCACCCGCCGCGGCTCGCCGGCTGCGCCCGTGGCGCGTGCCTCCGCCCTGTTCTCCCCCATCGCGCCACCCTGCCCGACGCCGGCCTGGGGCTCCGGAGCGCTCCGGAGCCCCGGCGGGCCCGGGGCTCCGGGAGCGGGCTGTGGACCAGCCGATCCGAGTGCTCAGCCCGGGAAGGCCGGCACCCGGATCCCGGCGACCACCACGGACCAGGTGCTCCCGGTCGCCGCGCGGGAGAGCAGCTCACCGTCGGAGGTCGCCACGTAGACGGACCGCAGCCCCTTCCCAGCAGAGATCCACACGGTGTCGTCCACGCCGGACAACGCCGCCGACCGACCCGACAGCGGCACCTCGTAGACCGTGGCGATGCCGGAGGACACCCCGCGGGCCAGCACCCCGACGGTCGACTCGTCCACCCACACCACCTGCGTGGCCGCAGGCACCGAGGCGCCGATGGCCAAGGCCTCGTCGGACAGGCGCACCGGGACGTCGGAGTCGTCGCGGACGATCGCCGCGACGTCGATCCGGCTCTGCCCGGCCAGGCTGGACACGACCGCGATCCGCGCGCCGTCGTGGGAGACGCGGATGGACTCCAGAGTCCGTCCGCTCAACCAGTCGGCGGCGATGGTGACCTGCACCCCTGTCTCGGTCACCGCGCGCAGCCCGTCGTCGGCCACCCGGTCACCGGTCCACACCCAGCCGAAGCGGTCGATCGACGGTGCGACCAGGTCCGTGCCGGTGACCAGCGTCGCCGCGTCGGAGACCGGGGTGGGTGCGGTGAGGATGGCGGAGCTCCCCGAGCGCAGCACGACGAGGTCTGCGGCGTCGTCGGTCGCGAGCGCCGTCGGGTCCAGGCCGGTCAGGGCCCGGAAGGTGGCCACGGGTGTGGCACCGTCGGCGCCGAGCTGACTGATCTGATCGCCGGCGAGCACCAGCGGCGCGATGAGGGAGGGTGACGGGTCACGGATCGGGTTGACCGAGGTCGGTATGGACAGCGGGAGGGAGTTGGCGAAGATCACGACCGAGCGCACCCGAGGGATCTTCATGAGCACCGCGCTGAGCTGAGCCTGGAGCAGGGCACGGTCGGCGTCGGAGGCAGCCAGCACCTCCTTGGTGAGGTCGATCCTGGCCACACCGCTGTCGTCGATGGTCACCGAGTCCAGCAGCAGGCGGGTGCCCCCGGGGGCCACCACCGCGACGGAGTCACGCAGCCACGGTGACGGCCCGGCCAACACGGCGTTGACGGCGTGGGTGGCGGTGTTGATCTTGGAGTACCACCGGACCTCGGGGACGAGGAAGGCCCCGTCCTGGGACGGGAAGTACAGCGTCGTCGCCCGGTAGACGAGCTGGAAGTTGGGGTCGGAGACGAAGATGCCGTCCTCGGTCGTGGCGATCCGCCACTCCCCCGCCGCCGACTTCTCCAGGGTGAAGGTGAGGTCTTGGACCGTGCCCTGCGCGGCCTCGGTGAACCGGCCGTCGGCGTCCAGCGTGGCGACCACGGACACCCTGCTGAGGATGGACACGGAGGTCGCCGACTCCGGGGTGTCGGTCGTGGGCTCGGGGACGGGCGGCGCGGAGGGCTCGGGCACGGCGTCGCCCGGCTCGGCGTCGGCGGCCGGCGCGATACCGGGACCGGGTCCCGCAACGGTGTCGATGTCGGTGACGGAGTCGGAGTCGGAGTCGGTCTCTGGCTCCGTCTGGGCGTCGCTCTCCGTCTCGGTGGCCGGTGCTGGTTCCTCAGCGGTGACGGACTGGGTGAAGTTGGCCTCCCCGGAGTAGACGATGGTCCGCACGGACGGGTCCCACGCCTGCGCCCCGCGCGGGGTGAGGAACTCTCGGGCCGTGGCCCAGTCGTCGTTGAGACCGACCGGCTGCGCGCTGAGGAAGCCCTGCACGATCTCCGCCGGGCTGGCGCCCGGAGCCGGGCCGTAGGACTGGGGGAAGATCGGCCCCAGCTCGCTGACGGTGACGTCGCGGCGTTCGACCGGGCCGCTGCTGGGGATGGTCGCGCAGGCGGTCAGGGCACCGACGAGAATACCGACACCGACCACCCGGGCGAGCGCGCGGCGGGCGATCCGCGCGGCGGCTCCACGAGACGGGATGGCATGGCGCACTGAGCTCACCGGTTTCCCTCCTTCAGGTCGTGGCGGGAGTCGTCTGTGCCAGCGCCAGCGCCAGCGTCACTGGCTCCGGATGCGTCGAAGCCGTCGATGTCCGGCAGGCTCGACGGACCCGCCGCCTGGGGCTCGCGGGCGTCGAGGTCTCTCACATCATCTGTCGTCAAGGGCTCCAGGTCGATGGGAGAGCCCGTCAGGACGATGCCCGCCCGCCGTGGGAGGGTCAGGCGGAAGGCCGCGCCCAGGCCGGGGCGGCCCCACACCTCGAGCCAGCCGCCGTGCAGCAGGGCGTCCTCGAGCGAGATGGCCAGTCCCAGACCGGTGCCGCCGGACGTCCGCGCACGCGCCGGGTCCGCACGCCAGAACCGGTCGAAGACGTGACTCACCTGCTCCTTGTCCATCCCGATGCCGTAGTCGCGCACGTGCACCGCGACCGCCGTCTCGTTGGCGGCCACGCGGACCTCGACCGGGCCGCTCTCGGCGTACTCGACCGCGTTGACCAGCAGGTTGCGCACCACCCGCTCGACGCGGCGCCGGTCGATGTCCGCGGTGGCGCGTTCGTCGTCGAACAGCACCGACAGCCACACGCCCTTGTGCGCCGCCAACGACGTCGCCTGGTCTACCGCGGAGCTGACGACGTCGCGCAGGTCCAGGGACTCCGCGTCCAGGACGGCCGCACCCGCGTCGAAGCGGCTGATCTCCAGGAGGTCGGCGAGCAGGTCCTCGAACCGGTCCAGCTGGGTGAAGAGGAGCTCCGCGGAGCGCTTGACCACGGGATCGAAGTCCTCACGGCTCTCGTAGATCATCTCGCTGGCCATGCGCACCGTCGTCAGCGGGGTGCGCAGCTCGTGGGAGACGTCAGAGACGAACCGGCGCTGCACGGTCGAGAGCGCGTCGAGGCGCTGGATCTGGTCCTGCAGGCTCGTCGCCATCTCGTTGAAGGAGCGGCCGAGGGTCGCGATCTCGTCCTGCCCCTTGACCACGAGGCGCTCGTCGAGGTGACCGTCGGCCAGCCGCTCAGCCACCTGCGCGGCCTGCTGGACCGGCCGGACCACCTGGCGGGCCAGGGTCCACGTGCTCACCGCGAGGAAGGTGATGAGCACGACCCCGGCGATCCCCAGCACCCGCTGCATGAAGCTCAGAGTCTGCTGCTCGGGTGCGAAGGAGTAGAGGAAGTAGAGCTCGAAGGTCCCCGCCACCGGGACCTCGAGGGTGGTGCCGACCATGACACCCGGGACGGTGGAGCTTCCTTGCGCGAGAGGGATAGCCACGGACTGCCACTGCTGCCCTTCACCCTCCGCCGTCGCCTCGCGCAGGCTCGGGGAGATGAGGGAGCTCAGCTGCGGTGCGGTCGAGATGTCGAGCACGCCGACCGGGGTGGTGTTGGACTCGCTGCGGAGGAGGAACACCTCGCGGCCGCCCGAGCCGCCCGCCTGCAGCGCCGGGACCATGTCGTTGAGCAGCTGCTGGACCTGAGGTGCGGTCGAGGCGGTCGTCGAGGACAACGTGGCCTGGGCCTGGACGGCGGAGCGGGTGCTCTCGGTGAGCACCTGGTCGATGCGCTGGTCGAAGAGGCCGTCGCGGATCGTGCCGGACAGGTAGGCGCTGAGCACCATGACCGCCACCACGCCGATGGCCAGCGCGGTGGAGGTCACCCGCAGCTGGATGGATGACCGCCAGGTGCGGACCCAGGACTGCGCCCAGGTCCGCACCGCGCGAAGGCCTCGCCGGACGGCCAGGGCCACCCGGCGCGCACGCCGTCTCATGGTTGCGCTGCGCCCGCCTTGTATCCGACGCCGCGCACCGTCAGCACGATCTCCGGGACCTCCGGGTCGTGCTCGATCTTTGACCGCAACCGCTGGACGTGGACGTTGACCAGCCGGGTGTCGGCAGCGTGCCGGTAGCCCCAGACCTTCTCCAGCAGTACCTCGCGGGAGAACACCTGCCAGGGCTTGCGGGCCAGGGCGACAAGAAGGTCGAACTCCAAGGGGGTCAGCGAGATGGCCGCGCCGTCTCGGGTGACCCGGTGGCCGGTGACGTCGATCTCGAGGTCGCCGATGGACAGCCGCTCGGGAGCAGGTTCGTCCGTGCGGCGCAGGCGCGCGCGGATCCGCGCGACGAGCTCCTTGGGCTTGAAGGGCTTGGAGATGTAGTCGTCCGCTCCGGACTCCAGCCCGAGCACGATGTCGACCGTGTCGCTCTTGGCGGTGAGCATGATGATCGGTACGCCGGACTCCGCACGGATCTGACGGCACACCTCTGTGCCGTCCTTGCCCGGGAGCATGAGGTCGAGCAGGACGATGTCCGGAGCTGAGCTCCGGAAGATTCCGATCGCCGAGTCACCGTCTGCGCAGAACACCGGATCGAAGCCCTCCGACTTGAGGACCAGTCCGATCATCTCTGCGAGCGCAGTGTCGTCGTCAACCACCAGCACACGTGACTTCATGTCGTCATCTTGCCATCTCCCCCTCACGCCTCGGGTCGTGGCACGATGGGCACGCCGGATGATCTTCCGATGCAGGTCAGCATGTCCCCGACACAAGAGGTCAGCACCCATGACGACGCCCGACGACGCGCCAGAGCCACGACCTGCGCCGTTCGCCCCTCCGGGGGGAGGTGTGCCGTCCGAGGACGCCACGCCGACGCCCGACGTCGCGCCCCCTGCCGCACCGGCAGACCCGGGTGCTGCGGGTGCACCGGGCGGATGGGGCCAGCCGACCGGGTCCGTCGGCTACGGCCAGCCGAAGTACGGCCAGTACGCCCCTGGCGGCGGGCCTGCGCCCGTCGCGGGCCAGCCGGCAGCGAACCCGCAGTATGGGCAGCCGCAGTATGGGCAGCCCGGCTACGGGCAGCCGGGCTACGGTCCGCAGTACGGCCAGCCGGGGTACGGGCAACCGGGGTACGGCCCGCAGCACGGCCAGCCCGGCTACGGCCAGCCGCAGTACGGCGGACCGCAGTACGGCCAGCCGCAGTACGGCGGACCAGCCGGGTTCGGCGGGCAGGGTTGGCGCCCGATGGCCGCCAAACCGGGCATCATCCCGTTGCGACCGCTGAGCCTGGGTGAGCTCTACGACGGCGCCTTCGCGGCCATCCGCACCAACCCCAAGGTCATGCTCGGCGTCGTCGGCCTGGTCATCTCGGTGGCCACGATCATCCCGGCGCTCCTCAGCTACCTGCTGTCCCCCTCGACCAACCGGTGGTTGGACGACTGGGTCGGTGACGTGGACCCGAACGGCGAGCTGGGCCTGACCAACGTCGGTGGGCAGCTCTCCCAGTCCGTCTTCATCAGCATCGGGGTGTACCTGGCCACCATCATCACCACCGGTCTGCTCATCGTGGCGATCTCTCGCGCGGTGATCAACAAGCCGTTCAGCGTCTCCGACCTGTGGCAGCAGGTGCGCGGCAAGCTCCTCGGACTCATCGCGATCTCGCTGCTGCCGGCGATCGGGGTCCTCGTCGTCTCCGCCGTCTTCGGTCTGCTGGCCTTCGGCGCGGCCCAGGCAGGCATGGACGGGCTGGCCGTGATCGCCCTGCTGGTGCTCATGGCAGCGGTCATCGTCGTCGCGATCTGGCTGACGGTGCGGTTCCTGCTCACCTCGGCGGCCTACGTCCTGGAGGGCCAGCGTCTGGGTGCCTCCATCCGCCGCGGGTGGCTGCTCAGCCGGGGCAGCTTCTGGCGACTCTTCGGCATCTACCTGCTCTCCTCGATCATCACCTCGATCGTCTCGGGCCTGGTGGCACTGCCTGGGTCGCTCATCGCGGAGATCTTCTACCCTGGTGACTACGCGTCGCACCTGGGCGGCGTCGCGATCATCGTCGTGACGCAGATCCTCGCCTCCACGATCTCCACCACCTTCCTGTCCTCGGTCATCGCGCTGCTCTACATCGACGTGCGGATGCGGCGTGAGGGCCTGGACGTCGAGCTGGCAGCCGCGGCAGAGGCGGTGTGAGCAGCTCTGCGACCGCCGCCCTCGTGCTCGCCTCCGTGACGGCGGCGAGCGCGAGGTGCGAGGTGCCGGTGACCCCCGACGCCCCGACGGCACGCGAGTGGCTCCAGGACGAGCTGACCAACCCGATCTACCATCAGGGCCCCTCGCTGCTCGAGCGGTTCCTCATGTGGCTCCAGGAGACCTTCGCCGGGACCTCGGCCCTCGGCCTCTCCGGTGCGTGGGTCGCGGCCGTGCTCGTCGTGGTCATCGTCGTGATCTCGGCTGTGGCGCTGTACGTGTCCGGTCCCCTGCGACGCACCCGGCGTGCGCACCACGCGCCCGTGCTCGGCCTGGACGACACCCGCACCGCAGACGACCTGCTCGCCGCCGCTGCCCAGGCAGCCTCCCGCGGCGACTACACGGCCGCGACCCTGGACGCCTTCCGCGCGCTCGCCCGGCGCAGCGAGGAGCGGGCGATCCTCGATCCCGCCCCCGGGCGCACGGCGCACGAGGCCGCCGTGACCATCGGCCTGCGGCTGCCCTCCCTCGCTCCCACCCTGGCCGGGGCAGCCAGCGCCTTCGACGCGATCTACTACGGCAAGCGTCCGGCCGACGCCGCCAGCTACGAGCAGATGCGGACCCTGGAGGCGACTGCCGCAGCCACCCGCCCCGCCCCGCTGCCCTCCGCCGCGATGGTGCGCTCATGAGCCCCCGCGACGCGGCACCGGACCTGGCGCCCCCGCCGGTCTCCCCGGCCCCGGCCCCGGCCGAGCCGCGTTCTGCCGCCTCGTCCACCACGACCACCTCGGTCTCTGCCGCCACCACCACCGTCCGCGGCGACGGCACGACGACCGCCTCCCGGTTCAGGGCGCGCCTGCGCTCCTGGCGCTGGCCGGCAGCCGCGCTGGTAGCGACCCTGCTGGCCGGCGCGGTGCTGGTGTCGCTGACGACCCAGACGTCCACCGTGCGATTCGCCCCCGACAACCCCTCCGACGACGGTGGCATGGCCCTCGCCCAGGTCCTCGGGGACCGCGGCGTGGAGGTGGTGCACACGACCTCGGTCGCCGAGGCGATCGGGGCGAGCGGACCGGGATCCACCCTCCTCGTCGCCAACGACTACGGCATGGCCGAGGACGTGGCGCGCTCCCTGCTGGAGACCGGTGCCGAGGTGGTGCTCGTGGCCCCCGGCGCGGATCTTCTCGCCGCCGCGACCTCGCAGGTCACCCACGCCGGCACCACCTCGGCGGGCGCCGCCACCGCCCAGTGCACCGATCCCGACGCCGTGGCAGCCGCAGAGATCACGAGCTACGGGTCCGGCTTCCGCCTGAGCGAGGACTCCACCTCTGCGACGCTGTGCTTCCTGCAGCCCACCGCCGCCGGCCCGCCGGTCGGTCACTACGCCGTCGCTCCCCTGGACGGCGCCGCCGACGGGCAGACCGTGCGGGCCCTCGACGACGCGACGGCCCTGACCAACGGCTCGATCACCGAGACTGGCAACGCCGCTCTCGGGCTGCGCATGCTCGGCCAGACCGACCGCCTGGTGTGGTTGCTTCCCGAGCAGCCGCCGGTCGGCGACGAGCCCCCCGGCCTGGCCGGCATGCTGCCCCCGTGGGCCGGTGCGGTCGGCGCCCAGCTGCTGCTGCTCGTCCTGGTCACCGCGCTGTGGCGGGGACGACGCCTGGGGCCGCTGGTCACCGAGGACCTGCCCGTCGTCGTGCAGGCCTCCGAGGCCACGCGTGGTCGCGGGCGGCTCTACCGGCGCTCGCGCGCCTACGGCCATGCCGGTGCCGCGCTGCGCGCCCGGTCCGCCGACCGCATGGCCCAGCGCCTGGGCGTGCCACGATCTGCCGGGGCGGACGCCGTCGTCGACGCCGTCGCCCGGGCCAGCGGCCGACCTGCCCAGCAGGTCGGTGCGCTGCTGTACGGCCCACCACCCTCCGGCGACGTCGAGCTGACGCGTCTGGCCACCGATCTCGACCAGTTGGAGAGCGAGGTTCACCGCGCGTGAGCACATCTGAATCCACCAGCCCTGTCCCCGGTGCCTCTGCCGGGGCCCTGCACCAGCCGGCACCCACCTCGGCCGGCGCGCCCCGCGCCGACCTGCGCGCCGCTCTGGCGGGCGTGCGCACCGAGGTCGCCAAGGGCGTCGTCGGGCAGGACGCCGCGGTGACGAGCCTGCTCATCGCACTGCTGTGCCGCGGGCACGTGCTGCTCGAGGGCGTGCCCGGGGTCGCCAAGACGCTGCTCGTACGGACCCTCGCCGCGAGCCTGGCGCTGGACACCAAACGGGTGCAGTTCACCCCGGACCTCATGCCTGGAGACATCACCGGGTCCCTCGTCTACGACGCGCGGACCTCGGAGTTCAGCTTCCGCGAGGGCCCCGTCTTCACCAACCTGCTGCTCGCCGACGAGATCAACCGCACGCCCCCCAAGACCCAGGCCTCGCTGCTGGAGGCGATGGAGGAGCGTCAGGTGAGCGTGGACGGCACCCCCCGCCCGCTGCCCGACCCGTTCCTGGTCATCGCCACCCAGAACCCCGTCGAGTACGAGGGCACCTACCCGCTGCCGGAGGCCCAGCTCGACCGGTTCCTGCTCAAGGTGCTGCTCCCGCTGCCCGAGCGCGACCAGGAGATCGAGGTCATCGCCCGGCACGCGGCCGGCTTCAACCCGCGCGACCTGGGCGCGGCCGGGGTGCGTCCCGTCGCCACCGTCGCCGACCTGGAGCAGGCCCGGGCCGAGGTCGCCCAGGTGCAGGTCTCCCGGGAGGTGCTCGGCTACATCGTCGACGTCTGCCGGGCCACGCGGCACTCCCCCTCCCTGTCCCTGGGTGTGTCCCCGCGTGGTGCGACCGCGCTGCTGGCGACCTCGCGCGCGTGGGCATGGCTGTCCGGACGCACCTTTGTCACCCCCGATGACGTCAAGGCGCTCGCGCACCCCACGCTGCGGCACCGGGTGCAGCTGCGCCCCGAGGCCGAGCTCGAGGGCGTCAGCGCCGAGGGCGTCCTCAACACCGTGCTCGCCTCCGTCCCCGTCCCCCGCTGAGCGGCCTGGCTGTCCCATGGTCCTCACCTGGCGCGCGGTGGTGCTCACCGCGCTCGGCATCGTCCCGGTCCTGCTGTCCGGTGACCTGGGGATGGTCCTCGTGTGGACCGTCGCCGTCGCGGTCGTCGCCGGCGGCGACGCGCTGCTCGCCGCGTCGCCGCGCCTCCTCGCGATCCAGCGGACCGTGCCCCGCACGGTCCGCCTGACCGAGCGCGCCCAGTCAGTGCTCGTGGTCACCAACGAGTCGCGGCGCACCGTCACCGGTCTGGTGCGCGACGCGTGGGTGCCCTCGGCCGGGGCGCTCGCCAACCGGCACCGGGTGTCCATCCCGCCGGGTGAGTCCCGGCGCCTGACCACCGAGCTGGTGCCCACGCGCCGGGGGGACCGCCGCGCTGACCGGGTCACCGTGCGGACTCTCGGGCCGCTCGGTGTCGCCGGGCGTCAGGCGTCCATCCCCGTCCCGGGTGTGCTGCGGGTGCTGCCGGAGTTCGCCGCCCGCAAGCACCTGCCCAGCCGGCTCGCCCGGTTGCGCGAGCTCGACGGCCAGGCCGCGGTGCAGATCCGCGGGGAGGGGACCGAGTTCGACTCCTTGCGCGAGTACGTCATCGGCGACGATGTCCGGTCCATCGACTGGCGGGCCTCGGCCCGGCGCACCGAGATGGTGGTGCGGACCTGGCGTCCCGAGCGTGACCGCCGGGTGCTCATCGTCGTGGACACCGCCCGGACCTCCGCGGCGCGGATCGGGGACGAGCCTCGCCTGGACGCGAGCATCGAGGCCGCGCTGCTGCTGGGCGCGCTGGCCGCCAAGGCCGGGGACCGCGTCGAGCTCATCGCCTTCGACCGGACGCTGCGTGCCCGGGTCGCTGGTGCGGCCGGGCCACGGCTGCTGCCAGCTCTCGCCGACGCGATGGCTCCCCTCGAACCAGCGCTGCTGGAGACGGACTGGCCCGCCCTCGTGGGACTGGTCCGTGAGCGCCTGTCCCAGCGCGCCCTCGTGGTGCTGCTGTCCACCGCGGAGCCGGCGGCCTTGGAGACCGGGTTGCTGCCCGTGGTCGAGCAGCTGAGCTCGGTGCACCAGGTGGTGCTGGCCTCGGTGGCCGACCCGGACGAGGCCGAGCTGGCCGCGCAACGCGAGACGGCGTCGGAGGTCTTCGACGCGGCGGCGGCCGCCCGTACCGAGCTCGAGCGGATTGCGGCGACAATGGTGCTGAGCCGTCGTGGAGTCGAGGTCGTCTCGGCACTGCCGGACGATCTCGCGCCGCGGCTGGCTGACATGTATCTCTCACTCAAAGCCGCAGGAAGGCTCTAATGCGTCCCACGATCCAGCGAACCCCGTCCCGTGAACGCCGCAACCGCCGGATCGCGCTCTTCGTGATCATCGCGATGGTGCTGGCTGTCGTGGCCCCGGTCCTCTTCCTCCTCCTGACCGCCTGACCCCCTGCCCGTCCACCGCCCCTCGCTCCACCCATGAACCCCTCGCCCACCTCGTGAACCGTTCGCCGAACTCGTGAACCGTTCGTCGAACTCGTGCACCAGGGCCCGCTGCGCTGCCATCCGCCGACCGGACTCACGAGTTCGCGGGCTGGGTCACGAGCTCGAGGGGTGACTCACGAGCTCGGGGGCTCACGAGCTCGGGGGGCACGAGTGCCGGGCGGGTCAGGGACGAGGGCGGTGGGTCATGCCGCGACCGGGCGGGTGGCGCCGGCGAGGTCGGCGTCGAGATCTCCGGTCTCGCCCTCGGCGACGGCGCGGCGGCCCAGCACGATGACGTAGACCCAGAAGGCCGCGAGCGCGAGGGCTCCGATGACGATCTTGAGCCACCACGGCAGGTCCGAGCCGGTGACGAACCCCTCGATGAGACCTGACACCGCGAGGGTCAGGACGAGCCCGCCGGCCACGGTGAACAGGGCACGGCCGTCCTCGGCCAGGGCGCGAGAGCGCGGGCGCGGACCGGGGTCGACGAGGGTCCAGAAGATCTTCAGCCCGGCCGCGCCGGCCACGAAGATCGAGGTCAGCTCGAGCAGCCCGTGCGGGGCGATGAGCTTGAGGAACATCCCGAGCTCCCCGTAGTGGGCCATCATCCCGCCGATAGCCCCCACGCTCACCGCGTTCTGCACGAGCACGAACACCGGCCAGATGCCCGAGATGCCGAAGGCGACGCACTGCGCGGCGATCCAGGCGTTGTTGGTCCACACCACCGCGGCGAAGCCGGCGCCGGGGTCGTAGTAGGAGGCGAAGGCGTTGGTGACGTACTCCTCGCGGAAGCTCGGCGGCCCGACGGCGGCCAGGCCCTGCGGCGTCGTGGCCACCCACACCCCGGCGATCACCGCCAGGACCACGCACCCCAGCGTCACGGCGTTGATCCACCAGCGCAGCCGGAACAGAGCCGCAGGCAGTGACACCAGCAGATAGCGCTGGACGTCGCGCCAGGCGGGCTCGTGGGCCCCCGCGATGGTCGTGCGGGCGCGGTTGAGGGTCTGGGAGAGCTGGGAGATGAGCACCGGGTCCGGGGCGGAGGACCGGATGGTCGACAGGTGGGTCGCCACAGCCTGGTAGAGGCGGACGAGCTCGTCGGCCTCCGCGCCGCTGATCCGGCGCCGCGTGCTCAGCTCTTTCAGGCGCGCCCACTCGTGGGAATGCACGTCTGCGAAGGCGTCGAGGTCCACGGACGATACCCTGCCATAGAACGTCGGTCCGCGGCGTGCACATCGAGGGCTTGGAGGGTCGCATGGACGACGGCGTCGTCATCGGCGAAGGCGTCATCATCGATGCGCGCCCGGCATCCTTCGCCACCCGCATGCTCGGGTCGGCGCTGGACATCACGGTGCAGGTCGTGGTGCTCGTCGCGCTGCTGCTCCTGGTGACCGGCAGCTTCGACGTGAGCGGGGAGAACGTGGCCCCCGCGGTCATCATCGCGGTGATGGTCCTGGTCATGGTCGTCATCCCCACGACCGTGGAGACCCTGACCCGGGGGCGGTCCCTGGGCAAGCTCGCGACCGGCATCCGCATCGTGCGCGACGACGCGGGCCCGGTGCGGCTGCGTCACTCCTTCATCCGCGCCCTGGTGGGCGTCGGGGAGCTGTGGCTGACGGCGGGCACCGTGGCCCTCTTCGCCTCGTTGACCAACACCAAGGGCAAGCGGGTGGGCGACATGCTCGCCGGCACGTACGCGATCCGGGTCCGGGGCGGCGGCACCGCCTCCGTCCCGGTGGTCATGCCCCCTCCGCTGGCAGCGTGGGCGGCCGCGGCGGACATGCGGCGTCTGCCTGACGGTCTGGCGCTGGCCACCCGGCAGTTCCTCGCCCGGGCACCGCGGATGCACGCCGCGTCGCGGGTGCGGGTGGGTCGCGACCTGGCCGGGCGGCTCGAGCAGTTCATCGCCCCGGGACCGCCGCCGGGCACCCCGACCGAGATGTTCCTCATGGCGGTGCTCGCCGAACGGCGCACCCGTGAGTGGTACGCCGCCCAGCGTGCCCGCGCCGTCGCGCAGGAGCAGTCGGAGATGGTCCGCCGCCTGCCGTACAGCATCCCCGACCCCACCACCTGAGCGGATCGCTCCCCGCGCACGGGCGGGCGAGCGGGACGCGGGTGGACGACCCGGCCCGGTCCGGCTCAGGCGTTGAGCATCCGCAGCACCGCGAGGACGCGTCGGTGGTCGCCGGCGTCCTGGGGCAGGTCGAGCTTGGTGAAGATGGACGAGACGTTCTTCTCCACCGCCCCGTAGGACAGCACGAGGAGCTCGGCGATCGCGGAGTTCGACCGTCCCTGGGCCATGAGCTCGAGCACCTGGCGCTCGCGCGGGCTGAGCCGGGCGAGGCCGTCGTCGTCGTGCGCTGCGCCCATGAGCTGGGTGACCACCTCGGGGTCGAGCACGGTGTGACCGGCGGCGATGCGCTCGAGGGCGTCGAGGAAGTCTGAGACGTCGGCGACCCGGTCCTTGAGCAGGTACCCCACCCCGCGGGCGTCCCCGGTGAGCAGTTGGGCCGCGAAGCGGGTCTCCACGTACTGGGAGAACAGCAGCACGCCTTGGCTCGGGTCCTGCGCCCGGATGGTCAGGGCTGCGTGCAGTCCCTCGTCGGTGAAGGTCGGCGGCATCCGGATGTCGATGATGACCACGTCGGGGCGGCGCTCGGGCGCCAGCGCAGCGAGCTCCGCGCACAGCGCCTCACCGTCACCGACCGCGCCGACGACGTCGTGCCCGCGCCTGGTGAGCAGGGCGACGAGACCGTCGCGCAGGATGACCGAGTCCTCGGCAATGAGCAGTCGCATGGGGTCCTCTCGACGCTAGACGTGCATAGGAAGGGTGATGGTCACCAGTGTGGGGCCACCGGCCGGGCTGGAGATGACAAAGCCCCCGTCGACCGACCCGACCCGCTCGGCGAGTCCGGCCAGGCCGGAGTGGTGACCGTCGACGTCGGGCACGAGGATCACGGCGCCGCCGATGCCGTCGTCGCTCACCCGCAGGGACAGCGCGCCCTCGCGCGCCTCGACCACGATGTACATGCCGGTGGCGTTGGCGTGCTTGATGGTGTTGGTGAGCAGCTCGGTGACGCAGAAGTAGGCGATGGTCTCGATCGCCTCGGCCGGGCGCGGGGCGGGTGGGCCGGGCAGGTCGATGTCCACGGTGACCGGCAGCGGGCTGCGCGCGGCGAGGGTCTCCAGCGCCACCGCGAGGCCGTTGTCCAGCGCCGGGGGGTGGATGCCCCGCGCGAGCTCACGCAGCTCGACGAGGGTGTCCTTGGTGGCGGCATGGGCGTCGGCGATGAGCTGGGTGAGCTCGGGCCCCGCCTCGCTGGCGACCGCCTGCTCCTTCGCCTCGCCGAGCTGCATGGCGATGGCCACCAGGCGGGCCTGGGTGCCGTCGTGCAGGTCTCGCTCGATCCGGCGCAGGGTCGAGTCGGCGTCCTCCACGGCGCGGCCGCGGGACTGCTCCAGGCGCGCCACGCGCAGGCTCGCGGAGGTCGGCCCGAGCAGCGCGCTGGCCAGCATGCGATGCAGGTGCGCGACGCCGCGGACCACCGCGGTGCCCACGAAGAGCAGGAACAGTCCGACCAGGGCCATCCCGAGGTTGCGCAGCGGGGTGTCGATGAAGACGCCCTCGACGATCTGGGAGCCGTTGTGCAGGAGGCCGTCCGCACCCTCCTGGGTGGGCAGGTAGCGTCCCCAGGCCCAGTGCGTCATCGCGCCGAGGGGCACTGCGATGAACGTCACCGCAACGGCGAAGGTGACCAGCGACAGCGGGAACTGGATGACCATGTAGGCGATCGCTCGCCACCCCGCGCCGTCGGAGATCATCGACCACACCGCACCCCAGAATCCGGGACGCCGGCGGAAGGGGGTGGGGCTGTCGATCGGTGACCGGAGAAGTCCGCGGGCCAGCCCGCGGTCGATGCCGGTCATGCCCCGCGCGCCCACCACCATGATGGCCAGGACCCCGGTGCCGCCGACCACCGTGATGAGGAGACCGACGGTGAGGGAGATCATCATGACGAAGTACACGAGGCCGACGAGCGACCAGGGCAGCGCCAGGACGATGTAGCCGAACTCGCGCCACGACCGGGTCGCGAAGGGACCGCGCCAGAAGCCGACCCGCTCCAACGGCGGGACCGCTGCGCCGGCCGGGGTGGACGGACCCACCGGGGCGGCGGAGCCCGCTGGGCTGGCCGCGCTGGCTGCGCTGGGCTCGGTGCTCGTCAACATGGCATCCATCGTCGAGGGTGCGGGGCTGTCCGGTCTACGGGGTCGCGCGTCGCGTGACCAGGGGAATCCCCGCCCGAGGGCGAGGACAGGTCAGACGCCGCCGCCCGTCGTCTCGTCCTGGCAGGACGAGACGACGGGCGGGGCGGCGGCTGGAGAGCCGGGTGGGCTCAGTAGCGGTAGTGCTCGGCCTTGTACGGTCCGGCCGGGTCGATGCCCAGGTAGTCGGCCTGGGACGGGGTGAGGGTCGTCATGCGCACGCCCAGGGCGTCCAGGTGCAGGCGGGCGACCTTCTCGTCGAGGACCTTCGGCAGACGGTGCACCGCGACGGGGTACTCCTCGTCGGTGCCAGCCTTGGTGAAGACCTCGATCTGCCCGATCACCTGGTTGGCGAAGGAGTTGCTCATGACGAAGGACGGGTGGCCGGTCGCGTTGCCGAGGTTGAGCAGACGCCCCTCCGACAGCACGATGATCGAGCGCCCGGGGTTCTCCCCCTCGGTGAAGGTCCACTCGTGGACCTGCGGCTTGATCTCGGTGCGGGTGACGCCGGGGACCTGGGCCAGGCCGGCCATGTCGATCTCGTTGTCGAAGTGACCGATGTTGCCGACGATGGCCTTGTTCTTCATCGCCGACAGGTGCGCGGCGGTGATGACATCCTTGTTGCCGGTCGTGGTGATGAAGAAGTCGGCCTCGTCGAGCACGTCCTCGATGCGGGCGACCTGGTAGCCGTCCATCGCCGCCTGCAGGGCGCAGATCGGGTCGATCTCGGAGACGATGACACGCGCGCCCTGGCCGCGCAGCGCCTCCGCGGCGCCCTTGCCGACGTCGCCGTAGCCGGCCACGAAGGCCACCTTGCCGCCCATGAGCACGTCGGTGGCACGGTTGATGCCGTCGGGCAGGGAGTGGCGGATGCCGTACTTGTTGTCGAACTTGCTCTTGGTGACCGAGTCGTTGACGTTGATCGCGGGGAACAGGAGTTGGCCCGCCTCGGCGAGCTGGTACAGGCGGTGGACGCCGGTGGTGGTCTCCTCGGTGACGCCGAGGATGTTCTCCCCGATCGTGGTCCAGCGCAGCGGGTCCTCCTGGAGCACGCGACGCAGCAGCGCGTGCACCACGTTGGCCTCCTCGGAGTGGTCAGGCTCCCCGGGGACCGTGTCGGGCGGGACAGCGCCCACGCGCTCGTAGGCGAGACCGTTGTGCACCAGGAGGGTGGCGTCGCCGCCGTCGTCGAGGATCATGTTGGGGCCGGCGTACTCGCCGTCCTCGTCCTGGGGCCAGAGCAGGATCTGCTCGGTGCACTCCCAGTACTCCTCGAGGGACTCGCCCTTCCAGGCGAAGACCGGCACGCCGGCGGGGGCCTCGGGGGTGCCGTCGACGCCCACGACGACCGCCGCGGCAGCCTCGTCCTGGGTGGAGAAGATGTTGCAGGAGGCCCAGCGCACCTTCGCGCCCAGGGCGGTGAGGGTCTCGATGAGCACTGCGGTCTGCACGGTCATGTGGATGGACCCGGCGATGCGGGCACCGGCCAGCGGCTGGGCCTCGCCGTACTCGGCGCGCAGCGCCATGAGTCCGGGCATCTCGTGCTCGGCGAGACGGATCTGGTGGCGTCCCGCCTCCGCGAGGGAGAGGTCGCGGACCTTGTAGTGGCCGGGGGACTCGCTGAAGCTGGACGTCGACATGGTGCTCCGAGATTGGCGCGGTTGGGGTCACCTCAGCCTACTCGGGCAGGCCAGCGCGGGTAAGGGTGTCCGGTCGTCGGTCGGGGGCGGGGTCTGACGGGCCGACGGCGGGCCGACGGCGGGCCGACGACGCGGGGTGCAGCCGGGTTATTTCATGACCTCGCTCACATTCTTGCCGTGACCGGAAACACATTCTTACCGGCCCGGTCGCTCCTTTTCTCCTCGCCACCACGTTATTGATCACGAATGGGTAACAATTCAATTACTGGCAAAATCGCTGGTAGACAGCGCCGTTGCAGGTAAAGACTTGGCCTCGTTGACACCCTGTTTCGCCTCACGCCGGTAGAAATTCGGGCTGCAATGAGGCATGGTGGACAAGACCGATCATGGAAACGATCGGCCTGCGAGAAGTCGTCAGAGTCGTGTGAGCCGTGTGGGCATTACCCACGCCAGGCCCGATCTCCGACGCTCAGCGGCGCAGCAGCCAGTCTGCTGCGCGTCGCCTCATGAGGTGACCACCGCACCCCCAGGTGCGGGTCGTGACGCTTCGCAGGCCGCACCGTGCCCCCCGCCTGGGGCTGGCACGGACACGCGAACGGGGAACCAGTGACAGCAGGACCGCAGCGCGCCGACGAGCGCGCACAGCTTGACGCAGCATCCGCAGGATCCGCAGCAGTCGTGGAGGACGTGCCCGCAGCAGCGGGCGTCGACCGTGACAGCGCGACCGCCGCGAACGGTGCCGTCGGCACCGACGGCACCACGTCGGTCGTCGTCCAGGTCGACAACGTCTACAAGGTCTTCGGTCGCCGGCCGAACGAGGCCGTCCGCCAGCTCAAGCAGGGCGCGGGCCGCGACGCGGTCAAGCACCTCGGCACAGCGGCAGTCATCGACGCCAGCTTCGCGGTTGGCCGTGGCGAGATCTTCGTCATCATGGGCCTGTCGGGATCAGGGAAGTCCACGCTCATCCGCATGCTCAACGGGCTGTGGAAGCCGACCTCTGGCAGCGTCCAGATCGGCGGCGCCGACCTGAGCAAGGTCTCCACCAAGGAGCTGCGCGCCATCCGCCAGCGCAGCGTGAGCATGGTCTTCCAGCACTTCGCGCTGCTCCCGCACCGCACGGTGCGAGACAACGCCGCCTACCCCCTGGAGATCCAGGGCATGGCCAAGGCCGAGCGTCTCGCCAAGGCGCAGACCGCCCTCGACCTCGTGGGCCTGGCCGGCTGGGAAGACCACCTGCCCTCTCAGCTCTCCGGTGGGATGCGTCAGCGCGTGGGCCTGGCCCGTGCCCTGGCCGCGGACACCGAGGTGCTGCTCATGGACGAGGCCTTCTCCGCCCTCGACCCGCTCATCCGGCGTGAGATGCAGGAGCAGCTCGTCGAGATCCAGCACAAGCTGGGCAAGACCATCATCTTCATCACCCACGACCTCAACGAGGCCATGTTCCTCGGTGACCGCATCGCCGTCATGCGCGACGGTGAGATCGTGCAGATCGGGACGAGCGAAGAGATCCTCTCCGACCCGGCCAACGACTACGTGGCGCAGTTCGTCGCCGACGTCGACCGCACCCGGGTGCTCACCGCAGCCTCGCTCATGAACAGGCCTGCTGCCGTGGTGCCCCTCTCCGCCGGTCCGCGTGGCGCCTCGCGCACCATGCGCGACGCGCAGGTGTCGGCCGCCTACGTCGTGGACCGCTCGCGCCGTCTGCGCGGCGTCGTCTACGACTCCGAGGTGGTCGCCGCCCTGCGCGCTGGCACCACCTCCCTCGAAAGCCTGGTGCGCGACGACGTCACCGCCGTCACGCAGGACACCTCGCTCTCAGAGATCTTCGCCCCGGCTGCGGAGTCTCCGCTGCCGGTGCCCGTGACCGACGCCGACGGCCGCCTCGTGGGGGTCATCCCCCGCGTCGTGCTGCTCGAGGCGATGGTTCCCCCGCAGCTCGAAGAGACCTCCTCCGAGGGCACTGAGGACACCGTGGACTCCAAGGAGTCCGTGGACTCTGTCGAGCCCGCCCTCGGACTGCACCTCGCCGCGCCGACGGACGACCCGCGACCGCTCGAGACCGCAGACCCGACACCCCCGGCCGACCCGACCGAGCCGACGACAGGAGCACGCCCGTGATCACCGCAGCAGCCACCACATCAGGCCTGCCCCGCATCGCCCTCGGCGACTGGGTCGAGTCCTTCATCGACTGGGTGACGGCGACCTTCGGGTGGTTCTTCGACCAGCTCAAGACCATCCTCGTGTGGTGCTACGACCAGATCGACGTCGTCCTGTCGAGCCCGCCCTTCTGGGTCGTGGCGCTCGTGCTGGCGGCCCTGGCCTTCTGGGCCAAGGGCTGGAAGCTGGGCCTCGGCACCCTCGTCGGCTTCGTCGTCATCGACGTCGTCGGTCAGTGGACCAACGCGATGGACACCCTCGCCCTCGTCATCCTCGCCAGCGTCATCGCGCTGGCCATCGGGATCCCGCTGGGCATCTGGGCTGCGCGCAACGACGTGGTCTCGTCCGTCCTGCGGCCGATCCTCGACTTCATGCAGACGATGCCAGCCTTCGTCTACCTCATCCCCATGGTGGTCATCTTCCTCACCGGTGTGGTCCCCGGGATCGTCGCGACGGTGATCTTCGCCCTCGCCCCGGGCGTCCGCTTCACCGAGCTGGGCATCCGCGGCGTCGACAAGGAGGTGGTCGAGGCCGGCCACGCCTTCGGTGCCACCGACGGACGCATCATGCGCCAGATCCAGCTCCCGCTGGCGATGCCGACCATCATGGCCGGCGTCAACCAGGTCATCATGCTCTCGCTCTCCATGGTGGTCATGGCTGGCTTGGTCGGCGCGCCCGGCCTGGGCCGTGACGTCATCGCCTCGCTCCAGCGCGTCAACATCTCGCTCGGCTTCGAAGCCGGCCTGTCCGTCGTCGTCCTGGCGATGTTCCTCGACCGCGTGACGTCTGCCCTGGCAGCGCGCGCCCCCGTCTCCAAGGCGCTCTCAGCGGCCTCGGTCTGACCAGGCAGCAGCAGCCCTGACGCACAGCGTCAGGGCCGCTGCCTCCCGGTTCTTCGCACCACCCCCAACCCCGCGGCGGCAGGTCAACCGGACCCGTCGCCTTCAGGAAGGAACCCATGTTCAACCGCACCACCGCCCGCACCAGCATCGTCGCTGCCTCCCTCGCGCTGGCACTCGGCGTCGCAGGCTGCTCCAGCACTGACTCCAGCGAGGGATCGACGTCGTCGAAGGGCGCCACCGTCGCCAACGGCGACCAGTCCACGGTCTCCATCGGGGTCCACTCGGGCTGGGACGAGGGCATCGCGGTCTCCCACCTGTTCAAGGTCATCCTTGAGGAGGAGGGCTACACGGTCGAGACGACCGAGGCCGACGCCGGGATCGTCTACACCGGTCTGACCGGGGGCGACTTCGACATCAACTTCGACATGTGGCTGCCCGTCACCCACGCCCAGTACCTGGAGACCTACGGTGACGAGATGGAGCAGCTCGGCGCCTGGTACGACAATGCCAAGCTGACCATCGCGGTCAACGAGGACTCCCCCGCGACGTCGCTGGCCGACCTCGCCGCCAATGCCGACGCCTATGGCAACCGCCTCGTGGGCATCGAGGCCGGTGCCGGTCTGACGAGCATCACCGAGGACAAGGTCGTGCCGACCTATGGCCTGGAGGACATGGACTACCTCATCTCCTCGACCCCGGCGATGCTCGCCGAGCTCAAGGGTGCGACCGCCGCGGGCAACAACATCGCTGTGACCCTGTGGCGTCCGCACTGGGCCTACGACGAGTTCCCCGTCCGCGACCTCGAGGACCCTGAGGGTGCGCTCGGCGAGGCCGAGGAGATCAACTCGGTCGGCCGTCTCGGCTTCACCGAGGACTTCCCGACCCTCTCCTCGTGGGTCTCCGCCTTCACCCTCACCGACGAGCAGCTGTTCTCCCTCGAGAACATCATGTTCAACGAGAACGACGGCGCGGACAACGACGCCTCGGCTCGCACGTGGCTGGACCAGAACCCGACCTTCGTCGACGATCTGAAGGCTGCTGCGACCGCGTGACCCTTCCCGGCACAGCCGGGAGCACGACGGCCTCAGTGCCGGATGCACGACGACGGCCGATCCCCGAGGGGGTCGGCCGTCGTCGTGCATCGGGGCGTCGGGTGTGCGCTAGTGGTCACGCCCCGGCGCAGCACTCACGCGCACATCCCGGTCACGCAGGTCCGGCTCGAGGTAGATGCGCGTGGCGATGGGTACAGCGGCACGCACCCGTGCCTCGGCCGCGTCGATCGCGTCAGCGATCTCGGGGGCACCGCTGCGCACGTCGACCTCGATCTTCGCGGCCACGAGGAGCTCCTCGGGGCCGAGGTGGAGGGTCTTGACGTGGATGACCGACGGGACGCCGGGGCCGACCAGGGCCGCCTCGATCGCCGCGACGTCCTCCTTCGTGGCCGACTCCCCCAGCAGCAGCGACTTGGTCTCCAGCGCCAGGACGATCGCGATGAGCACGAGCAGGATGCCGATGCACGCGGTGCCCGCGGCGTCCCAGCGGCCGTCACCGGTGATGAGGGTCAAGCCCACCCCGAACAGCGCGAGGACCAGACCGATGAGCGCGCCGAGGTCTTCCAGCAGCACCACGGGCAGCTCAGGGGCCTTGGCCGTGCGGACGAACTGCACCCAGGTCTTCTTGCCGCGCACCGCGTTCGACTCGTGGATCGCTGTGCGGAAGGAGTAGCTCTCCATGGCGATCGCCGCGACGAGGACGACGACCGGGACCCACTTCCACGCATCGATCGGGTGCGGGTCGTGGAACTTGTGATACGCCTCGTACAGGGCGAACAGACCACCGACGGTGAACAGCACGATGGAGACGATGAAGGCGTAGATGTAGCGTTCGCGGCCGTAGCCGAAGGGGTGCTTCTCATCCGCGCCGCGCCGGGCCTTCTTGCCGCCGAGCAGCAGCAGGGCCTGGTTGCCGGAGTCTGCCAGGGAGTGCACCGATTCCGCCAGCATCGACGAGGAGGCGGTGAGCAGGAAGGCCACGAACTTCGTCACGGCGATGCCGAGGTTCGCCGCCAGGGCCGCGATGATCGCTTTGGTTCCGCCGTGCGTGGACATGGAGCTCCCGGTCGTTCGAGGTCTGACGCGGTCGGTGGTACCGCGGCGACAGACTACACGCGCCCGGGAGCGCCGGCCGGCCAGAGCCGGCGGGCGTCGTCCACCAGGAGCACCGGGATGCCCTCCCGCACGGGGTAGGCCAGCGGGTCGACCTCAGCGGTGGAGTGCAGCTCTGCCTGCCCGTCCGGACCGACGCCGTCGACCAGGGTGGCTCCGCTCACCGGGCAGCGCAAGATCTCGCGTACCCACGGGTCCAGCGGGAAGGTCCCCGCGTGGCTGCCTGCCGTGCTGCCCGACGACGTGCGCTGGCTCATGAGTGTGTCTCGCCTTCTGTGGTCCGTGAGGGGGTGGCCGCCGAGGCGGCTGGTGTGCGGGTGGTCGCAGCGGCTGCGACCACCGTGGTCGTGGTGGCGGTCATGGCTGGGTCTCCTCGCGGACGAGGGAGAGCACGTCGTCGCGGACCTTGACCATGATGTCCTCGTCAGCCGCCTCGACGCTCAGGCGGACCACCGAGCCGGTGGTGCGCAGACTGAACCACCACTGCGGGTGGTCGTCCCAGTGGGACACGGTGAGCCCGTCGAGCTCGTCGACGGTGACGTCGCCGGCGCCGCGACGGGTGACATAGGCGTCCACGACCCGATCGCGGGCCGCCGCCGTGTCGGTGACCGTGGAGCTGATCTCGCCGCTGGAGGTGTACGGCTCGTACACCTCGGCGAGGGCGGACAGCGGGTGCGGCTGACCGCCGAGGGTGGCGATCACGTGCAGCGCGGCGAGCATCCCGGACTGGGCGTAGAAGAAGTCACGGAAGACGTAGCCCCCGCTGTGCTCCCCGCCGAAGACCGCGTGGTGGGCGCGCATCTGGGCGGAGACGGCAGAGCGACCGACCCGCGTGCGCACGGTCTGCGCGCCGGCCGCGGACATGAGGTCCGGCAGCGCCGCTGAGGTCACGGCGTCGTGCACGACGGTGGCTGGACGGCCCTCCGCCTGCTCGCGCACCACCTCGCGCAGCCCGATGAGGGCCATGATCGCTGACGGGCTCACGAGGGCTCCGCGCTCGTCGACCACGATGCAGCGGCCCGCGTCGACGTCGAAGGACAGCCCGAGGTCCGCGCCGTGGGCGAGCACCGCCGCCTGCAGGTCCACCAGGCCCGGCGCGAGCGGCGGGTCGGTGTCGGGGTCGGTGTCCAGGCTCTGGTCGCCGGCCTGGTCCCAGGTTGCCAGGGGCGCCGAGCCGTCGTGGTCGAAGAACAACGCGACGAGGTCGAGGGAGAGGTCAGGCTCGTCGCCCGCCTGCAGCACGGCGGGCACGGTGCGCCCCGCCATGCCGTGACCGGCGTCGACGACGACGGTGAGCGGGCGAATGGCCGACAGGTCGACGAGGTCACGCACGAAGCTCGCGTAGTCGGTGAGCACGTCCCGCTCGGTGCGCTGGCCCAGCTGGGTGGCCGGGCCGGGCATCCCGTAGGTGAGGTACTGCTCGGCGAGCTCACGGACCCGGTCCAGGCCGCTGTCGGAGTCGACCAGCCGCGCACCGGCACGTCGCAGGGTGAGCCCGTTGCGCTCGGCGGCCTCGCCGTCCGCGGCGATCATCACCGCGGGCACCTCGAGCACGCCGCTGGCGTAGGTCACCTCGTCGCTCGAGCAGGGTCCGAGGGCCAGGACGTCGACGCCGGCGCTGGTGAGCCCCTGCGAGAAGGCCGCGGCCAGCTCCGGTCCCGAGCTGCGCACGTCCCAGCCCAGGACCACCACGGGGCGGGGTCGGGTGGCTGTCGTGGCGGCGATGTCTGTGGGGGTGGCCTGTGCGTCTGCGTCCACGGGGCCGTCGAGCTCGGCGGGGGTCTGGTCGTCGCCGGACTCGGGGAGCACCACGACCGTGGCGAAGGCTGCTGCGACGGCGGCGGCAACCTGCGGGCTGAGCGGGTCGGGGACTGCTCCGCGCACGTCGTCGGAGGTGAAGAGGTCCGCGAGGTCCACGGGGTCCACGGGGTCCGGGGCACCAGGTTCCATGGTCGGCATGGGGAAAGCCTACGTCTCCGGTGTGCCGTCCGGCTCCGCAGCCGTGAGGAGGACGGTGTCCCGGCTGACCTCGTGGCCGCCGTCGACGGCGAACCAGCCTGACCGCTCGCAGTCGTGGCAGGAGACGAAGACCGCGGGCACCCCCACGGGGTTGGCCACGACGAGGCGAGTCAAGGAGGCGGAGGAGCAGTCCGGGCAGGCCGGTGGGCCGGCGACGGCGCCCTGGGGCTGGCTCAGCGAGCCGAGCGGGACCTCGGGAACGGCCGCCTTGCGACGACGACGGACCGGCTTGGCGGGGCCGCCCCCCTCGGTGGAGGCGCCCGGAGCGCTCGGTACGTCTGGCCCGTCGACGGTGACGGGTCGCGTGGTCTTGGTCATGCGGTCAGCCTTCGCCTCGAAGGACTCGCAGGTGCCCGCGGCGTGAGACCTCACCGGTCTGGACCGGCTCGGGATCAGCCAGATGCTTGGGACGCCCGGCCTCACGGACGGCGTCGGCCAGGGCGGAGAGGTCGTCCTGGGTGGGCCCCTGCTCGACGTAGGCAGGCGCCAGGCGCACGATCTCCCAGCCACGGGGCGCGGTGGTGCGCTCGGAGTGCACCTCGCACAGGTCGTAGCTGTGGGGCTCGGCGTGGACGGCCAGCGGTCCGAGCACGGCGGTCGAGTCCGAGTACACGTAGGTCAGGGTCGCCACGGCGGCGCGCGCGCAGGCAGTTCGGGAGCATTGGCGTACGGGGATCACAGCACACACCGTAGCCCCCTGGCCGCCCACCGACGGTCTCCCACGCCGGAGTTCCAGGTCACACCACGTCCACCGGTCCATCACTGTTCCCCCACCCTTGCACGGTGCGGCGACTACAGTGGCTCAGATGAGCCCGTCCTCCCTGCCCACCCGCCGCCGCGACCGTCGTGGACGCGGTCTGCGCGGTCCCGTGCTCCCTCCCACGGTCCCGGCGCACCGCACCCGCGCGGAGAAGTTCGACGAGTGCGTCCTGGTGACCGTGCAGCGCCTGGAGATGTCATGGGGCGCAGAGCTGGTGGGCACCGAGTTCGCCGTCGAGGACGTGCCGCCCTCCGACCCTGCTCCGTGGGAGCACGGCGGTGTGCCCATGGGACGCTACTTCCCGGCCGAGGCCGGCCAGCCGGGCCGCGTGGTCATCTACCGCCGCCCCATCGAGAACCGCGCATCCGACCCGGGCGACCTCATCGACCTGGTGCGGGACGTCGTCGTCGAGCAGGTCGCGCACCTGCTCGCGCGCTCACCGGAGGAGATCGACCCGCACTTCCGCGATCTCGGCTGACGGTCTGGGCGACGAGCCGGCTCAGTCGAGCGGCAGCCCGACCGCCGGCGAGCGGCGCACGGCCACCTCGCCGCTGGTGACCACCGGCGAGGTGGGCAGCACCACGGAGATCGAGCCGGAGACGTCAGGGGCGGTGAGCAGCACCGACCAGTCGAGGGTGACGCCGTCATTCGTGTCATCGGCATCGGCATCGGCATCGGCATCGGCATCGGCATCGGCATCGGCATCGGCATCGGCATCGGCATACGACACCACGGCGACTGCGCCGATCGCAGCGCCCTTGCTCAGCGTGGCCGGGTCGATCACCAGCGTCTGACCCGTGGCGAGGCTGATCGTCTGGGTGCCGACGAGGGCCCCGTCGGTCCCGTAGACCCGCAGCTCGCCGCGGTCGACCGGGGTCCACTCCGCAGCTCCCTGGTCAGCCTCGGCTGACTCGGCCTCCCCGGACGCGTCGGATGCAGGAGTCTCGGTCTCGGTCTCGGTCTCGGTCTCGGTCTCGGTGTCGGTGTAGACGATCGGCACGTCCGCGGCGACGTCGAGCCCGTCCGCGCCGTCGATCTGCGCGGGCAGCGCCGTCAGCACGACGCGCGCCTGGGTGCCGTTCGGGATCGCGGCGATCCCCGTGGCAGACCGGTCGTGGCGGGCGGCGACCCAGGCGCGGTCCGTGGGCGTCCCGACCACCGGCTGGTCAGGGTCGGCGACGCCGGTCCGAGTCATCTGCGCCCCGGCCACCACAGGCGTGTCGGCCTGCACCACGACCGTGTACGTGCCAGCAGGCAGCCCGGCCAGGCTCACGTCGGTCACCGCGCCGGCCTGCAGCTCGACGGTCTCCGCGCCGCGCAGCACCTGCTGACCCTGGGCACCCAGCACCCGGATCGAGGCGGTCCCGGCGGACTCAGGCGCCAGCAGCCGCAGCAGCGCGACGTCGGTGTCAGTCACCTCAGAGACCTCGACCGTGACGGCGCTGAGCACCTGCGCCGTGGCGGGCTCCGCGCCGGCGGTGACGTAGTCCACCCCGGCCGGGGTCAGCCCGTCGAGGACCGTGTGCTGCAGATAGGCGGTCACCAGGGCCCCGCTCGCGGTCACCCGGGCCACGAGTCGGTTCTGCTCGGCGGCCAGCCCTCCCAGCAGGGTGGTCACCTGTCCCCCGGGGGGCACCAGGTAGGTCGAGGGTCCGGCGAGGGTGAGCTCGCCGCCGGCGCCCCACAGGTCGACGGTGACGGTGGCCGGGGTGCGGCTGGGGTTGGACAGGACCAGCTCGGTGGTCGTCCCGAGCTCGGTCCCACCACCCACGAGCCACTGCGTGATGCCCGGGTCCTGGCACGCCGCGGCCGCGAGGCCGCGCAGGTCTCCCGCAGAGGTCACCGAGGCAGAGGCGGCGTAGGCGGCGGCGTCGTGCGTGGTGGAGGCGACGCTGCGCACGATCGTGGCGGTCGTGACGTCGTCCAGGCTGAGCTGAGCGCTGGGGTCCGCTCCGCGCAGCACGCGGGAGGTCTCGTCGGCCGACTCCGCGGCGGCGCCCGTCCCGGTGAAGAGCTCGAGGGTCGAGGTGGTCTGCGCGCCGAACAGCGACGTCTGGACGGTGGTGCGCGGGGCGACCGGAGAGGACCCGAACTGGGCGTCCCCGCTCCCGCCGGACCCTGCCTCGTCCGCCGTGAGGATCTCCCCCGCCAGCGCCACCGGCGCCGGGCAGACGAGGGTCGTCCCCTGGGCACCGAGCGCGACCGGCTCCCCCGTGACGTCCGCGTGCCCGCCCTGGCTGAACAGGTCCCCTCCGACCACGGTCAGCGCCGCGGTGACGGCGACGACGGTGACGGCCGAGAGCACCCGCCGCGCGCTCATCGCACGCCCCGACGGCGGCGGACGGGCACGGCGAGCAGGACGAACACGACGATCACAACTCCTTGGAGGACGAGCCACGGGGTCCGGCTCGCACGCTCGTAGCTCACGGTGAGGTGCCCGCCGTCGGCTCCCAGGGCGAAGGACTGGCGGTCGTCGCCAGCGACGGCGCGCAGCGGGACGCCGTCGAGCGCGCCGCGCCAACCAGGCGCGGAGTTCTCGGCGAGCACGAGGACACGGTCGGGGTCGCCGTCGGGGATCCGGGCGTCGATCGACAGGTTCCCGGCCGCGACCGGGACCACCACCTCGAGGGTGCCGGCGTCGCCGGGAGCGTAGATCCGCGCCCAGGACGGCTGGTCGATGAGCTCGAGAGAATCGTCGGGGGTCACCCGCCAGATGGTGCCGGACTCGTTCTCGGTGATCCGGGTGACCCCGGGCACGGTGTCGATGCGGGAGACGAGCTGAGCGCGGGCGAGGTCGTCGGAGGGCGGCACCAGCACGGCACCGACCGCCAGGGCGGCGAGGTCCTGCGCCTGGCCGGAGTCCATCCCGGCCGAGGTGCGAGCAACAAGCTCGGCGACGTCGTCGGGCCGGCCCGCCAGGCCGGCGACGTCGACCACGGCCGAGGAGTCGGTGAGCTGCGGCCCGTCGCCGTGCAGCAGCTGGTAGGCGAGCGATCCGTCGGCACGCGCCTCGAGGACGAGCACCCGGGCCTGGCGGCCCGAGGACTGCATCTGCTGGCCCACCGCCGGCACGATCGCCCGGTCGAGGGCACGCAGCGTGACGGTGGAGTCCTGCCCCGAGGCGTGGGCCGCCCAGATGCCCACCCCGGCCAGCGGCACCGCGGCGACGAGCACCGCGCCGGTGGCGAGCATCACCTGACGCCAGCCGAAGGTGTGCGTGAGGGCTTTCGTCGTCAGGCCGTCCAGGCCCAGCACCGCAGCCCCAAGCAGCCCGAGGACCAGCACGGACACCCCCGCCCCGGACCAGCCGGTGACGGTCGACTCGGTTCCGACGGCGACCACGGTGGCCGTGGAGGCGAGCGCCGCTGCCAGGCCGAGCGCGGCGACGGCCCAGCACACGCAGGCGGCCCGGCCCCGACCGCCGAGGCGCACCAGCCCGACGCAGGCCGCGATGACCAGCGTCGCGCCGTAGACGTAGGGCGCGTAGGTGCCCACCTGCCCCCACACGCCGTCGGCGGTGAACCACGCGTCCGGGTCGACCGGCAGCGCCAGGAGCTGGCGCCAGGCGGGCGCGCCCGTGGAGGCGAGGGGCAGACCCGGGTCGCCCAGCAGGATCCGCCAGCCCCCGCTCGACCACGTGACGACCGCGCGGACGATCAGCGGTCCCATGAGGGCGAGGGCGGGCAGCGGGATGAACGTGAGGTAGCGGCGGTGGCGCGGGGCACCGACAGCCACCACGACGAGGGCGAGGATGCCCGGCACGAGCAGCACCGGTGCACCGGCGACGACGACGGCGAAGGCGAGGGCCGCCGCGCCGAGCGCGGCGACGGAGGGGTGGTTCGTGACGGGTGCGAGCTCGGGAACGCGTTCGCGCAGTCGCTGGTCGGCACGCTCGGCCGCGCGCAGCCGCTGCCGGCCCCAGGTGTCACCGCGTTGCACCCCGATCGCCCGCGCCACGGCCAGGGCGAACCACGGCAGCGCGGCATGCGCGAGGACCGCACCCAGACGCCCCTGCCCGACGCCGAGCAGCAGCGAGGGCGCCGCGAACCACATGGTCGCCGCCCAGAACCGCAGCGCCACCGAGCGGGTCGCAGCCCCTGCGGCGAACCAGCCGCCCAGCCCGGACAGCACGAGCGCGCCGACGACGAGGAGGTTGACGGCGAGCTGGAGGTTGCCTCCGGTCAGGGCTGCGACGGGGGCCAGCGCGGTGAGCAACGGGTCGACCGGCGCTGAGGCACCGAGGCCGTCGCGGATCCAGCCGCCGGAGATCGCCTGCCAGAGGTCGGACAGCCCTTCTCCGGCCGGCTGCAGGGCCCCGCCGATGACGGCTGACCCGTCCGTGACCGAGCGCAGCACCGGGCGCAGCGCGATGACCGTGGCGGCGCCGGCGAGGAGGACGACGCCCAGCGCGGTGAGACGACGGCGGCGGGCGGTGGCGCGGATCTCCTCGCGGTCGAGCTCATGCGGGGCACCGGCGGCCTTGCGCCGGGCGGCGCTGGCGAGCCGGCGGTCCTGGTGGGCGTCGACGACCTCCCGGGTGGTGGCCATGAGCGGGGTGAGCAGGCTGCGTCTGGCAGACGCCGTCCTGGCCGCACCGAGCCGGGTGGTGAGCACCCGCGGCAGACGGGTGAACAACCAGAGCGGCGCCCAGAGCTCGTCGAGAGCGTGCCGGGGCACCTTCATGGTCACGCGGTACAGGGCCCGCACCGGCGCCGCCAGCACGGCACCGACGAGGAAGAAGGGCAGCAGCCAGGCGGTCATGCCGGTGGCGAGGAAGTAGAGCTGCGAGCGCAGCCGGGCACCGAAGGTCGTGTCTCGCTCGGTGCTGCGGTCGGCGCCGCCGGTGAGCGTGGCCTGGGCGTGGCGGACGACCGCGCGGGGCACCACGACCACCCGGTGCCCGGCGAGGCGGACCCGCCGGCACAGGTCGAGCCCGTCGCCGAAGACGCCGTAGGTGGAGTCGGTGCCGCGCATCTGGGTCCAGACGCTCAGCCGTACGAGCGCGCCGGTCAGGCCGACGGCGAGGACGTCGTCGCGGAAGTCGTGCTGGCCCTGGTCGACCTCTCCCGGCTCGACGCCGGTCATCCGTCGGCCGCTGCGCGAGACGGTGAACCCGACCTCGATGAGCTCGTCCGGGTCGTCCCAGCCGACCTGCTTGACGCCGGCGACCGCGACCGAGGCGGTGTGCTCGAGGGTGCGGAGTAGATGGCCCAGCGCGTCCGGCGCCGGGGCACTGTCATCGTGGAAGAACCAGAGCCACTCGGTGTCCACGGCGGGGGTGAGGGTGCGCAGCGCCGTCGTGACGGCGGCGCCGAAGGAGCGGGCACCGGGGGCACGGACGAGCGTGACGCGGGAGGGAGTCGCCGCGGCGCCGGGCGGCTCGGGAGCCAGGTCGGGGGGCAGCTCTGCGCTGGAGTCGGCCGAGGCGTCGACGACGATCACCCGTGCGGGGCCGGGGTCGCAGGCCAGCACCGCGCGCAGGGAGTCAGCCAGGTACGGCGTGGTCCCGCGGGTGACGAGAACAGCGGTCACAGTGCCCTCGAGGGTCTGGACCGCGGCGGCTGGTGCCGTGGGGGTGGTGGCCGGAGAAGTCATACAGTGGTCCATAGTGCCTCACCCGCCGGCCAGATCCGTGGAGCTGCCGGGTGTGGCGCGCGGCGACGATCAGATCGCGCGGCGCTTGAGCTTGCGGCGTTCGCGCTCGGAGAGGCCGCCCCAGATGCCGAAGCGCTCGTCGTTCTCGAGGGCGTAGTCGAGGCACTCCACCCGCACCTCACAGCTCACGCAGACCTTCTTGGCCTCACGAGTCGATCCCCCCTTCTCAGGGAAGAACGCCTCCGGGTCCGTCTGTGCGCACAGCGCTCGCTCCTGCCACCCCATGACGGAGTCTTCGTCCAGCGTGGCGAAGAGCGGCAGCACGGGTGCAAGTGGTTCGCTCGCTCCGGGTCCGCGCAGAGCGTCCGTGGGAAAGTCCCCATCCCCATCGAGCAGATTCCACATGCGCGCCCCCTCAGTGCAATGACCAGTGTCTCGACCCTCGTCGGTGTGCCGTCCCGACCGCTCCCCACGCAGCTCTGCGCAGTTCCGCACGGTCGGTGCCAAACCGTTATGTGAAATTACACGCGTGTCATCTCTAGGAGTCAAGCCCAGATGTGCTATTTGGTGACGCAGGTGGGGTGAATTCCGCGACACGCCCACATGGACACGCTCTCTGACTACGATCGGAGCATGACCTCCACGATCACCGAGCTGCTCACCCTGCTGTCCCGCGACGGCGGACAACCGCGCCTGACGTGGTACGGCCCGGACGGCGAACGCATCGAGCTGTCCGGTGCGGTCCTGGTGAACTGGGTCACCAAGACGACGAATCTGCTCGTGGAGGAATTCGACGCCGAGGCCGGCGTCGTCGTGGCCACGGACCTGCCGCCGCACTGGCGCACCCTCGTGTGGGCGCTGGCGACGTGGCGGGCGGGGGCGGAGCTGCGGCTGGTCGAGCCGGACGCTGCCGACGGCGATGGATCCGACGCGGTCGACGCCGGCGTGCCCAGCCCCGCGCTGACCGGCGCGCCTGACGTCGCCCTTACCGCCGACCCCGCGCGGTGGGCCCCCCGCCCCGGCGAGCGCAGATCACGCACCGCGATCGTGGCCGTGTCGCTGCCCGCCCTGGCTCGCCGCTTCGACGGCGAGCTGCCCGCCGGAGCCGTCGACGCGGCGTCGGCCGTGATGACCTACGGCGACCAGCTCGGCTACGTGCCCCCGGGCGACCCGGGGACGACTGCGCTCTCGGGTGCAGGCGTGCCGCTCGAGGTCGACCACGCGGCACTGCTGGGGTGGGCGGACGAGCACGCGGGCGTGACGGCGCGCGACGGCGCGCGGGTGCTGCTGCGGACCACCGCGGCGCCCGGTGGGGTGGCCGCCCTGCTCGCCGGAGCGGTGAGCGTCTGGGCGGGCGGCGGTTCGGTCGTGGTGCTCGCACCGGCGACCACCGGTGCGATGGAGGCAGACCCGGAGCGGCTGGCGCGGTTGGTGGAGACGGAGCGGGTCAGCGGGGCATAGATCGCTATCTGCCCGGATGCCGGCCGACCGGTCGTGCCGACAACGCGCCCAGGCGGGCCTGCCTCGGGCGTAGACGGCGCACCCTCCCCCGGCCGCGATTATCCATTGGGTGTCGGTGCCCGGAAACGGCTTCTCCCCTGGGTATCGTGACCACGAGCGCCGGGCACGAGGGCCTGGAATGTGCGGACCTTTCAACCTCGCCCCCGCCATCCACCCCTCGTACGCCCCGCAACCCAAGGGAACCTTGATATGAAGCGCCACACGATGTTGGCCGCAGTCGCTACGCCGCTCCTCGTCCTGACTTTCGCGCTCGGCGCCCAAGCGATCGCCTCGGACCCAATCGCGCCGAGCACCGCCTCCGACTCGCCCGGGGAAAACGACGACGGTGCGCCCACCACGGAAGACGCACCGTTGCCGGACGCAATCGTCCCTGAGGGCGAGGCTGTAGACCCAGACATCGATCCGGATCTCGCCCCATCCGCTGACCCGGCACTGGCACCGGCCAACGTCCAGATCACGATCGCGGCGACCGACATCGTCCCGCAAGCTATTCTCGTCAGCGGATTTGTCCCCGGAGTCGAGTCGTCAGGGACCTGCACCCTGAGCTTGGTCCGAGACTCAGAGATCTTCACCGTCGAGGGCACCGCGGAGCCCGACGCGACAACCACCGTCTGCGGCGGTTTGACGATGAGCACCGCTGGGTTCACTCCCGGGACATGGGACGTAACCCTTGCCTACACCTCAGACACCCAGACTGGCATCAGCTCTGCGACACAGGTCACCATCCGATGATCGCTGCGCGTCCGTCCACCCTGCGACGCAGGACGACTCTTGGCACGGTCTTCCTGCTCCTGGTCTTGCTGGCACCTGGTGTCCTTGCCACTCCCCCGGCGCAGGCCGCCAGCTTCAGAGCCGGCATGATCATTTCCGACGGAGTCTTCTACAACTCGTCATCGATGTCCGCCGGGCAGATCCAGACCTTCCTTGACCAAAAGGGGTCGGCGTGCCGCCCCGGTTCAACAGGCACACCGTGCCTCAGAGACTTCCGGGAGACGACCTGGACCCGCACTCCGGACACCAGATGCACCGGACAGTACACCGGGGCAGCAAACGAGTCTGCCGCTACGATCATCGCCAAGGTGGCCACGGCCTGCCGGATCAACCCGCAAGTTCTCCTTGTCCTGCTCCAGAAGGAACAGGGACTGATCACTGCGTCCGGCGAGTACTTGACTCCGCGCCGTTACCAGGCAGCAACCGGCTATGGCTGCCCAGACACCGCGCCCTGCGATGCCGAGTTCCGTGGGTTCTACAACCAGGTCTACAAGGCAGCCTGGCAGTTCCGGAGCTATGCGCTCACCCCCTATTCCTGGGCCCACGTCCCGGGCCGCACCTCGCAGACGATCGCGCTGCATCCCAGTGCCACGTGCGGCAAGGTCAACGTCTACATCGAGAACCAGGCGACCGCAGGCCTGTACAACTACACCCCGTACACGCCCAACTCGCCTCTGTTGAATGGCCGCCCAGATGGCTGCTCGAGTTACGGCAATCTCAATTTCTTCAACTTTTTCACCGAGTGGTTCGGGTCGACCCAGTATCAAACCTCGGGCGCGATCGGTGCCGTCTGGCAGGCGAACTCCGGGCTCCTTGGAGCAGCCACGGGAAACGAGCGCCCCGGGCTAGCCCAAGGCGGCTCGATGCAGAACTTCGCGAATGGGACGGTCTATTGGAGCCCAAGCGCGGGTGCCTACATGGTTCGCGGCGGCGTTCTCGCCTATTGGGGCACCAGAGGATGGGAGAACGGGACACTCGGCTACCCCACGACCAACGAAAAGCTCTTATCCCGTCTCAACGGAACAGTCCAGAGCTTCCAAGGAGGTCACGTCTACTGGAGCCCCGCGGGCGGCCCCCAGGTGGTGCTCGGCGCGATGTCCACTCGATGGGCCTCCATGGGCTGGGAATCTGGACCTCTGGGATATCCGATCACGTCAGAGAAGTCGCTCCGCGACGGCGGCGCTGTCCAGGCTTTCGAGGGCGGCCACATCTATTACAGTCCCCCATACGGCGCGCATGCTGTGCGAGGGGGCATCTATCAGGCCTGGGCTGCGCGCGGATGGGAGCAAGGACTGGGCTACCCGACCGTGAGCGAGCGGGGTGGACTCGTCGCCGGCGGCTCTGTCCAGAGCTTCGAGCGTGGAGCGATCTATTGGACCCCGGCGCACGGCACCAAGGCTGTCTCGGGAGCGATCCTCAGCTGGTGGGGCGCCAACGGGTGGGAGAACGGGCGACTGGGTTATCCGACCTCGGCTGAGGTCGTCTCCGGTGCCACCATCTATCAGACCTTCGAGCGTGGGCGCATCACCTACAACAGCGCAACGGGGAACATCACGGTCCGATAGCGGATGCAGTTTGCCGACGGGTGCGGTCCAGCAATGGCCGCACCCGTCGGCCCCATCCGCCTCCACGTGCTCAGGAGCCGCCGAAGGTCGCGCGGACGTGGCGACGGTACAACCAGGCGTACCCAGACGGGGTCACCTTCATAAGCAGTGCACCCGTCACGATCACAGGAGCTTGAGGCAGGTGCCTCACGAGGGATGCCAGCCGAAGCCGTTTGCGGCAGGCTCGAACGACGTCGCGGTCGTGAGCGGTCTTCGGTGTCTTGATGAGCGCCCGCTGCGCAAAGCTCAGCGTCAGGAAGACCATCGCGAGGTCCACGGCGCCCGACAGGTCTGGGTCACGGCCGCGGCGAGCCTCACCCAGCAGGGCCTCGCGAAGGTAATGATCGGCGGTGTCGAGCTCCTCGACCGGCGGGACAGCGCCCCAGGTGACGGAATCAGCTCGCACGTAGTACAGGTAGACGGGGATGTCGACGACGCGCACCGTCCGTGCGGCCGCGGCCAGCACAGGATTCGTGAGGAAATCCTCGTTGATGATCCCTTCGGGATACTTCACGGCCTCATACAGGGTGCGGCGGATGAGCTTGTCGCACGTGAACGGAGTGATCTTGTCCATCAGGCCAAGCTCGGCCGCGCGCCGTCCGGGAAAGTCTCCGGTGACGACGGGATGCCGCTCGCGACGAGAGCCATCGGGGCGAACGTACACGACATTGCCGACAACGATGTCGACCTCCGCGTCCAAGACGCCGGTCAGCGCTGCGAGGTAAGTCGGCAAGTACTCGTCGTCACTGTCAACAAACGCCACGAAGTCACCCCGCGCCAGGGCGACGCCGGTGTTGCGAGCCGCCGCCGCGCGCCGATTCGACTCATGTCGCACGTAGCGGACACGCGAGTCTCCTCCGCGCTGCTCCAGGTGCGACCTGACGAGTTCGATCGACCCGTCGGTGGAAGCATCATCCACCAAGATCAGCTCGAAGTCCTCGAGGGTCTGGTCGAGCACGCTCCCAACGGCTCGCACGATCGTGTCCTTGGCGTTGTACACCGCCATGATGACTGAGACCTTCGGCATCGCAGCCTCCCCGATTGCCTTCACTTGTCAGGCTGAGGGTCTGGCAAGATCTCCGGACCAGCACACGTCACGTCGCCCTGGCCTCGCCCCCCGCCGGCACCAGGGATCCCCGAATCATCGAGCGTGCAGCGGATCAGCGCGATCTCCTCAGCGAGAGTTCGGGACTGCTCCTCCTGGGCAGACAGTGCAACGCTCAGCTGAATACACACCGACAGCAGAATGACGATAGCCACGGCGAAGACAAGGTTCGACGGAGTCTCGACGCCGACGAGCCGCGCGAGGGATACCGCCAGGTTAGGCCAGACCCCCACGATGACGATGCCCACTCCGAGCACGATCCACATCGCCGCGTACTTCTCGCGGATCCGTCGGCTGCGCAGGAGTGCCACCAACAGGAAGACGACGAGGACCGCAAGGCCAATGACAAATCCGTAGCCGCTCACGCTGGCCTCTCTTCTGTGGGGATGCCGGGCCGGGTGAGGGCGATTCCCAGGGCCAAGAGCGCTCGGACCAAGAAGACCGCTGCCTTCACGGGGCTGTGCGAAGGCCTTCCGCCTGCGCGAGGCCGCATGCTCACACCAGTCTGATCCACCGTTAGGCCACCGCGGGCGGCGATCACAAGCGCCTCAACCGTGTCACCGAGGTACTCCGCTGGATACGTGGTCGAGAACAACGAGATAGCCCTCGGCCCACATGCCTTGAAACCTGAGGTCGTGTCGGTGAGCTCAGCTCGGGTGACTCTGGAGAGGATGACCGACAGAACTGTCATGGACCACCGACGGGGACCGCGGGTCTGATAGTCGCCTGCCCCGGCGAACCTTGCCCCGATCATCACGTCCGCTCCCGTCGAGACGAGGGCGTCGAGGATGGTCGGCACCTCCTTCGGCGGGTGCTGACCATCCGCATCGAGCTGGACCGTGTAGGTGTAGCGGTTGCGTGCGGCAAACTTGTAGCCGGCGCGCATAGCGCCGCCGACGCCAAGGTTGATCGGCAGCTGGAGAACGCGGACACCTTTGGCGCGGGCGACCTCCGAGGTACGGTCTGTGGAGCCGTCGTCCACGACGACGACGTCCACGGACGGCAGCTCCGCTGCAACCTCGTCGAGGACGTCCCCCAATGTCTCCTCTTCGTTCCAGGCAGGAATAATGATGAGCACACGCTCGTCTCGGAAGTCGGCCATGCGAGTCATCCTACCGATCCTGGCACCCGGGCCCGGACGAGCGCCCAGGTGTGGATCGCCACACCGACGAGCGGGCTGACCCACAGGCTGAGCAAGACGCGCTGCTGCAGCGTCCCCGGCAACAGGAGCATGACGACCGCCATGATGCTCGCGATCGCCCACCCTGCTGAATATGCTCGGTGACGGCCGAGGGCAAGCACGGCCGTCCCGGTCAGAGTGAGCAGCGCCAGCAGAGCGCCTGCTGCGGTGAGTCCCGCGAGCACGGCCGACCCGATCGTGTAGTCGAGGAGGACCTTCATGATCCAGGGACCGATGAGTGCGGCCAGACCGGCACCGACGGCCGCTACCGCGGCGACAATCCCCACCACGACTGTGAGGGTCCGAGCACGCCTTTCCGGGTGCTCGACGAAGTGCGCGATCGCCACCCCCTGGAAGGTATTGAGCGGGAGCAGAAGCGGGGCCCGAGTCAGCGAGATGGCCATGATCAGCGGCGCTGCCTGCTTGACGATGTCATCGTCCGTGGTGAGCTGGATGAGCACGGGGAATCCGACGACGAGCACGGCGGTGGAGGAGGAGGCGATGAGCGCGTGGCCCAGCCCCGAGAAGTAAGCCGGCGCAGGACGGTCTGCGCGCATCTTCAGGGTGCGTCGGCACTGCTCACTGCAAGACAACGCCAGGAGCCACGCCCCCGTGGCCATCGCAGTGGCAGCCATGTAGCCGATCAGCGTCACGCTTACTGCTGCCACGACCGCCACCAGGACTAGCCTCACAGCGGATTCGAGGGCGACCGCCCTCGCGTAGACACTCCACAGTCCGGCTCCTGCCAGCGCGCCCGTGACCGAGGCGTGCCCCGAGAAGGCGAGCGCGGCAACTGCTACGAGGATCACACCGGCCACTGTGTGCTCGGAGAGCACATGTGCGGACCACAGCGGTGACGAGGCAAGGACGACTACGGCGATGAGCCCGCCGACCGCGAGACCGACGGGAACCACCCGCACCCGACCCCGACCCCCAAGCCTTTGATCAACCTCGAGTCTCCCCAGCCCACTCATACCTGCCCGCACGGCCCGGGTCGTCTCGTTCTGGATGCCGCCGGTGATCCCGAGGACGGCGAACAGAAGCGACCAGAACACGAGAAAAGAGGCGGTGTCCGCCTCGGAGAGTGTGCGTCCGACCGCGATCTGGACGATGAACCCGGATGCGGCGACGAGCACCCCGGCGAGCGCCACGCCACGGGCCCCGCCGCCGTTCAGCTCTCCTGCGGGCGTCGAGAAGGGAACCGGTTCGGTGCTCAATCGACGATCCGGAAGAGCTGTGCCCCACCGACGCTGGCGACCAGCTCGAAGGCGGGGTTGTCCTCTAGATCATCGAGCCCGGGCGAGCGATTCATCCCGTGGATCGATCCCTCACCGACGACGACGTACTGGATGCCCTCTTCCTCGACTGCAGCTCGAACCTCAGGGTTCGTGGCGAGCTCATCGAAGCGGAAGAGCAGCAGTTCCTGGGTCGGAGCGAGTCCGGGCTGGTTCGGCACTGCGACGGCCATCCCTCCGAAGAATGGGCGCAATCCCTCCATCGCGAGCATCCACGTCGACCCGTCCAGCGGGTCGTTCATGACGAACTGCCCTTCCGGGATGATCTCTGCCGCCTGGTCCCACAGCTCGAGGTCGTCCTTGTCGACTACCGCGCCGCTCTGGAAGTTCCAGTACATCCGGTCGGCGTTCTGCCTCGCATATCCGCCGTGGCTGGTGACGAGGAACGCGCCGATCAGGGCAACACCGACGATGGCCTTGGATGGGGCGCTTCCTAGCGGTGTCCGGTCAGCGAGGACCCGGGAGCCGTTCCGCAGGATCATCTCGACACCAACAGCCGCCAGGACGACGACGAAGATCGCAACCATCGCAGCGAAGCGCCAGCGATCGTTCCACCATGGGGCTGTCAGTTCCTCGAGCCTGTGATAGTCATAAGCCGCAGATGCTACGAACAAGCCCAATGCGATAGCCCCGGAGACCCAGAACCACCACAGTCCGCGGAGCCGTCTTACACCGAACACCCCGATGACCGCGAGGACGACAATCGCCCACTGGGGCCCTGTCCGTGCGTGGTTGAGCAGTAGAGCCTCGCCGACCGCCTGGCCTGCAGTCTCGACAGCGGGCCAGTCCTGTCGCGCACCGGTGCTAGCTGCCATGGCTGACAGCAACGGTGAGATAGCCACAAGCACTGCCACCATGCCGACCGCGACGATCGTCAGCAGGTCTCCAACCACCAGACGCTTGCTGGTGATCCAGCGCTGGATCGCCCACGGCGCCAGGAAGATCATGGCCGTGTATGCCCCGCTCGGGTGGACCCCCACTGTTCCGCCTGCCGCTAGACCGGCGACGACGATCATCCCGCCTGTGCGCGTGGTGAGCGTCTTGTCGACCATGACCACGAGAGCCGGTACGAGGGCCAGTCCGACGGCGAAGGGGATGAGGGGGCCCCGCCAGAGAGTGTCAAAGACGAGCGCCGAGGGCATCGCCACGAGGATCGCAGCGGCGCCGGCGATGACGGGCTCGCGCGTCATCCGTAGAACGAGGGCCGCAATACCGAAAGCCAGGAAGACTGCGACCAAGAGAGAGCCTGCGTTGAGCAGTTGCGGGACCGAGTGCACCCCAAGGTCCCACCCGACCGATGCGAGACCATGCCAGGTATTCGGGTAGAAGAAGGTCTCGGCCGTCTCTCGGTTGTTGAGCTGCGCGACGGTGGACTGAGCCATGTCCTGGTTGTCGGCGATCCAGCGGACAACAGCGGCGTGGAACACACCGTCCCAGTCCTGGTTGATCGCATTGAGCGATCCCATCCCTCGGCGCAGAACCGTCGCTCCGAAGAGTCCTCCGACGGTTGCGCAAGCAGCTACTGCGGCATGCACGCGCCATGACCAGACCGGTGCTGCTGCCTCACCCTCCGCCGTGGCTCCAGACGGAAGAAGCTGGGGGACGAAGGCGGTGACCGCCACGACCACCCCGATGGTCACCGCCGTGCTCAGCAGTAGTCCTAGGATGGACCATGGCACGCCGAGTGCTGAGCATGCGGCCCCGCCCCACGTGACCACACCGTAGGTGACCAGCGGTGATGCGACGAGGACCCAGCCGCGCTGGCGCGCCGCGAGCATTACCGCGCCGCCGGGGACCACCGCAAGGAGAAGGCTCGCGCAGACGGCCCAGATCTCTTCGAACATGACTGATTCTCTTCCCTAGTTGCTGCCGACAGCGCCTGCTGACGGCTCGCACGAGCGGCACCGTCGTGAGCTGGCGCCGCTGGTCCCCACGCCCGTGGACCAGTCGCTCAGGTGGTCGTGACTACCTCTCAGCGGCCTGCGGCCTGCTCGGCGTCGATCCATTCCGCGAGTGCACGGATACCGTCTCGCAAGGACACCCGAGGCTCCCAGCCCAGGACCTTCTTGGCAACCGTCACGTCTGCCCAGGCATGCCGCACGTCGCCGTTGCGGAACTGCCCGGTCACGTGCGGCTCGGGTGCACCGTAGTAGTCGGCGATGATTGACGCCGCAGTCGCGATCGTCTGCACCTCGCCCGAGCCGATGTCGATCGCTTCGGGGTTCACCTCGGCGCTGAGGGTGGCCGCGAGCACCGCGCGAGCGACATCATCGATGATGATGAAGTCTCGGCGCACCTCGCCGTCCTCGTAGAGCGGGATCGAGGCACCTTCCTTCGCGAGGCGGCAGAAGAGCGACATGATCCCGGTATACGGGTTGATCAGCGATTGCCCGGGTCCGTAGACGTTCTGCAGCCGCAGGACAGCAGCTTCAACACCGTAAGACAACGCCCAGGCACGCAGGATGTCCTCCTGGGTGAGCTTGGTCGCGCCGTAGACGCTCACCGGGGCCGGGAAGACGGTGCCCGCGCGCATCGCGGTCGGCTCGGCCTGGGCGAAGTCCCACTCCCCGCGTTCGAGCTGGGCAAGAGTGCGCTGACCGGGATAGAAGACCTCACCATTGGAGTTGGAGCGCACCCAGGCGCCTTCTCCGTAGACGGCCCGACTCGATGTGAGCACGATTCGGCGCGGCAGCTTCTTGTGACGGTTGAGGGCATCGAGCATCTGCGTCGTGCCGACGACGTTGACCAGCGCATGACGGGTCGATTCCTCGAGGGACTGCCCCGTGCCGGTCTCTGCGGCCAGGTGCACGACGACCTCGGGGGTCACGTCTGCAAGCAGCCGGTCCCAAGCGGCAGGGTCGGTGATGTCTGCCTCGAAGAGCTCGACCCTTGGGTCGAGGGTGTCCGGGCGCGAGCGGGAGGAGTGGATCTGTGGATGCAGGTTGTCGAAGGCGATGACCCGCGAGAATGCGTCAGCTAGGCCTCCTGCGATCGCAGTCCCGATGAATCCCGCACCCCCGGTGACGATGACCGTCCCGGCGCTCGAGGTACTGTCGGTCGATTCAGCCATGATGTAGTGAACTCCCTGTTCTTCGTCGCGCCCGGGACGTCCCGAGCGAAGATCGTCCCGCGGGCGACATCCGCCCTCGGGGTTCAGCGGTTGGTGAAGGCGTGCGCGGCAAGGACCTTCGCACCTGCGATATTGCGTTCGAGCAGCGCCTTGGGCAGCAACGTCAGGGCATGAGCACGCGAAGTGAGGTGCAAGCGCGCCGCCAGCCTCGCCCGACGCCAGCCCAAACGTTGCATCTGAGCCGCCGCGAAAGTGAAGTAGTCTCGTTCTCCAACGAACCGGGACCCGTCACCGAGCTTGGCAGACGACGCACTGGCAGAGTGCCGTCGGTAGGAGAAGCACACGGTCGGTTCGATGAGCAGCGGACTTCCAGAACCGATGAGATCGATGACGATCGCGAGGTCCTGGATGATCGGGAAACCCTCCCGGAAGTCGACCTCAAGGAGCCGCTCACGCTTGAAGGCGAGCGAGGGCCAGTAGAGCCAGTCGGCTCGCAGGAGGCTCGCGGCGAGCGGCTCCCCCGACAGCACGCGAGGAGACGACGCCCGCGGCATGGTGAGCTTCTGCTTGACAGCGTCGACGAGCGTCTGGCCGACGGCGCCCTTCTCGTCGATGACCTGAACCCCGGGCTGGATGAGGTCCGCATCAGGGAAATCTCGGTGCGCCCGCAGAATCACCTCGACGTAGTTCGGCAGCAGCACGTCGTCGCAGCCCAGGATCATCATCATGTCCTGCGTCGCGAGCCGCACGCACGTCCGGTAGTTCTCCGTGATGCCCTTGTTGACCTCGTTACGCACGTAGGTGATGCGGGGGTCGGTCAACGTGGCAAAGTACGCCGCGACCGACTCATCAGGATATGCGTCGTCGACGACGGTCAACAACCAGTCGTCGGAGGTCTGGGCGAGCACGCTCTCGACCGTCTCACGAAGCATCTCAGGATCTCCCCAGAAGGGGACGAGGATGTCGAGGGTCAAGAGAGCCGCCTTTCGCGGTGGTGCGGGGCGCGCGCAGGCGAGTGCGCGACGCCAGTAAGTTCATCACTTTAGCCTAGGGAACTGAAGGCCCGGTTCGACGAACGGACCGCCTGCAGTCGCGCGCTCCTCAGCCGAGAAGGCCCAGCAGATACGTTCCGTACCCGGACTTCACGAGCGTCTCGGCGCGCTCGCGCAGCTCGTCGTCAGACAAGAACCCCTGACGCCATGCGATCTCCTCGGGGGCACCGATCTTGAGCGCTTGGCGTGCCTCGACCGTGCGGACGAAATTCGAGGCATCGGTCAGAGAGTCGAAAGTCCCCGTGTCGAGCCATGCGGTTCCGCGCGGGAGGACCTCGACGTGCAAGCGGCCAGCCTCGAGGTACGCCCGGTTCACGTCAGTGATCTCGTACTCACCACGCGCAGATGGTTCGAGAGTACGCGCGATCTCGATGACGTCGTTGTCGTAGAAGTAGAGGCCCGGGACCGCGTAGTTGCTCTTCGGATGGGTCGGCTTTTCCTCGAGGGAGAGTGCCTTGAACTCATCGTCGAACTCGACGACGCCGTATGCCTGGGGCTCAGCGACCTGGTAGGCGAAGACGGCGCCTCCATCGATGTCCTTGAACCGCGCGAGCCTGTTGCCTAGACCAGGACCATAGAAGATGTTGTCGCCGAGAGCGAGCGCCGCTCCCTCAGAACCGACGAAGTCTGCGCCGAGGACGAACGCCTGGGCGAGACCGTTGGGCTCAGGCTGGACGGCATAACTGATCGATATGCCGAACTGGGATCCGTCACCGAGGAGCCGCTCGAACTGCTCGGCGTCTTGCGGCGTCGTGATGATGAGCACATCCCGGATACCCGCCAGGAGGAGCGTGGAGAGTGGGTAGTAGATCATCGGCTTGTCATAGACCGGAAGAAGCTGCTTACTCACGCCGAGCGTGATCGGGTGCAATCGCGTGCCTGATCCGCCGGCCAGAATGATTCCTCGCATGGGACATCATTGTGCCTCATGTCTCCGGCCGAGGTGCCAGTCTCAGGGGGCGTGTTACGGCCCCTCGAGACCGCCGGGCGCCCGGGTCTGAAAGACTGAGCCGATCTCTACGACGCGAGCTCTCTCGCCGTCGCCCGACAAGAACTAGGAGACCCCGTGCGTTGGATCGTGACCGGAGCGAATGGAATGCTCGGGCAGGACCTAGTACGACTGCTGGAGGGCGAAGGCGAGTCCGTCGTCGCCTTGGGACGCCCTGACCTGGACATCACCTCGCCGGAAGCCGTTGCCACGGCTGTGCAGGACGTCGACATCGTCGTCAACTGCGCAGCTCACACCGCGGTGGACCTGGCCGAGACAGACGAACCGGCTGCCTTCTCGATCAATGCTGCCGGTCCCTCGTACCTCGCTGCCGCCGCACGCCGGGCCGGCGCCCGCATGATCCAGTTCTCGACAGACTACGTGCTCGCCGGGATGCGTCCCGTGTCCGGAGCACATCCCGAAGACGCCCCACTCGCTCCGGCATCGGCCTACGGCCGCACCAAGGCCGCCGGCGAGTGGGCCGTGCGCGCCGAGGCCCCAGACCACCTCATCATCCGTGTGGCCTGGCTCTATGGCGAGCACGGCGGGTGCTTCCCCAAGACGATCGCGCGGGCGGCCGGCCTTCGAGAGACACTCGACGTCGTCGAGGACCAGATCGGGCAGCCGACCTGGACAGTTGACGTGGCTGACCTCACTCTTCGGCTGGTGCGCGCACAGGCTCCGACTGGCACGTATCACGGCACGTCCTCGGGCGAAGCGTCGTGGTACGAGTTCGCCCGGGAGATCGTGGAGAGCGCGGGCTTCTCGGCTGACAAGGTTCTGCCGACGACCAGTGAAGCCTTCGTGCGCCCAGCGCCTCGGCCCTCGTACTCGGCCCTTAGCCACCAACGGCTGATCGACGTGGGCGTCCACCCGATCGGGCCGTGGCGGGAACGTTGGGCTGCCGCAGCACCCGCCGTCCTCGACCAGGGCTAGCGAGCCAGCGAATCGATGTATTTTCGCACGTCCGCCGCGTCCGGGAGCAGCCCGGACGCGGCTGCTGCCTCAAGGGTCGGGGCGTCGCGATCCTTGTCAGAGAGGACGTACGTCAGCGCCTGTCCGTCCCGGCCCTGAGTGGGCCAATCGATGCCGATCCTCGGGTCTAGCGGGTCGATCCCGTGCTCACGTCCAGGCGCGTAGCCGGTCGAGCACAAGTACATGACGGTCGAGTCGTCCTCAAGAGAGAGGAACGCATGTCCCAGGCCTTCAGGGATATAGATGGCACGTCGGTCGACGTCATCGAGCAGCACGCTGTCCCATTGCCCGAAGGTCGGCGATCCGACCCGGACGTCGACGACTACGTCGAGGACAGCTCCGCGGACGCAGGTGACGTACTTCGCCTGCCCAGGCGGTACGTCGGCGAAGTGGATACCCCGCAGTACCCCGGCCGCCGACACCGAGCAGTTGGCCTGCTGGAGGTCGAGGGCGTGCCCGGCGATCTCTTCGAGGTCGCTCGAACGGAACCACTCCAGGAAGGTCCCCCGAGAGTCGCTGATCAGTTGGGGAGTGAGTTCCCAGGACCCGGCTACGGAGAGTTCTCTGGTCAACATGCCTGACGGCCTCCTAGAGAGAGAGTTTCTGCTGAGCGACGTCCACCCTTGCGCAATGACCTACGCAGCCTACGGCACGGTCGCTCGACAGCATGGCTCGTCATGGGCTACGAACTGCCGGGGTGCGTCGTCGACAATCCCGTTGGCCCAACCCGGAACCCTGAGGCACTCACTACACATACCGCTAGATAGCGGGCTCAGCTCGCGCGATGGCTCGTACCCGATGGGTGTCATAGGTGCGCACGTGGCGCATGATCGGGCGCTCGAGGTACAGCCAACTAGCGGTCGCCGGCACGACGACGAGCACCGCTGTGAGTACGAAGTACAAGCCGAGATTCTGGTGCAGCCCGTAGTACGCGAGGAGCTGCTGGATCGGAAACGTGTAGATGTATACGCCGTAGGAGATGTCGTTCGTGGCAAAGAGTCGTGGTGAGGGGATGATGGAGGCTAGCCACAGGATAGACACCGCGAACAAAGGCGCAGCCAGCTGAGCCCCCCAAGCAGGCCACAGGACTACGCAGAAGTATGCAATCACCCCCGCGCCGATCCCAGTCACCGCGCGCAGCGGGATCCTGCTGCGAAGCATGTAGACGAGGGCGCCGCCGAGGAAGAACGGGAGCAGCTTTGCCATCATGACCGCGTCGAAGCTACCTCCAAACAGGCGATCGACTGCACCCACCTTGATCTGCGCCAGAACACTCACTGCGAAGGCGATCGCTACCGGCCATGGCGACCTCTTGACGATTGGTATCACGGCGAGGAACCCTACGAACAAGTAGCACAGGAACTCGTAGTACAGCGACCACAGCGAACCGTTCCACGCTCCGGGATACGGGATGCCCACGGGGGTGCCTGCGATCGAGTAGTCCCCCATCCGGAGGAACATGTTGGAGTACAGATAGTTGATCGGCGTGTTCGGCGTCGTCAGGTATCCCGAAAGAGTGCCATTGGTCTTGTAGTACCCGATCGGGGCGAAGATCACGACAGTCACGACGAGACACATAAGAAACGCTGGAAATATCCGCGCGATGCGGTGGACAAGGTACTCCGCCATGTGCGTCCGCATGCGACTAGCGGTGATGAGGTAGCCACTGATGATGAAGAACCCGGCTACTGCCCAAGCACCGAGACCTTCTCCCTGCCACGACGGCGCGGTGCGACCGGCGAGGATACAGCCGTGCGCGATGAGCACCCCCAACGCGAGGACCAGCCGGAAGATGTTGAGGCTGTTCTTGCGGGGGTCCAGCTCACGAGGGCTGAGCATCGAACGGAAGCGATCATTCGGCTGAGTCACTGACATAGTATGACGTGCACCCCGGTCCGGAGCCACAACCGTAGCCGGATCCACACCGTCCAGGAGGTCCCTCCATGCGCCTGCTCGTCACCGGAGGAGCCGGATTCATTGGCTCCAACTTCGTCCACCTCACGGCTCGCGAGCGCCCTGAGGTCGAGATCACCGTGCTGGACGCGCTGACCTATGCCGGGGACGAGACCTCCCTTGCGCCGGTCGCTGACAGCGTCCGCCTCGTCCAGGGCGATATCACTGACGGCAAGCTCGTCGATCGTCTCGTCAGCACGTCCGACCTTGTCGTCCACTTCGCCGCCGAGTCGCACAACGACAACTCCCTAGCGAACCCGTGGCCCTTCGTCCAGACAAACCTCATCGGGACGTACACGCTCCTCGAAGCAGTGCGCAAGCACGGCGTGCGCTACCACCACATCTCTACCGACGAGGTCTACGGCGACCTTGAGCTCGACGACCCCGCAAAGTTCACAGACGCGACTCCCTACAACCCGTCGAGCCCGTACTCCGCGACTAAGGCGGGCTCGGACCTCCTCGTACGCGCATGGGCCCGATCCTTCGGCATCGCGGCAACCATCTCGAACTGCTCCAACAACTACGGGCCCTACCAACACGTCGAGAAGTTCATCCCGCGTCAGATCACCAACCTCATCGACGGGATCCGTCCGCGGCTGTATGGCGCTGGCGAGAACGTCAGGGACTGGATCCACGTCGAGGACCACAACACGGCTGTCTGGACGATCATCGACAAGGGGCGTCTCGGCGAGACGTACCTCATCGGTGCTGACGGCGAGAAGAACAACCTTGAGGTCGTACAGGCGCTGCTGGAGGTGTTCGGGCGTCCTGCAGACGACTTCGACCACGTGACCGACCGAGCGGGACACGACCTGCGGTACGCGATCGACTCGCAGAAGCTGCGCACAGAGCTCGGCTGGGAACCACGATTCACCGACTTCAAGGCGGGCCTCGTTGACACCGTCGACTGGTACAAGGCCAACGAGGCCTGGTGGCGGCCGGCGAAGGCCGCCACCGAAGCAAAGTACTCCACGGCTGGGCACTAATCCTCAGCGTGCCCGGGCCTCCGCGCCCGGGCACATCGGGGCGGTACCTAGCGTCTGACCTGGTAGATCTCTCGAGCGTGACCGAGCACGATCTCGGAGTGCCGCGCGGACCGCGCAGGCAGCGTGCCTGGTGCACCTGCCTCCCCCGCTGTGTCGCCCGCAGTCACGCTGGTCCACTGCGACCCCATACGGCGCACGCCGTCGTGCTTGGCGTCGTAGTAGTCACCGCGGACCGAGAGCGTCACCCCGGAAGCCCCCGCTGCGGCGGCAAGGAGGTGGGCGTGGTAGCGGCTTGAGATCCAGCGCTGATGCGCTGCAGCCGGGAATCCGTCATTCAGGATCTCCCACAGGGAGAAGAACTGCAGTTGCGGGAAGGCTGGCAGCAGCTCGTCGTAGATCCGCCTGTCGACGCGCGGTATGCACTCCACCACGCCGATCGGACGTTCAGCTGCCCCCCACGCCCGCAGCGTGCTAGCCACGGTCTGCGCGACAGCTTCGAAGGGCCCGTCGAGCAGGTCCTCCTGGACGCAGATCATGAACTCCGGTGCAGCCCCCGCGGTGCGGGAGTAGACGCTGCTCAGGCCGCGCAGAAATATGTCGTCCGGTGCGAGGCGGGCCTGGGGAGCGCCGTCGAACAGGTCCAGAGACTCCTCGTCCCGTATCGTCAGGACGTCGAAGTCCGCAGCGGCCTTGAGCCACAAGTCGGCGGCTCCGTCGGTCGCTGGGACCAGACCGAGGCCGGTCCCCGCGACCCGCGACCGGGTTCTGTGCGACATCCATCGCGCCGCGGCGATGAGCCCCGTGTGACGCGGCCACACCGTGTTGATGTAGCCACCTCCCAGGATGTGGAAGACGTCGACGTCGCGGAGAAGGTTGATTCCAGGCATCCACCGTGGAGCTTGCCCGGGGTCATCGAGGGCTGCTGTGACGAACGCGTCCACCTCGAACGGATTCTCGTCTGGCGCGTCTGCGCACAACCTGAAGAGCGTGTCGGTGAAGTGGAGATTCGGGTGCGCACCCTTGAGCAGGGTCGCCGCCGGACCGGGCGTGGGACAGTCCACCCAGACCTCAGCCTGCGGTTCGACCAAGGCGATCGTCTCGAGCCACCGGCGTGCAACAACTTCCCCGCCATAGTTGGGGTGTCCGGGGTCCGCCACGAGGTAGATCAACCGGGACGGGTCCGGATCGGGTCGCTGAAGAATATTGAACACGAGTCCCTCTCGATCGCGGACGACTCCGCTCAGTCCCCGCGCCGGCGTCAGTGCAGGTCGCCACATCATGGCGTAGACCTACGACTGCTAGCAACACTCGGCCGAGAGAGCGAGAGGACCGGCGACTGAGCAGACGCCCCCCCCACTCTCAGCGGCGCATGTGCTTCACGATCTCGTGGCTGTCGCCATCGGCCACCACCTTGCCCTTCTCGAGCAGGATGCCGCGCTGACAGAGATCGGCCACCATGTCGAGGTCGTGGCTGACGATCACCAAGGTGCGCCCCTCCGACGAAAGCTCTCGGATGCGCGCCAGGCACTTGCGCTGGAACGGCTCGTCCCCCACCGCGAGGATCTCGTCGATGAGGAACACCTCAGGGTCGGAGTGTACGGCGACGGCGAAAGCCAGCCGCAGGAACATCCCGGACGAGTAGAACTTCACCTCGGTGTCAATGAACTTCTCGATCTCGGAGAAGGCCACGATGTCGTCGAAGCGAGCCTCGATGAGCTCTTCACTCATCCCGAGGATCGCGCCGTTCATGTAGACGTTCTCCCGCCCGGTGAGGTCGGGGTGGAACCCCGCGCCGACCTCTATAAGGCCAGCCACCCGCCCCCGGGTGCGGATCGCTCCCCCGTCCGGGTGCATGACGCCGGCGATGAGCTTGAGCAGCGTGGACTTGCCCGAACCGTTGAAACCGAGGAGCGCGACCGTCTCCCCCTCGCGGACCTCGAAGCTCACCCCGTCCAGGGCGTTGAAGCTGTTGGACCGATCCTTGCCCTTCACTGCGGCGACCAGGAGCTCCTTCATGGAGCGTTGGTGGCGCAGGGTGAAGCTCTTGGTGACGTCGGCGATCTCGATGTTGACCGGTGCCGCGGCGTCCGGAGCCATAGGTGACATCTAGAGCTCCTGGGCGAATCGGCCCTCGAGCCGACGGAAGACCGTCTGCCCCAGGGCAAGGATGAGGAGTGCGACGACAAAACCACTCACGGTCGTCTGCACCATGTTCTCGGGCATCTCCAGGTGTGCGTCCGGACCGCCGACCGGCACCCAGAAGGCGTAGTGGAACAGCTGGACCGCGACGGTGATGGGGTTGAGCTCGTAGATGGTGATGAGCCATGGGTGCTGCGCGAGCGCGTCCTTGACCTTGGTGAACGGGTACAGCACCGGTGAGGCCCAGGTCGCCACCAGCAGGAGCAGGTCGACGAAGTTCTCCGCATCGCGGAAGAACACGTTGGCCGACCCGAACAGCATGCCCAGTCCGAGCCCGAGGATCGCCACCAACATGAAGCCGAGGACAGCGGCGACCAGGCCGAGAGCAGTTGGACGCCACCCCACCAACACGCAGGCGATCAGCAGCACCACGAGCTGGGGCAGGAAGTGGACGACGGCGACGTAGATCGCACTCACCGGGAAGAGCTCGCGCGGTAGATAGATCTTCTTGATCAGCTGCGCGTTCCAGATCAGCGTCCGTGTCGCGTTCCCGAAGGCCTCGGAGAAGAAGTTGATGACGACGATGCCCGAGAACAGGTAGACCGCGAAATACTCGACCCCGCGGTTGAGGTCGAGGAACACACCCATCGCGAAGTAGAACACGATGAACTGCGTCGCCGGCTTGACGTAGGACCAGGCCATGCCCAGGACAGAGCCCCGATACCGCACGCGGAGTTCTTTGCGCACGAGGAGCTTGAGGAGATACCGCTGGGAGAGGACGCCGACGAGGCCGCGTCCCCTCCCAGGGGTAGTCAGTTCGGTAGCAGCCACAGGTCAGCGCTCGCCACCAAACGTCTGCTTCCATGCGTCCTGCCCGACGAGGTCGTCGATGGCGTCCTTGTACTCCTTCGACAGCGTCGGCCACGCACGCAGCACCTGCTGGTGGACGTTGATCGACCGAGTCATCAGGGTCCGGAACCGCTGAGGATCGCGGTGGTACCAGGCCGCACCGGTGCCGTCCGAGGTGGACACGACGGCGGAGTCGAACTGAGACAGCACCCACCACTTCGCGTCGGCCGCTGGGACCTCGGCCTCGGGGTGGTGCGCGGCGAGCTCGCGGGTAGGACGCAGCTGCTTGACGGCGCCGATCGCCGCCATCTTGAGCATGCCCAGTCGGTTGGTCGGAGCCGTGACCCCTTCACCCTTACGAGAGATCTTCTCCCGGCGCGGTGCTGGGAAGGCTCCCGGGTCCGTCGCGACCTTCGAGTCGGGGTTGGCCGCCCGGACCGCGCGGATGTCACCCAGCCTGGTGCCGATCTGGGCGTGCAGGTGCTCCGGCCCGCTGAGCAGGTCCTCCAAGGCCATGAGCCGTAGCTCCGCGACGGAGTACTGCGAGGCGAGCAGATGCCGGACCTGGTGGATGAGCGACTCGCGCACCACTCGCCCGCCATACTCGTACTGGGAGTGGAGGAGGGCCGCCACGAAACGGTTGCGCTCGTGATAGTAAGCCTGCCAGTCGAGGGTGTCGTCCTTGTCCGTCCATGGGACGTGCCACACGGCGGCGCCGGGCAGCGTGACAGTCGGGACGCCGGCCTTGCGGGCCCGCAGGGAGTACTCCGCGTCGTCCCACTTGATGAACAGCGGTAGCGACAGACCGATTTCGCGGACGACGGACACCGGGATGAGCGTCATCCACCAGCCGTTGTAGTCCACGTCGACCCGGCGGTGCAGCTCGCGGGTGCTGCGAAGCGACTCGCGGTCCAGGTGGTGGCCTTCGGAGTCCTTGAGAACCGGCCCCCACCAGAAACGCCAGGGTTGGATCCGCTCGCCCATCGAGTGCAGGTACGGGCGGTCGAACATGGAGAACATCTGCCCACCGACGATGGTTCGGCGCCGGGCAAGGTCGGCGAAGGTCGCAGCGCGGACGATGCCCTCGGGCTCGGTGCGGACGTCGTCGTCGGAGATGAGGACGTAGTCGCTCTTGTCAGCGTCGAGCGTCTCGCTCATACCGCGGGAGAACCCGCCGGAGCCGCCGAGGTTGGCCTGGAGGATGACTCGCAGGCGACCGTCGAGGCCCTTCTCCGCCTCGACAAAGCCCTCAGCGTCGGTCGGGTGCTGCTTGCCCTGGTCGACCACGATGACCTCGTCGAGGATGTTCAGCAGTGCCTCGTCGGCGCCATGCTGACCGAGCAGCGCGACGACGTCGTCGGGGCGGTTGAGCGTGGTGACCGCGATGGTCAAGGTGCCCGGGGTTGCGCGGTCGGCGGGGACCTCAGCCTCCCAGTGGGCAGACTCGACTGTGGCTCCAGACTCCCCAGCGATGACGTCGAACCAGTACCAGCCGCCGTCGGCAAAGGTCGACAACGGGAGCGTGAAGCTGAGCTCCTGAGCGCCTCCGGTCTCGGTGGTGCTCACGGAGTCGACGCGGTAGACGTTGCCCTTGGCGTTGGACCGGTAGACGATCAGGTCCGCAGCACCGGTCAGCTCCACCCGCAAGGTCACCTGGTCGATGATCGTCCACCGGCGCCAGTAGCTCGCGGGGAAAGCGTTGAAGTATGTGCCGAAGGATGTCCGCTCCTGGGCGCGCACCGCGTAGGAGCGCCGGGACAACACCTGGGAGAGGTCCTGGCGGTCCGCGGGCGCGCCGTGGGCGCGCTCGCCCGCGAGCAGAGCCACTGGCTGCTGCTGCGCTCCCTCGACATAGAGCGGGAGGATGTCCTGGTCTGCCTCGAGGGGCAGGACCACACGCTGCAGAACGCGGGTCACGGTCTGGGCAGAGGTCTCAGGGCTCATGCGTCAACTCCGCCGCTCAGGAGGTTCTCACCCTTGGCGAAGTGCGGGGCGAGCTTGTTGTCGACCATCGACAGCGCTGAGCCGATGGCCATGTGCATGTCGAGGTACTTGTAGGTGCCCAGGCGGCCGCCGAACAGCACGTCCTTCTCCTGTGCGGCGAGGTCGCGGTAGGCGAGCAGGCGCTGGCGGTCCGCTGCGGTGTTGATCGGGTAGTACGGCTCGTCAGTCTTCTCCGCGAAGCGCGAGAACTCCCGCATGATGACCGTCTTGTCCGTGGGGTAGTCCCGCTCGGGGTGGAAGTGACGGAATTCGTGGATGCGGGTGTACGGCACGTCCGCGTCGGGGTAGTTCATCACCGAGGTGCCCTGGAAGTCGCCGATCGGCAGGACTTCTTCCTCGAAGTCGAGGGTGCGCCAGGACAGGTCACCCTCGGCGTAGTCGAAGTAGCGGTCGACCGGGCCGGTGTAGATGACGGGGACGTTGCCCACGACGTTGGCCTTGTTGACCGGCTGGCTGGTGTCGAAGAAGTCGGTGCCCAGGCGGACCTCGATGTTCTTGTGGTCGGCCATCCGCTCGATCCACCGGGTGTACCCGTCGGTGGGCAGGCCCTCGTACTTGTCGGAGAAGTACCGGTTGTCGTAGGTGTAGCGCACCGGCAGCCGGGAGATGATGCTGGCAGGCAGGTCCTTGGGGTCGGTCTGCCACTGCTTGGCCGTGTAGTCCCGGATGAACGCCTCGTACAAGGGCCGGCCGATGAGGGAGATGCCCTGCTCGTCGAGGTTCTCCGGAGTCTTGCCGCCCAGCTCGGCCGCCTGCTCGCGCAGCAGGTCGCGGGCGGCCTGCGGGCCCAGTGCCGAGCGGAAGAACTGGTTGACGGTGCCGAGGTTGATCGGCATCGGGAAGACCTCACCCTTGTGGGTGGTGTACACGCGGTGCACATAGTCGGTGAACGAGGTGAACTGGTTGACGTACTCCCAGACCCGCTCGTTGGACGTGTGGAACAGGTGCGCACCATAGCGGTGCACCTCGATCCCGGTCTCCGGCTCGTCCTCGGAGTAGGCGTTGCCACCGATGTGGCTGCGCCGGTCGATGACAAGAACCTTGCGGCCGTGCTGCTCCGCAATCCGCTCGGCGACGGTCAGACCAAAGAACCCTGACCCAACGATGACAAGATCCGCGTCCACGCACACTCCTCCAGTAGGAACTCCAGCCCCTTAGGGTAGCGGGTGACAACGCCTGCCAATGGGCACCGCCCCGACCCCGCAGCGATATCGGACGAGCAGCGAAATCCCTTCACCCTTCAGGCACGACGACGCCGCAGTTACCACACACCGAGCCTGCGGCACGCTAGCCTTCGGTCCATGATCCGATCCCCGATGGTTCGCGCCCACAACCTCGTCCGCAGGCTGAGGGCACTGCCAGGCGCGGTGATGGACATCCAGATGATGACGTCGGAACTCCGGGCAGCGCAGTCCGAGCTCGCCGACCGGGCCGACCGTGCCCAGGCTGTCCGCCATGACGCCCTCCTCGACGCTGCCAACTACGCCGTGCGGCGCCAACCGCTCACGCGTGCGCGCACTCGGGTCCTGTTTCTGGTACACCACATCGAGGCATGGGACAGCTTGGACGGCGTGGTCCGGGCGTTGCGCGAGGCTCCTGACTTCGAGGTGATCGTGGCGTCGATCCCCCGGCACTTCCGCGGGTCGGGCGGGTTCGTGGACGAGGACCTTGTCCACGAAGGTCTCGTCGAGCGGGGCATACCGCATCTGCGGATGAGACAGACGACCGACGCCGATCGTCTTGCCGTCGTCCGGGCGCTCTCCCCCGACGTCATCTTCCGCCAGTCCCAGTGGGACGCGGACGTACCGGCGGCGTATTCCACACGCAATCTCGCGTTCGCACGGCTGTGTTTCATCTCCTACGAGATGATCGGGTTCATCGAGAATCTTCCTATGGATGACGTCGACAACACGGCCATCGACAACAGGTACCACCGCGCCGCGTGGCGCGTGTTCTGCTCCAGCCCTCTAATCAAGGCAATTGCCACTCGCGAAGGTGCGCTCGGCGGTGGGCAATTCGTCGTCACCGGGCATCCCAAGGCCGATCGGCTCCGGTCGGCCGAGCCGCTGTGGCCGATTCGGCATGACGACGGCGCTGAGCCCCGGGCGCGAGTGGTCTGGTCCGCACACCACTCGCTTACTGACGAATGGATCTCGTTCGGCATGGCGCACCTCGTCGCCGAGGGCATGCTCGAGTGGGCCCGGTCGAGCCCGGACATCGACTTCGTCTTCATGCCCCACCCGGCACTGCGCCCTTTCATCAACGACCCGAGCTCGCCGGTCACCCCCGAACAAGCAGACGCCTTCGTCGAGGAATGGTGCGCGCTTCCCAACGCCACGATGTTCGCCAAAGGCGACTATGCGCCGGTTCTCGCGGCCTCCGATGCGCTGATCGTCGACGGCGTGAGCCTGCTCGTGGAGTACCAGTTCCAGGGGAAGCCGCTCATCTTCCTCGAACGTCCGGGCCACCGCAGCTTCAACGAAATCGGCGAGATCGTGATGACAGGCGTGCATCCCGCGCCCGACCTCGAGACTGCCCGTGAGATCGTCCAAGGGTTCCTTTCCGGGGAGCCCGACCCACTCGCCAGCCGGCAGCGCTCAAACATGAAGGAACTCTTCGGAGACGGTTCGGCAGCAGACCGAATTGTGGCCGAACTACGGGCAGCCGTCGCGCAGGATCGCACCTGTTGTCATGAAGGTCTGCCCTGACCAACACCCCCTGGAGCATCTGGTCTGCGCAGTTTATTGGGTAGTCTGACTCCATCATCCCTCTGGAGGACTCACCCCTATGCGATTGCTCGTCACCGGTGGAGCCGGGTTTATCGGCTCCAACTTTGTCCACCAGACAGTCCGCGACCGCCCCGACGTGACCATCACCGTCCTGGACGCACTCACCTACGCCGGTGACCGCACCTCCCTGGCCCCCCTCGCAGACCGCATCACCCTCGTGCACGGTGACGTCGCCGACGCCGAACTGGTCGATCGCCTCGTCAGCACCAGCGACCTCGTCGTCCACTTCGCCGCCGAGTCGCACAACGACAACTCCCTGACCAACCCGTGGCCCTTCCTCCACACCAACCTCATCGGGACGTACACCCTCCTCGAGGCCGTCCGCAAGCACGGCGTGCGCTACCACCACATCTCCACCGACGAGGTCTACGGCGACCTCGAGCTCGACGACCCCGCCAAGTTCACCGACCAGACCCCCTACAACCCTTCAAGCCCTTACTCGGCCACAAAGGCTGGCTCGGACCTGCTCGTCCGCGCCTGGGCCCGGTCCTTCGGTATCGCGGCGACCATCTCGAACTGCTCGAACAACTACGGCCCGTATCAGCACATCGAGAAGTTCATCCCCCGCCAGATCACCAACCTCATCGACGGCATCCGACCGCGCCTGTACGGCACCGGCCAGAATGTCCGCGACTGGATCCACGTCGAAGACCACAACACCGCCGTGTGGACCATCATCGACTCCGGGACCATCGGCGAGACGTACCTCATCGGCGCCGACGGCGAGAAGAGCAACCTCGAAGTCGTCCAGACGCTCCTCGACATCTTCGACCGCCCCGTCGACGACTTCGACCACGTCACAGACCGCACGGGCCACGACCTGCGCTACGCCATCGACTCCCACAAGCTCCGCACCGAACTCGGCTGGCAACCTCAGTTCACCGACTTCGAACAAGGCCTGCGTGACACCGTCACCTGGTACCGCAACAACGAAGCCTGGTGGCGCCCAGCCAAAGCCACCACCGAAGCCACATACGCCGCTGTCGGCCACTGAGGCATCGCGCGACGCACCGCACCACCAAGATTTTTCAGTGCTACGTAAGGAAAGCTAGTGATCTATCGTCCTGGGTCCAGGCGCGCAATGCTCGCCGCGTGGGACGTCATGTCCTGGGCCATCGCCACCGTCGTCGTGGTCGGCGCCCGCTATGACTTCCTCGTCAATGATGTGCAATGGACCTCGATCCTCGCTTACCTCGCAGTGTCAGTCGTCCTGCTCGTCGGCATCGGGTACGCGGCGAAGATGTACCGAGGTCGCTTCCTCGTGGGCTCGTTCGAAGAAGCCATCGGTCTGGGCGTGCTCACGCTGAGCGTGGCTATCCTGACTATCCCGTTCTTCTACTACTTCGAGGTCGAGGACGGCAACCTCCCGCGAGGGATCTCCGTTCTCGTCCCTGCTTTCGCACTTATCGGAAGCGCGGGAGGGCGCTGGTTCTACCGCACGTTGCGCATGCGAACGCGTGGCAACGGCACACACGACCCGGAAACCAAGACAGTACTCATCTATGGAGCTGGTGACGCCGGGTACCAGTTGCTGAAACTGGTACTGATGGATCGGAACTCTGAGTACCGGGTTGTCGGCTTCATCGACGACAACCCGGGCAAGCGCAATCTCAAGCTGATCGGCGTCCCCGTTGTCGGGACCCGCGCTGCCCTTCCGAGCGCGGCGGTCAAGCACGGCGCCAACTCCGTCATCCTGGCGATCCCCTCAGCCTCCGGAGAGTTTATCGGGGCGGTCCAGGACGACGTCGAGCGGGCGGGCATGGAGTTTCTCTCTCTCCCACCTGTCAACCAGATCATCGGCGGCAGGGTCAGCCTCGAGGACGTCCGCAAGGTCGACATCGCAGACGTCCTCGGACGGCACCAGGTCAAGACTGACCTGGGATCGATCGCCGACTACCTCACTGGGCGGCGTGTGCTGATCACCGGAGCAGGCGGCTCGATCGGCTCCGAGCTGGCTCGCCAGGTGCACAAGTTCGGACCTTCAGAGTTGATCTTGCTCGACCGCGACGAGTCAGGGCTGCATTCTGTCCAACTGTCTGTGTATGGGAAGGGTTTGCTCGACACGCCAGACATGGTCCTCGCCGACATCCGCGACGTCGCTGCTCTTCGGCCGATCTTCGAACAACACATGCCCGAGATCGTCTTTCATGCAGCGGCTCTCAAGCACCTTCCAATGCTTGAGCAATATCCCGACGAGGGCTGGAAGACCAACGTCCTCGGCACGCTCAACATGCTCGAGCTCTCCCGAGAGTTCGAGGTCCGGCACTTCGTCAACATCTCGACGGACAAGGCCGCCGACCCGACTAGCGTCCTGGGTCGCACGAAGCGTCTAGCGGAGCAGCTCACCGCCTGGGCGGCAGGACATGTCGAGGGCAACTACATGAGCGTGCGGTTCGGCAACGTTCTCGGTTCTCGCGGATCGATGCTGCACACCTTCAACTCGCAGATCGAGGGCGGTGGGCCGATCACGGTCACTCATCCAGATATCACGCGATTCTTCATGACGATCCCCGAAGCCTGCGAACTCGTCATCCAGGCCGGAGCGATCGGCGGACCTGGCGAGGTGCTCGTCCTTGACATGGGCGCGCCGATCAAGATCCTCGACGTCGCCCAACGGATGGTCGCCCAGTCCGGCAAGCCCATCGAGATCATCTTTACAGGCTTGCGCCCTGGCGAGAAGATGCACGAAGACCTCTTCGGGGGGGACGAACAGGGCGCCCCCACCTCTCACCCGCTCATCTCGCAAGTCGCGGTTCCACCGTTGGCCCCTGACGCGGTTCTCAGTGCAACCCGAAAGGAGGCCGCCCTGTGAGTGGTCGGATCTACCTCTCATCCCCCGACATCACCCAGGCAGAGGAGGACGCGCTCGTCGGGGCGATCCGCTCCGGCTGGATCGCCCCCCTGGGGCCCGAGGTCGATGCATTCGAACACGAGATCGCGGCCTTCACAGGACGCGAGCATGCAGTGGCGCTTGCCTCCGGGACAGCTGCCCTGCACCTGGCCCTGCTGCATCTAGGCGCCCGGCCGGGAACCGTAGTCATCACGGCGTCAATGACATTTGCGGCAACGGCGAACGCCGTCGTCTACACGGGCGCCACACCGGTCTTTGTCGATTGCGACCCCAACGGAAATATGAACCCCGATCTCCTCGAGACGGCGCTCAAAGACCAGGTGGCCCAAGGGCGAACAGTCGTCGCCGTCCTGCCCGTCGACTTGCTGGGCAAGGTGGCCGACTACGAACGCATCGGAACCGTCGCTGACCGATACGGTGTGCCGGTTCTTGCCGACGCAGCGGAGTCGCTGGGAGCTGTCAGCAATGGTCGTCCCGCAGGCAAGGACGGCGTCGCCGCCGCGATCTCCTTCAACGGCAACAAGATCATGACGACCTCAGGCGGCGGCATGCTGGTGACCGATGATGCCGATCTCGCCCAGCGCGCCAGGTACCTCGCGACCCAGGCTCGCCAACCGGTAGTTCACTATGAGCACGTCGACATCGGCTACAACTATCGTCTGTCCAACCTGCTCGCTGGGCTCGGGCGCGCCCAGCTCAAGCGACTACCTTCGATGATCGACCGCCGCCGCAGCTGGCGGCTCGCCTACCGTGAACTTTTCGCCGGGATCGACGGCGCAGATGTCTTCGGCGGCGGCGATGGCTCGTCCGGGACCACGACAGACCATGACAACTTCTGGCTGACCTCCGTCGTCGTCGACGAGAGCCTCGCAGGATGGACGGCTGCGGAGCTGCAGCAGCACCTCGCAGCCCTGGACATCGAGGCTCGACCTCTGTGGAAGCCAATGCATCTGCAGCCTGTGTTCGCAGAGGCGGAGAGCTACGTCGACGGCACGAGCGAAGCCCTGTTCCGCTCTGGAATCTCCCTGCCGAGCGGGTCGGCCTTGAGCGACGAGCAGTTCTCGATGGTGACCGCCACTATCGCAGACTTCGCCCTGGAGCGCGTACGATGAGCCGCCGTAGCTACGACTCGGTCAAGCGCGCCCTCGACGCGACGACAGCCGGTCTCGGACTCGTCCTCTCCTCACCCATCCAGGCAGTCGTCGCAGGGGCCGTCGCTAAGAGCCTCGGGACGCCGGTGCTGTTCCGCCAGGAGCGACCTGGCTTGGACGGCAAGATCTTCACCCTCGTCAAGTTCCGGACGATGCGAGACTCTGACCCCGCCCACCACATAGTCACAGATGAGGACCGGTTGACCCGGCTCGGCCGTGTCTTGCGCTCCACCAGCCTGGACGAGCTACCGACACTGTGGAACGTGCTCAAGGGTGACATGAGCTTGGTCGGACCACGACCGCTGCTCCCGGCTTACCTCCCGCTCTACTCCGCCCAGCAGGCTCGCCGGCACGAGGTGCGACCAGGGATCACTGGGCTGGCTCAGGTGTCCGGCCGAAACCTCGTATCGTGGGACGACCGTTTCGACCTCGACGTCGACTACGTCGAGAGACGCTCGTTACGACTGGACCTCAAGATCCTGTGGGCGACTGTCCGCACTGTCATCGTGCGTGAGGGTATCTCCGCAGACGGCGAGGCGACCATGCGGCCCTTCACTGGAAGCGCCCGCCTCGCCGACGAGTCCGCGTGATTCCGCTCGTCGTAGTCGGCGCCGGCGGCTTCGGCCGCGAGGTTCTCGACATTGTCGAAGCCGCCGGAGCTGCCTCCGAGGTCAGGCTTGTCGGCGTGATCGACGACAACCCCAGCGCCGCAAACCTCGACCTCCTGGATCGGCGCGACGTGCCATACCTGGGCTCGGTCCAGGGATGGCTCACCTCAGCCGACACGAGCTCCTTCGTAGTCGGTGTGGCCAATCCCGCCCACCGTCGCTTGATCGACGAGCGAATGACAGCAGCCGGTCACACCTCAGCCACGCTGGTCCACCCAGCGGCCTCGCTGGGCTCCGAAGTGTCGGTCGGCCCCGGTGCGATCATCTGCGCAGGGGCGCGGCTTACGACCAACATCGACCTCGGCAGGCACGTCCACGTGCACGTCAACTCGACCATCGGGCATGACACCTCTCTCGGCGACTACGTATCGACCTACCCGCTCAGCGCAGTCTCGGGCAGTTGCAGGCTCGCTACCGGCGCAACAATCGGCGCCCATGCAACAGTGCTGCAGGGCCTGACCATCGGAGCCGATGCTTTCGTCGGCGCAGGTGCCGTGGTCGTGGCAGATGTACCTCCGCACTCCATCGTCAAGGGCGTCCCCGCCCGTTGACCCCTCAATCTTCAGGAGAACTACCATGCACGTGCTGATCACCGGCGGCGCCGGGTTCATCGGATCTAACCTCGCACGATTCCTCCTTGCCAAGGAGGACATCACAGCCGTTCGGGTCATCGATGACCTCAGTACAGGCGACATCAGGAACCTCGATGGCCTCGCAGTGGAGTTCATCGAAGCAAGCATCCTCGACTATCCCTCCCTGCTGACAGCGGTTGCTGGAGTCGACTCGATCATCCACCTGGCTGCCATCCCGAGCGTGCCACGCTCTGTAGCGAACCCTCGTGCCTCCCACGAAGCCAACACCACGGGCACGCTTAACGTGCTAGAGGCCGCCCGCGAGGCCGGTGTCGACCACGTCGCCGTCGCCTCCTCCAGCTCGGTCTACGGGAGCAATCCGAAGCTCCCCAAGAGTGAATTCGACTGGACCCGACCGATGAGCCCGTACGCCGTCAGCAAGCAGGCCACCGAGGGATACGCTCTCGCCTACCAGTTCTCCTATGGCCTGAAGACTCTGGCGTTCCGCTTCTTCAACGTCTATGGGCCTGGCCAGTCCGCCGGGCACGCCTACGCCGCTGTGCTTCCGAAGTTCCTCGATGCAGCACTCAACGGAAGGCCGCTCGAGATCCAGGGCGATGGAACCCAGTCCCGCGACTTCACCTACATCGACACGCTTTGCGCGGTCATCTATGACGCAATCAAACGAAAGGTGCACAGCCCCGACCCGGTCAATCTTGCCTACGGAACCAACACCTCCCTTCTCGAGCTCATCGCCCTGCTCGAGGAGCAGCTCGGCCAGTGCCTAGACAAGCAGTTCACCGAGCCTCGTGTCGGAGATGTCAAAGCCTCCCAGGCGGACAATTCCCGTGTCCACGAACTCTTCCCATCGATCGAGCCTGTCTCTCTCGATGAGGGGGCAGCCGCGACGATCACCTGGTTCCAATCCCAACTCGGGCAGTAACGATGCGCAGGAACGGACGCACAATTCTCCTGGCAGTCACCTCGGATGTGTCACTGTCCCTCATGACCGGGTTTCCCGCCTATCTGGTGAGCCAGGGCTGGGACGTCCACGTGGTAAGCGCACCGGGGCCGAAGCTGCAAGCCCTTGCCGAGCAGGGCGGAGTCTCCGTCCACGCCCTCGAGATGCGTCGTGACCCGGCCCCCCTGGACGATCTGCGGTCGCTCATCAGCTGGTTCAGGTTGCTCCGCAAGGTCCGTCCCGACGTCATGAGCGTCGGCACGCCGAAGGCGGGCTTGCTCGGCAGCATCGCCGGATTGCTCACACGGGTTCCGGCTCGGGTCTATCTTTTGCGGGGACTGCGGTACGAGACAACTGCTGGCCTCAAACGTTCATTTCTACTCGGCCTTGAGAAATTATCGGCCGCCTGCTCGCACAAGGTTGTAGCCGTGAGCGAATCCCTGCGGAAGACCGCAGTTGCCGATGGTGTGAGCCCTCCGCACAAGATGGTCGTGATCGGCTCAGGGAGCTCCAACGGCGTAGATATGGAGCGATTCGCAATGACAACCGAGGAGCGGACGCAAGCCCAGAACGACCGATGGCCGAACGACGTTCGCCCTGTCGTAGGCTTTATAGGCCGGATCCATCCGGACAAGGGGCTCGATCTACTGGCGGACGCAGCAGAGATCCTTGCTACGGATCGCGTGGCCGGGCGACTTCTCGTCGTCGGTGAATCGGATGCAGCCGAGGGAGAGGCTCTCAAGGAGCGGCTTAGGTCGTCTCCCTGGGAAGTCGAGCTCGTGGGATCCACGCAAGACATCGTGCCGTTTCTCAGGCTCATGGACGTGTTGTGTCTGCCCACCCTCCGCGAGGGCTTTCCCAACGTCGTGCTCGAGGCGGCCGCTGCGGGGATCCCTACTGTCGCTACCGCGGCGACCGGGGTAGTCGATGCCGTCGTCGACGGCACCACGGGCCTAATCTGCGCAGATCGTGACCCACGGCTTCTGGCCGGGCACCTGGCCTGGCTGCTCGGTGACCCGGGCAGACGGACCACCCTCGGAGAGAACGCGTTGTCGCTGACAGGAACGGAATTCTCGCAGCTCCTCGTCTGGCAGGGGGCCGAGGGGTTCTATGCCCGCGTTACCGCCGCAAACCAAGCAGTTCCTCGTAGAGGGCAAGATAGGCTTCCGCCGAAGACGAGATCCTGAACCGTTGGGCATCGCTGGCTGCTGCTGCTGCCAGTCGGTCGTAGAGCGCGTGGTCGCTGTCGAGGAGCTGGATCTGCTTGACGACCGATACCTCATCTTCGGGGTCGTAGAGGAGCCCTGTGCGACCGTGCAGGACGGACTCGGAGAACCCCGGGATCGCTGGGCCGATCACCGGGCGCCCGAGGGCGAGCGCCTCAGCCGCGACGAGCGAGAACCCCTCGAAACGCGACGTCGCGATGAGCGCGTCGTGAGCGAGGATCTGTGCCTTGACGTCAGAACGTCGGCCGAGGAGCGTCACGCGGTCCTCGACTCCGAGTTCCATCACCTGCGCCTCGAGGGCGGGCCGAAGGACCCCGTCGCCGACGATCGTCAGTTGGACACCTGGTACCGCCGCGACCGCTGCCACGGCGTCGGCAAAGTTCTTGCGATCGTCGAGGGTACCGACCGCGATCAGCCGCACGCTACGACCTGCCGTTCTATACGCTGGCTCCGCATCAACGAAGAATGTGTCGTCGATACCATTCGGGATCATTTCGACTGACGAGTTGACGGCTAACTCGGCAAAGTACTGCTCCAGACTACGTCGCACCCCGTCGCTGATCGCAACGACAGAGTCATACCGTCGATAGGCGATGCGATCGAGACAACGGAACACCTTCCTCGTCCGACGGCGGTTCCACGTGCTGTGCTCCGTGTACACAGAGACCGTCCCCGGTCGACTCAGGCCACCCAAGTAAAGCGCCGGAAAGAGGTGGGCGTGGACGACGTCAGCGGCCGCTAGGGCAGACCGCAGACTAACGATCACGCTCGGGTCCCGTGCGGACCGCCCGAGAGTCCGGACGACCAGCCCTCTCCCGTCCGCCGTATCTGCGGGCACTCCGCCCTCGGGTCCGATAGTCACGATACTCACGTCGTGCCCGCGCTCGCGCATGGCGGACACGAGGTTGACGACCAGGTTCTCAGCGCCACCAGTGGCGAGAGAGTTGATCAGGTGGACGATTCGCACTTTGTTCCCGTCGAGGAGTGGACTGAGATTGCGCCGCCGCGAGGTCGCGACACGGAATTCATCACAGCATGACGATGTTCGCGCCCTTGAGGCGGTTCTGGGTGTCCAGGACAGGAACTGGCGCCGTCTCGAGCAGTTCGTAGGGCAGGCCTGAGTGCGCGGTGATGAGAACGGCCAGATCGATGGACTCGACAGTCTCATCAGACAAACTCACCTTCGTGACGCCCTGAGGCCATCGGTGCGTCTCGATGAGATCGTCGACGGCGATAAGCTCGGCACCGAGACCGAACAGCAGATCGATGAGCTTGAGCGAGGGGGACTCGCGTATATCTCCTGTATTCGCCTTGTAAGCCAGTCCGACGAGAAGGATTCTGCTTCCCCGCACCGACTTAAGCTGATCGTTGAGCAGGGTGATCAGCCGACTGACGACGTACTCCGGCATGTGGTCGTTAACGTCATTCGCGAGTTCGACAAACCGGAAATTCTGCCCCAGTTGCTTGCGAACCTGCCACGAGAGGTAACTAGGGTCCACGGGCAGGCAGTGACCGCCAACCCCCGGCCCAGGGGTGAAGCGCATATAGCCAAAGGGCTTCGTCGACGCCGCATCGATCGACTCCCAGATGTCGATGCCCAGTTGGTGCGCGAATATCGCCAGTTCGTTTACCAGAGCGATGTTAACGTGCCGGAAGGTGTTTTCGAGCAGCTTGGTCAGCTCAGCTTCTTTTGGTGTCTTCACTGGGACCGTGCGGTTGACGAGGGTGTCATAGAATCCCTGGACCTTGGCAAGACACTCCGCGCTCAGCCCAGAGACGACCTTTGGGGTCGTGACGAAGCCATACTTAGCATTTCCTGGGTCGATTCGCTCGGGAGAATAGCCGACGTGGAAATCACGCCCTGCGACCAGCACGCCTCCCGCGGACAGCAATGGTGCAAATAGCTCCTCAGTCGTCCCGGGATACGTCGTCGACTCAAGGATCACGGTCGATCCTGCGGACACATGCGGGGCGAGGGCACGCGCTGAGGCCTCGATGAACGACAGATCAGGAAGTGATTCTTTGAGCGGCGTAGGAACAGTGACGACCGCTATGTCAAAGCCGGCCGCCTCCTGGTAGTCGGCTGTTGGAAGGTAGCGTCCCGAGTCGAGCGCGGTCTGCAACTCCTTGGAGGAGATGTCCCCGACATAGGAGTCCCCCGCGGCCAGCTGAGCGACGCGGCGCTGGTCTGCATCAAGTCCGACCACCCTGTAGCCCTTCTCCACCGCACGCATGGCAACGGGAAGACCCACGTACCCCTGACCGACGACTACAACAGTTCCGTGGTGCTGCCCGCTCACGTTGACTCCTCAAGATTGTCGTGACGATCGTGTGGACCGTCGCGCCAACGATACAGGTTCAGACCTTCGACTCGAAGCCTTCCGAGGACCATTTCCACGTCTCAGGTGAGGGAACGGTCCAAGTCACCGCGCTCGGCTCGTGCATGCACTCTCATCGTGAACACCATCCACATCACCGCGACGACTGTGGTGAAGACCGTGGTCCCGATCAGGGCGCCAGCCAGCCCTCCAACGAGCGCTCCGGTCAATGGAAGAATAATTCCCAGACCTGTGGCAGCGATACGCCCGGCCAACAAGGTGCGCTGGTCGAAGTGCGCCCTGCCGATCAGGTAGTAGACCCCATTGAGGAATGTCGCGGCCACGAACACAGCCACCAGGGGCCAGAATTCGGCTAGAGACCGCAGGGTTCCGAGCTCCAACGAACTCCGCTGAAGCAGACACAAGACGCCTCCCCCGGCAGCCCCGATTGCTACAGCCGCAAGACAAGCTAGCCCCGCCACCTTTGAACGCGCGAACCAATGAATACTTCTGGTTGAGAACAATGGTCGCATTGGGAACAGGACCAGTTTGACTGGTCCAGAGAAGTTCGAGAGCGCGCGGTACGTGCCGAATCCCGAGATCGACAAGGTCGGTATGAGGGCGTACGGGACCCCAATGCCAGACGCATCCAAGATGATCGAGTCCGTGAGCAGTGTGCGGATCTCGCGACCGTGCTTCGCCCTCCAGACCGACAGGACTGTCACCCGGATTGAGGTCGGCCACTTCGAGGCGAGGCCTGCGACGAGCGAGCTCACCGCCCAAGCCCAGACCACGGCATTGAGCCGGGCGCTGTCAGGAGCCCAAGAAAGGACCCATACCCAGGCGCCCGCAAGGACGACGACAGATCCGAGATCACCGTATATAACATAGCGATTCTGCCCCTGCTGGACCGCGTAGTACCGGGCCCCTGTGCGGTAGACGGCACAGAGGAGCGCGATCGCTGCGGGCACCCCAACAGCACGGAGACTGTCAACCATCAGGCAGATGCTCCCCGCAAGGACGCTAGCAGCCAGAGATAACCAGAAAAGGACGGAGCCGTAGTCGTCCCAGTCTGAGTGGGGCTTCTTCCGCTGCCATGCTTCGCAGACTATCGACAGGAGAAATGAGGTGCCGAAGCCGAACATCAGGTAGACGGCCGAGAACCGACCGAAGTCGGCCGGCATCAGAGCGACAAGTGCCAGAACTTGCAGCAAGAGAACGGAGATCGAGTTGACCATCGTCATAAGACCGAGGCTCATCACTCGTCTGAGGCGGCCAGCGCCCATAGATTCACAATCCTTTTTGTCGTGCACGCGGTTCCGCAGCCTGACCTTGGCTAGCATGGGCCGATCAGTCGCTCAGCGACTGTGCTTCATGAGCACTCTCGGCGCCTGCTCTTCACGAGTCACCACTTGCTCACCAGCGCTCCGTAGCATGACAGCTGCGACCATGAGCGGCAGAAAGACTGGCCACATGTGGCCCGGAGCCTGCATGTACGGGTTGGTCGCGTTGCCCACTAACGTCGCGAGCGCACCGACGACGCTCACCAGGAGGATGCCCCTCAACGAGACTTCACGCCGGAACGCCTTTCGAAGCACCTTCACCGCGAAGAACGTGACGACCAGGAGCAAAAGCACACCAACGAGGCCCGCCCAGGAGAAGAGCATGTGGTACTGAAGCTCAGTCTGCCACGGAGCCATGTCACGGACGACCGCTCCGCGGTCGATGGAGGCGCCGAACCCGCGGCCGAAAAGCAAGCTCGTGAGGTCAGGCGCATGGGTGAGGACGTTGGACTCGTTCACCCGCAACGCATCGGCAAGCTGGTCATCCTGCGACGTCAGCTCCGAGCGGACCAGGTTGGGCAGGTCTATCGATGACGGGTCGACCGACGGATCGTCGAATCCCAACGTCACTGCGACTGAACCAGCGCCGCGCGCCAAGATCGTCACGAGTTCAGTCTGGACGAGGAACGCTGTCGATCCTGCCACGGCCAGGAATCCAGCGACTGGAACCAGCCACGACTGGATCCGCTGACGAGTGACCGGGATCTGGGCGCTGTTACGGAAGGCCATGCACAGCCACGCGACGAGGATCAGTACAGGAGTCAGCAAGACCGCGACGACAATCCCGCGCCGCCAAGCGACCATAGTGCCTGCGACAGCGAGACCGGCAGCGAGGATCCTGAGCCATGTCGGTGGAAGGTACTTGTTGTGACGCCCACAGAAGAGAGTCGCGATCCACATGGGAGCCCACCACAGCAAAGACGGAAGGGCATGAGCCGACAACGCCACAACGCCCTCAGCGTCGATGACATAGCGCAAGGTCTGAGGTGCGGTGACCCAGGTCGGCAAGACATCGAACGGTAGGCGACCTGACGCGGTCAACGCTCCGACAATGAAGAGTCCGCCAATGAACACGGTCACAACAGCCGCCGCCCAGAACAGTATCCGGATAGCCCATCGTCGGAATCCGAGAACCAACAATGCGAACAGGGCTGGCCAGAACGCCGTGAACACGAGCACCCGGACCCAGGATTCGGCACCTCGCAGCACTGCCACGGTTACACCAAAGGCAACGAAGAGCGCCCATGTCGCGGCCATGATCACCAAGGAGCGATCGACCTTCCGGTCTGAGCGCACGAAGGCGATACCCGAGATCACGACCACGCTGATCAGCATCGGGTAGAGCACGAAGTTGTTCGAGACCGGCTTGTAGACGATGTACGCACATACGATCGCAACCCACACCGCGAGCAGCAAGTGCCGGTGACGAATGCTGTTGGGGCCCGTCACAAAACTCTCCTCGGTTCTTCGCAAGACGGTGGGGTCGAGGCTGGGACGACGACCAGGTCGGTGAGGTCCGCGAGGTCACGCAGGCTGGGCGCGAATCCGCAGTTGCCAGGGGCCGACGACAACGTCGCGATCTCAGTTTGGCAGAGGGACGATCCCACCTCCTCCACACTCGCTCCACAACGACGGGCAAACGGGGCGAGGGGCAACGACACTAGACAGACAATACCTCCTCGGTATCAGAACTCGTGACATCCCTGTCGCTATGGCCGCACTATCTCGCCAGCCTTCGCGAGTGCGCAAGCCTCTGCGCGTCCGCTGCCAGTATCACAAGAAGGAACCACCCCACCGGGACGGCGAGCATAGGCTCCGTGATGCTGTAGACGACAAAGCCGAGTATTCCTACCGCGATCCATCGCACCGTGGAGAACTCGACAGCGTCCAAGGAGACAAGAACCCAGCGCACTGCCACTGCAACGATCAGAACGAATGCGACGACGCCGACCACACCGAGCTGCGGCAGTAGGTCGAAAACAGAGTTGTGCCCGTGGGCGTACCAGAGGCCTGCCTTCTGGTCGATGTTCCACTTCTGGGGAGTAACCTGCGGGTGGAACCATGAGTAGGGCCAGATCGCTCCCCATCCATAGCCACCCACAGGGGCATCGGACCAGACCTCCACGATCGCGCTCCAGACCGGCATCCGCCCCGAGAAGTCCCCCGTCTTCCCCAGGAGCTCGGAGATGGTGCCGAAGCTTGCCAGGCTCACGAGAAATGCAGCGGCGACCAGGGAACAGCCGATGACCCGCGATCGGACGGTGGCGAACGGGTTCAGTCGACGCACAAACTCGAACGCTATCGCCCCGACGATAACGACTGCCGCGGAGACGAAACCTGTTCCAGAACGGGCCGCGACCAGCGTGCCGAGCACTACCGAGAATACGACGATCAAACGCAGCAGCTTCAGTCTCCCGCGCGGTCGATAGCACAGAACGGCACACAGGCCGATGAACAGCGTGTAGGACAGGACGTTGCGGTTGCCGTGGACGCCCACCACGGGATTGACGCCGATGGGCCCCCCTGCGCCGATACGCTCGGTCCACACCGCCCAGAGCGCAATCCCGGCGACGATAAGCGCCCCCCAGATGACACCGCGCAGCAGGGCTGGCGTCTCGGTGTTCGCCACGACTAGACATGCGAACAACGCAATCGCCCCGTACAGACCCACCGATCGCTCCGTGTCCGACGGTCCGACAGACCAGAGCACGCTTGCTGCGCAGATTCCGAGAAAGAGTAGGATCGTCCATGGCGGAGCCGACCACCGGACCCTCCTGACGTCGATGAGCACGACCACGACGCTCAAGGCAGCCAGCCGCCACAACGAGGTCGTCAGGACGGGGAACAAGTCACGCGGGTGTGACAGCAGGAAGAACCCGACCCCTATGAGCAACGACCACATCGAACCGCGCCAAGTGCCGTCTACGGCAGGCAGACGCAGAGTCTGGACTCTCCGAGCGTGACGGGGAGCGTCTACCGTCGCCAAGGTCATCGCCTGCCGATTCGGCGCGTGCGATCCACGATCCCCGGCCCCCTCCAGAACGCCACCCCCAACTGACTGCGCCACGTGAACTCTCCACTCCGTCTCGACCGCAAGTCTGCAGTCGACAAGGATCCTACGTGTGGGCGTAGCCGTCGCGCCTCCGTCCTTCCGCATCGACCCGCGGCGCGCTCTATTTGCTCGCTACAGCGAGTTCGCCGAGGCTCCGACGACGTTCCGAGATCATTTCCAGCCCTTGCGGATGAACGCTCGGTAACCAACCTTCCGGATTCCCTCTGGTACCAACCGGTAGACACCGCGCACCGCACAGTTCCGCAAGAACTGGGGCCAGCTGAGGAATCCGATGGAGAGCATCTTCCGCTGGAACACCAGCTCAGAACGCAGGATGCCGCGTCCTCCACGCCGGGCATAGGCACCCGCGCCGATGCGGTAGAGCACGAGCGGTTCCGGGATGTTGGCCGCGCCGGCGCCCGCCGCGAGCATCCGGGCGAAGAGCCAGTAGTCCTCCATGAGGGGCAGGTCCTGGTAGCCGCCGGCGTCGCGGACAGCGCTCTTGCGATAGACGACGGTGGGGTGGTTGAACGGCGAGACGAAGCGCGCGCGTCGTCGGATCTCCTCGGCACCCACCGGTGGGCACCGGACCAAGCCGGGCTCAGACTCCTCGGCGAACTCCTGGATGGCTGACCCGACGATGTCGAGCCCTCCGGCCACGAGCGGCACCTGGGCGGCGAAACGCCCCGGCAGTGAGATGTCATCGGCGTCCATCCTCGCCACGATCTCGTGGGCGCAGGCAGCCAATCCGACCTCCAGCGCCGCGGCAAGCCCACCGTTGACGGGCAGTGCGACGATCCGGGTGGGCACCTCGCCAGCGCCGAGCTCGTCGAGAAGGGCGCTCAGCGCCTCCCCCACCGGGCCGTCTCGGACGATGACGACCTCATCGGGCCGCAAGGTCTGCTCGGTGGTCACGGAGTCATAGGCCCGTCGCAAGAAGTCGGGCCGGTCGCCGGCATAGACCGGCAGCAGCACGGAGAAGTTCACGGCGCGGGTCGCCCTCCTTCAAGCCGGGCAACAGCTGACGTGACGTCCCCAAGCCCTCCCAGGATGTCGACGGTCGCCTTCGGGCGGCGGATGACGCCGTCCCGCAGGCCGCGCAGGGCCGCCCGCACCAGCACACCACGGTTCTTCGACCGAGCGAAGGTGCGCACCCAGCGGCGCACCGACGCACCCGTGTAGAGGACCCGCTCGAACGGGGAGAGCGCCGAGGACCGCGTGATCATCCAGATCTTGTTGCGCACCTCGTAGTAGAAGCGCGGGCCCGGGTCCGCGTCGGTGGCGCCGAAGGTCTTCGTGCGGTGCTCCACGACGCTCGCAGGAACGTAGAGACCGGTCCCGCGGCGCAGCAACCGGCAGGAGTACTCGAAGTCGTCGTTCCAGATGAAGTAGTCGGCGATCGGCAGCCCGAAATGCTCTACTGCGCGTGTATTGACAAGCATCGAGACGAAGGACGAGGACCGGACCGGCACCGCGCCTGCCTGGTCCGCCCGGTCCATGAACTCGGCGGCCACCCGCGGGCGGCGTCGCGGGGTATTCATCGGGTGGTCGCGACCGTCGTGCCAGACGACCCGGCTGCCCAGCAGGGCCACCGGCCCGTCGTACGTGTCCGCAGCACGCAGCAGCTCAGCAAGCGCGTCCGGTGTGGGGATGGTGTCGTCGTCCATGAGCCACACCCACTCCGGGACGGCCTCAGCGGGAACGTCGAGGGCTGCCGCGATCCCGGCGGCGAAGCCACCTGCCCCGCCCGTGTTGCGGTCCAGACTGATGACACGGGCACCGACCGGGTGCACAGCCGCGACGGCGGCGGAGTCGTCGTCGGAGTTGTTGTCCAGGACCACCACCTGGTCGACCGGCCGGGTCTGAGCTGCGAGCGCATCAAGGGCGTGTGTCAGCAGGTCTACACGGTTGAAGGCGACCAGCACCGCAGTCACGCGGTGCTGACGCTCAGTCGTCACGCCGTCGCTCCAGAGCCGATGACGACGCGGGGCACTCCAGCCCAGATCGCAGCGTCCGTCACACGTCGACCATCGACCAAGAGCCTCAGCCCCGGCACCTGCACAGGAGTGATCGTGCGGTACTCACCGTGGTCGGCCTGGACCACCGCGACGTCCGCCGCTTCCCCGTAGTGGTAGGCGTCGAACCCGAGATCGGCGAGCTCGGCGTCGGAGTACATCGGGTCGTGCACGACGACCCGGGCACCGCGAGTGCGCAGCGCGTCGACCGTCGCGAAGACCCCGGAGAACGCCGTCTCCTTCACTCCCCCGCGGTAGGCAGCACCAAGCACGACGACGCGCAGCCCGTCGAGCGAACCCAGCAACGACTCCGCCTGGGCCACCACCCGCTCAGGCACCGCGGCGTTGACCGCGCGGGCCTCCCGGACGATCGAGGCATCCGGGTCGACCGAGAGGTACAGGCGCGGGTACACCGGGATGCAGTGCCCTCCCACGGCGATGCCCGGACGGTGGATGTGGCTGTACGGCTGGGAGTTGCACGCCTCGATGACGGAGTACACATCGATGCCGACCTTCTCGGCGAAGGCGCCGAACTGGTTGGCGAGGCCGATGTTCACGTCGCGGTAGGTGGTCTCGGCGAGCTTGGCCATCTCCGCGGCCTCCGCCGACCCGAGGTCCCACACGCCGTTGGGGCGGGCGAGGTCGGGACGCTCGTCGAAGGTCAGCACCGCCTCGTAGAACTCCCGAGCCCGGCGGGCGCCCTCCTCGCTCAGGCCGCCGATGAGCTTGGGGTACTTGCGTAGGTCGGCGAAGACCCGGCCGGTGAGCACGCGCTCGGGCGAGAACACGAGGTGGAAGTCCTGGCCCTCGGTGAGCCCGGAGACCTCTTCCAGGAGCGGCTTCCACCGTCCGCGCGTCACTCCCACGGGCAGCGTCGTCTCGTAGGAGACGAGCGTGCCGGGAGTCAGGTGCGCACCGAGGGAACGGGTCGCGGCGTCCATCCAGCCGAAGTCGGGAGCAGCGGTCTCCTCGTCCACGAACAGCGGCACGACGAGCACGACGGCGTCGGCTCCCGGGATCGCGTCGGCGTAGTCGGTCGTGGCACGCAGTCGTCCGGCGGGCACCAGGTCGGCGAGCTTCTCGGCCAGGTGCGCCTCCCCCGGGAACGGCTCGGTCCCGGCGTTGACCAGGTCGACCACCGTCGGGTTCACATCGACCCCCACCACGTCGTGGCCCTGGTCGGCGAACTGGACGGCGAGCGGGAGGCCGATCTTTCCGAGAGCAACGACTGCGATGCGCATGAACACCTTCATCTGGTCCGATAGCGGGGAGACATCAGGCCGCCGACCCTTCACGAGCCGGGGCCACGGCATGTCTCCCCGAGGATACTGCCCCCGCTGAGCACCGGGTTCACGCCGTCGTGGTCACCACCTGGCGAGGACCGAGGCAGCCATGAGCCGCAACGGGGCCTCACGAGCGAGCAGCCGCGTGAGGTCCGCGGTGACGAGCGTCGCCGGCTGTCCGTGCCGGCGTCGCTCGGCAGCGAGCGCGAGAAGCTGCCCGACGTCGCTCGCCGGGTCCACGACCGCGCGCAGCACCGCGCAGTCGGCCCGGGAGAGCACTCGCTCACAGCCGGGTGCTGCGTGCAGGATCTCACCGACGACGCGGGCCAGCTCGACCCGCTCGCGGGGCGTCCAGAACTCCTCCGTCCGGTGGATCAGGAGTCCGAAGACATGGATCCGGAGAAACTTCACCGCGGCGGCGCGGCGTGCGGGCAGCGGCAGGGCGAGGAACCAGTCCTGGTCGACGAGGTCCACCAGGAAGGCGAGCTCCGCCGCGACCGGGCGGGCGACCCCGGTGGTGCGGTCCCCGGCGTCATCCTGGACGAGGTAGGCGGGACCGCGCCGGTCGAAGGCGATCGGCGCACCGGAGAACCACAGCCGGGTCACGAAGGCCACGTCCTCCCCGACCTCGTGGCCGAGGGTGAACCGCAGGCCGAGCCGCTCGAGCGCAGCCCGGTCGAGCAGACCCAGCGGTGCGGACCTGTAGGAGAGCCGGTCACGAACTCCGTCGAGCATCGTCGTGCGCAGGGGACGGGTGGGAGGGGTCGGCACGATGGCGGCGATCGATCCGTCGGAGCGTGCCGCCGCCAGGCGCGCGACGACCGCGGCCGCGCCGTTTCGACGCGCCAGGTCGAGCCAGGAGGCGATGGCACCGGGGGCGAGCCGGTCGTCGGAGCCCATGACGGCGACATAGGGCGCCCGGGCCGCATCGAGGCCGTGGTTGAACGGTCCTGCGGGGCTGCGGGTGGTGTCGGTGAAGGCGAGGACGCGCACGCACGATCCTGGCGGGACGGCGACCCCTGCGAGGTTGTCCTCGATGAGGGCGGGATCGACGTTGTGCGCCACGACGGTCACTCGGACCTGGACCGGGGATGCGAGCGCGGAGCTGACGGCGCGCGCGATCGGGCGCTGCGCGGTGTGCACCGCGATGACGACGTCGACCATCACCTCCGTCGCGACGTCCCCCGGGCGCGGCGCGCCAGCCACGCCCGGTCCGCCACCGCTCATCCAGCACGCTCCGCGCGTGCCAGGTCGTAGACGTCGAGGTAGCCGCGTCGGACCGTCTCCGGGCTGAACCGGTCACCGATGGTCGCGGCGACCTCCTCGGCGCTCAGCTCCGAGGTCGTGGCCACCACCCACTCGACCGCGTCGGCGTAGGCCTTGACGTTCTGACGGCCCACCAGCTCCCCGACGCTCGCGTCGATGTACTCCCCCTGTCCCCCGGTCGAACCGACCACGACGGGTCGCCCGTGCACGAGCGCCTCAGCCGCCGAGACGCAGAAGTTGTCGGCCTTGGTCGGCAGGAAGAACAGGTCTGCGGCGTCGAGGGCGGCGCGCACCCCATCGGCGTCGACCGTCCCGAGCAGGGTGAGCCGGTCGGCGACGGCAAGGTCCACGGCGAGGGCAGCGACGTCGTCGCGCAGGGGGCCGGTCCCGGCCCAGGTGAGGCGCGCGTCGTGGCCGCGGGCGACGAGCTCGGCGAGGGTCCGCACCGCGAGGAGCGGGTCCTTGCGGTCGATGAGCCCCCCCACGCTCACGAGCTCGAGCGCACGGCCGACCGGGCGGCGCGGGGCAAGAGCTGCCGGGGCAGGGACGATGCACGGCACGATCTCGGTGGGCTTGCCCTGGCGGGCAGCGCGGATGGGTCGGGCGAGATAGTCGCACACGGCCGTGACGACGTCGGGCTGGCCCAGCAGGGGACGCAGCGCCGGCAGCGCCAGACGCCACGTGGGCGGGAGGGTGGCCGGGGTTGTCAGGCCGGACCAGTGCTCGGTGTGCACCCACGGCACGCCCGGACGAGACCGGGCGAAGGCCAGCAAGGTCGGGAAGGCCATGGTGTGCACGAGGTCCGCGCTGGCGAGCAGCGGCTCGAGCAGGCGGCGGGCTCGCCTGATCTGGAGGGGGCGCTGGGGTGACATGACGATCCGGTGCACCCGCAGGCCGTCGTGGTCGATCGTGTCCACGTCCGCCTCGCGGGGGTCGGTCAGGTGCGGTGCCACGAGGTGCACCACCTCGACGTCGTGGTCGCGGGCCAGGACACGGACGTCCTTCTCGACGAAGGTCCCCATCGTCGGCGCCTGGGGACTGGGGAACCACGTGGTCACGACGATGATCTTCACGCCCCGACGCTATCAGCGCACGGGCCGAGCCCTCGGACCTCCGGGAACCCGGGTGCGCCCCTCCCGGGCATGTCGGGCCTGGTCGGCGCGGTGAGCCCTAGACTCGGGCATCGTGAAGCTCCTCTCCGTGGTCGGCGCCCGCCCGCAGTTCGTCAAGCTCGCCCCGATCGCCCACGCGGCCGCTGCAGCCGGCGTGGAGCACGTCATCGTGCACACGGGCCAGCACTACGACCCGATGCTCTCCGACGTGTTCTTCTCCGACCTGTCCATCCCTGCCCCCGACGTGCACCTCGGTGTGGGGTCCGGGAGCCACGGTCAGCAGACCGGGTCCATCCTCGCGGCCATGGACGACGTGCTCGCCGACGCCCGTCCGGACTGGGTGCTCGTCTACGGCGACACCAACTCCACGCTCGCCGCCGCGTTGTCCGCGGTCAAGCTGCACCTGCCGGTGGCGCACCTAGAGGCTGGGTTGCGGTCCTTCAACCGGGCCATGCCCGAGGAGCACAACCGGGTGCTCACCGACCACGCAGCCGACCTGCTGCTCGCCCCGACCGATGTGGCCGCAGCGCACCTGCGGTCGGAGGGGCTGGGCGGGCGGACCGTCGTCGTGGGCGACGTCATGACCGACGTGCTGGGCACCGTGCGCGAATCACTGACCGGCGAGCCGGCCACGGTGCTGGCGAGCGCCGGGGTGAGCGCCGGGGACTTCTACGTGGCCACCATCCATCGGGCGGAAAACACCGACGACCCCGCCCGCCTCGCCGAGATCGCCGCGAGCCTCAAAGCCCTCGACCGTCCCGTCGTGCTGCTCGCTCACCCGCGCCTGGTCGCCCGGTCGGCTGCGGCCGGCATCGACTGGTCCGGTGGCGCGGTGGTGCTGCACCCGCCGCTGGCCTACCCGGACCTCATCGCCGCGGCCATGGCGAGCGCCGGGGTGGTGACCGACTCCGGCGGTCTGCAGAAGGAGGCCTTCCTCCTGCGGGTGCCGTGCACGACGGTGCGCACCGAGACCGAGTGGGTCGAGACCGTCGAGCTGGGATGGAACGTGCTGGCCACCTCCGCCGCTCAGATCCTCGCCGGCGTCCAGCGTCGGGCCCCCGAACCGACCGATGCTGCGCCGTACGGTGACGGGCACGCGGCCGACCGCGTGATCCAGGAGCTCCTCCGCCGAGCCTGACCGCCCGTCTGTCACCCTGTCCGTCTGTCACCGCCGCTTGTCACCCGATCTCTGGAGCCCCTCTGATGCCCATCCCGCTGTCACCTGGCCGTTGCACCGGACGCTCCGCACGCCGGGCCGCCGTGACCAACCTCGCCGTCGTCCTGGCCCTCACCACGATCGCCACGCTCGCCCTGGTCACCGTCACCGGGACCGCCCAGGCAGCCGGCGACGAGCCGGCCCCTGCCAGCACGGCCTTCAGGTCCATGTGGGTGTGGGACAACTCCCTGACCACCGCCCAGGACAACCGCGGGACCGGCTACGCGGCCGCAGCCCCGCAGACCATCGTGGACTTCGCCCGCGCGCACAGCCTCGACCGGGTGCACGTCGCCGCGCCGTGGGTCTCCGATGAAGGACCGATCGCGGCCTGGATGGACGAGACCACCACTGCCCTGCACGACGCCGGCTTCGAGGTCGGTGTGCTCGGCGGTGACGCCGGGTGGCTCGATGACCCGTCCCTGGCGGTGACGTGGACCCTGGATGCCATCAGCACCCGTCCCGTCGACTACGTCGCGCTCTCGCTGGAGCCGTGGACGCTGCCGTCCTGGACCACCGACCAGGCCGGGACCGTCGCCCGGTGGGAAGCGACGATGGACGCGGTCAAGGCCGCTCTGCCCGCCGGTGTCCGGCTCGCACTGGACGCCCCCTACTGGCTGGCCACGACGCCTGCCCCGGACGGCGGGACCCTCTTCGACGCCGTGCTGGAGCGAGCCGACTCCCTCGCCATCGTCACCTTCGTCGACCACGCAGACGCCTTCGACGGGATCATCGCCCTGTCGGCGCCGGCCCGCGCCGCCGCCGGCGCAGCCGGCATCCCCTACACGGTGGGCCTGGAGACGGACACCCCGGAGATCGCGGGAGGGGCACCCTTCACCTTCTACGACGACGGGGCCGACGCCCTGGTGCGCGAGGCCGGGCTGGTCCAGGAGGCTCTGGCCGGTGACCCGCTGTTCGAGGGAGTCGCAGTCGAGCACTACCGGGCGTGGCGGTCCTTGCTCGGCCTGGTCTGAGCCTCACGGGCGATCTGGTCCACGGCCCTGGCCCAGCCTGCGGACTGCACCTCGGCGGAGAGCTCGCGGGCGCACGCGGCGGACTCGCGCTTCCAGGTGGCGACCTGGGCCGGGTCGAGGGCGTCGAGGACTGCCGCGAAGGCACCGGAGGTGAAGCCCTCCGTCACCGCACCGAGCCCGCGCGTCTCGACCTCGCGCGCCATCTCCGGGCTCGGCCCGACGATCACACCCAGCCGCGCCTGGACGTAGTCGAAGAACTTGTTCGGCAGCGTCCACTCGTAGTTGTAGTTCACCGGCGGCAGCACGAAGACCCCGACGTCGTAGCCGTTGAGGGTGCGCACCAGGTCCGCGTAGGGCACCGGGTCGAGCACCCGCACGCGCGCCGAGCCCGCGCACCGCGCACGCAGCTCGGCGAGGTAGACCGGGTCGTTGGGCATGAGGAGCAGGTCCAGGGTGACGTCGGCGGCAGACTGCTCGACGCCGTCGATCATCACCTCGAGGGTGCGGTTGCGCTGGGCGTTGCCGGAGTGCACGAGGCGGATCGGGGAGCCGACCGGCTGCGCTTCCAGCTCGGCGTAGGGCGCGGCGTTCGTGACCACACCGACCGGCACCCCCAGCTCGCGGCTGTACCGGTCCGCGATGCCCTGCCCAACTGTGGTCACCGACGCGGCCCGGGTGACGAACCGGCGGCAGATCCACCGGATGTACGGCGCGACGAACCAGCGCCACCGAGGCAGCTCGCTGTTCTGACCGGGGGCGTACTCGTGCAGGTCCGCGTGCACCCCGCTGCGCGGGGCGAGGGACAGCGCGAGCGGAACGGTGTCGACGTCGTCGGCCAGGATGACGTCGAAGGCACCCACCGGCAGGACCGAGCGGGCATGCGCGACGGCCGCGTTGCCCCAGTACACCCGCCGGTACTGCCGAGCCAGCAGCCACCTGGGGTCCTTGCGCCATGCCGGCAGGTCCGCCGGGACCTCGATGTGGGCGACGACGCCCGCGGGAGCCGGACCATAGCCGCAGGTGGTCACGTCGTAGCGGCCTGAGAAGAGGGCGACCTGCTTGAGGACGCGGGCGTCGTCGGCGATCGGGGAGAAGGACAGGATGAGCAGGGACGGGCGGCTCATGCCTCACCTCCGAAGAGCGCGTCGACGGCCGTCCGCCAGCCGGTGACCTCGACCTCGGCCGACAGCTCGCGAGCACGGGCGTGGGAGGCAGCCTTGAGACGACGGACAGTCTCCCGGTCGAGGGTGGTCAGCACGTCGGCCAAGGACTCGACGGCGAAGTCGGGTGAGACGACCCCCACGCCCCAGCCCTCGACCCGCCCAGCCATCTCCGGCGACGGACCGACGACGATCCCGAGCCGGGCCTGGACGTAGTCGAAGAGCTTGTTGGGCAGCGACCAGCGGATGTTGAAGTTGACGAAGGGGAAGACCGCCAGGCCGACGTCGTAGCCGTTGAGGGTCGCGATGAGCCGCTCGTAGGCCACGGGTTCGCGGAACCGAACTCGGCCGCGAGGGTCCGCAGCGGCCTGCGAACGCAGCTCGAGGAGGTGCGCAGGATCGTTCGGCATGAGGAAGAGGTCGAGGGTGACGTCGGCGGGTGTGGCGTGCACGGCATCGATGAGCAGGTCGAGACGCCGTTTACGCTGCGCTACCCCGCTGTGGACCAGGCGGAGCGGGCCGGCGTCGAGATCGCAGACCGGTCCGGGGGCGAGATCGTGGAAGGGGGCCGCGTTGGTGACCACACCGGCGGTGATGGCGAAGACTCTCTGGTACTCGGCAGCGATGCCGTCTGCGACGGTGGTCACCGACGCGGCGAGGGTCACGTATCGACGGCAGATCCAGGCCTTGTACGGCGCGATCCGGCGCTTCCACGCGGGGTTCTCGTCGTGCTGGGCGGGTGCGTACTCGTGCAGGTCAGCATGGACGCCCAGCCGGGGCGAGAGACCGAGCGCGACCGGCACGGCCTCGACGTCGTTCGCCAGCACCACGTCGACGTCGATCCCGCGCAGGGCACGGCGCGCCCAGGCGACCGCCGACGTCGACCAGAATGCCCGCCGGTACCACCGTGCAGTGATGAGACGGCCGTCCACGTCGGTCGCCGACAGCCCGGCAGGGATCTCGACGTGGTGGACGACCCCCTCCGGAGCAGGGCCAAAACCGCAGGTGGTCACGTCGTAGAGGTCCTTGAAGAGCTCGACCTGCTTGAGCACGCGAGCGTCGGCGACGATCGGCGAGAAGGACAGCACGAGCAGAGAGCCGCGAGGCATCAAGGGTCCTTTCGGGAGCGGCCTGTCAGGCTCGCGTATCGGTCCTGCAGCTCAGCTGCGCTGGCCCGGAGGCTGCGCCGGGCGACGGTGAAGTCACGAGCGGCCCGGCTCATGCTACGGCGATCCTCGGGCGCCAGACGGAGCAGGTCACCCACCGCTCCGGCGAGCGCTCGGGTATCGCGCTCGGGGACGAGGACCCCGGTCACACCGTCCTCGACCATCTCGGGGGCACCTCCGCTCGCGTAGACGACGACCGGGACTCCGCACGCCTGCGCCTCGAGGGTCACCAGGCCCGCAGCCTCGCGCCACTCACCGTCCTGCTGGGTCGGCAGCACGAAGACGTCAGCGTGACGCATCGCCTCGCGCACGCCCGCGCGGTCCCGCATCCCCTCCAGGCGGATGTGCGGGTGCTCGGCCGCAGCGGCGCGGACACGCAGTTCCAACGAGCCGGCGCCGATGACGCGCAGCGTGTGGGGGGTCGTCCGGGCGAGCTCCACGGACGCCTCGACCGCGTCGGTCACGCCCTTGCGTTTCTCGAGCGCGCCGAGGAAGAGCACCTCGGGGACGTCCCTGGTGCCAGGATCGACCGGCGGGGTGAAGAAGTCCGTGTCCACACCCTGGTAGTGGACGGCGACCTTGTCCGCCGGGTAGCCGCGCCGGACCGCCTCAGCTGCGAGCCACTCGCTCACCGCGAGCAACGTGGTGGCCCGCTCCCCGCACGTGCGGAGGTTGCGCGCGGTGATCCAGGTCCAAAAGTTGCGGACCTCATCAGACCGACGGAAGACGTCGTAGCCGTGCAGGGTCGCGATGAACGGGACCCCGAGGTCCCGAGCTGCTCCTGAACCGGCCAGGCTCCACGTGCCGAAGTGCTGGTGGACGACGTCGGGCGCGAAGGCGCGCACTGCGGCGCGCTGGCGGCGGACGGCCGCGAACGCTGCGAGGCTCCCGCGCACGCCCGGGACCCCGTAGGGGGTGGCGCCCTCCACCAGGCGTGCGACCTCAGGGTCGTCGACCTGCGCAGAGAGGGAGAACACCCGTCCGTCGACGCCGTCCATGTGCAGCAGATGGTTGATGACGAAGTACGTGGGCGGGATACGCACAGGTCCGGTCGTGACTGCGATCCGCAGGTTCGTGCTCTCCATCGTCTACCGGAACCTGTCGGCGAGGTAGTACCGCAGGGTGCTCTCACGATCGAGGGCGTTCCACGGCGCGGGAGGCAGCAGGTGCGCCCACCGCCCCGCCACGGCACGGGCAGCCGTCGCCGCGACGATGTCGCGCGCGGTGGAGGTAGGTCTCAGGATCGTGTCCAGGACACTGCGGTCCGCGCGCGAGAACGGACGCAGCGCTGCGGGTCCGCACCTCAGCAGCTCAGTGACGACGTGACGTACATAGGCCACCTCGCCCTCGCCCCACGAGTCCACGGAGGAGCGCCGCGAAACCGTGTCGAGCACGTGGATGCGCATGATCTTGATGGCGACGGCCCGCCGGTACCCGGCCGGCAGAGCTCTGAACCAGTCACGTGAAAGAAGCGCGGCGTAGGGCGCGAGGGAGACAGTCACGGGGCGCACGGTGGTAGTCACGCGCGTGCTGGCATCCACACCGACCACGTATCTGGGGGCGCCGGCGGCCAGGTCCACGCGCGACGCGGCGTGCCAGAGCTCGACGGTGAAGGCGATGTCACCGCCGACGGCCATCCCCTCCTCCAGCCGCAGCCCCATCCGGTCCAGGGTGGACAGGCGCAGGAGCCCAAGCGGCGCGGTGCGGTACGCCATCCGGTCGGCGACCGGGTCGAGCTGCTCGGTCCGGCGTGGCCGCACCCGAGGCGTGTTGATGACCTCGCCCGTCTGCAGCCGCATGGGCGCGAGCACCACGTCGACCTGCTCGTCAGCCGCGGCACACCATGCCTGCAGGGCTCCCGGTTCGTAGTAGTCGTCCGAGCCGATGATCGTCACGAATTCCGCAGAAGCCACGTCCATGCCGGCGTTGTAGGGCCCCGATGGGCTGCCGAGACCGTCGCGGACCTCCAGCAGCCGGGTGAAGGGCGCTGCGTCCTGCGGCAGGAGCGCTGCGACGTCGTCGGCCTCGAGCTCGTGGCAGGCGACAGTGACGCGGACGGCGCCGCTCCGGTCCCAGTCGGTGGTGAGCGCAGAGGCGACGGTGCGCGCCACCGGCCGGCCCAGGTCGTGCACGGCGACGACGACGTCCACCACCGGCGCCGGCGCCGCCACGGCGTCGAAGTCGCGCCGGGAGATGATCGCGGCGGTCACCTCGCAGCGTCCCTGCTGGCGGGCATGCCGGTCCCGGCGAGGAAGGGCGCCAGCACCTCAGCGGAGGCGCGACCATCGTGGACCCGGTCGACGTAGGCAGGTCCGGCTGCGGCAAGCTCTTGGAACCGAGGTCGGTCAGCGAGGATCTCGTGGATCCTGTCGGCGACGCTGGTGGCGGTCGTCTCCAGGACGGGAAGGTCGAGGCCATACGTCCCTGCCGCAGCCTCGCGGACAGCATCGGTGACGTGCGAGAGGACCAGTCGCCCGGCTGCCATGGCCTCGCACGCGGCGACCCCGTAGTTCCCGATCCTGAACTGGTCCAGGACGATGTCGGCGCGGGCATAGAGAGCAGGCATCTCCTCCCACGGCACCCCCTGGACACGCTGGTACTCGATGATCCCCTCGGCGGCGAGCGCCTCCAGGGCGGGCTCGATGAGGTCGCTGCCCTTGACCGCAGCACTGCTGGGCGCATGCACGACCACAGGCACCGCCCGCTGCAGCGGGAGAGTGTCGGTACGCCACCGGGCTGGCTCCACGACGACGGGCCACCACGTCGCATAGGGCACGTCGGCGAGCAGGTCGGGGGTCGTCACGAAGACCGAGACGCCACGGGCGTGGAGAACGTCGGCGTCGTTGCGGTGAGCCTGAGACTGCGCCTCGAACACTGCAGTGTCCCCGAGCGCGCCGTCGGCGAAGGGAGACCACGGCGTGAGGGTGACGTGCCGGCTCGGCAACCGGATGTCGGTGCCGTGGAAGAGCAAGGCGACCTGCATGCCGTCGTCGAGGAGGCGCAGCAGCTCGGTCCTGCTGGCCCCTGGCCCGTCCGGGGAGAACAGCGGCTGCCCGGACTCGGCGATCACGTGGGTGAAGGAGCCCACATAAGCGCGTTGGTCGCGTTGCCAGATGCGTGACCCGAGATACACGTTCTTGGGCACGGCGTAGTCCACCGGGTACGAGAAGGCGGGCCTGCGACCCGCCCCCGCGACGGCCTTCATCGACACCGCACCCGTTCCACGATGGCGTTCAGCCGTCCGGGCGAGGGCACTCCCCTGACCGGCGTAGTTGGTCGGTGCGACGTAGAGGCGGTTGCTCGCGAGCGGCAGCGCTGGCGGGGGCACCCGGTCGTGCGAGGTGAACCGGTACATCGCCTGGTCGTAGGCGTCTCCCAGCCGTGGCGGCAAGAGCCGAGCCCTCGCCTCCACCGCAGTGGTCACGCGTCGAGGGAGGCGGCGCTGGTGCTTGACGTAGAAGGCCGCCACCCCCTGAGCAGCTCGTGCGACGCGACCAGTCCCGCGTCGAGCGGACCCGGTCCTCGCACCGCCGCCGTCCTGCCCTATGACCGTGGAGTACAGGCCCACCAGGCGCTCTGCCTCCTGCTGCCAGTTGAGGGCTCGAGCTGCCCGGACGGCTGCCTCCCGGAACTGCGCGGACTGGGCGATCACCTTGGTGATGGCCTCCGCCGTCTCACGCGGACCGGTGAGGTCGAAGACCTCCCCGACGCCGTGCGAGGTGACGATCTCCGCCATGTCTGGCACGTTGGTCGCCGCGATCGGCAGACCCGCGTGGATGGACTCGAAGAGCTTGTTGGGCAGGCAGTACCGCTGGTTGAGCGTCACCGGACGCACGAAGACCACCGAGGCGTCGGCGTCCATGAGCGCCGCAGGGACCTGCGCCGAAGGGACGATCCCCGCGAAGTGCACCCGGTCGCTGAGCGACTGGGCCTCGATGCTGGCCCGCAGCGTGTCGAGATACACCTCGCTGCCACGCCCCAGCAGCACCAGGTGGGTGGAGTCGTCGAGGTACGGCAGCGCCGCGACCGTCTCCTCGATGCCGCGGTTCGCGGTGATCGCTCCGCAATAGGCGATGACCCGTGCGGAGAGGTCCAGCCCAGCGAGCTCGTGCAGCCGTCCGTCCGCGCGGGTGAGGTCGCGGTCCTGCAGCGGGGGGATGTTGCGGATGAGGGTGGGATCTTGCGTGAGGCGCAGGTTGGTGCGCATCCAGTCGACGATGCTCGGCGAGACGGTGATGGTCCCGGCAGCGCGAGGCGCGAGGCGCTTCTCGACCCACGCTTCCCATCTCCGGGCCACCGGACGCTTGCCTGCCTTGACTCGGTGCGTCCAGATCTCGTGCGCGTCGTAGACGTACGGCACACCGGCGGTCCGGTGGATCTGCCATGCGGGCAGCAGGGTGTCGGCGTCGTTGGCGTGCACGACGTCAGGCGCCCATGCCGCGACCGCTCGCCGGACGCGGTGCTGGAAGGACGCGAGGCGCAGCGTGTAGTGGGCTCGCATCCACAGGTCGACCAGGCTCGCAGCAGGGCCCGCTGGACCCGGCGCGCTGACCGGCGCTGGACCGCTCGGCACGTCCGTGACGTAGGACGTCGCCGGTTCCGTGATCCGGGAGCCCTCTGCGCGTCCACCTCGCAGTCTCGCGACGGCCCTCCGGGCTCGCGCGCCGACCCGCGCGGGCACGTGGTCGATCTCCACGAGCGGCAGCCGCTCGAGCTCCACGCCGTCATCGAGGACCGTCAGCCCCGGTGCCATTCCCAGATAGCTCGAGAAGGCGAACACACGGACCTGCGCCCCGGCGGCCGCGAAGGTCTGTGCCGTCTTGAGGACCCGGGTGTCCACGGTGAAGTCGTTGAAGACGAGGACTGCGACCCGTGGCGCGCGGCCGTCCACGGTCGGCAGGCTCGTCGAGGTCAGGAGGGGGGCGTTCACAGCACACCGCCCAGACCGAGGTCGTCAGAGCGTTCTGCCAAGCCAGCGAGAGCTGCTTGAGCAGCGAACTCGGGGACGGCGTCGACCAGCTCGTCGAAGGTGCCCCGGGCCGCGATCCGGCCGTCCTTCATGAAGCACACCTGCTGGCTGTGACGGATGGTCGACAACCGGTGTGCCACGGAGATGACAGTCACCTCCCCCTCCAGCTGAGCGATGGCCTGAGACACGTCGAACTCGGTCTTGGTGTCGAGGGCGCTCGTCGCCTCGTCCATGACGAGCACGAGCGGGTCGACGTAGAGTGCCCGCGCGATGCCGATGCGCTGACGCTGCCCGCCGGACAGCGCCATGCCCCTGTCACCGATGCGTGCGTCGAGACCGCCCTCGCGTGCCTCGATGACATCGAGCAGCTGAGCGCGACGCAGGGCCTCGCGCACCCGCTCGCGGTCGTAGTCCTCGGTCCACGTCAGGGCGACGTTCTGAGCCACGCTCGCGTCGAAGAGCGAGACGTCCTGCGGGACGTAGCCCACCCGGGAACGCCATGCCGCCAGCACGTTCTCCAGCGGCTCTCCGTCCAGCTCGATCGCTCCCTCGGACGGAACGAGCAGGCCGAGGAGGATGTCGACGAGCGTCGTCTTGCCCGAGCCGGACGACCCCACGAGGGCGAGCGACGTGCCCAGCGGCACCGAGAGGTCGACTCCGGTCACCGCCGGCGTGCGCGAGCCGGGATAGGTGAACTCGACACCGTGCAGATCGAGGCTCATGGGCTGGTCTGCGATCGGGTCCTGGCCCACCCTCTCGGCGGTGGCGATGTACACCTTCGACGCCGTGACGTCCGCGATGACCGCGCGCACGTGCGGGATGGTCGATGCCGTCTGCGTCATGACGGCCTGGAAGGCGGTGAGCGCGGGCACCATGCGGAATCCCGCGACGCCGAAGAAGGCGACGGCGCTGATGGCGGCCGTGGCGCCGCCACCCGCGTAGGTGACAGCGCCGATGAGCAGGAAGCCTCCCACGAGCGCTGCCTCGAGGACGTACCTCGGCAGCCCGCCGAGGAAGGACAGGTTCGACCGTGCCCGCGTCGTGTGCTCACGGTTGGCGTGCACCACGCGCGCCACCTCCGGCGCCTGCCCGCGCAGGGTGATCTCCTTGAGCGCCCCCACCATCTCGGTCATGAGACTGGCCACCTTGAAGGAGTAGTCCCGGTTCACCCGGCCGGCGATGAGCGCACGCTTGGACACCCCGAAGTACAGAGCCGCGGCGATGACGCCGAGGTAGAGAAGGGTGATGGCCGCGGTGAGCGGCTGAACGAGGACGAGCATGAGGAGCACCGCGACAAAGGTGGTCAGCAGCGACGGGAGGGTCGCGACCGGCAGCAGGAAGCCTGCTGTGGCGTTGGCGATGCCCACGTCCGCGAGCCGGACGAGCTGAGCTGTGTTTCTCTTGAGCCGTTCTGTCCACGGCGCCTTGATGTACGCGTCGAAGAGCTGATCGCCGATCTCCAGCTCGTAGGTCGCGAAGCGGCGCGTGGCGACCCACTGGAGGGCGACCGCAAAGATCCCCTTGAGCACGATGAGCGCGGAGACGACTCCGAGCAACCAGACCGCCGATCCCTCCGGAAGATCACCGATCAGGGGCAGCGTGACCGTCGCACTGTCTCCGACCATCGTCGAGAGAGTGAGGGCGAGGAGCCCGAGCGCAGCGATGTCGAGGAGCGCAAGGGCGCTCGTGGCCGCCACGTAGAACCCGAGGAACCGTCTCGCCTTGGCGGGCAGCAGCGGCAGCACGTCGTGCAGCGTCCGCCAGATGAGCTTCACGTCAAAGTGTCCTGTTCACGAGTGGTCTGTGGGCATCAACGTCGATGGACATCACCGTCGACCGCGTCCACCGGCGTTCTGCACGACGCCGGCGGCAGTCTCCGCGGATCGCGTCGCTGATGCGTTCTCACGCGCCCAGTCTGCCCGAGCAGCCCTGGATGCCGAGGACGGTGGCGACCTGAGGAGTGCGATCATCGCACAAGCCACCTCATCGACGGAGAAGTCCGTGACGATCCCCAGCTCATCCTTCGCCAAGACGTCACGGGCGGGGCCGGGGCCCGCGTAGAGGACGGGAGCGCCGCAGGCCACCGCAGCGAACACCTTGGTGGGGAAGGCGAAGTCATACCCCAAACCGGGGCGCAGCGAGACCAGCGCCCCGTGCGCACCACGCAGCCACTGCGCGGCGACCTCAGGAGGGACCGCACCCCGCAGCTCGACGGAACCGTCGGGGAACGCGGCAGCCTGCGCCGCGATCGTCGCCCACGCGCTGCCCTGGCCGAGGAAGACCACCCGGGCGTCTGGGACGCTCTCGCGCACCCGCGCCAGGGCCTCGACGAAGATCTCCGCGCCCTGCCACTCCGACGCGGTCCCCGCGTAGACGAGGTACGGCACGTCCGGGGCGTCGACCGGCACCGGGCCGTCGGGGGTGAACACCGAGGTGTCGATCCCGTTGCGCACCACGGTCACCGCGGCCGGGTCCACGCCCAGCTCGCCGAGGCGAGCCGCGACGCCGTCGGACACGGCGATCACGGCGCGCGCCCCGCGCAGCGCCCAGCGTTCCATGGCCGCGACCACCCGCACGAGCGGCGCCGGCGCACCGGTGCTCGCTGCGGCGTCGGACCAGATGTCGGCGGCGTAGTAGACGTAGGGGACGCGGCGCAGCGCGCTGACGACGCGGACCACGACGCCGGTGGTCGGCGGCGGTTCGCTGACCACCACCGTGGGCCGCGCGACGAGCAGCAGGCGCAGGGCGAGCGGGGCGTCGAAGCTCAGGTACTGGACGTACCCGCGCACCACACCTGCGGCGTCGCGCAGCACCGGCCAACGGGTGATGGTGACGTTCGCCGGGACGGTGGCCGCCGCGGCGGCGGCAGCGGCGTCCGCGGTGGGGCGCACGGTGAGCACCGTGACCCGCCGTGCCCAGCGGCTCAGCGCACCGGTGAGCGCGGCGAGCCGGAACGACGCCGCGGCGGCCTCGGGAGCGAAGATGCGGCTGGCCAGGACCACGTGCGCGGTAGGCGAGGGCGCTCCGGGCCCCGCCTCAGCCAAGACGGACGCTCTGCCCGCTCTGCGCAGAGGCGACCATCGCCTCAGCGACCCGCAAGGTCGCCAGGCCCTCCTCGAGGGTGACGATGTCCTTGCTGATCCCCAGGATCGCGTCGCGGAACGCCTCGTGCTCGACCCGCAGCGGCTCGCGCTTGGCCAAGGCGTACCGGATGACGTCCCCCTCGGAGACCCCGCGGAAGGCTGCGATGGAGTCCCACTCGGTCGGCACGGTGCCGTTGGCGTAGAAGGTGAGGTCGGCGCTGGCCGTGTCGGCGACGAAGGCGCCGCGCTCCCCCGTGACGACGGTGACCCGTTCCTTCATCGGAGAGAGCCAGTTGACCGTGTGGTTGACCATGATGCCGTTGGCCAGGCTGCCGGTGGCGAGCACCATGTCCTCGAACTGACGCCCGCTGCGGTGAGCGACCTGGGCCGAGATGGTCGCGTAAGGGCTCTGCGCCACCCACGCGGTCAGGTCGATGTCGTGGGAGGCGAGGTCCTTGACCACACCGACGTCGGCGATCCGGGCCGGGAACGGACCCTGGCGCCGGGTGATGATCTGGTAGATCGCTCCGAGCTCGCCGTCGGCAAGGCGGCGCCGCAGCTCCTGCAGAGCCGGGTTGAAACGCTCGATGTGCCCGACCGCCCCGACCAGACCGGCGGCGACGAAGGCGTCGACGATCCGCTGTCCGGCGGCGCCGGAGTCGGCGACGGGCTTCTCGATGAGGGTGTGCACGCCGGCCTCGGCCAGCGCCAGGGCGATCGGCTCGTGGTAGATCGTGGGGACCGCGACGACCGCCATGTCCAGCCCGGCTGCGATGAGCGCCTGGACGTCGTGGAGCACCGGCAGCGCGCCGGCGACGCCGTGCGGGTCACCGGCGGGGTCGGCGACGGCGACGAGCTCGACCCCGTCCATCTCGCGCAGCACCCGGGCGTGGTGGCGGCCCATCGCACCGAGACCGATGAGCCCGGCACGCAGGTTCCGTGAGCCCGCCATCAGGAGCCGGCCTTGACGACCGCGACGACGCCGGCGACGATCCGCTCGAGGTCTCCCGTGGTCAGCGACGGGTGCACCGGCAGGGAGATGACCTGCCCGGCTGCTTCCTCGGTGCGCGGCAGGTGCAGTCCCGGCGCGTACTTCTCGAGGGAGGGCAGGCGGTGGTTGGGGATCGGGTAGTACACCCCGCAGCCGACGCCGTGCTCCTCGCGCAGCGCCTTGACCATCTGGTCGCGGTCGCCTGCGACGCGGATCGTGTACTGGTGGTAGACGTGGACCGCGTCGGCGTGGACGGGCGGGACAGTGACTCCGGCCAGGCCACCGAGACCGGCGTCGAGCAGGCCGGCGTTGGTCTGACGCTGCTCGGTCCAGCCGGCCAGCTTGGTCAGCTGCACCCGACCGATCGCGGCGTGAATGTCCGTCATCCGGGCGTTGAAGCCGACCACCTCGTTGGCGTACTGGGTCTCCATGCCCTGGTTGCGCAGCAGCCGGACCCCGCGGGCGATGTCGTCGCTCGCGCAGGCGACCATGCCACCTTCACCGGAGGTCATGTTCTTGGTCGGGTACAGGCTGAACATGGCGAAGTCACCGAAGGAGCCGACCGGGGCGCCGTTCAGCTGGGCCCCGTGGGCCTGGGCGGCGTCCTCGAAGAGCTGGAGGGAGAACTCGTCGGCGATGGCGCGCAGCTCGGTCATCGCGGCGGGGTGACCGTACAGGTGCACCGGCATGATCGCCTTGGTGCGCTCGGTGATCGAGGCCCGCACCGAGGCGGGGTCCAGGCAGAAGTAGTCCGGCTCGATGTCGGCGAAGACCGGTGTCGCTCCGGTGAGGGCGACGGAGTTGGCGGTCGCCGCGAAGGTGAAGGACGGCACGATGACCTCGTCGCCTGGGCCGATGCCCGCTGCGAGCAGCCCCAGGTGCAGTCCGGAGGTCCCGGAGTTCACCGCGACGCACTGCCGACCTGCCACGAGCTGGGCGGCGAACTCCGACTCGAAGGCCTTGACCTCGGGGCCTTGAGCGATCATGCCCGAGCGCAGCACGCGGTCGACCGCGGCCCTCTCGTCATCGCCGATGATGGGCTGTGCTGCGGGGATCAGGGGAAGACTCACAGTCGGACGACCTCTCTCAGGGTGGCGTCAACAGCCTCGTACACGGTCGCCGTCACAGGACAGGACCAACGTCCGTCGCCGTCGTCGACCAGGGGGTGGCCGGCCTTGCCGACCCATCCGCGCTGGCGGGCGGGGACGCCCGCGACGATCGCGAAGTCGGGCACGTCCTTGGTGACCACGGCCCCGGCGGCGACGGTGGCCCAGGCGCCGATGCGGACGGGCGCCACGCACACCGCGCGGGCGCCGATCGAGGCGCCGGTGCCGACCTCGACGCCGACCGCCTCCCAGTCGTGGGCGCTCTTGATCGAGCCGTCGGGGTTGATGGCACGGGGGTACCGGTCGTTGGTCAGGACGGCCGCAGGGCCGATGAAGACGCCGTCGGCCAGGGTGGCCGGCTCGTAGACCAGGGCGTAGTTCTGGATCTTGCAGTCAGACCCGGCACGCACACCGGAGCCGATGTAGGCACCGCGGCCCACCACGCACCGCTCACCGAGCACTGCGCCGTCGCGGACCTGGGCGAGGTGCCAGATCTGCGTGCCCTCACCGATCTGTGCGTCTGCGTCGACGTCAGCAGACGCTGCGATCTTGACAGCCATTCACCACTCCACATCGCCTGGGAGCACAGACACGACGTCCGCGCGCATTCGCGAGCCTAACGGAACTCGGTGCGAGAATGACGCCATGGTTGACACCGCCGCGCCGCAGCATCCGCGCTCTGCCACGGACTACGCCGCCGACTGGCTCGTCATCCCCCTCTACAACGAGGCCTCTGTCGTCGCCTCCGTGATCGCCGGTGCGCTCCCCACCTTCCCCAACATCGTGTGCGTCGACGACGGCAGCACCGACGGCTCGGGCGCAGCGGCCCGCGCTGCTGGTGCGACGGTCCTCAGCCATGCCGTGAACCTCGGCCAGGGCGCGGCGCTGCAGACCGGGATCTCCTTCGTCTGCGAGCAGCCGGACGCGCGGGCGTTGGTGACCTTCGATGCGGACGGACAGCACCAGGTCTCCGACGCGCGTGCCATGGTCGATCTCATCGCCAGCGGCACGACGGACATCGTCTTCGGCTCCCGGTTCCTCGACGGACGGACCAAGCCAGGCCTGGTCAAGACCATGGTGCTGACCTTCGCCGTGTGGTTCACCAAGCAGAGCACGGGGATGCGCCTGACGGACGCGCACAACGGGCTGCGCGCGATGACCGTCCCCGCCGCGGCCAGGGTCGACCTCACCCAGGACCGGATGGCCCACGCGAGCGAGATCGTGCTCCAGCTCGGTCGCACCGGGTTGCCCTGGCAGGAGCACCCCGTCCACGTCCTCTACACCGACTACTCCCGCGGCAAGGGCCAGTCCGTGTGGAACTCGGTCAACATCCTCGTCGACCTGCTCTTCAAATAGTCCGCACCACCCTGACCGAAGGAGCTCCATGGGCGGCAACGTGCTGCTGATCCAGATCATCCTGCTCGCCGCAGTGGCCGGCATCGCCGTGCTGCTCACACGCTCGACCGCGGGCGCACGTCACCAGGCCATCCGGCGTGTGTGCCTCATGCTCTTCGTCGTGGGCGCCGCGGCGTCGGTCATCTTCCCCCAGGTGCTCACCCGCCTTGCCAACGCCCTGGGCGTCGGTCGTGGGGCGGACCTGCTGCTGTACGCCCTCGTCATCGCCTTCCTCAGCTACATCTCCACCAGCCACCGGCGGATGAACCGGATGTCCCGGCAGATCACCCTCCTCACGAGGGAGCTCACCCTCGCCGAGGCGCGCACCCAGGAGAAGCCGACGCCGGCTGACCGGTAGCGCGGTGCCGTAAACTGGGCATCAGTGCCTTCTCGTCCAAACGTCGTGGACGGTGCTCGATGCTGAGCCCGCCCCTCACTGCCACAGAGTCAGGGCCTCCATGTCCAAGCCGTCCTCGCCGCCTGAGGAGTCAGTCAATCCCGGGCACAACCCCGCGCACGCGCGCTCGCACGCCCGGTCCCGGACGGGGCGTGTCCTCGCCATGGTGGGGCTCGGCGCCCTGACCTTCGTCGCTGTGGGTGCCGGTGCGGCGATCTACACCCTGAACAACAACGTCACGACCCTCGCCGTGACGGACCTGCTCAGCGACCGGCCCGCTGCGCCCGAGCCTGACCCCGACGACCCCAACGCTGGCGTGCCGGTCAACATCCTGCTCCTGGGCTCGGACACTCGAGAGGGTGGGAATGCGGAGATCGGCGGTGCGGACGCGTCGGTGGCCTCCGACACCACTCTCGTGGTGCACCTGTCTGCCGACCGCAGCCGGGTCGAGGTCGTCTCCATCCCCCGCGACTCCCTGGTCGACATCCCGGAGTGCCGGACGAGCGACGGCAGGGTGCTGCCTGCGGTGCAGGACACGATGTTCAACCATGCCTTCAGCCGCGGCTGGTTCAACGGGGGCGATCTCGCCTCGGCGACCGCCTGCGCGATGTCCACCGTCGAGTCACTCACCGGGCTGTACCTCGACGGCGCGGTGGTGGCCGACTTCAGCGGCTTCTCCGCGATGGTCGAGGCTCTCGGCGGAGTCCCGATCACCATCCCTGAGGCGATCTCCTCCCCCAAGGCCGGGGGCCTCACACTGGCGGCCGGGCCGCAGGTGCTCACCCCGCTTGAGGCCACGCAGCTCTCACGCGCACGGACGGGGACTGGGTGGGGACTGGAGATCGGGTCGGACCTCAAGCGCATCGAACGCCAACAGGCTCTGCTGAGCGCCATGGCTGCCGCTGTCGCGGACAAGAATCTCCTCACCGACCTGCCGTCACTCACCCGGTTCCTCGACGCTGCGACCGAGTCGTTGACGGTCAGCGACTCCATCGGATCACTGCGAGACATCACCGGTCTAGCACTGAGCCTGCGCAGCACGAAGATGGACGAGATCGTCTTCACCCAGGTGCCCACAGTGGCCTCTCCGAAGGACCCCGCCCGCGTGGTGTGGACCGAGGAAGCAGCGACGTTGTGGGAGCGGATCGCCGCGGATCAGCCAATCCAGAGCGCTGACCAGTAGCGATCTCCACAATCCCTCCACCAGGAAGCCGCTCGCACTTCTCCGGCTCTGCGCCCCACCAACCTAGGATTGCCAATCGTGACGAATCCTCATGCCCCGACCCGGGCCGCGCTCCGCGCACAGGACTCAGCTGCTGCTGGGCGCGACCCTCGGCATGCTCGGATCACCCGCAAGCACCACGTGATGCGCGGCATCTCTCTGGTCCTCGCCGGCACCTTCGCCTTCATCGCCACCGGGGCGGGTGCCGTGATCTACAAGTTCCAGAACAACATCGAGTCGATCGACATCTCCGATCGCCTCGCCGCGGTCGAAGGGCTCCCTGCCGCTCCCACGGCCGACCCGGAGGACCCGAAGGCGGGACTCCCGGTCAACATCCTGCTCATGGGCTCTGACGACCGCAGCGGGGAGAACGCCACGATCGGCGGCGACGCCGGCGGGATGCGGTCTGACACGACGATCGTCATGCACATCTCGGCTGACCGGAGCCGGGTGGAGCTCGTCTCCATCCCGCGCGACTCCTTGGTCGACATCCCCTCGTGCGAGATGACTGATGGATCCATGACAAAGCCGCGGTCGAACGCGATGTTCAACTCGGCCTTCGCTCTCGGCTGGGATACCGGTGGAGACATTGCCTCCGCCGCCACCTGCGCGATGGTGACGGTCATGTCTCTCACCGACGTCTACCTCGACGGGTTCGTCGTCGTGGACTTCGCCGGCTTCCAGTCGATGATCGATGCCATCGGAGGGGTGCCGATGTGCATCCCCGAGGCCATCGTGGCCCCTGAGGCGGACCTCAACCTCGAGGCCGGTCAGCAGACTCTCAACGGCGCACAGGCCTTGGGCCTGGCCCGGGCACGCAAGGGCACCGGGCTCAACGGCTCCGACCTCACACGGATCACGCGCCAGCAGGAGCTCCTCGGGGCCACCGCGAAGGCGCTGCTGGACCAGAACCTCCTCACCGACGCACCCGGCCTGCTGCAGTTCCTCAACGCCGCGACGTCGTCGCTCAAGGCCAGCCAGAACTTCGCCTCACTGCAGAATCTCAGCGGGCTCGCCCTGTCGCTGCGCGGCCTGGACGCCGCGGGTATCAACTTCCTCACCGTCCCGGTCGCAGACGCTCCCTCGGACAAGAACCGTGTCGTGTGGACCTCTGCTGCAGACACGATCTGGGAGAACATGGCCGCCGACCGACCGATCGACGGATCGACGCCGGTCGAGGAAGCCCCGGTCGAGACGCCTCAGCTGCCCGCAGCGGGCGCGGGTACGACAGACGCAGCCGACACGGCTCCGGCCGACACCGCCACCCCTGAGGTCACGACGCCGGAGGCAGCTCCCCAGCCGACCCCCACCACCACGTCAGCCCCGCCGAAGGGCCTGACCACCGCCGCCGACACGCTTGTGACGTGCGGCTGAACGGGGCATCCATGACTCCCAACGACGAGCCCCGGCCCAGCGCGATCCCTCCGCCGAGCTTCACGCCGCAATCGGGGCGTCCACCACGCCCCTCAGCGCGTGAGGCCACGATCGAGGTCGGCGACACCGGCGACGGCGTCCTGCGCGCCGTCCCAGCCGCCAGCTCGGGTGGCTCGCGGCCACCGGTCGTCCGCCGGACCTCCTCCGACGCCGATGGTCACCTGAGCAGCAACGCGCCACGCAGCGGGTCCTCCGGACGCATCCCCGCGGCCGCACCGCGTGCCGCTACGCCGCCCCCTGCACGCCCCGCCCGTCCGGTGTCCAGCGGCGGTACGCCGCGGCCCGCCGCGGGTGCGGCACAGCCGGCGGCTGACCCTTCGCGGCCAGCCGCCTTCGAGCCCGCTGTCCGCACGAGCCGGCCAGGTGCAGACGCCGGGCCGGCGCGTCCGGTCCAGACGCCCCGGTCCGCGTCCCCCCGTGCACGGACAGCGCCGCCCCTGGCTGGTGCCGTCACCGCAGCGGACAGAGCAACGCCCCGAGCGGCACAGAGCGCCGGGCGCGCACAGGCTACCCGCGGCGGCGCCCCGGGTGGTCCCGTCGGGCCACTCCCCACCCAGCGCGCGACGCCCCGGTGGGGCCGGATCGCCGCGCTCGGCGTCGCCCTGCTGCTCATCCTGGCCATCGCCTGGCCGGTCGGCCTGCTGGTGTGGGCCAACGGCAAGATCAACCACATCGAGGCGCTCTCCGGCGCCTCGGGAACGGCGGGTACCACGTATCTGCTCGCCGGTTCCGACTCCCGCGCGGACGGCACCGTCGGTGACGACGGCACGGTCGGTGCACGCACAGACACCATCATGGTGCTGCACGTGCCCGACTCTGGAGCGACGTCCCTCATCAGCCTGCCGCGCGACTCCTACGTCGACATCCCGGGGCACGATCCGAACAAGCTCAACTCCGCATACTCCTGGGGCGGGGCACCGCTGCTCGTCCAGACGGTCGAAGGCATGACCGGCATGACGGTCGACCACTACATCGAGATCGGCTTCAGCGGGGTCGAGACGATCGTGGACGCCGTAGGCGGGGTGGAGCTCTGCCTCGACTACGACGTGAACGATGAGCTGAGCGGACTGGTCTGGACGGCCGGCTGCCACACCGCAGACGGCACGACGGCACTCGCCTTCTCGCGCATGCGCTACTCCGACCCCACCGGGGACATCGGACGGGCCGAGCGGCAGCGTCAGGTGATCGGTGCGGTGACCTCGGCGCTCCAGGACAAGTCGATCCTCGTCAAGCCCGGCACCCAGCGCTCGCTCATCAGTGCGGGTCTGGACGTCCTCACCGTCGACGACGGCACGAACATCGTGGACCTGGCCAAGATGGCGCTCGCCTTCCGTGCCGCGAACGGCCCTGACGGCGTGACCGGCACCCCGCCGCTGAGCAGCCTGGACTACCGTCCAGGGAGCGTCGGGTCCGCTGTCCAGCTCGACCCCGAGCGCAGCCCTCAGTTCTGGACCGACATCCGCGAGGGTACGACCCCCGCCGGCGTGGTGGGCGGCCTCCCGCAGTAGAGCGCGTCGTCAGACTGCGAATCCGGTGCGCTGCTCGCGCCCGGCACGCAGCTTGGCGCCCTTGGCCTTGGCCTGCTCGCTCAGTTCGTCCTGGAAGTCGAGCATCGCCTGACGCAGCGCGAGCGACGTCTCGTCGGTCCCGCTGGCAAGGATCCGCGCGGCCAGCAGGCCCGCGTTACGCGCTCCGCCGATCGAGACCGTGGCGACGGGCACCCCGGCCGGCATCTGCACGATCGAGAGCAGGGAGTCCATCCCGTCGAGGTAGGCGAGCGGCACCGGGACACCGATCACCGGCAGCGGGGTCACCGCGGCGAGCATGCCGGGCAGGTGTGCTGCCCCTCCGGCGCCGGCGATGATGACGCGTAGCCCACGCCCGGCGGCTTCGCGGCCGTAGTCGATCATCTCGGTCGGCATCCGGTGCGCGGAGACGACGTCGACCTCGATCGCCACACCGAACTCGGTCAGCGCGTCCGCGGCGGCCTGCATGACCGGCCAGTCGGAGTCCGATCCCATGACGATCCCGACGACTGCGTTGCTCATGTGCGTTCCCTTGCTCGACTGGCTGGTCAGATGGTGGCTGATGGCGCGGCCGCCTCGGCGACGGTCTCCCCGCGCAGGATGGCCGCAGCCGCCATGGCTCGGCGTCGGACGTCGTCCAGGTCGGTTCCGCTGACGTTGACGTGGCCGAGCTTGCGGCCCGGGCGCACGTCCTTGCCGTAGAGGTTCACGCGGGCGTCGGGGAAGGCTGCCAGGACGTCCGGCAGCGCGTCGGTCATCTGGGCGAGGGAGCTGCCGAGCACGTTCGCCATGACCGTCCACGGCGCGGTCGGGCGGGTCTCGCCGAGCGGCAGGTCCAGGACGGCGCGCAGGTGCTGCTCGAACTGGCTGGTCACCGACCCGTCGATGGTCCAGTGCCCGGAGTTGTGAGGTCGCATGGCGAGCTCGTTGACGACGATCGTGCGCTCCCCGTCCTCGGTGACGACCTCGAAGAGCTCGACGGCGAGCACGCCCGTGACATCAAGACCTTCGGCGATGGCCACCGCAGCCGACCGTGCCTCCTCGGCCTCGGCCTCGGTGAGGTCCGGGGCGGGGGCCACCACCTCGGAGCAGACGCCGTCGCGCTGGACGGACTCCACGACGGGCCAGGTGCGGACCTCCCCGCTCCGGCGACGCGCCACGAGGACGGCGAGCTCGCGGGTGAAGGGGACCTTCTCCTCCACGAGGAGGGTCGGGCCGCCGGAGGTCACGCCGGAGAACCAGTCGGCGACGTCGTCGGGAGACGTCACCACGCGCACGCCCTTGCCGTCGTAGCCGCCGCGGGAGGTCTTGACCACTGCCTCACCGCCGGGGCTGGCAGTGAGGAAGTCGGCGAGCTGGGCGCGGGCGGTGGGCTCGTCGCGAGAGAGTTCGGCCCAGCGCGGGCATGGGGCTCCGAGCTCGGTGAGCCGGCGTCGCATGACGATCTTGTCCTGGGCCTGGACGAGGGCGTGGGGGCCGGGGTGCACGGGGACACCCGCGGCGACGAGCTCGTGGAGCAGGTCGTTGGGCACGTGCTCGTGCTCGAAGGTCAGCACGTCGGCACCCGTCACGAGGGCACGGAGCGCCTGCTCGTCGGAGGCCGCGCCGACCGGTGAGTCGACGACCACCTGCCCCGCCGAGGAGTCCGCCGCCTCGACCAGGACGCGCAGGTGCACGCCGAGCTCGGCCGCTGCGGGGGCCATCATCCGGGCGAGCTGCCCGCCACCTACTACTGCAATCACTGGAGCTGCCACAGTGAGCCAGCCTAGTCGAGACCAGCACGAACACCGACCGTGGTCATCCGCGATAATCTTCGACCATGACCATCCGAGGCCGCTCCTCCGTGGCCGCCCACGACGCTCCGGCGCCCGGTCGCCGCGCCGCTGTCCTCGCTCGGATCCGCGAGCTCATGCGTTTCGGCGCGGTGGGCGGCGTGGCATTCGTCGTCGACACGGGGCTGTTCAACCTCTTGCGCTTCGGTCCGGGCGAGGTGCTCGAGGACAAGCCCATCACGGCCAAGATCATCTCGGTCGCCGTGGCGACCGTGGTCGCGTGGCTGGGCAACCGGTTCTGGACCTTCTCCGACCGGCGCACCGACACCCAGCTGCGCGAGTTCGCCGGCTTCGTGGTGGTGAACATCGGCGGGATGGCCATCGCGATCGGCTGTCTGGCCTTCTCCCACTACGTCCTGGACCTGCGCTCCCCGCTGGCGGACAACATCTCCGCGAACGGCGTCGGGCTGGTCCTCGGCATGGTCTTCCGCTACGTCGCCTACCGCACGTGGGTCTTCACCGCCACGCCCGACGCCGCGGCGCACAGCGACACCAGCACCGCGCCGCGCCGCTGAGGCGCAGGCGACCGTCTACCAGCTCCGGCGACGCTTCGAGCGGCTCGAGATCGTGGTGCCGTGAGGCAGCACGAGCTCGGGGTCCATGGTCCGCGGCACGCCAGACAGGAACACCGAGAACACCGGCGGGCGACGCTGCGAGAGCTCCAGACGGCCGCCGTCGGCTGCCACGAGGTCGCGGGCAAGGGCAAGGCCCAGCCCGGTCCCCTTGCCCGAGGTGACCTCCCGCTCGAAGATCCGCGGGGCCAGGTCGTCCGGCACGCCGGGCCCTTCGTCCGAGACCTGGACGGCCATCGCCCCGCTCGGCCCCGAGGGCTTGGCGCGCACCGTCGTGGTGCCGGCGCCGTGCTTGAGGGAGTTCTCGATGAGGGTGGCCAGCACCTGGGCGAGAGCGCCCGGGGTGGCGAGCACGTGGACGTCCGGGGAGACGTCGACGACGAGCGTGCGACCGTGCTTGAGGAAGGTAGGAGCCCACTCCTCCTCCTGCTGCTGCACCACGTCGATGAGGTGCACGGCCTCGGTGGTCCCACCGGAGGTGCGTGAGCGTGAGAGCAGGTCGTCGACCACCTGGACCAGGCGTTCGACCTGCTCGAGGGAGATCCGTGCCTCTTCCTGGACCTCCTCGTTGTCCCCGGCAGCCAAGGAGATCTCTTCCAGGCGCATGGACAGGGCGGTCAGCGGGGTGCGCAGCTGGTGGGAGGCGTCGGAGGCGAACTGGCGCTCGGCAGCCAACCGACCGGCCATCCGGTCGGAGCTGCGGGCCAGCTCGGCGGCCACCAGGTCGATCTCCTCGACACCGGAGGGTTCGATGCGCGGGCGCACCTGCCCCGAGCCGAGCTGCTCGGCCGAGGCCGCGAGGTAGACGAGCGGGGCGGAGAGACGGTTGGCCTGCCACACGGCCATGACGATGCCTGCTCCGAAGGCCACCACGGCCGCGGCGACGACGAGCACCACGACCTGCGCGCTGCGCAGGTAGATGTCCCAGTAGGAGACGGCGATCTGGATCGTCGCGTTGGACTGGGTGCGGATCGGGCGTTCCACCACCCGGCCGGAGATCGGCTCGCCGGCAGTGGCCGTCGTGCCGTCGGGGCTGACCACGACGATGTAGGCGCCGATCCGACCGTTCTCCCCGCCGACGTACCGGTTGAGGAAGGTCTCGTCGATCGCCTCACCGCGAGCGATCCGCCCTTCCACCGCCCGGCCCAGCTCGGAGGTGCGTGACTGCAGGTCGCGCACCTCGTTGTCGCGGACCAACGAGGCACCGAGGATCGCCAGCGGCAACCCCAGGAGGATGACGGCCACAGCCACCGCGGAGACGGTGGCAAGCAGTACTCGACGGCGCATGCTCTAGTGCTCCCTACCGGGCGGTCCCCAGCGGGGCACCCGGAGCTCTGTCAGTTCTCGCCGGACTCGAAACGGAAGCCGAGGCCCCGCACGGTGGTGATGTAGCGCGGGGAGTTGGCGTCGTCGCCGAGCTTGCGGCGCAGCCACGACACGTGCATGTCGAGGGTCTTGGTGGAGCCGATGGGCTCCGACCCCCAGACCTCACGCATGAGGGTGTCGCGCACGACGACGGTGCCGGCGCCCTGGACCAGGACGCGCAGAAGCTCGAACTCCTTGGTCGTCAGGTGCAGCTCACGCTCGCCCTGGAAGGCACGGTGGGCCGCGACGTCAACCTTGACGTCCTGCGCCTGGAGCTCCTCGACGTCGGCGGGGTCGCCGTGGGTGCGACGCAGCAGCGCGCGCACCCGGGCGAGCAGCTCGGCGAGCCGGAAGGGCTTGGTCACGTAGTCGTCGGCCCCGGCGTCCAGCCCGACGACGAGGTCCACCTCGTCGGCACGAGCGGTGAGGACGAGGACCGGGGTGGTCAGCCCCAGGCTGCGGATCGCCCGCGCCACCTCGAGGCCGTCCATGTCCGGCAGACCGAGGTCCAGGACGATGAGATCGGCGACAGACGCGTTGTCGATCGCGCCTTGACCAGTTCCTTGCACAACGACGTTGTAACCCTCACGGGAGAGCGCGCGCGCCAAAGGTTCGGCAATTGCCGGGTCGTCTTCTGCCAGAAGTACGTGGGTCATTCGCCCATGCTAGGTCATGACAGAGCCGTGAGACCCATCGAGCAGCGTGCCTACCTCGTCACACATTCCCGGGGCGTGAGAAAAGGCGCAAAACGGCCGCCGACCTGAGGCGGACCCCCGTCGGTCGCCTCTCCCCCCACAGGTTGACGCCGCCGGACGGCGACCATGCCTAGGCTGGGCGCCATGAACTGGTACGACCGCTACGCGCGATGGTCCGACTCCCACCGCGGCGCCGTCGACCTCCTCGTCACCGCAGCCCTGCTCGTCGTCGTCGTCCCCGCCTCCTCCGCGCTGACCGCCTCCGGCTTCGACACGGTCAGCGGGAGCTCGAGCGAGCTCCACGCCCTGGTCGCCTTCGCCCTCATCGCCCCGCTCGCCCTGCGCCGCACCCACCCGGTGCTCTCCGCGGTCCTGGTGTACAGCGTCGCGCTGGTCCACATGGTGGTGCTCGGCATCCCGATGGTCTTCCCGGCGGACCTCTTCGTCCTCGTCTCCTTGTTCTCGGTGACGGTCTACGGCCCGCGGTGGGCGCACCGCGTCGCCATCGCCTCGAGCGCGGTCGGGTGCTTCATCCTCGGGGCGCTCATCGGCCAGGACACCGACATGATCATCGCGATCATGGCCACGACCACGGTCGCCGGATCCATGTTCCTGGCCACCTGGGCCTTCGGCCTGGTGCGCCGCGCCCGCCGGGACACCATCGGGGCCCTGCGGGACCGTGCGCTGCGCCTGGAGATCGAGCGCGACCAGCAGGTGCAGCTGGCCACCGCCGCCGAGCGGGCGCGCATCGCCCGCGAGATGCACGACATCGTCGCGCACTCCCTCTCGGTGATGATCGCCCAGGCCGACGGCGGCCGGTACATGGCCGCGACCGATCCCGACGCCGCGGCCCGCACCCTGGGCACCATCGCCGAGACCGGCCGCGCGGCGCTGGCGGACATGCGACGTCTGCTCGGGGTGCTGCGCAACGACCCCACCGGCTCGCCCACGGACCCCCGCGCGCCGTCAGCCGATCTCACTCCCCAGCCCGCGGCGTCGGACATCGAGACGCTCGTCAGCCAGGTCCGCGCCTCGGGGCTGCGGGTCTCCCTCGTGCGGATGGGCGTGGCCCGGACCCTTCCCCCAGGCACCGGCCTGACCCTGTACCGGATCTGCCAGGAGGCGCTCACCAACATCCTCAAGCACGCCGGCCCGGACCCGACCGTCACCGTCGTGCTCGGCTGGGGCGCCAACAGCGTCCAGCTCCAGGTGGACGACGACGGACGCGGCGCCTCGGCGGGCTCCGACGGCGGCGGGCACGGGCTGCTGGGCATGCGCGAGCGCGCCGCGATGTTCGGCGGCACCATCGTCTCCGGCCCCCGTCCCGGCGGCGGCTTCCGTGTGATGCTTGACCTGCCGCTTCCCGCGCAGCGCACCGGTCCCTGACCGGCCCCGCGACCGACGCCGCACACCCGCCCTCACCCAAGGAGCCGTCACGACCATGTACCTCGAGCCCGTGTCCACCCCGCCCATCCGGGTCGCCATCGTCGACGACCAGCAGCTGCTGCGGGCCGGGTTCCGGATGGTCATCGACTCCCAGCCCGACCTCACCGTCGTGCTCGAGGCCGGCGACGGCGCCCAGGCGGTGCGCCTGCTCACCGACCACGAGGTCGACGTCGTGCTCATGGACGTGCGGATGCCGAACCTGGACGGCCTGGCGGCCACGGCCCAGCTCACCGAGGTGTGGTCCGCGGCGGGGACCGCGACCGTGCCCCGGATCATCGTGCTGACCACCTTCGACCTCGACGAGTACGCCCTCGAGGCGATCCGCGCCGGGGCGAGCGGCTTCCTGCTCAAGGATGCCCCTCCTGAGGAGATGCTCGCCGCGATCCGCACCGTGCACTCCGGCGACGCGGTCATCGCGCCCTCCACCACCCGGCGCCTGCTCGACCGGCTCATCACCCCGCTCCCTCAGGAGCAGCTCGTCGAGTCCGCCCAGGCCTCCGCGATCAGCTCGTTGACCGACCGCGAGCGCGAGGTGCTCATGGCCATGGCGCGTGGTCGGTCCAACCAGGAGATCGCGAGCGACCTCTTTGTCGCCGAGGCGACGGTGAAGACGCACGTCGGACGGATCCTCGCCAAGCTCGGCGCCCGTGACCGGGTGCAGGCTGTCGTCACCGCCTACGAGACCGGGCTCATCCGTCCTGGCGAATGACCCGTGACCGGCGGTGTCCCCCTGCAGGATGACATCTGCCACCAGCACAACCCTCCCCCAGCCCGACGCTGGCGGCGAGGTCGCGTCGATAGCGTAGGCGGTGCGCCGAGGACCTGGGTCACCCCAGGCCTCGGCGACCACAACCTCGCTCGTTCCCGTCGCTCGACCCGCCGTTTGGAGACCTCCGTGGACACCGCCGCGCATCACACACCGTCGCCCGCACCCGAGACCGCACTGCCAGCCGTCCGGGCCCGCGCCCTCACCAAGCTCTACGGTCGCGGCGAGGGCACGGTCAAGGCGCTCGACGGCGTCGACGTGGACTTCGCTGCGGGTCAGTTCACCGCCATCATGGGCCCCTCCGGCTCAGGCAAGTCGACGCTCATGCACCTGCTCGCCGGCCTGGACACGGCATCCTCGGGCCAGGCCTTCATCGGTGGCACCGACGTCACGCGGCTTGACGACAACCAGCTGACCGCCCTGCGCCGGGACCGGGTCGGCTTCGTCTTCCAGTCCTTCAACCTGCTGCCGATGTTCACCGCCGAGCAGAACATCACGCTGCCGCTCACGCTGGCCGGGGCCAAGCTCGACGCGGCCACGAAGGACTGGCTGGCCACCCTGGTCACCACCCTCGGGCTGAGCGAGCGCCTCTCCCACCGCCCCGCGGAGCTGTCCGGCGGGCAGCAGCAGCGCGTGGCCATCGCCCGGGCGCTCATCGCCCGCCCCGAGGTCGTCTTCGCTGACGAGCCCACCGGGAACCTGGACTCCCGCTCCGGCGCCGAGGTGCTCAGCTTCCTGCGCCGCTCGGTCCGCGAGCTGGGGCGCACCATCATCATGGTCACCCACGACCCGGCCGCCGCCGCCTACGCCGACCGCGTGGTGCTCATCGCCGACGGCCGGATCGCCGGGGACATCGCCAACCCGACCCCGGAGTCCGTCCTGGCCGGGCTGGACGCGCTGCGCACCTTCGAGACCACCGCAGACACCGGTGCGCAGGTGAGCGCCTGATGTTCACCCTCACCCTCGCCCAGATGCGACGGAGCCTGGGCCGGTTGACGGCCGCGGGCATCGCCATCGTCATCGGCACGGCCTTTGTCGCCGCGACCCTGCTCGCCGGGGAGGTGCTCAAGCGGTCCAGCTACGACTCGATCGCCGCCAGCTACGCCGACGCGTCACTCATCGTGCAGGCCACCCCGGAGCCCGGGGTCCCCGCCTACGCCGCCGAGCTCGAGACGGCTGACCTCGACACGATCAGGTCGGTCGAGGGTGTGCAGGCCGCCGACCCGGTGCTCACCATCTCAGCGATGCTCAACGTCGGCTCGAAGTCCTCCTACGTGCCAGTGATCGGGGTGGGCAGCGACCCGTCCCTGCAGCCCCTCGAGCTCACTGGCGGCTCGCTGCCTGAGACGCCGGAGGAGATCGCACTGCCCGCCGACGTCGCCGAGCGCCTGGGCGTCAGCCTCGGTGGCACGGTCACCGAGGCCGTGGACACCCTCACCACCGGGGAGAACGGCGAGGAGGAGTGGTCGACCACCAACCAGTCGCTCGTCGTCGTCGGTCTGGTGGACGACCCTGACGGCGCGTTCTCCATGACCGGAGGCGCCGGACTCGTCTCCCAGGACTCCGTCGCTACCCGGATGGAGGCCGGGTGGGGAGCAACGTTCCGCGAGGCGACCGTCATGCTGGCTCCCGGCACGGCGATCGAGACGGCACGCAGCGAGCTGCAGGCCCTCGGCACGCCCGGGTTCACCGTGATGACCAAGGACGAGGCTGCGCTCGCGTCCGTCGCGGCGGTCACCAACGGACAGGACGTCTTCACCATGACGATCCTGGCCTTCGCAGCGGTCGCGCTGCTCGTCGCGGCGCTGGTGATCTCCAACACCTTCCAGGTGATCGTCGCCCAGCGCACCCGCACCCTCGCCCTGCTGCGCTGCGTCGGTGCGAGCAAGCGGCAGCTCCGCTCCTCGGTGCTGCTCGAGGCGTCGTTGCTCGGGCTGGTCTCCTCTGCGATCGGCTTCGCGACGGGAGCGCTGCTGGTCCAGGCCACGGTGCTGATCCTGCAGCGATTCGATCTCGACGTGCCCATCCCGCAGACGATCACCGTGACCGTCGGCTCCGTGGTGTGGCCGCTCGTGGTGGGCACCCTGGTGACCGTGCTGGCCAGCCTCGTCCCCGCACGCGCTGCCACGAGGGTCGCGCCACTCGCCGCGCTGCGCCCGGCCGAGCTGGAGAAGGTCTCGACGCGAACGAGCAGAGTCCGCCTGGTCTTCTCGCTGCTCCTGGTCCTGGGCGGAGGTGCGCTCATGGTGGCCGGCCTCCCGCTCGCGACGGACGTCTCGGTCGAGCTGGGGTTGCTGGCCGGCATGGTCGGCGGGGCTGCCTCCTTCGTGGGCGTGCTGCTGGGGGCGGTCTTCTGGGTCCCCGCGATCGTCTCGTGGGTCGCCCGCCTGCTCAACCGTTCCGGCGCGAGCGCTCAGCTCGCGGCCGCCAACACGCTGCGCAACCCGCGCCGCACCGCAGCGACCAGCACCGCGCTGCTCATCGGCGTCACGCTGGTGGCGATGATGTCCGTGGGCGCCGCCACGGCCCGCACCTCCCTCGACGGAACCCTCGACCAGGAGTATCCCTTCGACTTCGCGATCGAGGGTGCGGGGATGACCTCCGACCCTGGAGACGGCTCCTCAGCCCCGTCGGTCCTGAGCCCCACCATCCTCGGGGAGCTGTCTGACATCTCTGGCGTCGCCGTCCTGGCAGAGGTGACCACGGCGCCTGTGTCCATCACCTGGCCGGACGGCACGGTCAGCGAGGACAACGAGCTCACCATCGTCGACCCGGCCAAGGCTGCCGAGTCGGTCAACGTGGACGGGCTCTTCGCCGGTCTTGACGACACGACCGTGGCCGTCGACCGCTTCACCGCCAGCAACTACAACCTCGACTCCGAGTCCACGCTGGAGCTGCGCGGCCCGGACGGGACGGTGACGGTGGGAGTGACGGTGACGCAGGTCGGCACCATCTCCATCGTGGCGAGCCCTGTCGTGGGCGATCAGCTCGACGCCGCCGCCAGCGTCAACGGCGCATGGTTGAAGCTCACTGACTCCGCCGACGCGTCAGCGACGGCCTCCGACATCCAGGGCGTCGTGGCCGAGACACCGGTGGCGCTGGTCGGGCAGGCCTTGCAGCGGGCCGAGATGGAGGATCTCATCAACACCTTCCTCGCGATCATCGTCGGGCTGCTCGGCATCGCCGTGATCATCGCGCTCATCGGGGTGGCAAACACGCTCTCCCTGTCGGTGCTGGAGCGCCGTCGCGAGTCGGCGACCCTGCGGGCCATCGGTCTGAGCCGGCGTCAGCTGCGCGCCACCCTGGCGATCGAGGGCACCCTCATCGCCGGTGTGGGTGCGGTGCTCGGGGTGGTGCTCGGCCTGATCTACGGGTGGGTCGGGTCGATGATCGTCCTGAGCACCTTCGCCGATGTCAGCCTGACCGTCCCGTGGCGTGACGTCACCCTCGTCGTGGCGATCGCTGTGGTGGCAGGCCTGCTCGCCTCGGTGCTCCCGGCCCGCAGCGCGGCCCGGACCTCACCGGTCGAGGCGCTCGCGGTCGAGTAGCCCAGAAGGCGCAGGCACGGGGCCTGTGGATCGTCGGGATGTCCCCGACGGACCACAGGCCCCGCTGTCTGTGCGGCTCGATGCGGGCACGATCGCAGCGTGCGATCACTCTTGCCCGGCCCACTGCCTAGCCCGCAATCGGCCCAGCCCGCGACTCCTGACCCCGCCGTCCCTGCGGCCTCTCATCCGCCGTCGCGCCTGGCACCTGCGCACCTCGGACCTGCGCCCCTCGGACCTGCGCAGGACGGTGTTCCCGTGACCATGCACCCCGGGCAGCACGTCCATCTGGCGCATGCGCGCCCGCTCGGAGAGCTGCGTGCTGAGCTCGCCGCGTGCACGGGGCGCCCGGAGCTCGCCCGCTCCCCGCTCTACGTCGACGACCGCCGCCTCGACGACCACCACGTCGTCGGACAGCCCCCGCTCCTGGCGGGAGCGACCCTGCGCACCTCCCCCGGCCCGTGCCCGACGCCGGAGCTCGCCCTCGCTGCGCCCGTCCACCTCGCCGTGCTCACCGGACCGGGCGCGGGCGACCTGATCCCGCTCGATGTCGGGGCGCCGGTCACACCGCCCGGCGTGGCCAGCGTCCGGGTCCGGGTGCGCCCGGGTCGCCACGGCAGCATCCGCGTCGGGGTGCGCGGGGACGGCGCGCGGGTGAGCCTGACGGCCCCGGACGGACGCGCAGCAAGCCGCCTGCACCGCCGCGGGACGTGGGGGCATGGCTCAACTCCTGTGCGACCTTCTCGACCTGCTCCGTGGCGGCGCCTGTCGTGGCTTCCGTGGCTTCCGTGGCTTCCGTGGCAGCGGTGGAGGACAGGGCACCTGCTCACGGTCGAAGACCGCACCCACCACGCTGACTCGCCCGTCACCGTCGAGCTGCGCGAACGGCCCGTCCTGGCGGAGTGGACCTGCTCCGCGATGCTCGCAGCCCTCGACTCCCCGGCTGGGCGGCCCTCGACCGACAGCACCCGTCCGTCCGCCGGAATGCTCCTGGCAGCCCTCGTCCCCGCGATCGTGTCGATCACCCTGGCGGTGGTCCTGCGCAACCCGCTCTTCGCGATCATGGCGCTCACCGCCCCGCTGATGCTCCTCGGACCGGTCCTGGCGCGGCGCCGTCACGCCAGCGACCAGCACTCCCCTGTCTCCGCCCTCCGCCGGTCCTGGGACAGCCCGTGGGGACGGGCCGCCCTGCGTGCCGGGGTCCCGGCGGCTGACCTGCTCACCGCAGCCGCCGCCTGCGCGGCGCTGCCCAGCCTCCCGCCCAGCCCCTCGGCGAGCACCGGACTCGGCGCCGGTCCGGTGTCCGTCCCGGACCGGTCCGCCCACCTCGGGACCGGCGGCCGGCAAGGCGACCTGCCCGGCGGGCGACCGGGCGAGCTCTCGGACGGCCTGGCGGTCATCGGTCCTCGCGGGCCGGCGTCGGCGCTCGTGGCGCGGATGGTCCTCTCCGTGCACGCGACCGGACGCGGGCAGAGCGTGACGGTGCTGTGCGACCCAGGCCGCCGCGCGGCGTGGTCCTGGGTGCGCTGGCTCCCGGGAGCCGGCGTCCTCGCCCCGAGCGTCCTCACGCACCTCGATCTGGCGTCTGGACCTGGCCGGCTGCTTGTCGTGGACCGCGGTGACCTCCCCGAGCTGGCCGCCCGGTTGGGCGGCTTGCACACAGGGCACCCTGGGCAGGCAGCGCTGGCCGCGCTGATCCTCGTCGTCGACGACGTCGCGGCGGTCCCGTCCTGGTGCTCCGCCCGAGCGCACATCCAGTCCGACGCCAGGGCTGGAGGCCCTCGGGTCCTCTGGTCCGCGCCGGGCACCGCAGACGAGACCACACCCGTCGACGGCGTGCACGCCGACTGGGCCGAGGCCTACGCCCGCCGGGTCGCGGCCCTGCACCATCGCGGTCGGTGGCCTCCGCTGTCCTATGACGGCCACGGCCCCAGAGTCGGGAACCGTGGCTGGGGTCTGGCCGGCGCCGGACCGGGGGCCACACATCTCTCGTCCCGCTCGTCCGAGTCGTCTGCCCTCGGTGTCACCGACCCCGCTCACCTTCCTCGACATGCGTCCCTCGTCGACGTGCCCGGGATCGACGACGTGGCACGCCGGTGGCGGGACAACGGGCAGGGACCTGTCGCCACGGGACGGCGGCCGGGCGAGACGGGCGGAGGCAGGGAGCATCTCGAGGCGCGGATCGGTGTTGGCCCCGGTAGGAGGACGGTGAGCATCGACCTGCTCCGCGACGGGCCCCACGCCCTCGTCGCCGGGACCACCGGGTCGGGGAAGTCGGAGCTGCTGCAGACCCTCATCCTCACCCTGGCCCTCGCCTACTCTCCTGACGAGCTCGCCGTGGCGCTGGTGGACTACAAGGGTGGGGCGAGCTTCGGGGTGTGCGCCCACCTGCCGCACGTCGTAGGCCAGGTGACAGACCTCGACCCCGGCGCGGCGGAGCGCGCGCTGACCGGGCTGAGGGCCGAGCTGCGCCGCCGCGAGCGCCTGTTCGCCGAGGTCGATGCCACCGACCTCGCGGCATACCGCGCCCAGCGCACCGGCCCTCGCGGCGGTGGTCGTGGCGGTGGGCCCGGTGGGAGCGGGGATGGCGGTAGTGGTGGGGGCGGTAGTGGTGGGGGCGGTAGTGGTGGTGGCGGTAGTGGTGGTGGTGAACCGCTGCCGAGACTGCTCATCGTCGTCGACGAGTTCCGTGCCATGGCGGAGGACCACCCCGACTTCATCCCGGGCCTGGTCCGGATCGCCGCCCAGGGACGTTCTCTCGGTATCCACCTGGTGCTGGCCACCCAACGACCAGGTGGCGCGATCACCGCGGACATGCGCGCGAACATCTCGCTGCGCATCGCCCTGCGGGTCTCCAGCCCGGCCGACTCCCGCGACGTCATCGACGCCCCCGACGCCGCGGACATCCCCGGCGACCGACCGGGGCGGGCGGTGATCCGGCGCGGCTCAGGCGCCCCCGAGCTGCTGCAGACCTACCTCGCCGCCGGTCAGCCCGCGCTCGACGGTCCCGGTGTGTGGCACAGCCCAGACCATCCGCAGACCCCTGATCTGCGGGTGGGGCCTGTGCCGGCACGGTCGCTGACCGCCCCGTCGACGCTCGCGGGCCAGCCCGGCGCGGCATCGGTCGACAGAGCCTGCGGCGATGACGGCGACGACGGCGTCGGCGGCATGGGTCCGGTCGACGGCGATGCGCAGCACCTCGATCCGGCGGGTGCCCTGGTGGCGAGCGCGGTGTCCCTGGCGGCCAGTCTCGGGATCGGGCGACCGCGGGTGCCGTGGTCCCCTCCGCTGCCCACAGACCTGCGGTGGGAGGAGCTTGGTGCGACCGCCCCCGGACCGACCACGCTGCTGTTCGGGCTGGCGGACCATCCACGCGAGCAGCGGCACCGTCCCGTGGGCTGGCCACTATCCGACGGGCACCTGCTCATCCTCGGACGCGCGGGCTCGGGCCGGACGACCGCGCTGCGCACCCTGGCCCGGGCGGCGCTCTCCACGGACCTCACCGTGCACCTGATGGGCCCACCAGACCTGACGGCCGGGTTCGACCCGGGTGACCCGCAGGTCGGCACCCGGGTCCCCCGCACCGACCCGCGCCGGGTCGCCCGGTTGCTGAGGGTGCTCACCGCACCCGTCGTCCAGGGCGCTCGGGCCGTGATGACCGACGACCGGGCGCGTCACCTCGTCCTCGTCGACGGGGTGGAGGATCTGCTGTCCGCGCTCGGTGGGCTGCATCGCGGAGACGGGGTCGACCTGTTCCTTGCGGCGCTGCGTGAAGGACCGGCCTGCGGCGTCGTCTTCGCACTCGCTGGTGCGGTGCTGCCGTCGTCGACCCTCGCCGCGCTCGTCCGCCACCGCCTCACCCTCGCCGGCCGCGACAAGCACGACGACACCTACCTCGGCATCCCCGCGTCGCTGGCTGGCCTGGGTGGGTCGCCCGGACGCGCCGTGCTCGTGACTGGAGAGGAGCCGGTGCTGTGCCAGGTTGCGCGCGCGGAGATCGTGACGACCGTTCGCCAGCCCTCACGGTCCACCGATCACCCCGGCGACCTGTCGGTCCGGATCGAGGAGGTCCCCTTCCCTGGTCAGCCCAGCAGGCTCCGCGCGCCCGGTCCCGGGCTGGTACTGCTCGGCCGCGGCGGAGACGACGCCGGGCCGGTCTGGGTCCGTGGTGACAGGAGCCTGCTGGTCTGCGGCCCGCACGGCTCCGGGCGGAGCAGGACCCTCGACCATCTGCTCGCTCCATCGAGCGGGTCGGCGGGCATCGGTGCCGGGGCCGGGGCCGGGGCCGGCGTGACGGTCCTCGGCGTCGTCAGTCGTGACCCGCGCCTGGCCGCCGGCGCGCGCGCCCTGGGCGACGTTCCCACGCTGGAGAGACTCTCCCCAACCGCGGCGGAGCGCTTCGTGGCGGAGGTGACCGACCGGCTGCGCTCCCATCCGGCGGCGACGCAGCGGCTGGTCATCGACGACCTCGACGCCTTCGCGCTCTCGTGCCCTGGCGCGGCGGAGGCCTTGTGGATGATGGTCGAGGACAGCGGCGCCGCCCGCGTCACGGTCCTGGCATCGAGCACGACTGTCGCGGCCGCCGGGGCCTTTCGAGGCGCGCTGGCCGAGCTGCGCGCGGCGCGATTCGGCGTGGTGCTCTCACCCGCCACCCCGGGAAGCTCGGAGGTCTTCGGGACAGACCTCGCCTGGCATGTCGAGCCGGGGGTCCACCATCCCGGCCGCGGGGTCCTCGTGGACGGTTCGTCGTCGACCTTCGTCCAGGTCACCGGGTAGATCGTGGTGCTGGCCGGCTCAGGTCGCAGGAGCCTCAAGCCCGACCCGACGGTCAGCCCTGATGGGACCCGGAGGATCAGTCCTGGTGGAAGGAGTAGGTCGTGCGTCCGGTGAAGCGTGACACTGGCGGGCTGAGCAGACCGACGAGGGTGGCCCCGCCGACGAGGAGGAGCACAGCACCGAGGGCCGTCGCCCCGCCCTGCAGCAGGCTCGCGCCGACGAGGGCGGTGAGCACCTGGACGGTGATGGCAGGCCCGCGGACCCACGTGCGCCCAGCCCCGAGGCCGATCGCGCAGGCGATCAGGAGCCAGGCACCGAGCGCCGCGGAGATCACCAGGGCGATGCCGACCGACACCACACGGTCCGGACCGGCCAGGTCGACAAGACCGACGACGGCGCAGACGACGAGGACAAGACCTTCGATCGCCAGTGCGGACAGGGTGACCCAGACGGCGCGGGGCTTGGGCCGGGCGACCCACTGCCTGGCACGCCCGGTGACCGGTGCGCTCGGCGTCGCGGAGGGTTCGTGATCGTTGCTAGCCATAGGTAACTCTGAGACTAGCGGACCACGACAGCGCCGGAGGACGCCAGTCGACGCCCCACCGAGCCCGGCACACGAGTCAAGAAGTTGAATCTTCTACCTTCCGCACGCTATTGGCACCATTCGGCCCTTGACGCGCAGCGGGTCGACGTGCTTATAACCCATCCCGACAGCAGCCGAGACCAAAAATGTGATCAAGACCTCACTCGTCACAGAATAGAAACCTTCTCGTAACCCTTGTGCCGCAGCTGATTGAGGTGTGAACTAGTTACCAGCAGTTACCCCCCCCTCACGAGCCAGCTTCCCTTCACAGGGCTGACTCTCCCCTGCCTAGGAGATCCCATGGATTGGCGTCACCGCGCAGCCTGTCTCGACGAAGACCCCGAACTGTTCTTCCCGATCGGTAACACCGGACCGGCCATTCTCCAGATCGACGAGGCGAAGGCTGTCTGCCGTCGCTGCGAGGTCGTGGACACGTGCCTCAAGTGGGCCATCGAGTCCGGCCAGGATGCTGGAGTCTGGGGCGGTCTGTCCGAGGACGAGCGTCGTGCGCTCAAGCGCCGCACCGCTCGCGCCCGTCGCGCAAGCTGACACAGACGAGACACCGCGCCCCGCGCGACCCAAGAGCCCGGCCCCTCAGGGAGCCGGGCTCTTTCGTGTCCGGCCGCGCGACCGGTCGTCTGCCCAGTCGCCCGTAGGTCAGGAGGTGATGCCTCGCAGGGTGACGGAGACGGTCACGATGGTGCCGCCGTCGGGCCGCGCGTCCCAGACGATGTCTCCCTGAAGCTCGTTCGTCACGAGCGTCCGCACGATCTGCGTCCCCAGGCCGCCGGAGGGCCCCTTGCCCTCGCTCATGCCCACGCCGTCGTCGGCCACGGTCACCGTGAGGTGCGTGCCGTCGCGCTGGGCGTGGATCTCCACGGTCCCACCGCCCGACGTCGACAGGCCGTGCTCGACGGCGTTGGTCACCAGCTCGGTGAGCACCAGAGCGAGCGCCGTCGCGTCCTGGGCCGGCACAAGCCCGAAGGACCCGCTCTGCACCGTCCGCACGCTGACCCCGGCGGAGGCGACGTCGGCGGCGAGACGCAGCGCGCGCCCCACCATGGTGTCGAACTCGACCTCTTCGTCGAGGGTCTGGGACAGGCTGTCGTGCACGAGGGCGATGGTCGACACGCGGCGCATGGCCTCCTCGAGCGCCTCCTTCGCCTCGGGCACCGTCATGCGGCGCGCCTGCAGCCGCAGCAGCGCGGCGACCGTCTGCAGGTTGTTCTTCACGCGGTGGTGGATCTCGCGGATGGTCGCGTCCTTGGTGATGAGCTCACGCTCACGGCGGCGCAGCTCGGAGACGTCGCGGCACATGAGGACTGCGCCGATGCGCCGGCCGTGCTCGGTGAGCGGCACCGAGCGGATCGACAGGCACACGCCCTTGGCGTCGATCTCGGTGCGCCACGGTGCGCGTCCCATGATGACCAGCGGCATCGACTCATCGACGGGCACCTTGTGCTCGATGAGCTCGGTCGCGACCTCGATGAGCGACTCGCCGACGAGGGCCCCGATGACACCCAGGCGGTGGAAGCAGCTCAGCGCGTTGGGACTCGCGTAGAGCACCTCACCCTCGGAGTTGAGACGGATGAGACCGTCGCCCACGCGGGGCGCGCCGCGGCGCGGTCCGGTCGCGCCGTCCGGTGAGGGGAACTCCCCGGTCGCGACCATGTTCATGAGGTCGTCCGCGGCCTCGACGTAGTTGAGCTCGAGGCGGCTCGGGGTCCGCCCGCTGCCCAGGTTCGTCTGGCGCGCGACGACGGCGATCGCCCGGCCGTCGTGGACCACGGGCACGGTCTCCTCGCGCACCGCGTACGTCCCGAACCAGCGCGGCTCGCGCGAGCGCTGTGTGCTCTCCTCGGTGAGCGCCCGCTCGAGCTGGGGCAGCAGTCCCTCCGGGGCGAAGGAGCCGACGATGTCGTCATAGTGCACCGTGGCGCCGGTGCTCGGGCGGCACTGTGCCACCGCGACGAAGGCGCCGTCGTCCATGGGCAACCACAGCACCAGGTCGGCGAAGGCGAGGTCGGAGATGAGCTGCCAGTCACCGATGAGGAGGTGGAGCCATTCGGCGTCGGCAGGCTCCAGCCGGCCGTACTTGGACACAAGGTTGCTCATGGTCGACACAGATGAAGCCTACGCGGACCACGGGAGAGGACTGCGTTCGGTAGGCTCAGGGCTCCCTGACCCCCTCGAAGGAGACCTCCGATGCGCGCGAGCATTGACCTTCACTTCACCGTGCCCACAGATGCCGTGGTGCGGCTGGTCAACGACGTCGAGTTCATCCGGCTCAAGGCCGAGCATGTCGGCTCGCGCGTGGTGCAGGTCGATGTGACGGCCGGGCCCGACGGGAGCTTCACCTCCTCGGTGCGGCGCACCATCGCCAGCGACCAGATCCCGCCGCAGGTGCGCTCCTTCGTCGGCACCGAGCTCGAGATCCGCCAGACCGAGGCGTGGGCGGAGCCGATGGACGGACCGCAGGGGGAACGCCACGGGACCGTGTCGGTGGAGATCACCGGCGCGCCGGTACGGATGACGGGATCGATCCGGCTGGTCCCCACCGCGGAGGGCTCCGTCATGACGTACACCGGTGACGTGAAGTCACCGATCCCCCTGTTCGGGGCGAGCATCGAGACGGCTGCCGCCGACGCGATCCGCAGCGCCTTGACCGAGGAAGCGGCCTACGCGGCCGTGTGGCTGGCCGACCCGAGTCGTCGCGGCGAGGACTGATCGCGTCCATCCTGCCGGTGCGCTACGTAACGATTTCGCATACCGGATCCGTCGGGCAACGCTCTGACCTGCATAAACGCTAGAGTCACACCCGTGACCATCACGAAATGACCACACCACGCTTGACACGTGGAACCGCTCCCACCAAGATCATCCATGACGCATGGGAGCGCTCCCAGATTTCAGATGAGAGCGTGGCCAAGCACGCAGTGCGAGCAGCTCCCTCCGGGGTGGCTCGAGATTGTCACGACTGACACGAGCGGCGATGCAGCCGCACCGTTGACAAAGGAGTCCTCGAATGACCAGCAACATCCGTACCCGTCGCATGGCAGCAGTGGTTGCTGGTGCGTCGATCTTCGCCCTCACCCTCTCTGCCTGCTCGAGCAGCGAAGGTGGCAACGGCACGAAGGAGTCCAAGGACGCCTCGGGCAACGTCACGCTGACCGTCGCCACCTTCAACCAGTTCGGGTACACCCCCGAGCTGCTGAAGGAGTACGAGGCCGCCAACCCCGGCATCAAGGTCGAGCAGACCGTCGCAGCACAGTCTGGCGACGCGCGCACGAACCTCACCACCCGCCTTGCGGCCGGCGGCGACGGTCTGGCCGACATCGAGGCCATCGAGGTCGACTGGATGCCCGAGCTCTCCGAGATCGCCGACAGCTTCGAGGACCTCGCGGGCCCCGACGTCGAGGGTCGCTACCTCGCCTGGAAGGAAGCCCAGGGCACCGCCGACGGCAAGCTCATCGGGCTCGGCACGGACATCGGCCCGGAGGCCATCTGCTACCGCGCAGACCTCTTCGAGGCAGCCGGTCTGCCCTCCGACCGCGCCGCTGTCGCCGAGCTCCTCGGCGGCGCCGACGCCACGTGGGAGGACTACTTCGCGGCCGGTCACACCTTCGTCGAGAACTCTGACGCCGCCTGGTTCGACTCCTCCGTCGCCATCATGCAGGCCCAGATCGGCCAGCTCGAGGCAGCCTACGAAGACCCGGCCACCGGCGAGCCCACCGACCTCGCGGAGAACACCGTCGTCAAGGGCATGTACGACACCATCCTCACGGAGTCCGCTGACCTGTCGGCAAGCCTGAAGATGTGGGAGAAGGACTGGGAGGCCGGCTTCCAGAACAACGCCTTCGCCACGATGCCGTGCCCGCCGTGGATGACCGCGTCGATCGCCGGCAACTCTGAGGGTGTCACGGGCTGGGACGTCGCTGACGTCTTCCCCGGCGGCGGTGGCAACTGGGGCGGGGCCTTCCTGACCGTCCCCTCGAGCGGCAAGAACACCGAAGAGGCCATCAAGCTCGCCACCTGGCTGACCGCCCCTGAGCAGCAGGCCAAGGCCTTCGCCGAGGCCGGGACCTTCCCGAGCCAGATCGAGGCGCAGGAGCTGGCTGAGGTCAAGGACGCCACGAACGAGTTCTTCAACAACGCCCCGGTCGGCCAGATCTTCGCCGCTCGCGCCAACCAGATCAGCGATGTCCCGCCGTTCAAGGGCGTGCAGTACTTCAACATCCAGACGATCGTCATGGACGCGCTCAACCGCGTCGACATCGACGGTGCTGACCCGGCTGCCTCCTGGGACGAGGCCCTGTCGAACTTCGGTTCGCTCGGCTTCTGAGACACGCTACGGGTCGGTTGACGCCGCCCGGATGACAACGCCGGGCGCCGTCGGAAGGCACAATCTTCCGGCGGCGCCCAGCCGCATCACCACCCTGCTCACCCCGTGCAGACCTGGCCGGTCCACGCCAGCCGTCCGCACATCGCCGAAGGAACCCCATGGCCGTCTTGTCCCCACCAAAGCCATCAAGCGATGAAGGCCGAATCCCCCGCCGAGTCGCCTTCAGCCAGAAGCGTGGCAAGTGGGATGTGAAGCTCTCGCCGTACCTTTACATCTCGCCGTTCTTCATCCTCTTCGCGATCACCGGGCTGTTCCCGCTGCTCTACACCGGCTACGTCTCGCTCTTCGAGTGGGGCCTGCTCAAGGGCAAGGGTGACTTCGTCGGCCTGGACAACTTCACCGAGGTGCTGAACCAGCCGCACTTCTGGAAGGCCCTGCGCAACACGTTCTCGATCTTCCTGCTCTCTGCTGTCCCCCAGGTGGTCATGGCGATCACCCTCGCCGCGATCCTCTCCGCGAACCTGCGGGCCAAGACCTTCTGGCGGATGGGCGTGCTGCTGCCCTACGTCGTGGCACCGGTCGCCGTCGGCCTCATCTTCGGCAAGCTCTTCGCCGACGAGTCCGGTCTCATCAACGCGATCCTGACCAACATCGGCATCGATCCGGTGCGTTGGCACGTCGACGTGCTGCCCAGCCACTTCGCGATCGCCACGATGGTCAACTTCCGGTGGACCGGGTACAACACGCTGATCTTCCTGGCCGCCATGCAGGCCATCCCCCGTGAGCTCTACGAAGCCGCGATCATCGACGGGGCGGGGCGCCTGCGCCAGTTCTTCTCGATCACCATCCCGCAGCTGCGGCCCACGCTCATCTTCATCATCATCACCTCCACCATCGGCGGGCTGCAGATCTTCGACGAGCCGCGCATGTTCAACACGACCGGCGACGGCGGCTCGAGCCGTCAGTGGATGACCTTGACCATGTACCTCTTCGATCTCGGCTGGGGACCGCAGAAGAGCTTCGGACGAGCCTCGGCAGTCGCACTGCTGCTCTTCGTCATCATCGTCGTCATCGGCATGATCAACTTCCTCGTCACGACGAAGATCGCCACCTCGGGCCCTGCCAAGGCCAAGAAGCCCAAGTCCCGCAACTCAACCAACCGGAGGACGCGATGAGCTCCATCCCCGTCATCGCCCAGACCGCAGGCAAGGGCGCCGCACGTTCCGCCGCCCGCCGCCGCAAGATCAAGCTCGGCGGCCCGGACCGCCGACCAGGGTGGGTCACCTACGCCATCCTGTCGGTCGTGCTGCTCATCTCGATCTACCCGCTGTACTACGTGATCCAGCTCGCGTCCTCGACCAACCTGGCCATCGTGCGCAACCCGATTCCCGCGCTGCTTCCCGAGGGCAACCTGTTCACCAACTTCGGCCGGGTGTTCGACTCGAACATCCCGCTGATGAAGGGCTTCGTCAACTCTGTCGTGGTCGCCGTCGTTCAGTCCTTCACGGTGGTCATCTTCTCGACGCTGGCCGGATACTCCTTCGCCAAGCTCCGCTTCCGTGGCCGTGGTCCGCTGCTCGTCTTCGTCATCGCGACGATGGCGATCCCGACCCAGCTCGGCGTCGTCCCGCTGTTCATCGTCATGTCGGAGATCGGCTGGTCCGGCAAGCTCATCGCCGTCATCGTCCCCGGCATGGTGACCGCCTTCGGTGTCTTCTGGATGACCCAGTACCTCGAGGGGGCGCTGCCCTACGAGCTCATCGAGGCGGCACGGGTCGACGGCGCGTCGATGATCCGCACCTTCTGGCACGTCGCGATGCCGGCGGCCCGTCCGGCCGCGGCGATGCTGGCCCTGTTCACCTTCATCGGGAGCTGGACGGCCTTCTTCTGGCCGTTCATCATCCTCGGCAGCAAGAACCCGACCCTGCCGATGGTCATGCAGCTGCTCAACTCGACGTACTTCACGGACTTCTCGCTCGTGATGGCCGGCGTGCTGCTGTCCACCCTGCCGCTGATCGCCGTCTTCGCCTTCGCCGGACGTCAGCTCGTCGCAGGCATCATGGCGGGTGCGGTCAAGGGCTGATCCAGTCCCTCCGCCCCACAGCACCATCAGCATCACCAGCACCATCCGTGTCACTTCCTCGACGATCTGGTCGGTCTCGAGGGAATCGTCCGGGGCGCGGCCGCGACCGCGCCCCGGACAGCACCGTCCCGGTGCACACCCGATGCGCCCGCGTTCTACGATGGCGTCTGCCTGCACGCACAAGCGCTGCCCGCGCCCGGCTCGACGTCTCGACGTCGGGCCGCCCCCGCAACGCACCATCCGCATCGAGCTCGTTGCCTGTCGCGTCTGACCATGACCACGACAGGTCGTCAGCCGCGATGAAGCGGCTAAGAGGAGACAAGATGAGCCAGCTAGTCCCCACGCTGGAAGAGGTCGCGCTCGCCGCTGGCGTGTCGCGGTCCACCGCCTCGCGCGCGATCAACGGCGGCTCGCGGGTCTCCCCCGAGGCGCAGCAGGCCGTCGACGACGCGATCGCCCGCCTCGGATACATCCCCAACCGTGCGGCCCGCTCCTTGGTCACCCGCCGCACCAACTCGATCGCCCTCGTGGTTCCCGAGCCCGACGAGCGAGTCCTCTCCGACCCCTTCTTCGCCGCGACCCTGCGCGGCATCAACTCGGCCCTGCGCGACTGGGACCTGCAGCTCGTGTTGCTCATCGCCCAGCCGGGCGAGGGGTCCGGGCGCATCGCCCGCTACCTGCGCAACGGCCACGTCGACGGAGCCATCGTGGTCTCCCACCACCGCCGCGACGACCTGGAAGGGGCCATCGAGGCCTCCCGCCTGCCCGCGGTGTTCGTCGGTCGTCCGTTCCGCGACTTCCCGGGACTGCGTTTCGTCGACGTGGACAACGTGGCCGGCGGCGCGCTGGCCACCAACCACCTGCTGGCCCAGGGCCGTACCAACATCGCCCACGTCGCGGGCCCCTCGGACATGACCTCCGGCGAGGACCGCCTGGCCGGCTGGCGCCAGGCGCTCAGCGCGGCCGGCATGGCAGAGGGCCCGCTCGCCCGAGGCGACTTCACCACGGCCGCCGGAGGGCAGGCCATGGAGACGATCCTCGAGCTCGACCCGACCATCGACGCCGTCTTCGCCGCCTCGGACCTCATGGCCATGGGGGTCCTGCGGGTCCTCGCCAAGCACGGTCGGGCGGTGCCCGAGGACGTCGCGGTCATCGGCTATGACGACCTCGGTGTGGCCGAGGGTGCGATCCCCGCGCTGACGACCATCAGCAACCCGGTCGTGCGGATGGCACGCTACGCGACCGACGAGCTGCTCGCGATCCTCGGCTTCATCGACAAGGACGACTTCGTCGCGCCGACCGGTGAGGGTGCGCCCATCATCGAGGCCGACGGACGCATCATCTTGTCCCCCGTCCTGGTGGAGCGCACCTCCTCCTGACGCTGCGCTCCCCCGGCACTGGCCGTAGGTTGTCCTCAACGACGCACCCACGACCACCACCAGGAGCGACATCGATGTCAGCGTCCCCCGCCTCCCAGCCTTGGGTCAACGCCCTCAGCCAGCTCGCCGGAGCCGTCAAGATCTTGGACTACGACGACGGGCTGCACGAGATGCTCGCGACACCTCGGCGCGAGGTGAACGTAGCCGTCCCGCTGCGTCGCGATGACGACCGGATCGAGCTGTTCCACGGCTACCGGGTCCAGCACAACGTCTCTCGCGGGCCAGGCAAGGGCGGGCTGCGTTTCCACCAGGCCGTCGACGTCGACGAGGTCCGCGCGCTGGCGATGCTCATGACGTGGAAGTGCGCCGTCGTCGACCTGCCCTACGGTGGGGCGAAGGGCGGGGTGGGCATCGACCCCAGCCGCTACTCCCTGCCCGAGCTGGAGCGCGTCACCCGCCGGTACACCACCGAGATCATGCCGGTGATCGGCCCCGAGCGGGACATCATGGCCCCGGACATGGGTACCGACGAGCAGACCATGGCGTGGGTCCTGGACACGTACTCGGTGAGTCACGGCTACACCATCCCGGCTGTGGTCACCGGTAAGCCGATCCCCCTGGGCGGCTCGCTGGGGCGCACGACGGCGACCTCGCGCGGCGTCGTGCACGTCACCCGGGCGGCGCTGGTGCGGGCGGGTGACCGGCTGGAGGGTGCGAGCGTCGCGATCCAGGGTTTCGGCAAGGTCGGGGCGCACGCGGCGCAGATCTTCGCCACGGAGGGCGCGCGGGTCGTCGCGGTGAGCGACCAGTTCGGTGGGTTGCACAACCCCGCTGGGCTCGACGTCGACCACCTGATGCGCCACGTCGCCCAGACCGGGTCGGTGGTCGGCTTCCCGGAGGCGGACCCGATCGACAACTCGACGCTGCTCGCGCTCGAGGTCGACGTGCTCGTCCCGGCGGCTGTCGACGGCGTCCTGGACGCGGACACCGCCCACGCGGTGCGCGCACGGTTCGTGGTCGAGGGTGCCAACGGCCCCACCACGGGCGAGGCCGACGTGATCCTCGCCGAGCGCGGCGTCGTCGTCGTGCCGGACATCCTTGCCAACGCCGGTGGCGTGGTGGTGTCGTACTTCGAGTGGGCCCAGGCCAACCAGGCCTACCGGTGGACCGGCGACGAGATCGAGAGCCGGCTCGCCGACCGGATGCACTCGGCCTTCGCCGACGTGAGCGAGACGGCGGCGCGGGAGTCGCTCTCCCTGCGCGACGCCGCACTCGTCATCGGTGTCCGCCGCGTGGCCGAGGCCCACCAGACCCGCGGTCTCTATCCCTGACCTGGTGCTGGTGGGACCTCGTGCGAGGACTGAGGGTCAGTCCTCCGACAGCGGCTGGCGGGCGGCCCAGGCGTGCAGGTCGGTGCGGGGGCCGGTGAAGAAGGGGATCTCGTCGCGCACGTGGCGGCGAGCCTCGGTCGCGCGCAGGTCGCGCATGAGGTCGACGATGCGGTCGAGCTCGGCAGCCTCGAAGGCGAGGATCCACTCGTAGTCGCCCAGGGCGAAGGCCGAGACGGTGTTCGCCCGGACGTCCTTGTAGCCGGCGGCGGCCATGCCGTGGTCACGCAGCATGGTGGCGCGCTCGTCGGCGGGCAGCAGGTACCAGTCGTAGGACCGCACGAAGGGGTACACGCAGATGTACTTCTCCGGGGCTTCGTCGGCCATGAACGCCGGGATGTGCCCACGGTTGAACTCCGCCGGGCGGTGCAGGGCCGCGACCGACCAGACCGGCTCGAGGTGACGGCCCAGCTCGCTCGCGCGCAGACGCTGGTAGGCGTGCTGGACCGACTCGATCGTGGGCCCGTGCCACCACACCATGAGGTCGGCGTCCGAGCGCAACCCGCCGACGTCGTACCACCCGCGCACCGTGAGCTCGGTGTCGATGCCCGACGCCGCGCCGCCGACCGCCGCGAGGGCGTCGTCGATGAGCGCGGTGCGCTCGGCGTCGTCGGCCGGGAGCGTCTGGACGGTCGAGAACACCGACCACATGGTGTAGCGGACGGTCGCGTTGATCGGGGTGGTGTCGACGAGCTCGTCAGTGTCGGGACGGTGGTGGGCGTCGCTCTGGTGGGTCACGGGTGAAGCCTGCTCTCAGAAGGTGGGGACGGCTGGGGGAAGCGTATCGGCGTCAGGTGTACAGCCCGCTGCCGCACAGCGCGGGCACGCCGGAGTCCTCGCCGTCGCGGCGACGGCAGCACCCGGGACGGCACACGGACCGGAAGGCACCCAGCGTGCCGACGGACGCCTGCTCGACGTCCTCGCTGCGGGCGAGCGCCGCGCGCTCCAGGACGAGGTCCACCAGGCCTGCGACGAAGGGGGCGCGGGTGCCCACCGTGCCGGCGCGCACTGCGGCCAGGCCTAGCTCTTCCGCGGTGGCCAGGGCCTCGGTGTCGAGGTCGTAGGCGACCTCCATGTGGTCGGAGACGAAGCCGATCGGGGACAGCACCACAGCGCGCACCCCCCGCCCGGCGAGGTCGCCGAGCAGGTCGTTGACGTCCGGCTCGAGCCACGGCTGGCTCGGCGGGCCGGAGCGGGAGCAATAGGCCAGCGTCCACTCGACCGGGTGCCCGAGCACCGCGCCGACCTGCTCGGCGACGACCGCCGCGAGGTCGAGGTGCTGGGCGGAGTACGTGGCACCGGAGACGGCCGAGGCCGCCTCCATCGTGTCCGGGATGGAGTGCGTGACGAAGACCAGGCGTGCGCCGTCGGCCAGCTGGGCACCGTCGACTCCATCGGCACCGTCGGCGTGAGCGGCGGCGAGCTCGCGGTAGGCCTCCACGACGGCGTCGATGTTCGCCTGGGCGAACCCGGGGTGGTTGAAGTACGAGCGGACCTTGTCGAACTGGACGCCCGTGGAGCCCTCGTCGTCGAGCTCGCCGCGGGCCTGCAGCGTCACCGCGAGGTCCTCGCGGTACTGGCGGCAGCCCGAGTAGGAGGAGTAGGCGCTCGTCACCAGCGCCACAGCGCGCTGGGCACCGATGGCCTCGAGCTCGGTGATCGCGTCGTCGGTGTACGGCTCCCAGTTGCGGTTGCCCCACACGACGGGCAGCTCGATGCCGCGGGCGGCGAGCTCGGTCTCCAGGGCGGCCTTGAGCGCGAGGTTCTGCTCGTTGATCGGGCTCTTGCCGCCGAAGCCGTAGTAGTGCTCCCCCACCTCTTCGAGCCGGGCGTCGGGGATGCCCTTGCCTGCCGTGACGTTGCGCAGGAACGGGACGACGTCCTCGGGCTTGTTCGGTCCGCCGAAGGAGTACAGCAGGAGGGCGTCATAGGGAAGCGGGGAGGGGGCCGTGCCGTCGGTGGACGGTCCAGGCGCCGGAGTCTCGATGGCCATGACAGCCATCATCGCACCGGTTCCTGGGACGGCACCGAGTGAAGCCTGCGCCACGGGTTGTGACCTTGAACGGACAGGCTGTCATCTTCACTCAGCGCGCCTCGCTGGGCCCAGGTGGGTCTCAGGCCGCGGCGTCGAGCAACCAGTCGAGGGCCTGACGGGCGGTCCACGTCCCGGCGTGGCGCGCCGCGAGCCGGTTCGCGCCGTCGATGTCCGTGCCCAGAGTGAGCAGCGCACGCTCGGCGTAGCCGTCCGCGCGCTCCTGCCCGAGCCCGACGTCCGCCGCGAGGGCGTTGCACAGGCAGGCGCGGCCCACAGTGTCCGCCGCATCGCCGCCCTTGCGCTCGTAGACGTGGACCGGCTCGGCGGGACAGCGGTAGCCCACCGCTCCTGTCTCGCGCTGGAAGGGGGTGCGCAGGTACCCGAGGTCGCACAGCCGCGGTCGCGCCGCCAGGACCTCCGGGTCCGAGAGCGTCCCGGGGACGTGGGCGACCTTGAAGGGGAAGCCCGTCGGGGAGGCGAAGGCGTCGGTGCGGATCTCCAGGGTGCCAGCGCGCAGCCGGGCGAGAAGGTCGGCGCGCAGGCCCGGCTCGAGGCCGGACTCCTGGGCGAGGGCGAAGACCGTCCCCACCTGGACACCGGCGGCCCCGGCCGCGCACGCCGCGGCGAGCGCCTCCGGGGTGCCCTGCGAACCGGCCAGCCAGAAGGGCAGCCCGAGCGCGGCGACCTTAGAGATGTCCGCCTCGTCGCGCGGGCCGAACACCGGCTGGCCGCGGTCGTCCAGGACGAGCCGGCCGCGCGGCGGGGCGTTGTGCCCGCCCGCCGGGGACCCTTCCACGACGAAGCCGTCGGGGCGGATGTGCTCGTCCCGGGCGAGGTAGGCGGCGAGGGCGTGGGCGGAGACGACCGCGAGGAAGGTCGGGCGCGCCAGGGGCGCGAGGTCGGCCTCGAGCACGTCGGCGCCGAGCAGGTTCGTCGGGTCCAGGCGGACGCTGTGACCCGCAGGGGCGCCGGAGACGTCGACCGGGAGGTCGACCGTCTCGTGCTCCGCCAGCTGGTCGAGCAGGTGCGGGATGTCACGCGGGATCCCGGCGCCCATGACCACGTAGTCGACGCCGGCAAGCATCGAGCCGTAGGCCGCGCTCGGGGTGGCCATCTGGACCTTCTCGAGGAAGTTGATGCCGACCTGCCCGCCGTGGCCTTCTTTGGCGAGCCACACCTCGACAAAGCTGCCGAGGACCATGAGCTCCTGGGCGAGGCGGGTCTGGCGCAGCGCGAGGCGTGGGACAGGGGCGTAGGGCTCGCGCGGCGCGCGGCCTCCGGGGCGGAAGTAGCGACGCAGCACGCGCTGGGCGAAGGCGGGCACGGGGAAGGCCGCGAGCGCGCGCCGCACCGCGCCGTCGAGGTCGCCGTCCTGCAGGCGGCGAGCCAGGACGAGGTCGAGTGCGGTCCCGGAGACGACGCCGAGCTGGCCGGCCCGTGCGACGGCGGAGGCCAGCCGCCAGGAGGACACCGCGATGCCCATGCCGCCCTGGATCACCCGGGGCAGCGGTCGGTCGAAGGGGGAGGGCGGGATCGTCAGCACGGGCAGCGCGGTCATGCGTGTCTCCCTTGATACCTACGGTGGCGTAACTTACTGAACCGTAGGCTTTGCCCTCTGCGCAGGTGTGGGCCGAAGGTCCCGACTCGTCCGATCCGACCTGGGCGGACGTTTGTCAGTACAGTTTACTAACTCGCACTTCCTGTCTAGGCTCGACCGGGTGACCCACTCTGCAACGCCGCACGGTCTTGTCCCGGCCCCCGTCTCGGTCGACCGCCCCGATCACGCCGGCGCCCTCGTGCTCGACGACGGCGCACCGGTGCGCAGCCATCCCACCCTGCGCGCACCCGCCCGCTGGTGGCGCTCCGTCACCGAGGCGGCCTTTGGCATCGACCTGGTCCCCCAGGTCGCTGCGCTGTCCCCTGCCGGCGCACCCGACGACGCAGCCGACAGCGCACCCGCCAGCCCGCCCGCCAGCGCCCCCGGCGCAGACGTCCCGGCCGTCGTCTTCGACCTCAACCCGACCCTGCCCCCGGGCGGCTACCGCCTGCAGGTGGACCAGTCCGGCGTCCTCGTCCAGGCGGGCGGGCCGGAGGGCGCGCACAGCGCCGCCCAGACCCTGCGCCAGCTCGCCGGGCCGCAGGCCTTCCGCCGCGCCGGCGCACCCTCCCCCGTGACGCTCCCTCACCTCGTCGTCTCCGACCACCCGCGCTACCCCTGGCGCGGAGTGCTGCTCGACGTCGCGCGGCACTTCCTGCCCACGGCCGACGTGCTGCGCTTCATCGACCTGGCTGCCGCGCACAAGCTCAACGTGCTCCAGCTGCACCTGACCGACGACCAGGGCTGGCGGATGGAGATCGAGCGCTACCCTCGCCTCACCGAGGTCGGGGCATGGCGCACCGAGACCGGCGTGGGCACCTGGCGTACCGGGGTGACCGACGGCCAGCCGCACGGCGGCTTCTACACCCAGGCGGACCTGCGCGAGATCGTCGCCTTCGCCCGCGAGCGCGGGGTCACCGTGGTCCCCGAGATCGATGTCCCCGGCCACGTCGAGGCGGCCGTCGCCGCCTACCCCGAGCTCGGCACCCGCAAGCAGCCGCACACCGTGCGCACCACGTGGGGGGTGAGCACAGAGGTGCTCGACCCCTCTGAGGAGTCCGTGGAGTTCTTCCGCGGCGTGCTCGACGAGGTGCTCGACGTCTTCGACTCCCCGTGGATCGCCCTCGGCGGGGACGAGGTGCCCACCACGCTCTGGCTGGACAACCCCGAGATCACAGCGCGCGCGACTGCCCTCGGCCTGGGCCACGTCCGCGAGCTGCATGGCTGGTTCATCGCCCGGCTCAGCGAGCACGTGCTGGCTGCCGGGCGTCGCCCTGTCGTCTGGGACGAGGCCTTCTCCCCGTCCCTGCCCACCGAGGCGATCGTCACGGCGTGGCGAGGCATCACCGTGGGCGCAGCCGCCCTGGCTGCCGGGCACGACGTCGTCATGGCACCTGAGCAGGTCGTCTACCTCGACCACCGGTCCGGCGAGGGGCCGGGCGAGCCGACGCCGGTCGGGTTCTTGCGCACCGTCGAGGACGTGCTGGCCTTCGAGACCGTGCCCGCCGAGGTGGCCCGGCTGCACCCAGGGCTGGACGCCGCACCGGGGACGCTCGTCGGCGCCCAGGCCCAGGTGTGGACCGAGCACCTGGAGTCCGCCCGCCGGATCGACTACCTCGCCTTCCCGCGCCTGGCGGCCTTCGCCGAGGCCGTGTGGAGCCCGGCAGCAGACCGGTCCCCGGACACACCGGCATCAGCCGAGTTCATGGCACGTCTGGCCACCAGCCACCTGCCGCGCCTGGACGCTGCGGGCGTCGAGTACCGCCCGCTGGACGGGCCCAAGCCCTGGCAGTCGCGTCCCCGCGCCGAGGGCTTCACCCGTGACCTCGCGGCCGAGATGGCCGCCGCGGGCTGGGCCGGCGCCGGCGGATGGCACGAGGACGAGACGCGGGAGCAGCCATGACCATCATCCACGGCGCCCGCCTGCCCGACGCCGCGGCAGCTGACGGCCTCAGCGCACCGGTCGACCTGTACCTGAGCGACCGGGTGCTCTCGGTCACTCCCTCAGGGGCGCGACCGGCCAGCACCGGCGAGGTGGTCATCGATGCCGACGAGCGGGTCGCCTTCCCCGGGTTCATCGACTCCCACGTGCACGGGGAGGCCGCGGTCCTGGACCCGGCCGTCCAGCACGCGATGCTGCGTCAGGGGGTGACGAGCATCGTCGTCGGGCAGGACGGGGTGTCCTACGCGCCGTCCGCGGGCTCCTCTCGGGCGGCCTCCGCCCCAGACGCCTTCGCCTGGGCGTCGGGGTACTTCTCCGCGATCAACGGCGAGCACCCCACCTTCCGCGGCGGCTCCGTCGCCGAGCTGCTCGCCACCTATGAGGCCACCACGAGGATCAACGTGGCCTACCTCGTCCCACACGGCACGCTGCGCTTCGGCGCGCTCGGCGACGCGGCCCGTGCCGCGACGCCGGAGGAGGTCGCCGTCATGGCCGCGGCCCTGGAGCGCGGCCTGGACGAGGGGGCCTGCGGGATGTCGACCGGGCTGGAGTACGCCCCTGCCTCCTCGGCCGGACGCGCCGAGCTGCTGGCCCTCACCTCGGTCCTGGCCGGGCGCGGACGGCCACACGTGAGCCACATGCGCGGCTACGAGGACAAGGCCGGCAGCGCCATGGCCGAACTCATGGACCTCGCCCGGAGCACGGGCGTGGCCACCCACGTCTCGCACTATCACGGGCCTGCCGCCGAGCTCGCCGGCTACGTCGACTCCGCCCACGCGGAAGGCCTCGACGTCTCCTTCGACTCCTACCCCTACCTGCGCGGCTGCTCCATCCTGTCGATGGTCGCGCTGCCTACCTGGCTGCCGATCGCCGACCCGGCCCGCACCGTGGCACTGCTGCGCGACGAGGCCGTGCTGGCCCGCCTGCGCACGGAGCACTTCCCCGCACTCACCGACCTCTGGGCCCGCGTGACCATGGCCGCCGTCCCCGGCGAGCACGCCTGGACCGATGGCATGCACCTGCCCGACGTCGCCGCTCGGCTCGGCTTGTCACCTGCGGACACCGCGGTCGAGCTGCTGGTCAGCACGGGTCTGCGGGCCGGGTGCGTCTTCGCTCAGCCGCCGACGAACTCCCCGGATTCGGTCCGTGCCCTGCTGCGTCACGGCGCGCACATGGGTGGCTCGGACGCGATCTACGCCGGTGGTCGCCCGCACCCGCGCGGCTGGGGCGCCTTCGCCCGGTTCCTCGCCGAGCACGTCCGCGAGCTCGGCGACTGGTCCTGGACCGACGCCCAGGAGCACCTGTCCACCGCGGCAGCTCGCCGCTTCGGTTTCACCGACCGCGGCACGCTGGCCCCGGGGCGGGTGGCCGACGTCGTGCTGGTGGACCCGGTCCGGGTGCGCGACGAGGCCACGTACGAGGACCCCCGCCAGCTCGCCAGCGGCATCGACGACGTGCTCGTCGCCGGGGTCCCGGTGCTGGTCGGCGGCGAGCTGACCGACCGGACCCCGGGCCGGCCGTTGCGGCCGGCGCCGGTCGGCGCGTCCTCCCGGGCCGGGACCGCGGCGTGGTCCGGAGTGCAGTCCGGGGCGCGGTCCGGGGCGCAGTCGTGACCGCCGCGCTGGGCCCGCGGACCAAGGGGCTGCGCCTGACCGGCCCTGCCTCCGCCGACGCGTTGACCACGGGTCCGGGCGACGGCACTGACCCCGGTCAGGTGTCTGACGACATCACCGGGCCACTGTTCTCCTGGCCGCTGCTCACCCTCGACGAGAGCGCCGTCGAGCACAACATCGCGCTCATGGCCCGGCTGTGCGCCGACGCCGGCGTCGGGCACGCCCCGCACGTCAAGACGGCCCTGTCCGCCCAGCTCTTCGCCCGCCAGCAGGCCCGGGGCGTGTGGGGGGCGACCGTGGCCAACGCCGCCCAGCTGCGCACCGTGCGGGACTGGGGCACCGAGCGGGTGTTCCTGGCTAACGAGCTCTACGACCCGCGCGAGATCGCCTGGATCCGCACCGAGCTGGAGCAGTCCGCCGGGGTGGTGATCTGGCTGTACGTGGACTCCCACGCCGGGATACGACTGCTCACCCATGCCTTCGCCGGGGCGTCAGCGCAGGTCGTGGCGCGGCTCGGGGTGCTCGTCGAGCTCGGGGTGGACGGTGGGCGCACGGGCGTGCGCGGCGTGCGCTCCGCCGTCGACCTGGCGCGTGCCGTGGTCGAGGCGGGCCTCACCCTGGTCGGCGTGGCCGGCTACGAGGGCTCCGCGGCCTCCGGCACGACGCCGGTCGAGCTCGCCACGGTCGCTGCCTACTGCCAGGACCTGCGCACGGTCGCCGCCCAGGTGTGCGCCGCCGGTCTGGTCCCCGCGGGTCGGCCGGTGGTCGTCTCGGCCGGGGGCAGCTCCTACCTCGACGTGGTGCTCGCCGAGCTGCCCGGGGACGTCTCGATCAGCCCCACGGCCAGCTGGCCGGTGCGCGTGGTGGTGCGGTCGGGCGCCTACGTCACGCACGACCACGGCTTCTGCGCCCGGATGGACCCGTGGACACGGATCCCCGGCGCGGAGCCCATGCGCGCGGCCGCGACAGTGTGGGGTCAGGTGCTGTCCACGCCCGAGCCCGGGCTGGTGGTCTGCGGCGTCGGACGCCGGGACGTGTCCTACGACATCGACCTCCCGGTCGCCCTGACCGTGCGCCGGGCGCTGCCCGACGGCACACCCGGGCCGGTCGCTGCGCTGTCCGGCGCGCAGGTCACCGCACTCAACGACCAGCACCTCTACCTGCGCGTCACGGCGGACGCTCGCCTGGCGCCTGGCGACGTCGTCGGCTTCGGCATCTCGCACCCGTGCACGCTCTTCGACAAGTGGCGGGTCGCGGCCATGGTCGACGACGCCGGCCGCGTCGTGGAGATCATCACGACCGACTTCTGAACCGGCCCATGTCCTCACCCCCGCCAGCCCTACCAGCACCGATCACGAAGGAAGCCCCATGACCAAGACCGTTGTCAGCACCCCGAACGCGCCGGCGCCCGCGCACACCTTCCACCAGGGCATCCGCTCGGGTCCCTTCGTCCAGGTCTCCGGCCAGGGGCCGGTCGACCCCGCCACGAGCGAGTACCTCTTCCCCGGTGACGTGGCCGCCCAGACCACCCGCACCCTGGAGAACGTCAAGGCCATCGTCGAGGCGGCCGGTGCGACCTTCGACGACGTCGTCATGCTGCGCGTCTACCTCACCAAGCGCGAGGACTTCCCGATCATGAACGAGGCCTACGGCGCCTTCGTCCAGGCCAACTCCCCCCTGGGGGTCCTGCCCGCCCGCACCACCGTCTTCACCGGCCTCCCCCGCGAAGAGATGCTCGTCGAGATCGACGCCTTCGCCATCACCACCTGACGCCCCTTTCCCTCCGGAATTTCCGGAGTTCCCGGACCTCCCCCGAACTCCCGGAGGTCCCCGAACTCGTGAACTATCCGCCCAACTCGTGAACGAGCACGCGAACTCGTGAGCCAGGCGCATCTGGACCGTCCTGGCTCACGAGTTCGGGGAGTGGTTCACGAGGTGGGGGTGGGAGGGGACGGGCCTCGTGTGGGGTCAGTCGAGCGGTGAGACGCGGATGAGGTTCCCGTCGGGGTCCGCAATGAGGAAGGTGCGACCGAACACGTCGTCATAGGGTTCGTCGACCACCGTCACTCCCTGAGCGACCCATCGGTCGAAGATCTCATCGACGGCGGCGGCGGAACCAGGCACCATCAGCCCGACCTCAGAGGTGCGCGACGCCTGCTCGGTGACCTGGTTGGCCCGCCCGCTCCACAGGGCGAACAGCACGCCGGGGGCGATCTCGAAGGGGACATACCGGGGGGTGACCGTGACGGGCTCGATCTGGAACAGATCCCGGTAGAAGGTGGTCGCTCGCACGACGTCGGTCACGTAGACGAGGAAGAGGTTGGGTGCGGACATGGCTGCCTCCTAGCTGGACGGTGGCCGACTCTCGACCCCTGCACGACTCTCGCGTGAGAACATGACACGGACTGTCACATTTACGGGAGAGAGTGCAGAGATGAGCAGACCGCTGCGGCTCCTCTCCCTCCTCGCGGCTCTGCAAGGCCGGCGGCACACGATCACACAGGCCCTCGCCGAGGAGCTCGCCGTCTCCCGGCGCACCATCCTGCGTGACGTCCAGGCACTGGTCGACGCCGGATTTCCGGTCCTCACGGAGCGTGGCAGATACGGGGGCATCACCCTGCTCCCGGGCGGACAGGTCGACCTGTCCAGACTGACCACCTCCGAGGAGGACGTGTTCCGCACCGTCGGGCTCGACCTCGACCGCGCGCGTCAGCTGGGCGAAGAGGCAGCCGCGCGATCCGCCGGGGGCAAGCTCTCTGCTCGACGGCGCTCCCCCGCGCCCGCGATCACGCTGCCGCTCTCCCTCGCCGAGGTGGTCGTCGTCGACAACCGTGCCTGGTTCGCCGCCGCGGAGCCTCCCGACGTCGCCGGCCTCGTCCGCGATCTGCGCCGCGGGCACCGGATGCGACTGCGGTACCGACGCAGCGGAGCGCCCACCTCGCGGTCGCTCGTCGTCGACCCGTACGGGCTGCTGCTCCGAGCGGACCGGTGGTACCTCGTCGGAGATGTCGAGGGCCGCCCACGACTGTTCGCCCTCACCCGGTTGGAGAGCTGGGAGGTGCTCGACGAGCCGCGGGAGCTCAGAGACGGCGCGACCCTGGCAGGGGTCGCCGACGCGCTCGGCAGATCGCTGGAGTCGCTCCACGCCGTGACGGTCACCCTGCTGCTCGACGCCGACCGCATAGACATCGCGCGACGCATCCTCGGCAGCAGGCTGCTCACCGTCACAGACCACAGCGACGGACGGCTGCGCCTCACGGTCGGCTACGACCAGCTCGACGGCATCCGCCACCTGCTTCAGTTCAGCGACCACTTCGAGGTCGTCGACCCACCTGAGGCCCGACGCCTCGTCCGCGCCCTCGCCCTGAAGATCTCTCAGGCACACCTGTGAGGCCTGCTGGAAGGAGACCGCTCGTCACGCTGCGAGGAACTGGACCTTCCAGATCTCGGGACCTTCCTCGAGGTAGCTGACCTCGAAGCGGCCGGGCCAGCGGTCGGCGATCTGGCGCAGCAGCGGCAGCGGGTCGTGCGGGGCCAGGAGGACGAGGCCACCGCCGGCACTGACCGCGTCGAGGGCGCCGAAGATCGTCGCGTGGCGGATCGCGTGCGGGATCGCGGTCGCGTCAAGCTCGGGGAATCCCGCGTCATCGTGCCCGCCGCAACCGCAGGACCCGGTACGGGCAGGCGTCGCAGTCTCCGCCTCCGCAGACTCCATCTCCGCCGTCTGCGCATCCGCCGTCTGCGCGACGATGTCGGCCAGCGACACGTCGGGAGACGCCGCCAGCAGCGGCAGGACGAGGTCGTTCTCCGTGGACAGGTGACTCGCGAGGACGACCCGCAGCGCGTGCGCCTCGGCGGCCAGGGCCAGCGGAGTCCCGGCGGTGCGGATCGCCTCGACGAGCCGGGCGAGCACCCCGTTCTCAGCGACCAGCGCATCGATCAGCAGGCGTCCGCGCGGGTCGGCCCGGGCGACGGGGTACATCCGCGCCTCCTCGGCACGCGAGTGCGGCAGCAGCTCCGCCGCGCACCAGGCCAGGAGCGTGGCGCGCTCCTGGTCGGCACCGCGTGCGTCGTCGTCGGCCACGGCCCGCAGGAGCTTCTGGACGCGCGCGTCGAGCTGGCCGAAGAGCTCGGCGTGCTCGGTCACGGCGACCTCCACGGCAGCCGCGTCAGCGGCGCTGGAGGCAATGACGACGGGGTTCGGTGCGACAGGCATGACAAGGACCTCCGGTGCGACCCGCGGCAAAAGATAGGGACAAAGCCCTAGACGGGACTGCTCCGGACTTTATTACACTGGAAACCGTGAAAATCATTCGGAATGGCTCCGAGGTCGAGTACGGACCCCAGCCCTCCCTCGCGCGGCGCCGCCGGACCCGGCTCACCCCCGCGCAGGCGGCGCTGCTCGACCACCTCGCCGACCAGCCCGAGCCGTGCACGGTGACCGCGCTCGCCGAGCTCATGCACCAGCACCCCAACACCGTCCGCGAGCACCTGGACGCCCTCGTGGCCGCCGGAGCCGCCACCCGTGCCGCCGCACCGAGCACCGGCCGCGGCCGCCCGGCCTGGCTCTACACGGCGACGACCGAGTCCCGGCTCAGCGACGACGCCCAGGAGTACGCGAGCCTGGCCGCCGCTCTCGCCGGGCAGATCGCCCGCACCAGCGCCGACCCAGCCGGTGACGCCGACGCCGCCGGCATGGAGTGGGGCCGCGACCTCGTCCGCACCGTCATGGCGGCAACCGACGACGCCAGCACCGACGACGCACCAGACGCCACCGACCGTCGCCGCGCCGCACCCAGCACCCCCGGCTCCCCCGAGCACGCCGCCTCAGCCGAGGTGCGCGCCCGCCGCCGCGTCGTCGCCCTCTTCGACGAGCTCGGCTTCGCTCCTCAGGCCGACGACGACGCCGCGGTGGTCCGCCTGCGCCGCTGCCCCCTGCTCGCAGCAGCCCATCAGCACCCCGAGGTCGTGTGCGGGGTGCACCTCGGGCTGGCCCGCGGTGCACTGGCCGAGCTCGGCGTCCCCGCTGAGGGCCTGACACTCCTGCCCTTCGCCGAGCGCGGTGCCTGTCGGCTGCATCTCACAGCGGTCCCGGAGTGATCCGACGCGTGGTGTTCCTGCTGCCTGCGGGGCTGGCCATGCTCGCGGGCCTGGACGCTGCCCTTCTCCTGCTCGGACTGCCCGCCCCGCTGACCACCGACCGCCTGCCTGACATCCACGGGATGCTCCTCGTGCTGGGCTTCGTCGGCACCGTCATCGCCCTCGAGCGGGCCGTGGCGCTGCGCACCCGCCTCGGCTTCGCCGCACCTGCGCTGCTCGGGCTGGGCGCCCTGACCCTGCTCAGCCCCGCCCCGGTGCGCGCTGGCCAGATCCTGTTGATCGCCGGCTGCGGCGCCCTGATCGGTGTGTACGTCCCACTCTTCCGCCGCTCCCACGACGAGTCGGTGATGATCCAGGCCCTCGGCGCGGTCCTCGCCCTCGGCGGCGCCGTCCTGTGGGCGGCCGGGCTGCCCATGGCTGACGTGCTGCCCTGGCTCGCCGGCTTCATCGTCGCCACCATCGTCGGTGAGCGCCTGGAGCTGGCACGGGTGGTCCGCCTCGCCCCGCGCACGGTCAACCACCTTCTCGCCCTGGTCGCGTGCCTCATGGCTGCCGTCACCGCCGCGCTGCTGTGGCCCGGACCGGGCCACGCGCTGCTCGGCGCAAGCGTCCTCGCCCTCGTCGCCTGGCTCTCCGTGCACGACGTCGCGCGGCGCACCATCCGCTCCAGCGGGCTGCCGCGGTTCATGGCCGGATGCCTGCTCGCCGGGTACGCCTGGCTCGCGGTGGCCGGCGGGATCTGGCTGCTGCACGGACGCACCGTCGAGGGATTCGCCTACGACGCGGTCATCCACTCCGTCTTCCTCGGCTTCACGCTGTCGATGATCTTCGCTCACGCACCGGTCATCCTTCCCGCGGTACTGCGGGTCCGGCTGCCCTACCACCCGGTGATGATCGTGCCTGCGGTCCTGCTGCACGCCTCCCTCGCCCTGCGGGTCCTCGTCGGCGATGCCCGCCAGATCGAGTGGGCCCGGCAGGTCGGCGGGGTCCTCAACATCACGGCGGTGCTGCTGTTCGTCGTGGTGACCGTGACGTCGATCGTCGTCGCCTCCCGCAGGAGCCCGACGCCGCGGCACCCCGCCGCGTCCCCGTCACTCACCCCGGCAGCGACGGTGGCACCGTGAACCGCACCGCCTGGCACCTGCGCGCCAACCTGCCTACCGCGGTGTGGCTGCTGGCGACCTTCACCGTCGCCCTGCTGCACCGCTTCGTCCCCGAGGGCGGCTGGCTGCTCGTGCACATGCTCATGCTCGGGGCGGTGACCAACGCGATCCTCGTGTGGTCGGCACATTTTGCCGACGCCCTGCTGCACCGCCCGGTCAGCGCGGCATCCCGGCGTTGGCAGGTGGCACGGCTCGGCCTGCTCAACGTGAGCATCGTCGTCGTCATCGCGGGGGTGCTCACCGCGACGTGGCCGGTCACCGCGATCGGCGCCACGGGGGTGGGGGCGGCCGTGGCCGCGCACGGTGCGGTGCTCGGTCTGCAGTCCCGCCGCGCGCTGCCCTCCCGCTTCGCGTCGACGATCAGCTACTACGTCGCCGCCTGCGCGCTGCTGCCGGCCGGCGCGGCGCTGGGAGCGTTGCTCTCAGCCGGGCTGGACGACCGCTGGCACAACCGCGTCGTCTTCGCGCACGTCACGCTCAACCTGCTGGGCTTCGTCGGTCTGACGGTGACCGGCACCCTCATGACCCTGTGGCCGACGATCCTGCGCACCAAGATCGCCGCAGGCGCGGAGATCGCTGCTCGCCACGGGCTCGTGGTGATCCTCGTGTCGCTCGCTGTCGTGGTCGCCGGCACCCTCACCGGCCAGCGCCTGGTCGCCGGGGCGGGGGTGCTGGGCTACGCCGCCGGACTCGCGCGGGTGTGCGTCCCGCTCGTCCAAGCCGCCCGCGCCAAGCCGCCCGCCTCCTACGCCGCGTGGTCGGTGGCCGCCGGGATCGGTTGGCTGCTCGCCTCCCTGCTCACCCTCGTCGCCGTCGCCGCGATCGGTCCCACCTGGTCCGACGCCGCGGCGCGGGTGGGGCTGGTCACCTCGGCCCTGGTGGCAGGGTTCGCCGCGCAGGTCCTCTTCGGGGCGCTGTCCTACCTGCTCCCGGTGGTGCTGGGCGGCGGCCCCGCTGCCGTGCGCGCGACGTCGGCTGTGATGGACCGGGCCGCTCCGTGGCGGCTCATCGTCATCAACGGTGGTCTGGTGCTGTGCGTGCTGCCGGTGCCCAGCCTCGTGCGGGTGCTCGCTTCGATGCTGGTCCTCATGGGCTTCGCGTGGTTCGTCGCCTGCGCCGTGCAGGCCCTGCTCCTGCACCGGGCCCGAGCACGGAACCTGGCAGCAGCCGGGACGTCTCCGGTGGCCGCCGGTGCACCCGCCGGTCCGCCTGCCCGCCGCACCGGCCTGGTCGGGGTGGCGATCGGGTCCCTCGTGCTCGCGGTCGTGGCCGGGGTCAGCCTGGACCCGGCGGCCCTGGGGATCGGGACGTCTGCCGCGGGCACCGTGGCCGCCACAGGCGAGACGACGATCGTCCAGGTCGAGGCCCGGGACATGCGCTTCGTCCCCGCCTCGGTCGACGTCCCGGCCGGCAACACGCTCATCATCGAGCTGACCAACGCCGACACCCAGGTCCACGACCTCGCCCTGGACACCGGTGCCACCAGCGGCCGGCTCGCTCCGGGTGCGACCGCCCAGATCGATGCCGGCGTCGTCGGCCGGCAGGTCGACGGCTGGTGCACGGTCATCGGCCACCGGCAGATGGGCATGGTGTTCACCGTGCACGTCGTGGGCGCGGACGGCCAGCCCCTCGCAGAAGGCGAGGCGGCCGCTTCTGGCGCAACGGCGTCGGGCACCCAGGACAGCACGCAGAACGGCACGCACGACGGCACAGACGGCGCGATGGACCACTCGGCGATGGCGGGTGGCACCGCCAGCGCCGCGGACGACCTCGACTTCATGCGCAAGCCCGCGGCGGGCTTCGAGGCCCGCGACGCCACACTCGCCCCGGCCCGCGAGCCCGGGCAGGATCCCGACGCTCCCGTCACCCACGCGGTCACGCTGACCGTCTCCGAGACCCAGACCGAGGTGGCACCCGGGGTCAGCCAGACGCTGTGGACCTTCGGCGGCACCGCCCCGGGCCCGACCCTGCACGGGAAGATCGGCGACACCTTCGACGTGACCCTCGTCAACGACGGCACCATCGGCCACTCGATCGACTTCCACGCCGGGGCTCTGGCCCCGGACGAGCCGATGCGCACCATCGCGCCAGGAGAGTCGCTGACGTACCGCTTCACCGCGACCCGCGCCGGGATCTGGATGTACCACTGCTCGACCATGCCTATGAGCGCGCACATCGCCAACGGGATGTTCGGTGCGGTGATCATCGACCCGGAGGGTCTGGCGCCGGTGGACCGGGAGTACGTGCTGGTGCAGTCGGAGTACTACCTCGGGCCGCAGGACGGGGAGGTGGACACGGCGAAGGTCGCCGCCGAGAGCCCGGACATCGTCGCCTTCAACGGCTACGCCAACCAGTACGACCACGACCCGCTCACCGCCCAGGTGGGCGAGCGGGTGCGGATCTGGGTGCTGGCCGCCGGCCCCAACCGCGGCACGTCGTTCCACGTGGTGGGCGGACAGTTCGACACGATGTTCGTCGAGGGCGCGTACACGCTGCAGCCTGGGTCGGCGAGCGCCGCCGCCGGTGGCGGCGCGCAGGCCCTGGGCCTGACCACCGCCCAGGGCGGCTTCGTCGAGCTCACGCTCGACGAGGCAGGCACCTACCCCTTCGTCACCCACTCCATGGTCGACGCCGAACGAGGCGCCCACGGCCTCCTCCACCTAACCGCACCTCGCTGAGTGCTGGGTTCTGCACGCTCCACACCGGCGTGTCGCGTACACAACCCAGCACTCAGCGGGGGCTCGGGGCGGGTGAGCCGGGGCGGAGGGGTCAGCGGCCTAGGCGGCGTTCTCGGACGGCGTAGGAGCGGAGGGCTCGGAGATAGTCCACCCGGCGGAAGTCGGGCCAGTAGGCCTCGCAGAAGTAGAACTCCGAGTGGGCGCTCTGCCATAGCAGGAACCCGCCCAGGCGCTGCTCGCCGGAGGTGCGGATGACCAGCTCAGGGTCGGGCTGACCCTTGGTGTAGAGGTGCTCGGCGATGTTGTCGACGTCGATGCTCTCGGCGATGTCGGCGAGGGTGGCACCGGCCTCGGCGCGCTCGCGCAGGAAGTCCCGCACGGCGTCGGCGATCTCGTGGCGCCCGCCGTAGCCGATGGCGACGTTGACGTGGAGGCCGTCGACTCCCTCGGTCTCGGCCTGGGCCGCCCGCAGCCGGTCCGCGAGCCGGTCCGGCAGCGCGTCCAGGCGCCCGACGACGCGCAGCCGCCAGCGCTTGCTCTCCGCCAGCGCGCAGACGGTGTCCTCGATGATGGTCAGCAGCGCGTCGAGCTCGTCGGCCTTGCGGGAGAGGTTGTCCGTGGACAGCATCCACAAGGTCACCACCTCGATGCCGAGGTCCTCGCTCCAGCCGAGAAACTCCTCGATCTTGTCCGCACCTCGCCGGTGACCGTGGGCGGCGGGCTCGCCGAAGGACTTCGCCCAGCGCCGGTTGCCGTCGAGGATGACTCCCACGTGGCGCGGCAGCGACTGGTGGGCGAGAGAGGCTGCGAGGCGCTTCTCATAGAGCCCGTACAGCAGGTCAGGCATTCGCACGCGCATCCCTCCGAGGTGTTCACTGCAGACGAGGACACGGTACCGGAGCGGACCCCTGTGTGGGAAAGGTGCAAAGTGACCGGTCTTCACCGGAAATTTGAGCCTACTGACCAGTAACCTACGTCTGCGTAGGTTAATCTCGGGGGTGACGCAGAACCCCACCACGAGGAGCACTTCATGGCCATGACCTCCCCGGCCGACATGCCCGACTCCTCTCCCACCTCTCCCCAGACCTCACCGGAGACGATCGACGCAGTCGTCGACGCCGGTCTGGTCCGGCCGAGCGACAAGCCGCGCCTGCGCGGCTGGGTGCACGCCATCACCTTCCCGATCGCCCTCGTGGCGAGCATCGTCCTGGTCTCCGTCGCCCCGCCGGTGGCCGGCAAGGTCTCGACCGCGATCTTCGGGCTGAGCGCGATCCTGCTCTTCGGCACGAGCGCCGTCTACCACCTGGGCACCTGGTCGCCGCGGACCGCAGCGGCGCTGCGCCGGGCCGACCACTCCAACATCTTCCTCATCATCGCCGGCACGTACACGCCGCTGGCGGTGCTCATCCTGCCCACGGACATGGCGACCGTGCTGCTGATCATCGTCTGGGTCGGCGCCGTGCTCGGCATCGCCGCCCGGAACATCTGGCTCGGCGCCCCACGCTGGGTCTACGTCCCGATCTACCTCGCCCTGGGGTGGGTCGCGGTCGGGTACATGCCCCAGTTCTGGACCTACGGCAGCCCGGCGATCGTCTGGCTGGTCTGCGTGGGCGGCCTCGCCTACACCGTCGGAGCCGTGTTCTACGCCCTCAAGCGCCCCAACCCGGTCCCGGGCTGGTTCGGCTTCCACGAGCTCTTCCACGTGCTCACGGTGGTGGGCTATGGCTGCCACTACACAGCCATCATGCTCGCCGCCCAAGCCGCCTGACCCGGCGCTGGCGACTGCAGCTGCGCCACGGGCTCAGACAGTCCGCACCAGTGGCACGACGCCGTAGCGCCGGTTGGCCAGCGAGGGGTTGCGTTCCCGTTCCGTCATGATGCCGGCCGCGTCGATGTCAGCGCTGGTCACTGCGGCGCTGTCGCCGAGCTCGCACCCGATCGCGCCGTCCGGCCCGACGAGCAGCGAGTGCCCGCTGACGCCCTTGCCGGCCTGCCCGACGGCGAGCACCGCGCAGGTGTTCTCGATCGCCCGCGCACGGGCGAGGACCGTCCACTGCTCGACCTTGCCGGGGCCGGCGGCCCAGGCCGCCGGAACCACGAGCACCTGCGCGCCGGCGTCGACCAGGCGGCGGGCGCTCTCGGGGAAGCGCAGGTCGTAGCAGGTCATGACACCGACGGTGAGGTCGCCGACCGGCACGACGAGCGGCTCCGCGGCGGGGTCGCCGGCCTGGAAGCGGTCGGACTCACGGTGGCCGAAGGCATCGTAGAGGTGGACCTTGGCGTAGCTCCCCACGACCTCTCCCCCGCGCACCACGACGACGACGTTGCTCGCGCGCGCAGGCGCCCGCCCCGCGTCGTCGTGCACCGCGTCGTCGTGCACTGCGTCGTGCCCCGCGCCCTCGTGGTCGGCGGTGGTGACCATCCCGGCCACGATCGTCATCCCCGTGGTGGCGGTCTGTTCGCGCAGCAGCCGGACGAAGGGTCCGGTCAGCGGCTCAGCGTGCTCGACGCCCACCCCGCGCGGGTCGTACCCGCTCGCGTACTCCGGCAGCACGAGCAGGTCCGCGCGGACCCGCGCGGCCTCCGCGAAGGCCTGACGCACCACGACGAGGTTCGCGCCGTGGTCGGCGCTCACCTCGAGCTGGGCGATCGTGACGCGCACCTAGACGCCGTCGCGGGTGGTGCCGGTGTCGCCGGGCGTCCCGTCACCCTCAGGTGCGGTCTTGTCACCGAAGGTGGCCGACGCGGTGGTCTCCACCCCTGCTCGGTGGTTGACCTTGCGCAGCTTCTTCGTCATGGAGAGCATGAGGAAGATCGCCACGATCACGACTGCGAAGATCGCCAGGAAGCCCTCGAGCCCCGGGGAGACGTCGGTCACCTCGAGGTCGGGGCGCATGGTCGGGACCCCGGAGGGGTCCTCGGTGCTCGTCGTCTCAGGAGTTGCGGCCTCGGTGAGGTGCAGGGCTGCTGCCGCACCGGGGTCGGCGAAGACGAGCGTGGTCTCGGAGCCGGTCATGCGTGGTGTCCCTCATTCCCTGTGATGCCTGAAAAAAGATCCGTCTCGGGGACGGACGTGGCCACCCTCGACTCGGCGAGCTCGTACTCCTCGACCGGCCACACCTCGACCTCGAGGTCGCGCGGGATGGCGAAGAAGAAGCCGTCCGGGTCGATCTGCGTCGCGTGGGCGCGCAGCGCGGCGTCGCGGGCGTCGAAGTAGTCCGCCACGGCGATCCGGGTGGTCACCTCCCGCTCGGGGATCTCCCGGGCGGCCCGCGACTCGACCCAGTCGCCGAAGGGCGACTCCAGCCCGGCGTCGAGCATCGCCTCGTGCATCCGGCGGATGCGCTGCATGGAGAAGTCGTGGTTGTAGTAGAGCTTGAGCGGCTCCCACGGCTCGCCGCGATCGCGGTACCGCTCGGCGTCGCCGGCGGTGTTGAAGGCTTCCTTGGCCACCCGGTGGGTCATGATGTGGTCCGGGTGGGGGTAGCCCCCGGTCGGGTCGTAGGTGGTCATCACGTGCGGACGGAACTCGCGCACGATCTCCACGAGCGGCGCCGCGGCCTCCTCCAGCGGAGTCAGCGCGAAGCAGCCCGGCGGCAGCGGCGGGAGGGGGTCGCCCTCAGGGAGACCGGAGTCGACGAAGCCCAGCCACCGGTGCTGCACGCCCAGCGCCCGCGCGGCCTCGGCCATCTCGACGGTGCGGATCTCTCGCATCTCGTCGAGGTCGGTGACCTCGCGGCCGTAGCTGGGGTTGAGGACGCTGCCCCGCTCACCGCCGGTGCAGCTGACGACGAGCACCTCCACACCCTCGGCGCTGTAGCGGGCTGTGGTCGCCGCGCCCTTGCTCGACTCGTCGTCCGGGTGCGCGTGCACGGCCATGAGCCGCAACGGTGAAGTGGTCACCGTGTCCTCCTAGGGATCGTGCTGGGTGCGCCACGACCCCCGCGCACCAGGCGATTTCGGTTGCGCGGGGATCGTGACAATAATCGACTACAGCCAATGATCCCCCAGAAGACCGTCAGGTCTGCACTCTGGCGGACGAGAACCCGCCGGAAAGGCGCACGCCGTGCCCGAGCAGCTCGACCCCAGCCCCGCCCTCACCCCCGACCACGATCCCGCTGTGGACGCTGTGGCCGCTGACGCCCACGCGGGGTCCCGGTACGCACCGGCGCCCAACCCGCGCTCGCGCCGACTCAAGATCGCCGGCGCCGTGGCCGGCATCGCCGTCGGCGTCGCCGGCGCCGCCTACCTGTCCTTCGGCAACCCGGGCAGCTCGGTGCGGGGGCAGGAGGTCTCCTACGCGGTGAAGAGCTCGGAGGTGGTCGAGATGACCTTCAACGTCGCCAAGCCCAAGGACGCCACGGTGGTGTGCACGCTCAACGCGCTCAACACCAACTACGCCCAGGTGGGGACCAAGACGGTGACCATCGGCCCCTCCGACGTGGGAGAAGCCCGGTTCACCGTCGACATCGCCACGACCGAGCTCGCCGTGACCGCGGTGATCGAGTCCTGCGAGCTCAGCGACTGACCTGTTCGCCGAGGTCTGGCCGTTGCGACGAGGCAATTGCTACACTGCTCTATTCAGACGCTGACCCGGTGAGCGATCTGGCGATTCTTCATCGCCTGGTCACGGCACATGCACTGAAGCCGGGGGCAGTGCCGCAGCGTACCCAGTACGCCATCGGCCCACTCCTGCTGACGTCTACTGCAGCACAGGGGCCCGCGCGAGAAGACCACACCCGATGCACTACGGACACATTCAGCGTGTCTTAGGTTCTTAAGCAAGGAAGGAGCGACCTGTGACCGAGACGAACGTCACCTGGCTGACGCAGGAGGCACACGACCGACTCCAGGCCGAGCTCGCGCACCTCAGCGGAGAGGGCCGGGACGAGATCATCGACCGTATCGCGAGGGCTCGCGACGAGGGCGACCTCAAGGAGAACGGTGGCTACCACGCCGCGCGCGAGGAGCAGGCCAAGAACGAGGCCCGCATCAAGGAGCTCACCGCGAAGCTGCGCACGGTCCGGATCGGCTCTCCCGAGGACGACGGTGTCGTCGAGCCGGGCATGGTCGTGACGGCGCTCGTGGGCGGTGACGAGATGGTGTTCCTGCTCGGTTCGCGCGAGATCGCGGACACGGCGGACATCGACGTCTACTCCGAGCGTTCCCCGCTCGGTGCCGCGATCCACGGCAAGAAGGTCGGCGAGAAGGCCAGCTACACGGCGCCGAACGGCAAGCAGATCGACGTCGAGGTCATCAACGCCAAGCCCTACGAGGGCTGACCTCCAGCAGCACTGCACGACCACGGCGGGGCCGCACCGGGACGATCCGGTGCGGCCCCGCCGTCGTGCATCCGCCGTCGTGGACCCGGCGCCGTGCATCCGCCGTCGTGGACCCGGCGCCGCCGGGGCGCCGCGCTACTCGCTGAGGCTGTACCCCTCGGCACGCAGGTGGTCGAGGAGGGCGGCGCAGTGCTCGGGGCCCTTCGTCTCGACCTGCATGGTCACCTCGACCTCGTCGATCGCCAGGTCCACCCCGGTGCGCACGTGATCGACATGCATGACGTTGCCACCCGAGGAGGCGAGGTCCTGCAGCAGACCCGCCAGGGCCCCAGGCCGGTCGATGAGGCGCACCCGCAGCTGCAGGTAGCGCCCGGCGGAGGCCAGGCCGTGGCGCACCACCCGCAGCAGCACCAGCGGGTCGATGTTGCCGCCGGAGAGCACCGCGACCACGGGGCCCTCGTACTCCCCCGGGTAGGCCATGAGCGCCGCGACCCCGGCCACCCCGGCCGGCTCGACGACGAGCTTGGCCCGCTCGGCGATGAACAGCAGCGCCCGGGAGATGTCTTCCTCGGAGACGGTGCGGATCTGCGCGCCACCGTCGCGGATGATCTCGAAGGGCACGTGCCCCGGCGTGCTCACCGCGATGCCGTCGGCCATCGTGGAGGCGGTGGTCGCCCGGGTGGGCACCCCCGCGGCGAGCGACCCGAGGTACCCGCCCGCCCGGGCGGACTGCACCCCGACGACCGTGACGTGCGGGGCGATCTCGGCGAAGGCCGCCACGATCCCGGCGGCGAGCCCACCACCGCCGACCGGCACCACGACGGTGCGCACGTCGGGCACCTGCTCAAGGATCTCCAGGGCGATGGTCCCCTGACCGGCCACGACGTCCTCGTGGTCGTAGGGGTGGATGAGCACGGCACCGCTGCGCACGGACTCCTCGTGGGCGGCGGCGAGCGCGTCGTCGACCGAGGTGCCCACCAGGCGCACCTCCGCGCCGTACTCGCGGGTCGCCGCGATCTTGGGCAGGGCCGCGTCGGTGGGCATGTACACGACCGCCCGGATACCGAGCAGGCGAGCCCCCAGGGCCACGCCCTGGGCGTGGTTGCCGGCGCTGGCCGCGACCACCCCGCGGGCCTTCTCCTCCTCGGTCAGCCGCGCCATCCGCACGTACGCGCCGCGCAGCTTGAACGACCCGGAGCGCTGGAGGTTCTCGCACTTGAGGAACACCGGTGCGCCGACCACGGAGGCCAGCGCGCTGGAACGCTCGACCGGGGTCACCGTGACCACACCCTCGAGCATGGTCGCGGCCTCACGGATGTCGTCGATCCCTACGCGCAGGTGCGAGCGACGGACAGCGACCTGTGGGTCGTGGGTCATGAGTTTCCCTTGGGCGTGCGCGGGAGCTTGGACAGGAACTTGTCGAGGGCGGTGATGCCCGTCCCGCCCTGGTCGGTGGGGCCGTCGCCGACGAGGCGCTCGGCGCTGGTGATCATCACCGCACGCCTCCCGGCGGGCCGGATGTTCACATGGTCCTCGAAGCCGAGCTCGGGGAACTTGTCATGACCGTGGAAGTAGAGCACCACGGTGTTGAGGACCGCTGCGATCGGCACCGCGAAGAGCGCCCCGACGATCCCGGCGACGAGCGTGCCGCCGGTGACCACGAGCAGCACGGCGACCGGGTGCAGGGAGACGGCGTGACCCATCAGCCAGGGCTGGAGGACGTTGGACTCGATCTGCTGCACCAGCAGGACGATGCCGAGCATGATGAGCCCGGCCACCCAGCCCTTGGCGACCAGCGCCACGAGGACCGCGATGGCGCCGGTGACGATCGCGCCGACGAAGGGCACGAAGGACCCGATGAAGACGAGCACACCGAGCGGCACAGCCAGCGGGATCCCCAGGATCGCCGCACCGACGCCGATGCCGACCGCGTCGATGAAGGCCACCAGGATCTGCGTGCGGGCGTAGGAGGCCAGCGTGACCAGACCGCGCCGGCCCGCCTGGTGGGTGCGCTCACGCGTGTGGCGGGGCAGCAGCCCGACGACCCAGCTCCAGATCCGGCGCCCGTCGATGAGGAAGAACAACGTGCAGAACAAGGCGATGACCGCGCCGGCGAGGACCTGGCCGACGGTCGTGGTCACCGACAGCGCGCCGGAGACCAGCGTCCCGCTGTTCTTCTCGATCGCCTCGACGACGTCGTCGATGTAGGCGTCGATGGAGACGGCCTCCAGCCCGAACGGCCCGCTGGCGAGCCAGTCGAGCCCCTGCTGGATCCCTTCGGCAGCCTTGTCCCAGAGGTCGGCGAAGCCGTTGATGATCTGGTTGCCGGCGAGGACGATGAGCCCGATGATCACCGCGACCAGTCCGACCACCGAGGTGGTCGCGGCCAGCGCGACCGGGAAGCGCAGACGCACCCGCAGGAAGGCGGCGAGCGGCTGCAGCAGGACCGTGAGCAACAGCGCGATCGCGACCGGGATGACGATGACCTTGAAGATGCTGATGAGCCAGAACACCAGGGCGAGGCCGGCGGCGATGGTCAGGAAGCGCCAGGACCAGGCAGCTGCGGACCGGACGCTGGGGGCCACCGCGTCGGCGCCGACGCGGTGCTTGGCTCCGGTCGCCGCCCCGAGGGTCTGTGAGGTCACCCGGGCGGTCGTGCCGTTGTGGACCACGCCGTCAGCGGTGGTGGTCGAGGTGGTGCTGGAGGTGCTGGTGTCAGAGGCCGGCGTGGGGTCGGCGGCCGCGCCCTGCGGCGCGGCGTCGTCCTGCGGATCGGTGGTGCCTTGTGGATCGACGCCCATCGGGTGCGCTGCCCTTCGTCGGAGTGTCTTCTCGTCAGGACGGTGGCCTGAGTCCTGGTGCGCCGTGCTGACATGCACGAGCGCACCTGCAAGGCTACGACTCCTCGAGCCAGGGAACAGCCAGAACACTCCTGGTGTTCGCACTCATGGGGAGAACTCCCCCAAAGATTCACTACTGCGGAGGTCTCATGTTCGGCTCGCTGTTCGGTTCGTCCCTCAAGACGACCATGGTCACCCCCGACCGGGCCCTCCCCGGGCGGTCTGCGCCGTCGTACACCGTGCCCACCACGCACGCCGTCCTCGGGACGCCGCTGGCGGGCCCGTGGCCGGAGGGCACGCGTGTCATCTACCTCGCCCTGGGCTGCTTCTGGGGCGCCGAGAAGGAGTTCTGGCAGCTGCCCGGGGTCGTGACCACCGCCGCCGGCTACCAGGGCGGCTTCACGCCGTACCCGACGTACGAAGAGGTGTGCACCGCGATGACCGGGCACACCGAGGCCATCATGGTGGCCTACGACCCCGCGGTGATCTCCGACGCGGAGATCCTGCGCCACTTCTGGGAGTCCCACGACCCCACCCAGGGCTTCCGCCAGGGCAACGACGTGGGCACCCAGTACCGCTCGGCGATCTACTGGACGACGCCGGAGCAGGAGACCCTCGCCCGGCGCACCGCCGAGACCTTCGGCGCGAGCCTCGCCGAGCGCGGATTCGGTCAGGTCACCACGGACCTGCGCCCGGCGCAGGAGGCCGGTCCCTTCTACTACGCCGAGGGCTACCACCAGCAGTACCTGGCGAAGAACCCCAACGGCTACTGCCCGGTGCACTCCACCGGCGTGGCCTGCGCGGTGCCAGAGGGCGTCTGAGGGCGTCTGAGGGCGTCTGAGGGCGTCTGAGCCTGCGGTCCGCCGGTCTGCGTGACCGGCGGGCCCACCCGCGCCCGGCTCCGCTGGACGCGACGGCCCGAGGGCTTGGGCCTAGCCTCGAAGAATGACCACTCACCCGACGATCTTCGTCACCCTTCCCGTCGCAGAGATCACCGCCTCGCGGACGTTCTGGTCGACGCTGGGCTACTCCTTCAACGAGCAGCTGAGCGACGACACAGCGCTGTGCGTGGCGTTCAGCGACTCGATCTTCGCGATGATGCTCCGCCGGGACCGTTTCGAGACCTTCACCGACAAGCCCGTGGCCGACGCCTCGAGCACGACGCAGATGCTCATCGGGCTCACGACTCCCACCCGTGCCGACGTCGACACTCTCGTGGACGCCGCGGTCGCCGCCGGGGGGACCGAGCTGCACCTGCCCGAGGTGTCCATGGAGGTGCGGGCCTTCAGCGACCTCGACGGTCATGGGTGGGAGATCATGTGGACGGACCCCCGGACGGCCGAGCCCGCCGCCGAGACGGGTGAACCGGGCTCCGAGCCTGCCTAGCGGTTGCCGCGCTTGCCCAGGCGCTTGCCGGTGAGCTTGCCGCCGCGGGCGGCGGCCTTGCGAGCCCCGGCGGCCTTGCGGTCCGCTGCCTGACGGGCCGCCGCGGCCTTCTCCTGGGCCTTGGTCCGCACCTTGGGCGCGGACGTCTTCGCGCTGGTCTCCTCGGCCTGCTTGGCGGCGGCGACGCGGCCCCGTGAGCTGTTCGCGGTGCGGCCGCGAACGATCCCGATGAACTCCTCGACGAGGTCGGTCATGTTCTCCTCGACCCAGACGAAGCCGATCCGGGAGGACGGGGCGCCGGTCACCGGGCGGTAGGTGAGGTCCTTGCGGTGGTGCAGCCGGGCCACCGACTGGGGCACCACGACGACGCCGATGCCCGCGGCCACGAGCTCGATCGCCCCCGCCGTGGTCTCCGGGCGCTCGAGGGCCGGCTTCCCGGGAGTGGTGTCCCACTCCAGCAGGTCGTCCTGCGGGTGCAGGAACACCTCGTCCGCGAGGTCGAGCACGCTCACCTCGTCGAAGGCGGCGATCGCGTGGTCGACGGGGACCACGACGACGGGGATCTCGGTGTACAGCGGGATGACGCTCAGGCCGTCCTGCTCGAGCGGCAGGCGGAGCAGACCGGCGTCCACCTCGCCTGAGCGCAGCGTCGCGCCGCGGTCGGTGACGTCGACGGGGACGAGCGTGAGCGGCACGTCGGGCAGCCGGTCGCGCCAGACGCCGACCCACTTCGCCGGAGTCACCCCGGGTGCGAAGGCGAGCCGGAACACCGGCCCGGCGGGCGCGTCCGGGCCTGTCTGCTCGTCCTGGGACGCCTCGTCGGGCTGCTGGGGGGCTGCGGGGGAGGTGGCGTCCTGCGGGTCGTCCTGAGGGTCGTTGTGCACACAGTCAGGCTACCCGCCGAAAGGTCGATACCCTTAGACCATGACGTCCCAGAAGACCCCCCAGACCATGAAGCCCGCGACCGCGGCCAAGAAGCTGGGCGTGTATCTGCCTGCGACACCCCAGGAGTTCCAGGAGAGCGTGATCTCCCGCGACGAGCTGAACGCCTTGCAGAGCAACCCGCCCGAGTGGCTCGTCGAGCTCCGCAAGAACGGACCGCACCCGCGTCCCATCGTCGCCGCCCGTCTGGGCGTCTCCATCGCGGGCCTGGCCCGCGGCGGTGTGACCGAGGCGCTGACCACCGACGAGATCAACGAGCTGCGCGAGGAGGAGCCGGACTGGCTCGTCCGCGAGCGCAAGATCCAGCTCGAGGTCCTCGCCGAGGAGGAGCGCGTCCGCGAGCGCGACGCCAAGCTCGCTGCCAAGGCCGAGCGCCGCGCCGGCACCTCCGGTCGCTCCTGACCGCACACGCACGACGCACGTCCCGCACGACCGAACGGCCGGCTCCCCTGAAGGGTGCCGGCCGTTCGTGCGTCCGTCAGCCCCGCTGCGACCCAGCCCCCGCCGACTCCGCCGACTCCGGAGCGCCGCCACCGGCGTCGGAGTGACCGAGGCTGCGCCCGGGGGCGACCCGGTCTCGCACGAGCTGCTTGAGCACGGTGATCTCCGGGAAGCCGCCGTCGACCTTGCGGTTCCAGATGGTCTCCGAGCCCACGGCGATGCGGAACACCCCGCCGGTGGCGGGCACGAGCGCCACCTCGGCGAGGTCGTCGGAGAAGGTGGTGAGCAGCTCCTGGGCCATCCACGCCGCGCGCAGCAGCCACTTGCACTGCGTGCAGTAGGTGATCTGGACCCGCGCCTTGGGCTCGGGCGCAGGCGTCTCGAGGGTCAGGCTGATCGCCTGGGCGACGGCGTCGTCGTCGGCGCTCGTGGTGGTGGTCATCGGGCCAGCGCCTGCTCGAGGTCGGCCAGCAGGTCTGCCACGTCCTCGATGCCGACCGAGACCCGCACGAGATCGTCGGGGACCTCCAGGACGGACCCGGCGACCGAGGCGTGCGTCATCTTCCCGGGGTGCTCGATGAGCGACTCCACCCCGCCGAGGGACTCCGCGAGGGTGAAGAACTTCGTGCGGGAGACGACGTCGAGCGCACTGTCCAGGGACCCGGTGCGGAAGGAGATCATCCCGCCGAAGGCTGACATCTGCCGGGCGGCCAGGGCGTGCTGGGGGTGGCTGGGCAAGCCCGGGTAGAGCACGGAGGCCACGTGCGGGTGGGCCTCGAGGAAGAGTGCGACCTCCCCGGCGTTCTGGCTGTGCCGCTCCATCCGCACCCCGAGGGTCTTCAGCCCGCGCAGGGTGAGCCAGGAGTCGAAGGGCCCGGCGATCGCGCCGGCGGCGTTCTGCAAGAAGCCGACCGCGTCGGCGAGGGTCTGGGACCCGGTCGGGCCGGTCGCTCCCCCGGGCAGCACCGCCCCGGTCGCTGTGACCACGGCGCCGCCCACGACGTCGGAATGCCCGCCGATGTACTTGGTGGTGGAGTGCACCACGGCGTCCGCGCCGAGGGTGAGCGGGCGCTGCAGGGCGGGGGTGGCAAAGGTGTTGTCGACGACGAGCAGCGCACCGGCGGCGTGGGCCACCTCGGCCAGCGCGGGGATGTCGCTCACCCCGAGCAGCGGGTTGGACGGCGTCTCGACCCACACCACGGCCGTGCGGCCGGGCTGGATCGCCGCGGCGACCGCGACCGGGTCGGAGGTGTTGACCGGGGTGAAGTCGATGCCCCAGGCGGCCAGCACCTTCGAGACGAGCCGGTAGGTGCCGCCGTAGGCGTCGTCCGGGATGACCAGGTGCCCGCCGGGGCGCATGACGGCGCGCAGCAGCGTGTCCTCGGCCGCCAGCCCCGAGGAGAAGGCGAAGGCCCGCGAGCCCAGCTCGACCGAGGCCAGCGCCTCTTCCAGGGCGGTGCGGGTCGGGTTGCCCGAGCGGGAGTACTCATACCCCCCGCGCAGACCGCCCACGCCGTCCTGCTTGTACGTGGAGACCTGGTAGATCGGCGGGACGACGGCGCCGGTCGCGGCGTCGGGATCCTGCCCGGCATGGATCGCCCGCGTCGCAAAGCCGGCCGCGGACCAGTCTGGGTGCTCACTCAAGTTCGTCACCCACCCAGGCTATCCCCCACCCCAAGACCCCCCTCCGCTGAGTGCACGAAAAAGCGCGTGTCGCCCCGGCGTGTCGCGTGCATAATCGTGCACTCAGCGGGCGCCCGGGGCGGGGGCGTGTGGGTGGGTGGTGGGGTTAGTGGGCGAGGAAGCCGAGGAGGTCGTGGCGGGTGAGGACGCCTACCGGGAGGCCGCCGTCGATGACCATGACGGCGTCGTCGGACTGCAGGGCGGTGCGGACGGTGTCCACCGGCTCCCCCGCCCCGATGAGCGGGAGCCGGGCAGACATGTGCGGCGCCACGGTGTCGGTGAGCGCGGCCGCCCCGGAGAACACGGCGTCGAGCAGCTCGCGCTCGCTGACCGCCCCGGCGACCTCACCGATGACCACGGGGGGCTCGGCGAGCACCACGGGCATCTGGGAGACGCCGAACTCCCGCAGGATCTCGATCGCGTCGCGCACCGTCTCGGTGGGATGGGTGTGCACGAGGTCCGGCAGCGCCCCGGACTTGCCACGCAGGATGTCCCCCGCGGTGACGCCCTGCTCAGCGCCGATGAAGCCGTAGGACCGCATCCAGGAGTCGGAGAAGATCTTGGACATGTACCCCCGACCGGAGTCGGGCAGCAGCACGACGATGACCGCCTCGGCCGCAGCGGCCGGGTCCTCCTCCTGCAGTCGCCGTGCCAGGCGCAGCGCGGCGACCACAGCCATCCCGCAGGAGCCGCCCACCAGCAGGCCCTCCTCCCGGGCCAGGCGCCGGGTCATGGTGAAGGAGTCCGCGTCGGAGACGGCGATGATCTCGTGCGGGACGGTGGGGTCGTAGGCCGCCGGCCAGAAGTCCTCGCCGACTCCCTCCACGAGGTAGGGCCGCCCGGTACCGCCGGAGTAGACCGAGCCTTCCGGGTCCGCGCCCACCACGTGCACCTCACCGCCCTCGCGGCCTGCGGAGACGTCCCGCAGGAAGCGTCCCGTCCCGGTGATCGTGCCGCCGGTGCCCACTCCGGTGACGAAGTGCGTCACGCGGCCGTCGGTGTCCGCCCAGATCTCCGGACCGGTGGTCTCGTAGTGGCTCGCGGGGCCGGCCGGGTTGGAGTACTGGTTCGGCTTCCAGGCGCCCTCGATCTCGGTGACCAGCCGGTCGGAGACGGAGTAGTAGGAGTCCGGGTGGTCCGGGGCGACGGAGGTGGGCGTGACCACCACCTCCGCGCCGTAGGCCTTGAGCACGTCCCGCTTGTCGACCGAGACCTTGTCCGGGCACACGAAGACGCAGCGGTAGCCCTTGCGCTGGGCCACCAGCGCCAGCCCGACGCCGGTGTTGCCCGACGTCGGCTCCACGATCGTGCCGCCCGGGCGCAGCGCTCCGCTGGCCTCGGCCTCTTCGATCATCTTCAGCGCGATGCGGTCCTTGACCGACCCGCCGGGGTTGACGTACTCGACCTTCGCCAAGATCGTCGCCGACAGGCCCTCGGTCACCGCCCCCAGCCTCACCAGAGGAGTGTTCCCGACCAGCTCGCTGACATGCTCGGCGTATCTCATGTCCCCACGGTAGCGACCGTCACAGCCGCGGGACCACCGTGGGTCCGTCCTGGCCCAGGATCACGTCCAGGCGCAGCGCCCCGGGCACGTCCTCCTGGATCACGTAGAGGACGTGCGCGGCTCCCAAGCGCGCGGCGGGCAGCTCGACGACCGTGTAGCGCGGGCCGGCCATCAGCCGTTCCTTGAGCACGGCCCGGAAGTCGTCGGAGGAGCGCACGGTCCCCTCCATCGAGGAGATGTTCGCGCTGGACCCATGGGTGATCGCCCGGACGTAGGTGTGCACCGCGTTGCTGGGAGACCGCGGTCCCAGGCCGCTGTCCAGGGCGGGCCGGTCCGGCTGACCGTAGAGCGGCTGGATCGAGACCAGCCGCGTGCCGTCGAAGGACGGGCCTGTGACCGTCGCGCCGCTCGCGTCGACGTTGCGACCGGGGGCCCACGAGAGGGCGTACCCGGCGGAGGTGACCGTGCTGGGGCCCTCGGCGTGGTGCGAGGTCGTGGCGACCATGACCCGAGCCACCGGCGTCCCGTCCGGGGTGGACCCGACGACCGCGACGTCGGTGGCCTCGACGGTGACCGCGACGGGCCACGTCTGGGTGTCCGCGCTGACTGCGAGAGAGGTCGCCTGAGACTGGAGATAGGAGGCCTGCGCCTGGACGAAGGCCCGGGGCTGGCTGTCGAGGTTGAGGTGCTCGGAGAGCTGCTCGGGGACCTCGGTCGGATCGGCCGACGCGTCCAGGAGCGTCGGGGCGGCCTGTGGCTCGTCCGGGAGGGTCCGTACGGGGACGGCGGGCTGGAGCGTGTACCGGTCCTCGAGCGCCTGGAGCATGAGCACCAGCCTGTCGGCCTGCGTCTGCGCCTGGACCTGCGTGCGGCTGGAGGAGTCGGCGACCGGTTCGAGGGGGACCATGGACTCCGCCTCGGCGCAGCCAGCCAGCACGGTCGTGGCCACAGCGCCGCTCAGCACTGCTGACACCAACCGTATAAAAGCCCCCAGACGCCTGTTCACCGGTACAGCCTGTCGCATCATGCCCGCGCTGGCATCACACCACAGACTGATTTCCTCGTCGTACTTTCGGCCGAGAGGTGGATGGCCGTCCCAGGGGCGGAGCGTCCTCAGACGCTGTGTGGCCGCCCTCCCAGAGGGAGGACGGCCACACAGCAGGCACGAGGGGTGAGGGTCAGCCGACGCCCACGATGTCGACGACGAAGACGAGCGTGGCGCCCGGGCCGATGCCCGCCTGCGGCACGCCGCGCTGGCCGTAGCCGAGCTCCGGCGGGATGGAGAGCAGCACGCGGGAGCCGACGAGCTGACCGACCAGGCCCTGGTCCCAGCCGCCGATCACAGCACCCAGCCCGATCGGGAAGTCGATCGTGGCACCGCGGTCGTAGGAGTTGTCGAAGACCTCGCCGCCCCAGGACTGGCCCAGGTAGTGCACGACGATGTTGTCTCCGGCGGCAACCTCTGCGCCGTCACCCTGGACGAGGACCTTGACCTGCAGGCCCTCGGGGGCGTCACCGGCGGGGAAGGTGATCTGCGGCTTCTCGCCGAATCCACCGGTGGCCTGGGGAAGTTCGATCGACATGTGTCGGTACCTCTCGTTGGTTGGTCGTGCTCAAGACGATGGTGTGGTGAATCAGTTGCGCAGGATCGCCAGCAGCCGCAGGAACTCCAGGTACAGCCAGATGAGCGTGACCATGAGGCCGAAGGCTGCCGACCAGGCGAACTTGGCGGGGACGCCGTTGCGCACACCGCGCTGGATGGCGTCGAAGTCGACGATGAGCGAGGCCGAAGCCAGGCCGACCGCGATCAGACCGATGACGATCCCCCAGCCGCCGCTGCGCAGCGGGCCGAACTCGCCGCCACCGACGTTCGCGAACATCAGCACGAGGTTGATGACGGAGAAGACGAGGTAGCCGACCATCGCGAACAGCAGCCAGCGGGTGAACCGCGGCGTGACGCGCACGCGTCCGGAGCGGAACAGCATGAGGCAGGCGGCGAAGGTGCAGACCGTGGCGAGCACGGCCTGGGGCACGATGCCGTTCCACTGCGACTCGTAGAACGCGCTGATCCCGCCGAGGAACACACCCTGGGCGATGGTGTAGCCCACGATGAGCACCGGGCTGGGCTCGCGCCGGAAGGCGTTGATCAGACCGAGGACCAGACCGACGATCGCACCGGCCCAGAACAGCTGCGGCATGGTCACCCAGGTGACCGCGCCGACGGCGACGAGCAGCGCGAGCAGCCCACCGGTCTTGATGATGACGTCGTCGTAGGTGAGCCGTCCGGTCTGGACGGGGGTTGCCGAGGGCGCGTCGTACATCGTGCCCAGCGTCGCGGCGTCGGGAGCCGCGTAGCCGGCTCCGTACTGCCCGTACTGGGGCGCCTGCCCGGCGGGTGCGCCGTTCAGCGGCGCGCCGTTGAGCGTCGTTCCGTTCGACTTACCGCCGAACACGTCGCTGTTAGCAAAGACTGGGTTTCCCACTCGTGCCTCCTGGTCGCGGTTCCGGTCCGACGCCGTGGCGCCAGCCGAGGGATCCTCGCTGGCCGGATGTTTGTGCTCTTCAAGAGTAGACAACGTACAACACGCCGCCAACGTTCCCAGAGCGCGGGACTGGACCGCACCCGCCAGGCCACGGGCCACCCTCTCGCAGGTCAGCACGGAACTAGCCAGGTGGCCGACTCAAGATCGGCCACATGGCGGTGGCGACCGAGCCGTGATGCTTGAAGGATGGACATGTCGCCTCGCACCGGTTGCGCCGGCGCCCCCACGGAAGAGAGAACGACATGATCGAGGTACACAGCCTCACCAAGAGGTACGGGCACAAGACCGCAGTCGACGACGTCACCTTCACCGTCGCCCCGGGGATCGTCACCGGATTCCTCGGCCCCAACGGCGCCGGCAAGTCCACCACCATGCGGATGATCGTCGGCCTGGACCGTCCCACCCAGGGATCGGTCACGGTCAACGGCAAGCCGTACAGCGCGCACCGCTCCCCCCTCACCGAGGTCGGCGCGCTGCTCGACGCCAAGGCCGTGCACACCGGCCGCAGCGCCTACAACCACCTGCGGGCGATGGCCGCCACCCACGGCATCCCGGTCTCCCGGGTGCACGAGGTCATCGAGATGACCGGGCTGACCTCGGTCGCCAAGAAGCGGGTCGGCGGCTTCTCCCTCGGCATGGGCCAGCGCCTGGGCATCGCCGTCGCGCTGCTCGGCAACCCCAAGACGCTGATCCTGGACGAGCCGGTCAACGGCCTCGACCCCGAGGGCGTGATGTGGGTCCGCCAGCTGGTGCGGTCCCTGGCGAACGAGGGGCGGACGGTCTTCCTGTCCAGCCACCTCATGAGCGAGATGGCGATGACGGCAGACCACATCGTCGTCATCGGCCGCGGCACGATCCTCGCCGACGCCCCGGTCTCGGAGATCCTCGCGGCGGCGTCGGGCAACGGTGTGCGGGTGCGCAGCCCGCAGGCCGCACAGCTCGCCGAGCTCATCACGCCGTCGGGCGCTCAGGTGACCAGCTCCGAGCCCGGGCTGCTCTACGTCAACGGCAGCAGCGCCGTCCAGATCGGCGAGCTGGCCGCCTCGGCCGGCCTCGTCCTGCACGAGCTGACCACCGTGGAGTCCACCTTGGAGGACGCCTACATGGAGCTCACTGCCGACTCTGTCGAGTACCACTCGACTCCCACCCACCCGGCGCCGGCGCCCGCCCCCGCACGCCCGAGCACCACCGCCATCGGAGGAAAGTGATGAGCACCGCCACCCCGACCCGTCCCGCACCCAGCCCCACCACGACGCGGTTCAACGTCACCTTCCCCCGGCTGCTGCGCAGCGAGACCATCAAGCTCTTCACGGTCCGCTCGACCATCTGGTCGATGTCCGTCGCGGTGGTCCTCGTCATCGGCTTCGCCGCCATCATGGCCTTCGCGTCCAAGAGCGAGGACGTCTTCGGGGGAACCAACGTCCCGGTCGGGGTGATGGCCGCGATCGTGGGCGTCTACTTCGCCCAGCTCGTCTACGTCGTCCTGGGGGTCATCGGCATCGGGTCGGAGTACTCCACCGGGATGATCCGTTCCACGTTGAGCGCCGCCCCCGCCCGGGTCCCGGCGCTGCTGGCCAAGACCGTCGTGCTCGGGGTGGCCTCCTTCGTGGTCTCCTTCATCTCCGTGCTGCTCGCCTTCGCCCTCGTCCAGGCCATCCTGTCCTCGACCACCCTCGGCGCGAGGCTGGGTGACCCAGAGGTGCTGCGGATGCTCGTGGGCGCCGCTCTCTACCTCTCCTTCCTCACGATGTTCTCCCTGGCCGTCGGGGCGATCGTGCGCAACACAGCGGCGGGGATCTCGATCATCGTCGGTCTGCTGCTCATCCTCCCCACCTTCCTGCCGCTCATCCCGTGGAATCCGCTCAAGGAGCTCGTGAAGTACCTGCCCAGCGTCGGTGACTCCGCCTTCGCTCCCCCGGACATGGGCGTGCACTCCACGTGGACCGGTTTCGCGATCCTCGTGGCGTGGACGGTGGGCGCCACGGTCGTGGCAGCGATCCTCATCAAGCGCCGCGACGCCTGACGCAGGTCGGCGTCACGCGCCGTCACGCCCCGTCGCCCCTTCATGGCGCCCAGCAGATCGACCGCTTGCCGCATCGGCTCGCGCACGATCTACTGGGCGCCATGTCTGATGCCAGTGACGTCATCATCGTCGGAGCAGGTCTCGCCGGGCTGGTCGCAGCCACCGAGGCCGCCGACGCGGGCCGGGCGGTGACCGTCGTCGAGCAGGAGGGGCCGCAGTCCCTGGGCGGGCAGGCCTACTGGTCCTTCGGCGGGCTCTTCCTCGTGGACTCCCCCGAGCAGCGCCGGATGGGGATCTCCGACTCCGCCGAGCTGGCCTGGCAGGACTGGACCGGCTCGGCCGGCTTCGACCGACCGGAGGACCACTGGCCCCGCCAGTGGGCTCGCGCGTACCTCGACTTCGCCGCAGGCGAGAAGCGGGCGTGGCTGCACGCCATGGGCGTGCGCTTCTTCCCCGTCGTGGGCTGGGCCGAGCGCGGCGGCTACACCGCCCAGGGGCACGGCAACTCCGTGCCCCGCTTCCACATCACCTGGGGCACCGGGCCCGGGATCTGCGAGCCCTTCGTCGCCCGCCTGCTCGACCACGCCGCGGCCGGCCGCATCACGATGGCCTTCCGCCATCGCGTGGACGGCCTCACCGTGCACGACGGCGCCGTCACCGGTGTGCACGGAGCGCGCCTCGCGCGCAGCACCACCCCGCGCGGGGCCCCCTCCACCCGCGAGGTGGTCGGCGACTTCGAGCTGAGCGCCGGGGCGGTCATCGTCACCTCCGGCGGCATCGGGGGGAACCAGGACCTCGTCCGGGCAGCCTGGCCGGACCGGCTCGGGACCCCGCCCGAGCACATGATCACCGGTGTCCCCGCGCACGTGGACGGGCGGATGCTCGCCCTGACCGAGGCCGCCGGGGGTCGGGTGATCAACCGCGACCGCATGTGGCACTACGTCGAGGGCATCACCAACTGGGACCCCATCTGGCCTGATCACGGCATCCGCATCCTGCCCGGCCCGTCCTCGCTGTGGCTCGACGCGACCGGGAGCCGGCTGCCGGTGCCGCTCTTCCCCGGCTTCGACACCCTGGGGACCCTCGCGCACCTGCGCACCACCGGGCACGACTACAGCTGGTTCGTGCTCAACCAGGCCATCATCGAGAAGGAGTTCGCGCTCTCCGGCTCGGAGCAGAACCCCGATCTCACCGGACGCTCGATCACCGGTGTGCTCGGCCGGTTGAAGAAGGGCGCCACCGCCCCGGTCGAGGCGTTCAAGCGCGACGGGGTGGACTTCGTCGTCGCCGACGATCTCACCGAGCTGGTCGCGGGGATGAACCGGGTGACCGGGGACGACCTCATCACCGAGGCCGGGCTGCGCTCGGTGGTCGAGGCGCGCGACCGCGAGGTGGTCAACACCTTCACCAAGGACCTGCAGATCACCGCGATGCGCGGGGCCCGGGCCTACCTCGGCGACAAGCTCATCCGGGTGGCCACCCCGGCCCCGATCCTCGACCCGGCCAACGGTCCGCTCATCGCCGTGCGCCTGCACGTCGTCACCCGCAAGACCCTCGGCGGCCTGGAGACCGACCTGTCCGCCCGGGTCCTGTCCGACGCCGGCGCACCGGTCCCGGGGCTCTTCGCAGCCGGGGAGGTGGCCGGGTTCGGCGGTGGCGGGATGCACGGCTACCGCTCCCTCGAGGGCACCTTCCTCGGCGGGTGCCTCTTCTCCGGGCGCCAAGCCGGGCGAGCGGCCGCCGGGCGCTAGGCCGCCGTCCGCTCGATGTCCACCGCGTCCGGTCCTCGCGGCGCCGTGATCGCGGCGGGCGGGCGCACCGGCCCACGGACCGCGGCTGGTCCGGTCAGGGCGCGCAGGGCGTTGAGGATGGTCACGAGGTCGACGAGCTCCTGCAGGCCGGCGCCCACGATCGCCGGGATGGCACCGAAGGCCGCGAGCACCATGAGGATCACGGAGAGGCCGATCCCGATCCCGATGCTCTGGACCGCGATGCGGATGGTCCGCCGGGAGATCTGGACCGCCGTCGCCACCCGGACGAGGTCGTCGACCATGATGACGACGTCCGCGGACTCGCTCGCCGCCGTCGCGCCGCGTGCGCCCATCGAGACCCCGACGTCCGCGGCTGCCAGCACGGGGGCGTCGTTGACCCCGTCGCCGACCATCATCACCGGGCGACGGGACACGGCCTGCACCGCGGCGACCTTGTCGCTGGGCAGGCACTCGGCGTGCACGTCCGTGAGGCCGAGCTCGGCAGCGACGTGCTCGGCGGTGGCCTGGGAGTCGCCGGTGAGCATGAGGGTGTCGGTGATGCCGAGCCGTTCCAGCTCGCGCAGCGTGGCGGGCGCGTCCGCGCGGAGCTCGTCCGCCAGCACGATCACGCCCCAGAGTGCACCGTCGACCGCGACGTAGGAGGCCGTCTCGCCGCCGACCAGGTCCGTGTCGGTCAGGCCGGCGAGCTCCCCGGCGGCGGTCCCCAGGCTCTCGGCGACGAAGGTGGCGGTGCCCACCACCACGTGCCGGCCACCGACCGTGGCGCGCAGACCCGATCCAGGGACCTCCTCGACCAGGGCCTGCTGGTCGACCTCCAGCCCGCGGCGACGCGCCTCCTCGACGAAGGCGCGCGCCAGCACGTGCGCGGAGAACTGCTCGGCAGCTGCGACGAGGGCAAGGAGCTCGTCGGCGGTGACCGCGCCGACGGGCAGCACCCGGGCGATGCGCGGGGTTCCGTGGGTCAGGGTGCCGGTTTTGTCGAAGGCGGCGGTGCGCACCCGTGCCAGCCGCTCGAGGGTACCGCCGTCCTTGACGATGATGCCGCTCTTGGCGGCCCGGCTCATCCCGGCGATGAAGGCCACCGGGGCCGCGATGAGCAGCGGGCACGGCGTCGCGACGACGAGCACCTCGGCGAAGCGGACCGGGTCGCCGCTCGCCCACCAGGCCGCAACGGCCAGCAGATAGGCGAAGGCGGTGAACGGGACGGCGTACCTGTCGGCCATGCGGACGAAGGGCGCCCGGCTGCCCGAGGCCGACTCGACCAGCTCGACGATCTGCTGGTACTGGGAGTCCGCGGCCAGCGCGGCGGCGCGCACCCGGACCAGGTGCGGTCCGTTCACCGCACCGGAGAGGACCTTCTCCCCGGCCTGCCGGTCGACGGGAAGGCTCTCGCCTGTGATCGAGGACTCGTCGAAGGAGGCCGTCGCGGTGACCACCACCGAGTCGACCGGGACCATCTCACCGGGCTTGACCACGAGGGTCTGACCGACCTCCACCTGGGCGACGGCGCAGTCTGTCACACGTCCGTCTGGGCTCTCCACGTGCGCCAGCCGCGGCGCCCGGTCCAGGAGGTGGGTGAGCTCGCGCCGGGCGCGCCCGGCGGCGAAGTCTTCGAGCGCCTCACCGCCGGAGAGCATGAGGACGATGAGCAAGGACGCCCAGAACTCCCCCACCGCCACGGTCGCCAGGATCGCGGTGACCGCGAGGATGTCGATCCCCCACACGCCCCGGCGGATGTCGCCGATCATGGATGAGCTCTGACGCAGCGCGACGAGCACCGCGAACACGCTCACCACCCAGCGGGCGGCCTGGGTCCCGCCTGCTCCCCCGGTCGCCAGCGCCAGCGCCAGGATCGCGACGCAGAACGTGAGGGCGACGACCGGATACCGACGAACAATGCCGAGAATACGACTCATGATTCCTTTATAAGCGGCGGCGGACATTCTTTTCAAGCAAGCACAGGCTGTCCTTTCTTACGCCTCGAAGGCAATTCGACAATGTAAAGAAAGGCTAACCACACCCGAGAACTTGCGCGCCTGTCAGGTGTTGCGACGATGGATCACAACAGTCAGGAGCAGCCATGAGCGCCAGCCAGCGCACGTCAGACACCGTGGTCGTGATCGGCGGCGGTCTCGCCGGTGCGAGCGCGGTGACCACCCTGCGCGGCGAAGGCTTCGACGGGCGGCTCGTGCTGCTCGCCGCGGAGGACGAGGTGCCCTACATCCGCCCGCCCCTGTCCAAGGAGTTCCTCGCCGGCACGGCTGATCGCGAGGACACCTGGGTGGAGCCGCAGGCCTGGTACGCCGAGCACGAGGTAGAGCTGCTGCGGGGGCGCAGCGCTACGAGCATCGACGTCGCCGAGCACGTCCTCACCCTGGACGACCACTCCCGCCTGCCATACTCCGGCGCCCTGCTGGCCACCGGCGCGTCACCGCGCCGGCTGCCGGGCGATGCCTTCCCGGACCTGACCGGCGTGCACTACCTGCGGACCTTGCCCAGCTCGGAAGAGCTGCGCACCGCGCTGCAGGTGGGCGGGCGGCGCGTCGTCGTGATCGGTTCCGGGTGGATCGGTCTCGAGGTGGCCGCAGCAGCCCGCGGCTACGGCAACGAGGTCATGGTGCTCAGCCGCGACGAGGTCCCGCTGCAGGCGGCGCTCGGGGCCGAGATCGGTGCATACTTCGCGCAGGTGCACCGACGCAACGGCGTGACCCTGCGCACCGGGGTCCAGGTGACCGGGTTCACCGGCGCCCACGAAGGCCTGCACCTGGGGTCGTTGCACGCACCGCACGGCGGGCACGGCGCAGTGACCGGGGTGCTTCTGCACGACGGCGAGGAGGTACCGGCGGACGTCGTCGTCGTCGGCATCGGGGCGGTCCCCAACACCGACCTGGCCCGCGGGGTAGGGCTCGTCGAGGACGACGGCATCGTCGTGGACGCGAGCCTGAGCGCCGGGCTGGACGTGTGGGCTGCCGGCGACGTCGCCCGCGCCTTCCACCCGGTGCTGGGTCAGCACCTGCGCGTGGAGCACTGGGCCAACGCCGAGCACCAGGGCGCTGCGGCGGCCCGGTCGATGCTCGGTCAGGCGGTCAGCTACGACCGGGTGCCGTACTTCTACACCGACCAGTTCGACCTGGGCATGGAGCTCTCCGGGTACGGCCCGCTCATGAAGCAGGCGAAGGTCGTCTATCGCGGCGACCGGGCGAGCGGGGAGTTCATCGCCTTCTGGGTGGTCCTCGACGGTCCGACGGGGGCAGGGGGCCCGACGGGCGCACGGTGGGCCGGGGGCGCGCCCGGTTCTGAGGGGCTGGCGCGCCCCACGGGGTCGACCGGGCGGGTGGTGGCCGGGATGAACGTCAACGTCTGGGACGTCAACCCGACGATCGACGCCCTCATCGCCTCCGGGGGTGCTGTCGACGTCGAGCGCCTCACGGACCCCGCCACCCCGCTGGCCGACCTCGTGCCGGCGGGGTGAGAGACTGGGACCGTCCGGCCCGCTCGCTGGCGCCGGCGACCCGCTGCGACGAGGAGAAGCGTGACCACCGACCGCACCACCAGCCCGGCTGCTGCCGACCACGGCAACCAGCGCGGTGAACTGCGCGGGGACTGCTCGAGCTGCTTCGGTCTGTGCTGCGTCGCACTCCCCTTCGCCAAGTCCGCCGACTTCGCGATCACCAAGGCCGCCGGCGCCCCGTGCCCCAACCTGGAGCAGACCTTCGGCTGCGGGATCCACGCGAAGCTGCGACCGAGCGGGTTCCGCGGGTGCACCGTCTACGACTGCTTCGGCGCCGGTCAGCACGTCGCCCAGGTGACCTACTCCGGGGTGAGCTGGCGCGAGGCACCGGCCACGATGACGGAGATGTTCGAGGTCTTCCCGATCGTCCGGCACCTGCACGAGCTCCTCTGGTACCTCGATGACGCGCTCACCCGCGAGGCGACTGCGCCGATCCATGCCGATCTGCACGCGGCGTCGGCGCGCACCCGAGACCTCGCTGGCAGCCGACCGGAGGCACTGCTCGCCCTCGACGTCGACGCCTACCGCCAGGAGGTCAACGTCCTGCTCCTCCAGGCGAGCGACCTCGTGCGCGCCTGCGCGCCGGGAAAGCCGAAGAACCGTCGCGGGGCGGACCTCATCGGCGCCCGGCTCGCAGGCGCTGACCTGCGCGGGGCCAACCTGCGTGGCGCCTACCTCATCGGCGCTGCGCTGCGCGGGGCAGACCTGCGCTGGGCGGATCTCATCGGCGCGGACCTGCGGGACGCCGACCTGCGAGGGGCGGACCTCACCGACGCGCTCTACCTCACCCAGCCGCAGGTGACTGCGGCCCGGGGCGACGCGACCACGCGCCTGCCCCGCGGTCTGGAGCTGGCGGAGCACTGGACCGCGAACGGCCCCCGCTGACCACCTGCGACCGCCTCCCACGCGCTCCGGGATCGGTGCGGCAGCGGTCGAGATGGTCGGCCTGCGATCGCGGCGACCCCGGTCCGCTGACGCACCGTGGGCCCTGACCTCGGACGAGGTCAGGGCCCACGGTGTCCTCACGGCACGGCAGGTGTCACCACCTACGCACCGGTACTCACCCGGCGTCGGTACCAGACGAGGGCAGAGCCGACGCCGACGAGCAGCGTCAGGGCGAGGAGCACGCCCGTGATCTCAGCGCCGGTGATGGCGAGCGCCCCAGAGCTCGGGGCCCCTCCTGTGGTGTTCCCGGCGCCCGGAGCCTGCGGTCCGGCGGGGTCGACGACCGGCGTCTCGGCCGCCGGGTCCTCGTCGCCGGGCACGACGGGATCCGCCGGGTCGACCGGGACCTCGACGTCGAGGGTGTCGACGAGCTGCCCCACTCCCCACCGGCTCGTGTCCTGGTAGGACCTGCCCGTCGGGTCGCTCCACGACCGCACCGAGGTGCGTGCCGTGCTGCCTGGCGTGGCGTCGTTCACCTGGAGCTCGACACCGATGAACGGGCCGTCCTCGGCCGCTGCGGCGAGCGCGACGGCCTCCGGCTCGGTGAGCTGGATGGACGCCTCGACGATGTACCCCGTCTCCGTGATCGTCGTCGCGCTCTCGAGGTTGTCGCCGGTGACGGAGGGGTCACCACCGAACGACTGCTCGTTGTCGAAGTTCACGCGGTAGTGGCCGTCCCCCGGGTTGAGCGGCCCGGACTTGGCGTTGGCCGGGTCGACGAAGAACTCGACGGAGTCCTGCAGGTAGGCGTCGATGGCCGACTTGTCGAGCTCGTCGTCGGTGACCTCGAACAGGAGGTGCAGCACGCCGTCGGTCCACAGGGCGCGGACCGTGGCGCTCGCCCCGCCCTCGGCCTCCCCCTCGACCTGGGTGTCGGTCGACACGACAGCGGCGCCGGCCCAGGCCTCCTCGATCTCACCGTCGATCGTCACGGGGCTCGCCGCACGCGGGATCGCGACGTAGCCGACGGGCTCGACGAGCACCGCCGTGCCGAGCGCGGAACCGTTCTCCTGGTTGTGGGACGGGTCGTTCCACGAGAGGAGGTCCCCCGTCGCGCCGTCCGCGACGCGGACGTCGAACGGGACGGAGGAGCCGATGGTGGCGCCCTCGACGGGCAGCTCGGCGACGACGACGTAGCCGGTCGGCGTGCTGCGCACCTCGGTGCCAGCCGTCGAGCCGTCACGAGCGACCTCGAGCGTCGTGCCGCCCGCGAACAGCGTCACCGTGTCGCCGGCGTCGTCGGTGTCGTCCTGGACCTGGACGTAGGCGAGGAGACGGCCGTCGTCCCAGCGCAGCTGGAACCCGGTGGTCCCGGCCCCGCCGGAGGTGATCGGCGTCAGCGGGAGCAGTGCCCACTCGATGTCGTCGACGACGCCGTCCCCGACCGTGAGGTCGGCCTGGTTGACGGTGACCTGCTGGGTGCGTGCCGGCAGCTCGCTGCGGTCGACGATGCCCCAGTAGGCGGGCTTCGCCTGCAGGTTGCCGTCGAACGGGAGCGGGTACTCGTCGGTGCGCCACGTGCGCGAGTCGTCCGGTCCCCAGAGGGTCAGGGCGAACAGGTCCGGGTACTCACCGAACATGTCGAACAGGTCCGCGTAGAAGTAGCCCTGCTGGACGAGGCGCTCCGCGGTCGGCGCGCCGTTGATGCCGACGTCGAGCTCGGTGACGGCCTGCTCGAGACCGAGCGTGGCGAAGGCGTCGATGCTCGCCTTCATCTGCGCGATCGGCGTGGCGAGGCTGACGTGGAACTGGTGTCCCATGCCGCCCACCGGGACACCCCGGTCGAGCAGACCCTGGACCACGTTGACCATCGCCTGGCGCTTGCCCGGGAGCTCGGTGTTGTAGTCGTTGATGAAGAGGGTGACGGGACCGTCCGCGACACCACCGTTGAAGGCTTTATCGGCGTACTCGAACGCGAGGTCGATGAACTCGACCCCGAGGACGTCGAACCAGCGGCTACGACGCAGACCGTCGGACTGGGACTCGTCGATGACCTCGTTGACGACGTCGAACGCGACGATCGGGTTGCCTGCGGTGCCGAACTCGCCGTACTTCTCCCGGTAGTGGCCGGCCACGGTGTCGATGTGAGTCTTCAGGCGGTCGCGCAGGATCGCCTGGTCGGCCGCGCTGCTCGTCAAGGGCTGACCGTCGGCACCGAGGAAGAACCAGGCGGGTGTCTGGCTGTGCCACGCGAGCGTGTGTCCGTAGACGCGCAGGTCGTTCGCGACCGCGAAGTCGACGAGACGGTCGGCGGCGTCGAAGGTGAAGACACCCTCAGTGGGCTGGATCGCCTCCGGCTTCATGGAGTTCTCGGCGGTGATCTGGTTGAAGTGCTTCGTCACCAGGGTGGATGCCGGGACGACCGTCTCGCGCTCGTCGATCGCGACACCGATGGGCCAGGGAAGTTCGTCCTGCAGCGACGGGATGTCCAGCTGGACACCGCGCTGGACGGTGGTGGCCGTGATGCCGTCGACGAGGAAGGATCCCGTCCCGGCGGTCGTCTCGAAGTAGAGGAGCGCCTCGTCGGCAGGGGCCATCGGGTACGCGACGGTGACGCGCTTCCATGCGCTGCTCGTGACGCCGGTCACGGTGGTGATCGTGTCGTAGGCGGTGTCCGAGCCCTCGAGGTCGCGCTGGATGCTCAGACGGATGTCGGCGGGGTCCGCCCCGGCCGCCATCTTCACCCAGGCCGAGATCGTGTGGACACGTCCGGGCTCGAAGATCCCGGTGACGTCCGCGGCGAGACCGTTCCATGCCTGGTCGCGACCTGAGACGAGGGCCGCCTGAGTCCCGTCGTACCCGTCGGCGTCGAGCGTCGCGGTGGCCGTGCCGGAACCGCGCACGCCCCATGCTCCGAGAGCGGCCTCGAAGTCGTTGTCGAGTCCGACACCCACCCCCGGGGCGGGGGTCTCGCCGCCGTCGGCGGGACGCTCCGGGCCGGTGAGGACGACGTCGTCGATCATGAAGTCGGTCTCGGCGCTGGTCGCCTCGGCGTAGAGGATGGCGTTCGTCGTTCCGGCGGGCATCGTGTACGTGCCCGAGATCTCGACCCAGGCATCGCTGGTCAGCTCAGGCGCCTCGGCCACGGTCGTGTAGGCCTCCGGCGTCTGCGCGACGGTGAACTTCACCGTGTCGGCCGTCTCGCCGTCGGCGAGACGCACCCAGGCGGAGAACTCGTACGCCTGGTCAGGGGCGAGGAGGTCGGTGAGGGCGGTCTCGACGCCGTGCCAGGTGGCGGTGCGGCCGGAGACGAGCAGGCTGCTGTCGCTCTCGTGCCCCTCGGGGGTCAGCGCGACGGTGGTCGTGCCTCCCCGGGCGACCCAGGGGTCGGTCACGGCCTCGAAGTCGTTGCTGAGGATGGTGACGTCCGCCGCCTGGGCGGCGGCGATCGGCAGGATGCCGAGTGGTGCGGCGACCACAGCGGCTGCCAGGAAGGCGGCCGTCCTGCGTCGCCCGGAGGCCGGTCGGCGTCCGCGCGCGTGGCGCGGAACCTGGCCCTCGTCGAAACTTTCGGTTCTTGCGGGCTGGATCACAACACGCTCCTTTGCGAGTTAGATGCCCTACACTGGACAAAGGGCACCCTACGTGGGCCTTTTCACCCGCGCAAGACCCCTCCGCACAGATTTATGGAGTCGAAAGTTTCGTCAGCACATCCCACCCCGGAGCCCCCTCGGCACGAGCTTCCAGCGGGTCCGGTGCGGCACTGCCTGACTGGTCAGAGCGATATGTGGTGCCCCCACAGGGACTCGAACCCTGACTGTGCCGATTTTAAGTCGGTTGCCTCTGCCGATTGGGCTATGGGGGCGACGGCCACTGACGCCATGCCCGCAGATCACGCACGGACGTCAGGCTGGACGATACAACAACGGGGCCACACCGCGTGCGGTGTGGCCCCGTCACTGTGATCAGGACTTACTTGTCGGCCTTCGCCTCAGCGTTCGCAGCCGCGGGGGCGTCCTTCGGCTTGGCAGCCGGAGCGGACGCGGCGCGGAACTCGGCGCGCGGGTCGTGGATCGACCCGAGGGAGACGACCTCGCGGCGCAGCAGCCAGGTGCCGACCCAGTTGGTCGTGATGCGGATCTTGCGGCTCGCCGTCGGCATCGCGGCCACGTGGTACATGCGGTGCATGACCCAGGCCGGGAAGCCGCGGAGCTTGATCTTGCCGAAGAGGATCGCGACACCCTTGTGCAGTCCGAGCGAGGCGACGGTGCCGAGGTTCTTGTGGCTGTACTCCTCGAGCTTGCCGCCGGTCAGCGTGGCGTAGAGGTTGTCGGCGAGGACCTTGGCCTCGCGGATCGCGTGCTGGGCGTTCGGCGGGCAGAACGCACCGGGGTTGTACAGGTCGGGGACGGCGGCGCAGTCACCGGCACCCCATGCGTCGGCCACGACGTTGCCGTCGTCGTCTGCGACCTGCAGGGTCGGCAGCACCTGGAGGCGGCCCATGCGGTCCAACGGCAGGTCCGAGGTGGCCAGCACCGGGTTGGCCTTGACGCCGGCGGTCCACACGATGGTGTCGGAGTCGAACTCCACACCCGTGGAGGTCACGACGTGACCGTCGACGCAGGAGGAGAGGAAGGTGGAGAGGTGGAACTCGATGCCACGCTTCTTCATCTCTGACAAGGCGTAGTTCGCCATCTCGAGGGTGAGCTCGGGCAGGATGCGGTCCGAGCCCTCGATCATGACGAAGCGCAGGTCGGACTGGTCGACGCCGGGGAGGTTCTTGACTGCCGCGCGGGCCATGTCCTCGGTCTCGGCGAGCGCCTCGATGCCGGCGAACCCGCCACCGACGAAGGTGAAGGTGAGCATCCGCTTGCGCAGGTCCGGGTCCCAGGTGGAGCTGGCGAGGTTGATCCGGTTGAGGATCTGGTTGCGCACGGCAACCGCTTCCTCGACGTTCTTGAAGCCGATGGCCTGCTCGGCCAGTCCCGGGATCGGCAGGGTGCGGGCCACGGAGCCGAGTCCGACGACGAGGTGGTCGTAGGTGATCTCGTAGGGGTCGCCCTCTTCGGGGGTGATCTCGATCTTGCGCTCACGGTGGGTGATCTTGGTGACCTTGCCCTGCAGGGTGTCCACGTGCTTGAGGGCACGGCGGTGCGGGGCGACGACGTCGCGGTCGGTGATCGATCCGGCAGCGACCTCCGGCAGGAACGGGGCGTAGGTCATGTACGGGCGCGGGTCGACGACGACGATCGCCGCGTCGCGGCGCCCGAGACGCTTGCGCAGGCGGCGCGCGGAGTACAGACCGACGGACCCACCACCGAGCACGACGATGCGCGGGACCTTGCGCGGTCGGGGCGCGATGGCCGCCGCTGAGGAATTCTGGGCAGGCGTATCCGAGGTCAGGTCAGTCTGAGGCATACCTTCATCATATTGCGGGGTGTCAGATCCCGCGAAGCCCGCGGGCGTGATCCGTGGCACAGTGCCCGCACAGGGCGGCTCTGCGCCGCCCAACACCGCCCTGACCTGGACTCTTACGGCCATTTCGCCGTACGCGGACGAGCCGACCGGTGGAGCTTCCACCGCCGCCCGTCAGGCCAGGCTCCAGGCGATCCCGTCGAGGATGTCGTGCTCGCTGGTGACCACCGCGCTCAGCTCGCCGCCGTCGGCGGCGACGTCAGCGGCGACGCGCGCGACGACCTCGGACCACACCAGAGCCCCGGCGGCGATGACGTCCACCCGGCCCGGGTGCATGAAGCCCAACGACGCGCGCTCCTCTCGCGGTCGGGCGATGAGGTCCTGGCAGGCCGCGAGGGTCGCCGTCGTGGGCAGGACCGCGCCGTTGATGGCGTTGCGGTCATAGCGCTCCAGGCCGAGCGCGTGGGCGGTCACGGTGGTGACCGTCCCGGCCAGGCCGACCAGGGTCCGCGTGCGACCGAGCGGCACGTCCTGCGCTGCGACGTCGAGCGCGCTGCGCACGTCGGCGCGCGCAGCCGCGACCTGCTCCGGGGTGGGCGGGTCGGTGACCAGGTGGCGCTCGGTCATGCGCACGCAGCCGACGTCCATGGAGTAGGCGCGCTCTGGCGAGTCCTGGCCCAGGACCAGCTCGGTGGACCCGCCACCGAGGTCGACGACGAGGTACGGCCCCGGGTGACCGGCCGCCAGCACGCTCGTGGCCCCGCGGAAGGACAGCGCGGCTTCTTCGTCGCCGGAGACCACCTCAGGCTCGACGCCGATGGCGGCCCGGACGCCGTCGACGAAGTCCTGACGGTTCTGCGCGTCCCGCGTCGCCGACGTCGCGACGAAACGGATGCGCTCGGCTCCCAGGTCGCGGCAGATCTGCCCGTAGCGCGAGGTCGCGTCCAAGGTCCGGGCGAGCGCCTCGGGTGCCAGCCGCCCGGTCTTGTCCACGCCCTGCCCCAGCCGCACGACCTCCATGAGCCGGGTGACGTCGGTGAGCGTGCCCGCCGCCGGGTCCAGGTCCGCCACGAGCAGGCGGATCGAGTTGGTCCCGCAGTCGATCGCGGCTACTCGCACGCTGCCGGGTGCGGGCGGCGGAGCAGACGAGGGTGCGGAACTGAGGGCTGGGGCACCGGTCGCGGTCACAGGCGAGGAGGGGGAAGCCGAAGTCATGGCACTAGCCTGCCACCTCTGGGGACCTGCCATCCACGCGCTGCCGGTCGCGGGCCGCAGTCACAACCGGCGCAGCCGACGGCGCGCCCGGCGTGCTTCAGCAGGTGCAGCGGTCCGGACGCCAGGTGTCCTTGATGAGCTCGAGAGCCTCGTCGCCGAGCGGGTTGACCCCCGGGCCGGCCGCGAGGGCGTGGCCGACGAGGACGTGCAGGCACTTGACCCGGGTGGGCATGCCGCCAGCGGAGATCCCGGCGATCTCGTCGACGTGACCGAGGGCCTCACGCTGGGCGAGGTAGTGCTCGTGGGCACGCTGGTACGCGGCAGCGAGCTCGGTGTCCTCGAGCAGACGCTCGGACATCTCACGCATCACACCGTTCGCCTCGAGGGTGCTCGCGGCAGCGACGGCGCCCGGGCTGGTGAGGTAGTACGTCGTGGGGAAGGGCGTGCCGTCGTCGAGCCGCGGCGCCGTGCGCACCACGAGCGGACGACCGCACACGCACCGCGCCGCGATGCCCACGACCCCTCGGGGCGGCCGGCCGAGCTGCTCGGCGAGGACCTCGATGTCACCGTCGGTCACGGCGGCAGGGTCAGGTACGACGGCGGGGGCCGGGTCAGTCACGGAGCTCTTCCAATCATGGGGCGGGCAGGTTCGCTGCCCTATTGTCTCCTGCCTCCAGGGCGCCGTGCACGCACCGAGGTCAGGACGCGTTGCCGGCGATCTGGACGGACTCCCACACGGTGGAGTACCACGGCTGGGAGGCGGTGAGCCCGGTCGTCACGGCGCCGTCGGTGATGGGTTCGTTCGCGTCCACCACGGGTGCCTCGACGACGGAGTCCGGGTCGATCACCCGGTAGGGAGTCTCACCGGGGAACACGAAGGTCAGCCGTTCACGCGCCTGGGCGATCACGTACTTGGGGTCCTGCCAACGGTTGCGCTCGTTCTCCAGCTCGGCGTTGGAGGCCTGGATGGCGGCGAGCTCGGCGGCGAGCAGCTGGTTGTCGGTGCGCTGCTTCCCGTACTGCAGGGCGGTGGGCATGATGAGGATGAACCCCATGAGCGTCACGAGCAGCAGGACGGCCGCGCGGACGGTGAAGATCCGCATCCACCCGGTGGGGCGGGGCGCCGGCTGCGGGCGACGGTTCGACGTCGCGCGCGGCGCTCCCCCACGCGGGGTCGCCGACGAGCGGGCACCGCCGGCAGACGTCGCACCGGACCTCGAGCCCGAGGAGCCTGCTGACCTCCCCGTGGGGCGCGGCACGGATGGGGTGTCCCCGGTCCGCGGGGTGCGGTCTCCACGACGTCCCGACGAGCGCGCGCCGGAGCCGCCGCCGGACGGGCGGGGTGGGGGCGGACGGGAGGCGGGAGGCACCTGGCGATTGTCCCTCCGCCCCGATGACGATCGAGGCAGCGACGCGCCGCCTCCACACCCCTCACACACACGAGCGCCCGACGGACCGTGGTCCGTCGGGCGCTCGTGGCTGTCAGCTCTCAGCCGACGTGGTGCTCAGCGATCACGCGTTCCAGCGCGGGAAGGCGGAGGCGCCGGCGTAGGTGGCCGAGTCGCCCAGGCTCTCCTCGATGCGCAGGAGCTGGTTGTACTTGTTGATGCGCTCGCCGCGGGCCGGGGCACCGGTCTTGATCTGGCCAGCGTTGGTCGCGACGGCGAGGTCGGCGATCGTGGTGTCCTCGGTCTCGCCCGAACGGTGGGAGATCATCGCGGTGAAGCCGGCGCGCTGCGCGAGCTGGACGGCGTCGAGGGTCTCGGTGAGGGTACCGATCTGGTTGAGCTTGACCAGGAGCGAGTTGGCTGCGCGCTCCTTGATGCCACGGGCCAGGCGCTCGGGGTTGGTGACGAACAGGTCGTCGCCGACGATCTGCACCTTGTCGCCGACCAGCGCGACGAGCTCGGACCAGGAGCTCCACTCGTCCTCGGACAGCGGGTCCTCGATGGAGACCAGCGGGTAGTCAGCGACGAGCTGCTTGTAGTACTCGACCATCTCGGCCGGGCTCGTGGCCTTGCCCTCGAACTGGTAGGCACCGTCCTTGAAGAACTCGGTGGCTGCGACGTCGAGCGCGAGGCCCACGTCGACGCCCGGCTTGAAGCCGGCCTTCTCGATCGCGACGAGGATGAGGTCGAGCGCGGCACGGTTGCTGGAGAGGTTGGGGGCGAAGCCACCCTCGTCGCCGAGACCGGTGGACAGGCCCTCGGACTTCAGCACGGACTTGAGGGAGTGGTACACCTCGGCGCCGATGCGCAGGCCCTCGCGGAAGGAGGTCGCGCCGATGGGGGCGACCATGAACTCCTGGATGTCGACGTTGGAGTCGGCGTGGGAGCCACCGTTGAGGATGTTCATCATCGGGACGGGCAGCACGTGGGCGTTGGGGCCACCGACGTAGCGGAAGTACTCCAGGCCTGCGGACTCAGCAGCTGCCTGCGACACGGCGAGGGAGACACCGAGGATCGCGTTGGCGCCGAGCTTGCCCTTGTTGGGGGTCCCGTCGAGGTCGATCAGCGTGGCGTCGAGCTCGCGCTGCTCCTCGGCCTCGAGGCCGATGATCTCCGGGGCGATCTCTTCGTTGACGGCGTCAACGGCGTCCTGCACACCCTTGCCCAGGTAACGGGCCTTGTCTCCGTCACGGCGCTCGACTGCTTCAAATGCACCCGTGGATGCGCCCGAGGGCACTCCGGCACGGGCGGACGAGCCGTCGTCGAGCACGACCTCGACCTCAACGGTGGGGTTTCCGCGGGAGTCGAGGATCTCGCGTGCGTAAACAACTTCGATGCTGGCCACAGTTGCTCCTTCGTGGGACTTTGGGGTTACCACCCAAGAGTAGTCGGAATCGACTGAGCCCGGACAGGATGTTTGACCTATGGAACCTGAGGGTTCATGTCCTGCTCACCTGGCCGGCTGCCAGGCCCCGGATCCCGCGGGTGGTGGCGCGTCGGTCAGTAGGCGCCCTTGTGGGCGACGATCGCCTTGGCCGTCTTGGCCAGGATGACGAAGTCGCTGAACACCGTCCAGTTCTCGGTGTAGAAGACGTCCTTGCGCAGCCCCACCCGCCATTCCAGGTCAGACCGGCCGCTGACCTGCCACAGCCCGGTGATCCCGGGCTTGACGAGCAGACGCCGGGCGGCGTGGCCGTCGTACTGGGCGACCTCCCCCGGCAGCTGGGGACGCGGGCCCACGAGGGCCATGTCCCCGCGCAGGACGTTGAAGAACTGCGGGAGCTCGTCGATGCTGTAGCGGCGCATGTACCGACCGATGGTGGTGACCCGCGGGTCGTCGCGCATCTTGAACAGCGGGCCGCCCGCCTCGTTCTGGTCGGCCAGGGACGCGACCTCGGCGTCGGCGCCGGGCCGCATCGAGCGGAACTTGTACATCTGGAAAGGCTGCCCGTCCCGGCCGATGCGCTCCTGGCGGTAGAGCACCGTCCCGGGGCTGGTCACCTTGACGGCCACCGCGATGAGCAGGAGCGGGACGGACAGCACGATGACCGCGGCGAGAGCGAGCAGCCAGTCGATGACGGACTTGGCGAGGTACTTGCCGCCGCTGAACGTCGGTGCGTCGATGTGCACGAGGGACAGGCCCTCGGCCGGGCTGACCAGCACCCGCGGTCCCGCCACGTCGATGAGCCCGGGGACCACGATCATCTCGGTCCCGGTGGTCTCCAGCTCCCAGCCGAGGTTGCGCACCACCGTCGAGGTCAGCGAGTCGCAGCCGCCGACAGCGACGCTCCTGGCACCGGTCTGGCGCACGGCCGAGGGGACGTCGAGCACGTCGCCGAGGACGGGGACGCCTTCGATGACGGTCCCCGGCTCTCGGTCACCGTCGGGGATGCACGCACCCACGACGACGTACCCGGCCTGGGGGTTGGCCTGCAGCTCGCAGATGAGGTCGTGCACCCCGGCGCGTGACCCAGCGACGATCAGCGGCGAGAGGCAGTCGCCGCTGCTGCGCTGTCCTTGGAGCCACCGCCGGCCGAGGAACCGTCCACCGAGCAGCAGCGCGACGCCGACCGGGAGGGCGACGGCGACGTATCCGCGGGCGAGGTCGAACCGCAGCAGGTAGGACGCGCCGGCCACCACCGCGAAGAACTTCCAGGTGGCCTGGAACACCCTGCGGTACTCGGTCACCCCGACCCCGACGATGCGCAGGTCACGGGAGCGCTCCATGGCCAGCGCGATGAGCCAGCCGGGGAAGAGCAGCACGGAGATGAGGACGTAGGCCATCGTCGGGCGCACCACGCCGCCGCCCGGGAACCCCAGGGCGAAGCGCACGACGAAGGCGACGGTCAGCGCGACGGCGACGAGCACCGCGTCCACGACGATCAGCCGGGTCTGCACGGTCCGGGTCCACGGCGCGACCGCGGCCGCGACGACGTGCTTCATGGGGGTGGCGCGGACCGACCGCTTCATCGGGGTGGGGCGCAGCGAGCGCTGGATCGGGATGGCGCCGCTGTCCGGGCTGTTGGAGTCGCTGTGGCGCGCCTTGGAGGGTGAGGCGACGGGAGGCGGCGCGGCAGCCTGGGCGGTCGCGGTCGCCGGCGTCGGCATTGGCGAAGCGGCTGTCGCGGCTGCGGGCGAGCTGGTCTCGGGCGCCTCCGGTGCCACGGCGGACGAGACGGACGAGACGGACGAGACGGACGGTGACGGTGCCAGCAGGGAGACGGGCGCGGTCGCGCCCGACGCACGAATCAGGGACGTCGTCTTCGAGGACGAGCCGGCCGGCAGTCGCGGCCACAACGCATGGGTCATCCTCATCCTCGCTCGTCAACGCTCAGGGAGTCGGTCACGAGCCGATCGTAGGTATCTGCCCCGGGGGGGCTGCCACCCGTGGGAGCGTTGTTCATGCCAAGATCACCCCGCTCAAAAACAGCGGGTGAAATCCCTAGCCCTGCCGCTCACCCCTGCTCTCACCCCGGGCTCGGATGCCCCGGTGACCAGGGAACTGACGGCACGCGGAGAGCACGCAGACAGCACGACGCTGCCCGGTCCCCCTCGTCGGGGAACCGGGCAGCGGGTGCTCGGTGGCGATGTCGCGGCGCCTCGCCGGGTGCGGTCAGCTGCGCTCGGCGCCGACCGGCTCGGCGGCGGCCAGGGCGCCGACGATGTCGTCCACCCGGGCCTTGGCGTCACCGAAGAGCATCGCGGTGTTCTCCTTGAAGAACAGCGGGTTCTGCACGCCCGCGTAGCCCGCGGCCATCGACCGCTTGAACACGATGACCTGCTTGGCCTTCCACACCTCCAGCACCGGCATGCCGGCGATGGGCGAGCTCGGGTCGTCGAGGGCCGCCGGGTTGACGGTGTCGTTGGCGCCGATGACGAGCACGACGTCGGTCTCGGCCAGGTCGTCGTTGATCTCGTCCATCTCCAGGACGATGTCGTAGGGCACCTTGGCCTCGGCGAGCAGCACGTTCATGTGCCCGGGCAGGCGACCGGCGACGGGGTGCACGCCGAAGCGGACGTCGACGCCCTGCGCCCGCAGCCGGGAGACGAGGTCGGCCACCGGGTACTGGGCCTTGGCCACAGCCATGCCGTACCCCGGGGTGATGACCACCGAGCGCGCCTCCCGCAGCATCTCGGCCACCTCGGCGGCCGTCGTCTCGCGGTGCTCGCCGTAGTCGGCGGCGTCGCCACCCGAGGCGGGCGCGCCCTCGTCAGACCCGAACCCGCCCAGGATGACGGAGACGAAGGACCGGTTCATGGCCTTGCACATGATGTAGGACAAGATCGCACCGGAGGAGCCCACGAGCGCACCGACGATGATGAGCAGGTTGTTGCTCAGCATGAAACCGGCCGCGGCCGCTGCCCACCCCGAGTAGGAGTTGAGCATCGAGACGACGACCGGCATGTCCCCGCCACCGATCGAGGCGACCAGGTGCCAGCCGATCGCGAGCGAGACGGCCGTGAGGAGCAGCAGCGGCAGGACCGCCGGGCTGGCCAGGAACCAGGCCATGAGCCCCGCGGTGGCGACGAGGCCGGCGAGGTTGAGCAGGTTGCGTCCGGGCAGCTTGAGCGGAGAGGACTTGATCCGCGCGGAGAGCTTGAGGAAGGCCACGATCGACCCGGTGAAGGTGATCGCACCGATGAAGATCCCGAGGAACACCTCGACGAGGTGGACGGAGTCGGCGTGCGTCTCGGTCAGGTAGGAGTTGAAGCCGACCAGCACCGCCGCCAGACCGACAAAGCTGTGCAGCATGGCGATCATCTCTGGCATCTGCGTCATCTCGACGCGGCGGGCCTGCCAGGTGCCGATCGAGGCGCCGATGAGGAAGACGAGCGCGATGAGCAGCGCGGTGACCAGGACGTGGCGCTCGGAGCCGTCGAGGCTGAGCGCAATCGTGGCAGCGAGAGCCAGCACCATGCCGGTCATGCCGAAGACGGCACCCCGGCGTGCGGTGGTCTGCTTGGACAGACCAGCCAGGCTGAGGACGAACAGGATGGCCGCGATGACGTACACGGCCTGCGCGAGGGAGGCGAGCGTCATGTCAGGCGTCCTTCCGGAACATGGAGATCATGCGGTAGGCCACGAGGAAGCCACCGAAGATGTTGATGCTCGCGACGGTTGCCGCGATGAAGGCGAGCGAGGTGACCCACCAGTTGTCGCTGCCGATCTGCAGCAGCGCGCCCACCAGGATGATCCCGGAGATGGCGTTGGTCTGTGCCATGAGCGGGGTGTGCAGGGAGTGGCTCACGTTGGAGATCACGTAGTAGCCGACGAACACCGCGAGCACGAAGACGGTGAAGAAGCCGGTGAAGGCGGCCGGTGAGAAGGTGATCGCGAGGGCGAGCAGCACGGCAGCCAGACCGTAGCCGACGAGCTGACGCTGCCCCTTGCGGCGCGCCTCCTCCTTCTCCTGCTGAGCGCGCACGGCCGGGTCCACGACCGGGGCAGCCACGACGGCTGCGGCGGCCGGGGCGGCCGAGACCTGCACCGGCGGCGGGGGCCAGAGGATCTCCCCTGCCAGGGTGACCGTCATCCCGCGCTGGACGACGTCGTCCATGTCCAGGACGACCTGGCCGTCCGCGTTGGGGGTGAGCAGCTTCATGAGGTTGACGATGTTCGTGCCGAAGAGCTGCGAGGTGTGCTTGGGCAGCCGGCTCGTGAGGTCGGTGTAGCCGATGATCGTCACACCGTTGTCGGTGACGATCTTGGCGCCGGGGACCGTGAGCTCGCAGTTCCCGCCGCCGGAGGCGGCGAGGTCCACGATGACGCTGCCCGGACGCATGGCCGCGACCATCTCGGCGGTGATGGTGCGGGGAGCAGAGCCGCGCACGAGCGCGGTCGTGATGATGATGTCCGCCTTGGCGCTCTCCTCGGCGTACATGACGGCGGTGAGGCGTTCCTGCTCGGCGGTCATCTCCTGGGCGTAGCCGTCCGAGGAGACCTCCTGCTGGGCGGCCTGAGCCTGGACGAACTGCGCGCCCATGGACTCGATCTGCTCGCCCGCCTCGGGGCGCACGTCGAAGGCCCGGACCTGGGCACCGAGGCTGCCGGCTGCACCGATCGCCGCGAGGCCGGCGACGCCGCCCCCGATGACGAAGACCTTGGCCGGGGCGGTCTTGCCCGCCGCGGTCACCTGGCCGGTGAACATGCCGCCGTAGGCCTCGGCGGCCTCGACGACCGCGCGGTAGCCGGCCACGTTGGACATGGTGCTGAGCACGTCCAGGGCCTGCGCGCGGGAGATGCGCGGCACGGCGTCGAGGGCGAGGGCGCTGACGCCGCGCTCGGCGAAGGCGTCCACGAGCTCAGGGTGGGTGGCCGGGGCCATCATCGCCACGATGGTCGCGCCCGGGCGCAGCTGGGCGATCTGCTCGGGCTCAGGGGCGTTGACGCAGGTCACCACGTCGGCGCTCCAGGCCTCGGCGGCGTCTGCGACGCTCGCGCCGGCCTGGCGGTAGGCCGCGTCGGGGAAGCTCGCCTGGGCGCCGGCTCCCGCCTCGACGACGACGTCGTAGCCGAGCTTGACGAGCTGGGCCACGGTCGTGGGGGTCGCGGCTACCAGCCGCTCCCCGTCCCGGGTCTCCCGGGGGATGCCGATCCTCATCGAGTCTCCTCGTTCGCTGTTCTTCCAGTGTCCACCCGGGCACCGACAGCCAGGATGGGAGTGCTGCGCTCGATCATGTCGGCCCGCTGGACCGTACTGACCCATGATCGCGTACCCGGAACGCCTCCCGTCAGGACCAAAGCCTCACGGAGGGCCCGCTCCCGGAGTGCGACGCGCACGTCGCACCAGGCAGGACGGGTCATGGGACGAGTCGCCGACCAGGGACGCGAGAGACACCCTCTCACAAAAGGGAAGCGCTTTCCAGGCCGTCTTCCACACCGCCCTCACCACGGGCCAGCGCCCGGCTCAGCCCCGCTCGAGCACCGGCCCGATCGACTCCCAGACCCGGGGCTGCAGGGTGCGCGCGTACGCAGGGGTGATGTGCTGGGCGTCGCGATAGACGAGCACGCTGCCGATGACCGCTGGGCACACCGCCGGCGTGCAGAACCACGACGACGTGTCCACGAGCTCGACGTCGCTCAGCGCGACGGCCGCCAGCTGGTGGTCCACCGGCAGGGCGTCGGTCCGCGGACGCGCGCACGCCCCCGGGTCGCCAGGATGCTCGACGACGCACTCCGACGTGGCGTCGTCCGGGAGCATGAGCGGGTTGTCGGAGAGCACCACGACAGGGATCTCGGCCGCCGTCAGCCAGGTCCACGCCTCCGCGAAGCCGTCGACAGGGCTGGGCACCTCCGGGGAGTCGACCCAGTCCACGGCCGACCGTGCCGACGTCACGACGAGGTCGATCGAGGGGTCGGCGAGCAGCGCCTGCGCGGTCGCGGCGTTGGACCGCAGGCACGGTCCGCCGCGGGCCGCGTCGGTCTCGCGCTGGGCCGTGGAGAACGGGCAGCTGCTGTGGAAGGACGTGAGGACCCGGATTCCCTCGCTCTCGGCGATGGCCTGGAAGGTCGGCAGGTACTGCTCGATGTGGGAGTCCCCCACCAGCGCCACGACGGTCTCGGCGTCGCTCGGACCGAAGCGGCACTCCGGTGCGTGATCCGCGCTCATGTCGGACTTGCAGCGTCCGTCCGAGCCCTCCGGGAGCTCGGCGCGCGCCCGCTGGGGCGCCGGGACGACCACCGGGTGGCCCGAGGCGAACGGGGAGTAGCCGTCCGCGGTGAGCGAGGCGGCGCCGAGGTCTGCGGGCGGGTCCGCGAGCAGGGCGAGCGTGGCACGCTCTCGCTCAGCGGTCCGCGCATCGGCGACGGCGCGTGGGACCTGCACCACGACCAGGCACACCACCGTGACGGCGGCAGCGGTCAGCAGCACCTGCGCCCGGGTGGCCCGGGGACGTACGCGCCGCTGCAGCGGCACCTCCACCAGCGTGCGGGTCACCCCGGCGAGCACCAGGGAGAGGGCGAGGACCACAGCGCCGCGCACCGCTGCACCCTGCCCCACCAGCACGAACGGGGCGCACACGACCAACGGCCAGTGCCACAGGTAGACCGAGTACGACACGTCCCCGAGCCACTGGACCGGACGAGGAGAGGCCAGGCGCAGCAGCCCGGTCGAGCTCCCGGCGCGCGCAGCCCAGATGACCAGGGCCGTGCCCACGGTCGGGACGAGCGCGAGCGCGCCGGGGAACCGCTCGATCGGCACGAGCACCATGCCAGCCGCGATGAGGGCGAGCCCGGACCACGCAGCGGCTCCTCGCAGGGCCGGGCGCGCCGTCCTGGCCAGGCTCAGCGCCAGGACCGCCCCGAGGCCCAGCTCCCAGAACCGGCTGTGGCTGACGAAGTAGGCGGAGGGGTCGCCTGCCGAGGTGAGCAGGACCGAGCAGGCGAAGGACACGACGCTCAGCACCACCACGATCCCCAGGACCACCCGCCGGACCTGCCCGGCGGAACGGGCGCGGCGGCGCGCGACGAGCAGGAAGGCCACCGGCCACAGCAGGTAGAACTGCTCCTCGATCGACAAGGACCAGTAGTGCTGGAACGGGCTGGGCGCGATCCCTTGCGCGAGATAGTCCACGGAGTCCGCAGCCAGCACCCAGTTCTGCAGGTACACCAGGGACGCCGTCCCCTGCCGGGTCAGCTCGACCCACCGCAGCTCGGGCAGCACCGCGAGCCCGAGCAGGGCTGTGGCCACCACGACGAGGGAGGCGGCCGGCAGGATCCGGCGGGCCCGGCGGGCGTAGAAGGCGCCGAGGTCGAACCGGCCGGTCCGGTCGCGTTCGCTCATCATGTGGGACGTGATGAGGTAGCCGGAGATGACGAAGAAGACGTCCACGCCGATGAAGCCGGCAGGCAGCACCGACGGCCACAGGTGGTAGACGACGACGCCGGCGACCGCGATCGCCCGCAGCGCCTGGATCTCCGGCAGGAAGGTCGGCGACGCAGTGGGCTGGCGCGGTCGGTCGGTCCGGTCGAGGACGGCCGTAGGGCCCGGCGCAGCAGTCATACGCCCCCTTCCGGCCGTACCCGGCGGCCCGGAGCGTATGCCCCGGTCTCGGTCGAGCAGACTACCTCAGCCACCTCAACCACCTGAGTCACCGCTGCCACCGCGGCGTTTGGCTCAGGCCTGGGGCCGCCACGTCCGGGCAGGCTACCGGGTCCCGACCGTCGCAGCCGCCGAGACCTGCCCGAGGAGGACCGCATCGATGAGCTCGGTCGCCCACGCGAGGATCTCGCCGCCGCGCAGCGGCCGCCCGCCGATGCGGGCCGTCGTCGGGAAGGGTACGAGGATCGTGCGGGTCGCCGGCTTGATCATCGTCCCGGGGTAGAGACGCTTGAGGCGCAGCTCGGCGGACTCGGCGAGGGTGACCGGGGCGAAGCGCACGAACTTGCCCTGCGAGGTGACGTCGGACAGCCCCGCCGCCCGGGCGTGGTTGCGGAAGGCCGCCACGTCGAAGAGGTTGGACACGAGCTCGGGGACCGGTCCGTAGCGGTCGACGAGCTCGGCCCGGATGTCGGCGAGGTCGGCGTCGGTCTGCGCGGCGGCGATCTTGCGGTAGGCCTCCAGGCGCAACCGCTCGTGGCCGATGTAGTCCAGCGGCAGGTGCGCATCGACCGGCAGCTCGATCGTGACCTCGGGCGCCTCTTCCTCGACCTCCCCGCGGAAGCTCGCCACAGCCTCGCCCACCATCCGGATGTAGAGGTCGAAGCCCACGCCGGCGATGTGCCCGGACTGCTCGCCGCCGAGGAGGTTGCCCGCGCCTCGGATCTCAAGGTCCTTGAGCGCCACGGCCATGCCCGAGCCGAGGTCGGTGTTGGCCGCGATCGTCTCGAGCCGGTCGTGAGCCGTCTCGGTGAGCGGGCGCTCCGGTGGGTAGAGGAAGTAGGCGTAGGCGCGATCGCGCCCACGGCCGACGCGGCCGCGCAGCTGGTGCAGCTGGGAGAGCCCGAGCATGTCAGCGCGCTCGAGGATGAGGGTGTTGGCGTTGGAGATGTCCAGGCCGGTCTCGATGATCGTCGTGCACACCAGGACGTCGAACTTCTTCTCCCAGAAGTCCTGGATGACCCGCTCGAGCTCGTGCTCGTTCATCTTCCCGTGCGCCACCTCGATGCGGGCCTCCGGCACGAGCTCCTTGAGCCGCGCGGCGGTCGCGTTGATCGAGTCGACCTTGTTGTGGACGTAGAAGAGCTGCCCCTCGCGCAGCAGCTCACGGCGGATGGCCGCGGTGATCTGCTTCTCCTCGTAGGGCCCGACGTAGGTGAGCACCGGGTGGCGCTCCTCAGGCGGGGTGGCCAGCGTGGACATCTCGCGGATGCCGGTGACAGCCATCTCCAGGGTGCGCGGGATGGGCGTGGCGCTCATCGCGAGCACGTCGACGTTGGTGCGCAGCTGCTTGAGCGTCTCCTTGTGCTCGACCCCGAAGCGCTGCTCCTCGTCGACGACGACGAGGCCGAGGTCCTTGAACCGGATCGACCCGGACAGCAGCCGGTGCGTGCCGATGACGACGTCGACCGTGCCGTCCTTGAGCCCTTCGATGACCTCCTTGGCCTCCGCGTCGGTCTGGAACCGGGACAGGCCCTTGACCACGACGGGGAACCCGGCGTACCGCTCGGAGAAGGTGTCGTAGTGCTGCTGGACGAGCAGCGTCGTGGGCACCAGGACAGCGACCTGCTTGCCGTCCTGAACCGCCTTGAAGGCTGCGCGGACGGCGATCTCCGTCTTGCCGTAGCCGACGTCGCCGCAGACGAGACGGTCCATCGGGACGGTCTTCTCCATGTCCGCCTTGACCTCGTCGATCGTGGCGAGCTGGTCAGGGGTCTCGATGTAGGCGAAGGCATCCTCGAGCTCGCGCTGCCACGGGGTGTCCGGGCTGAAGGCGTGACCCTGGGTGGCCATGCGGGCGGAGTACAGCCGGATGAGCTCGCTGGCGATCTCCTTGATCGCCTTCTTGGCCTTGCCCTTGGTCTTGGCCCAGTCCGAGCCACCCATCTTGTTCAGGGAGGGCGACTCGCCGCCGGTGTACTTGGTCACCTGGTCGAGCTGGTCGGTCGGGACGAAGAGCCGGTCGCCGGGGTGCCCCTTGCGCGAGGGCGCGTACTCGATGACGAGGTACTCGCGGGTCGCCGCGTTCGCCCCCGCACCGAGGGTCCGCTGGACGAGCTCGACGAACTTCCCGACGCCGTGCTGCTCGTGCACCACGAAGTCGCCCGGGCGCAGCGCGAGCGGGTCGACGACGTTGCGCCGCTTGGAGGGCATCTTGCGCATGTCGCGGGTCGAGGTCCCAGCACGTCCGGTGAGGTCGGACTCGGAGAAGACTGCCAGGCGCAGCTCGGGGGCGACGAAGCCCGGACCGACCGGGGCCGGCGTGACAAGAACGATCCCGCCCTCGGGCTCGGAGGTGATCTCGCCGACGAGGCGCGCGGCGGTGTCAGCGCCGCTGAGCTGCTCGACCATCCGCTTGGCCGGCCCGTGTCCTTCTGTGGCCAGCACCAGCCGCCAGCCCGCGTGCTGCAGGCCGCGCAGGTCGTCCAGAGCCCGCTGGATGTCTCCGCGGTAGCTCTCGACGTCGCGGGCAGCTACCCGCACTGTGTCCGCGTCGGGGTCGACCACCACGGGGGCGTCGGGTTCGGTCGCCCCGGCGGCGACCTCGGCGGCCGGGTCGTCGAGGCCGAAGGGGCTCATGGTCCACCACCCCAGGCCGCGGCGGGCAGAGAGGTCGCGGGCGTCCTCGACGGAGAGGAAGGAGGCGGCGCTGAGGTCGATCGGGGTGGACCCGCCAGCGGCGGCGGAGGTCCACGCCGCGGCGAGGAACTCCTCGGTGGTGGCCACGAGGTCGTGGGCCCGGCGGCGCACCCGCTCGGGGTCGTTGATCACCAGGAGGGCGTCGTCGGGCACGAGGTCCAGGACGGGGACCATGGCGTCGACGAGGGCCGGGGCGAGGGACTCCATTCCCTCGACCGCGATCCCGGCGGCCATCTTGTCGAGCATCTCGCGGGCGCCGGGCAGCTGGTCGACGAGGGCTGCGGCGCGGTCGCGGACGTCGTCGGTGAGGAGCATCTCGCGGCAGGGCGGGGCCCACACGCCGTGGTCGGCCACCTCGAGGCTGCGCTGGTCGGCGACGGCGAACCAGCGGATCTCCTCCACGTCCTCGCCCCAGAACTCCACACGCAGCGGGTGGTCCTCGGTCGGCGGGAACACGTCGAGGATCCCACCACGGACGGCGAACTCGCCACGACGCTCGACCATGTCGACTCGGGCGTAGGCCGCGGCGGAGAGGCGGTCGGCGACCTCGGAGAGGTCGGCGCGGTCACGGACCTCCAGGCGCACCGGCTCGAGGTCACCGAGGCCCTCGACGACGGGCTGCAGCAGCGCGCGGACCGGCATGACGAGCACCCGGATCTCGCCGGTCATGCCGCCGTCGGCCTCGGGGTGAGCCAGACGCCGGAAGACTGCCAGGCGACGGGCGACGGTGTCCGAGCGCGGGGAGAGCCGTTCGTGGGGCAGCGTCTCCCAGGCCGGGAGCACCGCGACGTCGTCGTAGGGCAGGTAGCAGCGCAGGGCGGAGGTCAGCTCGTCCGCCTCGCGCCCGGTCGCGGTGACCACGACGAGGGGACGCGACCCGGGCGCACCGGTCTCGGGGACCGCCCCGCCGCTTGCCCGCGCACCGGCCATCGCCGCGAGCAACGGGGGGCGAACCCCCGTGGGGCCGACGACGTCGAGCGCGCCACGGCTGCGCACCCGGTCGACGACGGCGCTCGCCCCGGGGTCACCGAGGAGGGCGGGCAGGATTCCGGTGAGATTCATGCGCGGGAGGGTCCTTCCAGCGGGTCTGAGGCACGCGCTGCGGCGGTCGTCGCCGACGCAGCGACAGCAGGGAACAGCACGGGACAGCACGACAGGCCCGAACCGCCGTGAGGTGGTCCGGGCTGAGCAGAAACCAGCCTACGCCTGACCACCGACACGCGTGGTCCGGCCACCACCCGCACCGTGACCAGCAGTTTCACAACCTTGACCGGCGCGAGGGAGGGCCGAGGGCTGCCCTGGCGGGGCCGTCGTGGCAGATCCTCAACCAATCGTTCACGAATTCACCATTGCATCGCGAGTGGTCGCGATATATCGTTAACGTGTTCGTTGACGACAGGCCCGCACGGGCCGACCGACGAACCGGCGCGGCTCCCGCCCGGGAGCCGGCACCAGACATCACGAGAAGAGACACACATGCGATCCCACGCACAGCACCACGGCGGCTTCGACGGCCGCGGCGGATTCGGCGGACCACGCGGCGGAGGCCGCGGCGGCTTCGGCGGGCGCGCCCGCCGCGGTGACGTCCGCGCCGCAGTCCTGGCCGTCCTGGCCGAGACCGACGCGCACGGCTACCAGATCATCCAAGAGCTCGCGGAGAAGACACAGGGCCGCTGGCAGCCGAGCCCCGGCTCGGTCTACCCCGTCCTCCAGCTCCTCGAGGAGAGCGGCCTGGCCACCTCCACGGAGAACGAGGGCAAGCGTGTCTACTCCCTCACCGACCAGGGCCGGGCTGTCGCGGCCGAGGCCGCCAGCACCGCTGGACGCCAGCCGTGGGAGGTCGAGGCAGGCGAGGGACACAAGCTCGCCGACCAGACCCACCTCCTGCACGCAGCAGTGCGCCAGGTTGCCGCAGCCGGCACCCCGGAGCAGATCGAGCGCGCCATCGCGATCGTCGACGCCGCGCGTCGCGACCTCTACACGATCCTCGCCGAGAGCTGAGCGAGGACCGTCCGGCTCAGGACCGAGCGCTCAGGACCGAGCGCTCAGGACCGCGCCCTCAGGACCGGGCCTCGGGCACCTGCGACCGAGACCGGCCCAGCAGGGAGCGCACCTGGCGCACCCGACGGTCGATCCCCCACCGGGTGACCCGCGCCATCGCCTCCACGACGATCCCGCGGCTCATCTTCGACTCCCCGTGGGTGCGCTCGACGAACTGGATGGGCACCTCGACCACGTCGAAGCCCTCCTCCAGGCTGCGTCGGGCCATGTCGATCTGGAAGCAGTAACCCTGGCTCTCGATGTCCCGCGCGAGCACCTGCTCCAGGACCTGCGACCGGTAGGCGCGGTACCCCCCGGTGACGTCACGGACAGAGATCCCCAGTGCCAGGCGGGCATAGAGGCTGCCTCCACGTGAGAGCAGCGTGCGGTGCAGGGGCCAGTTGACCACCGACCCGCCCGGCACCCAGCGCGACCCCAGCACGACGTCCGCGTCGTCGAGCGCGGCGAGCAACCGGGGCAGCTCCTCGGGCAGGTGCGAGCCGTCCGCGTCCATCTCCACCACGGCGTCGTAGCCACGCTCGAGGGCCCACCCGAAGGCGGCGATGTACGCAGCGCCGAGGCCCTGCTTGCCGGCCCGGTGCATGACGTGGACCTGGTCGTCCTGCGCAGCGAGCGCGTCGGCGACGTCGCCGGTGCCGTCCGGGGACCCGTCGTCCACGACGAGGATGTGCACCTGCGGGGCCGACTGACGGGTGCGGCTCACGACCTCGGCGAGGTTCTCCCGCTCGTTGTACGTGGGGATCGCCACCAGGACCGCACGCTCCACAAAAGCACCTTCGATCTGGTCCGGGCCCGCACTCGGCGGCGAGCGAACTTCAATCCTAGGGGGCAGACCACCTCCCGGGGCCCACGCCCCTCCCCCGAGCAGGACGGCGCGCGGCCGATAGGCTCGGCCGAGGAGAACCCCGCATGCGGACCGCGCCAGGAGGCCCCGGTGGACACACGTACTGATGCCTCCGGTCGCCCCGCGCGCCCCCTCGCGCCCGGCCCGCCCACCGCGGGGTGCCGCCAGCCCGCGGGAGCCGTCGTGGCCGCGGCCGTCGGGGCGGTCCTCGCCGCCGCCTTCCTCGCCCTCTACCTGTGGGCGGTCCGGTCCGAGGACGGTCAGAGCGCGGACATCGACCTGCTCGTCACGCTGCAGAGCCTCAACCCAGCCCTGGGTCCGGCCGCGACGGTCCTGCGTCCCGGTCTCGTCGTGGGCGGGGCGCTCGCCTGCGTCGCGCTCGGGGTGCTCGCGCTCGCCCGCCGCCGGTGGCGCTCCCTCTGCGCTGCCGTCCTGGTCGTGGCGCTGTCTGTCGGCGGCACGTGGGCGCTCAAAGAGCTCGTGCTCGAGCGCCCCTACCTGGGCGCCTACGGCTACACCGTGAACACCTTCCCCTCCGGTCACGTCAGTGCGACGCTGGCCCTCGTGGCCGCTGCCGCTCTGCTCAGCCCCGCCTGGCGCACGCCAGCCAGCCGGTGGCTCTTTCGCCTGGCCCTGCTCGCCGTCGCCGTCGCCGCCTGCGTGTCCTCGCTGCTCGAGCACGTCCACCGGCCCAGCGACGTCGTCGGGTCGGTGCTGCTGGTCGGGTCCGTGACCGCGCTCGTGGTGGCCGCCGTCCGCCCTCCCCCTGCACCCAGGCCGCCCACGCCGGCCTGAGGGCACCACCAGCCTTTCTGTCCTGCGCCTATCCCGTGCCGGGTGCGGTGAGGTGTGCCACGCTCGGGTGCATCACTTCCACGAAGCCGCCTCGGCTGACGCCGACGTCGGGACAGGAGACCTCATGCGGGTGCTCGTCGTCGGAGCCGGGATCATCGGGCTCGCCACAGCCGCACGCCTCGCCCAGCGCGGGGACGACGTCCTGGTGGTCGAGAAGGAGCCTGATCTCGCCCAGCACCAGACCGGTCGCAACTCCGGAGTCATCCACTCCGGCCTCTACTACGCCCCCGGTTCCCTCAAGGCCCGCCTCGGCGCGGCTGGCGCCCGGTCCATGCCGGAGTTCGCCCGCGCCCAGGGCGTCGACGTGGAGACCTGCGGAAAGCTCGTCGTCGCGGTCGACGACGCCGAGGTGCCCCGGCTCCAGGTCCTCGCCGAGCGCGGCGCGGCCAACGGCGTCGACGTCCGGATGATCGGCCCGGCCGAGGCCCGCGACTACGAACCCGAGGTCTCCTGCGTCGCAGCGCTGCGGGTGGAGAGCACCGGGATCGTCGACTACCGCGGCGTGTGCCAGGCCCTCGCCGCCCAGGTGCTCGACGCCGGCGGCGAGATCCGGTACGGCCTCGCCTTCCGCGGGGCCCGCACCGAGGGCACCCAGGTGCGCGCCTGGCTGGACGCGGCCGGCTCGACCGACCGCCAGGACGTCGCCGCCGACGCCGTGGTGGTGTGCGGCGGCCTGCAGGCCGACCGGCTCGCGACCTCCTGCGGGGTGGACCCCGGGGCGCGGATCGTCCCCTTCCGCGGTGAGTACTTCGAGCTGGGCCCCGCCGCGTCCACCCGGGTGCGCGGACTCATCTACCCCGTCCCCGACCCGCGCTTCCCCTTCCTCGGGGTGCACCTGACGAAGATGATCGGCGGCGGTGTCCACGCCGGGCCCAACGCCGTGCTCGCCCTGGCCCGCGAGGGCTACCGGCGCCGCGACGTCTCCGTGACGGACATGGCCGACGCGCTCTCCTGGCCGGGACTGTGGCGGCTGGGAGCCCGGAACTGGGCGCCGGGGGCGCGCGAGGTCGCCCGGTCGATGTCCGCCGCCCTCTTCGCCCAGTCCTTGTCGCGTCTGGTGCCGGGGATCACCCCGGACGACCTCGTCCCCGCCCCCGCCGGGGTGCGCGCCCAGGCGCTCAAGCGGGACGGCTCGCTGGTCGACGACTTCCTGCTGCGCACCCGTCCCCGGCAGGTGCACGTCATCAACGCTCCCTCGCCGGCGGCCACGGCCTCCCTGGAGATCGCCAAGCACATCGAGAGCACCCTCGACGCGGCCGTGGCGGCCTGAGACCCTGGCGGCCTGAGGGCCTAGCCCCCGATGACCAGCAGCCAGTCCTCGTCTCCCCCGGCATTCTCACCGGGGGTGGTGAGCTCCTCCGCGAGCGCGGTGTCCTGACGCGCGCCGGACACGGGGTCGACCCACGCCGCGCTCACCCCCGGAGCGAGCCGGGACAGGTCCAGGGTGATCGTCCGGGCCGTGGGGACGTAGACCACGGCCAGGGACCCGTCCTCAGAGATCGCCGCGGTGGCCCAGTCCGACTCCAGGACGTCGGCGTAGCCGTCCTCCTGCGTCCCTGCGGTGACGGCTTCCCCCTGCCCGTCGACGAGGAAGGTCCCGTCAGCGTCCGGCACGAGGGTCCACCACGGGAAGGAACGGAACAGGTCCACGGCGACGGTCTGCTCGGCGATCGCCTGGGTCTGGCGCACGTCCTGCCACGGCGGGATGAACTGCCAGATGTGACGCTCCCCGTAGGACACGCCCACCCCGCCCGAGGTCAACGTCCACAGGGTCTGGCGACGCAGGCTCTCGTCCGTGGTCTCCGGCCCGCCCTCGTTGTTCTCGTTCTCGTAGTTCCCCTCGATGAGCACGACCGGACCTGTGCCGTAGGTGTAGGCCCGCAGCACCGTGTCGTAGGTCGGTTGGTAGGTGTAGGCCAGCTCGATCTGGGACACCCCGCGCCAGTCGACGTTGTCGTGGCTGGTGGACGGGTTGAACAGGTGGACCGTCACGAGGTGCTCGTCGCCCGCGGAGCGCAGCCCGTCGATGAAGGACATCATCATCGGGTCATAGGTGTCCCAGTCGACCTCGTCGTAGTCCATGCCGAGCATCCACACGATCCCGGGGGTGTCGGCGTACCGGGCTCCCAGCGCCTCACCGAGCTGCGCGGCGAGGCTCTCGTCGTAGTCGTAGCCGTTCTCCTCGAAGCCCCAGGTCAGGCCGATGGGAGCGATGAACACAGTGATCCCGAGGCTGGCCGCGGTCGCCAGGATCGCGTCGAACCGTTCCCAGTACTCCTCGTTGAGGTTCGCGACGGTCCCGTCGAAGGGCTCAAGCCCGTCGATCGTCTGCCGGGAGTCCGTGTCCACCCCGCTCCACGGGAAGGGATGCATGATGACCCCGTTGAAACCCTGCGAGGCACGGAGGGCCAGGTGCTCGTCGATCTCCTGCGGGGTGAGCGTCTGCATGGCCGACCAGACCGCCTCGGCCCGCAGCAGCAGCGGGTCCCCTGCCTCGTCGACGAGGTAGCGGCCGTCCTCGCTCACCCCCGAGACCAGCTGCACCAGCCCCGGTGCCGCTGGCGGCTCGGGTGATGGCGGCGAGTCCGTGGTCCCGGCCTCGGGCGAGGTGGCGGACGGCGTGGCGCTCGAGGCGTCCGGATCGGGCGTCGCGCCGCCGCCGCAGCCGGCCAGCACCAGCGTCAGCACGAGGGCCAGGGCGACGGTGACCGGCCGCGCGAGAGCCGACGCGGCGAGCGGGCGTGTCCGTGCGGGCGAGGTGACGGCCGACGTTGTCTTCGCGAGGTGCATCGCGGCTCCCGTGCGCTCGAAGAGGTTCCGATCGTAGGTCTGCCTACCGTGATCGGCCACCGCGTGCGTCGACCTGCGCGGCAGGTGCACAATCGAGATCTCACACGCACCGCCCGAACCTGAGCATCGGAGCCGCAGTGCCGCACCTGACGATCGCCACGCACGCCTCGGCTGCCCCGATGGGCCAGCAGGTCTACGAGGAGGAGCTCGCCCACCGGGCGCAGAGCGCGCTGGGGGCAGATGCCGTGGTCACCCGGGTCATCGCGCGCAGCCTGCGGTCAGACCTCGCCGGGAACACCCGGCTCCCCGAAGGGGTGCTCCGCACGGCGCCGGCCGTCGTGCGCCGCGCCGTCGGCGCCGCCGTCTACCCCCGGGCCGACGTCGTGCACCGGATGAGCCTGGCGCTGCCGCCAGCGCGGGTGCCGGAGATCCTCACCCTGCACGACACCGTCTCCTGGCGGTTCCCGGACGAGTCGCCGCCCGAGCCGCACGCCGTCCGGGAGGCACGCGGGGCGACGGCGGTCATCGCCCCCTCCCAGTTCTCCGCGGACGACGTCGGTGAGCTGTTCGGCCTCGACCACGTCCACGCGATCCCCAACGGCGTCGACCCCCGGTTCCTGGACGCACCCCCGCTCGACGCCGCCGCGCTGCAGGCCCTGGGAGTGACCGGTCGCTACGTGCTGCACGCCGGCGGGTCCACCCTCCGCAAGAACCTCGAGGGCCTGGCGGTCGCGTGGCCGCTGGTGCGCAGCGCCTGCCCGGACGTCACGCTGGTGCTCAGCGGACCGCCGTCGCGCCGGCGCCACGCCTTGTTCGCCCACCTGCCCGGCACGGTCCTGGTGGGCAGGGTCCCGGCGGTCGACGTCCCCGGTCTGATCGCCGGCGCCGAGGCCGTCGTGGTGCCCTCGGTCCACGAGGGCTTCGGGCTCCCCGCCCTGGAGGCGATGGCCGCCGGGGTCGTGGTCGTGGCGGCCGACCGGTCCTCGCTTCCCGAGGTGTGCGGTGGCAGCTCGATCCTCGTGGAGCCGGACGGCCCGGCGATCGCCGACGGTCTGGTGCACGCGCTGGGCGGCGGTGGGGAGATCGACCGCCTCACCGCGGCAGGAAGAGCCAGGGCCGAGCAGTTCACCTGGGAGGCCAGCGCCCGCGAGCACGCTGAGGTCTGGCGACGGGTGCTGGCCGCGACGAACCAGCCCTGAGAATCACCCCTGAAAATCACCCCGACTCACCCGGCACCGCCCCCAGATCCATGGTTGTGTAGCCAACGTGCAGCAAAGCCCTGAACCTGCCATCCGAGTCATAGGTCTTGGCAAGACCTACCGGATCGGCCTGTCCGGCGACCGCCCCACGACAGCGGTCGAGGCTGCGCTGCGCAAGATGCGCAACCCGGTCCGCAAGGGGTCGCACACGCTCTTCGACGCGCTCGACGACCTGACCTTCGACGTCCCCTGGGGCGAGGCGATGGGGATCATCGGCCGCAACGGCGCGGGAAAGTCGACCCTGCTCAAGGTCCTCACCCGCATCACCGCACCCAGCCGCGGACGGATCGAGCTCAACGGACGGATCGGGTCGCTGCTGGAGGTGGGCACCGGCTTCCACCCCGAGCTCACGGGCCGGGAGAACATCTACCTCAACGGCTCCTTGCTGGGGATGACCCGCAAGGAGATCCAGCGCCGCTTCGACGAGATCGTCGACTTCGCCGGGGTCGCGACCTTCTTGGACACCCCGGTCAAGCGCTACTCCTCGGGGATGTACGTGCGCCTGGCCTTCTCCGTCGCCGCACACCTGGAGACCGAGATCCTCGCGATCGACGAGGTGCTCGCCGTGGGTGACGCGGAGTTCCAGGCCAAGTCGCTGGCCAAGATGCGCGACGTCGCCAAGGACGGCCGCACCGTCCTGTTCGTCAGCCACCAGGCACAGACCGTCGCCGCGCTGTGCACCTCCGCGGTCTTCCTCGACCGCGGCCACCTCGCCTATCACGGGCCGGTGGCCGGCGCCTTCGACCTCTACCGGGACAGCTTCGAGAAGTTCTCCCTCGAGCAGAAGGACTCCAGCACCCGTCCGGGCACCGGCGAGCTGCGTGCCCGGTCCGTCGAGATGGGCGCGGACCACTTCGAGCCGGCGGGCGAGAAGACCATCCACATCTCGCTCGACGCCAACCCGGAGATGGTCGGGAAGTACTTCGTCTCCTGCCACATCAACGACCTCAACGGCAGCGTCCTCATCCAGTGCGACTCCCGCGTGGTGGGCGGCTGGTACGACCCGACGCGGACCCAGGAGGTCACGCTCACGGTGCGCACCCCGTGGCTCAAGCCCGGGCGCTACACGGTGGACCTCTACGTGTGCAAGAACGGGATCCTCGACTCCTGGGAGGGTGCGGTCGGTTTTGAGGTGCTCCCCCACAACCCGTACCCCGAGCTGGCCGGGGACGAAGCGCTCACCCGAGGGCTCGTGCTCGGCGACTTCCACTACAAGAACGGCTGAGCGATGCCCACGACGGTGATCACGCCTCCCGGCCGCGTCTCCATGCCCAACCTGCGCGAGCTGTGGCAGGCGCGGGAGGTCCTCTACCAGTTCGGCATGCGCGACGTCGTGCTGCGCTACCGGCAGACGGCCGTCGGCATCATCTGGGTGCTGCTCCAGCCGCTCGTCTCCGCCGGCATCTTCTCGATCGTCTTCGGGTCGGTCGCCCAGCTCTCGAGCGACGGCGTGAACTACTTCGTGTTCAGCTTCGTGGGCATGCTCGCCTGGAACCTGTTCAACAACATCATCACCCGGTCGACCAACTCCATCGTCAGCAGCCAGGCGATGATCTCCAAGGTCTACTTCCCCCGGATGCTCGTGCCCATGTCCGGCATCTTGTCCGTGCTGCTCGACTTCGCGATCGCGCTCGGTCTCGGCTTCGTCCTCCTGCTCATCTACGGGATCAACCCCGGGTGGCCGGTGCTGCTGCTGCCGATCTGGGTGGCGCTGCTGGTGCTCCTGGCCGCGGGGATCGGGCTGGCTGCCTCAGCCGTCATGGTCAAGTACCGCGACGTCGCCTACGTCGTCCCGTGGATGCTGCAGACCCTGCTGTTCGCCTCGCCGGTGGCCTACGCCGTCCCCAAGGACCTCCAGACCCTGTACAACCTCAACCCCCTGACGTGGTTCCTCGAGCTGTTCCGCTACTCCCTCGTGGGGCTCCCGGCACCGGAGCCGTGGAAGATCGCCGCAGCGGTCGCCGTCTCCGTGGTGGTGTTCGTCGGCGGGGCCTTCGCCTTCCAGCAGTTCGAGCGCGAGTTCGCGGACGTCATCTGATGCGGACCACCGCCTACGTGCTGGCCGCCGACCCGGCTTTCCTCACCGAGAGCCTGCTCGCGTACTACCCGCACGTGGAGCGGATCGTGGTGTCCTACGACGAGAACGCCCGCTCGTGGACCGGCACACCGCTGCCGGTCGAGGAGTGCCTGCAGGCCATCGCCCGGCTGGACACCGCCGGCAAGTGCGTCCTGGCCCCCGGGCACTACGCCCGGCTGGACCACGACCCTCTCGACAACGACACCTTCCAGCGCCAGTGCGCCCTGGACCAGGCCTCCGAGGACGCCGACTGGGTCGTCCAGCTCGACACCGACGAGGTCATGCCGCGCCCGGACACCTTCCTGCGGACCCTGCACCATGCCGACGCCGCCGGCGCGGGCGGACTGGAGTTCCCCTCCCGATGGCTCTACGCCCAGGTGGGCCCCGGGACCTACCTCGAGGCAGCGACCCGGTCTGGTCGTCTGGCAGCGAACTACCCCGGCCCCCTCGCCATCCGCGCCGGGGCCGACCTGCGGCTGTGCCGCCAGTCGGACACGCCGCTGTACCGGGTGGACGTCCGTCCGTGGAACTCCGACCCGCTCCACCCGCGGGACGTCGTGGTCCATGAGGTGATCCCCGAGTCGCATGCCGTGGTGCACTTCAGCTGGGTGCGGTCAGAGGCCGCCATGCGCGCGAAGTTCGGATGGTCCGGGCACACCGCTGAGTACTCCGAGCCGGCCGTGTACTCGCGGTGGAAGTGGCGCAAGGACCATCCCCGCGCCGCGGCGCTCACCTCCCGCCTGCGCGGGGAGGAGTGGTACCGCATCGCCCGGATCAGCGATCCACCGATCAGCGCGCCTGTCGCGCACAGGGCGCCCACCGGGCCCACCGGCCGCCCTGCCGGTGCCCGGGCAACCGCTCCGACGACTCCCCGGGATCTGCGATGACGCCCGGTCCTCAGGTCTCGGTCGTCGTGCGCGGTGGCGACAGCCCCGCGCTCCTCGTCACCTGCCTGGAGCACCTCGGCGCGCTGCGCACCGCCCCGCACGAGATCATCCTCGTCGACCCGGGAACCGACGAGAGCACCCGGCACCTCGTCGCGGAGAAGTTCCCCGACGTCGTCCACCTGCGTCCCCCACGCCGCCCCGGACGAGCCCAGACCCCCTGGCAGGCAGGGCTGTCCTACGCGAGCGGGGACGTCGTGGCCTTCCTCGGCGGCGACACCCGCGTGGACGAGTTCTGGCTCGATGCGCTGACCACCCACTACGCCGACCCGGCCGTCTCCGCGGTCGGTGGCAGGGTCGTCTCCGCCAGCCCGGCGTCGCGTGGGCCCCACGCCGTCCACGCGGCCCGGGCGGACGGCGAGGCCCTGGCGGCCCACGAGGCGACGACAGGCCTCGCCTCGATCGGCCGCGTCCTGCCGAGCGGGGAGCTGACGAGCTTCTTCGGTGCCGACCCAGGCCGCCCGGTCGAGGTGGACCACCTGCCGACGGCAAACCTGTCCTTCCGCACTGCGGCGCTGGCATCGGTCGGCGGCTTCCGGGCGCCCGGCCCAGGGACCACGGACCACGACGCCACCGACGCGGCTCTGCGCCTGAGCGCTGCCGGGCACCGGCTGGTCTTCACCCCGCAGGCGATCACGCGGCGGGACACGGCAGCCGAGGCTCCCGGTCGCACCGACCTCCGCCACCTCTTCGGCACACGCCGGGACCACCTGATCCTGCTCACCGGTGCGTACGGGTGGAGGCACCCGCTCGTGCGCCGGTACCCGGCCACCACGCTCCGCGACCAGCACCGTCACCTCCGCGCCGCCTATCGGCTGCTCCGCGCCAGGCCCGACGACCACGGCTCCCGCCCCCCGCTCCACCGGCGGGCCATCTGGCCGGTGATCTTCACCCGGTCGGTCGCCGAGCTCGCCGGCCTCGCCGCCGGGACCCTCGCCGCACTGCAGCTCCGCTCAGGACACGGCTCGGGTCACCGCTCAGGACACGGCTCGCGCCACGGCTCGCGTCACGGCTCAGGGCACCGCCCCGTCGCGACGGACCCCGGCTCATGAGGCCGCACACCCACCTGATCACCCCCGGCGACCACTACTCCCCCGGCACAGGCAGCGCGGTCCCCACCGTCGTGCACGGGCTGAGCGCAGCCACCCCGGCAGAAGAACCTCTCCCGGCGGTCCTCGTCGCGCGCGGCACCTACCCCGACCGCTACCCCAGCGCCCAGGCCATCGAGTACCCCCTGATCGCCCCTCGCCGTCACGACCGCTATGCCGACCTGGCACTGGGCCGCGTCGGCCTGGGACGGCCAGGTGCCCGCCGGGTGCTGGCCCCTGCGCTCACTGCCCTGGAGACTCCGCAGAAGTGGGCGGACACGGTGGTGCTCGCGCACAACCTGCCGCAGGCGATCCCCCTCGTCGACAGCCGCCACGTCCCCGTCCTCTACGCCCACAACCAGCTGCTGCGCACCTACACCGCCCGCGAGCTGCGCGTGGCTCTGGACCCGGTGGCCGTGATCGTCTGCGTGAGCACGGCCCTCGCCGCCACCACCGCCGAGCAGCTGCCCCCCGCGCTGCGCGGGCGCGTCGCGGTGGTCCGCAACGGCGTCGACGCCGCGGCCTTCGCGAGCGGTCCACGGCCGCAGCGGTCGACGCTGCGCGTGGTGTTCATCGGGCGGACCATCCGGGAGAAGGGACCCGACGTCCTCGTGGACGCCGTCGCACGCCTGGGTCGCCCGGACATCGAGCTGCTCGTGGTGGGCAGCACCGGCTTCTCCGCCCGCGACCCGCTCACCCCCTACGAGCAGGGGATGCGCCGGCGGGCCGTGGTGCCAGGAGCCCGCATCACCTTCCGCCCCTTCGTCGACCGCGCCGAGATCCGCACGATCCTCGCCGACTGCGACGTCGTCGTCGTGCCCTCACGGTGGGCTGAGCCCAGCGGGCTCACCGTCCTGGAAGGCATGGCCGCGGGGGCCGCGGTCATCGCCTCCGAGGTCGGCGGCATCCCGGAGACCGCTGGCGACGCGGCCGTCCTCGTCCCGCCGTCCGACGTCGCCGCCCTGGCGGCCGCCCTCGAGGCGCTCGCCGACGACCGCGCCCTGCTGGCCCGCACCGCCACCCTGGGGCGCCAGCACGCCGAAGGCAACACCTGGCGCACCGCTCGTGACCGGTTGGGGGTGGTGCTGGGCGAGCACACCCGCTGACCCGCCCGACACTTCCGCTCGTACGCCAGACCACAGGCCGTCACCGACGACGACCCGCTGCCGCCTGACCGAGAGAGAGACCCATGAGCCGGATGGACCTGACCGATCACCGTTACCTCGCCGGCCAGTTCGTCGCCGGCCCGCGGGCCGTCACCGACGACCACCTCACCCGCACACTGACCTTCGCCGACCTGCACCTGACCGTGCACCCCACCCTGCGCACCACCCGTGCCCAGCACGGGGAGACCGACCTGCTCATGCTCGGCACCGCGGTCCACCCCGAGCACCCCACCTGGCGCGACAGCGACGTGCTCGAGTGGCTCGCCCTGGCGGCGACCCCCGCCGAGCTCGAGGAGACCATGGCCGCCCTCGCCGGGCGCTACGTGCTCTTCGTGCGGATCGGCTCGCAGGCACCCCTCGTCTACGGCGACGCCTGCGGTCTGCGCCCCGTGTTCTACCTCCGGTCGGGGACAGACCTGTGGCTGGCCAGCCAGCCCGGCCTGCTCGAGCGTCACGCCGGGGCGCTGCGCGACGTCCTGCTCGCCCCGCTGCTAGACGCCTCACCCGAGGGCGACGTCTGGCCTGCGGGACGCACCCCGCTCACCGGCGTCCAGATGATGCTCCCGAACCACCGGCTGAGCACCGACGACGCCGTCGTGACCCGGTTCTGGCCCTCGGCACCCCTACCCACGGTGGACCCGGAGGTCGCCGCGCAGCGGATGGCCCGGCTGCTGCGCGGCATCGTGCTGAGCCTGGTTCGCCGCGGACCCGTGACGATCCTGCTCACCGGCGGCTACGACAGCCGCGCCCTGCTCGCCGCCGCCTGGCCGGTCCGGCGTCGCCTGCGCTATCTCACCGTCGTCGACGTGGCCACCCCCTCCCACGACGCCTCCATCCCGCTGCGGCTCGCGATGCGGGGCCGGCTCAAGCTGCGCTTCCGGTGGAGCCGGCCCGCCTCGTCGCACGCCCTCGGGCGCCAGCGCGCGGTCACCGGGCAGGTGTGGCGCGACCCGAACCAGCACCGGGACGTGGCCTTCAGCGCGGCGCTGGGGACCACCGCGCTCATCGCCAACGCCTCCGAGGTGGTCCGGTGCGCCTTCTACGAGGGCGGGAACCCGCCCGAGACCATCTCCGCCGAGCTGCTCAGCGAGTATCACGGGTGGGCCCAGGACCCCTTCGCGATCGAGGCCTTCGAGCACTGGCTCGCCGGAGTGCCCCAGGGCACCGGCATCCACCCGCTCGACCTCTACTACTGGGAGTGCCGCGTCGGGGTGTGGGGAGCGCTCAGCGCGATCTCCATGGAGCTGCAGGTGGACGCCTTCTCCCCGTTCAACTGCCGGGAGCTGCTCATCACCGGTCTGGGCACCCCGGTCACCTCCCGCAAGCATCCGTGGCTGCTGCACCGCCGGATCGTGGAGATCCTCGCACCGCAGATCTCGACCATCCCGTACAACGCCACGACCTTCACCTGGCTCAAGACCCGCCTGCCGGCTCCGGTGCGCCAGTCCGTGCGCCGGCTGCGCCGTCGCGCAGCCGGCAGCGACCTGACCTACCGCTAGGGCTCCTGCGGGGAGTACGCCCCGGTGTATCGCCCGCGGAAGGCCCGCACGAGGTTGCGCTTGACGTCGAAGGGGAAGAACCGCCAGTTCGGCACCGTCCACTCCGACAGGACCGCCCGCGCCGCTCGCCCTCGTTCAGCGACGGGGGCGGGTGCCGTGAGTGCCTCCACGAACAGCCGGTGATTGAGGTACCACTGCGGGAAGGCGACGGGCCGGCTCCACGCGGGATAGTAGGTCCGCATCTGGTCGATGACGTCTCCGCCCTGCACCTTGTTGGTCTGGGCGTCGTGGCGACGGGAGACGTAGAGCTGCTCGGGGACCTGCACCCACGGCTGGCGCATGGCCATCGCGACGCCGAGGGCGATGTCGCCTCCGTAGAAGCTCGGCAGCCCGCCCATCATCTGGAGCATGGGCGTGCGGAACACCCCACCGAAGCCGATCACCTGGTAGACGTGGCGGCGCAGGAACAGCTCGACCCGCTCGCTCGGGGACAGGACGGTGAAGTCGAGGCCCAGGTCGTCCATCTCACCGACCATCTCGTCGTGGGCGTCGACGAGCACCACCCGGGAGAAGGCGATCGAGGCGTCGGGGTTGTCGATGAGCGCCTGGCGGCAGCGCGACAGGTGACCGGACCGGACGACGTCGTCCGCGGCGTTCCACATGAAGTACGGCGCCTGGGCGAGGGAGAGCACCCGGTTGAAGTTCCACGACACGCCGTTGTTGCGCTGGCTGTGCAGGTAGCGGAACCGCGGGTCGGTCCGCGTGAAGTCCCGGGCGATGTCAGCGGTGGCGTCGGTGGACCCGTTGTCGGAGATGATCACCTCGATGTCGGTGAGGTCCTGGTCGGCGAGCGCCTGCAGGCTGCGCTCCAGGAAGCGGGCTCCGTTGTAGACCGGTACGCCGACGGACAGCTTCGGCGTGCGGCGCTGCACCGGAGCCTGAGGACTCTCAGGGGTGCTGGACGGTTCGACCATCGGGTGACTTCCTCTCGTTGGGTCGTGCAGCGTTGGCGCCACGAGGTGTGGGCCGACAGGATGTCGAGTACACCCCGCACAGACGCGGGGAGGGCCCCTCATCAGCGGGATCAGTGCATGGACGACCAGGAGGAACGTCGTGACCGAGCTGCCTGAACCGACTCCCTCCGCAGCGGTGGGGGCCGAGCCCGCCGACGGGCTCCCGCTGGTCTCCGTGGTCGTGGCGACCGACCGTGGAGGGAGCTTCCTGGCCGAGGCCCTCACCTCGGTCGCGGAGCAGACCTACCCGCGGGTGGAGACCGTGCTCGTCGACGACGGGTCCACCGCCCCGGCCGCCCTGCGAGAGATCACGGACCGCTTCCCTGACGTCCGCGTCCTGCGCCAGGACAACGCCGGGGTGTCGGTGGCCCGCAACTTCGGGGTCAGCCACACCAGCGGTGACCTGCTGGTCTTCCTCGACGACGACGACCGCTGGCACCCCGAGCGCCTCGCGCGCCAGGTCGCGGCGCTGCAGCGCCAGCCGGCGGCGGTGCTCAGCTACTGCGGCATGCGGACCATCGACGCCGCCGGACGGGAGCTGGTCGCGGCCGACCAGCTCCAGGTCCGCGACGTCCACGACGTGCTGCGGCGTCGCACGGGGATCATCTTGCCCAACGTCATGGTGCGTCGGGAGACCTTCTTGCGGGTCGGCGGGTTCCACCCCTCCTTCCGCCGCGCCCAGGACCTCGACCTCGTGCTCAAGGTGGCCCTGGAGGGCGACTTCGTCTTCGTGGAGGACACGCTCGTCGACTACCGCCACCACGGCAGCAACAACACCCGCCGTCACCGTGAGCTGTGCCGCAGCATCGACCACGTGGTCCGCCTGCACATGTGGAACGCCCAGGAGAAGGGTCGTACCGACCTGGTCCCCGACTACCGGGCGAGCCTGGAGGCCAACGACCGGTTCGCCGCGTGGAGCGCGGCTCGGGCGTCGCGACGTCTCGCCGACGAGCGCGCCTATCTCGCGGCGGCGCGGGAGATCAGCTGGGCTCTCCGGTTCGCCCCCGGTGCTCCGGTCAGCTGGCTCAAGCAACGGATCCGCCCGAGCTGACGGCCGCGGCCACCCGGTCCGCGGGCGGGGCCCCGCCGCCCCAGCGCTCCACCAGCCGGTCGAGATCGACCAGGCCGCGCAGCGCGTGGGTCCGGGCGGCCTGGACGGCCGGCGCCGTACGACGCTCGGTCCCCTCCTGCTCGGCCTGGGCGCGTGCGACGAGCTCGAGGAGGTCAGGAGCGGCAAGGGTGCGGGCCTCCAGGACGTGCTCGTCCAACCCCATGGTGTGCATGAGCGTGCGGACCTTCGTCCGGTCGAGGACGGCGATCGGCGCCCTGCCGACCATGAGCGCGGTGACGGCGTTGTGGAACCGCGACCCGACCACCGTGCGGGCGCCGGTCAGCACCGGCACCTGCTCGGGCAGCGACGTCGCGTGGACCGTGGTGACCCGACCGGCGTCGCTGCCCAGCCGGGCACGGGCCTCCTCGGCCACGAGGTCCACCGCGAACCGGTCCGCGACGTCCCCGGCGAAGATCACGACGTCCTGCCCCTGGCGCACGAGCGTGGTGGCGGTCTCCACGAGGGCCGCGAGGTAGGGGTCCTGCGGGCTGAGGCGCCCGTCGCTGCGCCGGAGCCAGTCGAAGGCCATGACCCCCAGGGCCACCAGAGGCCGGTCGGTGGTGTCGGTGGTGGCCACGTCGTCGGAGGTGGAGTCCACGCTCGTCGAGTCGGCGTCCAGGAAGGTCGCCGCGAAGACGAGGTCTGCCACGACGAGGTCGTCGCGGTGCCCGCCGCCCATCCGCGCGAGCGCCGTCTTGCTCGCCTCGTCCCGGAAGGACCGTCGCTCGGCCCGCCGCATGGCCGCGACCACGAGCGCCCGCTCCACGCGGGTGGGCAGCATCGTGCCACCGACTCCCACGAAGGCCAGCCGGTGCGAGCCCAGGCTCGAGGCGAGGGAGACGAGATAGAGGTCGGCCATGGCTCGCCACCCGCGTCCCCCGACGGTGGACTCCGCCTCGAAGATGCCGCAGCCGAGCACGACGACGGCGTCGACCGAGCGCAGCGTGGTCCACGTGCTCGCGGCCTCCCGCGCCAGGCGCCAGGCGCGCGCGCCGACCGATCGCACGGCGCCGGGGAGCACGAGCGCCAGGTCTGCCCCGCGTCCTCGTCCGGACCGCGCCGCCGGCTGCGTGGAGACCGTCGGGACCCCGAGCCGCTCGGCGACGGCGGCGGTCTGCGGCCCGTAGGTGATGAGCCGGAGGTCGAGGTCCGGGTGCGTGGCACGCAGATGCTCGACGGCGACGGCAGCGGTCGCGTCGTTGCCGGTGTTGCCGGTGCCGAAGCCGCCGTAGAGCCCTACCCGCAGCGGACGCCGCCCTGCCCGTCCTGTGCCCTGGTCAGCTGCCGCGTCTCGGCGACGGGAGAGCACGTCAGGCTCCCACGGCCAGGACGGCCTTGCGCACGACGAAGCCCTCGGCGTACCGCTGGCGGCACTCGATCCCGCGCAGCCGCATGATGCTCAGGAAGGTCTCCTCGTCCCACCAGTCCCGGCCCACCTGCGAGGGGTAGCACGCGGTGAGCAGCTCGACCTTGCGCAGGGCGTTCTCCCGGCTGACAGGCACATAGTGCGTGACCGGGCGGAGGTCACCGTCCCACTTGGGGATCTCGTACTCCAGCACGAGCGCGTCGCGCCAGACCGTCGTCACCAGCTCGGCCACGAGCCGGTGGTCCTGGTGGGCGTCGTCCCGGCTGGGGCACAGCACGAGGTCCGGGCTGATCTGCCGGGAGAGCTGCTCGAGCCCGGCCTTGGACTCCCCCCAGTGAGCCGGCAGCCGGCCGTCCGGCAGGTCCCAGAACCGCACGTCCGCCCCGGGGACGAAGGCGGCCGCTGCGGCGCGCGCCTCCTCGCGCCGGGTGGGTGACCCGGTCAGGGTCGCGAAGGTCGCACGCACCTCTCGCTGCGCCCCGAGCTCGAGCAAGAACCCGCCGCAGGCGATCTCGATGTCGTCGGGATGCGCGCCCAGGCACAGGATCTCGACCCGCCCAGGTGGCAGCCCGAGGGCGATCACAGGCCGCCGCCGGACAACCGGGACATCCACCCGCTCGGCCGCGGCAGCGGTGCCACCTCCGGGACGTCGACGACCGGCACCCGCTTCCCCGGCGCCGGGGGCGGCGGCGCCCACACCGCCCACGGGCACTGGCCGGTGCGGTACAGCTCCTCGAGCTGGGACCGTTCTTTCAGGGTGTCCATCGGCGCCCAGAACCCGTCGTAGCGGACGGCGCGGAACCGGCCGTCCTTGGCCGCGCGGATGCACGCGTCCATGACGAGGTCCTCGCCCTCCCCGAGGTAGTCGAAGATCTCCTGGCGCAGCACGAAGAACCCGCCGTTGATCCGCATCTCCATGTCAGCGACCGGCTCGATCCCCTTGAGCATCCCGTCCGCGTCGATCTTCACCACGTGGAAGGAGTCCTGGGGATCGACGGCGAGCAGGGTGCCGACCGCGTCCGTGGCCAGGAAGTCCTGGACGATCTCGTCCATCGGGGCGTCGGTGAGCACGTCGCCGTAGTTGGCCAGGAACACCTCGTCGTCGTCGAGATAGCGGCGCACGCGCCGCAGCCGCTCACCGATCGCGGTGTCCATCCCGGTGTCGACGAAGGTGATGCGCCACTCGCTGATGTCGCTCGAGAGCAGCTCGACGTCCTGGCCGCCCTTGGTGAGCACGAAGTCGTTGGAGTGCGTCTCCTGATACTCCAGGAAGTAGTCCTTGACGGCACGCGCGCCATATCCCAGGCACAGGATGAACTCCGTGTGCCCGTAGTGCGCGTAGTACTTCATGATGTGCCACAGGACCGGGCGCGAGCCGATGGGCATCATGGGTTTGGGCAGCGACTCCGTGCCGGACCGCATCCGCATGCCCAGCCCTCCGCAGAACAGCACGACCTTCATCGTTCCTCCAGCAGCTCAGCCGTCCCCAGCTCTGGGTCAGGCAGACGGCGCGGCGCGGCGCGCTCACGCATGGACGGAGCCACCGCGCGTCCGCGCAGGAAGCCGTCGGTGGTGGCCGCGTCGATCGCTCGGGCGTAGACCGCCAGGGCTCCTCGGGCGGCCTCGATCGTGTGCTCGATGTCAGCGTCGGTGTGGGCTGCGGAGACGATGAGGGACTGAGCCAGAACGCCGCGGTCGAGCAGCTCCTGGATGAACAGCGTCCGCATCGCCTGCGAGGGGTTGCCCTCGTGGTCGCGGGTGCCGAACACCATGCAGGACCCGCGCCCCATGATCGTCACCGCCTCGGTCAGGCCTTCGTCGGCGATCACCGCGGTGAGCCCGGCGCGCAGCGCCTCCCCCTGCCGCTCCATGATCCCGACGACGTCCCGCTCGGCGTAGGCGTCGGTGGCCGCGAGGTATGCCGCCAGGCCGGTGGTCTCCGCGCCGTGCGTGGTGGACAGCAGGAAGGGCCGGGCCGCGTCGGTGTTCAGCCCACCGAGCTCCATGAGGTCGCGGCGCCCGGCGAGGGCGGAGACGGAGAACCCGTTCCCCAGCGCCTTGCCCCAGGTGGACAGGTCCGGGGTCACCCCGTAGACGGCCTGCGCCCCACCGGTCGCCCACCGCATACCCGTGATCATCTCGTCGAAGACGAGGACGAAGCCGTAGGCGTCGGCCAGGCTGCGCAGCCCTTCCAGGAAGCCTGGGGCGGGCTCGACGGTCGCGGTGGCCTGCTCGAGGATGAGTGCGGCGATCTGCCCCGGGTGGGCGGCGAGCAGGTCACGGACGGAGTCGAGGTCGTTGAAGCGGAAGCTCACCGTGAGGTCACGGTGGGCGCGGGGCACCCCGGCAGCCATCGCGGTGGAGCCGATGAACCAGTCGTCGGTCGAGAAGAACGGCTGGGTGCCGCAGACCGCCACGAGCTCGCGTCCGGTCGCTGCCCGAGCCAGCTTGATCGCGGCGGTGGTGACGTCCGAGCCGTTCTTGGCGAACTTGACCATCTCCGCGCCGGGCACCAGCTCGACGAAGCGTTCCGCTGCACGCAGCTCCCAGATCGTGGGGCGGGAGAAGTTCACGCCGTCGCGCGCGGCGCGGGTGACGGCGTCGACCACCGGGGCGTAGCCGTGCCCCAGGGTGACCGAGCGCAGGCCCATCCCGTACTCCACGTACCAGTTGCCGTCGAGGTCCTCGACGCGTGCGCCGTCTCCCCGTGCGATGACCGGCGCCATGTTCTCGGGGTACTGGTCCGACCCGCGGGCGTAGGTGTGCGAGCCGCCGGGGACGAGCTCGTGGAGCCGTCGCTGGGCGACGACGGACCGGGCGAAGCTGCGCCGGGGTGCCGCGACGGGGGTGGTCCAGGCGCGGGGGATGGGGAAGTCGTGGTCAGACATGCATGCTCCTCGGGGGCTGTGGCGTGCCGTGGTCTGCTGGGTGCCGCATGCGGGATCCGGGGCCGCTGCCGACGCCGAGGCGCACCTGCGATTCGTGTCCTACGCTGGGCGGATGGAGATCATAAAGACGTCTATTCCGGATCTGATCGTGTTTCAGCCGACTCCGCACCGGGATGAGCGCGGGTACTTCTCGCGGACCTTCGATGTCGAGATCCTGGCCGACGCGGGCATCGACCCGGCCGGGTTCAAGCAGGAGAACCAGTCCAAGTCCTTCCAGGGCGTGGTGCGCGGTCTGCACGGCCGGTCCAACAAGGGAGAGGCAAAGCTGGTGCGCTGCGCCCACGGAGCCGTCCTGGACGTCGCGATCGACGCCCGTCCCGGGTCGCCGACCTTCGGGCAGATGGAGACCTTCCTCCTCGACGACCAGCTGTGCCGCCAGGTCTACATCCCGCGCGGGTTCTTGCACGGCTACCAGGCGCTGACCTCCGTCACCGACTTCGTCTACCGGATGGACGACTTCTACGGTCCGGGCGAGGACGTCACGGTCAACTACCTCGACCCTGACCTCGCCGTGCCGTGGCCGGCCCCGATCACCATCGTCAGCGAGCGCGACCGCAACGCGATGTCCTGGGCGGAGTACACGACCATCCTCGGCGTCGGCTGAGGCCGGACTGTCCACGGGCCTCGCGCCCGGCCGCCTCACGGTCGTCTCCTGCCTGGTCGTCCAGCTCAGACCTGCTCGGCCGTGCCGGCCGGCTCGGTGAGGGCTGCTGGTTCGGCAGAGGATATCGGCTCGACCTCCCGTGGCATCGGGTCGAGCACGACCCAGCGCCCACCCTGCGCCTCGACGAGCGGCAGCGCCGCCCGCACCTCGTCGAGCAGGTCAGGGACGAAGAGCAGCACGCGGTCCGGGCGCAGACCGACAAGGTCCGTCGGGGAGACGATGGGGATGCGGTTGCCCGGCATGGTGCGCCCGTGCTTGCCGGTCGAGGCGTCGGCGATCGCGACGACGTGCTCCTTCTCGATGTGCGCTGAGCGCAGCAGCGCCGAGGTGCGCGAGGCGGCCCCGTAGCCGGCCACGGTCAGCCCCGCGGCGGTCGTCCCGGCGAGGTACTCCTCGATCGCAGCGACGGACTCGTCGAGCGCGGCGCCCAGGGAGGCGACGTGGGCCGGGTCGGCGATGCCTTCGGCGAGCTCACGCTCGACCATGGCGGTGACGTCCGGGGTCTGCTCCCCGTAGCGTGACCCTTCCTTGGCGAAGGCCAGCATGACTGTGCCGCCGTAGAGCGGGTACTCCCAGGCGCCGACAGCGACCAGCCCGATCTCGCGGCCCATCTCCACCAGCGCCGGCGTGGAGTAGTAGGCGAAGTGGCCGTGCCGCAAGGCGTTCCAGATCCCTGAGCGCACGATGGCCGCGACGGTGTGGTACTGCATGAGCAGCACCCCGTCGTCGGTCAGGTGCTCGGCTCGCTCGATGAGCGCCGCACGCTGGTCGGCGGCGTGCATCATCCCGAAGATGTCGACGATGAGCTCGGCGTCGCCGTCGCTCACCTCGACCATGCTGCGCGCGGCGAGCTGGTCCACCCACGACCCGCCGTGCGGGCTCGGGTACTCCAGGACCCGGGTGCCCGGGCGGACGAACCCGGCGGCCTCCGCCTGGGCGACGGCCGCCTCGGCCTGAGCGACCAGGGCGGCGGGCTCGACGCCGCGCGGCTCCTGCGGCGTGGTGGGGTCCGTCTCGAGCTGGACCAGGCCGGAGGTGGTCGACATGACCATGCGCAGCGGGTGCTCCGGGTCCGGGAGCGGGTCGCCGGGCAGCGGGAAGAGGTCGGCGGGCGGCTGGTCACCGAGGTCGAGGACGACGGCACCGGCCGGGTCTCCCGACCACCGGCACACCCACCCCGGATCAGGCTGGGGCAGCACGGGCACCTCGGCCGAGGACCGGGCGAGCGGGGGTGCGACGGACTCGTTCACTGGGTACTCCTCGGGTCGGTGGGGTCAGACGGGCCTGCGCGCGGGCGCTACCCGATCGTGCGCAGGGTCGCGAGGTCGAGGCGGCGCGCGGCCGCCAGCTCGTGGATCTTCTCGAGCCGCACGTAGCGAGGGCCCTCGAACTCCGAGACGGTCACGCCTCGGGTGGTCATGTCGCGGTAGATCTGGCGGACGCCGTCCGGCACGGTCCACTGCGGGGCGAAGGCCGGCAGCTCGGTCCGGATCTTGGTGAAGTCGACCTGGTAGTTGCGGGAGTCGGGTCCGGCACCCTCGGCGAAGGACACGGGCGAGCCGGTGATCTCGGCGACCTGCTCGGCGATCGTGCGGATCTGCACCACGTCCTCGTCGCGGCCCACGTTGAAGGCCTGGTCGTGGACGACGTCCCGGGGGGCCTCCAGGACGGCGAGGAAGGCGCGCGCGATGTCTTCCACGTGCACGAGCGGCCGCCACGGGCTGCCGTCGGACTGGAGGCGCACCTCGTCGCGGGTGTATGCGGTGCCGGTGAGGTTGTTGACGACGATGTCCGCGCGCAGGCGCGGTGAGGACCCGTAGGCGGTCGCGTTGCGCAGGTAGCTCGGGGAGAAGGTGTCGTCGGCGAGCGCCGACAGCCCCTGCTCCGCCATGACCTTGCTCTCCCCGTAGGGGGTCACCGGATGGAAGGCACCGTCCTCGGCCACCGGGGCGTCGCCGCCGGCGCCGTAGAGCGAGCACGAGGAGGAGAAGAGGAACCGCGGGACTCCGGCGGCCTTGGCCATCTGCGCCATGTGGATGGCCCCGTGGGCGTTGACCGAGTACGTGGCCCCCGGGTTGAGGTGGCCGATCGGGTCGTTGGAGATGGCCGCGAGGTGGATGACGGCGTCGAAGCCGTCGAGATCCTCGGGGACGACGTCGCGGATGTCCCCGGTGCGCTGGACGTAGCCGGTGGGCTGGGGACCGAAGTCGCACCCGTCGTACCACCCGGCGTCCAGGCCGACGACCTCGTGCCCCGCGCTCTGCAGGAACGGGACCAGGACTGCCCCGATGTAGCCCCTGTCACCGTCGACCAGAACTCGCATAACGCACCTTCCGTCGATGTCGAAACAGTCGTATACACGACGTTCCCCTCTCGGCAGTCTCCTGCACCGTGCGGCGCTGTGCAGTGGAGCAACGGGTGAACTTGGGGTGATTGGGGAGGCGTCCTGGGGGACGTGGGGCAAGAATCGTCGGCATGAAGGTCCTCCGGGTCTCCCACAGCGCCGTCGTCTCCACCTGGCGCGAGCGCGAACGTCAGCTCCGAGACCGCGGGGTCGACGTCCGCCTCCTGAGCGCTCAGACCTGGGACGAGGGCGGCGCGGTCGTCCCGCTGGTCCCCGGACCGGGCGAGGCGGTGCGCGGGGCGAGGACCGTCGGGTCCCACCCCGCCCTCTTCCTCTACGACCCCCGACCGCTGTGGCGCGCCCTCGGCGAGCCGTGGGACGTCGTCGACATCCACGAGGAACCCTTCGCCCTGGCCACCGCGCAGGTGCTCGCGCTGTCCCGGCTCCGCTCCCTCCTCGCGCGCCGCCCCACCCCTCCCGTCGTGCTGTACTCGGCGCAGAACCTCACCAAGCGGTACCCGCCGCCCTTCCGGTGGCTGGAGGCCTGGGCCCTGCGCACCGCCGCGGCGGTGTCGGTGTGCAACGAGGAGGCCGGACGGATCTGCTCGGCCAAGGGACTGCGCGGTCGGGTGGAGGTCATCCCCCTCGGGGTCGACCCGGCACGATTCAGCCCGGCGCCCCCGCGTCCGGGCGGGATGTCCGCGAGCGCGAGCCTCCCGGCCGACGGACCAGCGGGCGGAGCAGCAAGCGGAGCAGCGGGCGGGCCGCAGCCTCGTGTGGTCGTCGGCTACGCCGGCCGCCTCGCCGCCCACAAGGGGGTGGACGTCCTGCTCCGCGCCGTCCTCGCCGACGAGCGGCTGCACCTGCGGGTGGCCGGCGGCGGTCCTGCCGCTCCCGCGCTGCGCCAGGCCGCAGCGGCGACGCCCGGCCGGATCACCTTCCTCGGGTCTCTCGACGAGGCAGACCTGCCCGACTTCTACCGAGGCCTGGACGTGCTGGCCGTCCCGTCCCTGGATACCCCCACGTGGGTCGAGCAGTTCGGCCGCGTCGCGGTCGAGGCCATGGCCTGCGGCACCCCGGTCGTGGCGAGCCGGTCCGGCGCCCTGCCCGACGTCGTCGGCGGGGCGGGGCTGCTGGTGCCGCCCGGGGACCCCGTCGCGCTGGGTGAGGCCCTGGCCCGGGTGGGGACCGACCGGGTCCTCGCCGCCCGGCTGCGCGAGGCCGGCGCAGCCCGTGCCGCCACGTGCTCGTGGCCCGAGGTCGCCCGCCGCTACCACCAGATGTACTCCGCGATCACCTCTGCCGCACCGTCCGCACCGGCCGGGCAGGTCGCGCAGGTCGCCGCGGCACCCGCCGACCCACCCGAGGTGGTGGTCGTGGCCTACGGCTCACCCGAGCTGCTGCGCACCGCGCTCGCCCCGCTCGTCGGACACTTCACGGTGACCGTCGTCGACAACTCCTCCCTCCCTCAGGTCCGCGAGGTGACCGAGGCCGCAGGCGGCCGCTACCTCGACCCGGGGCACAACGGCGGCTTCGGCGCCGGGGTGAACTACGCCCTCGCCCACCGTCAGCTCCCCGGGAACGACGTGCTGCTGCTCAACCCCGACGCCGTCGTGCTCCCCGCCGACGTCGACGCGCTGCACCGCGCCCTGCGCGTCGACCCGCGTGCCGCGAGCGCCGGCCCGGTGCAGGTGGGCACGGACGGCTCGACCGCTCGGGTGCGCTGGCCCTACCCCTCGCCGCTGGGCAGCTGGGTGGACGCCGCCGGCCTGGGGCGGCTGCGTCCGGTCAGCGACGAGCGCTCCTTCGTCATCGGGTCGCTGCTGCTGCTGCGTGCCGAGGCGCTCGCCGAGGTGGGCGGCTTCGACGAACGCTTCTTCCTCTACGCCGAGGAGACCGACTGGGCGCTGCGCGCCACCCGCCGCGGCTGGCGGCACGTGGTGGTGCCCCAGGCCCGTGCGGTCCACGTGGGCGGGGGCACCAGCGACAACCCCCAGGTGCGCGAGACCCACTTCCACGCCTCCCAGGAGCGCTACCTGCGCAAGCACTTCGGGCCGGGCGGGTGGCGGCTCGCCCAGACGGCGGTGGTCGTGGGCTCGGCCGGACGCTCCCTCGTGCTGCGCGGACCCAGCCGGGACAGCGCCCGACGCCGCCTGCGGCTGTACCTGCACGGTCCGGTGCGCGCGGAGCTGACGCTCACCGGGATCCGCCGTGCGGGTGACCCCGCATGACCGCGACCGTCGAGCAGGACCGGTCGGGCCCGTCCCGGCTGGGGTCCCAGACGCTGACCGTGGGACGGCGCGCCGGCCAGGTAGGTGTGCGCGCCGTGGTGGCCGTCGTCGTGCTCGTGGTGCTCGCCGCGATCGGGTGGCTCGTCCCCATGTACTCCCCCTTCGCCCTCGCCGGCGCCGTGCTGGTGCTGCTCATCGGCTTGACCGCGCACGAGCCGGCGGCCATCCCGCTGGCCGCCATGCCCGCCATGGTCGTGGTCCAGCGGATCGGCGGCGAGTCGGTCAACCTCACCTTCAGCGACTTCGCGCTGTTCATCGCGTTCTGGTGCGCCCTGTTCTTCGCCCGGCGTCCCTTCTCACGACCGATGCGGACCTTGCTGTGGCTCTCGGCCATCTACCAGGCGGCCACCCTGTTCACGGTGGTGGCCAACCCCTACCGGCAGAACACCGTGGAGTGGTTCCACGCCTGGCTCTCCGTCGGTGGCGCTCTCGTGGTGGGGTGGGCCATCGGGCGCGCCGGGCGTGCGCGGACCGGTCTGACGCTGTTCCTCCTGGCGTGCGTCGGCATCGCCGTGCTCACGTGCATCGACGCCGGCCAGCAGCTCGCGGACGGGGCGAGCGGGCCGGTGTACCTGGAGTGGCCCTTCCTCATGCACAAGAACTTCATCGGGTGCGTGCTGGCCTTCGCCGCGCTCCTGGCCTACGCCCGGCCGGACTGGCTCGGCTGGCCACGGGTCCTGTCCCTGACGACCTTCTGGTTGTTCGTCCTGGCGATCGTCGGGTCACAGGCACGCCAGGCGCTGGTCGGGCTGAGCGTCGGCGTGCTCGTGGTCGCCATGCGCCCCTCCCCCGGACGGCACCGGTCCAAGCTCATCCTGCTCGCGGTGGTGCCGGGGCTGTACTTCGTGGGTGCGGCCATCCAGGACCAGCTCGAGTCCACCGACCTGTTCAACTCCGCCCACCAGCGGCTCACCTGGTACCAGCAGGCCATCGAGATCTGGCAGGAGAACCCCGTCGTCGGGGTCGGGCTGCGGTGGTGGACGGCGGGACGCACCGAGTACACCTTCCAGCCTCCCAACGCCGAGCTCGAGGTGATGTCCTCAGCCGGCCTGGTGGGGCTGATCGGCTTCCTCGTCCTCATGGGCGGCGCGCTCGTCGTGCTGTGGCGGCTCGACCGACGCTTCGGCACGCTCGCCTTCGCGATCCTGCTCACCCGCCTGGTGCAGAGCCAGTTCGACCTGTTCTGGTCCGCCATCGTGGTCTCGGTGCCCTTCGTCCTCATCGGCATCTGCCTGGGTGCGCAGGCCCTCGCCGCGGAGCAGGCCGGCACTGCGGACGACGGCCTGGACCGTCCGGGGGCACGGACCGACCCGGACCGGTGGGCCGAGCACGAGGCGCAGGTGACAGCCGCTGAGGAGCCGCGGATCACCGACCCGCGGGAGCGGCCCTACCGCAGCCCGCTCGCTGACCCCTCGCCAAGGCTCGGTCCGGTGGCACCCGGCTCTCCCGCGACCGACGGCGGTCCGCGGTGAGGATCGTGCACGCCATCTGCTCGGACGCCTTCGCCGGCGTGGAACGGCACGTGGCGCGCCTGGCCGCGGCGCAGGCAGCGGGCGGCGACGACGTCGTGGTGATCGGCGGGGCACGGACCGCCATGACCGCGGCCCTCGGTGACGACGTCCGGCACCTGTCAGCCGCGACCGTGCGCGAGGCGGATGCGCACCTGCGGACCTGGGCACCGGCCGCGCACGTCGTGCACACGCACATGACGGCCGCCGAGGTGGCCGCGACGTGGGCCGCGCTGCGCCTGCCGGGCTCGGGGAGGTTCCCTCCCGTCGTCTCTACACGGCACTTCGCCCGTACCCGCGGCAGCGGGGCCACGAAGCTCCTCACCGCCGCGGCCGCCCGGCACCGGGTCGCCGCACAGATCTCCATCAGCCAGTACGTCGCGGACCACGTCGACGGCCCCAGCACGGTGGTGCACCCCGGGGTCGAGGACCGCCCGGACGGTCTGGCAGCCGCCCAGCGCGACCGCACCGTCCTCATCGTCCAGCGCCTGGAGGCGGAGAAGGCGACCGACATGGGGATCGAGATCTTCGCCCGGTCTGGGCTCGCGGCCGACGGATGGCGGCTGGTCATCGCCGGCGACGGCGCCGAGCGTGCCCGCCTCGAGAACCTGGCCGCTCGCACCGGAGCGGGCCCCTGGGTGGAGTTCCTGGGTATGCGCGACGACACCGCGGCGCTCATGGCCCGCGCCGGTCTGCTGCTGGCCCCGTGCGAGGTCGAAGGGCTGGGGCTGAGCGTGCTGGAGGCGATGGCTGCTGGCCTGCCGGTGCTCGCCGCCGCCTCCGGAGGCCATCTGGAGACCCTCGCCGGGCTCGACGCGCAGGCCCTGTACCCGGTCACCACCGGTGACGCCCCCGGTGACACCCCTGGTGACGCCCCTGGTGGGATCGCTGCGGCGGCACACCGGCTCGCGGCCCTCGCCGCCGACGCACCACGCCGTGACGCCTACGCCCACCAGGCCCGCCAGGCGCAGCGGCTACGCTTCACCCCAACGGCTCAGGCCCGTCAGACGCACGCCGTCTACGAGGAGGTCTTGTGACTCTGCGACTCCCGCCCTTCCTGCGACGGCCGCGCCGTTCTCCTGGCGCTCCGGGGCCGGACCACCCTGGGCAGGCACGGCGTCAGCTCGTCGTCGCGTCCCTGGAGGAGTGGGACCAGGTGTGGCGGCGCAACCAGTACCTCGTCGCGGGCCTGCTGCGCGCCGACCCGGACCTGCGGGTGCTGTTCGTCGAGCCCGCCGTCGACCCGCTGCACGAGCTGCGGCGCGGCTTCCGCCCTCGGTGGGGCGGCGGGGTCCGCCAGGCCGGCCCCCTCGAGGGTGTGCAGCCCGGGCAGCTGTGGTTCTTCCGGCCGACCAAGCTCCTCCCGCGCAAGATCGACCGCCGGGCCGACGACCGGATCTCTGCGGCGGTGCGCCGGGCAGCCCGGCGCACCGGCCTCACCGACCCGGTGCTGTGGGTCAACGATCCCGCCGCGGCGAACCTGCTCGCCGCCACCGGGTGGACAGCGCTCTACGACATCACCGACGACTGGCTCGCCGCCCACCGCACACCGGACGAGCAGGCGCGGCTGATCGCCGACGAGGACCTGCTGCTGGCGCGGTGCGCGGCGGTGACGGTCTGCTCCCCTCACCTCGTCGAGACCAAGGGGGCCACCCGCCCGGTCGAGCTCATCACCAACGGCGTCGACGTGGACCGGTACCGGCGGCCGGTGCCGCGGCCGGCTGATCTGCCCGCCGGCCCGGTCGCCCTGTACCTGGGGACCGTGCACCGGGACCGCTTCGACATCGCGTCGCTCACGGCGACTGCCCGGGCGCTCGGCGCAGACGGCACGGCCGTGATCGTGGGGCCGGTGCTGGACCTGACCTCGGCGGAGTTCGAGAACCTCAAGGACGCCGGTGTGGTGCCGTTGGGCAGACGCACCTGGGAGGAGGTGCCGGCCTACCTCCAGCACGCCGACGTCCTGCTCGTCCCGCACCTGGTCAACCCCTTCACCGACAGCCTCGACCCGATCAAGCTCTACGAGTACCGCGCGGTCGGCCATCCCGTGGTGTCGACCCCGGTGGCCGGCTTCCGTGACAGCGGCGACCCCCGCGTGTCGGTCGCCCCGGCGGTCGACTATCCGCAGGAGGTCCGGCGGGTGCTGCTGGATGCCCACGCCCGCCATGCCCGAGGGACAGCGGACACTGTCCGCGACGACGACATCCCGACCTGGGACGGTCAGGTGGACAGAATGGCGGCGGTCATCGACCGCGTCCGGCAGCACTCAGCCATACACCGGTGAGGTCCCGGGCTGTGCCTGCGACGGGGAACCGCGCCGTGGCCCAGCGGTGCGCGGCCTCGGCGCGCTCGGCGGAACGGGCTGCGTCGTCGAGCACGTCGAGGACGGCTGCTGCGAGGGCTGCGGGATCGCCTGGTGGGACGAGCAGCCCGCGGGCCGGGGTGCCGGATCCGACACCTGCGCCGTCGTCGTCCTCGCCGTCGTCGTCCTCGACGATCTCGGTGACCCCGCCGCCCCGGGTGGCCACGACCGGGACACCGCGGATCATCGCCTCGACGATGACCTGACCGAAGGGCTCAGGGACCGGTGAGGCGTGGACGAAGACGCTCACCCGGTCGAGCTCGGCGGCGGTGTCGTCGGTGAAGTCCACCCAGGTGATCTGCTCGCTGACGCCCAGGCTCTCGGCCTCGGCACGGACCTGGGCTGCGTAGTCCTCGCCGCCGAACATCGCCGCGCCGACGATCCGCACACGCGCCTGCGGGTAGCGGGCCAGGATCGTGGGCGCCGCCCGGACCAGCTCGAGCTGTCCCTTGGTCGGGCTGATCCGGCCGATCATCGCCACGACCGGACTCCCCGTCGCGGCCGGGTCTCGTCGCTCTCCGGCCGCGAGCGCCTGCTCGGGGGCGTAGCCCGGGTAGATGACGGTGCTGGGCACCGGCAGGGTGGCAGCGGTCGCGCGGGAGTTGGTGACCACCTGAGCCGGCAGCCGGGAGGCGAAGCGGACCAGGCGCACCATCGAGCCCGGCAGGTAGTCCGCGCTGATCCGGTCGTGCACGTGCCACACCAGCGGCCGGCGCGCCGACCACGCCGGGACCACCCCGAGCAGGTCCGCCTTGAGGGAGGTGGTGTGCACCACGTCAGGACGCAGGGCACGCACCCGCCGCGTGAGGCGGACCATGAACGGCACCATCCCCAGCAGCCGCACGACGCGGGACAGGGAGACCGGCGCCGCGCTGTGCCGGTCGAGACGGGCGACGGCGGGGTCCAGCGGAAGCACCTCGACCGGCACTCCCAGCGCCTCGAGCCGCGAGCGCAACGGCCCCTCGGCGAAGAGCAGCACGCGGACCTGTACCTGGGGGCCGAGGGCGGCGCAGGCCCGCACGAGGGCGAGCTCGGCGCCACCGAGCTCACCGGTGTGGTCCAGGACGAGCACCCGGACGGGGCGGGCCGGCGCGCCGGACCCTGAGCCCCCGGCCAGCACCTCCGCCCGTGCTGTCATCGGCTGTGCGGGCTCTCCTGGGCGGGCTGCCCGGCGGGCTCGACCGCGTCGCCACCGGGCTTGCCGCCGGCGCCCGGCCGGCCCTTCCCGACGGTGCTGACCTTGCCTGCCTGCTTCCCCGGCGCGCTCGCGCTGCTCGGCGACGCCGTCTCGGTCGCCTCCTCACGGGCCGACGTCTCGTCGGCGGCCTGCTGGGCCTCGCGTGCCCGCTGCTCGTCGCGCGCGCGTCGCTCGTCGAGGCCGAGCCGGTCACCGATGTCGCGGTCCTCTTCCGCCTCGTCCACCGGCCGGGAGCTGAGCGGCCAGCGCGGACCGCTCGGCTCGGCGTCGCCGTAGGTGGAGGCGTACAGCATCCGCCGGCTGCTGCGGACGCCGGTCAGCACCACACCGGTGATCGCGATGTTGTTGATCTGCAGTCGTGCGACAGCCTCGGTGAGCACCTTGCGCGCGGTGCGCCCCACCGAGGCGACCAGCACCGTGCCGTCTGCGTAGCCGCCGAGGATGGTGGCGTCGGCCGCGGCGAGCACCGGCGGCGCGTCGACGACCACCACCTCGGTGCTGGCCCGCAGGCCGTCGAGGATCTGCCGGGCACGGGCGGAGGCGAGGTAGTCGGCGGGGTCCATCCCCTCCTCGGCGAGGACGACGGCGCTGAGGTTGGGCACGGGGGTGGGACGAGGTTCCGCGTCTGGGCCGGACCAGTCGGCGGGGGCCGGCAGCAGCGAGTCGAGCTGGGGGCGGCGCAGGTCGCCGGAGACGATGATGGTCCGCCGCCCGCTCAGTGCGAAGGAGGCGGCGAGGTTGGCTGCCACGAAGGACCGGGCGATGCGCGGGTCCGTCGCGGTGACCACGACGACCATGTGGTCCATCCCGGAGAGGGACACCTGCACAGCCGTGCGCAGCTCACGGATCGACTCCGTGAAGGGGAGGGCGACCTTGCTGGAGACCGGGAGCTGGTGCGAGGTGCGGAACCGGCGCTCGGCCGACCGCACCCCGGTGAGCTCGGCCAGCACCGGCACCCCGGTGAGCCAGCGAGCCTCGTCCGCCGAGCGCACCCGCACGTCGAGGCTGCGCCGGATGAAGGCTAGGCCGATGCCTGCCAGCAGACCCGCCAGCACGGCGATGAGGATGATCAGGGCGCTGCTCAGCCCCACCGGGTCGGCGCTCACTGCGGAACGCTCGACCAACCCCGGGGACACGATCGAGTTGAGGATGTTCGCCTGGGTCACCAGGGCCTGGTACCCGGCGACGATCGACTCCTGCTCGGCGGTGGCGAGCGGGTCGGCCGGGTCGAGGACCAGCCGGGCGCGCACCCCTTGGATCTGCGTGCTCAGGGCGACCTTCTGGGCCTCGATCGCCGCCACCTGTTCGTCGCGCAGGGTGTCGAGCTGGGCCACGTAGGCGTTCGCGACGGCGTTCGCCACCGCGACGGCCTCGTCGCCCTCCGCGGCGGTCGCGGTGATGTTGACGAAGCGTCCGTCCTCGTCCCCGGGCTCGACCGTGATCGTGTCCGCCAGCGCCTCCAGGTCACCGGTGTAGCCGAGCGCCGTGGCCGCCGTCTGGATGACGATCTCCGAGGTCACGTCCTCGGGGCTGGAGGCCACCGTCACGACGTCGGTCTCCCCGCTGTCCCGCGGGGAGGTGGCCGTCATGAGCTCGACCGTGGCGGTCGCCGCGTAGCTGTCGTCCCGGCGGTCGAGATAGAGCATCGCGCCCGCGACGACGACGACCATCGCCGCCAGGACGAGGTACTTGCCCTCCCGAATGATGCGGATGAACTCTCGGATCGTCATGCGGTCCTGCCTTCCTGGCCTCGCGCTGCGCCTAACAGTGTCTGCTCCTCGACGAGCTCACGCAGACGGGCCGTGAACCGCTGAGCGCCGAAGGTCTCGGCATGGTCGACCAGTGCTGAGCGGTCCCACCGGGTCGCGAGCGCCTCGGTGAGGGCTCGGGCGATGTTCTCCCCGTGGGGCAGGTCGAAGAACACTCCGGTAGTTCCTTCGACGACGGTATCCAGATACCCGCCGTCGCGCAGGACGACGGAGGGCCGTCCGAAGGTGGCCGCCTCGAGCGGGGAGAGGCCGTAGTCCTCGTAGGAGGCGGCGACGAGCGCCGCGCACCCCTGGTAGAGCCAGCGCAGCTCGGCGTCGGGCACCCTGCCCAGCAGCACGACGTTGCGCAGGCCGGTCGCGGCGAGGATCGCCTGCAGCCGGGGGCGGTCCGGGCCGTCACCGACCACCACGACGCCCCGGTCCGGGTGCGAGGCCGCAGCCTCGATGACGACGTCGACGTTCTTGTAAGGCAGCAGCCGCGCCACGCACAGCACGAAGGCGCCGGGCGAGGCCAGCTCCGCGGGCAGCGCGTCGAGCCTGGCCGGGCGCTGCTGCTCACCGGCGGCCGGCAGCGCCGGCGGCGGCGCGAGGACCTCGGCGTCGATGCCGTAGGCGGCGCGGACCGCCTCGCGCGTCACGGTCGAGTTCGCCAGGTAGACGTCCGCGCTCAGGGCCGCCCGCCGGTCCCAGCCGCGCAACGGTGCGGCGACCGCGCCGAGCGCCCCGCTCACCGCGTACCGGCGGGCCCGCTGGGCGGGCGACTCCCCGGCCTTGCCCGTCCCCAGGTACCGGTCGCGCTGGTAGAGCCAGCGGGCGGGGGCATGGCAGTAGACGATCTTGCGGCCGTCGGTGGGGAAGCCGTGCGCCCAGCCGGTCGAGCTCGCGAGCACGACGTCGGCTTCGATGGGCGAGGTGGAGACCGCGCGGGCCAGGAAGGGCAGCGCACGGCGGTGGTCGCGGCGCAGCGCGCCGAAGCGGTTGAGCCGGGTGACCCGCAGGTCAAGACCGGCCATCTCGGGAAAGGTCCGGTCCCGGTCGTAGAGAGTCGTGTAGAGCGGGGCGTCCGGGAAGGCACCGGCCATGATGAGCGCGACCCGCTCGGCCCCGCCGCGCTGGGTGGCGTAGTCGTGGGCGAGCGCGATCGGGCTGCGTCCGGAGGCGGGGGCCTCGGGCGCGCCTGGAGACTCTGACCTGCTAGGACCTGTCATGGCCTACCTCGTCGTGGCTGGCTCTGATCGTAAGACAGTCACGACCGGACAACCCGCGCACCGCAGAAGTTCACCCGCGAGGCACCGCGGGCCCCTGGGTCAGGCCTTCGTGTGGAACTTCAGCTGGGCCTTGACGAGCCCTTCGGTGAGGATGAGCTCGACGGCGTCCGCGGCGTCGTCGAGCAGGAAGGGCAGCTCTTTGCGCTCGGTGGGCGTGAAGTCCTTGAGGACGAAGTCCGCGGTGTCCATGCGGCCGGGAGGACGCCCCACCCCGGTGCGGACCCGGACGTAGTCCTTGGTGCCCAGCGCCTTGGTGATGTCCCGCAGGCCGTTGTGCCCGCCCTCGCCGCCGCCGATCTTGCACCGCACGTCGCCGAAGGGGATGTCCAGCTCGTCGTGGACGACGAGCACGTGGGAAGGGTCGACCTGGAAGTACTGGGCGAGGGAGGCGACGGGGCCGCCCGAGGTGTTCATGTACGTCGTCGGCTTGGCGAGGATCACCCGCGGGCCGGGCACCCCGCCCGGCAGCACCCCGAGCCGCGCCTGCGCGACGACGGCGCGCGAGCGGTGCGCGGAGAAGGACGCGCCGCACCGGCCGGCGAGCACGTCGAGGACCATCTGTCCGACGTTGTGCCGGTTGCCTGCGTACTGCGCGCCTGGGTTGCCCAGACCAACGACGAGCCAGAGGTCATCGGACATGCGTGCACTTCCTGTCCTGGGCGCATCGTCGTGCGCCCGCTGTGGTTCCGATCTGCGCCGGACGCCCGCGGTGCGTCCGGCGGTGCTGCCCGCTCCCCTGCCCGACGACGAGGCGCCCGGCACCGTAGGGTGCCGGGCGCCAGGTCAACGCGTCAGGAGAGGCGCTGGTGCGAAGAAGATCAGGCCTTCTCAGCGGCGGAGGCGGCAGACTGGGTCGCGGAGACCTCAGCGGCAGCAGCCTCGTCAGCGGAGTTGTCCTGAGGAGCCGAGACGAGGACGACGTCCGCGTCGGGCTCGGTGATGAGGGTCGAGCCCTCGGGGAGGATGAGGTCGCGGGCGTAGACGACCGAGCCGGCGGCGAAGCCGTCGACGTTGGCCTCGATCGAGGTCGGGATCGCGGTGGCGAGAGCCTCGATGAGGACGGTCTGCGCCTCGAAGATGATGATGGTGCCGGGCTGGGCCTCGCCGGTGACGTGCACGGAGACCTCGACCTCGACCTTCTCGCCCTTGCGGACGATGAGCAGGTCGACGTGCTCGATGACCTGCTTGACCGGGTCACGCTGGATGTCCTTGGCCAGAGCCAGCTGGATCTCACCGTCGAGGTCGATCTCCAGGAGCGCGTTCTGCTGCTTCAGGGCCAGCATGGTCTGGTGGCCGGGGAGGGCGACGTGGACCGGAGCGGTCCCGTGCCCGTAGAGCACGGCGGGGATCTGGTGGTTGCGGCGGATGCGGCGAGCCGCGCCCTTGCCGAACTCGGTGCGGGCCTCGGCGACGAGCTTGTTCTTGTCAGACACGTGGAACTCCAGGGAAGGTGTTGGGGCCGACGGCCAGTGGGAAGCAGTCGGCTGTCACCTGGGGGCACAGAGTGCGAAGCTGCCTCCAGGAACGGGCGGTGCATCGGCGCGGGACACATGACGGACGCGCGAACTGCGACCGCCCAGTCGATTACGGAGGTCTGAACCGTCCTTGACCGCCGGATCTCATCCGGCCCGTCAGACGTCCCTCGCCGAGGCAACCTGGCCAATATACCCGTCAGGGTGCCTCGTCGTCGAACGCCCACCGCACGGTCACCACGGCGGCGATCTCCTGGGTGCCGGCGTCCACCCCGAAGGAGCCCCCGACCGGGTCCGCCCGCATGGCCATCATCCGGGGCGCAGCCCCTCCCCCGCCTCCCTCGACGAGGTCGACCACCCTGCCCAGCCGGCGTCCCGCCAGACCGGCGAGCTGCTCGGCCTTGGCGCGGGCGTCGGCGAAGGCACGCTCACGGGCCAGGGGCAGGCTCTGGGCCGGGTCACCGACCCGCAGGTGCATGGACTCCAGCTGCGCCACCGGCCCGGCGGCTGCCAGAGCGAGGCGCACCGCCTGCCCCGCCGCCTCGACGTCACGCAGCACGGCGCGCAGCGTGAGCCGTGCTGTGGTGCGCGGCTCACCGGACTCCGGTCGCTCGGTCCACGTGGACGACTGCGCGGTGCCCAGGTCCTCAGGAGCCACGGCGGAGGTCAGCAGGCTCGCCCGGGCGGCGGCCAGGCCGGCCGCGGCGGCGTCGATGGCCTGCTGCACGTCCGCGGCCGTGGCCTGGGCGCCGAGCTCGATCTGCACCACGTCCGGCACGGCGTCGACCACCCCGCTCCCGGTGACGGTGATCCCCTCGCCGGCGTGGCGGCGGCCTTCGTGCTCGTCCTGGTGTCCCATGGCGCCATCTTCGCCCGTTCCGGGCACAGGCGCACCTCACCCGAGCCGCACCCGCCGCATCCGGGGCACGCCCGGGCCGGACCTGGGCCGCGCCTCGGGCGGACCTGGGCGCGGACATGCCACGGGCCCCGTCCCGCGCCGGCCTCAGGAGGCCGGGCACCGGACGGGGCCCGTGTGAGCTGTCAGGTCAGACGTTGCCCTCGAAGAGCGACGTCACCGACCCGTCGTCGAAGACCTCGCGGATCGCGCGGGCCAGCAGCGGCGCGATCGAGAGGACGGTGAGCTTGTCGAACTGCTTGTCCGCCGGGATCGGCAGGGTGTCGGTGACGACCACCTCACGCGCGCCGGACTCGGTGAGGCGCTTGGCGGCCGGGTCGGAGAGCACCCCGTGGGTGGCGGCGACCATGACGTCCTTGGCGCCGGCGTCGAGCAGCACGCGGACCGCGGCGGCGATGGTGCCGCCGGTGTCGATGAGGTCGTCGACGAGCACGCAGCTGCGGCCCTCGACGTCACCGACCACGCGGTTGGCCACGGACTGGTTGGGCACGTTGACGTCACGCGTCTTGTGCACGAAGGCGAGCGGGGCGCCGCCGAGCTTGGCGGCCCACTGCTCCGCCACGCGGATGCGGCCGGCGTCCGGGGACACGACCGCGACGTTGGAGAGGTCCACGCGCGAGCGCACGTAGTCGGTAAGCAGCGGCATGGCCCACAGGTGGTCCACCGGGCCGTCGAAGAAGCCCTGCGCCTGCGAGGAGTGCAGGTCGACGCTCATGATGCGGTCGGCGCCAGCAGTCTTGAACAGGTCCGCCATGAGGCGGGCCGAGATCGGCTCGCGGCCGCGGTGCTTCTTGTCCTGGCGCGCGTAGCCGTAGAAGGGCTGCACCACGGTGATCGTCTTGGCGGACGCGCGCTTGAGCGCGTCGCACATGATGAGCTGCTCCATGATCCACTGGTTGATCGGTGCCGTGTGCGACTGCAGGACGAAGACGTCCGCGCCACGCACGCTCTCGCCGAAACGAACGTAGATCTCGCCGTTGGCGAAGTCGTAGGCCGAGGTGGGGACGAGCTCGGTGCCAAGCTCACGGGCTACGTCCTTGGCGAGCTCCGGGTGCGCACGCCCGGAGACAAATACCATGCGCTTCTCGCCGTCGGAGGAGATGATGCCAGTCATCAGTCGCGGTGTCCTTCAGTGGTGCCAGCGGTTCCAGGGCGCGGCGCGTCCTGGTTCTCGGTAGCGGTTGGGGGGCTGGGAAGGGGAAGGGTTGCCTGGTGGTCGGCCTGAGCCAGCTCGGCCCGGGCCTGGGCGCCGAGCTCGGTCGCGGTGGACTCCAACCGGATTCGCTCGGCCGCGCGGGCCGCGTCGGTGCCGGGACGACGACGCTCGACCCAGCCCTCGATGTTGCGCTGGGCTCCGGCCGAGACGGCCAGGGCGCCGGAGGGCACGTCGTTGCGGATGACCGAGCCGGCGCCGGTGTAGACGCCGTCGCCGATGTGCACGGGAGCCACGAAGAGGTTGTCCGCGCCGGTGCGTGAGAACGACCCGACGGTCGAGTGGTGCTTGTGCACGCCGTCGTAGTTGACGAAGATCGTGGCCGCACCGATGTTCGTGTGCTCACCGATCGTCGCGTCACCGACGTAGGACAGGTGCGGGATCTTCGACCCGTCGCCGATCGTGGCGTTCTTCGTCTCGACGAAGCCGCCGATCTTGCCGGCCGTGCCGAGCACGGTCCCCGGACGCAGGTAGCTGAAGGGGCCGACCTTGGCGTCGTCACCGATGACCGACAGCTGGGCCTGGGTGCGGGTGACCGTCGCGTGCACGCCGACCTCGACGTCGGTCAACGTGGTGTCCGGGCCGATCGTGGCGCCCTCGCGGATGATGGTCGCCCCGTGCAGCTGGGTGCCCGGCAGCAGGGTGACGTCCTGCTCGAGGTCGACGTCCACGTCGACCCAGGTGCTCGCCGGGTCGACGACGGTGACGCCGTCGAGCATCCAACGGTGCAGGATGCGGCGGTTGAGCTCGGCGCGCAGCACCGCGAGCTGAGCCCGGTTGTTGACGCCCTCCACGACGAAGTGGTCCGGGGTGCACACCGCGCGCACCCGGCCGCCCTCGGCACGGGCGATGGCCAGCACGTCGGTGAGGTAGACCTCGCCCTGGGAGTTGGCCTGGTCGACCTGCCCCAGGCCCCGGCGCAGCACCGCGGCGTCGAAGACGTAGATGGAGGAGTTGATCTCGCGGATCTCCCGCTGAGCCTCGGTGGCGTCACCGTGCTCGACGATCCCCAGCACGTCGCCGGTGGTCTCGTCACGCACGATCCGGCCGTAGCCGGTCGCGTCGTCGACCTCGGCGGTGAGCACGGTCACCGCGTTGGCGCCGGCGACGTGGGCGGCGAGCAGCTCGTCCAGGGTGGCCGTGTCCAGCAGCGGGATGTCCCCGGCCATGACGACGACGGGGCCGGTGAGGCCCTCTCCTCCGCCGTGGCCCTCGCTGCCCTCGGGGACGCCGGCGATCGCGGCCTGCGCCTGCGCTGCGGCGTCGAGCACGCTCAGGGCGCACTGGACGGCGCGCCCGGTCCCGGGGATCTCGTCCTGGTCGACGATGAGCAAGGACGGGTCGATCTCAGCGACGTGCGCGGCCACCGCGTCCCGCTCGTAGCGGACGACGACGGCGATGCGCTGGGGGTCGAGTCCTTGCGCGGCGGTGATCGCGTGGCCGAGCATGCTGCGGCCCGCGAGGGTGTGCAACGGCTTCGGCAGGCTCGAACGCATCCGGGTACCCCCGCCTGCAGCGAGGATGATTACTGCCGCGGGTTGAGCGGTGGTCACGTAGGACTCCCAGGAGCTCGATATCTCTGCCATGGACGCACAAGGACGCGCAGACGCGCGCACTTGCCTGTGGTGCACCCCGCCTCTCGCGACGCGCGCTCCGCCCCCAGGACTCGAACCTGGACCAAGGGCACCAAAAACCCTTGTGCTGCCGATTACACCAAGGCGGACTGAAAACCGACGAGCCGGAGCGCAGCGCGTGCCGCTGAGAGGACTGCAGGAGTTCGTGGTTCATTCTGCCAGGATTTTCTGCTGCACCAAACGCGGGTCCGAGGGCCGGTCCGGCATGATAGACCCGTGGCCTCTGACAGCAAACGCACCCCCCGCTCCCGAATGACGGCGAAAGAGCGACGCGAACAGCTCATCTCCGTCAGCCGCGCCCTGTTCGCCCAGAAGGGCTTCGAGGGCACGAGCGTGGAGGAGATCGCGTCACGCGCGGAGGTGTCCAAACCGGTCGTCTACGAGCACTTCGGCGGCAAGGAAGGCATCTACGCCGTCGTCGTCGACCGGGAGATCGAAGCTCTCACCCAGGCGCTGACCGGGGCGTTGACCGCCGGCGGGCACCCCAAGGTGCTGCTCGAGCGGACGGCCCTGGCGCTGCTGACCTACATCGAGACCCACGAGGACGGCTTCCGCATCCTCGTGCGCGACTCCCCCGTCGCCCAGGCCACGGGCACCTTCTCCTCCCTCATCGGCGACGTCGCCACGCAGGTGGAGCACCTGCTCGCCGACCAGTTCAAGCGCCGTGACCTCGATCCGCGGATCGCACCGATCTACGCCCAGATGCTCGTCGGCATGGTGGCCCTGACCGGCCAGTACTGGCTCGACGCCCGCCAGCCCAAGAAGGCCGAGGTCGCCGCGCACCTGGTCAACCTGGCCTGGAACGGCCTGTCCGGGCTGGAGCGCCGGCCCTCGCTGCCGACGGCGACGCTCACCTGAAGGATGCCCGTCTGAGCGCTGGTGGCGAAGGTCACCTCGCGGATTGTGACGACATGCCCTGGCGCGCCCGCCGAACTCGGTGATACCGGTCTTTTCTGCATCGCGCCGCGGGTCGTGCTTGCCGACGGGCCGCAGATGCGATTGGGTGAGAATCCAGACGTTCCGCACCAGACCCGGCGAGGACCCATGCCAGCGCTCGAGATCGACCGGCTCTCCAAGTCCTACGGGAGCCTGCGCGCCCTGGACGCACTGTCCTTCACCGTGCACGCCGGGGAGATCTTCGGCTTCGTGGGGTCCAACGGCGCGGGAAAGTCGACGACCATGCGGATCGCGCTGGGCGTGCTGGCCGCCGACTCCGGCGAGGTGCGCTGGGACGGCGCCCCGCTCGGCTTCGACGGCCGACGCCGGGTGGGGTACATGCCGGAGGAACGCGGCCTCTACCCCAAGATGAAGGTCGGCGACCAGCTCGTGTACCTGGCCCGCCTGCACGGCCTGGACCCCGCCGCTGCCCGCGCGTCGATGGAGCACTGGACGGAGAAGCTCGGTGTGGCAGGTCGCCGCGGCGACGAGGTGCAGAAGCTCTCCCTGGGCAACCAGCAACGCGTCCAGCTCGCCGCCGCCCTCGTCCACGACCCCACGATCCTTGTGCTGGACGAGCCGTTCTCCGGCCTGGACCCGGTCGCGGTCGACGTCATGAGCGCCGTGCTGCGCGAACGCGCCGACGCCGGCGCCCCCGTCCTCTTCTCCTCCCACCAGCTCGATCTCGTCGAGCGGCTGTGCGACCGGGTGGGGATCATCCGCGCCGGGTCCATGGTCGCCTCCGGCACGGTGGAGGAGCTGCGCGCCACCTCCGCGCCCCGCTGGCTCGTGGACGCGCCTACGGCCCCCGAGACCTGGCTCTCCGCGGCCCCGGGGGCCCGAGTGGTCTCTCGCGCCGGCTCGCGGACCGTGGTCGAGGTCCCCTCCTCCCCCGACGCTGAGCAGAGCGTGCTGCGCGCGGCCCTGGCCGCCGGTCCGGTCCACGAGTTCACCCGCCAGCGCGCCTCGCTCAGCGAGCTGTTCCGGCACGTGGTCAGCCAGAGCGAGACGCCCGACGCCGCACCCTCCGCTCCCCCTGCCGGCTCGCCCGCCGGTGTCACGACGACGTCCGCCGCCTCCCTCAGCAAAGGACCCCTCGCATGAGCGCCGACCCCACCTCCCTCTCCGGCTGGGGCGGCGTCCGCCTGGTCGCCGGTCGTGAGATCCGGCAGCGGATCTTCGCGAAGTCCTTCATCTGGAGCACGGTGGTCCTCGTCGTGCTCATCGTCGCGGGAGTCCTCGTCGCCAAGCTCATCGGCCAGGACACCACGGTGCTGCGGGTGGGTGTCACCTCGCAGAGCCAGCAGCTGGAGGAGGCCATCGAGGCCACCGCCGCGTCCTACGGGGCGACGACCGAGGTCACCACGGTGACCGAGGACGAGGGACGCGCCCAGGTGGCCGACGAGAGCCTCGACGCTCTGGTCACCGGCACCCCGGAGGCCTTCCAGGTGGTCACCAAGTCCGACCTCGACGCGACGCTGAGCTCGGTGTTCTCAGTGCTGGCCCAGCAGGCCGCCCTCGCCGACCAGATCCGTGACCTCGGCGGCGACCCGGCCGCGGTCGGCGCCGCGGTCGCCGGGGCGAGCGTCGACGTCGTCTCCCTCGACCCGCCGCCCGAGGTGGACGGGTCCCAGGTCCTCTCCGGGTACATCGTGGGGATCCTGCTGTTCATCAGCCTGCAGATCTGCGGGCAGATGGTGGCCCAGGGCGTCGTGGAGGAGAAGACCAGCCGGGTGGTGGAGCTGCTGCTCGCGACCGTGCGCCCGTGGCAGCTCATGGCCGGGAAGGTCCTGGGCATCGGCGCGATCGGGCTGCTGCAGGTGCTCGTCCTCGTGGCCGCCGGGGTCGCGAGCGCGACGCTCTTCGGGCTGACCGAGACGATGAAGGTCGACCTCGGCGCGACGGCGGCGTGGGTGATCGTGTGGTTCCTCGTCGGCTTCACCATGTACGCGCTGCTCTTCGCAGCGGCCGGTGCGCTCGTCTCGCGCCAGGAGGAGGTGGGTTCGGTCACCACCCCGATCCTCGTGCTCATGATGGTCCCCTACATCGTCGGTGTCTCGATCGCACCGTGGGCCCCGGACAGCCCTTACGTGCAGTGGCTCTCCTACCTGCCGTTCACCTCGCCGCTCATCATGCCGATCCGGGTCGCCCTGGGGGCGGTCCCCCAGTGGCAGATCGCGGTGGTGCTCCTCATCAACATCCTCATCATCCCGGTGCTCGTGTGGTTCGCCGGGCGGGTCTACTCCAACGCGGTGCTGCGGACCGGCGGGCGCATCCGCCTCCGGGAGGCGCTGCGCGCCGGATGACCTGGACCCCGGACGAGGCGGTCAAGAGTCTTGACGTCAAGTAATCTTCTGCTATGAACGATGGGCACGAAGACGAGGTCGACCGCATCATCGCGGCCTGGACCCGAGTACGCCCTGACCTGGACGTCTCCCCCCTGGCGGTGCTGTCCCGGGTGAGCCGCCTGGACCGTCATCTCGATGTGGCCCGCCGTGGCGCCTTCGCCCGCAACCAGCTGGAGCCGTGGGAGTTCGACGTGCTCGCGGCGCTGCGCCGGGCAGGCGAACCTCACGTGCTCTCCCCCGGAGCCCTGGTCACCCAGACCATGGTGACCTCGGGCACCATGACGAATCGGATCGACCGGCTCGAGGCCCGGGGGCTCGTGGCACGAGCGCCGTCCCCCGAGGACCGCCGCGGTGTGCTCGTCCGGCTCACCGAGTCCGGCCTGAGCCGCGTCGACGCCGCGTTCAGCGACCTGCTCGCCGTCGAGCACACGGTCCTGGAAGCCCTGGACCCCGCCGACGAGCACGCGATGGCGGACCTGCTGCGCAGGCTCGTGGCCCAGTTCGACACCCTGACATGAGGCTGCGGCCTCCGGCGCCCGGGCCTGCCAGGACGCTCCCCCACGCGCGGGCCCCGGTGCGCAGGGAAAGAATGAGTGACGACGGGGATGATTTCAGGCCGTCGAGCGTTGACCTGCAGGACGCCCTCACCCGTCCACTCGACCAGCACTGCGCTCTCACACCTCAGACAGGGATTCGCCCATGGTTCACGCTTCTCTCATCCCGTGGCTCGACCCTGCGACGATCATCCCGCAGCTCGGCCCGTGGGCCCTGCTGGGCATCTGCTTCATCGTCTTCGCCGAGACCGGGCTGCTCGTGGGCTTCCTGCTCCCTGGGGACACCCTGCTCTTCTTCACCGGCCTGCTCACCCACGCCGGCGTCATCAGCACCGACATCTTCTGGGTCTGCTTCGCGATCACCGCGGCCGCCTTCATCGGTGGGGAGGTGGGGTATCTCATCGGCCACCGCCTCGGACCGAAGGTGTTCGAGCGCAAGGAGTCCGGGCTGTTCAGCGTGAAGAACGTCGAGCGCACCAACGTCTTCTTCGAACGGTTCGGTGGCCGTGCGGTCATCATCGCCCGGTTCATCGCGGTGGTCCGGACCTTCGCCCCCGTCGCCGCGGGCGTCTCGCACATGAACTACCGGCGCTACTCCCTCTACAACTTCGTCGGCGCGGTGGTCTGGGCCACCGGTCTGGTGCTGCTGGGCTACCTGCTCGGCGGCGTCAGCTGGGTGGCCGAGTACGCCGAGAAGTACATGGACCTCGTCATCCTCGCGGCCGTCTCCCTGACCCTGGTCCCGACGGTGATCCACTACGTCCGCTCGACCGTCAAGGCCCGGCGTAGCGGTACCCCCGCCGTCCCGGTGGTCGCCCCGGCAGTGGCGGGCGCCACCGGAGCGGTCGCCGCGGTCCCCGCCGGCGGTGTCCCGGCCGTCGCTGCGGTCACCGTTCCCGGCGTCAACGGGCCCAGCATCAACGGGCCCGGCGCCACCCTGCCGAGCATCAGCCTGCCCAGCGTGGCTCCCGCCGTGGCGCCGACGACCACCCCGGGCGAGCCGCAGGCCTGACCTCCGCTCAGTCGGCGTCGGCGGTGCGGACAGCCACCGCCATGGTGGGGGCGATCTCGGCGACCTGCTGGGTCCACCGAGCCAGGCCGTCCCCCTGGTCAGTGCCGGCGGCCAGCACCAGGTCGACCCGGCTCTCCCCGATCCAGAACTCGACCACGGCGTCGTCGCGGACCACCTCGGCCGCCACCGCCAGTCGCTCAGCGTTGGCCGACCCCGGCCGGGACAGGTCGACCGCCCCGTCCGTGGTGCTCAGCCGCAGGTCCAGCTCGATGCTCCCGGCGGCCTCCGCCTCGTCGGCCCAGTCGGTGACCGCGGCGGCGACCTGCGTCATCTGCTCCTCACCCGCCGGGTCCAGGAGCACGTCAGCCGTGCCACGCGCGATCCCGCCGTCCTGCGGGGAGATGGCCTCGACGACCACCGCGGCGTCGCCGTCGGACACGCCCTCGAGGCCACGGGCGAAGGCCTCGAAGTCGGCGACGACCGCTGCGTCAGCGGGCGTGAGACGGTCCGTCCCCTCGTCCGTCCCCGTCGAGCTGTCGGCGTCCAGGCCGGTGACGAGCGCGATCGTTCCCCCGACGAGGATCCCGGCCCCGAGGACCACCGCGAGGACGACCATCAGCACCCAGCGCCGAGAGCGTCCGCCGCGACCGAGCCGCCTCCCGCCCGGGTCCGCCAGCCCGCCGGGCAGCACGACCTGGCGGTCGGAGTCTCGAGGGTCGGTGTCAGAGCGGGGAGCCATCTGCTGCTTCCGTCGGAGGGCGTCGTGGCGCGGGTCGGGTGCTCGCGCGGCGTCCATTGTCGCAGCGCCACCTGTGGCTCAGCCCAGCGCCGGGCCCTGGCGGCCGCAGGCAGGCCCGGCAGGCGCTGAGAGGCGCTGAGAGGCGCTGGCAGGTGGCGACGGTGCTGAGGGCTGCGGGAGCCGCCTAGGCTGGTGACCATGGCTCACCTTCTTGGCGGCGAATCGCTGCGCCTCTCCTTCCCCACCAAGCTCGTCTTCGACTCGGTGACCGTCGGCGTCAACGAAGGGGACCGGATCGGCATCGTCGGACGCAACGGTGACGGCAAGTCCTCGCTGCTCGCGATGCTCGCCGGTCGCCTCGAACCGACGTCCGGACGGGTCACCAGCCGCGGCGGCACCCGGATCGGCGTGCTCGACCAGAGCGACACCCTCGACCCCACCCTCACCGTCGCCCAGTCCATCGTGGGAGACACCCCCGAGCACGAGTGGGCTGGTGACCCCAAGATCCGCGACGTCATCACCGGGCTGGTCACCGACCTGCCGTGGGACGGCCTCGTCGGCGAGCTCAGCGGTGGCCAGCGTCGCCGCGTGGCCCTCGCCTCGCTGCTGGTCGGCGACGACGACGTGCTCTTCCTCGACGAGCCGACCAACCACCTCGACGTCGAGGCGATCACCTGGCTGGCCGGCCACCTGCGCCGCCGCTGGGGCGTCAACGCGGGCGGGCTGCTCGTGGTCACCCACGACCGCTGGTTCCTCGACGAGGTGTGCACCGCCACCTGGGAGGTGCACGACGGGATCGTCGAGCCCTTCGAGGGGGGCTACGCCGCCTACATCCTCCAGCGCGTCGAGCGCGACCGGATGTCCGCCGCGACCGAGGCCAAGCGGCAGAACCTCATGCGCAAGGAGCTCGCCTGGCTGCGCCGCGGCGCACCGGCCCGCACCTCCAAGCCCAAGTTCCGCATCGAGGCCGCCAACCAGCTCATCGCCGACGAGCCTCCCGTGCGCAACTCCGTCGAGCTCGCCCAGATGGCCACCTCGCGCCTGGGCAAGGACGTCGTCGACCTCATCGACGTGTCGGTGAGCTACGGGGACAAGCAGGTCCTCAAGGACGTCACGTGGCTCATCGGCCCGGGCGAGCGGACCGGGATCCTCGGCGTCAACGGCGCCGGGAAGTCCACCCTGCTCGCGCTGGTGACCGGTGACCTGCAACCGACCACCGGGCGGGTCAAGCGCGGCAAGACGGTGAAGTTCGCCACGCTCACCCAGCAGCTGGCCGAGCTGCAGGACATCGCCAACGACCGGGTCAGCGACGTCATCGCCCAGTACCGCACGTCCTACGTGGCCGGCGGCAAGGAGATGACCCCGGGGCAGCTGCTCGAGCGCCTCGGCTTCACCAACGCCCAGCTCTCGACGCAGGTCAAGGACCTCTCCGGTGGTCAGCGTCGCCGTCTGCAGCTGCTGCTCATCCTCCTGGACGAGCCCAACGTGCTCATCCTCGACGAGCCCTCCAACGACCTCGACACCGACATGCTCGCGGCGATGGAGGACCTGCTGGACTCCTGGCCCGGCACGCTGCTCGTGGTCTCCCACGACCGGTACCTGCTCGAGCGGGTCACCGACCAGCAGTACGCGTTGCTGGACGGGGAGTTCCGCAACGTGCCCGGCGGGGTGGACCAGTACCTGGAGATCCTCAAGGCACGTCCGGCCAGCGGCAAGCCCGCGGTGACCACCACCGGGAAGTCCTCGTCCGGGTCGTCGTCCTCGAGCGCTGAGGCCCGGGCCGCCCGCAAGGAGCTCAGCGCCGTCGAGCGCAAGCTCACCAAGACCACGGACCAGATCGCGGCGCTGCACGAGAAGATGGCTGCCCACGACCTGGAGGACTTCACCGGGCTCACTGCCCTCAACGACCAGCTCAAGGCGCTGCAGAGCGAGGTCACCACGCTCGAGGAGCGGTGGATGGAGCTCGCCCAGCTCGTCGACTGACGGACGCTCGGCGCTCGGCGCTCGGCGCTCGGGTCAGACGACGACCCGTGCGCCGGGCACCGGCCCGGAGGCGCAGACCGCCGACTCGCACACACCGGCGACGGTAAGGGCGGCGGCGATGGCCAGGGCGTGCTGGCGGCTGCGGCCGAGGGCGGCGATCGTGGGTCCCGACCCGGAGACGATCACACCCAGCGCACCCGCCGTCCGCGCGGCGGCCATCGTCTCGCGCAGGTCGGGAGCCAGGTCGAGCGCGGAGGCCTGCAGGTCGTTGGACAGCGCCGCGCCCAGCCGCTCCGCGTCTCCGGCGCGCAGAGCCGACATGAGGGCGGTGTCGGCGCCGTCGGGCATGTCGTGGTCGTTCTCGGTGATCGCGTCGAAGTGCCGGAACACCGCGGGGGTGGACAGTCCCTCGCTGCGCAGGGCGAAGGCCCAGTGGAACTGACCGTGGACCATCGCCGGGGTGAGCGTGTCTCCCCGCCCTGTCCCCACGGCCGTGTGCCCGGTCAGGGCGAAGGGCACGTCGGCGCCGAGGGTGGCACCGACCGCGCACAGCTCCTCACGCAGCAGTCCGGTCCCCCACAGCGCGTCCAGGGCGACGAGGGTCGCAGCGGCGTCGGCTGACCCGCCGGCCATCCCGCCGGCCACCGGCACACCCTTGGTGATCTCCAGGTGGGCTCCCTGCTCGACGCCGGTGTGCTCGGCCAGGGCTCGCGCTGCCCGCAGCGCGAGGTTGCTCTCGTCCGTGGGGACGAGCTCCGCGCCCGGACCCTGGACGGCGAGGGTGAGGTCCTCCGACGCCGTGGCGCGCACGTCCTCATAGAGGGACACCGCCTGGAACACCGTGACCAGCGGGTGATACCCGTCCGGGCCCACCGGCCCCACGTGCAGGGAGAGGTTGACCTTGCCCGGAGCGCGCACCAGGACCGAGGCGGGCTGCTCGCCCACGCTGCTCAGGTGCTTGAGGGTGGTCACTGGTCCGTCGCGGCGGCGCGGGCCGCGGCGGCGTCGTCGAGCGCCTCGGCGATCCGGGCGAACTCCTCGACGGTGAGCCGCTCGCCGCGGGCGCCCGGGTCGATGCCGGCCGCCTCCAGCGCCTCCTGGGCCAGAGCCGGTGAGCCGGCCAGGCCGGCCAGCGCCCCGCGCAGGGTCTTGCGACGCTGGGCGAAGGCCGCGTCGACCACCTGGAAGACCCGTTCCCGGCTCGCGCGGGTCTGCGGGTGCTCGCGGCGCTCGAGCAGCACCAGGGCGGAGTCGACGTTGGGCACGGGCCAGAACACCGAGCGGCCGATGGTCGCGGTGCGTCGCGCCGTGGCGTACCAGGCGGCCTTGACCGAGGGGATGCCGTAGGTCCGGTTCCCCGGCGGCGCGGCCAGGCGGTCGGCCACCTCGGCCTGGACCATGACGAGCACGCGGTCGAGGGTGTCGAAGCGCTCCAGGAAGGTCAGCAGCACCGGGACGGCGACGTTGTAGGGCAGGTTGGCCACGAGGGCGGTGGGCGGCGGTCCAGGCAGCTCGGTGACCGTCAGGGCGTCCTGCAGGACGACGGTGAGGTCGCCGGCGCGCTCGGGGGCCATGGTCGCGATCGTGTCAGGCAGCTGGGCGGCGAGCACCGGGTCGATCTCGACCGCGACGACGCTCATCCCGGCCTCGAGCAGCCCCAGGGTCAACGACCCCAGCCCGGGGCCCACCTCGACGACGCGCTGGCCCTCGGTGAGCCCGGCGGCACGGACGATCTTGCGCACCGTGCCGGCGTCGTGCACGAAGTTCTGGCCGAGGGTCTTGGTGGGCCGGACGCCCAAACGCCCTGCCAGGTCACGGATCTGGGCCGGACCGAGCAGGGCGTTCGAGGTATCAGTCATACGGATGAGCCTAAAGGTTCATCCGCAGTGCTGCGTCAAGGGTGCGTCACCGCAGCCCGAGCTTGGAGGAGCAGTGCGGCCACTGGCCCCAGCCCGAGCGGGCCTGGAGAGCCTGGGCAAGGCGGGTCTGCTCGGCCGCGCTGGCCTGCGAGGGCAGACCGGAGCCACCGAGGGACTGCCACGTGCCCACCGAGAACTGGTAGAGGCCGTGGTACAGACCGTTCTTGGAGACGATCGAGGGGTTGCCCCCCGACTCGCACTGCGCGAGCTTGCTCCACACGTCACCGGCGGCAGCGACCGTCGGTGCGGCCGAGGAGGCGGTCTCACCGCTCCCGGAGGCAGCCGGAGCCGGTGCCTCGGAGGAGGCGGCCGGAGCCTTGGCAGCCGGGGCTGCCGGTGCGGGCGCCGGCTTGACGACCGGACGCTCCTTGGTGCCCTTGACGACCACCTTGTTCACGGGGGCGACGGACACCTCGTCGGAGACGAGGGTGCGGGACTCCTCGACGCCGTCGACCGTGGTGACCGAGTGGACCGTGGTCTGCTGGCCCTCGACGCCCTCGACCGTGGTCACCGGGTCGAGGTCCTTGAAGCGGTTGGGGTCTTCCTCGATGACGGTCTCGAAGGGGATCGGCGTGGTGACGGTCTCCTCCGCGACGGCGACGCGGTTGATGACGATCGCCAGCTCGGTGTCGTCCAGACGCGGGTCCGCGATGACATCGCTGGTGGCGTCCTCGGCGGCAGGGGCCGCGTCCACGGACGCGGTCTCCACGCCGGCCTCGGCAGGCGCAGCCTCGGTCCCGGCCGCAGCGGCGGCAGCCGCCTCAGCCTCGGCCGCGGCAGCCGCCTCGGCGGCCTCCCGCTCGGCCTGAGCCTGCTGGGCTGCGAGAGCCTCGGCGGTGGGGACGTGCTGGACCGAGACGCGGTCCAGCTCGCCGACCTGGACGCCGTGGTCCTCGAGGACGTCGGAGACGTCCTGAGCACCGCTGGGCACCTCGGTCTCGCCTCCGTCCACCTTGAGCTTGACGGGGCCGTCGATGGACAGCCGCAGGCCGAGGTCGACACGACCGTCACCCTCGGACCGCGAGGCCACGAGGGAGACGTCGTCGGCGCGACCGGCGTAGGCGGCGAGCACCTCGTCGGCGTCGACCGCGGTGGTCGTGATGGTCGTGGGCACGCCGTCCTGCTGGATGGTGACCTCGCGGGCGTAGCGCACCACGATGTCCGCGTCGTCGCTCAGGGCGGCGTTCTGGGAGGGGGCCACCACGTCGTCCGAGCCGACGGTGATGCCACGCTCCTCGAGCAGGCCATCGACGGACCCGGCGAAGGTGGAGATGGTCTGGACGTTGCCGTCGACGTCCAGGGTGACGGTCTTGTGGGCGTTGGCGTACACGGCGGTTCCGCCTGCGACGAGGGCTAGGGCCAGTCCACCGGCGATAGGCCAGGTGCGGCGCCTCGTGCGGCCGCTGCTGCGGCTGGGTGCGTCGGTGTCGACGCTGTCGGAGGTGATGGCTGGGTCAGTGAGGTTGAGAGTCTCACCAGGCTCTGTCGGTTGCGCGCCTGAGCGCGCCGAGAAAGCACTGAAGGGATTTTTCATGAGTGTCCAGACGTCGTCCTATCCGGGCACAGAACTGTGGCTGCGGGATTGCACCGCGGCCCTCCGGCGGAGGGCGCCACGTCGATTCTGATCCGGCCGTCGCCGGCGACCCATGGACGGTGTTCCATCCAGTAGCACCGGCATCGCCACGGTCTGGGGGGTCGTGGGACCTCACAGAAATGCACCATGGCGACGTTCGACCGTAACCGATCCGTGACCCTGAGCCAACTTATCCACGGCATCTTCACGAGGTCCATCGGCGGTTCGGCTTGCGTCCAGATGCCACGAGAGACAGTGTTCTCGCTGCTCAGATCCCAGGAAGAGGGTGGCTCACGGGGTGGCTCGGCACGTCAGATCACGGTCTCGGCCGGGGCCACGATCTGCGACACACGCGGCAGAAAGGACGGTCCGTGCCGGCCATTCCTGGCGAGGGACTAGTACCAGCCCGTGCTCTTGGAGTGGGCCCACGCCCCGCACGGGGTGCCGTAGCGACCCTCGATGTACCCCAGCCCCCAGGTGATCTGGGTGGCAGCGTTGGTGCGCCAGTCAGCCCCGGCGCTGGCCATCTTCGAGCCGGGGAGAGCCTGCGGGATGCCATAGGCGCCGCTCGAGGCGTTGGCGGCGCTGGCGTTCCACTTGCTCTCCTTGGTCCACAGCGACTCCAGGCAGGCGTACTGGTCGTCGCCCCAGCCCTTCTCGAGCGCCATCGACTGCCCGAGCGCCCGTGCCGTCCCTGGGTCCACCTGGACCAGAGCCGGGTCAGGCAGCTCCATGGTCCCCAGGTGAACGATCTCGTTGCGCGCCTCGACGGTGATCTGCTGGGCCACCACGACGCGCGAGGCCTCCACGCCGTCCACGAGGGTCACGTCGTAGGTGGTCACGGCCTGCCCCACCCGCCCGGTCTGCTTGACCAGACGCTGACCGACGACGAGCTTGGGGTCCTCGATCTCTTCGACAGTGAAGGGCAGCACCTCGGTGAGCACGGTGGCGGACTCCCCGGCCCGGCCGACGGTGATGACCTGCCCTGTCTCGATGGCGCTGGACAGGTCCGCCGAGACCACGTCACCGGGGAAGAGCACGACGCCGGCGTTGGCCAGCACGGCGCGCACGGACTCCTCGGTGGTGACCACCGGGATCTGCTGACCGTCGATCGCGATGGTCACGTCCTTGAGCGTGGAGATCTTCAGCGGGTTGCGGCCCACGGCCTCCGAGCGGGAGGCGGAGACGTCGGCGCCGGCTGCGCGGGGGCCGATCTCGTCGAGGACCTCGCCGACGGTCAGTGCCGTGGACTGGATGGACTGGGGTGTGCCGTCGATCTCGACGTCGACCGTGCGCATGGTCCGCACGACGATGAGGTCACCGTCGGAGACCGAGCTGGCGGAGGAGGGGAAGACCTCGTCCTGGTCTCCCAGGACCACCTGGTGGCTGGCGAGCACGTCGTTGACGGTCGACCCGAAGGCCGTCACCGTCCGGACGTCGCCGTCGACCTCGATGGTGATGGTCTTGTGCATCGTGGTGAAGGCGGAGGTGCCGGCGACCAGGGCGACGAGGACAGAGCCTTGGATCACCCGACGGGCGGGCAGGCGCAGGGCGCTGACGTGGCGATTCGCGCTCAAGCCGGGCCTTCCTCTCGTCACGGTCACGGTGTACGCGGACAGTCTGGCACGGACGGCCCGCAGAGTCCGCATCGCTGCGACCTCCACTGATGTCATCGGCACGTCGAGGGCACGACTCCAGCACTCACCGAGACAGATCGCTGCGGCGACCGTCAGTGCCTGGCGCGAGCCCCGATCACCACTCCCCGTAGACCTGCAGGGAGGTCACCTCGACCGCCCGGCAGGCCTCCTCGAGGGAGACCTCCTGGACCGAGGCGATCGTCGCCATGGTCACCGCGGCGAGGTAGGGGGCGTTCGGCCGCCCCCGGAAGGGGTGGGGCGTGAGGTACGGCGCGTCCGTCTCCACGAGCACCTGGGACAACGGGACCGCGCGCAGCGCCGCCCGCAGCCCGTCGTTGGCGGCGAAGGTCACCGGACCGGCGAAGGAGAGGTACCAGCCCTGGTCGGCGCACAGCCGGGCCATCTCCTCGTCGCCGGAGAAGCAGTGGAAGACCGTCCGCTCGGGCGCGCCGTCCGCGGCCAGGATGTCCAGCACCTCGGTGTGGGCGTCGCGGTCGTGGATCTGCAGCGCGAGGCCGAGCTCCTTGGCGAGGGCGATGTGCGCCCGGAAGGAGGCCCGCTGCGCGGCCAGCCCCGCCTCCCCGGTCCGGAAGAGGTCCATGCCGGTCTCCCCGATGGCCCGGATCCGGTCGTTGCCGCGGGCGATCGCGGCGATCTCGGCGATCGCCTCGTCCAGCCCGACGCCGTGCCGCTCGGCGGGGCTGGGCGGCAGACCGTCCGGGCCGACGTCGAGCACCCCGGCGTGCAGGGGCGCCTCGTTGGGGTGGATGGCCACGGCCCCGACGAGCTCGGGGTGCTCGCGCACCACCGCGTCGGTCCAGCGGGCGGCCGGCAGGTCGCAGCCCACCTGGACCATCCGGGTGATGCCGGCGGCCCGGGCCGTCGCCACGTGCTCCGCGACGGTGGGCACGGTGGCCCCGTCGGGGAGCACGTGGGCGATCGACTCGAGGTGGGTGTGGTTGTCCACCACCGGCCACGGCAGCGCCGAGGGCGCCGGCGGCCAGCTCAGGTCACGCTCACGCTTCCTGGCCACGTCTCAGGCCTTGGCGGCGTCGTCCAGCCGCGGGAAGAGCGAGGGCACCTTGGTCACCTGCGTGCCTGGGGCCAGCGACCCGAAGGTCGCAGCGCTGGCCACCGGCTGGTCGGCGAGCAGGCCGAGCTGCTCCGCTCCGCCCAGCGACGTCCACAGGCCTTCTGCCGCCTTGGGGATGACCGGGTTGAGCAGGATCGCCAGGGTGCGCAGCGCCTCGGCCGCGGTGACCAGGATGGTCGCCAGGCGGCCGCCCTCCACGCCCAGGCCGTCCTCGCCGGTCTCACCGGGGAGCTTGGCGACCTTCCACGGCTCGGTCTCGGTGAGGTACATGTTCGTGGCGTCCACGAGGGTCCACACCGCGTTGATCGCCTCGTTCGGGGAGATCCGGTCGATCGCGGCCTCGGCGTCGGCCACGGCCTTGGCGGCGACGGCCGCGAGCGCGGTCTCGGCGTCCCCGAGGGTCCCGGTCCGCGGCAGCGTGCCGCCGAAGTTCTTGACGATCATCGCCGCGACCCGCGAGGCGAGGTTGCCGAAGCCGTTGGCCAGCTCGGCGTTGTAGCGCGCGGCCAGGTCCTCCCAGGAGAAGGAGCCGTCCTGGCCGAAGGGGATCGCGCGCATGAAGTAGTAGCGGAAGGCGTCCGAGCCGAACTCGTCGATGATCTGGCTCGGGGCGATGCCGGTGAGCTTGGACTTGCTCATCTTCTCCCCGCCCACCAGCAGCCACCCGTGCGCGAACACCGTCGTGGGCAGGGGCAGCCCGGCGGCCATGAGCATGGCCGGCCAGATCACCGCGTGGAAGCGCAGGATGTCCTTGCCCACCAGGTGCACGTTCGCCGGCCACAGCTCAGCGAAGCGGGCCTGGTCGGCCGGGTCGTCGGAGTCGAGCCCGACGGCGGTCGCGTAGTTGAGCAGCGCGTCGAACCACACGTACAGCACGTGGGTGGGGTCCCACGGGATGGGGATGCCCCAGTCGAAGGTGTTGCGGGAGATCGACAGGTCCTGCAGCCCGCCCTTGACGAAGGCGAGCACCTCGTTGCGGGCGCTGGCCGGCTGGACGAACTCGGGGTGCTCCTCGTAGAGGGCGAGCAGCCGGTCGGCGTACGCGCTCATCTTGAAGAAGTAGTTCTGCTCGGAGAGCATCTCCACCGGCTTGGAGTGGATCGGGCAGAGCTTGAGGCCCTCGTACTCCCCCGTCCCGTCGACGAGGTCGCCGGGGAGCTTGTACTCCTCGCAGCCCACGCAGTACGGGCCCTCGTAGGAGCCGGCGTAGATCTCACCCTTGTCGTGCAGGTCCTGGATGAAGGCCTGGACCCGCTCGGTGTGGCGCGGCTGGGTGGTGCGGATGAAGTCGTCGTTGCGCGCGTCCAGGGTCTCCAGGACCGGCTTCCAGGACGACTCCACGAGGCGGTCGGCCCACTCCTGGGGGGTGACCCCGTTCTCCTCGGCGGTACGCATGACCTTCTGACCGTGCTCGTCGGTCCCGGTGAGGAACCACACGTTCTCCTGCCGCTGGCGGTGCCAGCGGGTGAGGACGTCCCCGGCGACCGTGGTGTACGCGTGCCCGATGTGCGGGGCGTCGTTCACGTAGTAGATCGGCGTGGTGAGGTAGAAGGACTGCGCCCCAGCGGGCGCTGCGTTCTCGTCGTGAGCCATGCAGCCCATGTTAAGGCGTCCGGCGGCTCGTGCCGGTCAGCGGTCGTCGTCGTGGACAGCGCCGATGCTCGCCTCGAGCTCGTCCCACACGGGCCCGTAGCCGAGCCGGGCCTGCTCGGCGGTGACCACCTGACGGGCAAGCTGGGCCTCGCTCACGTCGACCGCGCGCACAGCCCCCGCAGCCAGGCTCGACTCGCGGACGTAGGCGTCAAAGAGCCGGGACTTCTCGGTGAGGAGCTCGCGGATCCGCTCGTCGACGCTGTCCTCGGCGAGCAGCCGGTGCACCCGGACGGTGCGGACCTGCCCCATCCGGCGGACCCGGGCGACAGCCTGGTCCTCCGCGGCTGGGGTGAGGGCGGGCTCGCAGAGCACCACCACGCTCGCGGCCTGGATGTTGAGCCCCACCCCGCCGGCCTGGATCTGGGCGACGAGCACGGCGCCCGCCGGGGCGGCGGTGAAGTCGTCGACGACCTGCTGGCGGCCGGCGGCAGGGACGTCCCCGGTGATCGGGCCGTGCACGGGGTGCCCCTCGCTCGCGGCGGTGGCTGCCACCAGCTCGATCACCTGCCGGAAGAAGGAGAAGACGACAACCTTGTGCCCGTTCTCGGCTGCGTCGGCGAGGATCTCCACGAGCCGTCCGAGCTTGCTCGACTCGGCGGGGTCCGCGGTGGCGAAGGCCGCCCGGCGCATGGCCATGAGGTTGCCCGAGGCCACGGCGCCGGCGTAGACGGCCCGCCCGGCGGGGGTGAGCTCCTCCCACTCGTCGACCTCGACGAGGTCGGGGAGCTCCATGAGCACCTCGACCTGGTTGCGGCGCAGGTACACCCCGGACATCGTCGCGCGGAAGGCGTCCGCGCCGGCCAGCCCGACGTGTCTGGGCACCCGCTCGACGACGTCAGGCTGCAGGTGGGCCACGAGCGCGAGGAACTCCTCGAGCCGGTTCTCCATCGGCGTGCCGCTCATGTAGAGCACCCGCCAGCACCGTTCCGCCCAGGCCAGCACGTCGCGGGTGCGCCGCGCCCGCGGGTTCTTGATGAGGTGCGCCTCGTCGACGACGAGCATCGCGACGCGCGGCCCGGCGGCGGGAGCCGGCTGGTCACCGGTGGGAGCAGGTTCGGCGCCGCTCGAGGCCGGTTCGGCGCCGAGAGCGGCCGGTTCGGCGCCGAGAGCGGCCGGCGGCAGCGAGAGATGCTTGAGCCCGTCGAAGGTGGTCACCGCGACCCCGCCCTCGGCCGTCCAGTCCGCGAGCGCCTGCTCCCGGCCGCTGCCGTGCACCCGGTGCGCCGCCAGGTGGGAGTGCACACCCACCTCGCGCACCCAGCTGACCAGGACGCTGGCCGGGCACACCACGACGAAGTGGGTGTCCCCCTTGGCCGCGCAGTCGGCCATGGCGGCGATCGCCTGGACGGTCTTGCCCAGGCCCATCTCGTCCCCCAGCAGCACCCGGCCCTGGTTGAGCACGAACTTCGCACCGAAGGCCTGGTAGCCGCGCAGGTGCGCCCGCAGCAACGACTCGTCCAGCGGGTACGTGCTCACCCGCTCGGCGAGCTCGTCGGGCAGCATGCCGTGGGCCGCGGCGCTCTCGGTCACCCACGGCACGATCGTCGCGAGCACCGCGTAGTACGACGCCGCCCGCAGCTCGAAGTCGTCCCACAGCCGCACCGGCCCGGGCCCGGGGGTCGCGGCCGCCGCGCTCAGCCGGGCGACGGCGTCAGGCAGGGCGGTGCTGGCCAGCCAGGCGTCCCAGCCGGGCAGCGAGGCGAGGGCCGCCGTGGCGGCGTCCTTGGTGCGCCTGCGGCTCAGGGCGAAGCCCAGGCGCCGGGTCGCCGGGCGGGCGAGCGGCAGCAGGGAGGCCATGGCGCCGATGTAGTCGGTGAGGTCCTCACGGTGCGGCTCGACGAGCGGGCCGAGCCGGCGCACCCGCTCGAGCAGCGAGAGCAGGGTGGTGGTCGCCGCGTCGGTCGGGTCCGTCTCGATCCGGGTGGACAGGCCCGACCGGATCACGTCGGCCAGCTGCTGCGCTGCGGCGACGGCGCCGCGCGCGGTGTGCGGGCCCACGCCGTCGAGCTCCTGGAGGTCGCTCACCCGGGCCTCGAGCAGCGGCAGGACCGTCGTGTACCCGGCGTCCAGCAGCGCGCGGACCCGCAGGTTCTTGTCGGTCACCTCATTGAGCCGGTCGATGGTGATCTCGGCGAGCTCACGGCGCACCCGCACGTCACGGTCCGCCTCGACGAGCCGGATCACCTCGGCCCGCGCGCCGTCCAGCTCGGCCAGCACCGCGGCGGCCTGCTCGGCGAGGCGGTGGTGCGCGGCGACCAGGTCACGGGCCGCGCGCCCCGGCTCGGGCGGGGGCGCGCCGGCGGCCAGCCCCGGGTGAGAGATCACGGCTCAGGAAGCAGGGCTGACAGTGACGGTCAGGAGGTGGTCGTCGCCCGGTCGCGGGGCGCCGCGGCCGTCGGTGTTGTTGGTGAGCACCGCGAGCGAACCGTCCTGGGCGACGGCCACGGCGCGCAGACGCCCGTGCTCGCCGGTGAACAGCTCCTGCGGCTCGCCCACGCCGCGGGCGGCCAGCGGAACCCGCCACAGCCGTTCCCCGCGCAGCCCCGCGAGGTAGACCCCTTCGTCGGTGACGGCCAGGCCCGAGGGCGAGGCGTCCGACGTCGGCCACGTGGCCAGCGGGTCGATGAAGCCGTCGTCGGCTCCCCCGGCTCCCTCGACGTCCGGCCAGCCGTAGTTGCCGCCGGCGACGATGAGGTTGAGCTCGTCGACGGTCTGCTGGCCGAACTCCGAGGCGAACATCCGTCCGTCCGCGGCCCAGCCCAGACCCTGGACGTTGCGGTGGCCCAGGGACCACAGCGGCGAGCCGGGGACCGGGTTCCCGGCCGGGACGTCCCCGTCCGCGGTGATGCGCAGGATCTTGCCGGCGAGAGAGTCTGGGTCCTGGGACAGGTCGCTGTCCCCGGCGTCGCCGGTGGTGATGTAGAGGTAGCCGTCCGGACCGAAGGCCAGCCGGCCTCCGTTGTGGTTGCCCGCGGCGGGGATCTCGCTGACGAGGGTGGTCAGCGGCCCGAGAGTCGTCCCGTCGAGCTCGCCCCGGAGCACCTCGTTCCCCGACTCCGCACGGCGGTAGACGAAGACGTGGCTGTCCTCGGCGAAGGTCGGGGACAGCGCCACGCCCAGCAGCCCTGCCTCGCCGTCGCTGATGGTCCGGTCGGCGAGGTCGTCGGCGCCCGCGCCGGTCACCGTCGTGGGCGCGGAGCCGTCAGCGGGGACCACGAGCATCGTGCGGTCGTCGCGCTGGGTGACCAGCCAGTCGCCGTCGGGCAGCTGGGCCAGCCCCCACGGCGCGGCCAGGCCCGTCGCGGTGACGCCGGTGACCGTCGCGGTGACCACCGGGACGGGGGGCGGGTCGTCGGTGGGGACGGCCGGCTCGGTCGTGATGTCCTCCGGCTCGGTGGCCGTCGCGGTCGCCGAGGCGGCGGGCGCGGACGGGGCGGCGGACCCGCCGTCGTCGTCCGAGCAGGCCGCGAGCAGGCAGACGGCGACCGCGGTCGCGAGGACGAGGGGGCGCCGTCCGAGGGTCACAGCAGGGTCAGTCCCTTCTTCAGGCCGCGGACGGCCTGGCCGATGCGGTGCTCGTTCTCGATGAGGGCGAAGCGCACGAACTCGTCCCCGCCGGCGCCGAAGCCGACGCCGGGCGAGACCGCCACGTCGCAGGTCTCGATGACGTGCTTGGCGAACTCGATCGAGCCCATCGCCCGGTAGGGCTCGGGGATCCGGGCCCACACGAACATGGTGCCCTGCGGCTTGTCGATGGCCCAGCCGATGCGGTTCAGGCCATCACAGAGCGCGTTGCGCCGCGACTCGTAGACCTCGGACACCTCGGCCGGGAAGTCCGTGGCCTCGTTGAGGGTGACCGTCGCGGCGATCTGGATCGGCTGGAAGGTGCCGTAGTCGAGGTAGCTCTTGAGCTTGCCGAGGGCGCCGACGACGTCCTCGCGCCCGACGAGGAACGCGACCCGCCACCCGGCCATCGAGTACGACTTGGTCATCGAGTACAGCTCGACGGCGACCTCGGTCGCCCCCTCGCACTGCATGATCGACGGCGGGGTCCACCCGTCGAAGCTCATGTCGGCGTAGGCGAGGTCGTGCACGAGCACGACGTCGCGGTCCTTGGCCCAGTCCACGAGCCGCTGCAGGTCGCTCAGCTGGGCGATGGTGGTGGTCGGGTTGTGCGGGAAGGACAGCACGATCACGCGCGGCTTGGGCCAGCCCAGCTCCCAGGCCTCCATGACCCGGTCGATGAAGCCTGCGGCGTCGTCGCCGTCACCGATGGGCACCTGGCGGGCGTCCGCCCCGGCGAAGTACGGTCCCCAGATGTGGATGGGGTAGCTCGGCGTCGGCACGATGGCCGCGTCACCAGGCTGCAGCAGCACCCACATGAGGTGGCTGAAGCCCTCCTTGGCCCCGATCGTGGAGATGATCTGGGTCTCCGGGTCGAGGGTCACCCCGAAGCGGCGCTGGTAGAGGTCGGCGACGGCCTGGCGCAGCTTGGGGATGCCGCGGGAGGAGGAGTAGCGGTGGTTGCGCTGGTTGTGCGCCGCCTCGGTGAGCTTGTCCACCGCGATCTGCGGGCTTGGCAGGTCCGGGTTGCCGAAGCCGAGGTCGACGATGTCGCGCCCCTCGCGGCGCGCCGCGAGCTTGAGCGAGTCGATGATCGTGAAGACGTACGGCGGGAGGCCAGGGATGCGGCGGAACTCGATCTCACGGGGCATGGGGGAAGCGTAATACCGCCCCAGGTCACGTGCTGTGAGATCTCAGCGGCGGTTCGCCGGCCGGGGGTAGGCCAGGGATACATTGGGACCATGACGACCGTCGCCACCCACCGTGCTCTTCTCGTCGTGGACGTCCAGCCCACCTTCTGCGAGGGCGGGGCACTCGCCGTCGCCGGCGGCAACGCGACCGCCCACGCCATCGCGGCCTTCGCCCAGGCCCGCCGGGGTGACTACGACCTCGTGGTCACCACCCAGGACTGGCACGTGGACCCGGGTGAGCACTTCTCCGACACCCCGGACTTCGTCGACACCTGGCCCCCGCACGGGGTGGCCGGGACGCCCGAGGCCGAGCTGCACCCCGCCCTCGCCCAGCTCGCCCCCGAGGTCAGCGTGAAGAAGGGCGAGCACGCCGCCGCCTACTCCGGCTTCGAAGGACGCGACGGCGACGGCAACCTGCTCGCCGACATCCTGCGTGCGGAGCAGATCACCGACGTGGACGTCGTGGGCATCGCGGAGTCGCACTGCGTCAAGGCCACGGCCCTGGATGCGCTCGCCCTGGGCCTGGCGACCCGGGTGCTCACCGACCTCACCGTGCCGGTCACCGCCGACCAGGGCGCCCAGGCCCGCACGGAGCTCGCAGCGGCCGGGGTGGTGCTCGCGCAGTCTGGCGACGGCGTCCTCTCCGCTGACTGAAGGCTCCGCTGACTGAGCCGCTGGTCGCTGCTCAGCTCGTGGCGCGGGGCCCCTTGGCGGGCTTCGCTGCGAGGGCCGCGGCGTAGAGGTCACGCTTAGGCACCCCGGCCGCGGCGGCGACCTCGGCGACAGCCTCCTTGAGCCGCTCGCCGGCGTCGGCGCGGGTGAGCACCTCGGCGACGAGCTCGGCCGTGGTGGCGGTGACCCGCTCTGGGGCACCGGCCACGACGACGCAGATCTCCCCGCGCAGCTGCTCGGCGCCCGCGCGCTCGGCCAGCTCGCGCAGCCCGCCGCGGATGACCTCTTCATAGGTCTTGGTGAGCTCACGGCAGATGGCTGCCGGACGGTCGTCGCCGAAGGCGTCGGCCATCGCCGCCAGGGTCACGTCCACGCGGTGCGGGGACTCGAAGAACACCATGGTGCGGCGCTCGCCCGCGAGCAGCTCGAAGGCCCGGGCCCGCTCCCCCGGCTTGCGCGGGGGGAAGCCCTCGAAGCAGAACCGGTCGGTGGGCAGCCCGGAGACGGCCAGCGCGGTGAGCACCGCGCTAGGCCCGGGGGCGGACGTCACCGGCAGCCCGCGCTCGATCGCCCGGGTGACGATCCGGTAGCCGGGGTCGGAGACGCTGGGCATGCCGGCGTCGGTGACGATGAGCACCGTGCCGCCGTCGGCGACGACGTCGAGCAGCTCGTCGGCCCGCGCCGACTCGTTGTGCTCGTGGTAGCTGATCACCCGGCCACCGGGCTTGAGCTCGAGGCGCCCGGCCAGCGCGTGCAGGCGGCGGGTGTCCTCCGCCGCGATCACGTCCGCCTCGACGAGGAGACGGCGCAGACGCGGGGAGGCGTCGTCGACGTCGCCGATGGGTGTTCCAGCAAGAATGAGGCGGCCTGTCATGGGGCAAGCCTGCCACGTCCCCTACGATGGCTGGCGTGACGGGGACTGAGAAGGCCGACGACGCGGTCGTCGCACGGGGGCAGGACGCGGCAGCAACCGGTGGCGGTCCGACGACGCCGGGCATCCCCACGCCGGGCGCCACGCCGGGCGCCACCGAGGCCGACCTGCTCACCCGGTTGTTCTCGTCGCGCGCTCTCGCCCTGGGCACCACCGCCTCGGACCGCTTCTGGTCGTGGATGGGCCCGGCGCTGGTCGCCCTGCTCGCCGCTGTGCTGCGGCTGGTCAACCTCGGCCACCCGCGCACCCTCGTCTTCGACGAGACCTATTACGTCAAGGGCGCGTACACCCTGCTCAGCGCGGGCTTCGAGGCGGAGTGGCCGGAGGACGCCAACCCCAGCTTCGAGTCCGGCAACCAAGACATCTACCTCGACTACGCCGACTACGTGGTCCACCCGCCGGTCGGCAAGTGGATGATCGCGCTGGGCATGCGGCTCGGCGGCCCGGAGAACTCCTGGGCGTGGCGCCTGGCACCGGCGATCGTCGGGGTCGTCGCGGTGTTCCTGCTGGCCCGCACGGCCCGGCGGCTCTTCGGCTCGACGGCCTTCGGCGTGATCGCGGGGGGCCTGTTCGCGATCGACGGCGTCGCGATCGTCCACTCCCGCACCGCGCTGCTCGACGTCTTCCTCATGTTCTGGGTCGTGGTCGCCTTCGCCTGCCTGGTCGCCGACCGCAGCTGGGCACGACGCCGGCTCGCGGCGCGGGCGGCCACCCTGCTGGACTCCGGGGCAGGGCTGGGCCGGTTCGGCCCCACGCTGGGCTTCCACTGGTGGCGCTTCGCGGCGGCGGTCGCCCTCGGGCTGGCCTGCGGCACGAAGTGGTCCGGGCTGTACTTCTTCGCCGTCTTCGCGGTCGTCTCTGTGCTGTGGGACGCGACGGCTCGCCGCGCCGTCGGCGTCGAGCGCTGGGTGCTCGCCGGCCTCGTGCGCGATGCGCTACCTGCGGCTGCGGTCATGGTGCCCACGGTGGCGGCCACCTACCTCGCCTCGTGGTGGGCGTGGTTCGCCAACCCCTCCTCCTACGACCGGGACTGGTGGACCGAGCACCCGGTCGCCTACCCCGGGTGGCTGCCGGACGTCGTGGCGTCCTGGGCCGACGCGCTGCGCTCGCTGTGGGCCTATCACGAGGCGATGTGGGCCTTCCACACCACGCTGACCAGCGAGCACACCTACATGGCCAACCCGTGGGGCTGGCTGCTCCAGCTCCGTCCCACGTCCTTCTACTGGGACAAGGTCGCCGACGGCACGGGTGGCTGCGGGGCGCAGACCTGCGTGCAGGCCGTGACGTCGGTGGGCAACCCCCTCATCTGGTGGCTGGCCACGGCGGCGCTGCTGCTGGCGGTCTACATGCTCGTGCGCCGCTACGACTGGCGGGCCGGTGCGGTACTGGCCGGGCTGCTCGCCGGCTGGGTGCCGTGGCTGCTGATCACCGACCGCACCATCTTCACCTTCTACACCATCGCCTTCGCGCCGTGGATGTACCTCGCGCTCACCTACGCGCTCGTCGTCGGCTGGGAGCAGCTCTCCCACGACCCGGTCCGACGACGCCGTGCCCGGTGGGCGATCGGGGTGCTGCTGGGCGTGATCGCTGCGGTCAGCGTGTTCTTCTACCCGGTGTGGGTGGGGATGAACGTGCCGTACGAGTTCTGGCACGTGCACATGTGGATGAACAGCTGGGTCTGAGCAGCTCGTCGTCGAGCAGACAGAAAGCAGACAGAGAGGCTCGGTCCCGATGATGGGACCGAGCCTCTGGTGTCAGCGCCTCAGCGCGTCCTCAGCGCCACTCAGTGGTGCTCAGCGATGCTCAGCGCGCCGACCGGTACTGGGCGGTGAGCGGGCACTGGAAGGGGTCACGCGAGGCGATGCCGACCCGGTTGAGGTAGTCGATGACGATGCGGTAGGACTCGACGAGGGTGGTCTCGGTGTACTTGATCCCGCGCGAGGCGCAGAACTCGATGACCATCGGGCGCACCTGGCGCAGCGCCGGGCTGGGCATGGACGGGAAGAGGTGGTGCTCGATCTGGAAGTTGAGACCGCCCATGAAGACGTCCACCCAGCGACCACCGGTGATGTTGCGGCTCATGAGCACCTGACGACGCAGGAAGTCGATCTTCACGTCCGGGGCGATGACCGGCATGCCTTTGTGGTTCGGGGCGAAGGACGCCCCCATGAGCAGGCCGAACACACCGAGCTGGACGCCGAGGAAGGCGAAGCCGATGCCCACCGGCATGAGCAGGAACACTGCGGCGGCGAAGCCCACCAGGCGGATCATGACGAAGGTGATCTCGATGCCGCGGCGCTTGACCGGCTCCTTGCCGAGGATCGTCTTGAGGCCGTTGACGTGCAGGTTGAGGCCTTCGAGCAGGAGCAGCGGGAAGAACAGGTACCCCTGGTGCGCCGCGAACCAGGCGCGGACGCCGGTGGTGGGCGTCTCGAGGGTCTCGGTCTCCCAGACCAGGACGCCGTTGAGCATGTCCGGGTCGGTGCCGAGCACGTTGGGCTTCTGGTGGTGCTTGGAGTGCTTGTGCATCCACCAGCCGTAGCTGAGTCCGCCGAAGAGGTTGGCGATGACCAGGCTGGCCCAGTCGTTCCACTTGCCGGACTTGAAGATCTGGCGGTGCGCGGCGTCGTGACCGAGGAAGGCCATCTGGGTGAACAGGACGCCGAGCGCTCCGGCGATGGCAAGCTGCCACCAGGAGTCGCCGAGCAGGACCATGCCGGCGCCACACGCGGCGAGCAGGACGACCAGGGCCGTGAAGCGCGCCCAGTAGTAGGCGTAGCGGCGCCGCATGAGTCCGGTCTCTTGGACTGTGCGAGTCAGCGCGGAGAAGTCGCTCACCTGGCGCTCGCGCGCCGACAGCGGTCGCGCTTGCGTGTCGTCGGGGCCCGTCACCGTGCTGGTAGCCGTCATCATCGTCCGCTCGTCGTGGGAGACGGGCGCCAGGAACGGCGCCCTGCGGCGACTCTACGGAACCGTAGGTTAGCGATCCAGGGGGTTGTCCCCCCTATCTGGCAGTAAGTTCGTGCGGCGTCCTTATAGATGCTGGACGGTCGCCAGTCGCGTCCGCGGGCGGCTGGCGCCGCACCCGTCCTGCAGGCGGAGCGCCGGAGGAACGCTAGAGGCGCGTCAGGTGAGCCGCTGCTCGAGCCTGATCCGGACCTCGTCGCCCGCGGCATCCTTGCCGATCGCCTGACGCAGGGCTGCGCGCAGCGGGAGCCAGTGCGGCCCGCTGCCCGAGGGCATGAGCGTCGCAGCGAAGGGATGGCCGTCGATGGTCCCGGTGACCTTCACCGCCTTGCGCGTCCCCAGCAGCTCGGCCGACCCGGGGACTGTGAGAAAGGTGTCGAAGGCTCCGTCCTTCTCCAGCGGCGCAGTGAACTCGTGCTTAAGGGCGAGCGGGGTCTCCAGCAGTGCCATCGCGGTCTCCTCCCGAGCAGGTCCGACGCGGCTTGGCCGGATCGTCATCACACTAGCGGCTGACGTGCGGGACGGGGAGGCATACCCGGGAACGACTCAGGGCCGCTCTCCGAGGAGAGCGGCCCTGAGTGACGATGCTGGTGATGCTGAACTGCTGGTGGAGCTAAGGAGATTCGAACTCCTGACCTCTTCGATGCGAACGAAGCGCGCTACCAACTGCGCCATAGCCCCTCCACTCACAGGAGCGAACTCCCGAAGCGTTATCTAGGTTAGCACCACAGACAGCCTGCTGAGCACCACAGCACCGACCGGTCCGGGCAGGCCCGCGCCGACGGCAGCGGACCGACGGCGTGGGAGCACCGTCACTCCCCCGCAGCGCGGCGGCGTGCGAGAACAGAGTTGAGGTTGACTCCGAGGCTGTCGCTGGACGCCTCCGACTCGGCCGAGGCTGACGCCTCGTCCTCGGGCTGCTCGACGACGAGCGTGACCACCGCGGCGCCGTCACCGGCGGCGAGCTCGGCGCGGCGCGCCAAGGTGATCTGGGCCATCTCCGCGGTGAGCGGGGCGGGCTCCCAGCGGGGTGCCGCGGACTTCATCGTGTAGACGGGGCGCGGCACCGGGACGGAGGTCCACTCGGTGGAATCGCCCGCAGCGGCGGTCTGGACCGGGGTCGCCGAGGCGGGGGCCTCGCTCGTCGCTGCGCTGCTCCCACGCTCACGGGCGGTGGAGGCTGCGGCACCTGCGCCTGCCGGGGCAGCAGACGACGCAGCCCGCGGAGCGCTGATCGTGGCCACGAGACGAGCGCGCTCGAGCGAGGGCTCGGACGCCGCGGGCTCAGACGAGCCGGCGCCCTCGCCGGGCGGGCGCACCCGGGCGATCATCTGGGTGTGGGACTGCGAGGACTTCACGGCGCGGCCGGTCACCCGCGGGCGGACCACCGGTGCGGGGCGGCCCGCGAGCCGCACGTCGTCGGACGCAGCTGCGGCTGCGCGGCGGGCACGCTCACGGGCCTCCCACGCGGCGTCGGCCCGGGCGTTGGCGCGCACGGCGCGGCGTCCCAGAGCGAGGACGGCGAGAAGGAGCGCGGCGGGGGCGAGCACGAACCAGGCGGACAGCGCGGTGGTGGCCGCGAGCACGCCGGTGACGGCTGTGAGCAGGAGCAGGGTCACGGTGAGCAGCGCGCGGCGGCGCGCGGCAGCCGCACGACGGGCGTGCAGACCTGACCGCGCAGGGACGACCGCGAGAGTCGGGGAGATCGTGTGCTCCATGTCCTGCTCTCCTTCCGGGGGGTGGCGCCTGGGCCGCACGGTCATCCCGTGAGGCGGGGTCAAGAGTGGTGCGTTGACGCTGGACGTCGTCGTGCAGTCACCGTGGGAATGCAGCGCCACAGCGGCCGAACGTCGACCGAGCTTCCGCGTCGACGCAGTCGGAGCCGCGGCGTCCGCGGTCGCGACTGCGAGCACCCGGAGGTTCCCGGAGAACCGGTCGTTGACCCGCGATTCGAGCATCTGCTGCCGTTGGCGCAGCCGGTGCGGGACCAGGTAGGCCAACCACAGACCGACCACTGCCAGAACAGCGATGCCGGCTAGTGAGTCCACACGATGACGTTAGGTGAGGCGACTCACCCTGACGCGGACGCGCCCCGGTGTGTCGCCCGGACAAGTTACACGTGTGCAATTCTTCCACAGGCCCTCTCCCGGCTCAGCGCGAACGCCACCGGGCGAGCAGCCCACCTGGGACTTCTTCGGCTGTGAGCGCGAAGGTCCGGTGGTCGCACCAGCGTCCCTGGATGTGCAGGAACGCCACGCGCAGCCCCTCGTCACGCAGACCCAGCTTGGTCACCACGCGCAGGCTCGGCGCGTTCTCGGGGCGGATGTTCACCTCGACCCGGTGCAGACCCAGCTCCTCGAAGCAGTAGTCGGTGGCCATCGCGACAGCCGTGGGCGCGACCCCGCGCCCGGCGACGTGCTCGCTGACCCAGTACCCGATGCTCGCCGAGCACATCGAGCCGTAGGTGATGGAGGAGACCGTCAGCTGCCCCACGAGCTCGCCGTCGAGCTCGATCGCGAAGGGCAGGGTCGTGCCGTCGCGGCCTGCGGCGTCGAGCAGGCGGACGTACTCCCGGAAGGTGGGGGCGGGGCGCCGGGGCGGGGCCCCACGGGTGCCCGGACGCGCCTCGGGGATGGTCGCCTCCCACCGGTCGAGCCACACCGCGTTGTGCTCGCGCAGGTCCATCCACTCGTCGCGGTCACTGCGGACGAGCGGGCGCAGCACGAGCGCTCCACCGGGCAGGTCGCGGAGGGAGTCGTCACGCAGCGTGACCGGCCACGTCCGCGACCGCCAGCGCACGCTCACGCCTCGAGGACCAGGCAGTGCACGCGGTCGCCGAACCGCACCTCGGTGTCCCCCTCGGAGACCACGGCCAGGGCGTTGGCTCCCGCGAGCGCGGCCATGGAGAGCTCCTCCAGACGCGTGGGGTCACCGACCGGTGTCACCTGGTAACCCTCTTCGGGGGTCCCGACGAGGGTCGCCGGCACGAACTGGCGGATGCCCGCGGGGCTGCGCCAGCCGACCGCCGCGTGCGCGGCGACGGAGGGGCGGTAGATCTCGGTGTACCCGGCCATCGCCCGCAGCGCCGGGCGGACGAAGACCTCGTAGGAGATCTGCGCGGCCACCGGGTGACCGGGCAGGGAGAAGACCGGGATGGTGTCCCCGGGGGCGCCGGTGTCCACCCCGATCCCGGCGTAGAGGGTGCCCAGGCCCTGGTTGCGGCCCGGGATCATGGCGACGTGGTCGAAGCGGACCGTGCCCAGCGGGGCGAGGACGTCCTTGAGCGTGTCGTGGGAGCCTTCGCTGAGCCCCCCGGTCGTGATGAGCAGGTCGGCTCGCACCAGCTGGTCTTCGATCGCGTCGCGCAGGCGCGCCTGGTCGTCGCTGACCGGGGCGACCTGGATCGCGATCGCGCCGGCGTCCTGGACCGCGGTGCGCAGCGACGGACCGTTGGCGTCGAAGACGCCAGGCTTGTTCGAGCCGGGCTGGACGAGCTCATCGCCGACCGGGAGGATGACCACCCGCGGGGCGGGGTGGACCCGGATCCGGGCGTAGCCCAGGCTCGCGGCGAAGGCGAGCTGGCGCGCGTCGAGGCGGATGCCGGCGCGCAGCGCGACGGACCCGGCTGTGCCGTCCGCCCCCACCGCGCGGACGTTGGACCCCTGACCGAACTCGGCTGTGATCCGTACCTTGGCCTCGCCGCGGTCGGTGGCCCAGACCGGCACAAGGGTGTCGGCCCCGATGGGCATCGGGACGCCGGAGCTGAGCAGCACGCTCTGCCCGGGCACCAGACGGAAGGGTTCGTCCGCGGCAGACCACACGTCATGGATCACCGGGAGCAGGACCGGCTCCTGCGCGCTGGCGCCCACGAGGTCCTGGGCGAAGACGGCGTACCCGTCGCAGGTTGCCAGCCGGCGGGCCGGGATGTTCTCGGCGACGACGATGTCTGCCGCGAGGATGCAGCCGGCCGCATCGGTGAGCACCACGTCGAGGGCCGGGACGGGCGTGGCTACGGCGAGAACAGCAGCGAGCTGGTCCTGAACACTCTTCACCGGGGCACCCGGAGGGAGACGGTCGGCAGCGGGCACAGCGTTCCTGCAGTCATGAGGGACAGGCTAGTGCAGAAAATCGCATCCCCGGCGAACATCGGCAGGAGACACCATGCGCACCATTTCTTTGAGATACTTTGACCATGAGTGGTCCAGCGCAGCCCTACCCTGTCCACGCATCTCTCGACGTCGAGGATGCCAAGATCGCCCTGCGCGGGGCTATCCGCGCCGCCCGTGACGCTCGCAGCGAGCGACGCCGGGACGAAGCCGCCCACCAGCTCGCCGAGGTGCTGCTGACCATCCCCGAGGTGCGTGCCGCGCACCGCGTGGGACTGTATGCCGCACGCCCCAACGAACCTGGCACCAAGCCGCTCATGGCGGCCCTCGACTCCCTCGGCAAAGAGATCCTCCTGCCGGTGCTCGGGGCGGGCCTGCAGCGGGACTGGGCCCTGTACGCCGGAGAGGACGACCTGCTCCAGCGGGCTCCCGGGCGCCCGCCCGAACCGTCCACCGAGGCGTTGGGCGCCGCCGCGCTCGAGACGGCCGACGTCGTCATCGCCCCCGCACTCGCGGTCGACACGGACGGCAACCGGCTGGGTCAGGGCGGGGGCTGGTACGACCGGGCACTCGCGCACGTACGACCCGGGGTCAAGATCATCGCCGTGGTGTTCCCCGACGAGATCTATGACGCCAGCGAGCGGCCACTGCCCCGCGAGGCCCACGACCACCCGGTCGACGGCGTGGCCACCCCGCTGGAATGGCACTGGATCACCCGCTGACGACCGGCGGGCGAGCACTGGTGCAGCCCGCCCGCTCTTCCTCAGGTCATGAGGTCAGCGTCAGCGTGTCCGAGCCTGCCGCGGTGACCGCGGCCTCGGTGAACCCCCAGGGGAAGGACTCCCCCGCCGCCCATGCGCCCAGCTGGTCGGCGTAGTGGGAGCTCGCCGGGTGCCCGGAGGTCCCGCTCACCACGACCCAGGTCGAGCGGTCCAGGTCGGCGAGGTCGACGACCATCCGCATGGATGGCCCCGACGTCACGTCGAAGGACCCTGACGAGGCGTCCCAGGCCGTCGCGTTGACGATCGAGGACCCGCCGCCCATCTCGACCGGGCTGGGGTTGACGAAGCCGCGGACCACCGCGGGGATGCTGTCACCGCCGAGCACCGGGTGCTTGAGAGCGAGCCGGTGCAGCTTGCCCCACTCCCACTCGTCGGCCTCACGGCCGAGCTTCTTGGTGAGCTCTTCGCGGGCTTTGACGAGCGCCTGGGTGAAGATCTCGTCCCGGGTCTCCACGACGTTGACGGTCGTGCGGTCGTCCCACCACGGGCTCGTGGGGTCGTCCAGGTGCGTGCGCACGACCTCGAGCCACCGGCTGCCGCCGTCCGGGGACGACGCCTCGGAGAGCTCGTCGTCGAAGCTCAGCGCGAGCAGCTCGACCCACACCGCGGAGAAGTACGCGGCCGCGGCGGAGTCGGCGTCCTGGGCGTAGTCCCACCCGACGAAGAGCTCTTGGCCGGCCCGGTCGAAGGCGTTCGGGATCTTCTGGGCCAGCAGGGTGGGGACGAGCACCTCGGCGTAGGGGTTGACGGTGTCGTTCTGGATCCGGGTCATCGTCTCGACCGTGACGGGACGACCGGCGTCGATCTCGGTCTGGAGCATCGACTGGATGCGCTGGGAACGGTAGCCGTAGTCCCAGTCCGACGTCAGAAACGGACCTGCGCCGGCCGGGGCGACCGCCTGGTTGGCCGCGACGATGTACCCCTGAGCCGGGTCGAGGACGGCGGGCATGGCTGCCGGCTCCACCCATCCCTGCCAGTCGTACCGCGAGTCCCAGCCGGGCCGGGGCCAGGTGCCGTCGGAGGGCACCGGGCCGGAGACCTCGCCGCGCACCGGGATGCGACCCGGTGCCTGGTAGCCGATGTGACCGTCGACGGTCGCGAAGATGATGTTCTGCGAGGGCACCTCGAAGTACTCGGCCGCGGCCTTGATGTCCTCGGCGGACGTGGCGGTGTCCATCGCGAAGATCGCCTGGGCGGTCAGGCCCGGGTTCAGGGCTGTCCATCCGAGCGAGACCTCGTAGTCGGTCCGGCGGATCGGTGTGCCCTCGGTGGTCTCCACCGGGGTGGCGTCTGCCTCGTCGAGGCTGAGCACGTCCGAGACGATGGGGCCGTGCCCGGTCGAGCGGACCACGAGCTCGATGTCTTCGCCGCCGTTGACCTTGATCGTCTCGGTGCGGCTGGTGACCGGCAGCCACGTCCCGTCCACCTCGTAGCTGGCGCCGCTGACCCGCTCGAGGAAGAAGTCCGTGACGTCCGCGCCGAGGTTGGTGATCCCCCAGGCCAGCTTGTCGTTGTGACCGATGATGACACCAGGGAACCCTGCGAAGGAGAACCCGGACACGTTGAAGGGGCACTCCTCGTTCACGGTCTCGCAGTGCAGGCCCACCTGCGCCCAGATGCTGGGGGCACCGAGGCTGAGGTGCGGGTCGTTGGCCAGCAGCGGGCTGCCGGTGTCGGTGTGGTTCCCGGAGACGACCCAGGAGTTCGAGCCGATCCCCTCTCCCTCGCCGACGAGCACGGGCACGGCGTCGATGGCCCGCGCGGCAGAGGCGACGGCCTCACCCAGGCCAGCGTCCTCGGGGTCGTAGAGAGAGGCCGCCGCGGAGGCGTCGGCGGGGCTGGCTGCGTCGGTGACGCTGGTGGTCGTGCTCGTCGTGCTCGTCGCGCTCGGAGTGCTGCTCGCGCCGGCTGCCGCGCGCTGGGAGGCTGCGAGGGCGTCGGCGTTGGCGCTCGCCTGGTCGGCGTCGAGGATCGGGGCGTTGAGCGCCTCGGGGTAGACCGGGAAGAGCTCGTTGACCCGGGCCACGTCCCGCACGCTGGAGAAGGCCTGGGCGCGGCCGAGCTCGTCGTCGTAGTTCCCGCGCAGGTCCCAGGCCATCGCCTTGAGCCATGCCAGGGAGTCGACCGGGGCCCAGGGCTCGGGTGCGGTGACGTCGACCTGCATGCCGAGCACGGTGTACTCGAAGGCCACGTCCCCGGGAGCGCGTCCGTCGAGGTAGGCGTTGACGCCGTCGGCGTAGGCGGCGAGATAGGACTGGGTCTCGGCGTCGAGGAGGTCCCATTCCTGCTCGGCGACGTCGCGCCAGCCGAAGGTGCGGATGACCTTGTCCGCCTCGATCGCGTCGGGGTTGTCCCCGACGAGCTCGGCGAGGCGGCCGGCGGTCACGTGCCGGCGGTAGTCCATCTCGAAGAACCGGTCCTGCGCCTGGACGAAGCCCTGTGCCCGGAAGAGGTCCTCCGCGGTGGAGGCGTAGATGTCCGGCACGCCGCGGGAGTCGCGGACGACGCGCACGCTTCCGTCCATCCCGGCGACGGTGACCTCCCCGTCGGCGGAGGGCAGCGGACGGCGGGTGACGACCACGGCGGCTACGACCGCCGCGACGAGGGCGAGCACGACCAGGACGGCAACCGTGACGAGGGAACGACGAAGGATCACATGGCGATGGGACACGGAGCGAGACTACTTGCTCACGCTGACATGGCGCGCTTCCACCGGGTCCGTGGTGCGGCGTATGATTAGCACTCAGTTGCTTCGAGTGCCAGGCCTCGAGCGCGTGCGACATCCTCGCCGCGACCGGTCGGCACCGACCCCTACAGGACCTCAGGAGACTTCGTGCCCCTCTACGCGTACACCTGCACCGCGTGCGGCCACAACTTCGACATCCACCAGTCCTTCGCCGACGACGCGCTGACCGTCTGCCCGGAGTGCGACGGCCTGCTGCGCAAGGTCTTCTCCCCCGTCGGAGTGGTGTTCAAGGGCTCGGGCTTCTACCGCACCGACAACAAGGCTGCCTCGAAGTCGACGTCATCGACCTCCTCCAAGTCCTCGGACTCCGCGTCGTCCTCGACCTCGACGAGCTCGGCTCCCGCGCAGTCCACCGGGTCGGCGGCCAGCTCCACGCCGTCGTCCTCCGGCTCGTCGTCCTCCGGCTCGTCGTCGGCTTCATCGTCGTCGTCATCGAGCTCCGCACCCACGTCGAAGTAGTCCGCCGACCCCTGACCTGAGCGGAGTCCTCGCGCCACCGGCTCAGGGACTCCCCCACAGCGCGGCGTCGTCGTCAGCGCGTCCCCAGGGGGACCGGCCGGCCAGCGGGCGACCAGGCAAGGCTCGTAGCGTGCGCGGATGACCCCGCTCTCGCCCCGCCCCGCCCGCCCGGTGCCTCGCGCCCTCGCCGCCCAGCGCGCCCGACGCCGGGTCCGCGCCGTGGTCTGGAAGGCGCGCTTCCTGCTCGCCGCCGGCACCCTCGGCCTCGCCGCAGCGGTCACCGTCGCCCAGCTGCAGCCGCCTCCCCCAGCACAGGTCACGATCGTCGTGGCGGACCGGAGCGTGCCCGCCGGGACCCCGCTCACCGCAGACGACCTGCGCACCGCACGCGTCCCGCCGCAGGCAGCCCCGGCTGACGCGCTGCGCGACCTGGCCGCGGCCCTCGACCGGGTCCTCGTCGTCCCGGTCTCGGAGGGCACGATCGTCAGCGAACCGGTCCTCGTGCCACCCGGGGGCGGACCGCACGGCCCGCCCGGCACGGTGGTCGCGGCCGTCCGGCTGGGAGACCCGGCCCTCGCCCAGATCCTGGGCCCGGGCATGCACGTCGACCTCCTCGCACCGTCAGCGTCGGGGTCCTTCTCCTCCGCCGAGCTCCCCTCGCCGGACGCGGTGGCGGCCCTGCACCTCGCCCGGCGGGCTCTGGTCCTGCCGGGGCCGTTCATCACCCCGCCCTCCTCCGGCGGCCTCCCGCTGGCACCGGCCCCTGACGAAGCCACCGACCTGATCCTCGTGGCGGTCACCCCGGAGGAGGCATCGTTGCTGGCCAACGCCGGAGGATGGGGTGCGATCACCGCGGTCGTCGTGCAATGATCGGTGCGACGGAGCCCGGCTTTGACGCCCGTCACGTGCCCGGGCGCCCACGGCGTGTCCCAGGTCTCACGGCCTCCGGCCCTTCACCCCGTAGAGAGGGACACTCATGAAGAACGTGCTCACCGGTTTCAAGGACTTCATCGTCCGCGGGAATGTCATCGACCTCGCGGTCGGCATCGTCATCGGTGCGGCGTTCTCCGAGGTCGTCAACGCGCTCGTCAAGGGCTTCGTCAGCCCGCTCATCGCGATGCTCTTCGGCAAGCCGGACCTCAACGGTGTCTTCAACTTCACCATCAACGGGGCGCACTTCAGCATCGGGCTCATCCTCACTGCGCTGCTGAACTTCCTGTTGATCGCGGCCGCGCTGTACTTCTGCGTCGTCCTTCCGATCAACCACCTGCACAAGCTGCGCAAGCGCGGGCTGGTCGCCGAGCCGAAGGCACCGTCCGAAGACGTCCTGCTGCTCCAGCAGATCCGCGACCTGCTCGCTGCTCAGAATGGCGGCCAGGGGCCGACCGGGCAGGGACCGACCGGGCAGGGCGGCCCCGTCGCACCGGCCCCGCCTGTCGGCTACTGACCCGCTGGCACTCCCGGCTGGTGCGCATGAGCACCGCAGCCACCGAAGTTCCTCGAGAACGAGACGAGCGGGCGACCACAGGTCGCCCGCTCGTCGTGCGTGGTGCGTGATGCGTGATGCGTGATGCGTGATGCGCTCGTCGTACGTGTCAGGCGAGTCATGCGCGTCTCAGCGCCCCCGCCCACCTCACCAGTGCGGTGGGACGTCCCGTCGCAGCTGGTCGTCGTTGCTGTCGTCGCGAGAGGCCTGCGACTCCGACCACCCGGCCGGTGTCTCGTCCCCGCTCAACCCCGACACGGCCTCGGTCTCGGCCCCCGGGCGCACGACCCGACGGTGCCGCCGCGGCCGAGCCTGCCCGGTCCCCGGCGATGCCGCCGGCCCTGCTGGTCGTTCCGCTGCTGTGCTGTCGTGCTGTCCGTCCATGCCCTCAATCATCCACCGAGCAGACGACGCACCGCGCCGGCGACCGCAGTGTCCACCCGGGTGTTGCGTCGCGTGACACCCAGCTCGGCGCGCAGCGCGCCGGCCAGCTGCTCCTCGTCGCGCACCACGTGGTCGCTGGCGATCCAGGCGACGAGCTCGTCGAGCTCGTTGTCGCCGTAGGCAGAGATCGGCAGGCCCGGCTCGACGTCCGGACGCTCAGTCCGAGCAGTCGCGCGAGCCCCCAGCGTCATCCCACCGGCCGGAGCCACCCCGGCACCGGTACCCACCGGTGCGGCGACCGGCGCCGACGGGTCGACGAGGTCCTCCGCCCCGGTGCCCTGGGCGTCCTCGAGCACGCCCAGGGCCGCGTCGTCCAAGGTGACCATCGGCAGCGCGCCGGTGACCGGCTCGAGGGCGGCACGGCGTCGGGACTCGATCTCGAAGACGGCCTCGCGGATGCGGTTCGCCTGACCCTCCGGGTCGAGGAACAGCGAGACCGACCACACCTGGATGACGTGCCAGCCCAGGCGCTCGAGCCGCTCGGCGCGCTGGCGGTCACGGACCCTGATGCTCGGTTCGTCGGTGTACCGGGCGTCGTCGGTGAGCACAGCAACGAGCAGCTCACCGGGCAGGTTGGGGTGCCCCACGACGAGCGGGATCCGCTCGCCGCCGTCGGCCCCGTGCTGGGTCTCGACGGTCAGGCCGGTGCGCCACAGCCGCTCGGCGAGGTCGATGACCAACCGGTCAGGGTGCGGCTGGGCGGGCTGAGACGCCGCGTCCTGCGACGCCTGGGCAGAGTGCGGGTCGGTGCGGTGCTCAGCGAAGTCGAGGAGCGCACCCAGGAGCTGCGCACCGGTGCCGCGCAACCGCTCAGGGTCGAGGTCCTCGGCGCCGAAGCAGCTGACCACGGACAGCCGACGGCGGGTCGCGCCGACGGCGTTGAGCAGGAGCGCCTGGCCGGAGGGACCGGAGATGTCGCCGAAGCGGTGCAGCACCCGTCCGTGCGGGGTCCGCCCGAAGCCCACCGAGAAGATGACGGCCTCACGGGTGAGACCGGCGACGCTCTTGAGGTCGGTGATGACGACCGGCTCGCGCCGACGCGGGTCGAAGAACGGCCCGAGCGCGGCGTTCTGGCGGACCTGGGACAAGATCGCCTCCCGCACCCGGTCGGCGTGCACCCGGGATCCGGTGATGATCGCGAGGGACTCCTCGGGGCGGTCGAGGGCGTGCGTGATCGCCAGCTCCACCACCCGGTCCACCTCCACCTGGGTGGACTCGACGGCGCCGGAGACGGCGTCGGGCATACCCGCGCCGTCGACTGCGTCGAAGGTGACCAGGCGTTCGGCCGAGGGCAGCGGCATGGGCCGCAGCACGCCCTCGTAGCCGTTGTCGATGAGGAATGCCGTCAGCAGCGGGTCCCGTCGTGAGGCGTCACCGGCCAGGGCGACCGTGGGCAGCAGGGCTGCCAGGGCCGGCACCGCCTCGCCGGAGGCGCAGCGGGCGTCGCCGACGACGACCACCTGACGTCCGCGGGCGATCGCCGAGAGGACCGACTCGACCGGCAGGTGCTGGGCCGCGTCGAGGATGACGAGGTCGACCGTGCGGTGGGCGGGCAGCAGGTGCGGGACCAGGGTGGGCGAGGCGATGAGGCAGGGGCGCAGCTTGCGCAGCACGTCCCCGAACTCCTCATGAGCGGCGCGCACGCTGGTCAGGGACTCTTCGACGAGCTGGGCGAACAGGCCCTCGGCCTGGTCGCGGTTGTCCCGCAGAGCGCCGTGGATCTGGTTGATCGCCGCGGCTCGCACGGGGGTGCTCAGGGAGGCCACGTGCGCCCGGTCGAGGCGGCGGAACCGGTCCGCGAGCGCCTCGATCCCCTGCCCGTCGACCTCCGCAAGGTGCGGGTCCGCGGCAAGGATCTGCTCGAACACGGAGCTCCACCAGGCGAGGTCTAGCTCGGCCTCCACGAGGCCCACCTCGACCCGGCGGGCGGCCAGGTCGTCGAGCAGCGGCCCGAGGCCCACGAAGGCCAGCTCGCGCATGAGCCGGGTGCGCTCGGGCAGGCTGGTGAGCGCGGCGCGGTCGTCGAGGAGCTTCTGCAGGCGCTCGGTGAGGTCGCCCAGCGGGAGGTCAGCCAGGCCCGCACCGCCCGGGGTGGTGGCCAGCACGGCGTCGAGCGCGGTGAGGTCGGCGACGACGGAGGCGTAGGTGGCCTCCATCCCGGCGAGCCCTTCGGGCAGGCGCGGCCAGCCGCCGCTGGGGCAGTGCGCAGCCCACGTCTCGCGCTGGGCCTGCACCTCCAGGAGCCCGGCGTGCAGGTCGGCGATGCGGGTGCCCGGGCGGATCATGTCCTTGGCGCGCTTGACCAGACGGCGCCGGTGCAGACCGCTCATCTCGATCCCGTTCTCGGTGCGCCACTGGCGCGTCGCGGTCGCCGCGACGAGGTCGTCGGCGGTCCGCTCGAAGACCATCGGCTGGAACACGTCGAGGGTGGTGCGCATGCCCGCGAGCATGGTCAGCTGCTCACCCCACTGGCTCACGCTGCGGGGCTGGAGCACCCCGGTCTCCTCGGCGACAGTGCCGAGCTGCGTGCGCAGGTCGTTGAGGGTGCGGTCGAGCAGCCGGGTGATCCGCTCCACGACGTCGGTCGCCGCCGCGTCAGTCTCCAGGTCCGCCCCGAACCACGGGGTGGACGTGGGGCGCAGGGTGAAGGCCTCGAGGTTGGCTGCCCGGACGAGGTCGCCCCCGACGGCGGCGCGGGTGGCGGCGATCCGCGCGAGCGGTCCCGCCTCGAGCCGGACCAGCGTGGCCGGGGACGGCCGCTCGGAGGTGAGGCGGGCGAGGGCCTGCAGTGCGTCGTAGGCGGAGATGCCCCACGGCGCGCGCACCTGGTGCAGGCCGTCCATCGTGCGGGTCAGCCGGGTCCGGGTCTCCACGAGCTGCAGGCGCAGGTCAGCCAGGGCAGCGGCGTCGATCGGCGGCGCCTCCAGGGTCATCGCCCCGAGCAGCCGGCGCGAGACGCCGGAGCGCCAGCTCGGCTGCGGGGTGACGTCGAGGACGAGGTCGTCCAGGCCGAGCTCGGCCAGGCGCAGGCTCAGCGCGTCGGCGGCGCGCCGGTGACCGGGGACGTAGAGGACGCTGCGCCCGATCGCGGCCGCCTCGGCGACCACCGCGGCGATCGCGCCGGTGGAGTCGGCGCCGACGGGGGCGTCGATGAACAGGTGGCTTCCGGTGGCCAGGGCGTCGAGCACGGCACGCCCGGAGGGGTCGAGGTCACCGACGCCGCGCTCCATGTTCGGCTCGGCGTCACCGGTGTGCGGGGTCTGCACCGGCTGGGAGAGCGACTCGATCGCTGCCGGGTCACCGGCCAGCGCGGCGATGATCTCGTGGCGTTCCAGCCCGACGAGCAGGTCGTCCAGGTCGTCGACGAGCATCTGCCCCGGGTGCACGAAGGTGCCCACGAGGAGCTTGTCGACCATGGCGAAGTCGCTCAGGACCGCCCCGCCGAGGGAGTTGATGCGGTCCAGCGCGGTGGACGGGTCGAAGCCGGAGCCGGTGAACGCACCGCGAGCCAGCGCGGCGGGGTCCAGCAGGGCACCGCGCGAGCGCAGCGCCCGGGCCAGGACGGGGTTGATCTCCGCGGTCGGCTCGAGGGTGAGCTCGTAGTCGGACTCCCCACCGCCGCGGGCGACGATGGTGATCGGACGCAGCAGGACCGGTGCGCGGACGGTGCGGACGGTGTCGTGAGCCGGGGCGTCGTCGTACACGCCCTGCCCTGCGGGCTGGCCGCCGGTCACCCGGGCGAGGGCCGCGACGTCGTCGGCGGCCTCGTCGACGACCTGCTCGGTCCACGTCGCGACGCCGATGGCCAGGTAGGTCGGTGCGATGCCGAACCGCTCTCCCTGCTCCTGCGACCGCTGCGCAACAGCCCGTGCCCGACGCCGGGCCACCGGCAGCGAGCTGCCCTCGCGGAAGACGTTGGCCAGGCGGGTGCTGCGGCCGGCGAAGAGCTGGGCGATGCCGGAGGGGTGTGCGGCGGTGAGGTCGAGCACGGCGTCGCCGAGCAGGGAGACGTCGGCCAGCGTCGAGCCGCCTGCGAGCGCGACGAGGGTGGTCCGCCACCTGTCGACGGCTGCTCCGACGATGTCCCCGGTGGTCGCTGGCTTGACGATCGTGGGAGCGGCGTGGGCGCCTGCTCCCGCGGTCGGGTCGAGCGGGGCGCCTGCCGCGGACTGGTCGGTCGCGGTGCTCTGAGTCATGTCGGGGTTCTCTCCGTGGACGGGTCTGGCGTGGAGGAGCGCACCCGCGTCCGGTTCAAGGAGGCGCCCCGGTGCCCCGGCGCGTGCTCGCGACCGGGACGTGTCACCCTGGCACGCTAACGGGCCGGGCGGAGAAAAGAGCCCTGACGCGCCGACGGCCGGTCAACCGGTGGCGCGGAGAGCTGCAGGCCGCTGGGGGCATCGGCTGGAGAGGAACGCCGGCGACGGATCAGCGGACGTGGGGCGGGGACGGTCGGCTGCCGCTCGACGCCACGGTGTGCGTCGCGACCGCTCGTGGCCGGCCGTCCGGGACGGGGGCAAACTCCCTGGTCAGCCAATGGTCACGTCCGGAGATGAGAACAGTGCGTGCCGCGCAGGGGGCAGGCGGCACGCACTGTCGTGTGAAAGTGTGCCCTCTCCCGTCAGCGGAGTCAATGTTGGCTGAGCGACACCGCAGAGCCCCTGTCACCCCTGTCCTGTCCGCACATCGGGTACCCTGATCAGGCTCACGCGCCCGTAGCTCAGGGGATAGAGCACCGCTCTCCTAAAGCGGGTGTCGGCAGTTCGAATCTGCCCGGGCGCACCAGGATGTTCATCGAGGTCAGGCGCGTAGATGAGGTGCCACGGGGCTCCGAGATAATCTCGGCGTCTCAAACTCTCGCCCCTGTCGCGGGTCGGGTGCAAGAATCGACTGCATGACTGATGCGACAGTGATCTCCCGCGAACCCGTCCGCGAACCTGCCCCCGAGCATCGTGCCGATCAGCCGGCCGCCGATCAGCCGGCGCTGTGGATCGAGCGGACCGGCACCCGCCGGTACGTCGGCTACTCCGAGCGTGGTGGTGTGGTCCAGATCGGTGGCTCCCAGGCCGACGAGACCTTCACCCCTGGTGAGCTCCTGAAGATCGCCCTCGCTGCCTGCACCGGCCTGTCCTCCGACGCCGCCTTTGCCCGCCGCCTCGGCGACGACTACCCCGCCACGATCCACGTCTCGGGGGTCAAGGACGCCGAGGAGGACCGCTACCCCACCCTCGTCGAGCGCCTCGAGGTCGACCTGAGCTCCCTGGACGAGGCTGCTCGTGAGCGCCTCATCACCGTCGTCACCCGCGCGATCGACCAGTCCTGCACGGTCGGCCGCACCCTCAAGGCTGGCGCGACGATCGAGCTGGACATCCACTCGGTCGACGAACCGGCAGGCGCGTCCTCATGAAGCGCGGGCGCCAGGACGCCGCTCCGAAGGCGTCGTACGCCGTCCAGGGGCAGCCACCCAAGGACGGCGATGAGTCGCGCCGCGGCGCCCTCGCCGCGTCCGCGCGGCGCACCCCGCTGCTCGACGACGCGATCGACCAGGCGGTGACCATCCCGGCGTCGACCATCCGCGCCCACGTGGACAGCCTGCGTCGGCGCAACCCCGAGGCCTCCCCGCAGCGCATCATCGACCTGCTCACCCGCCGGTACACCCTCTTCATGCAGGGCACGGGCGGGGCCGTGGGCACGGCCGCCGTGCTCCCCGGCGTGGGCACCGGGGTGAGCCTGGCTCTGAGCACAGCGGACATCGCGGCCTTCTTCACCGCGTCCTCGGCCTACGCCCTCGCCGTCGCCGAGGTCCATGGCATCGAGGTGCACGACGTCGAGCGGCGGCGCGCCCTGCTGCTCGCCGCGGTGCTGGGCGACTCGGGCGCACGCGCCGTCGCCGAGGTCTCCGGCAAGCCGGTGGCCGCCTGGGGGACGGTGCTGCTCACCGCCATGCCCACCTCGACCATCCGGCAGGTCAACCAGGTCCTGACCGGCCGGTACGTCAAGCGGATGGTCGTCAAGCAGAGCTCGCTGGCGCTGGGCCGGGTGATCCCCTTCGGGATCGGTGCCGCCGTGGGCGTGCTGGGTGGCCGGGCGCTCTCGCGCACCGTCATCCGCCAGACCACCCGCGCCTTCGGACCCCCTCCGGCCACCTTCGCCTCCCCGGTGGGACCGAAGGGCTCGAAGGACTCGACGGTGGTCGTCGAGCAGCCGCCCGCACCACCCGCGCCGTGACCGAGACGACGCCGGCGCTCCTGGCGCGGCTGCGATCCCGGGATCCCGCGCCGCGTCGCGTCAGCGTGAGCCGCGACGTCGACCTCGACGCGGCGACGACCTTCCGCATCCTCGCCGACGTGCGCAACCACAGCCGGTGGATCCCGCTCACCCGCGCCGTCCTGCCGTCGGCACCGGAGGGCCCGCTGCCGGTGGGCGCACGGTTCACCATGGTCTCCGGGCCGGCCATGCCCGACCGGATGGTGGTGACGGAGCTGACCGAGCTGTCCATGACCCTGCGCAAGGCGGGGCCGGTGCTGCTCGGGACTGCTGGCATCACCGTCCAACCGCTCGGCGAGCACCGCTCGCGTGCGATCTGGTGGGAAGATGCGTACCTGGCGGGACCGTTGCCGGCCCGGGTGACCCGGGCCGTCGTCGGACCGGTGCTGGCCGCGATGATGCGGCTCGCCCTGGCCCGGTTCGCTCGTGAGGTCGCAGCGCGTCCGCCGGGCTGACCCACCCGCAGGACCGGTCCACCAGGAGGAGACATGGCAGTCCCGCACTCCGTAGCCCCGCAGTCAGTCCCGCAGCCAGCCCCGCACGTCGCGGTGGCGCACGCCGCGCGACTGGCGCACAACTACGACCCGCTCCCGGTGACCATCGCCACCGCGCAGGGGTCCTGGGTGACCGACACCTCGGGTGAGCGGTACCTGGACATGCTCGCGGGCTACTCCGCGCTGAACTTCGGTCATCGTCACCCGGCGCTGCTGGCCGCCGTCACCGCCCAGCTCGACCGGGTCTGCCTCACGTCGCGGGCCTTCATGCACGACCGGCTGGAGCCCTTCACCGAGGCGCTGTGCGCACTGACGGCGGACTCTCTGGCCCTGGAGGGCACCTCTCCCATGATGGTGCCGATGAACACCGGCGCCGAGGCGGTCGAGACGGCCGTCAAGGCAGCCCGCAAGTGGGGGCACGAGCGCGGGGTGGCTGAACCGACGATCATCGTCGCGGCGGGGAACTTCCACGGGCGCACCACGACGATGGTCTCCCTGTCCTCAGACCCCGAGGCGCGCGAAGGGTACGGGCCGTACACCCCCGGCTTCCGGGTGGTGCCCTTCGGAGACGCCCAGGCCGTGGCCGACGCGATCGACGAGAGCACGGTGGCGGTGCTCATGGAGCCCATCCAGGGCGAGGCCGGTGTCGTCGTGCCTCCGCCGGGCTTCTGGGCGAGCCTGCGCTCGGTGTGCGACGACGCAGGCATCCTGCTCATCGCCGACGAGGTCCAGTCCGGGCTGGGACGCACCGGCACCACGCTGGCCTGCGACCTGTGGGACGTGCGGCCGGACCTGGTGACCCTGGGCAAGGCCCTGGGCGGCGGGATCGTGCCGGTGAGCGCCGTCGTCGGGCGGGCGGACGTGCTGGAGGTGTTCACCCCGGGGACCCACGGGTCGACCTTCGGGGGAAGCCCGCTGGCCTGCGCGGTCGGCCTCGCGGTGGTGGACCTGCTGGCCACCGGCGAGGTGCAGGAGCGCGCGCGGGTGCTCGGGGACCACCTGCAGACGCGTCTGGACGACCTGGTGACCGACGAGCTCGTCGCCGAGGTGCGCGGAGCGGGCCTGTGGGCAGGGATCGACCTGATGCCCGGCTGGGGGTCGGGACGGGACCTGTGCCGTGCGCTGGCGGAGGTGGGGGTGCTCATCAAGGACACCCACGGCGCGACCGTCCGCCTCTCCCCCGCCCTGACCATCGACGCCGAGGACCTGGACCTCGGCGTGGACCGGCTCCGGCAGGTGCTCGAGTCACGGGAGGCGAGCGAGGAGCTGTGACGCGGTCGCGCTGGCGTCGCTGAGACCCCACGGGACCCCGCGGTGCCGCGGCGCGCTCAGCCTGCGGCGCCAGTTCCAGGGTCAGTCCGCGGGGACGTCGCAGCGCTTGTTGACCACGAGGACCGGGCACTGGGAGTGGTGCAGCACGGCCTGGCTGGTCGAGCCGAGCAGCAGACCGGCGAAGCCGCCCCGCCCGCGCGAGCCGACGACGAGCAGGTCGCTCGCGTTGGAGAACTCGGTGAGCAGCTCGGCGCCGGTCCCGTCGAGCACGATCCGTCGGATCGTCACGCCCGGGTTGGCCGCCTCGGCCTTGTCGACGATCGTGTTGAGCCCGTCGGTGACGTCGGAGAGCACCTGCTCGTGGTCGATCGCGGCCGGCAGCCAGGCGAGCAGCCCCGCCCCCGAGCCCACCGGGACACCAGCGACAGCGACGAGCTCGGCGTCCCAGAGCCGGGCCTGCTGGATCGCCACGTGCAGCGCACCGTAGGCGGACGGCGACCCGTCGACGCCGACGACGATCCGTCGCAGTGGCTGGACCTTGGCGGTGGCGCCGGAGTCGTCGTCGCCGCGGAAGGGCACCACCACCGTGGGGCAGTGAGCGTGCGCGGGCAGGGCTGAGGACACCGTGCCGAGGAGCCGTTCGGCGAAGCCGCCCCGGCCGCGGGTCCCCACGACTGCGAGCGAGTAGCTGCGCGACATCTCCACGAGCACCCCGGCAGCGTCGCCGGTGGCGATCTGGGTGGTCACGTCCACGCCGGCGCGGGCAGCGCGCTCCTTGGCCTCGTCGAGGACCGCACGGGCCCCTTCCTGGATCGCGGAGTCGTCCAGGGCGGCGTACCCGCCGTCGAGGGACGCCGCAGCGAAGGAGGGCAAGGAGTAGGTGCACACGACGGTCAGCGGCAACCCGCTGCGGGCGGCTTGGGCGGTGGCCCAGTCCAGCGCGTGCAGGCTCGACGCCGAGCCGTCGACACCGACAAGGATGGCATCTGCGTGCGACATCGTGAACTCCCTCTGCAGGACGTATCAGTGACTGTGCTTGTAGTAGACATTACCCGGTCATGACGCTGAGCAGGGGCATTCCCGACGCCGATGGCGCCGGGAGTCCTCTCTGCTCACGGCATACCCCGCAGACGCAAAGAACCCGAGCCGCTGGGCGGCTCGGGTTCTTCACTCATGCACGGTGCTACTGGTTCAGCCGATCCGGATGAAGACCGGGTTCGACTGCCAGATGTCGCGGAACTGGATCGTCTTGCCGGGGCGCGGCGCGTCGATCTGGGTGTTGCCACCGGCGTAGATCGCGATGTGTCCAGGCGAGAAGATCAGATCGCCCGGCTGAGCCTGGTCACGGGAGATGACCGTGCCGGCGTTGCGCTGCTCACCCGAGGTGCGCGGCAGAGAGATGCCGGCCTGGGCGAAGACGTAAGACGTGAAGCCCGAGCAGTCGAAACCGTTGGGGGTGGACCCACCGGAGACGTACGGGACGCCCACGTAACGGCTGGCGATGTCGATGATGGAGCTGCCCGCTGCGGAGGCGGGTGCTGCGGTCGCCGGAGCAGCAGCCTGGACGGCCGGAGCCGCCTCGGTGGTCGCAGCTGCGGTGGCGGTGGCCGTAGAGGTCGCCGCAGCCGGGGAGGTGCGCTCGGCGGTCCGCGAGGCGGCAACCGCCGTACGCGTCGGCGTGACGACCTTGACGGGCTCAGGAGCCGGGGTGACCGAGATCTCGGTCTGCTCCACGGTCCAGGACGCGTCGGCCGCGACCGTGACGGTGGGTGCGGTGCTCAGTGCGGCGCGCGCCTCGGAGGCGAGAGCTGCGACGTCGACCGAGGCGACCGCTGCATCACTGGTGATGTTCGCTGCGGAGGCGGGGGCTGCTGCCATCAGCGAGACAAGGAGTCCCGAGGATGCAGCGACGATGGCTGAACGCTTGCCGACAGAGATGACGTTGTCGGACGCAGCGCTTGCCAGCATCGTCAGCGGCGTGATCGGCCGCCGTGCCGCGCGGTGGCGGGCACGAGTGGTGCTAGAAGTCATGTTTGCTCCAATACGCCTGCGAGGTCAGCTGTCGGGTTCGGGTAGGAGTACACCCGGCCCTGCGAACCGGAGTTCGTAGGGCTTCACCCCAAGGACGCTGCGAGCAGCGCCCAGATTTGGGTCCCCCGTCCCTGCCAGCGGGTTGTAGGCAACCTTGAGCGGTGGCAGGGTTTGGCGTCCGCTCAAGCACTTCCCCGGCGGTTAATCCGAGGAAGCAAGTCGAAGGTACATCAGGTGAACACCGGATGTCACGTTCTGATTACGACGAGTTTCTGCGTGTTGGTGCGGTCAGCGCGCCACGAAGATGTGCCGCGAGACTTCCTCGGGCAGGTCAAGCACCACATCTGCGCCCTCAGAGGTCACCGAGATGCCTGCTCCACGCTCGAGAGACTCGATGCGAATCACCCCTCCGGGCTTGACCCCGGCGGCCGCGAGACGCCCCAGCAGCTCCACGTCGGTCTGCAGCGGCTCGCCCAGGCGAGCGACCGTGGCGACCATCGGGACGGCGTCGGGCAGGGGGCCCGCCTCGACCGCGGAGCGGGCGACGAAGGCCGGGAGGGACAGCACGCCGTCGAGGAATCCCACCTCGGGGGCGGCGTCGCCGAGCTCGGCCAGCCCGGGGATCGGGTTGCCGTACGGGGAGAAGCTCGGGTGATCCAGCAGGTCCACCAGACGCTTCTCGACCCGGTCGCTCATCACGTGCTCCCAGCGGCAGGCCTCCTCGTGGACGAACTCCCAGTCCAGGCCGATGACGTCGGTGAGCAGACGCTCGGCGAGGCGGTGCTTGCGCATGACCCGCATCGCCTTGTTGTGGCCCACCTCGGTGAGCTCGAGGTGGCGGTCGCCGCTGACGACGACCAGACCGTCACGCTCCATCCGCGCAACGGTCTGAGAGACGGTGGGGCCCGAGTGACCCAGGCGCTCGGCGATACGCGCGCGCAGCGGGATGATTCCTTCTTCTGCCAGCTCGTAGATCGTCCGCAGGTACATCTCGGTGGTGTCGATCAGGTCGCTCACGCGGTCCTCCAGTGCGTCAGATGGCCTCGAGCGACGCCAAGCAGCGTCGTTCACACGTATCTACGCCCACCTTATCTCTCCTGTACGCAGGCCAGCGCGTACCTCGCGGGCGAACGCGTAAGGTGTGCAGCGTGACCGAGAACCTCACTATTCCCGCCAACCTCCTGCCCGCCGACGGCCGCTTCGGCGCCGGCCCAGGGAAGGTCCGTGACGCCCAGCTCGCAGCGCTCGCCGCGACCGGTCGATCCCTCATGGGGACCTCCCACCGCCAGGCCCCGGTCAAGAACCTCGTGGCGCGCGTGCAGTCCGGTCTGGCCGAGCTGTTCTCGCTGCCCGACGGCTACGAGATCCTGCTCGGCAACGGCGGCTCGACCGCGTTCTGGGACGCTGCGACCTTCAGCCTGGTCCGCGAGCGCGCGGCGCACGCCACCTTCGGAGAGTTCGGGTCCAAGTTCGCCCAGGCCACCACGAGCGCACCCTTCCTGGCGGCGTCGGCCATCACGTCCAGCCCGGCCGGGACGGCCGTGCTGCCCGAGCTCGTCGCCGACGCCGACGTCTACGCCTGGGCGCACAACGAGACCTCCACCGGGGCGATGGCGCTGGTGCGCCGGGTGCCCGGGTCCGCCGAGGCCGGGGCGCTGACGCTCATCGACGCGACGTCGGGGGCCGGCGGGCTCGCGGTCGACGTCGCCGAGACCGACGTCTACTACTTCGCGCCGCAGAAGTCCTTCGCCTCCGACGGCGGGCTGTGGCTCGCTGTCACCTCGCCGGCGGCGATCGAGCGGATCGCCGAGATCCACGCGAGCGACCGGTGGATCCCGGAGTTCTTGTCCCTGCAGAACGCGGTGACGAACTCGCGCGCGCACCAGACGCTCAACACCCCGGCCATCGCCACGCTCTTCCTGCTCGCCGAGCAGATCGACTGGATGCTCGCCCAGGGCGGTCTCGCGTGGGCTGCCGCACGGACCGCAGAGTCGGCCGGGCACCTGTACTCCTGGGCCGAGAGCCACAGCTTCGCGACCCCCTTCGTGGCCGACCCGGCCACCCGCTCCACGGTCGTTGGCACCATCGACTTCGACGACTCGATCGACGCAGCGGCCATCTCGCGCGTGCTGCGCGCGAACGGCGTCGTCGACGTGGACCCGTACCGCAAGCTGGGCCGCAACCAGCTGCGCGTGGCGATGTTCCCCGCCGTCGAGCCGAGCGACGTCCAGGCACTGACCGCCTCGATCGACTACATCATCGAGCACCTGGCCTGACCCCGCGGCACTCCCGCTCCGGTCTCCGCCCTCCCTGGCCGAACCCACCCTCTCCCCTCCCCGGGCCGACCCCGCCCTCTCCGCCGAACTCGTGAACCACCCGCCGAACTCGTGACCCTTCAGCCGAACTCGTGAGCGAGGGCCGTTTCTCGGGGCGGTCCCGGGCCTGGCTCACGAGTTCGCGGATCGCTTCACGAGTTCGGGGAGGGGTGGGCACGGGTGCGGGTGCAGGTGGGTACGGGTTGTGCACAGGGCGGGCGGGGGCGGCGTCGTGCACCGTGTGCCCGACGCCGGGGCTCGCTCGAGGGTGTGCGGCGCACCGTAGGTGGATGCGCACTCTCCTTCCGCTGCCGCCGCGACCCTTCGAGGGCCTCGCGCCCACCATCCTCGCGCCCGGGTCGCCGCGGCGGCCCTATCGTCCGGGAACGGTCACGCCGCTCTATCGAGGGTGGTCCTGGGTCCGGCCACCGGGGCCGTCCAAGAGCACCGGGCTCGCCGCACGGGCTCAGTCGACCGCGACGATCGCGGCCGTGCACGCCGGTCTGCGCACCGAGCACTGGTTCTACGCAGAGTCCGCCGCGCTCATCTGGGGCTGCGACGCCGTCGGCCTGGACGGGCAGGTCCACCTCGTGCAGCGCCACAACCAGCAGCGCGGAGCGCATCCCGATGTGCGGCGCCACTCGGTGACGCTCACGGCGGGCGAAGTCTGCATCGTGGACGGCTATCCGGTCACCACGCTGGGGCGCACAGTCGTCGACTGCGCCCGTCTGCTGCCCCCGCACCGGGCCGTGGTCATCGCCGACTCGGCGCTGCGACGCGGGCTGACGGTCGAGGACCTCGCCGAGTCGCTCCGCCTCGCAGCCGGGCGGCGCGGGATCTGCCGCGCCCGCGACGTGCTGTCTCTTGCTGACGGGAGAGCGGAGTCCCCCGGGGAGTCGTGGCTGCGCCTCGTCGCCGCGCACGGAGGCCTGCCCGCGCTCGAGCTGCAGATCCCGGTCCACACGCACCTCGGGCTCAAGTACGTCGACCTGGGCTGGTCGGAGTCCAAGGTGGCGGTCGAGTTCGACGGGCGGGTCAAGTACGAGGGCGGGGATGGTGGAGCGGCGTTCTACCAGGAGAAGCGGCGTCAGGACGCCTTGGAGGAGCGTGGGTGGCTCGTCGTCCGCGTCATGTGGGAGGACCTCCACCAGCCCGACGCCGTCGTCACCCGCCTCTGGGAAGCCCTCCGCTCACAGCAACGCCGTCGCGCCTCCCGCTGACCAGCAGCCCCCACGAACTCGTGAAGCGGACGCCGAACTCGTGAGTGAGCAGTCTTGCGCCAGATTCAGACGGCCCTGGCGCACGAGTTCGGCAAACGGTTCACGAGTTCGGCGGATGGCGCACGAGTTCGGGAGGGGGAGTTCGGGAGAGGGGCGGATCGGGTCGGGTGGGGCGGGTCAGGCGATGGTGGTGCGGTCTTTGGCTTCTTGGACGCCTAGGCCGTCGGCGACCTCGCGGCGCTTGCGGGGCTCGTCGGGGCGGGCCGGGCCTGCGGGGAGGGCGCCGGGGGTGGCGTAGGTGACCTCGACGTGGGGGCGGTGGAACATCTGGTACTTCACCGTGTACTCCCAGTTACGACGAGTCCAGATCGCGGCGCCCACGGCCACCAGGATCGCGGTGATCGACCCGATGCCGATCGACCAGCGTGGTCCGAAGGCCTCGGCGATCCACCCCACGATGGGCGAACCGATGGGCGTCGCGCCCATGAAGACCATCATGTAGAGCGCCATGACCCGGCCGCGCATCTGCGGGTCCGTGGTCATCTGGATGGTGCTGTTGGCCGCGGTCATCATGGTCAGGCTCGCGAAACCGACGGGGATGCTGGCCAGGGCGTAGGTGAGGTACGTCGGCATGAGCGCCATCGCTCCAGCGGCCACGCCGAAGGCGAAGGCCGACCCGATGACCAGGCGCACTCGCGGGCGCTCGCGGCGCGCGGCGAGCAGGGCGCCGGCCAGCGACCCGATCGCCAGGATCGACCCGAGCACCCCGTACTCCCCCGCACCCTTGCCGAACTCCTCGGTCGCCATGACCGCCGACGTCAGCTGGAAGTTCAGGCCGAAGGTCGAGACCACGCAGACGACCACCATGATGACGATGATGTCGGTGCGGTTCTTGACGTAGCGCATCCCTTCGCGGATCTGTCCCTTGGCGCGCGGGGCGATCGGGAGCCGGTTGAGCTCGTCGACGCGCATCCGCGTCATGGCGAAGATCACCGCGGCGAAGGTCAGGCCGTTGATGACGAACATCCAGCCCGGGCCGAAGGCCGCGATGAGCAGACCGGCGAGGCCAGGCCCCACCAGGCGCGCGGCGTTGAAGCCCGCGGAGTTGAGGCCGACGGCGTTGGAGAGCTTCTCGGCCGGGACCATCTCGGCGACGAAGGTCTGACGCACCGGGTTGTCGAAGGCGGTCACGCACCCGAGCAGCGTCGCGAAGATGTAGACGTGCCACAGCTCCGCCTTGCCGGAGAGCACCAGCAGACCGAGGGCGAGGGCGAGCACGCCCAGCGCCGTCTGGGTGAACATCAACAGCTTGCGCCGGTCGACCCGGTCGGAGACGACGCCCGCCCATGCAGAGAGGAACAGCACAGGCGCGAACTGCAGTGCGGTCACCACACCGACGGCCACCCCGGAGTGGTCGGTGAGCACCGTGAGCACGAGCCAGTCCTGGGCGACACGCTGCATCCAGGTACCGACGTTGGCCACGAGGGCGGCGCCGAACCACAGGCGGTAGTTGTAGTACCTCAGGGAGGCGAAGGTGGGACTCATTGACTGGCGATCCTCGTGAGCAGCTCGCTCGCGTCGGCAAGCGTCTGCCGTTCTTCAGGGGTCAGCTGACCCAGCTTCTTGGTCAACCAGGCGTCACGACGCCGCCTGGTCACCGCAATCTCGTTGAGCCCGGCCTCGGTGAGCTCGACGACGACGAGCCTCTTGTCGCTCTCGTGGCTGGCCTTGGCGACCAGCCCCAGGTCGACGAGAGTGTTCACGGTCCGTGTCATCGACGGCGGGCGGATGTTCTCGTGCTCGGCGAGGGCACCGGGGGTCATGGGTCCGTGGCGCTTGATGGAGGCCAGGACAGCGAACTGACCGTCGGTGAGATCAGCCTCACCGCGCTGCGCGCGGAGCTTGCGCGCGATGCGCTGGAGCGAGACCCGCAGCTGCCCACCGAGCGTTCCAGGGGTGCAGGGGTCCGATTCACTCATACCCCTTACCTTAACTCATTACCTTGGGTAACGACAAGGGTCTGGGTCGGGTGTCCGCTACCTGGTCAGGCGTATGGCACGTACGCCACCACGACCGAGCCTGCCCCCACCAAGGTGACCTGCCCGGCGTCGTGCCCGACGAAGACGGACTCCCCCTGCGCCACCCGCACGACCGGACCGAGGAGACCGTGGATCTCCAGCTCTCCGTCCAGGCACAGCGCGATCCGCGGGCCGGTGTGCGTGATGAGCGCCTCGCCACGGACCTCGCCATAGACCAGGGCGAACTCCTCCACGGGAGGCCGGTAGCCGGTGAGGCCCCCCGGCTCGGCACGCAGCACGGGGTGCTCGGGCGGGCGCGGCACGAAGGAGGCGCAGCGCAGCAGCACGTCGACGTCGACCCGCTTGGCCGTCAGCCCGGCGCGCAGCACGTTGTCCGAGCTCGCCATGATCTCGATGCCGACCCCCGACAGGTAGGCGTGCACCTCCCCCGCACCCAGGAACACCGCCTGGCCCGGCGCGAGGGAGACCCTGTTGAGCATGAGCGAGACGAGCGCGCCGGGGTCGCCCGGGAAGGACTTGGCCAGGTCGACGGCCGTCTGGTCCCCGCGGGAGGTGGACTCCCCCCGATCGAGCCGGGCGCGGATCGAGTCGATCGTGCAGGTCAGGTCCGCGGTGCAGTCACCCTCACGGGCGGCGAGGGCCACCTCGAAGGCGGCACGGACCCCGTCAGCGGTGGGCCGAGCCTGGAGGGCGGAGCGCATCTGGGCGACCGTGTCGCCGTCGAGACCGTCCAGGAGAGCGAGGATGCGCGCCGGGCGACGAAATCCGCACAACCCCTCGAAGGGCGTCAGCGCCACGAGCATCTCGGGCTTGTGCTGGTCGTCCTTGAAGTTGCGCTCGGCGGCCTCCAGAGCCAGCCCGGCGGCGTTCTCGTGGGAGTACCCGGCACGTGCCACGTGCGGCTTGGGGTGCACCTGCAGGGACAGCGGCTCCGCCGCGGCGAGGACCTTGAGCAGGTAGGGCAGGCGGGGGCCGTAGGCCTCGACGACGGAGCGCCCGAGCAGGCGGTCCGGCTCTGCGCGGAGCAGGTCCGGGAGGGCGCGCGGCCCGGGCGTCGCGTCCGGGGCGGGCACGGCGTCGGCCATCGAGGGGCCGAGCGCATGCGCGCCGAGCCACATCTCCGCGACCGGACGGCCGTCCCCGACCGCTCCGAGGAGGGCGGGGATAGCCGTCGTGGACCCCCAGGCATAGTGCTGCAGCTGGTTGGTCAGGCGGTAGATGTGGCTCGGCGTCACGGGCTGACCTTACGTCAGACCCGCAGGGGCGTGCTCGATCAGAAGGCGCCCACGGCGTCGGCCAGCGGGCCGCGCACGAAGTAGAGCACGAACATGGCGGCAGCGACCCACATGAGGGGGTGGATGACCTTGATCTTGCCCACGAACACCTTGATGAGCACGAAGGCCACGAAGCCCGCGCCGATGCCGGCGGAGATCGAGTACGTGAACGGCATGATGACGATCGTCAGGAAGGCCGGGATGGCGACCTCGTAGTTCTTCCAGTCGATGCCGGAGATCTGCATGAACATGAGGAAACCGACGACCACGAGCGCGGGGGTGGCGGCCTCGGAGGGCACCATCTCCACGATCGGGGCGAAGAGCGTGGCGAGCAGGAAGGCGATACCGGTGACCACGGAGGCCAGACCGGTGCGCGCACCGTCGCCGACACCCGCGGCGGACTCGACGTAGCTGGTGTTCGAGGACACACCACCCATGCCACCGGCCATCGCGGCGACAGAGTCGACGACGAGGATCTGGCGGGTCTTGGGCAGCTCGCCGTCCTTGTCGACGAGACCGGCCTCGGTGCCCACGGCCACCATGGTGCCCATGGTGTCGAAGAAGTCAGCGAGCAGCAGCGAGAAGACGAGCAGGATGACCGCGACGGCGCCGATCTTCTCGAAGGAGCCGAAGAGCGAGAACTGACCGAGCAGGGAGAAGTCAGGGACCGAGACGATGCTGTCCGGCGCGGTCGGGACGTTGAGCTTCCAGCCGGACGGGTTGGTGGAGCCGTCGGCACCGAACATGCCGCCGATCTTCGCGACGGCCTCGATGATCACGGCGAGCACGGTCGAGGCGACGATGGAGATGAGGATGGCGCCCTTGACCTTGCGGACCATGAGGACGATCGAGGTGAACAGACCGAAGACGAAGATGGCCAGCGGCCAGCCGGAGATGGACCCGGCGATGCCGAGCTCGACCGGGGTGGACAGGGAGGCGGGGATCCGCACGAAGCCGGCGTCGACCATGCCGACGAAGGCGATGAACAGACCGATGCCGACGCTGATCGCGGCCTTGAGCTCAGCCGGGACGGCCTTGAAGACGGCCTCGCGGAACCCGGTGAGGACGAGCAGCAAGATGATCAGACCCTCGAGGACGACGATGCCCATGGCATCGGCCCAGGTCATGTCCGGCAGGCTGGCGATCGAGTAGGCGACCACCGCGTTGAGCCCCATGCCCGCGGCCAGCGCGAGCGGGAAGTTGGCCACCAGGCCCATGGCGATCGACAGCACACCGGCGATGAGAGCGGTCGCGGCGGCGATCATCGCGATGTTCGGGCCGTCACCTCCGCCGAGGAACTGACCGGTGCCGTCTGCCACGTTGCCGAGGATGATCGGGTTGAGCACGATGATGTAGCTCATCGCGAAGAAGGTTACGAGGCCTCCGCGGATCTCCGACCCGATGGACGAGCCACGTTCGGTGATCTTGAAGAAACGGTCAATTGCGCCCTTAGGCGGCGCTTTGTCAATGGTCTGGGTGTTCGCCATGAGAAATATTGTGCCCGATTCTCGGACGCGCCGACGCCACTCCCCTCGCACATCACCCGCACATCTGGTAGAAGTACGCCCCCGAGGGCGGATCAGCCCACTAGGGTGGGGATGTGCGCTCCATGTTTGATCTCTTCCTCCACCCGGAGCGGCGCCGTCCCGGCCCGCAGCCCCTCCAGGTGGACCTCCGACGCACCATCGTGGTGGGCATCGCCCTGTGGATCGTGGCCATCATCGTCCTCGTGGTCCTCGCGCTGACCGTCGACGCCGACGTCGCGAGCAAGCTCGTGGTCTGCGCGACCGGACTGGGCCTCGGGCTGCTCGCCCTCGTGTGGGAGCACACCAACCGCCGCCGCTATCGCGCCGTCGCCGAGACCCGCGACGTCGTCATCGACCTGCCCGACGACGCCGGCACCCCGCCCGCCTGACCGCATCCGGGTGCACCGACCAGTGCGGTCGACCCGCAGCCGGACGTCAGGCAGCGGGTCGACCGCACTCAGCCACACTCAGCCGCGCGAGGGCGGCAGGGCGACTGCGGCGATGACGTGTCAGAGCACGAGCACCGAGAGACTCCCGGGACCGTAGCCGGTGATCTCGCACTCGAGGTCGATGCGGGCCACATAGGCCATCACCCAGGGAGCGACGTCCGTGGGCAGCGACGTGTTGGGCGCGTGCACGGCGTTGAGCCGCAGGTGCGGGGCGCCGTCGGCGTTGAACAGCGACGCCAGGACGTTGAGGATCTCCCCGGCGTTCTCCAGCAGCACGTCGGTCAGCTCGCCGTCGGCGACAGCCGCCTCCGAGGCGCTGGAGGGCATGAGGGCGATCGCGGCGCCCGCCCGCGCGGCCATCGGCAGGTCCATGACCACGAGCGCCGCCAGGCGCATCTGGTCGGAGACGTACTCGGCGACGACCGCTCCGCCGGGCCCGGCCGGGTCGACCATCGGACCACCGGTGAGCACGGTCATCTCGCGTCCGAGCAGCCCTTCCACGACCTCACGGGTCTGCAGGGCGTTGGGCAACGGCGTGGTGCTCATGCCAGGACCGGCTCGAGGACCTCGCGGAAGGACTCCGCGGTGAACGGCTTGGCGACGAGGAACAGCGCGCCGGCGGCCTCGGCCTGGTCGCGCATCTCCTGAGAGCCCTCGGAGGTGACGAACCCGAAGGGGATGTCACACCCGGCCTGACGCAGAGCGGTCAGCGCCTCGATCCCGGTGGCGTTGGGCATGTTCCAGTCGGAGAGGATCAGATCGGGCTGCTCTGCGAGCGCCAGGTCGTAGACCTCCTGACCGTCAGCAGCCTCGATGATCTTCCAGTCGTAGCCGGCCTGGCGCAGCGTGCGGATCACGATCTGGCGCATGACACGGCTGTCATCGGCGACGAGGACGTACATGGGGTTCCCTCCCTTGTTTCAGTTCAACAGCTTGTCTCAGCCACGCGACAGGATCGCCGCGCAGCCGACGTCGTTCCGGCGGAGCCTCGCGGCTCAGCCGATCAACCACAGCGAGACCACCAGGGTGTACCCGCGCCAGTCGACGGTGAGGTCTTGCATGAACTGGCTCTGGGCCAGCTCCGGTGGGTGCGCGGCGACCGTGGGCAGGCTGAGCACGGCCGGGGCCGCCAGCAGCGACTTCACGTTGCCGCCCACGACGTTGGCGAGCTCACCGAAGGCGTCGACGAGGTCCTCGGGGCCCACGGCCTCGTCCGGGCCCATCATGAGCAGCGCCCGCGTGAGCTCGTGCGCGGCCGCCGTCTCGGTCCGCACGACGGCGCGCGCGCCGAGCCCGAGCAGCTCGACGGTCATGTCCACCCAGGCGCAGACCGGGTCGGCGAAGTCTCCCGCCGGCCCCTCCTGCTCGGTGACCAGCACCTCGCCGCCGTCGATCATCGCCGCGAAGACGTCCTGCGTGATGGTCAGGATCTGGTCCCTGCCGACGGCTACCAGTGTGGTGCTCATGCCAACTCCTCGATCGGGAGCAGCCCGAGCAGCTCCAGCTTGTCCCGGAGCGCATCCGGGGTGAACGGTTTGATGAGGTACTCGTGCGCCCCGGCGGCCAGCGCGCGCACGATCTGCCCGTGCTCGCTCTCCGTGGTGACCATCATCAAGGTGATGCCGCGCCAGTCCCGGTTCTCCCGGACCTTGGTGACGAAGGTCAGGCCGTCCATCACCGGCATGTTCCAGTCGATGCACGCGAGGTCGAAGCCGTGCGCGTCCCCAGCAGCCGCGAGGGCGTCCAGGGCCTGCTGACCGTCGCCTGCCTCGACGATCTCGTAGCCGAGACCGGTGAGGACCGACGCCACGATCCGGCGCATGGTCCGAGAATCATCGATGACCAGTGCTTTCATGCTGCGCTCCCTGAGTTCTGATAGATCGAGCTACGGCCCACCTGGACCCGGGTCCACGCGTCGTCGACGCCGACGGTGGTCTCGGCGGCCCCCAGGACGAGGAACCCGCCACGACGCATCGCCATCCGCAGACGCCGCAAGATGTCTCGCTTGACGTCCACGTCGAAGTAGATGAGGACGTTGCGCAGGAAGACGATGTCAAAAGGTCCGCCCAGTGGCGGCGGCGAGAGGAGGTTGTGCTTGCTGAAGCGCACCATCGAGCGCACGTCGTCGCCGATCGCCCACTCGGCGCCCTGCTTGGTGAAGTGCTTGACCAGGAAGGTCACCGGGAGCCCGCGGTTGATCTCGAGCTGGGAGTAGACCCCCCGCTCGGCCTTGGCGAGGACCTCCCCCGACAGGTCCGTCGCGGTGATCTCCACCCGGCGCGAGGCCGCGAGCTGCTCCTGCACGGTCATGGCGATCGAGTACGGCTCCTGGCCGGTCGAGCAGGCAGCCGACCAGATGCGCAGCGGCGCACCGGCCGGCAGGGCCGCGACCGCCTCGGGCAGCATGTGCTCGGTGAGCGCCTGGAAGGGCAGCGCATCACGGAACCAGCTGGTCTCGTTCGTGGTCAGCGCCTCGACGATCAGCTCGGCGTCGAGCAGGTTGGGGGCCACGCGCTGCTGGCGCACGTAGTCGTCCACGCTCACACCGCGGCGCCGCGCCAACGGCATCAGGCGGCTCTCGACGAGGTACTCCTTGCCCGGGGCCAGGTGGATCGCGCTGCGCCGGCGGACGAGGTCCGCGACGAAGGTGAAGGTCTCTGCGGTCAGGCTCATCGGGTTACCTCGTTGATGGTGGAGCTGGCTTTCACGAGGCCCGTGACGGCGTGGCCGATCTCCAGGACCGGCAGGATGCGGTGGGCGAAGCCCGCGGTGGCCGTGGACCCGGGCATCCCCCACACGACCGAGCTCTGCTCGTCCTGCACGACGACGGTCCCGCCCGCCTCCGCGATGGCCCCGGCACCGGCCTTGCCGTCCGCGCCCATCCCGGTGAGGATCACCGCGAGCAGGTCCGGGCCCACCACGTCGAGGGCGGAGCGGAAGAGGACGTCGACCGAAGGACGGCAGAAGTTCACCGGTGGGGTGTGCGTGATCCGCGCCCGCAGCCGGCCCGGCTTGCCCTCGACCTGGAGGTGCGTGTCGCCCGGGGCGATGTAGATGCCGCCCGGCACCAGCGGCTGACCGTCCTGGGCCTCGTAGACCTGGGAGGGTCCGAGGCGGTCCAGGCGGCCGGCCAGCTGTCGGGTGAACACCGCGGGCATGTGCTGGACGACGAGCATGGGGACCGGCAGCGGTGCGGTGAAGCGTTCGATCACCCGGGACAGCGCCTCGGGGCCTCCGGTGGAGCAGCCCAGGACGACGGCGCGGATGGGGTGGCGCCGGATGTCCTGGCGCAGCTGGGCGACCGGCCGGGCCATGGTGGCTGCGCGCACCGGGGCGACCGAGCGCGCGGGCGCCGTCCCGGGACTCCGTCGCTGCGGGGGTACCAGCGCGCGGATCTTCGGGATGAGCTGGTCGGCGACCGCAGCAAGCGACTCGCTGATGCTGCCGACGTTGGACGGCTTCGCGACGTAGTCCGAGGCACCGGCGGACAGGGCGTCCAGGGTCGCGGTGGCACCGCGCTCGGTGAGGGTGGAGAACATGATGATCGGCATCCGGTGACCGCGCTTGCGCAGCTCACGGACCGCCTCGACGCCGTCGAGCTCGGGCATCTCGATGTCCATCGTCACCGCGTCCGGGGCGTACTGGTCGACCTTGGCCAGGGCCAGCTTGCCGTTCGCCGCCGTCGCCACGACCTCGACCTCGGGGTCGCTCTCCAGAGCCTGCACCACGAGTCGGCGGATGACGACCGAGTCGTCGACCACCAGGACGCGGATGGTCATGAGCCTGCTCCCGCGCCCTGGTCAGTCAGGTCTGCGTCCTGGGTCATCAGATCGTGAAGTGCGCGACCCGCTGGCGCAGGTCGGTGGACGTGGCGGCCAGCTCGGCGACGGCTGCGCCCACGTGTGTGACCACGTCAGAGGTGGCGGCGGCCGCGGAGGCGACGCCAGTGATGTTCGTGGCGATCTCCCCCGCACCGGTGGCCGCCTCGGTCACGCTGCGCGACATCTCGTTGGTGGTGGCGGTCTGCTCCTCGACCGCCGAGGCGATGGTGAGCTGGAAGTCGTTGATGCTCGCGATGATCGCGGAGATCTCGCCGATGGCGGCGACAGCCGAGCGGGTCTGGGACTGCACCTGCGTGATCCGGCGGGCGATGTCCTCCGCGGCCCGCCCGGACTCCGCGGCGAGGTCCTTGACCTCGCTGGCCACGACCGCGAAGCCCTTGCCGGCTTCTCCGGCGCGCGCGGCCTCGATGGTCGCGTTGAGCGCCAGCAGGTTCGTCTGGGCGGCGATGCTCGTGATGACCTTGACGACGTCGCCGATGGCCTGGGAGGACTCCCCCAGCGCGCCGACGGTGGTCGCGGTCGAGTTGGAGAACTCGACCGCCTGGCTCGCGACCTTGACGGCCTGGTTGGCGTTGGTGGCGATCTCCCGGATGGAGATGCCCATCTGCTCGGCGCCTGCCGCGATCGTGTTCACGTGCGTGTCGACCGTCTCGGCGGCGGCCGCTGCGAGGTCGGCACGCTCGCTTGTCTGGGCGGCGCCGCCAGCCACCTGGTCGTTCGCCGCAGCGAGGTCGGCTGACTTCAGCGCCACCGTGCGTGCCGCGCCGACGACGTCGGTGAGCGTGCTCCGCAGAGCCGCCCGGGCACCGTTGAAGGACTCGATGATGGACCCCAGCTCGTCGTGGTCGACGAGCGCGACGTCGTGGGTGAGGTCACCGGCAGCGAGCTGGTCGATCGAGCGACGCAGGTCGGCGATGGAGCGGCGCACCCGGCGGTTGACGGCGATAGTCAGGACGGCGCAGAGGACTGCCCCGACGACGAAGGCCACCGCGAGGATCATGAAGGTCCTGCTGGCCTCCGCCTCGGCCGCGGAGGCGAGGATCTCCGCCGCAGCGACGTCGGGCTCCTGAGAGACCACACGGAGATTGTCGGCGGAGCTGCGCAGGGCGAGCGCGCCCAGGCCGCCGACGACGGCGAAGACGACTCCCATGAGCACCAGGGGTGCGGAGAACTTCACGCCCACGGGGCGATTCCAGAACCACTGCATCGTGCTCAACTCCTGCTGTCGGACATCGAGATCCAGCCGCAGTGGTGCGGCCGGACCGGCAAAGCTGTCTTCCTATCGGCACGCACGGCTCAGGTGTGAGGATGTGCCGTCACGCGCCCGGTGTGATCCCGGTCGTCCCGCCCCTCGCCCGCCTGCTGCGGGCTCGGATCAGGACCGTGGTCGGTCAGAACGCGAACTGCGCGACCTGTCCGTCCAGCTCGACCGAGGTGCGCTGCAGGTGCTCCACGCTCACGCCCATCCGGTCGACGATCTCGCTCGACGTCTCTGCGGCCCGGGCGACCCCGGTGATCGTCTCGGCGATGTCTCCTGAGCGGTGTGCGGCCTCTCCCACGCTGCGTGCCATCTCCGCGGTGGTCGCGGTCTGCTCCTCGACGGCGGAGGCGATCGTCACCTGGTACCCGTCCACGGACTCGATGATCCGGGCGATCTCGGCGACGGAGGCCGCAGCGGCAGCCGCCCCGGCCCGGATGGCTTCCACCCGGGCGATGATCTCCTCGGTCGCCTGCCCGGTGGCCCCGGCGAGGTCCTTGACCTCCCCGGCGACGACGGCGAAGCCGCGGCCGGCCTCACCGGCGCGCGCGGCCTCGATGGTTGCGTTGAGCGCGAGCAGGTTCGTCTGGGCCGCGATCTTGGTGATCGCCACGACCACCCCGCCGATCCGCTCGCTCGACTCGCTGAGCTCGGTGATGCTCTGCTGGACGGAGTGGGCCACGGCCGAGGCGCCACGGGCGACGTCGGCGGAGGCATGAGCGTTGGTGGCGATCTCCCGGATGGAGGCCCCCATCTGCTCCGCGCCGGCCGCTGCCGTCTGCGCGCTCGCGCTCACCTCGCCGGCGGCTGTGGCGACGGCGCCGGCCTGGGCGCTCGTCTGCTGCGCCTCCCGGGCCACCGACTCGTTGGCCTGCGACAGGTCAGCCGCAGCCTCCCGCACCGTGGCCGAGGCCGCGGCGACCTTGGTTACCAGGGCGCGCAGGTTGTCCTGTGCGGTGCTCAGCGACTGGGCCAGCACACCGACCTCGTCGCGACCGGTGACCTGCGACCGCGCAGTGAGGTCCCCTTCACCCAGCGAGGTCACTGCGCTCTGCACGTCACGCAACCGGGCACGCACAGACCGAGCCACCAGGGTCGCCAGGATCATCGCTGACAGCGCTCCCACCACCGTGGCTGCAACGATCGTCCAGGTGGAGCGCACGCTCGCGTCGTGGATCTGCGCCGAGCGCTCGGCCACCCTGGCCGAGTGCGCCGCCATCTCCCGTTGGACCGGGTCGACGACGGCCGCGCTCAGCGGCTGGATCGTCGCCTCGACGTAGGCGCCGTAGGCGGTCAGGTCCGCGCCGTAGGACAGCGGGAACAGCCCGGCCCGGGCGGTCGAGTGGTAGTTGCGCAGACCGAAGGCCACCGTGTCCGCGTCCTTGGCCACGATCGAGAACGCCGAGTACCTCGCGATGAGCCCTTCCAGCTCCTCGAGGCTGTCCTTGAGCTCGGTGCGCAGCACCTCACGCTTGGCCTCGTCGGCGACCCCGTACTGGATGATCCGGGCACGGTCCGCCTGGAAGCCCTGCTGGAAGGTGGAGAGCATCTCCATCGGCACGACGTCGTGGTCGTAGAGCTCGGCGGCCTGGCGGTCCACCTGTGCGAGAGATACGGCTCCGGCCAGCCCGGCCAGCACCGCTGCGACGGCCATGACCGAGACCGCCACCATGATCTTCGTGACGATCGACAGATCGGTCCAGCGCCTGCGCCGGCCCGGGGACCCGCTGGGGGCGATCGGCTCCGCGGCGCTGCGCCCTGGGGCGCGCCGACGCAGACCAGTCCACCGCGGGCGACCCGTGCCGCGGCGACGCGGGACGGGCCACCGGCGCCGGGTGGCGAGGGCGGTGGCGGAGAACAGGGACCGTACAGAGCTCATCGTTGACCTCGGTCGTGAGTAGGACGTGCGGGACGCCGGAGGACGTCGCCGCACGGGGGACGTCGCAGGCTCAGTACGTGAAGCTTGAGACCTTGAGGCGCAGCTCGTCGGCGATCGCCGCGAGCTCGCGCACCCGCACGCTCATGTCGAGGACGACACCGTTCGACGTCTCGGCGGTGACCGCGACCCCGGAGATGGTGGCTGCGATCTCGCCGGACCCGGTCGCGGCTTCTCCGACCGACCGCGTCATCTCGTTCGTGGTGGCCGTCTGCTCCTCGACCGCGGAGGCGATCGTCAGCTGGTAGTCGTTGATCGTGGCGATGATGGTCGAGATCTCCGCGATCGCCTCGACCGCCGAGGCGGTGTCCACCTGGATCGCGGCGACGCGGCGTGCGATGTCCTCGGTCGCCTTCGCCGTCTCCTGGGCGAGGTCCTTGACCTCGGAGGCCACGACCGCGAAGCCCTTGCCGGCCTCGCCCGCCCGGGCCGCCTCGATGGTGGCGTTGAGGGCGAGGAGGTTGGTCTGCTCGGCGATCGAGGTGATGACCTTGACCACGTTGCCGATCTCCTGGCTCGACGTGCCGAGCTTGGCAACCGTGAGGTTGGTCGACTCGGCGACGGTGGTCGCGGTCTGGGCGACCTTGGTTGCTTCGTTGGCGTTGGTCGCGATCTCGCGGATGGACGCCCCCATCTCCTCGGCGCCCGCGGCGACGGTCTGGACGTTGCGGGAGACCTGCTCGGCGGCGGCCGCTACGACCCCGATCTGCGCGCTGGACTCCTGTGCGCTCTCGGTCATCTGCTGCGCTCCGGCGGCCATGTCCTGGGCGGAGTCGTTGACGTGCCGCGCCACATCCACCACGCCGGTGAGGGTCAGGCGCAGGTTGGCCCTCGCCTCGTTGAGGTCGGCAGCCATGACACCCATCTCGTCACGCGAGCTGACGGTCGCCGGCACGGTGAGGTCACCGCGCGCCATGGCCTGCAATGACGACTGGACCGCGCGGATCGAGCGACGGATCGACGTCGCCACCACGAGGCCCGCGGCGATGGTCAGGACAGCACTGACCAAGCTCACGAGGAAGATCAGCAGCTGGGTGGACTGGGACGTGCTCTCGGCGTCGTCGGCGAGGGTGCGCATGTGCGCCAAGAACTTCTCGGAGGCTGCGTCCATGTCCGCGACATAGGCGTCGATCAACGGCTGGGACACCTCCTCCTGAACCTTCATGAAGGCTGCAGCGTCGTTCTTGAGCGCGGCGGGCACGATCGTCGCGTCACGGGCGACACGCCACTTCTCGAAGTTTGCGACGAAGTCTCCCAGGAGGGGGTCGTCACCCAGGACTGTCTCGAGGTGAGTGATCGCGGCGTCGGTCTCGGCGTCGTTGAGCGCTTGCTGGTCGAACCACGTGTTGGCCGCGCTCTTGTCGGGGGACGCCGCGATCTGGGCGACGATCATCTGCGCCTTGAGCTGGTTCTGGCGGACGACGTCCATCGGCTGCGAGACCGCTGCCTGAGCATTGGCCAGCGAGGCGGACTCGTCGCTCAAGCTGCTGGTTCCGATGGTAGCGATGGTCGCGACCACCACCAGGACGAGGACGAAGGCAGCGATGAGCGCGCCGATCTGTGCGCGTATCCCGAAGCGGACCGTCGGTCGGACGGGCGAGGGCGCGACGACCGGGGAGGTCGACTCGCCCTCGGCGCCGGTGCGGTCCGGGGCCGGTGACACGACGGGCGGCCGGGTGGGTGCGGAGATGGCCATGAGGATCCTTAGGGTGACTAGGAGTGAGGGCGGCCTGTGGTCAGGCCGCCCTCGGGCACTACGACGTTGTCGTGCGTGGCGTCTCGGTCTCGAGGGGGCGAGGTCTCAGGCGGCGAGGGCCGCGTCGACGTCGAGGGTGAGCAGCAGGCCGGTCTCGAGCTTGTAGGCACCGGTGATGAGCTCGCGCAGGTCCGCGCCGAGGGTGTCCGGCGGGGACTCGAACTGGTCGTCGTCGAGGGTGAGGACCTCGCCGACCTCGTCCACGAGCAGGCTGATGGAGTCGTCGTCGACCTCGACGACGACCATCATCGACACGGCGTCGGGGGCGAGCGGGGCGAGGCCCAGACGCGGGCGCAGGTCGACCGTGAGGACGACCTGGCCGCGGAGGTTGACCAGCCCGGCGATGCCCGCCGGCGCGAGGGGCACGGGGGTGCGGGGGTGGTGCCCCAGGGTCTCGGAGATGCGCATGACCTCGACGCCGTAGAGCGCCTCACCGATGCGGAACGTCACGTACTGGGTCGACATCAGACACCCACCATCTCTGCGCTGCGTGAACCGGCGTGCAGGGCCTCGCCGGTGGTGAGGTCCACGGGGGCCTCGTCGTAGAACCGCGGGTCGACCTGGGCCAGGGCGGCCGGGACGTCGAGGAGCTCGGTGACCCGTCCGGACAGGACGATCGAGCCGAGCAGGCCCCGGTCGTCGACCGTGCTGCGCTCGGCGCCGTCGTCGGAGACGATCTCGACGATCTCGGAGACGACCATCGCGACCGTGCGGCCGCCACGGGTGAACACCACGAGCGGGATCTCCTCGCCTGCGTCGTCGTCGTAGGCGCCCAGCGTCCGGGCCAGGCGGGTGATCGGGACGATCGCGTCGCGGTACTGGATGACCTCGTGGCCACCCACCACCTCCAGGCGGTCGGGGGCGATGAGCTCGAGCCGGGTCACCAGCGCGAGCGGGATCGCCACGCGGCGTCCGGAGCCGATGCCCACCACGAGCAGCTCGGTCACCGGGACCGAGGAGACGGCCCGCCCGGAGGCGGCGTGCTGGTCGACGTCGGCGACCTCGCCGGTGAGGGTGCGGCGGGCGATGGCCTGCACGTCGAGGATGAGTGCGACCTGCCCGTCGCCCATGAGGGTCGCCCCGGCGAAGATGCCGATGGACTTCAGCTGCGCGGCGAGAGGCTTGACGACGATCTCCTCGTTGTTGAGGACCTTGTCCACCACCAGGCCGAAGCGTTGGTTGTCAGCCTGGAGCACGGCGATGACGGCGGACTCCGCCTCACCGCGAGGCTGGCCGAGCACGTCGGAGAGGCGCACGAGCGGCAGCAGCGACCCGCGCAGGCGGTAGACCTCCGCGGTGCCGATGTGCTCGATCGCCTCCTGCGTCTTCTGCGTGTCCAGGGCTACGAGCTCCTGCAGGCTGACCTGAGGGATGGCGTAGATCTCCGCGCCGCTGCGCACGGTGAGCGCCGGCATGATCGCCAGGGTCAGCGGGATCCGCAGGCGCCACGTGGTGCCGCGACCGACCTCGCTCTCCACCTCGACCGCGCCGCCGATCGACTCGATGTTGGACCGCACGACGTCCATCCCGACGCCGCGGCCGGAGACGTTCGTGACCGTCGCCGCAGTCGAGAAGCCGGGCAGGAAGACGAGGTTGAGGAGGTCGCCGGTGGCCATGGCCTCCAGCTGCTCGACCGTCTTGAGCCCTCGTTCGAGCGCCTTGGCGGCGACCCGCTGGGGGTTGATCCCCGCGCCGTCGTCGCGCACCTCGACGATGACCTGGCCACCGGCGTGATAGGCACGCAGGGTGAGCACGCCGGTGGCGGGCTTGCCGGCCGTGACGCGGTCGTCGGGGCCTTCGATGCCGTGGTCGATGGCGTTGCGGACGAGGTGGGTGAGCGGGTCCTTGACGGACTCGAGCAGCGAGCGGTCGAGCTCGGTGTCTCCGCCGACCATGTCCAGGCGCACCTCACGCCCGCAGGACGAGGCGAGGTCGCGCACGATCCGCGGCATCTTCGACCAGATGTGGTCGATGGGCTGCATGCGGGTCTTCATGACCCCTTCCTGCAGCTCGGAGGCGATGAGGCTGAGGCGCTGGGAGGACCGGGTCAGCTCCGGCTCGGCGTCCGAGCCGGCCAGCTGGGCGATCTGGTTGCGCACCAGGACGAGCTCGCCGACCTGGCGCATGAGCGCGTCGAGGAGGTCGACGTCGACGCGGATCGAGGAGTCGGAGGTGCCGCGCGAGACCGATGCTTCGGGGACGTCGGCCGGGGCCGGCGCCGGGAGCGCGAGTGCGGGCACGACCGCGGGAGCGGGTGCCGGAGCCGGAACCGGAGCCGGTGCAGCAACGACGACGACGGGCGAGACGTCGGGCTCGGCGTCTGCACTCACGGACTCCGCAGGCGCGCTGTCCGCAGGCGAGATGTCCGCAGCCGCGGCCTCGGCAGCCGGCTCGGCCACGTCCGTCCCACCGAGGTCCGTCCCGTCGAGGGCGGCCTGGATGACCGCGACGACCGCGTCGACCTCGACGCCGCTCTCCGCGCCGGTGGACTCGATGCGACCGAGCAGGTCGCGGATCGTGTCGACCATGCGCAGCAGCACGTCGGTCGTGTGGTGGTCCATCTGGCGTCGGCCGTCACGCAGCTCGACGAGCAGGCTCTCCCCCACGTGCGCGACCCTCTCGAGGTCGCTGAAGGCGAGGAAACCGCTCGTTCCCTTGATGGTGTGGATCGTGCGGAAGACGCTCGAGAGGAGGTCCCGGGAACCAGGTGCACCCTCCAACGCGACAAGGTCTTGGTCCAGCTGGTCCAAGTTCTCGTAGCTCTCGATCAGGAACTCCCGAACGATGTCGTCAATGTCATCCACTGACGCACTCCCTCCACCTCACGACGGGTGGGACTACCCGTCAGGAGAGCAGATCGGTCGAGGGCGCGCGGATATGAGGAATGCGCGCGCACGAGGGCGCGCCGGAGGGGATGAAGAAATGGGGCTCTGCGGGCCTGGCTCAGGCCAGGTCGGAGCGCGGGGGCGCGGACACGAGCCGGATGAGCTCGTCCTCGGCTGCCGCGTCACCCGTGGTGGCTGCGACGTTCGACTCCTTGACGGCCTCGACCACCTCGGCGCGGTTGACCCGCGTCGAGCGGGGGGCGTCGATGCCGATGCGCACGCCGTCGCCCCGGGAGTCGAGGATCGTGACGACGATGTCGTCGCCGATCAGGATCTGTTCTCCCACGCGTCGACTCAGCACCAGCATGGACCGAGACTACCCCAGGGCGTCCCCCTGCCCGGCGCACGACCGCCCCGGCATCAGTCCCACTGCGGGTCCGACAGGTGCTCGCTGAGTAACGCCGCCCACACCGGTGCCGAGGCGGGCAACGTGTCGATGATGCCGACGGGCGTGTCGAAGTCCAAGATCGCCGCCGGGGCGCTCGTGCTGGCGACTTTGGAGGCGATGATCGCGTCGTAGCGACGGATCTCGCTCGTGGCGGCCATCCACCGGCGCACGTCGAGGACGTTGCGGTCCGCCTCCACGACCGCCCACACCTGGTCCGGGTCGAAGGCGGCAGCGAGCGCGGACGCGATCGCCCAGTCCGAGGCGTCCGTGCCGACCCCGAGCGCGACGACGAGCGGCGACTCCGCCTCGACCGTCGCGGCTCGCAACCGGCGCGCCGAGACGCTCGTGAGCACCCAGGGCCCGTAGCCGGTGTGCGGTGCCAGGCGTCCGGCGAGGGCGATGCCGGAGTCGGTCACCCCCAGCCGGCGTGCCACGACCGCGGCCGCGGCGACCACCGCCTCCCCCTGCCCGGCGACGATGACCACGGCGGCCGGGTCGCGCACCGGTTCGGGGGCGCGGGGGACGTAGGACAGCACCTCCGAGAGCGTGTAGCGCCCCTGGGTGGGCGGCAGCAGGGCGAGGATCCGGCGTGGCACCCCGACCGTCTCGAGCTCCTTGAGCGTGGCGCCGTTGCGCCGCACGACGACGAACTCCGCCGGGGTCACCGTCTTGCCCAGGACCTCCCCGCGCACCACCGGGCCGCTCGACGGCCCACCCGTGCGGAGACCACCGGCTCCGCGACCGTAGCCGCCCGCGTCGCGGGCGCCGGCAGCGTCGGCGGCGGTCGTCTCGTAGGCGAGCTGTCGGACGGAGTCCAGCACCGTGGCGAAGGTGTCCTGCTCGGTCGAGACCTCGCGCTCCACCCCCGCTCCGGCGTCCCCGGGAGCAGGGGTGCGGGCTGCGGCCGCGCCGTGGCGGTCGGCGGCGTCCGCGGCGGCGAGCAGGGCGTCCAGCCCGACCGCGGTCACGGACTCGGCGTCCACACCCGAGGCGGGCGGCGCCGTGGTCGCCGTGGTCGCCGCGGTCGGTGCCGCGGTGAACCGGGGCGCCGCGGGGGTGCGGCCCCCGACCGGGACGTCGTCGGGCACGTCGACGGTGAGCTCGAAGCGTTCCTTGGCGAAGAACCCGCCCACCCCGCCCGAGCGCACCCGCTCCGCCTTGACCACGCGGGCCCGCGGGCCCAGCTCGGCCCGCACGCGGATCATGAGCGCCTCCAGATCGGTGCCCTCAAGCAGCAATCGCCTCGACATCACGAACCACCCCCACAGCCTCGATCGTCACACCGGATCCGGTGACCTCGGAGTAGGACAGCACCGGCGCCTCGCCGTGGTGCATGGCGATGAGCGAGCGCAGGGCCGGGCGCAGCGCCGGGGCGCACACGAGCACACCGGTGCTGCCCTGGTTCTCGATCGTGGTGCGCAGCACCGCGAAGGAGCGCAGCATCCCCTCGAGGCGGTTCGGGTCGAGCAAGATCTGGCTGCCCTGCTCCCCCGGCCGCAGCCCTTCCAGGAGGGCCTGCTCCAGGACCGGGTCCAAGGTCATCACCCGCAGCACACCCTCGCGGGCGTGCTGGGCGGTGAGCGCCGGTGCCAGGGTGCCGCGGGCGGCCTCGACCAGGCCCTCGGCGTCAGTGCTGACCTTGGCGCGCAGGGTGAGCGCCTCGTAGATCCGTCCGAGGTCGCGGATGGGGACCTGCTCGGCGAGCAGCCGCTGCAGCACGCGCTGCACCTCACCGAGGCTGAGCAGGCTCGGCACGAGCTCGTCGACGACGGCTGGGTTGACCTGCTTGACGCCTTCGGTGAGCACGCGCACGTCCTCGCGGCTGAGCAGCCGGTCGGCGTTCTCGGCGATGACGCTGCTCAGGTGGGTGATGAGCACCGAGACGCGGTCGACGACGGTCGCCCCGGTCATCTCGGCGGCGAAGCGCATCTCGGCCGGCACCCACTTGCCGGGCAGGCCGAAGACCGGCTCGTGCACCTCGGTTCCGGGCAGCGACCCGAGGTCGTCGCCGAGGGCGAGGACCCGCCCCGGCGGCACCTCGCCGCGCGCCGCCTCGACCCCGGAGATCCGCAGCACGTAGGTGGCCGAGGGCAGCTCGACGGAGTCGCGGGTACGCACCGGGGGCACGACGATGCCGAGCTCGAGCGCCACCTTGCGCCGCAGCCCACGGATCCGGGCGAGCAGGTCGTCGTCGGACCCGGCGTTGACCAGGTCGACGAGGTCGGGGGCGAGCAAGATCTCCAGGGCAGAGACCCGCATCTCCTCGATGAGCTTCTCGGGGGTGTCGGCCGCGGGGCCGACGGTGGCGATGGCGGCGTCGAGCAGGACGTCCTGGGCCTCCTTGGCCGCCCGGGCCTTGATCTGCTGCGCCGCGAGCAGCAGCATCGCGCCGGTGAGCACGAAGGGCAGCTTGGGCATGCCGGGCAGCAGCCCGAGGGCCAGGGCCGCGCAGCCCGCGATGAGCAGCGACGTGCGGGACTGGCCGAGCTGCTTGCTCGCCGAGGACCCCAGGTCGGACTCCGCGGTGGCGCGGGTGACGATGAGGCCGGTCGAGACGGACATCAGCAGTGCCGGGATCTGGGTGACGAGGCCGTCACCGATGGTCAGCAGCGAGTATGTCTCGATCGACTCGCCGATCTCCATGCCGCGCTGCAGCAGGCCGATCGCGATACCGCCGACGAGGTTGATGAGCGTGATGATGATGCCGGCGATGGCATCACCCTTGACGAACTTGGACCCACCGTCCATCGCTCCGTAGAAGTCCGCCTCGGCGGCGACGTCGGCGCGCCGTTGGCGGGCCTGGTCCTCGGTGATCAGGCCGGAGTTGAGGTCCGCGTCGATGGCCATCTGCTTGCCGGGCATGGCGTCGAGGGTGAAGCGCGCTCCGACCTCGGCCACGCGGCCGGCGCCGTTGGTGATGACGACGAACTGGATGACCACGAGGATGAGGAAGATCACCAGGCCGATGATGAGCGAGCCGCCCACGACGAAGTGGCCGAAGGCGTCGATGACCTCCCCGGCGTAGCCGTCGCGCAGCACGAGCCGGGTCGAGGCCACGTTGAGCCCCAGCCGGAACAGCGTGGCGATGAGCAGCAGCGAGGGGAACACCGAGAAGTCGAGGGGGCGCTGCACGTACATCGTGGTGAGCAGGATGACGAGGGCCCCGACGATGTTGACCACGATGAGGATGTCGAGGAGCCACGCCGGCAGCGGGACCACCAGGAGCATGACGATCCCGACGACGCCGACCGGCACCGCCAGCTTGCCTAGGTCGCGAGCCTTCATGCTCGGGCCTCCTTCAGGGAGCGGGGGGTCAGGGTCGGTCGCGGCGGCGCGTGGCCCGCGCGGTGGGCGCGGGCGGCGCGGTGCGGGGTGGGGATCATGCGGCGACCTTCGGTTCGGGCGGGGTGGGGACAAGGGTGGGGGTAGCCATGGTGCGGATGCCGTCGGTGGCCCCGCCGCGACGCTTGAGCGCCATGACGAAGGCCAGCACCTGGGCGACGGCGGTGTAGAGGTCGGCGGGGATCTCCTGGCCCAGCTCGCAGGCCCCGTGCAGGGCCCGGGCCAGGGGGATGTCGGAGATCATCGGCACCCGGGACTCGGCGGCCTTCTCTCGGATGCGGGTGGCCACGTGCCCGGCGCCCTTGGCCACCACGCGCGGTGCGCCGGTCCCGGGCTCGTACTTGATGGCCACCGCGACGTGGGTCGGGTTGACCAGCACGACGTCGGCGTCGGCCACCGCGGAGATCATCCGGTTGCGGCTCATCGACAGCTGCTTGGACCGGATCGCGCCCTTGAGCTGGGGATCGCCCTCGGAGGACTTGTTCTCCTGCTTGATCTCGTAGCGCGACATTCGCGTCTTCTTGCGGTTGCGGCGCATGATGACGATGATGTCCGCGATCGCGAGGGCGATGCCCGCCGCGATCGCGCTCCACAGCAGGGTGGCGATGCCGCCGCCGGCCGCGGAGAGGAGCGACGCGACCGACAGTCCGCCGGCGGTGAGCAGCACCGGCATGAGGTTCTGGATGGCGAGGTAGAGCACCCCGCCCACGACCGCGGTCTTGGCCAGCGCCTTGACGCCCTGCCACAGCGCCTGGCCGCCGAAGGTGTTCTTGATCCCCTTGGCGATGTTGAACTGGGTGAACCGCGGCTTGAGCTTCTTGGTGGAGATGTGGAAGCCGCCCTGGGCGCCGTTGGCGATGATCGCGGCGAGCACGACGACGACGAGCATCGGCGTCAGGGACCGCAGGATCGTGTCCAGGCCGTCCCCGAGCAGGTCGACGAGGACGAGCGGATCGGGGTTGGCGATGACGTCGCGGACCTGGATGAGCTGGCTGGAGGCGGCCTCGCTGGCGTTGGAGAGGACGGTCGGCAGCATGACGGCCGCCGCACCGATGCCCAGCCACGAGCTGAGGTCCTGGGACTTCTGGAGGGAGCCGTCCTTGCGGACCTCCTTCATCCGCTTCGGTGTGGCCTTCTCGCTCTTCTCTCCGGAGTCGCCGCCGCTCATGAGGTCACCCCCACGATGGTTGACAAGGACGTCCCGGTCAGGGACTTCACGATCCTGGGCAGCGCCAGGAAGGTCAGCGAGGACAAGGTGAGGGTGAGCAAGATCTTCAGCGGGAAGCCGAGGGCGAAGGCGTTGAGCGCGGGGGCGACCCGGGTGAGCAGGCCCAGCCCGACGTCGGCCAGGAAGAGCACGACGACGATGGGCCCGGCGATCTGCAGGGCTGCCAGGAACATCCCGGTGAGGCCTTCGGTGACGGCCGTGCCCATCCGGGCGAGGTCGAGGGTGGCACCCAGGGGCATCGCGTCGAAGGTCCGCACCAGGCCCAGGATGACGAGCTGGTACCCGTCCGAGGCGAAGAGCAGCACGATCGCGGTGAGCTGGTAGAGACGGGCGAACTGCGCGCCGTTGACCTGGGTCATCGGGTCGAAGCCCTGGGAGAGGGAGAAGCCGCCCATGAGGTCGATGAGCGCGCCCGCGGACTGCACGGCGGAGAAGACGAGGGAGACGAGGAAGCCGAGGGCCGCGCCGATGACGACCTGCTGGACGAGGGAGCCCATGTACGCGGCGGTGTCCGCCGCAGCCGGGGCGCTGACCCGTGGGGAGACCGCCAGAGCCAGGCCCATCGCGAGCATGACGCGGACCGTGGAGGGGATGCCCTTGTGCGCGAACGGCGGGGCGATCACCAGGAAGGCGATCATCCGCACGCTCACGAGCATGAGTGACTCCAGGGTGGCCAGCGACAGGCTCAGCGTCATGAGGTCAGCCGCCCAGCAGGCCGGGGATGCGCGCGAAGAGCTCGTGGGTGAAGGCCACCATCTCCGAGATCATCCAGTGCCCGGAGACGAGCAGGGCCAGGGAGACGGCGATGGCCTTGGGCACGAAGCTCAAGGTCACCTCCTGCACCTGGGTGATCGACTGCAGCAGGGAGACGGCGAAGCCGACGACGAGGGCGGTGATGAGGATCGGAGCGCACAGCTTGGCCGCGATGATCAGGCCCTGCACGCCGAGGTCGAGAACTGCTGAGGTGTCCACGGCGGGCCTATCCGTAGCTTCCGACGAGGGCGGTGACGATGAGGCCCCACCCGTCGATGAGGACGAAGAGCAGGAGCTTGAAGGGCAGCGAGATCATCACCGGCGGCAGCATCATCATGCCCATGGACATGAGCGAGGCGGAGACGACGAGGTCGATGACGAGGAAGGGGATGAAGATGACGAAGCCGATGATGAAGGCCGCCCGGAGCTCGGAGAGCATGAAGGACGGGATGAGGGTGAGCATCGGCACCGACGCGGCGTCGGCCGGGTTGGCCTGCTCTGCCGCGCGGGTGATGAGGGCGATGTCCTCCTCCCGGGTCTGGCCGAGCATGAACTCGCGCAGCGGACCCGAGCCGGCGTCCAGGGCGGCGGCGAAGTCGAGGCCGCCGTTCAGGTAGGGCTGCACGCCCAGCTCGTTCACGCTGGAGAGCACCGGGGCCATGATGAACAGGGAGAGGAAGAGCGCGAGGCCGGCGAGGACCTGGTTGGGCGGGACACCGGTGAGCCCGAGGGCGTTGCGGGTCAGGGCGAGCACGACGAAGATCTTGGTGAAGCTCGTCATCATGAGCAGCAGCGAGGGCACCACTGACAGCAGCGTGATGCCCAGCAGCACCACGATCGAGCTGGACGGCTTGGCGTTCTCACCGTTGAGGTTGATGGAGACGACGCCGGTCTCCTCGACCGGGGCGACGGGGTCCACCGGGTCGATGGGGTCGCCCGGGGCGGCGGGCAGCACCGCGGCGATGCTCGAAGCCGTTGCGGCGACGCTCGACGGGGCCGCAGCGACGCCGGCAGGGGCCGCGTACGCCGTGCCGGAGACGCTCATCCCAGCCACGACCGCGGCCAGTGCCAGGACGGCGAGCAGGAGGAGCCGTGCCGTCCGCCCGATGCTGACGCTCGGCCGGACGGGGCAGGTGGGGCTCACGAGGTGGGTCCGGTGCGCAGGGCGGCGCGGGCCTGGCGCCAGGTCGCCGGCGACAGGATCGAGCCGTTGACGCTGCGCGGGGCGGCGGTGGCCGCCGCGAACACCTCGTCGAAGTCGGGGACCACGAGGGCGGGCACCGGTTCGGTCGCAGGCGCGCCGGACGCGGTCGACGTGCTGGGAGTGCTGGGCGCGGTCGACGCCGGAGCACGCTTCTCGATCGTCATGGGGGCGAGCGCAGCGGCGTCGGCAGTCTGCTCGGCAGCTGCCTCGACCAGGGCCGGTGCCTCGACCGTCGTGAGCAGCGAGATCCCCGCCTCGCTCACGCCGAGCACAAGACGCTGCCCGCCGACGTCCACCACGGCGACGCTCGCCTTGGGGCCGATCGCCTGGCGGCCCACGACCGCCACGACCGGCGCCGGGCGCTCGGCGCGGCGTCGTCCCCGGGCCGGGGCGCGTCCGACGACGCCGCCGGCCTTGCGCACCCAGCCGGCGAGCATGCCGTCCCCGCCGCGTCCGCTCGTCGAGTCGTCGAGTCGACGGCCCGCGTACCAGATGAGGCCGAGGACGACTGCGAGCGACAGGATCGTGCGGACGGCGAGGACGAGAGTGTCCATCAGGCGAAGGCCTCCGCCTGGTCGACGATCTCGGTGATCCGCAGGCCGTAGTCCTCGTCGATGACGACGACCTCGCCGCGGGCGATGAGCCGTCCGTTGACCATGAGGTCCGCGGGGCTGCCGGCGACGCGGTCGAGCTCGATGACGGTGCCGGGGACGAGCTCGAGCACCTGACGCACGGGCAGCTTGGCGCGGCCGATCTCGGCGGTGAGGGTCATCTCCACGTCGTAGAGCAGGCGCAGGTTGTCCCCGGCCGTTCCCACGCGCGCTGTCGGAGCGGTGGCCGGTGCCACGTTCTGGTCGGCGCGCAGGCGCAGCCCGAACCAGCCACGCACCTGGCCGACGGCCTCGAGGGAGAACACGTGCACGTCGTCGGCCCCGAAGGCGCTCCCGGCGTCACGGATGTGCGCCTCCCCGAGCACGCCCTCGCCGAGGGTGGCCGCAGCGGACTCCAGCGCGGGACGCAGCGCGTCCGCGACCGAGACGAGCGCACCCGCGCCGGCGCCGGACAGCGCCTCCTCGATGGCGGACTTGGCGACGACGACGAGGTCGGCGCTGCGCGTGCCGACGAGCGAGGCGGTCACGCTCACCTCGTCGGGTGAGGGGCCGTAGCCGGGCTGCTGCGCGACGGCGGTGAGCGGCACGTCGGAGGGGACCAGCAGCGCGAGCGCGTCGGCCGCGGCCTGGGTGAGGCGGGCGGTCTCGGGGGTGCGCCCCGTGTCAGTGGTGTTCATCAGTCTGTCTCCTCAGCGTCCACGATCTTGCAGGCCAGTTGTCGTCCGTTGTTCCCGGCGACCCCGTGGGCCAGGACGAGGTCGCCCACCACCACGTCGAGGGGGCGGGAGACGGGGTGGTTCAGGTGGATGACCTCACCGACGGTGAGGTTGACGACGTCGCGCGGGTGAACGACGAGCGGGCGCATGCGCACCCCGACGTCGACCGGCACCGTGTGCATCGTGTGGTGCAGGCGCTCGCTGGAGGTCGCGTGCTCGGCGATCTCCTCCTTGGAGCGCACCACCACGCCTTCCCCCGCGCGCATCGGCGCGAGCAGCACGTCCGCGGGCACCATGAGCGTGGCTGACGTCGCCCGCTCCGCGATGACCAGCGTGAACGTCGCCACGATGACCGCGTCGGAGGCCGGGACGGCCTGCACGAACTGCGGGTTGTACTGGATGGAACGCACACGCACGTCGAGGGGGACGACGGCGGCGAAGGCGTAGCGCAGGTCGGCGAGCGCACCGGAGAGCATGTCGGTGATGAGCGTCGTCTCGATCTCGGTGAGCTCGCGCGGCTTCTCCTCGCGGACGAGGCCCGGGCCGCCCAGCACGTAGTCGACCCACAGCATCGCGGTGTCGCTGGGGAACTGGAGCACCGCCGTCGAGCGGGTCTGCTCGACGCCGCACATCACCATCGTGGTGTGCACCGGCAACCGGCGGACGTACTCGTCGTAGGAGACCATCTCGACGCCGTCGAGCGACACCCCGACCATGACCCGCAGGCGGGAGGTGAGCTGGGTGCCCCACTGGCGGGCAAAGGTCTCGAAGGACATCTCGAAGGCCCGGCCGTGCTCGCGGGCGAGGGTCATCGGGCGGCGGAAGTCGTAGGCCTCCGGCTGAGCTGGGCGTTGTCGGCGCGTCGCAGTGCGCGCTGTGTCCTGAACCGTCACGAAGGCCACCATCGGCACGTGCAGTGCGGGTATGAGGAAAAGCACGACGGACGTGCTCTCCACCCCTGACGAGGAGTCGCCGCGTCCGAGAAGGGACGGGCGGACGGTCGTCAGGTCATGCGGCGCCCTCCATGGCGCCCCGGCTCACCGGCATCCGTGCCGGTCACTGATCACTCACTGAGTGACGTAGTCGGTCAGGTAGACGCCCATCACCTCGCCGTCGTACAGCTCGGCCAGCTCGTCGGCGAGCTCGATCTTGAGCATCGCCCGGGTGGCGGGGTCGGAGACCTCTTCGACCGTGCGGCCGGAGAAGAGAGCGATGGCCGCGTCGCGTGCCTTGGCGGCGTCGACCTCGAGCGCCTCGGTGGTCAGCTGCAGGCCGAGGCCCAGGCGCAGGTAGTGCCCCTGAGCGAGGTTGATGCTCATCGCCTCGACGGCGAGCACCGCACCGGGCTCCGGAGCCGGCTCGGCGGCCTCGGTGTCCTTGGGGGCGAAGACGAGGAAGTAGGCGGCCGCCGCGATCGCGACGACCAGCACCATGACAATGATCAGCAGCTTCTTGCTCTTGCGGGCTTTCGGCTCGTCGCCCTTGCCTGCCGCGGCGGGCTCGGTGGGCGCGGCACCGGAACGGGCGCCGATCGGCTTGCGGGGGGCGTTCATCACGCGCTGTTCGATGGGCATCCTGCTCAACCCTCCTCAAGGGTAGGAATCAACGGGAGCAGCTCCCGGATACGTTCTGGTTCGTCGCTCAGCACGACGAGGTCGACCCGGCGGTTGCCGGCGAGCCCCTCGGGAGTCTCGTTGGGCAGGAGGGGGCGGGCCTCCCCGAACCCGACTGCGGCGGCGCGGCTGCCGGGCAGCCCGCCGTTCTCCACCAGCCGGCGCAGCACCTGCGTCGCGCGGTCGGAGGAGAGCTCCCAGTTGGTCAGGTAGCGCGAGGTGGTGGGTACCGAGTTGGCGTGGCCTTCGACCGAGATCTCGTTCGGCAGGACGGTGAGGTACGGGGCGACCGTGTCGATGACGATCTGCGACGTCTCGGTCAGCACCGCGCTCTCAGCGGCGAAGAACACCTCGTCGGTGACCATCCCGATGATCAGGCCGCGCTCGTTGATGCGGAACTGCAACGCCCCGTCGAGGCCGCGCTCGGCCAGTGCCGCCTCGATGCGCTCGGCGAGCGCCTCCATGTCCGCGTACTCCGCGCGTGCCGCGGCGAGGTCTGCCGCCGCGACGGACTCACCCGAGCCGTTCTCCGTGCCGGTCTGGTGCGCCGCACCGGCCAGGGTGGGCACGATCCCGTCGATCGTGGGGGCCACGACCTGGGAGCTCGTGTCGTTCATGAGGCCGGCGCCGTCGGTGAGGATCGAGACCTGCGGTGCGCCGAAGCCCGCGGCCAGGGAGGTGCGCAGCTCGTTGAACTTGTCCACGTCGACCTGGCTCATCGCATAGAGCACGATGAACAGCGCGACGAGGACGGTCATCATGTCGGAGTAGCTGACGAGCCAGCGTTCCTTGTCATCGTGCTCCTCCTCGACCTCGCGCTTGCGACGTCTGGGGGCACTCACGCTGCGGCCTTGAGCCGGAGCTCTCCCGCCGGCACGAGGGACCGCAGCCGCTCCCCGACCAGGCGCGGGTTGGCGCCGGACTGGACCGCGAGCAGACCTTCCAGGACCAGCTCCATCTGGGCGCACTCCAGGTCGGAGAGCCGCTTGAGCCGGTTGCCGATGGGGAACCACATGACGTTGGCGGAGGCGATGCCCCACAGGGTCGCGACGAAGGCCGCGGCGATCATGTGCCCCAGCTCGGACGGTTCGGCGAGGTTCTCGAGCACGTGGACGAGGGAGACCACGGTGCCGACGATGCCGATCGTCGGGGCGTAGCCGCCCATGTCGTTGAAGAACTTGTACGACGTCTTGTCCGACTGCCGCTTGGAGTGGATCTGGTCCTCGAGGATGGTGCGCAGGTCCTCGGGGTCGGTCCCGTCGATCGCGGAGCGCAGGCCGGACTTGAGGAACTCGTCGTCGATGTCGCGTGCGGCGTCCTCGAGGGCGAGCAGCCCTTCGCGGCGCGCGCGCTCAGCCAGGGAGACGATCGTGGCGATCGAGTCGTCCGGGGAGGTGGGCTTGCGGGTGAATGCGCCCGGCATGGCCTTGAGCGCGCCGACGGCGTCGCGCAGCGTGCCACCGGCGAGGGTGGCACCGAAGGTCGCGACGAAGACGAGGATCATCGGTGCGGGGAGCAGCACCGACGTGGGGCTGGCGCCCTCGATGAAGATGGCGGTGATGATCGCGCCGAAGGCGACGACCAGGCCGATCAGGGTTGCCGGATCCACTATGCGTCCTCCTTGGGGGCTGCCGTGACCAGGGACAGCTCCGGCTGGCGGTCACGACGCGATGCCGTGTCCTGTGCGGGTGCCTCGTCAGGGTCTGCGGGCAGGCTCGGAGCGCTGCGCAGGTCGGGACGGCCGTCGGCGCGGGCTGAGTCTGCTGACTCGCGCTGGATGTCCTGAGCGCGAGCGATCATCCGGGAACGGTGCTCGTTGACGAGCTCGATCACCTGGTACATCGACTCCTGGACGATGTACTTGGTGCCGTCGACCAACGTCAAGATCGTGTCGGGCGCGCTGTCGATGCGCTGCACGAGGTCAGGGTTGACCGCGAAGGGTGGGCCGTTGAGGCGCGTCACGACTATCACTTGTACATCCGTCCGTGGATACTTCTCCGGCCCGTCCATGAACCGTCTGCCTACCCTTCGGCTGTCGACGCGCTCATATGAGAACTTCCCCGCCCCTCGCTCCCCCACCCCCCAAACCCGTGAACACCCCCGCCGAACTCGTGAGCCAGGCCGGTTCCGCGGGGGGCGGACGGGCCTGGCGCACGAGTTCGGCGGAGTGACTGCGCCGGGGGGGTGGGGTCAGGGTGGGTCAGAGGGAGGGTCAGAGGGTGGGTCAGCGCTTGAGGTTGACGAGCTCCTGAAGGAGCTCGTCGGAGGTGGTGATGACGCGGGAGTTCGCCTGGAAACCGCGCTGGGCGATGATGAGGTTGGTGAACTCCGAGGACAGGTCCACGTTGGACATCTCCAGCGCGCCGCCGACCAGCGCACCGCGCCCACCGGCCCCTGCCGTCCCGATCTGCGGGTCGCCGGAGTTGACCGAGGTCGTGTAGAGCGAACCACCGGCCTTCTCCAGGCCGACCGGGTTGGCGAAGGTGCTCAGCGCGATCCGGCCCACGGCAGACTTCATGCCGTTGGAGAAGGCCCCGATGATCGTGCCGTCCGGGTTGATGGTGAAGGACTGCAGCGAGCCGGCGGCCTGGCCGTCCTTGGTGGCCACCTCGACCGTGGAGAGCTTGGCGAAGCCGGTCACGGTGGACAGGTCCACGGTGACTCCACCGATGGCCACGGACGTGGTGCCGGTCATGACGCCGGCCGCGTCGAAGGTGACGGGCTGGGTGGCCCCGCCGCCGGAGGGGGTCATGTCCCAGCCGGTCGCGGTCTTGGCGAAGGTCAGCGAGATGGTCTGGGAGTTGCCGAGGTTGTCGAAGACCTCGACGTCGCGGTTGAGGACTGTCCCCAGGGCCGCGTCGGAGGGCAGGTTGCCGTCGAAGGTGACGGTGGTGGTGGCCTGGGCGGGGTTGAGTGCGGTGACCGGCAGGCGCAGGTCGGTCAGCGGACCGTTGGGGTCCACCACACCGTTGACCGCGGCCCAGCCCTGGACCAGCGCACCTTCACCGGTCACGAGGTTGCCGTTGGCGTCGAAGTCGAAGGCACCGGACCGCGTGAAGAAGTCCTGACCGTTCTTGCTCACGACGAAGAACCCGTCACCGGAGATCATCATGTCGGTGCTGCGGTTGGTCACCTGAGCGGCGCCCTGCTGGAAGTTCGTCGTGATGCCGGCGACCTGCACGCCGAGTCCGACCTGCGCCGGGTTGGTGCCACCGACCCCGCCCTGTGCGCCACCGGCGTTGGTGAGCACCTGGGACAGGGTGTCCTTGAACTGGATCTGGGAGGCCTTGAAGCCCGTGGTGTTGACGTTGGCGATGTTGTTGCCGGTGACGTCGAGCATGGTCTGGTGGGCGCGGAGGCCGGAGATGCCGGAGAACAGTGAGCGGAGCATGTGGAGGGTCCCTTCAGGTGGAGCAGGCGGTGGTGCGCTGAGTGGTGCGGTGCTGTGCGTGCGGTGCTGTGCGAGCTGAGCTGAGCTGAGCTGAGGCGCGGCGGTCAGGCCGGGTCGGCGTCGGGATCGACGGGGGCGACGTCGCCGGGCGCGCCGGCCGGGCGCACGGAGGCGACCGCGTCGAGGGTGATCTCCTTGCCACCCACGGTGACCAGGGGCACGGAGTACTTGTAGGAGACCGATGTCGCGATCCCCTCGACCGTTGCACCGCCCTCACCGATGTAGCTGACCTGCTTGCCGATGAGGCTCGAGGCGGTGTCACGCATCTGCAGCGCGAAGCTCTCGCCCATGGTGGTGTTGAGGGAGGTGAGCTGTTCCATGCTGGCCAGCTGGGTGGTCTGGGCCATCATCTCGTTGGTGTCCATCGGAGAACTGGGGTCCTGGTACTTGAGCTGGGCGACGAGCAGCGTCAGGAAGGTCTCGGAGTCGAGGGACTTCTTGGCGTTGCTGATCCCCGCCGAGCCGGTGTACAGCCCGGTCGCGTTCTTGGTCGACGTCGTGTCGACCGGCGTGGTCATCGTGGTGTCGATGGGCATGTGCGGTCCTTAGGTGAGGATGTCGACGCCGTGGGCGCCCGAGGAGGTGGGGGTGACGGGGGCCGTCGGTACGGCGAGGGGCTCGCGGGTCGTCGTGGCTGCTGCGGGTCCAGACCGGGCGCGCCCGGAGCCGTCCCCGTTCCAGCCGAGGTCGGCGGCGGCGCCCTGCCCAGCCCGTCCCCCCGTACCAGAGTCCGCGCCGAGGGACAGGGACGCGTTCATCCCGGTGCCGGCGAGGTCGCGGCGCAGGTCGGTGAGCAGGTTCCGCAGGCCTTCCCGAGCGGCGTCGGTGGCGCCGACGAGCTCGATGCGGATGCCCTCAGCCCCGATGTGCGCGCGGACCTGGACCGGACCGAGGTTCTCCGGGGTGACCTTGAGCGTGAGCACGTGCTCCCCGGGGGCCGCGGTGCGCAGCGCGAGCACAGGTCCGCGGACCTGCTCGGCCAACGATGCCTGCGCCGTCGGGCCGGTGGCGGCCGTGGCCGTCGCCCGCTCGACGCCGGTCAGCCCGGACAGCGTCTGGGCGAAGGCTGCGGCGTGCGCGGCCGGCGCGGGGCCCGCGGCGGGGGCGGCGGCCTCCGCCACCGGCACGTGCCCGGCACCGCCCGCGGTGCCACCCGAGGTCGCGTCGCCGGAGGCGGCGCCCTGGGCGGTCGTGACCGCGGCGAGCAGCACGGGGGCGGCGCCGGCGGCCGGCACCGGGGTGGTGGGGACGAGCGGGAGCACGGGCAAGCTCTCGCCGGGGCGGGTCGTCGCCTGTGCGGTGGCACCCGCCGCCGGCTGATCGGTCGAGGCCAGCACCACGGCGGGCGTCGCCGTCGGCCCGGCGGCTGCTGCGCCGCCACCCGGGGCGCCGAGCGTCGGTTGAGCGAGGGCCGCCACGCCGGGCACGGGCTGCCCGACGACGGCCGCCGCCGCGGACGGCGCCCCACCCTGAGCGGGTGCGGCGCCGGTGAGCGCGGCGTCTACGGCTGACGCAGGAGTCGTGGCGCTGAGGTCTCCCGCACCGGTGACCGCCGCTGCCTCGCCGGGTACGCCGAGAATGCCCACGAGACCCGCCGGGACGGTGAGCACCGGTTGCACCGGCGTCTCCCCCGCGACGGCTGCGACTGCGTCGGCGGCCTCTGCGGCGGTCGTCGTCTGGGTGAGCGCGGTGTCGCCTGGACGGTCGGTCCCCCGGGTCGAACCAGCCCGGTCGCTCTGTGCTGCGCGGTCGACCCGGCGGGCGTCCAGACGGCCGGTCCGCGCGACGTCGCTGCGGTCGTCCCGGGTGCTCGGACGGTCCTCGGCGCGCGTGGTCGACGGTGACCTGTCACCTGTCTCCTTGCGCAGCGCACGCGCGAAGTCGTCCCCCGAGCGGGGTGCGGCCGACCGCTGGGCGCCCTGGACCGCGGGGGCGGTCTGCGGGGCGCGCGGGGCGGCGGGGATGAGCTGGCTCATGCGGCGTCTCCAAGTCGAAGGGTGAGGGCGGAGCGGTGGGCTGCGCTCGTGGCGAGCGCCTGCTCCAGTGCGGCAGCCGCCGAGGTCGCGGCGGTGGCTGTCGTGTCGGTCGATCCGGTCCCCAGGACCCGTCGGATGGTCGTCGGGGTCTCGTAGACGTCCCGCTGACGCACCACGTCACCGGGCTTGGGGGCGTCGATCATCCGGCCACCACCGACGTAGATCCCGATGTGCGAGCCACCACCGAAGACCAGCAGGTCGCCCGGGACCGCCTCGGCCAGGGAGGCCACCTCGGTCCCCTGGGTCATCTGGTCCCGGGCGACCCGTGGCATGTCCACACCGAGGGCGCCGAGCGACCGCTGGACAAGACCGGAGCAGTCCAGCCCGGCCGTCGTCGTGCCGCCCAGGACGTAGGGCACGCCGAGGTAGGTGCGCGCCTGCGCCACGAGGTCTGCGCCCGTCGCAGGCCGCGCGGACGCCGCCTCGATGAGCGCGTCCACGCCGGTCGCGCTCGTGAGGTCGGCCTCGGCCAGCACCGTGGCGAAGTCCGCCGTGCCCGACGCCGCAGCCACGGCGGACGCTCCACCGGGCGCCGACGCGCCGGTCATCGCGGTCCCCATCACTCCGGAGGCCGCTGCCGGTCCGGAGACGGACGCTGCGAGGGCGGTCATCCGCTCCTCGATCTGACCGATCCGGCCCGCGATCGCGGCCATCCCGGCGGTCACAGCTCCACCTCCAGGGTGTCGCGGGCAGGCCCGCGGGAGGCGATCTCGTCGAGCACGATCTGCTCCTGACGCAGGTCTTCGATCATCTCGGCCTCCTCGTGCCGCTCGGCGAGCTTCTCCAGAGGCACCGCGCGGCGGCGGGCATCCGCCCAGGCCATCTCCCGCTGGTGCACCTCGGTGGCGGCCATCGACGACGCCGCGGCGGACTCGACCGCGAGGCTGCGCAGGGACGCGCGGATCGCCACGGCGGACCGCCACGCGCCGACGTCGGTCGCGGGGTCGAAGTCGTGGTCGGCGAGGGCGTCGTCGGACCGGGACTGGCGCACGAGCGCGGCCCGGCGCGCGGCGTTGGCGGTGGCGAGGTCAGCGGCCGCCTGGTCCTCCTGGAGCCGGCGCAGCCGCAGCAGCCCGGCCAGGCGGTAGGGGCGGCTCATCCGGGCATCCCCGGTGCGTGCACGAGCGCGGAGAGCGCGGCCCAGGACTGCGCGGCCGCCGCGGGCTCGTCAACCCCCTGCTGCAGGAACGCGTCGATCGCCCCCTGGTGCGTCAGCGCGGCGTCGACCAGCGGGTTGGAGCCGGAGACGTACGCCCCGACGTCGACGAGGTCCTGCACGGACCGGCGCGCGGCCATGACCTTGCGCAGCGTCGTCGCGTCCGCGCGCTGGGCGGCGTCGGTGACGCGGGTGGCCACGCGGGAGATGGAGGCGAGGGCGTCGATGCTCGGGAAGTGGCCCGCGACGGCGAGCTTGCGGTCGAGCACGACGTGACCGTCCAGGATGGACCGGGCGGCGTCGGCGATGGGTTCGTTGTGGTCGTCGCCGTCGACGAGCACCGTGTAGATGCCGGTCACCGACCCGCGCGCGGAGGTTCCGGCACGCTCGAGGAGCTCGGCGAGCAGGGAGAAGGTGGACGGCGGGTAGCCGCGGGTGGCCGGGGGCTCCCCGACCGAGAGGCCGATCTCACGCTGGGCCATGGCCACCCGGGTGAGGGAGTCCATCATGAGCACCACGTCCTGGCCCGCCTCGCGGAAGTCCTCCGCGATCCGCGTCGCCACGAAGGCGGCACGCAGGCGGACGAGCGCCGGCTCGTCCGAGGTGGCCACGACGACGACGGAACGCGCCAGGCCCTCGGGGCCGAGGTCGTCCTCGAGGAACTCGCGGACCTCACGCCCACGCTCGCCGACCAGCGCGATGACCGAGACGGCGGCGTCGGTGCCGCGGGCGATCATCGACAGCAGGGTCGACTTGCCCACGCCGGAGCCGGCGAACAGGCCCATGCGCTGGCCGCGACCGACGGTGGTGAGGGTGTCCAGGGTGCGCACGCCGAGGGTGAGCGGCTGGCTCACGCGCTGACGCTCCAGCGGGTGGGGGGCGCGTCCGTCGAGCGGGACGGTGCGGGTCCCGGTGAGCGGGCCGCGTCCGTCGAGGGGACGCCCGAGCCCGTCGACCACCCGGCCGAGCAGCCCGTGCCCCACGGGCACGCGCAGCGCCCCGCCGGTCGAGCGGGCCACGAGCCCGGGACGGACCCCGCGCATGGCGCCCAGCGGCATGCACCGTGCGGCGGTCGGGGTGACCGCGACGACCTCGGCAAGCATGGAGGAGGTGGGGTCGTCGCCCTCGCCGAGGGCGATCACGTCACCGAGGGCGCAGTCCAGGCCCACCACGTCGAGGGAGAGCCCGACGGCGGAGCTCACCTTCCCCACGCGCTCGGGTCGGGCGGCGTGCAGCACCTGCGCCCACTCGGTCGCGGCGGTCATCACCGGCTCCCGGCGGCGCTCGGCATGAGCGCCGGGCTGTCCAGCAGCGCGGTCCGCGCGCGGTCGAAGGCGGTCTCGATGCGGGCGTCGAAGAAGCCACCCTCGAAGGTGCTCACCGCGTCTCCGGGGGCCAGCGACGGGTCGGCCACGAGGGTGACGCCGGCGAGGTCCCCGCCCGAGACCGTCCCGCCGTGGGCGCGGCCTGAGGCGGTCAGGGCCGCGAGGTCTCGCGGGTGCATCCGCACGGTCTGGACGCGGACGTCGTGGGGCAGCTGGGCGGCCCGTGCCAGGGCTGCCGTCGCGCCGTGCTCGACGTCGCGGAGCTCAGCGCCGAGCACGGCGCGAGCGAGCTCGAGGGCGCGCAGGTGCAGCAGGTCACGGGCCTCGTCCAGAACCGGGACCACCCGGTCCACAGCGGCCCGCGCCGCGAGCTCGAGGGCGCGGACGGCGGCCCGGTGGGCCTCCTCCCGCGCGGCCTCGGCTGCGGCAGCCTGGGCGAGCAGACGCTCGTGCAGGCCCTGGGTCGCCTCGGCCGCTGCGCGGCTGCCGGCGGCGAAGCCTGCCGCGTACCCGCTGACGTGGGCGCGCTCCTGGGTCTGGCGCACCCGCTCGTCGGTGACGACCGTCAGGCGCGCGGCGCCGAAGGCCTCCCTGGCCTCAGGAGACATACTCGTCTTCCCCGTCCCGACGGATGACGATCTGGCCGCCTTCCTCGAGCCTGCGGATGACCTGGACGATCGTGGCCCGGGCCTCCTCGACCTGGGACATGCGGACCGCACCGAGCAGCTCGATCTCCTCGAGCAGGTTCTCGCTGGCCCGCTCGGACAGGTTGCGCAGCACGGCGTCGCGCTCGCCCGGTCCGGCGCCCTTGAGCGCGAGAGCCAGGCTCCCCGACTCCACGCCGCGCAGCACGAGCTGCAGCGCGCGGTCTTCCAGCAGGACGATGTCGGCGAAGACGAACATGCGCGAGCGCACCTCTTCGGCCAGCTCGACGTCGCGGGTCTCCAGGCCTTCGAGGATGAGCTTCTCGGTGCCCGGGTCAGCCCGGTTGATGATCTCCACCAGCGGTCCGACGCCACCGATCGCGGAGGTCTCCCGCGGGGTGAGCACGGCGGAGGCCTTGCGCTGCAAGGACTCCGCGACGACGGAGACGACGTCCGGCGCGGCCCGCTCCATGAGCGCGATGCGGTGGGCGACCTCGCCCTGGGTGTCGTTGGGCAGCCCCGCCAGGATGGCCGAGGCGTGCTCGGGACGCAGGTGCGCCAGCACGAGCGCCATGGTCTGGGGGTGCTCGCCGTTGAGCAGCGCGAGCACCTGGCGGGCGTCGGCCTGCTGGAGGAACTCGAAGGGCTGCCCCGCCATGGAGGTGGCGAGACGGTCGAGCATGTCCTGGGCGCGGGCGCTGCCCATGGAGCCCTCGAGGAGCTGCTGGGCGTAGCCGATGCCGCCGTTGGCGATGCTCGACGTCCCGCCCAGGGTCACCGCGTAGAACTCCGAGATGACCTCGTCGGCGACCTCGCGGTCGACGCGTCCCATCTGCAGGATCTCCGCGGTGAGCTCTTCGATCGCGCTGTCGTCGAGCTGGGACATGACCTTGACTGCTCGCTCGCGCCCGATCTGCATGAGCACGAGGGCGGCCTTCTGGGTCCCGTTGAGCGTGGCTGACCTCATGCGTTGGACCTCGTATCCATCCACTCGCGCAGCAGCTCGGCGACCTGCTCCGGCTGCTCGTCGACGAGGGTGACCACGTCGGCTCGCTTGCGCTCGATCTGCAGCTGCTCCGGGCTGGGTCCGCTCGGCAGCTCGGGGAGCTCGACGATCGTCGCGCTGTCCAGGGCCGCGGCGCTGAGGGCCAGCGCGTCGTCGACGAGGCTCAGCTCGCCGAGGTCGAGGGACTCGCGGGGGTCAGCCTTGGGGCGACGACGCCTGCCGAGCATGATGGCCAGGAGCACCAGGGCGAGCAGCACGCCACCGGCGATGACGAGCGTCTGGATGGTCTTGGCCTTGGCGGCAGCGGCATCGACGGCCGCTGCGGCGTCGAGGGCGGACTGCGCCGCACTGGCCGAGGACGTGTCGAAGGCCATCCGGGCGACCGTGACCACGTCGCCGCGCTCGGCGTCGATCCCGGCCGCGGAGGAGACCATGGCCTGCAGGTCGGTCATGTTGATCGCTGCGGCGGCTTGCTGGTCCACCGCGACGGAGACGGACTGGCGGCGCACGGTGCCCGGCGCGGCGACCGTGTGCTCGGTGAGCTTGTCCACGGCGTTGTTGGACTCGGCGGTCTCGTTGCGGTAGGCGCCGTCGCCGTCCTCGCCGTCCGGGACAGCGATGTTGTCCGGGCCGAGCACGCCGGTGGCTGCAGAGTTCGTGCCGGTGTACTCCTCCAGGGTGCTGCGCTCGGTGAGCGCCGGCACTCCTTCGGTCGCGTTGAAGGTCTCCTGGGTGCGTTCGGTCGTGTCGTAGTCGAGGTCGGCCGTCACCGTGACGACGGCCTTGCCCACGCCGAGGATCGGGTCGAGCATCGACTGGATGGAGGCCGCCACGCGCTCCTCGTAGGCGAGGGTCTGCTTGTTGGCCCCGCTCGCCGCGGTGCCGGAGCCGACGGCGGAGAGCACGGTGCCGGTCGAGTCGATGACGGCGACGTCGGTCGTCTTCATGCCTTCCACGCTCGCCGAGACGAGGTGGACGATCGACTGCACCTGGTCGTCGTTGAGGACGGCACCGGACTTGGTCTTGATGAACACCGACGCGGTCGGGTCAGCCTTGGTGGAGACGAAGACGCTCTCCTCGGGCATGGCGAGCTTGACCGTGGCGGTCTCGACCCCGGCCATCGCCGAGACGGTCTTGCCGATCTCGCCCTCCAGGGCGCGCTTGTACGTGACGTCCTGCTGGAACTCCGAGGAGCTCATGCCCATGGAGTCGAGCAGCGAGTAGCCACCTTCGCTCGTGGGGGACATCCCGCTCGCGGCGATCTTCAGGCGCATGTCGTACACCGAGTCCGAGGGCACCAGGATGGTCGCCCCGCCGTTGGTCAGCTCGTAGGCCACGCCCTGCGCGGTGAGCTGGTCGACGATCGCGCTGGCGTCAGCCGGTGCGAGATCGGTGTACAGCGGGGAGAACTGGGGCCGGGACAGCCAGGCGCTCAGCCCGATCAGCGCGACCGCGAGGACCGCGACGCCGATCAGCGCGAGGGTGCGCTGGGCGACGGTGAACTCGCGGACGGAGGTGGTGATCCGTCCGAAGGCGGAGGTGATCTGCGGTGGCATCAGGCCTGCATCCTCATGATCTCGGTGAAGGCGTCGACGGCCTTGTTGCGGATCGCAGCGGTGAGCTCGAGGGTCACCTTCGCCTCGGTCGAGGCGACCGTGTAGTCGTGGATGTCGTCGAGGTCACCGGTGACCGCGCGGACCGCCAGGGCGTTGGAGGTGTCCTGCAGCCCTTGGAGGTTGTCCACCGCACCGGTGAGCACGGAACCGAAGGCGCCCGAGGATGCCGACGTCGCTGCGGCCCCGGCACTCGCAGCGAGGCTGCTCGGGTCGATCACGTCGGGCCGGGTCAGGTACCCGGTCCCGGAGACAGCGGACCCGCTGGTCAGGGCCGAGATGGCGTCGAGGGCGGGGATGGTCATCAGTTGCGTCCGATCTGGAGTGCTGCCTCGTAGGTCGCCTTGGCCCGGTCGACGACGGCGGCGCTGGCCTGGTAGCCGCGCTGCGCCATGATCATCTGGGACATCTGGCTGCCCATGTCGATGTCTGGGTACTTCACGTAGCCCTCGGCGTCGGCGAGGGGGTGCTCGGGCTCGTAGACCATGCGCCCTTCGGCGCTGCCCAGCTCGATGCCCTTGACCTGGACGCCCTGGCCGTTCTCGGGATAGCCGATGGCCGTGGCCACGACGTAGCGCGCCTGGAAGGCGGCGCCGTCGGTCGCGGTGACGGTGTTCATGTTCGCGAGGTTGTCGCTCACCGCGTCGAGCCACTTGCGGTTGACGGTCATCCCGGTGCTGGCGATCCCGATCGCGCCGAAGGTGCCCATCAGTTCGTCCTCATGGCCGTGCGAAGGGAGGAGAAGGTGCCGTCCACCGCTTGTGTGGCCAGCTGATAACGCAGGTTCGTGTCGACATTGAGCAGCGTCTCTGCGTCGAGGTTGACGTTGTTGCCGTCCAACCGGGTGGGCTCCAGGGACCGAGCCTCGCTCGCGGTGACTGCGCCGTCGCCGCGCCGGACTGCCGAGGCGAGCTCGCTCTCGAAGGAGACGCGCCCGGCGAGGTAGTTCGGGGTGTTGATGTTGGCGACGTTGTTCGCGATCACCCGCTGGCGGAGCGCGAGACCGTCCAGGGCGCTGTTGAGCGCCACATAGGTCACAGAATCGAACACGGCTGTCCCCTGAGTAGTGGGTTGGAACGGCCGATCCGTGGCCTGAGTACGCGAGCCGTCCTGGCTCACTCTGACTATCGGTTGCCTGGTGGGAGCTATGAGGACTTTCATCCGTCCGCTCTTGTCAGGACCGGGGGTGTCACCCCAGGGTGTCGAGGTAGACCGCCTGCGGGGCGTTGCGCCGGCGCAGGGTGTCAGCCACCCGCAGGTGCGCGCGAGTGGTCACCAACGTCTCGTTGAGGGTCGCGGTGAGCACGCGCTGCTGGTTGACGACGGCCTCTGCGCGTCCGCGCAGGGCGTCGGGCAGCGGGCCGAGGTCGGTCGGGGGGACCCACTGCGCTGCGAGGAGCAGGTCTGCGACGGCCGGAGCGTCGTCGCCCGGGGAGTCCTGAGCGGTGACCGTCGGCGGCCGGACGAGGAGCTGGTGCGTGCGCTGGATGTCAGTCTCGAGCTCGTCGAGAACAGCCTCCCAGCGAGCGGTCGCGGTCACGGTCTCAGCCGACACCGAGGACACCACCGACGCCAACCATGGTGGCGTTGGCCGAGGAACGGTTCGCCGCGGACGAGCGCGCAGCGGACGGGGTCAGGCTGGCGGCCGCCTCGTGCCAGGCCGCACGCAGCGGCTCGACCGTCGCACGGCAGGCCGCGGTGACCTGCGGGTCACGAGTGATGTTGGCGCGGATGAGCTCACCGAGGAGGTGGGTGTACAGAGCGTGCAGCCCCGGCCCCCCGTCCCACGCGGTCACGTCGAGGGTGACCAAGAGCTCGGCAACGATGTCCTGAGCGTGGGTGAGCTGGGTGTTGGACTCCACGAGGTCACCAGCCAGCTGGGCCTTGCCCGCGCGGTCCAGGTCGAGGACCAGCCGGTCGTAGAGCATCGTCAGCAGACGAGCCGGGCTCGAGCTGAGGACGGTGTCGTTGAGAAACTGCGCACGCTGGGCGTCGGAGCTCATCAGGTTGCTCATGACGGACCTATCGGCTCCGGGTGAGCGGGTATGAGGACTCTGGATCAGCTCGACGACGAGAGGCCGGCGAGCTGGCCGGCGAGCCACGAGGACTGCGCGTTGAGGCCGCTGAGAGTGACCTCGAGGGCTGAGTACGTCTTCTGCAGGCCTTCCTTGCGCACTGCGAGACGCCGGTCCCAGTCCTCGACCTGCGAGGACAGGTTCTTGCTGAAGCTCTCCTGGTTGACGATCTTCTGGGTGAGGCTGCCGTCGATCTTGTCCGAGGCGCGCGTCGCGACCTCGGCGACGCGCTCGGCCACGCCTGAGACGATCCGCTGGACCTTGGCCGGGTCAGCGGCCATGGCGGCGGTGAACTTAGCCTCATCGAAGGTGAAGGTCCCGTCCTTGCCGATGACGATCCCGACCTCGGAGGGCGAGAACCCGTCGACGGGATACGAGACAGCAGAGACGATCGCCTGGTTGAGCGACCGGGTCGCGCTGTCACCACCCAGCACACCAGCGGTGATGACGGTCCCGCCATCAGAGGCTGTGGTCGTGGTGGTCGCGGTGCGGGACTTGATCTCGGACAGCACCACGCCCACCGCACCGACGAGGTCGGAGGCGAGCTTCTTCAGGGCCGTGTTGTCGCGGGCCACCGTCACGGTGACAGGCGTCGGCTCGAGGGCGGAGACGGTGATGCTCACGCCGCCGAGCACGTCGGAGAAGGTGTTGGTCGCGGAGGTCACCGGCTGGTTGCCCCACAGGGTGATCTGCGCGTCGCCGGCCGCCACGATCGCGCCGGCACGGCCGATGAGCGGAGCCGGTGCCGTACCCGCCTGGATGTCCGCCTCGGCTACGGTGCCCACGTGCAGATCGAAGGCGGCGACCGCGCCGGTGTTCTTCGCGGTGAGCTGCAGGCGGGACTCGGTCTCGGAGATCTTCACCACGCTCGCGGTGATGCCCGTGTCGGCCGTGTTGAGCTTGGCGGCGAAGCCCGCGAGGTCGGTGACGTCCGTGAGGTCGACGACGGTCGCCTTGGCGGTCGCGCCGCTGCCTGTGGCGAGCGTGACGCTGGACGGGAGCGGATCGCCGAGCAGACTCTCCAGGGTGGTGACGGTGCCGCTGACGGAGGTCTGCGCGGAGGCCAGCTTGTCGACGCTGAAGCTCAGCGAGGAGGCCTGCGCCCCTGAGGTGGCCGTCGCGGTCACCGACTTCCCCGAGCTCGTAGCGGTCACGGCGTCCCAGGAGGTGGGCTTCGCCGCAGCCTTGGCCGCATCGGCGAGGGAGGCCACCCGGGTGTTGAGGCCTTGGAGAGCGGTGATGAAGGACTGGGTGCTGGTGACCTTCGACTTGAGCAGGGTCTGGGGCATCGCCTCGACCTGCATGAGCTGGGTGATCAGCGCCGTGGTGTCCAGCCCGCTGACCAGTCCGTCGATGCCCATCCCTGCCATGAGGTGCTCCTGTCTCCAGTGTCGTCGTGCATGCCCCACGGCGGGAGCAGCATGGTCGTGCCGTGCCGCGAAAGCCGACCGGCGGTGGCGGGACTGCCTGTCCCCCCACCGCCGGTCGATGCTGCGGTCGTTCAGTCGAACTGTGATGCAGTGGCGCGGTGGTGCTTCGACTCAGTCAGTGCTGACCGGATCAACGCAGGAGCGAGAGCACGCCCTGGGGGATCTGGTTGGCCTGCGCGAGCATCGCCGTGCCAGCCTGCGAGAGGATCTGGGCACGGGTGAAGCTGACCATCTCGGAGGCCATGTCCGTGTCGCGGATGCGCGACTCGGAAGCCGAGAGGTTCTCGACCGCGACGTTGACATTCTTGATGGTGTGCTCGAGGCGGTTCTGCACGGCACCCAGGCCTGCACGAGCGGTCGAAACCTTCTCGATCTGAGCGTCGATGAGCTTGATCGAGTCCTGCGCGTTGGCGGCGGAGTCGAACTTGAGACCCGAACCCGCGCTGGTGCCAGGAGCGGTGGCAGCGGCGATACCGACACCCGGAGCCGTGATAGCAACCTTGCCACCGTCGTTGGCCTTCACGGTGATCCCGGTACCGGCGCCGTTAGCGTCCTTGTTCACCGAGACCGTGAAGTTGGCTGCGAAGTTCGCGTCAGAACGGAGAGCGTTCGCGTAGTCCTCCACGCTCGTGACGGTCGTGTTGGGCACGGTACCGACCTTGCCGAAGTCCAGCGTCCCGGTAGTGACCGTGGTGGCTGTCGCAGGATCGGTGGGAAGGGGGCCGCCCTTGGTGCTGGTGAAGGTCGCTGCACCAGTGGTGAGTGCACTCACTGCAGCAATGTCGAAGGAGGTACCCGTGGCGGCGGTGGAGCCGCTCTTGAGTGCAGTCGCAACCCCAGTGACACTTGCACCGGACAGGTCGACCGTGATCTGGCTGTTGCTGTCTGCGCCAGCGCCGACCTGGAAGGTCAGCTTGGTCTGGGAACCATCGAGCAGGTTGGTTCCGTTGAAGTTCGTCGACTTGCCGATGCGGTCCAGCTCGGAGACGAGGCTGTCGGACTCGGTCTGGATGTTCTCGCGAGCCTTGGTGTTGTTCGAGTCGTTGGCGCCCTGGACGGCCAGGTCACGCACGCGCTGCAGGATCGCGTGGACCTCGGTGAGTGCGCCTTCAGCGGTCTGCACCACGGAGATGCCGTCCTGGGCGTTGCGGGCGGCGACCTTGAGGCCACCGACCTGTGAGCGCAGGCCCTCGGAGATCGCGAGGCCGGCAGCGTCGTCGGCTGCACGGTTGATGCGGAAACCGGAGGAGAGCTTCTCGAGCGACTTGCTCAGGTCGTTCTGGGTGTTGGAGAGGTTGCGGTAGGAGTTGACTGCCGCGATGTTCTGGTTGATCGAGAGACCCATGATGATCTTCTTCCGTGAAAGGGGGCCGAACAGAGGCGCCCGTCCGTGGGCTGCCACCCGTCCTATCGGCCCCGCCCACGTTCACATGAGAACTTTTCTGAAGAACTTTTCCGCAGAGGTTCTTCGGTGCCTCACACGCTCTAGGGGGCGTCAGCCGACGGCGATGAGCCCGGGCTGCCCGCCCGCCTCGACAGCCCCGTCGAGGGCCGCACCCGCGACCGCCATCCCGGCGATCGCGACACTGGATGCGTTGCGGGTGGCGCGCTCCGCGATCGCGGCGAAGTACGTCTCGCGGCGCCGCTGAGCCACACCTTCGGGCTGAGCCGCCGCAGGGACCATCGCGGGGTCGAGGTGGGTGTTGAGCCCGTCCCGCAGGAGCAGCATCGCCTCCGCACGTAGCTGGCTAACCCGAGACTGCGTGACGCCCAGGTCCTTGGCGATATCTGTCACCGACCGGTCGTGGAAGAACACCTGCTCGACGACGACCCGCAGCCGCTCCGGAAGTGTCTCGACTGCGGCGCGCAGGTAGCGCAGACGCTCGTCGACGATCACGGTCTCCTCCGGTCCCACCTCGCGGGCCGGCAGAACCTCGGCAAGCGCGCCGTCGTAGCCCTCGAGGCTGAGCACCCGGGTCGCAGCGTGCTCGCGAGCGCTGTCCACCTCGCTGACGTCGACGCCGAGAGCCGCAGCCAGCTCGGTGCGGGTCGGGGTCCGGCCGAGGTCGGCAGTGAGGTCGTCGGCGACGGAGGTCAGGCGCCGGGCCCGCTGGCGAGCACCTCGGGTGACCCAGTCCATCGACCGGAGCTCATCGACCATGGCGCCCTTGATCCGGATCGCGGCATAGCGGTTGAACGGCACACCGGTGGTCACGTCGTACGCTCGCGCAGCTTGGACCAGCGCCAACGCTCCCGCCGACGCCAGCTCGTCCCGAGAGACATGGCTGGGGACGCGCATGAGCAGCTCGCTGACGTGGTACCCGATCAGCGGGAGGTTCTGGGTGACCAGAGATGCCTGGTCTGCGTCCAAGGGCTGCATGTCAACCAATATCGGGGGTACGGCGGATTAGTTCAACCTTGAGCAATCGTTTTCACCCGCTCCACAAAGTGATCACGCAGTCTTGGCAATGGGGAGAAGTCCCCATGGGGCCTCGTCTCGCCTGACAGCGGTTTCATGCCATCCCTCGCTGACCTGCGTAAACGCTTACCAACCCGGTCAGCCGACCGCGAGGCGGACAATGGGCATGGCCACCACCTCGTCTACGCCGCGCACTCATGGGATCCTGGCCGCCCAGGTGACATCAGCATGCCCGAACACCTCATGGCCGCAGCGGATCTACCGATGTGCATGGTGTAGGCATCACTGCACCAACGATCACGACAAGGAGCGAAGCCTTCATGACCCTGCAAGCGCTGACCAGCGTCCTCTGGCGCGAACGCCAGCTCCTTGAGCTTCTGCTCTTCAAGCTCGAGGAGGAGCAGCTGCTCCTCACCAACGGGAAGACCCGCTGGCTCGGCCATGCCACCCGTGAGGTGGAGAACGTCCTCGAGCAGATCCGTGAGGTCGAGCTCGGTCGCTCCGTGGAGTCCGACGCCGTCGCCCGCAGCCTGGGCCTGGAGCCCGGCCGCAGCCTGCACGAGCTGGCCGAGGCCGCGCCGAGCCCGTGGGACGAGCTGCTGCGCGCGCACCGCCAGGCCTTCCTCGAGCTGACCACGCAGATCGACGCCCTCGCGGCCGGCAACCGTGAGCTCATCTCCACCTCGCACCGTGCCACCCAGGAGGCACTGGCGAACCTCCAGCACGACTCCCAGACGTACGATGCGACTGGCTCAGCCGCCCAGCACGAGGTCACCGCCCGCATCCTCGACCAGAAATTCTGAGACCCCATGAGCACCTTCTCCGGCCTGTCCACCGCCCTCTCCTCCCTGACCACCCAGCGCCAGGCCCTTGAGATCGCCGGGCAGAACATCGCCAACGTCAACACCCCGGGCTACACCCGGCAGCGGTTGGACATGGCGGCCGTCAGCGCCGGGCAGGGTGCCACGCTCTTCTCTCAGGGCAGCCTCATCGGCAACGGCGTCCAGGCGACGAGCGTGTCCCGTCTCGGCGACCTGTTCATGGACGCCCGGGTCCGCACCACCACGTCGTCGGCCTCCTACCTGACCGCTCGCACCGACGCCTACAAGCGCCTCGAGTCCACGATCGCCGAGCCCGGCACCAACGGGATCGCCAAGCAGCTCGACGACTTCTGGGCCACCTGGCAGGACGTAGCCACGTCCCCGGGCAGCGCCGCCGTCGGGCAGGTGCTGCTGGAGGGCGCGAACTCGGTGCAGCGCTCCATCGCGACCGGGTACACCGCAGTGGTGACCCAGTGGGACCAGACCCGGTCCAAGGCCGAGTCGTTGGTCTCCGACATCAACTCCACCGCCTCAGCGGTCGCCGAGCTCAACGACAAGATCCGCTCGATCTCGGTCTCCGGCGGCAACGCCAACGAGCTCATCGACGCACGTAACGTCCTGACCACGTCGCTCTCGGCCCTGGCCGGAGCGACGGTGCGCCACCGCGAGGACGGCACAGTGGACGTCAACGTCGCCGGCAACACCCTCGTGGCCGGCGTCACCGCGAACAAGCTCAAGCTCACCGGGAGCACCGAGATGGTCGGCGCCGCCGGCAACGCGGTCCGCGTCGAGTGGGACCGGGTGCCCGCTGGCAGCTCGGCCGCCCTCGAAGGCGGCCAGCTCGCGGGAGTGCTCAGTGTGCTGGCTCCGGCCGACGCCCAGGGCACAGGCGGACTGCTGGCCCAGGCCGCGGAGTCGTACAACGCGCTGGCCGCCAAGCTCGCAGCCTCCGTCAACACCCTCCACGCCCAGGGCACCCCCGGAGGCGACTTCTTCTCCCTGACGGCCGGAGCCCCCGCAGCCCTCGGCCTCACGGTCGCCATCACCGACACCACCCAGATCTCCACCGGGGACCCGACGCTCGGCCCCAACGACTCCTCGATCGCCAACCTCATCTCCATGATCGGCGACTCCAAGGACAAGGACGCGCCGGACACGGTGTGGTCCAGCTTCGTCGTGACCACCGGCGTCAAGGCCAAGGCCGCGCTGCAGAGCGCCACGGTCTCCGAGGTCGCCCGCATGACCGCCGAGAGCCTCCAGCTCGCCCAGGCCGCCGTGGACCAGGACGAGGAGAGCATCAACCTGCTCTCCTTCCAGCGCGCCTACCAGGGCGCCGCCCGCGTCATGACCACGATCGACGAGATGCTCGACCAGCTCATCAACCGAACAGGAGTCGTTGGCCGATGATCACTCGCGTCACGCACCAGTCCACCCAGCGGACCTCGCTGGCGAACCTGCAGGCCAACCTCACCAAGATGGCGAACCTGCAGGCGCAGGCGTCCAGCGGCAAGCTCATCACCAAGGCCTCCGACGACCCGGCCAAGGCCGCCGACGCGATGGCGCTGCGCAAGGAAGAGCGGGCCGCGACGCAGTTCGCCCGCAACGTCCAGGACGGCGTGAGCTGGCTGAACACGACGGACACGGCGCTGACGACGTCGGTCGCCTTCCTGCAGCGGGCACGCGACCTCGTCGTCCAGGGAGCCAACACCGGTGCGATGAACGCGGAGAGCCGCGAGGCGATCGCGGTCGAGCTCGAGGGCATCACCCGCGCGCTCGCCGGCCAGGCCAACACCACCTTCCTCGGACGCTCGGTCTTCGCCGGCACCGCCGACGGCGCCGCGTTCACCGAGACCGATGGCGTGTACACCTTCGCCGGAGCGGGCGGCGCCGTCGAACGCCGGGTGGGCACCGGGACCACGGTCCGGGTCGACACGGACGGGTCCAAGGCCTTCGGCTCGGACACCGACCCCAACTCGGCCGACCCCACCGTCTTCGCGGTGCTCTCCGACATCGTGAAGACGTTGCGGGACCCCAACGGTGACGTGGCCTCCGGCATCGACAAGATCGACTCCCGCATGGCCTCGATGCTCAGCCAGGCGGCCAGCGTCGGCGCACGCACCAACCAGCTGACCGTCGCCCAGGAGAACCTGACCACCAAGATCATGACCCTCAAGAGCGACATCTCCGGTGTCGAGGACATCGACCTCGCGCAGACCCTCATCGAGCTCCAGATGCAGGAGGTCGCCTACCAGGCCGCCCTCGGCGCGACGTCACGGGTGCTGCAGCCGAGCCTGCTGGACTACCTGCGGTGATCACCGACGTCACGCTCGTCGAGCCGCTCACGGGACTGTCCGCAGGGACACGCTTCACGCTCGACCCCCTCGACACCAACGGCCACCTCTTCGCGCTGCGCGGCACCGGAGCAGACCCGACGCGGTTGTTCCTCATGCGCCCCGAACCGTACTTCCAGGAGTACTCCCCCACCATCGACCCGTCGGTCCTGGCTGCCCTGCACCTCGATGCCGACGACGCACGCTGCGCCGTGCTCGTCATCGTCACCCCGCGCTCGGGTGCGACCCAGGCGACCGCCAACCTGCTCGCCCCGCTCGTCCTCAACACTTCGACCGGGCACGCCCAGCAGGTCATCCTCGACGGGGCCACCTGGCCCCTGCGAGCCCCGCTCGTCGCCGCCTGAGCTCGACTACCGGCCCTGTGCCACACCCATCGAGGAGTTCCATGAGCCACCCGAGTTCCCTGTCGCACGCTGACACCTACGCCGCGCCGGCCAAGCATGCCTCCGAGCACGCCCCGACGCCGGTGTTCAGCCGACTGGCCATCGTCGACCGCCGGCGCCAGGTCCTCGCCTACGCTCTGCCCATCGTGACCCCGAGCCTGGAGCCCGAGCACCGCTCCGAGGCCTTGCACCAGGCGTACCGCACGGTCGACCTCGAGAAGTACGTCGCCGACCGGCCCGCCTTCATCTGGTCCTCCCCGGAGATGCTCGCCGGCGAGGAGTCCATCCCGCCGAGCTCCGGCGGCGTCGGGCTGCTGCTCCACCCGAGCATCGTGCGCCGTGCCGACGGCGCGGAGAACGTCATCGCGCTGCGCGAGCGTCGTGTGCCCTCGATCCTCGTGGACTTCGCCGACGAGCCCGGCCAGCGCGCGTTGCTGCCCTTCGTCACCCACGTGATGATCGACGTGTCCGTGGCCGACCTCGACGTGCCGGGCCTGGTTCAGATCGCCCAGAACGCCGGCGTGAGCGTCATCGCCGAGAACGTCCAGGGCAAGCTCGGCCCCGCGCAGGCCTGGAGCTTCGGCGTGGACTACATCATGGGATCCATCTACCAGCACACCAAGCCCGTGGAAGCGCGAGCCCTCGACGCCGGAGAGATCCAGTGCCTGGAGGTCGTGCGGCTGCTCTCGGCTCCCGAGGTGGACACCGGCCGCATCGCCGAGGTCCTCTCGAGCGACCCGGAGATGGCCGTCCGGGTGCTGCACCTGGTGAACTCCGTGGCCATCGGGCTGCCGCAGCGGGTGGACTCGCTGCACCACGCGATCGTCATGCTCGGCCCCACCCGCCTGACCACGCTCGTCATGGCCTCGCTCATCAGCTCCCGCGTGCAGCAGATGGACGCGCTGTGGTTCCTGCTGGCACGTGCGGCGGCCTGCCGCGAGCTGGTCGGTGACGACACCGGGTACACGGTCGGGCTGCTCTCGGCCTTCTCGGAGGAGACCGGCATCCCCGTGCACGTCCTGGTGGAGAAGGCGCTCGTCTCCCAGGAGGTCGCCGCCGCCCTGGAGAGCATGGAGGGACCGCTCGGGGAGACCCTGGCGGCCGTCATCGCCCACGAGCAGGGGGACTCCGCAGCCATCGCCGCGACCGGCTGGACCGAGGAGCAGGTCGCCCGGGCCTACCTCACGGCGTTGCCGTGGGCGCTGGAGACGGTGCGCCAGCTCAACCCGGCGTGAGCTCACCGAGGAAGATCTGGGAGCAGAGCATCTGCTCGCCTCCTGCGCCGTCGCTCACGACGCAGGAGACTCCCACCTCGGTGAACTCGGGAGTCACGATGTTCTCCCGGTGCCCCGGAGACCCCATCCATGCGTCGACGACCGCCTCCGGTCCCAGGCTCGCCCGGCTGAGGTTCTCCCCGGCCATCGCCGCCGGCTGGCAGGCTTGCGTCACCGGCCCGAGCGGAGCGTGCTCAAGCTCCTCGCCGGCGTCGGCAAGGGCACGGGCGCGCACAGCGCCCTGCTCGGCAGCGCACTCGGAGACGGACATCGCCGGCAGGCCCAGGGCGGTTCGGGCGCGGTTGGTCTCCTCGACCAGCGCTGCCGCGTACTCCTCCGGCGAGCCCAGCACCGTCTCGTGGGTTGGCGTCGCCGGCGGGGGCGGCCCTTCGCCGTCGCCGCCCGCGCAGCCGGCGAGCATCACCAGCGCGATGGTCAGCGCGGCCAGGCGCCAGGGCCTCGCAGAGCTCTCACCTGCACCGTTGAGAACGAGCCCACGCGTCGAGAGAGTCACCGAGACAGCATAGACACTCGCCACGAGGACGTCGTTCCCCGGCGAGCGGGACCCGATTCGACGGGGCCACCATGAGAGAATCAACCTTCGTCACGGCTTCGGCCGGAGAGCCGAACCGACCCAGGAGCAGCTGCGCGTGGAACTTCAGGACTACATCAAGATCCTCCGAGCGCGGTGGGTCTCCATCGCGGTCATCACGGTCCTGGCCGCAGCAGCAGGTCTGGCAGTCTCCCTCGTCACCACACCCACCTATGAGGCTCGCGCCCAGGTGTTCGTCTCCGTGCGTACCGGCGGGTCGACCAACGACCTCCTCCAGGGGAGCAGCTTCACCCAGAAGCAGGTCAAGTCCTACACCGACCTCGTGACCAGCCCGCGGGTGCTGACCCCGGTCATCGAGCACCTCAACCTGGCGACCACGCCGGACGAGCTCGCCAAGGCGATCAGCGCGAGCTCGCCTCTGGACACGGTGCTCATCAACATCACCGCGACCGACGAGGACCCTCAGGTCGCCAGCGACATCGCCAACGCGACTGCTGACTCCCTGGCGACTCAGGTCACCGAGCTGGAGAAGCCCGACGACGACGCCTCCCCGGTGAAGATCAGCCCGGTCCGCCTGGCGACGGCGCCGACCGTGCCCTCGGCCCCCAACACCAAGCTCAACATCGCGCTCGGTTTGCTGGTCGGTCTGGCCCTCGGCGTCGGCATCGCGGTGCTGCGCGAGGTGCTCGACACCGGCATCCGGACAGAGGCGCACATCCGCCAGGTCACCGACTCCTCGATCATCGGCAAGATCGACTACGACGAGGACGCCCCCGACCACCCGCTCATCGTGCAGAGCCACCCCCAGAGCCAGCGGGCGGAGGCCTTCCGCCGGCTGCGCACCAACCTGCAGTTCCTCGACATCGCAGGGCGACCGCGCACCATCGTCGTCACCTCCTCCCTCCCGGGCGAAGGAAAGTCCACGACCTCCATCAACCTCGCCATCACCCTGGCCGACGCCGGCGCGCGCGTCATCCTGGTCGACGCCGACCTGCGCCGCCCGTCGGTCGCGCCCTACATGGGCATCGAGGGCAACGTCGGCCTGACGACGGTGCTCATCGGCCGGGCGAGCGTCGAGGACGTCGTCCAGCCCTGGGGCAACGGCAACCTCCACGTGCTGCCCTCCGGGCAGATCCCGCCGAACCCCAGCGAGCTGCTCGGGTCGACCTCGATGGCGAACCTGCTGGAGTCCCTGAGCAACAGCTATGACATGGTGCTCATCGACACCCCGCCGCTGCTTCCGGTCACCGACGCTGCTGTGCTCTCCCGGATCACTGGCGGTGCGCTGGTCGTCGTGGGAGCCAACTCCGTCAACCGTCAGCAGCTCGGGGAGTCCATGCGTGCCCTCGACACCGTCGGTGCCCGGGTCCTCGGCCTGGTGGTCAATCGGCTCACCCACAAGAAGGGTCAGGGGTACGCGTACTACGACTACGCCCCGCTCGACGTCGAGACGAAGAAGACACCCAGGTCAGCAGGCAAGTCCGCACAGCGGAACGCTCGCAAGACGGCGCAGCCGGCCCGTAGGCCGGCCGTCAAGGCCAGGACCGGCGAACCGGCCGGCCAGCCGGCCTCGCACCCGACGGCGGAGGGCGGCTCGCACCCAGAGCGCGTCAGTGTGGCCCAGCGGTCCCGGCGCATGCCGGAGTCCCACACGATCGCGTCGTTGGAGACCTTGATGCAGGACGAGCCTGAGGAACCACGCACCTGGCCCGGCGCCCCGATGGGGCGCTGACCCACCGCAGCAGGCACGACGACGCCGTGGCGCACCGGATCTCTCGGTGCACCACGGCGTCGTTGTCTGTGCCCTGGTGAGTTTGTGCTCTGGTGACCACGCGTGCACATGCCGCGGGTACGCAGAAGGGCCTGAGCTCCCAGGGGAGCTCAGGCCCTTCCGTGTGACTGATCGGGGACGATCAGGCGTTCTGCGAAGCCTGACGACGACGGGTCAGGACGACCGCGCCACCACCGACGACGACGAGCGCGCTGGCGCCCATGACGAGGGCGGGAGCGTTCGATCCGGTGACAGGCAGCGAGCCGGTGTCGGTCGCCGTGGTGGTGGATGCGCCACCGCCGGCAACGGTGAGGACCTGGTCGCCGAGCGAGTTGCCCGCGGCGTCGGTGGCGACGGCGGTGAAGACGCCAGCCGTGCCGAAGCTCACCGTGAAGGTCGCCACGCCGTTGGCGTCAGCGTTCTTCGTCAGGGACTTGGTCCCGGCGATGGTGATCTGGTCGTTGGACAGCGAGGCCGGGTTCGAGGTCACGGTCAGCGTGACCGGACCGTTGGCCAGCGCGCCGGTGATGGTCATCGTGACCGGGGCCGAGAGCGAAGGCGTCGCGTCGGTGACCCTGACGGTCACGCCGGGAGCCTCGTAAGCCATGGCGGCGGAGGGAAGGGCGATGAGCGACAGTGCCGCGGTCGCGATCAGGACAGAACGACGGTTCATGCGGATGGTCCCTTGCTTGAAGGCCCGTCGAGACACGACGACGGAGAGTGATTTCCCTGGTAACACTACACGTCAGAGCCACATTTGGGTACTAAATCGGTAGTCTTCACCCACAGGTCTTCGAGCGGAGTTGCCCGAATTGAGATCGGCCCGGGCAGATGCCCGGTCGTCACGTCATAACTGATCGTCACCGACGCTCCGGGTATGAGTTGTGTCGTCACGACAGCGACCGCGAGCCCGTCGTGGACGTGGGACGAGAACCCCTGCGGTCCGTCACTGACTCGGACCGCATCGATCAGTCCACCCTCAGGTGCGTAGAGGAGGACGTTCGTCCGCACCTCCCCCTCCGGGACCACGTTGCCACCCCCGGTCAGGTACGAGGGCAGGTCCGCTGCATCCGCCGGCGCCGTGCTGGTCAGGGTGACGTCCACGGTGACCGTGCGCGCGCCGGCGACGCACACGTCACTGCCCACGCTGACCTCCGCCCGGAGGTAGTGGCCCATCTTCGCTGCGGTGCCGTCGTTGAGATAGACGCCCAGCACGGGCGAGTCGCCGTCGGCGCCGCGAAGGTCCCCGGAGATCACCGTGCCGGTGAGGTGCACCTGCTCGTCCTCGTGCGCGGACCAGACCATGAGCCTGTCCTGGTCAGCCGCCTGGACGAGCGCGTCGACCATCGCCGAGGGGTCCCCCTGGCCCGAGGCGGCGGCGGCGAAGACCGTCGCGGCCGTCGCGTTGAAGAACAGGTCCTGCGCAGCCGGGTCGAAGATGCTCAGGTAGACCTGGTTGAGCAGCACCTGGCTCGCATTCTCAGCGGTCAGCGTGTCACCGGCCACCCGCGCGACGGGGCCGGGTGGCATCGGGACCGGGCCGGTGGCCCCCAGCACCAGCGCCAGCGTGCCGGGGTCCATGGACACGACCCCGTCGACCTCCCCGCCCACCTCCTGGGACCAGATCGACGCTGCGATCTGCGCCGAGCGGGGGAAGTCGGGGGTGAAGTTCACGTCTCGCATGTCAGCCCCGAGGTTGGTGCCGAACAATGACAGCTCCTCGGCGCTCAGCTCGACGACCGGGGCGGGCAGGTTGCCGAGATCCCCGCCGGAGCGCTGGTCGACGATGGTGACCGCGCCGGCGTCGGCGCGCAGCAGCAGCACCGACCCGGGGATCCCCCCAGTCGCGCGCGGTTCGGCAGTGTTCTGGACGAGCAGCAGATAGTCGCGCGGCCCCTCGGCGCCGAGCATGGCGGGCAGCAGCACGACGGCCTTGACGGCCGTCTTCATGGTCGAGTCCACCCGGGCGAGCTGACTGCTCAGGTCCGCGACGGGCTCAGCGACGGCTGTGAGCAGACCGGTCGCGGGGAGCGCGTCGATGCGCGCCAGCTGGTCGCGGACGGACGCCTGGGCGGCGAGCACGGTGGGTGCGGCAGCCGCGATGGGCGCGAGGTCGAGGCGACCGTCGACGAGCGCGAAGGACCCCGGGTCCACCTGGTCGAGCACCTCGAGCAGAGAGGGCAGGGTGCGCTGGGAGAGGTCATCGACGACCTCGCTGACCACCTGCACGGCGACCACGTTCTCCCCCAGACGCGGAATCTTCGTGGCGAGCCACCACTGCGGACCGTGCAACGCGTCACGGGCTGCAGTCGCGTGTCCCTGGAGATCAGCGAGAGTTGCTGAGCTCGTGGTGACGTCGCCAGCCAGCGCCTGCTCCTCGAAGGTCGAGACCAGCCCTGCTGCCTCCCGCAGGTCGTCGTAGGCGCTCAGTCCGTCAGCCGCCAACCATGCGCCCCAGCCGATCACCAGTACCAGCACCCCGGTCGCGGTGAGCAGCACCCGGCGTGCGGTTCCACGCCGACGCTTACGGGCGTGTCGCCGCGTGGGGGCGTGGGTCGATCCGGTGGACTGGACCGGGCTGCGACCGGCCCCCTCGGGAATCTGCCACTGGCTGCCCCACTTCTCGTGCGTCATGGCGGTCTCCAGGTGGTCTGTCATCGGGCGTACAGGCACCGCGAGTGTAGCGGTGACCTGGTGTGACCTGGGCGGTCGTCAGGTGCGGGACACTAGAGCCCCGTCCCCGGGGGCGCCGCAGCGCGGCCCCATCTGGACCTCTTGGATGACAGAACTGGAGCCTGCCGTGCCCGAGCCCGTCCCCGTCGCCCCGTTCACCGTTCTCGCGGTATGCACCGGAAACATCTGCCGCTCCCCCGCCGTCGAGAGGCTGCTGGGCGCGGCGCTCGGTCCGGCGTCTGGCATCGAGGTGCGGTCCGCCGGGACCCGCGCCATGGTCGGGTCGGCGATCCCCGCGGACATGGCCCGCCTCCTGGTCGCGGACGGCGTGTCCCCCGAGGGCTTTGCCGCCCGCCAGCTGACCGAGGCCATGCTGCGCGAGTCTCGGCTCGTGCTCGCGCTGACCCGGGAGCACCGCTCGCGGATCGTCGAGCTGTTCCCGGGTGCGGTCCGCCGGACCTTCACCGTCCGCGAGCTCGCGCGCCTCGCAGCGGGCGTGGCGCCGGGCGACCTCGGACCCGGCACGCCCGCCGAGCGGCTCGCTGCGCTGCTCCCGCTGGCCGCGGCTCAGCGCGGGCAGCGTCCCAGCACTCCCGACGACGACGACGTCGTGGACCCGTACGGGAGGTCGGAGACGGTGTACGCGCAGTCCTTCGCCGAGCTCGCACCCGCCGTGCGTCAGATCGCGGCGACCGTCAGAGGGTGATGTCCCACGCGCTCCCGGCGACCAGGTCGCCGTGGCGCTGCCCGTCGCGCAACGCGATCTCGAGCAGATAGCGATCGGCCCACCGGCCCGCGGCCTGTGCGCAGGCCCGGGCCGGGGCCGACGCCGGCGCGCCCGCGCGCACGTGCAGCCCACCGTCCGCGGCGACCCACCAGTCGACGTCACGGCCGTCGACGCTGAGCTGAGCGTGCTCGGCCCACTGTCCCGGCACGCCGGGCACGAGCGTGCCGATCCATCCGGGGACGTCGCGGACTTGGGGCTCGGCGGTCCCGTCGACGTCGCCGTGGACGGAGGCACCCGCTGCGTCGGGCACCTCGCAGTCCAGCGCATCGGCCACTGCGCTGACGCGGTGCGGTCCGGTCACCGGGACCACCGCACGCACCTGCGCCCACATCGGCTGGTCGGTGACGACCACCTCCTCGGCTGCGGTGATCCGGGCGGTCGCGCCGTGCAGAGCGATGAGGGCGTCGGGCAACCGGTCGAGCTCGAGCCCGGCGGCGCAGGCATGCTCGAGCGCTCCCCACACCACGCGGGCCAGCGCCAGGTCGACGGCGGTGCCCGGCGTCGTCTCGCCGAGCGCGGCGAAGAAGCCGTCCCAGGCCACCGGGTCCGCGGGGGCCAGGAAGCTGGCCAGGTCTGCGTCGGTGCTCACTCCTCCCAGCACCCGGAGGAGCGCGGGGTCGGTGAGCTGGTCGAGCTCGGCAGGGCGCGGCGGGAGGATGGCCGCCACCGCCTGCGCCTCACCGGTGGCCCACGGCGCCCCGAAGGTGTCCCGCAGGTACCAGGCCGGATAGGACAGCGCCTCGTGGGCTCCGCCCGTCCCGGCCCGTACGCCGGTGCCCAGCGCCCGGTGGAGGTCTGCGTCGCGGGCGAGCAGGTCCATCACTGCCGGCCAGGCGTCGTCCTCGACGACGTCGAGGTCGGCGACGCTCCAGACCGCATCGACGATCTCGTCCGGCCCGAGCACGGACTCGAGGTAGTCCTCGTAGTCGGACCACCCCGGTAGCGAGACCTCTGCGGCGTCGGGCGCGACGAGCTGAGCCGAGAGCGCGAAGCGGACGCCGAGCACCCGCGCGGTGGCCTCGGTCAGGCGCACGAGGCTCGCCGGGTCCACGACGGCGAGGTCGAGATGGTCGTCCGCCCAGCTGCCGGGCCACGACAGCTCCTCCGCGCGCTGCCAGGTGCCGTCCTCGTCCGGCAGCGGCACGAGGGAGAGCCAGCTCGGGAGGTCTGCCGGGGCGAGGTCATGGCCGGCGACCACGCGCTCGACGAGCATCAGCACGGCGGTGACGTCGTCCGTCTCGTCCGACTCCTCGACGTCGTGGCCCAGCAGCTCCTCGGCTGCCCGGCGCACCGCCCGCTCCACTGCTGGCAGCGCCAGCACGGCAGGGTCGTCGTCCGGCAGGGCGCCGAGGCGGCGCAGCAACGGGTGTGCGGCGCCCGGGTGGACCACGCGGAGCCCGTCGAGCGCTGGTGGTTCGGCGCTCTGGCTCAGCACCAGCCCGTGCGCGCCGCGGACGGTGCCGCCGTCGGCGCAGGGGACGAGGATCGCGTCGAGAGCCTCGCGGACGGGTCGGTCGTCAGCAGAGGGGGCAAGGGCGTCGTAGAGGTCGCGCCACTGCCCCGGGGTCAGGCCGTCGGGCAGCGCGTCGACGATGTCAGCCAGGGTTCGCACCTGCATGCCGAGCAGCCGGGCAGCGCTCAGCCGGCGGCGATCCACCTCGATCACCCCGAGACCCGTGCGGGCCAGCGCGGCGACCAGGGCGGGGCTGCTCTCGCCGTCGATGACTGTCAGGTCGGTGGCCAGACGCCCGGAGAACACTGGAGCGGCACGCAGCTCGGAGATCGTCGCGTCGCACAGCTCGGCGTCCAGGCGCCCGCGGGGCAGCCCCGTGGGGACGAGGTCCAGGGGGTCCGGCACCTGCCGGGCCAGCTCGCCGAACGCCTCGGCTGCGGCGCGGACGACGAACTGCGCGAGCGGTCCCTCGGCGACGTGCCGGCGCGAGGGATCGAGCGGGAAGGTGGCCAGGAGCAGAGCCGGGAGCGAGAGCGGCTCGTCGGTCGGGGTGGGCGCGTGCACCACGGCCCCGGTCACCGGGCGGCTCGGGTCGCGCGGGTATGCCCAGGTCACCGCCCACTGCGTGCGAGCCCGTTCCTCGACCGGGCGGTGCGCCAAGAGGTCCGCGGGCACGGCCCCGGTGCGGGTCACCGAGATCCACCGGGACTGGGCGTCGCTCAGCTCGCGCCGCTCGTGGCCGTCGTCGACCTCGATGACGGCGAGGGCGGGCAAGGCGAGCAGGAGCGCGTCGTCGACCGCGGCGAGCTGCTGGCGGACCGCACCGACGGCCGTCGCGTCGCGCAGGACGAGGGTGACGACGGTGTCGAGGTCGGCGAGGTCGGCGAGGTCGGTGGTGCCGACGGTCGCTTCAGCGCCGGGCTGGTGGGCGGGCGCGGGGAAGGGCAGGCGCAGGACGGGGAGCGCGAGACCGCGGGCGTCGATCTGCTGGGCCAGGGCTGGTATCCCGGCCAGCGCCGGACGGCTCTGGTCCAGGCTGAACCGCACACCGCCCTCGCGGGAGGCGACCGTGATGTCGTCGGAGACGGACCGCACCGCGGCGAACCCGACGCCGAAGCGCCCGACGGCCCCGGCACTCGCCGCCGGGGTTGCGTCGGTCGTCGCGTAAGTCGTCGCGCCGGCCGTCGCACCGGTCTTCGCGGAGGCGCGCAGCGAGGACAGCGACGCGACACCGTCGGCGTCCAGGCCGGTGCCGGTGTTCGCAGCGATGAGACGGACGCCGTGGGCGTCCTCGACGAGCCGGAGCACGAGGCGACCAGCCACACCTGCCCGGGCCGCGGCGTCGGCGGCGTTCTGGGCGAGCTCGACGATCACGCGGTCCCGGTAGTAACCGGTCGCGTGGTCCTCCTCGGTGTTCGCGTCCTCGCGGAACCGGGCCGGTGACCGCTCCCACGCAGTCAGGACCGCCGAGCGCAGCTCGGCGGTCCTGAACGGGTCGGTCGTCATCGGTGGCTCGTCATGGCCGACGGGTCACTGCTCGGCTGCCGGGGCCTGCTCTGCCGGAGCCTGCTCTGCGTCGGCCGGCACGACGACCTGCTCGACGATCTCGAGCTGCATCTCGTTGATCACCGGGGCGGAGTCCGGCCAGTCGGTGGGGTGAGCCGGGACGTCCGTCTCCGAGTGCGCCCCGCAGCCGTGGTCGTAGGAGACGACCTTGCCGTCGTCGGGCGACCACTCGTTGACGCACACGCCGAAGACCTGGCCCAGCGCGCCCTGCAGCGGGACCAAGAAACCGCAGGTCCCACAGCCGGCAGCGGACTGGATGGCGCCGGGGGTCGTGGGGCCGTGAGAGCCCTCGTACCAGCGCTGCGCGGCCTCGTTGCGGCCCTCGGGTGACAGGACGCGGACGCGGGCCAGAGCCAGCTCCTCGATCGCGACGCGATCTTCTTCCTCGTCACCGGTCGGGGTGTAGCCCGGCTCCAGGCGTGGGTCGTCCGGCTGGAAGGGCAGCACGTCGCCAGGACCGATGTCGCCGGGGCGCAGGCGCTCCGACCACGGCAGCCACTCAGGGGCGAGGATCGCGTCGTCGCCCGGAAGGAGCTCGACCTCGCACACCGTGGCGTTCTTCGCCCGGGGAGCCCGGGCCAGGGTGACCGTCCAGTGCCATCCCCGGTAGCCGCGCATGGTGCACGCGAAGCTGTGCGAGACGAGCCGGTCCGCGTCCATCGTGGCACCGAGGTGCTCACCGACGTCCGAGGGGTGCTCAGCCGTCTCCTGGGCAGCGTGGAGTGCAACCTCGACGGCCCCCATAAGGACGGCGTCTGGCTTTGGCCGAGACGCCCGCGTTCGCGGGGCCGAGCCGGTGGCAGGTGCTGCTGACATGTGTTCTACGCCTCGATGTCGTCCGCGACGGCTCGGAGGACCGTGGCGACCTTGGTCGCCGCTGCCTTCTCTGGGTAGCGTCCCCGTCGCAACGAGTTCCCCAAGCCGTCCAAGAGTTTGATGAGATCCTCGACGATGACCGCCATGTCGTCAGCGGGTTTGCGCTGCGCCTTGGCGACCGAGGGCACGGGGTCCAGGAACGTCACGGAGAGAGCCTGCGGGCCCTTGCGTCCGTCGGCCACGCCGAACTCGACCTTGGCTCCCGGCTTGGGCGCAGTGACGCCCTCAGGCAGCGCGGAGGCGTGCAGGAACACCTGCTCGCCGTCATCGCTGGCGATGAAACCGAAACCGCGTTCTGCATCGAAGAACTTGACCTTGCCGGTGGGCACGTGAAACCTCGGAGTGCTCGTCGGGATATGACCTCACAGGGTATCGGACCAGAGCCCAACAGTGAGTCTCGATCATTATCCGCGCAGAACGGGCCAGTCGCCTAACCAGCGGCGCGCCCCGCGCGCGTCACGGACGGCCCAGGCCGTAGTACGTCCACCCGGCAGAACGCCACTTGGCAGGGTTGAGGACGTTGCGTCCGTCGATGATCACGGGGGCGTTGACCAGCGTGGCTGTCTCCACCGGGTCGAGGATGACGAACTCGCGCCACTCGGTGACGAGCACGACGAGGTCTGCCCCCTTGAGCGCGCCGTCGATCTGCTCGGCCTGCTTGAGGGTCGGGTGCAGGCGCGCGAGCGGTGGGAGCGCTGCGGGGTCGGTGACCACCACGTCGGCGCCGAGCGCGCTCAGCCGAGTTGCGACCTCGACGGCGGGTGAGTCACGGAGGTCGTCGGAGTGCGGCTTGAACGCGGCGCCGAGGATGGTCACCTTCGCCCCGGGGAGCCTGTCTCCGAGCGCTTCTTGTGCGAGGTGGACCACGCGGTCGCGGCGGCGCAGGTTGATCTTGTCCACCTCACGGAGGAACCCGACGGAGTCGTGGGCGCCGAGCTCGTCGGCGCGGGCGGTAAAGGCGCGGATGTCCTTGGGCAGGCACCCTCCCCCGAACCCGACGCCAGCCTGGAGGAACTTCTTGCCGATCCGGTCATCCATGCCGATAGCACCGGCCAGCTGGGTGACATCCGCTCCGGTGAGCTCGCAGATCTCGGCCATGGCGTTGATGAAGGAGATCTTCGTGGCGAGGAAGGAGTTGGCGGCCACCTTGACGAGCTCGGCGGTGGCGTAGTCAGTTGTCAGGCGGGGGATCTTGCGGCGCAGCTGGTCGGCGTAGACCTCGTCGAGGACCTCGCGCGCGGCCTCACCGGCGGGGCCTTGTGGGAGGCCGTAGACGATGCGGTCCGGGGACAGGGTGTCGTTGACTGCGTACCCCTCGCGCAGGAACTCGGGGTTCCAGATAAGCGTGGAGCCGACCGCCTCGAGCTGGGCGGCGAGGCGGGCGGCGGTGCCGACCGGGACGGTGGACTTGCCCACGACGATGGGGGTGCGTCCGCTCGCCTTGTTCAGCTCGACTAGTGCCGTGACGGAGGCGTCGACGTAGGTCATGTCTGCTGCGTCGCTGCCTGGGAGTTGGGGGGTTCCGACGCAGACGAAGTGGACTTGAGCATCGGCCGTGCGGGCGATGTCGGTGGTGAACGTGAGGCGACCGCAGTCCAAGGCGCGAGCGAGCAGCTCGGGGAAGCCGGGCTCGTGGAAGGGTGCCCGCCCCTCGGCCAACGCGGCAATCTTGCCTGGATCGACGTCCACGCCGACCACGTGGTGTCCGAGGTCTGCCATACAGGCAGCGTGCACGGCACCGAGGTAGCCACAACCGATCACTGAGATACGCATCTGAGTACCGCTCTCGCTAGCAGGTGCGTCTCGTCCGCACCCTCATCCAGGACTACTTCTCACACGACCGCGTCAGCAGCGCTACTTCCCACGGACTTCACTTGCATGCTGGTGGTACCAGTCCACAGTGGACTTCAGTCCGTCTTCAAGCGAAATCTTCGAGCGCCAGCCCGCCTCTGCCAACAGCGTGACGTCGAGGAGCTTCTGCGGCGTTCCATCGGGCTTCGACGTGTCCCAGGCAGTCCGCCCCTCGTAGCCGACTACCCGTGCGACGGTCTCTGCGATCTCACGGATGCTCACGTCGACGCCTGTCCCCACATTTACCTGCTGCGGGCCGTCGTAGTGCTCAAGCAGGTGCAGACAAGCGCTTGCCAAATCATCTACGTGCAGAAACTCTCTGCGCGGCGTTCCCGTCCCCCAGTTGGTCACAGACCCCGCACCCGAACGGGCTGCGTCGTCATACCGCCGGATCAAAGCCGGAAGCACGTGCGATCCCGTTGGAGAGAAATTATCGTTCGGCCCGTAGAGGTTGGTCGGCATGGCACTGATCCACGGCAGACCGTACTGACGTCGCACCGCCTGCACATGCAAGATTCCCGCGATCTTCGCGATCGCATAGGCATCGTTGGTCGGTTCAAGAAGACCCGTGAGCAACGAGTCTTCTCGGATGGGCTGCTCTGCAAACTTGGGATAGATACACGAAGAACCAAGAAATAGGACGCGCTCGACGTCGTGCGCGAGAGCTGCATCAAGCACATTAGTCTGGATTCGGAGATTGTCCGACAAGAAGTCGACGGGCATGGTGCTATTTGCCAGAATCCCACCGACCTTTGCTGCTGCGACTACCACATATCGCGGCTTGACCTCTTCGAAGAATTCAAAGACACTTTCACGCTTTTTGAGGTCCAGCTCACTAGATGATTTGCCCACCAAGTTGTGGAAGCCCTCTGCTTCCAGCAAGCGCCAGACCGCCGACCCGACGAGCCCTCTGTGACCAGCAACATAGAAGGTCCCGGCACGGTCCAACGGTCCTGGCGTGTAAACGTCCTGGGATCGCGTAGTCACTCGTGCCCCCAAGACGCGAGCTTCACGGTGTCGATCCAAGGGCGGCCCGAGTTCTCAAGCGCGCTAACGTCTGCGTCGACCATCAACTTGGCAAGCTCGTGTCCATCAACAGTGGCCTTCCAGCCCAACTTTTCGGCCGCCTTGCTTGGGTCTCCAATGAGCGCATCGACTTCGGTGGGGCGCAAGTACCGCTCATCGAACCTCACGTGATCCTCCCAGTTCAGCCCCACGTGCTCGAAGGCCGTCTCCAAGAAGTCGCGAACCGTGAGCCCGACGCCGGTGGCGAGTGCGTAATCGTCAGGCTCGTCGACCTGCAGCATGCGCCACATACCCTCAACATACTCGGCCGCGTAGCCCCAGTCTCGAATCGAGTCGATGTTACCGAGATACACATGCTCCTGCTGGCCGGCCTTAATCGCTGCTACAGCACGTGTGATCTTTCGAGTGACAAACGTCTCTCCACGGCGAGGCGACTCATGGTTGAACAAGATGCCGTTTACGGCGTACAAGCCATACGCTTCCCGATAATTCTTGGTAATCCAGTAGCTGTAGAGCTTAGCGGCCGCATAAGGAGATCGGGGATAAAACTGCGTGGTCTCACTCTGCGGAGGAGGGGTAGCGCCGAACAACTCGGAAGACGACGCTTGATAGAAGCGGGTAGCGATCCCCGAGAGTCGAACTGCTTCCAGGAGCCGTACCGTGCCGGTACCAGTGGTGTCTGCAGTATGCTCCGGCTCATCGAAGGACACGCGAACGTGCGACTGTGCGGCCAAATTGTATACCTCGTCCGGCCGGATCTCTGACATCAATGTGACGAGTCGAGAGCCATCACTCAGGTCGCCATAGTGAAGAAACAGCTTCGCGGCGGGATCGTGGGGATCGACGTAGAGATGATCAATTCGAGCGGTATTAAACGTGGATGCCCGCCGAATCAGCCCATGAACCTCATAGCCCTTGCTAAGCAGCAGTTCCGCAAGGTAGGAACCATCCTGACCCGTGATTCCAGTAATCAACGCGCGCTTTGTCATTCAACTACTCACTTTATCTAGGGGGCGTGACGAACGGGACTCTGCCGTCAAAGAGTACAGCCAATCCTCGAACTGGTCCAGCGCCGCGCGCTCGGTCAAAACTTCCTCACGAAAGCGTCTTCCTGACTCCCCAAGAGCGCTGGCCAGGAGAGGGGTACGGCCCAGATCCTCAGCGGCAATCAACAACGCCAGCGGATCCCCTGCCTCGACCCGAATTCCACCTCCCGATGCAGCGATTTCGCTAGCTGTCGCTCCACCTGGCGCCGTGGCAGCGAGGACAGGAACACCAGTGGTGAAATACGAGGTCAACTTGCTTGGCACAGACATCTCTGCCACACCGACCAACTCGTTCACGAGCAACACGTCGGCTGCCCGCATCATGTCCTGGTACTCGCGGTCTCCAACGCTGTCGATGAAGGAGATCTTCTCAAGCCCCGACGCGGATCGCTCGAGCGCGGGCCGTTGGTTACCATTCCCCAGGAGCACAAATTTTACCCTTGATGAGCGACTTTGAGCGAGCTTGGCAGCCTCGACGACATTTCCCAACCCTTGCTTCACGCCCATATTGCCTGTATGCAAGACGACAACATCGCTATCGCTCCAACCATAACGCGCACGGGTCGCCACTCGATTCACCGGAGCATGATCCTCCAGGTGTGACCAGTTGCGTATCACACGAACCGACGATTGCTTGACCCCCATTACGTCAACCAGTTGACTTCGGAAGAGTTCGTGAATGACCACCACGCCGTTTGCGAGTCGCAAAGTCCGCGATTCGAACTTCGCAAGAATACCAGCAAAACGTCCGTTTAGCTGGCCCGTTTCCTGTGCGCCTTTTGAGTAAATATCTTGGATCCAAAATCCGATCACTGGCCGTCTGTATTTAAATCGGAAGAACCCCGATGCAATCGACGAAGATATTAGCGCCGGGCTCGTTGCAATAACGACGTCAGCGCCCTTCCATCCTTTGAGTCCGGCTTGGACACCAAAGATTACTTCCATAGCTACGCGCGAGGCTAAAGTCGGACTAGCCGGGATTGGATGACGGAATCGCGTCACATGGACCCCATCAATAACCTCGCTTCGCCGACGACCTCTGTAGCCTTCAACAAGCTTCCATTGGGGGTAGTGGGGCAAGCCCGCCAACACTCGAACCTCATGCCCCCTTTGCGAGAGCCCCTCGGCGAGCCCCGCTGTATAGGGAGCGCTACCACTGGGTTCAGGTCGGTAGTTCAGACCAATTATTAGGATTCGGAGCGGTGCGGGTTTCATTGCCTGCATTGTACACGAAACTAGACGAGCCGGAGACGCTCATTGGCAGGACGCGCGATGCTGCCACACGTCTCCAGACGGCAGCGATTCAGCGACGAAGAGCCGAGCGTTAGTCGCCTAGATCGCCCTGGTCCCCAGGGTTTAGCAGAGACACGCGGTTGAGCGCAGTGAGGCGTTTTAATGTCGTACACGAGCAGCTTCGAGATAGTGAGCCCAAGTACACGCGTGCAATAGCTCTTCGCAGTTGAGAGTGCAGCGGGGTCAGGCGTGGCGGTCCCGGGATCGGCGCCTCGGCACAGTCGCCAAGTAGGGCCGTAGCCGGTGGGTTGTGGCTCTTGCAATCGAGGGTGTAGTCGGGGGCAGGCCAGCCGCGGCGTGTCGTTGAGCAGGTAGCGGTCGAGGTCTTCCGATGATGGAGGTTCTCACACTGCCTATCCGGAAGACGTGTCTGACTGTGCGTCTTGGGATGGCTGGTCTGGGACCTGCTGTCGCTACCTTCACATGCCCTGACCTGAGCACATTCTGTCGCCTCGACGAGTTGGGCCTCGAAGCCGTTGGGCAGCACCTCGGGCCTGACCGGGCGGTGTTGGCGTGCCGGGTCACCGAACCTGATCAGTGGTGCCGGCGGTGCAGGTGCGAGGGGATCTCTCGAGAGAGCGTCACTCGTGAGCTCGCGCACGAACCTCTGGGTTGGCGCCCGGCCACGCTCGTGCTCACGGTGCGCCGCTACCAGTGCGCGGGCTTCTCTCATGTGTGGCGTTAGTACACCAGCGCCGCGGCCGAGCCGCGTTCGAAGATCTCCCGTCGCGGTCTTCGCTGGGCATTGGAAGGCCTGGTCGTGCAACATCTGACGGTCACCGGGGTAGCCGAAGGCCTCGCGGTTGCCTGGAACGCCGCCAACACCGCTGTCTTGGCCGAAGGTCGTCGCCTCCTGATTGCCGATCCCCACCGCTTCGAAGCAGTGACGACGATCGGGGTCGACGAGCACGTCTGGCGACATGTCCGCCGGGGCGAGAAGTACGTCACCGTCATTGTCGACCTGACCCCGATCCGCGAGAAGACGAGCCCCGCCCGGCTCTTGGACACGGTCGAAGGCCGATCCAAGGCCGTGTTCAAACAGTGGCTCGCCGACCGCCCTAATCTCTGGCGGGCCGGCGTTGAGGTCGTCGTTGTGGACGGCTTCACCGGGTTCAAGATGGCGGCCGCCGAAGAGTTGCCCGACGCGGTCCCAGTCATAGACCCGTTCCACGTCGTCCGCCTCGCGGGCGACGCGTTGGACCGCTGCCGCCGACGGGTTCAGCGCGATCTGCACTGCCACCGCGGACGTCGAGACGACCCGCTCTACCGCGCTCGCCGGATCCTGCACACCGGCGCCGACCTACTCCCCGAACGCCAACAGGCACGCCTGCACTCCGTGTTCGCTGACGACGAGCACGTGGAGGTCGAAGCGACCTGGGGCACCTACCAGGCGATGGTCGCGGCCTACCAGGAACCCGACCGCGCCCGTGGCCGCGACCTCATGCAAGCCCTGATCGACACGGTCAGCTCCAGCGTTCCCACCGCATTGACGGACATCGTCACGCTCGGGCGCACGCTGAAGAAATGAGCAGCCGACATCCTGGCCTACTTCGATCGCCCCGGCACCAGCAACGGACCCCGGAGGCGATCAACGGCCGCCTCGAGCACCTCCGCGGCTCCTCCCTCGGCCTCCGCAACCTCACCAACTACATCGCCAGATCACTCCTGGAGACCGGCGGATTCAGACCGCTCCTACACTCTGGATTGCAATGAGCCCTCAAACCCTTAGGAGACACGCCCTAGGCCCAGGTCAGAGTCGCCGAGCAGGTCCTCTACTTCCCCGGCGGGGTCTAGGTCGCCCAGCTGCGACGCACGCGCACAGAGAAGGGCAAGAAGAGCGTCGAGTCGTCTACGTCATCACCTCGATGACCGCCCACGAGGCCTCACCCGATCAGATTGCGACCTTGGTCAAAGGGCATTGCTCCATCGAAAACCGGCTGCACTTGGCCCGAGATGTCACCCTCGACGAAGACAGTTCCCAAATCCGCACCGGCAACGTACCCCCCCGCGTCATGGCGACCTTGCGCTCGTCAGCGATCAGTCGCATCCGCCTCGCCGGCCACGCCAACACCGCCCAGCCCCTGCGACATCATGCCCGCGACGCCACCAGGCCCATCACGCTCCTGCTGACCTGCTGAAACACGACTTTGCCGAGGCCCTGCAGTTTCGGGGCCCTGACACTGAGGGCGCGGCCATGGTCGGGAACCAAATACGCCCCTACGAAGCGCCAACTTAGCCAGCCGCTTCAATCCGGGCTTCACGCTCGCCATCCCGTGACGCAGATAATAGGTCAGCGGAACGTGGCTCTGAACGCGCATCGAAGACGGTGAGACTGAAAGGTCAAATGCGGTAGCTACACGATCAGCGATCAGCAACTGGCCGAGCGCCGTGGGATGGATACGGTCTGGACCGAGCAGTAGGGCACCACTGAGGGTGCCGTCGACGACGACCACTCCGGTGCCAACCTCCGTCGCGGCGCGCCGAAGTGCGGCTGTGTGATCAGCGGATCTCACCGTAATTACGGCGATCTGGTTGGCTACCCCTTGGAGCCGGTGCAAGATCAAGGAGGCATTCGCCTGGAGTATTTCCGGCGGAATCCCCTGGAGGGCATCATTCGTACCGACCGAGACGACCGCATAGTCGTAGGTGGTAGCGACCAGGAAGGCTAGCTCGGCTGCGACCACCTCGGAGGTGGCTCCTCCCCGTCCATAACGGGTGTACGAGCAGTCCGCGGCTTCGGCAACCCAGTGCCCGAAACCCATCGAAGGGATGTTCGCTAACGGGACGGTGAACCCATTTACGATGCTGTCGCCAAGAGCGACCAGGCTACCGGCCATGGGCGGCGCCCCTTAGTACGTTATTGACGCGCGCCCCGACAACCTTCGCTGCCCAGACCATACGACTTGGCTTCTGTACTATACGGACACCGAGGCGCCAAATAGACGTTACCTGGCTGCGCAGCAACTCGAGGCGTCCGACCAATGCCGCGTTGACCGTCACTGTAAACCGCTCCGCAAGGAGTCCCGGTCGCGCCCTGATGCCTTGCACCGTGTTTGCGATGTTCCGGTCGTGCACCGCCTGCAACCACATGGGCTCAACAGCAACCTGAGTGACGGGCCCATGCGTCGCGAGGCGGTCATGCCAGTCGACGTACACCCCCACTGCATCCTCACGACGCTCGATAAGAGTCATGAAAGCATTCGACGGATCGGAGCGATGGAAGAGCCGACCATCGTCGGCCATCTGGAGGCCGTTTGTAAAGTTGATGAACTCGCGATCCTGGCCCGTGAACTGTCCCTGCACACGCACGACGAAGCCATCAGCGATCGCATCGTCGTTGTCAAGACGCGTTGTAAGGATGTGGACAGCCTCTGACCTTGCTGTTGCGGGAGCGACGAGGTCAGCCGCTGTGGGCATACCCGAGATCCAGATCGGCTCAAAGCCGCAGCCGACTTTAGAAAGCCGAGAGATCTCATCATCGAACCAGTCCTCTCGCTCCTCGTCCAGCAAGATCAGCCATCGGAAGTCACCGGATTGCGATGAGACAGACGGAAGACATACACGCTCGAAATAGCCGAGTCGGTGACGAAGCCACGACTCGGGTGCTGGATCCGCACCGTAGCGCAAGTTGAACCGCGTGAGTATGAAGTGGTCGTATGCTGCGGACATGCGGTCCACCATATCTGGTCCTCGTATCGGCAGGTACCACCACGGTGCGCTCAGGCCCTCGGGCGACGTGGGGTCTGCTGCACGAATCGGCGACAGTTCGTTTCAGGCTGCGAGTGCTACCTGAGTGGTCATGATGGCTTCGTATTCGATGGGGGTCAATCGGCCGAGGCGGGCTTGGCTGCGGCGGCGGCAGGTGCGTTCGATCCAGGTGATGATCGCTAGGGCGTGTCTCCTGATGTGCGGAGCCAAACGATGATGGCTCCCAGGACTGCTACGCCGCGGTAGATGACAGCGAGTTTGTCGTAGCGGGTGGCCAGGCAACGCCATTGTTTGAGAACGGCGAAGGAGCGTTCGACGACGTTGCGGTTCTTGTAGAGGACGGGGTCGTAGCTGACGGGTCGTCCCCCGCGCGATCCGCGCCGGGTGCAATTGGCGCGTTGGTCGCGCGGCTCGGGAACGACTGTCTCGTACCGGGTTTAGTGGAGGCTCGGAACTGACGCTTCGACGGTAGCCGAGGCGGGGTTGTGACGGTAGTGGTTGGTCTCATGTTCGGCGGGTGGGATCAGGCCGATCTCCCCGTGTAGGCGTCGGTGGTTGAACCAGTCGATGTACTCGGCTGTGGCGATCTCGAGGTCGTCGATGCCGTTCCACGGGCCTTTGTTGCGGACGAGCTCGGCTTTGAACAGGGAGTTGAAGGCCTCGGCGAGGGCGTTGTCGTAGGAGTCGCCTGTCGTGCCGACCGATGCGACGGCGCATGCTTCGGCGAGGCGCTGGGTGTAGCGAATAGCGACATATTGAACGCCTCGATCGCTGTGATGCGTCAGGCCCGACAGGTCGCGGCCTTCGCGTTTGCGGGTCCAGATCCCCATCTCCAGGGCGTCCAGGGCGAGGTCAGTGCGCAGCGACGTCGACAACTGCCAGCCGACCATGCGCCGGGAGAACACGTCGGTGACGAACGCCGCGTAGACCCACCCGGTGAAGGTCCGGCAGTAGGTGATGTCGGCGACCCACAGCTGGTCGAGTGCGGTCGCGGTGAACGCTCGCTTGACCAGGTCCGGACGGTCGTCAGGGCCGCGGCCAGGGACGGTCGTGCGTGGCCCCTTCACCCGGCTGATCCCACGCAGCCCAGCCGTTTTCATGAGCCGGCCGACCGTGCAGCGCGCCACCGCGCGTCCTTGCCGATGGAGTTCGGCGTGGACTTTGCGGATTCCGTAGACACCGTCGTTGGCCGTGTTGACCTCCTCTATGACCGCGGTCATAGAGGTATCTGAGGCCGAACGCGCCGAGGGTGGGCGCGCCCTGGCCGCGTAGTACGTGCTCGGGGCGACCTGCAACGCCGTGCAGATCGGCTCGACCCCGAACTCGTCCTTGGTGGCCTCGATGTAGGCGACTACCTGGTGTGTGGGCGGTCGAGCTCCGCCGCGAAGAAAGCCGACGCCGACTTCAAGATCGCGTTCGCCCGGCGCAGCTCACGATTCTCACGCTCCAGTTCAAGAAGACGCTGCGCATCCGCCGTCGATGTGCCCGGCCGATCCCCCTCATCGATCTCAGCCTGATTGACCCATCCTCGCAGCGTCTCAGGGTTGATCCCCAACTGCTCCGCGACGCGGCGCACAGCGCCAGGCCGGGCTGCCGGGTCTCGCCGGGCATCCACGGCCATCCTGATCGCTCGTTCCCGAAGCTCCTCGGGGTACTTCCTCGGTGCTGCCATGACACTCATCCTTTCGTGGAATGAGAGCCTCCATCAAACCCGGTACGAGACACCCTGCGCCCCACGCCCGCACTATGACACCAAGAAGGCCTTGGCGCGAGTCAGGTCCGATGTGAGCGTAGTTCAGAACATCCTTCCGCAGCGGGACCGATAGAAATCGAGATCGCCATGACAAGCAGCAGCCAGCCGCCAGCCTGCCACTGAATAGGCTGAGAAAAGACTGCGGTAACCAGGAACATAACTAGTGGCATTAAGCCGAATGGATGGCGAACCGCAATCAGGACTGTTAGCACCAGCGCAATTGAGAGAGTCGCGGCTAGAGTTGGAGAATGCTGAAAAGCGACAATAAGGTTAATGTTCCCAAGCGAAGCAGACGTTGCCGCAGTCGACTCGAAAATCCCGCGGTCGGAGACGGATTCTGGTGCCAGCGAGCCCTTTTCCGAGATCAATCGCATCGAGAACCACAAGCCCACCGCGAGCAGCCCCAACCCGGCGAGCATCGCCAACAACGGTTGCCGACCCCTCTTCGATAGCCACAGGCACACATAAAGGGCCAAACCCGCAAGGAAGGCGACATACACCCCAAAAGATTGTGTGGCTAGCGCAACGAAAGAAAGCGAGATTACAGCAAGGATCCTATGCGCCCTTCGCTGGAGAAGAGTCAAAGCAGCCGTCAGCAATGGAATGAGGAGAAAAACGGTCAACCCAGGCTCACCGACCAGTGGGGCGAATCTGCGCGTGCCCTCGATAAGAGGTGGACCGGCGCTAGAAAGAGTTACGGGGGCATACACAAACACCAGCCGTTCGCCCACCTCGACCACCCGGGCGGGACCACTTGGAAAGCCGGTGATAACCGTCGTAAAATACGAAAAGGCGAGCGTCCCAAGGACCAGAGATAATCCCCGACAGGCGTCTCGAGTAAAATCCGTCCGTTGCATCACGAGCATTGCACATATGCCGATCAAGACATAAAGAGCCCCAACTTGCGCTTGACCAACTAGAAGCATCGCAATGAAGCAGCAAGAAAAGACGCCAGCAACGGCAACGGATGTAGCTAAACGAGGGCTCTTCGCGGCCGGATATGTACAGATGATGACCAATAGCCCCGCCGCCCCGCAAAGCGCCACCAATAGCGAGCTTTCGCCGAACACTCCCGGCGGGATTCCTAGAATGCAAAGCGCAGCAAGCGTTCCACGAACGCCACATATTACGGCGGAGAGCAGTATGAAGGCCGCAACCAGCAGCGATTGTGCTATCAGCACATCGCCGCCCATCGTCACTGCCACAACTGCGCCAACAATCGCGAGCACGCAACCCGACAGGAAGTACGGGCGGCTGACAACGCGGCGCAAATAGATGTCGCGTCTCCCGTCGATCAATCTTGGTTCAGAGCGAGTCATCCACCTGCACGCCAACCTCTCTTGTGAATCGCTGCCGGATAAGTGATGCGGGATTCCCTCCTACGATCGTATACGGATCGACGTTCCGAGTTACCACCGATCCGGCACCAATTACTGCTCCATCTCCAATAGAAATGCCAGAAAGGATAACGGAGCCGTAGCCAATCCAAACACCCTCTCCGATATCGATTCGGTCACTAGGTGAGGCTCCGCGGTCGCCCACCCATGTCGCCTCCAGGATAGTTATGCCGATCTCATCGATAGCATGATCGGAACGCCCCACAATACCAACGTTGGCAGCGATTAGAGTCTTGCTTCCAATTCTTCCTGCAACTTCGATAGTGCAATTTCTACCTATAGCGACATCATCTTCGATGTGAAGTCCATGAAAAGATCTTATGATCGTACCAGATCCTATACGAACTGACTGGCCAAGTGTTACATCGCCAAAGACAGTCAGGCGCGTTGCGAACTTCTGCCATACGGCTCGAATAGCCGATCCTCCCGGCACACTTCCCAGCCTTCCGCGGTCACGAGCAATCACAATCGTCCTTTCGGATCGTCCTGAAGGGCAGAAAAGAAACCTTGAGCCATGGCGGTTGAGGAGTAGCTTCGCGCCACCGACTCAACGATTCCGGTGTGATTCCACGCAGCCCTTGTGCGCCAAAGTTCGACAATAGCCCGGGATAGGCTTTCAGAGTCATCCTCTCGAAAGTGAACGCCCACGTCCTTGTTCATGAGTTCGATTTCAGGTGCGTGCGGTTCTCGATCCGCAACTATCATCGGGACACCGAAGCCAAGCGACTGGGTAAGGCTGAGGCCAGCATAGCCGGGAGAAGCAGAAGCAAACGCCTCTGAATAGAGTTGCTTAAGAACATCATAGTCGGCGATGTGACCTAGTGTGTCGACGCGCGTTGAAATTCCTCGTTGGTGAGAGCTGGATTCGATTCTCTCAGCCAACGATCCTCCCCCCACAAATGTCAGCCTGACCTCTTCCGGCAAGTGGCGGAGCGCTCTCTCGAATCCGTCTAGGAGCAGTTCGGGCTTCTTGGCTGGCTCCATCCGACCTACATAGAGGAGACGGAAGCGGCTCGTCGTCTCGTCCCAGCCGAGTGCATCCACAGGGTATAGGCCATTTGCCGCAACCCAGACCGCTACTGAAGGCTCATCTTTAAGCACTGCTCGAGCATCGTCCCAAGTGTAGGCTATCAACCCCGTGGCCAATCGACGCATCACTCTACGCAACGGGGCCGTTCGCGCTGCTGGCCCCCGTCGCGGATACATGTGGCCCCACAACAGGATTCGCTTTCTCGTTATTCGTGCGTACGCAATTAGTGCCCACGCGGTCAGGGACCTAGGGTTGAGGTCAGCGACGATAGTGTCGACATGCCGGGCTCGACTCAGAGCGCCTTTTTGCCAAAGCAGCCGATGGCCGAGCAAATGGCGGTTCTCGAGGTGCCGGACTCCCTTGAACCCAGCGCTTTGAACTGTGATGTCGAGATGCTTATCGCCTGCGGCGATCTCAATTTCGTCGCCGCTATCTCTCGAAAGCGCCAAAAGCTCGTTAAGGAAGTTGCCTCGATAGTCAGGTAGCACGGCCAATATAACGGCTGTTCTCATGATCAGTGTTTCCTTCTGAGTAGTTGAATGCGCTTGCAACCACCGCTGGGGAAGCTGCGCACAAGGTCTCCATCCAAGCGCCCGCCGTACATGCCAGCACGCACTTTTTAGCCGTTGACTTACGCAGGATCATAGGGGAATTCTCGTTACATACGCTAAGTTCAGTTTTGGGCAATCTTTCCGGAATTGATGATCGTGTGTTAATTCCCATCTTCACCGGGCAGACCGCGCCCGCATCTCAACCGGTCCGGTGCGTCGCCACAAACCCCGGGGTGAGGACCCTACCCGGCGACATTGCCGAGGCCCCGGCTCCAGCCCCAGCACGACACCGCCTACCACGCCATCGCTACTAGCTACTAGTTAACCGGCGATGAGGTTAGAATCCACCATCCAGTCAAGGTAGCAAACCTCAAGTGGTGGTTCTACCCTCTGGTCTTGCGCTACTGCCTCAGCGTGCGATCTGGCGGAATGCAGGTCCCAGTCTGCGAGTAGATCACCAAGCACTCTCACCGCATCCGCAGGATCATCTCGGGTGTATCTCAAACCCCAGACCACGGAATCGGTCGGAGGTTCGATCGAGTCCGCGTAGATCACCGGCAATCCGACGCCGGCCGCCTCTTGCATCGCGAGGCTATTCGCTTCATGGGCCGACGTATGGAAGAGGACATCCGACATTCTCAGCACCTCGCTGGGAGAATCGGTCGAGCCACAATAGCTGCCCGCCAATGGGGGCTTTTCATTCAACGCCGAGTCGAGATGCGTGTCGCCCGATAGTGGGCCCCACCATTCAAAACGGAGATCCGGGTACTTCTCGCTGGCCAATTCAACCACCTGACGCCAGAATAACGGCCGCTTCACCGGGTCCACCCGGGCCAGAGTTACAACTCTGCGAGGCACGCTACTGATTGCCGGCTTCGGCGAGAATTTGCAAGAAGGTCGGTTTAAGATCACCGTCGCTCGCTTTGTATTCCCGAAATGTGCCCTATACCTTGTCAATTGAGCTTCGCTGACCGCAATGACACTAGCTGTGATAGGCAGAAGGATGCGTTCTAATATTCTTGCGGAAACCCTGGCGAAATCGTCGCTCCCACTGTGGAGAACGACATGAACTGGCGCAACACCTATGCTAGCTACGCGCGCATAAAGCGCGGGAAGATATGAGTGGGCGACGACAAGGGCCGGGTTCAGCCGCTTAAGTTCCTTCCGCAGGCCGATTAGCCGTCTCCAGCGACCCGAGCGCACCTGCTCTGGGTCTAAATAAACCGTCTCTGACTCGTGAGTCATGGCCTTCCAACCGACACCGAGGTCAGCCACAAGGCTTTCAGCACCGCCGATACGCTCGCTCAATAGAACCTGAACGATCATCATAACAATCCAGCCCCTTCAGCAGGCACGTGACTCTCTCTACGAAACGCTCTCAAAAGCACCGTCACCAAACTCGCGCTGAGAATGGTCTGCAGCGCGCAAAATGCGAGTCCCGCTCCAACCGCGCCATAGGCGTGCCCGAGCGATCCAACAAGTATCAATTGGGCGGCAACCGATACGGAGAAGGTTAATGCGACCGCTCGGTCGTGCCCGCGTGCTTGCAATGCGGTAGCCATTGGTTGATTCAGAATGGCCGGTATAGTGCCGAGCGCGAGGAGACGCAGAACTGTTGCGGAACTCTCGAAAGCGTCTCCTAGAAGCACCGTGACTATTCTGGGGGCCGCCCAAGCCATTAGGCCAGAAACGAGTACTGCAACCAGGAGGAGCCATGCGGACTTCGACACATGCCTGAGCGCGCTGCGTAAGTCCTTCGCGCTCGCCACGAATGGCACTGAAGCACTCGAGAATGCTGATGCAAAAAGGCCCATGGGCTGGGTCCAACGATTCACCGCGCCATACAGACCGGCTGCGCTGCTTCCACCAACGAATGCCAAGGCAGGCAAATCCAACTGTTGTCCGCTTAGAGCGACTGCGCTAATTCCGTAGTATCTTGCGCCGGTCCAGGGATTGGATCCTTTGACTCGCCAAAATCGCGGACGTCCCCAGGTCGCGATACTGAACCAAGCAGCCGTGGACGCCGCGGAAGTGCCAACAACGAGACTGAGCCAGAGGCCCCATGCCAGGGAAGCGTCGAAAAAGACTAGAAGAGCGAAAGTAGCGAACGCTACTATGCGCTCAACCAGTAGAAGCATTGCAATTTGACCTCCCCTCTTTTCAGCGCGCAGAGGCACTAGGATGGATTGAAACACTAGCCCCGAGAGAAATATTGCAGCCGCACCCGTCAGGGCCGGAGCGAATGGAATGCAAATCGCGGCATAGACAGCTGCGACCATTATACCCAAGAGCAGTTTGCGTTTTAGGCGTGCCGCATATTCAAGTGAGGTCATCCGACCGCTCGACATTTCTCGAACGGCGTACGGGTTGGCACCAAAATCTACAATTCCTAGGGCACTTAGGCCAAGGGCTATCGTTGTGACGGTGCCGCCATAAGCAACGGGTCCCACTTCCCGCGCCGTGAAAATGTACAATAGAGAAACCACTACCTGCGCTGCGGCAGTTGCTATCGAGAGCGCAATGGCTTGCTTGCCGACGCTCGCTAGTCTCGGCTTCCCCTCTAGAGTCCTCACGTCAACTTCCTGACGAACAACTCTACTCCGGCATTCAAGTCGAGCGGTGCGTGCCTACTTCCCTGGGATGCCAGGATACCTGCGGCAATACCGCGCTCGTTCAATGAGCACCAACGAGCCCTCCCGTGGAGCGAACGTGCATCTTTCCGCAAGGAGGAAGCTCCTGCGAGCACGAGTGGAGTACCCACAATTGCGGCTTTTCCCACAATGCCACTCGGACCCTCGTTTGAATGCGCTGCCACTATGCAATCAACTTCGTGGATAATTGCGTCGAACTCCGCGTCGCCGACGGTACCGGGCCATCGAACGAGTCGGCCCGAATCTCGGAGAGCATTTAGGAGTACAGCATTATCCCGCTCGACGGATGCCTCCACAGAACCAGCGATCGCAAGCCCGGCGCCAGGGGTAGCAAGTACAGCGCGTGCCACAATGTCAAGGTTCTTGCGGGGCGTAATCGAGCCGACTACGCCCACCCAGTACAGGCCTGCGCCGCTGGACAACTTCTTTCGCACCGATTTCCGAGCATCGTCGTCATTTATCACTGCCACAGGATCGGCGACCCATGAAATTGGCCAGGTGCGATTTACGAGCGGACTCCTCAAGGCAGATACTTGCGTCTTGCGACGTCGATCGGCAGCCATGATGAGAAGTTTCTTCGCGTGTCCGGTAATGAGCATCCTAGCTGCGGATCCCGTGGGCTGCGCATCCGGTCGCATAGCGAGAAGCGAGAGGTCTCCATGGCCATGCCACCCTCTCTTGAGCACCTGGAGGACATGCCGGTCACCGTCAGGGATCACCGTAATACTGGAGCGCACATTGTGAGCAAGCTGGGCGATCGCCTCTAGTTCAAACTTGCGCGTGGTGATCACAGTGACGGACCCGTGGACTATGTCTGACAGATGGACCTTCCATTCATCAGCCGTACTGGCACCAGGAGATGTGGCTATGACAACCCGATCGCCAGCACTCGCACAATTGCGAACAAGAAGGGCAACGTAGTAGAGGCGATGTCCAGAGACGTTCGGTTCTACGATGAGGACTGTTCGGCCACTATGCGCACCACCGATTAGTCTCTGGCTAATAGGCACCGTCACGCCTCGCAAGTGCTCTTTGGGTCGGAATGAAATTCTGGATGCGGTCAGCCACCAACACACTCTCCAAGTTGTAGGACTCGCGCACAATTCGGTCGCCTTCGCCAGATACTCGAACGGCGTCTGGTTTAGGAATGGCCCTAGATCGTCCCGCCATCTCGAATCGATGGGCACTTCCAACGAGCGGCTGCGAAATCGTCGGGAGAACTAGCGCGCATTGGATTTTTTCCAAGCGCATCTTGAGCCATTTGAGCTTTCCATTCACTCCACGCAAGGGTCGTGCTAGTGCAATGATGGATGCCTTGGGTTTGTCAGCCTCTGCATCGCCGTGTAACTGGAGGGAGGCGCTCGGTTTTAGTTGAAAGTCGCGATCCGACTCTCCATGCGCGTCCACAGCAGTTGGGGCTCCAAGTGACACGCCGATAGGCATGGGTGGCGTGAGTGAGGAATCCATACTGTCTCGCTCCTTTCAGACGCGAATAGAATAGTGACGGTTTCGTGAGTTGATGCGGACGTTCGACGATTCTTTCTAACGTGCGCCATTGTGAGTCGATCTGAGAAACCGAAATAGATGTGATAGGGCATCCTCTGGCGGGGTCGCAATTTTGCACAGTGGTCTGTGTCCAAAGGTGGATTCGCGGTCACACGCTGACTGCGAGAGCAGAGGAGAGTACTGCATGATGGATCAGTAGGCCCCTTCGCCTGCGATCATAGCTTTCGCGGTCCGCGCGAGGATAAGAAGATCTCCGAAGAGTGTCCAATTTTCTGCGTAGAAGACGTCCATGCGAATTCCCTCTTCGGCGCTCAGGTCAGACCTCCCCGAGACCTGCCACAACCCAGTCAGACCCGGGTTCACAAGGAGTCGCCGATTCGCCGTACGGTCGTACTGTGCCACCTCTTGATCAATCTGCGGTCGCGGACCAACGAGGCTCATTTCGCCACGCAGCACGTTGAGAAGCTGGGGAAGCTCATCCAGGGAGTACTTGCGCAGCACCCGCCCAACTTTGGTCACGCGGGCATCGTTCTTTGGCTTGTAGAAGAGGCCCACGCTCTCGATCCCCTCGGCTGCGAGCACCTCATCTAGGCGGCTGTGGGCGTCAGCTACCATCGAGCGGAACTTGATCATCTTGAATGGCTTGCTACCGACCCCCACGCGCTCCTGTTGGTAGAATACGGGTCCTCTGCTCGTAACCTTCACGAACACCGCGATGACCACGAGCATCGGAGAGATCATCACAAGGATCACTAATGCCAGTATCCAGTCCATGACGGACTTGAGTGCGTACTTGGGACCTGCGAAGCGTGGCTCGTCCACGTAGACCAGAGGGAGTCCGTTGACCGGCTGCATCGTCACCCGTGGTCCCGCCACATCCCTGATCGCCATCGTCAGTGCGATCTCGACGCCCGTTCCCTCAAGATCCCATCCGAGCCGGCGCAGCGCCTCAGTCGTCATGTTGTCCGAGCCGACGACCACCACGATGTCCGCTTTGTAATCGAGTGCGACCGACGCGGCATCGTCCATTGTCCCAAGGATCTCGATGCCCCCGGCTTCCCCACCGACGGCTTCGCCGGCGGGAATGCATGCCCCGATCACCCCAAACCCGGTGTTCGGCGCCTCCTTGAGCTCCTCAACCATCAACGCGGCCTTGCGCAGGTGTCCCACCACGAGCGCCCTGGACTGGAAACGCCCTGCAGCGCGCTGACGGTGCAGCCATTGGCGCCATGAGTACCGCCCGAGAAACACGAGAGTGAGTCCGAGAGGGAACGCAACTCCCAGGTACCCCCGGCCGATCTCCATCCGCAGCATGTACGCAACCACGGCGACAACCGCGCCCAGCCGCCACGACGCCTGCCAGACGCGCTGATACTCGGTGGGGCCCGAGCCGATGAGCCGGTGGTCATGGGTGCGGCCGAGGAAGAGCGCCGCGGTCCACGCAGCGAAGAGCACGACGGACACGACCAGGTAGCTGGGCGCAAATGCGCCGCTGACTCGCGCGACCCCGTCAGTGTCGAACCGCAGGACATAGGCGACTGCCACGGCCACGGCGACCGCGATGACGTCAGTGACCATGATGCGGAGAATGTAGGGCCGGAATCGCCGCTCCTGGGGTGTCGAGCCGCCCGCTGCCAGACCGATTTGTTCGTCGACGACAGCCCGACGGACTTGCTCGGTCGCAGTCACGGATCCCCCTAGATGCGCTGTGGGCCGGCGCGACCCAGGTAGATTCTGGCATGTCGATGCATTCATCCCAGCCGTCTGATCAGTGATTCTGCTCTCTGATCGGGTGATTTCTGGGCTCCTGATTGGACATAAGGGCCATCTGCCAACACAATCGGCACCTCGTCGTAGCCATGCTCGCCGCCTACACCCTCGGGGTACTCGCGGTGCTGGCTTGGCCTACCCCCGTTGACTCCTCTGCCGCCGGCCCACTCACCGCCCTGACCCGCTGGCTGGCCGCCCACGGCTTCGCATGGCTGACCTACTCCGTCATCGAGTTCACTGCGAACGTCGCCCTCTTCGTCCCGATCGGCCTCCTCGTCACGCTCACCAGCCCGCGGCTTCGGTGGTGGCAGGTGGTGGGCGGCGCCGCAGTTCTGTCGTCGCTGGCCGAGATCGCGCAGGCGACACTGCGCCCGGAACGGTTCGGCACCGTCCAGGACGTTCTCGCCAACACCGCTGGCGCGGCCCTCGGATTCATCGCCGCCCGGTACCTGCAGACCCGGCGCACCGCACCACAGGACACCCCGACGACGTAAGGTCACTGACGTGGTGACGTTCAGCGACTGGCTCCGTGCACGCTCCGACGAGCAGTTCGTCGCGCTGCTGTCCCGGCGCGGCGATCTCGCTTCGCCGTCGCCGTCCACTTTGCTCTCTCTCGCGGCCCGGGCCACCAGCCGCGCGAGCCTGCTGCGGGCCGCCGCGGCCCTGGACGCCGCCCACCTGACCGTGCTGGAGTCGGTGGCCGTGCTCGACGCCCTCGGCGAGGAGGCCACAGCCGATCGCGTCGTCGCCGCGATCGCCGCGCCGTCGGCCCCCGGCACCCAGGACCCCCCGCCCCCGGACGACGCTGCCACCGTCCGCGCTCTGCTCGAGGACCTCACCACCCTTGCGCTGCTGTGGCACCCGACCCCGGGCACCTACCGCCCAGCTCCCGGCATCGAAGAGACCCTCGACGCCTACCCCGCCGGCCTCGGGCCCGCCCTGCGTCCTCAGGACACACGGCCCGACCTGGCGCTGCTGGACTCCCCCGATGCCCCCGCCGGCGCCCGCGCCATCCTCACCGCGCTGCAGTGGGGTCCGCCGGTGGGCCGCATCCCGGCCTCGACCGACAGCCCGACGTACACCCCCACCCGCTGGCTCCTCGACCACGGCTTCCTCCGCCAGGTCGACGCCCACCACGTCACCCTCCCCCGCGAGGTGGCCCTGGACCTGCGGTCGGGGCGCACCCACCAGGGCCTGCCCCCGGCGCCCCCGCTGCCCATCCCCACGCTCACCCCGGAGACCGTCGACGCGGAGTCGGCCCGCGCCGCCCAGGAGATCGTCCGCAGAGTCGCCCAGGTCATCAGCCTCTGGCAGACCACCCCGGCTCCTGCGCTGCGCTCGGGCGGGCTGGGCGTCCGCGAGCTGCGGCGCCTCGCCGGCCAGCTGGACGCCGACGAGGCGGCTACCGCCGTCGTCGTCGAGCTCGCCCTGATGGCCGCTCTGATTGCCGACGACAGCGGCGACCCGGCCACCTTCGCCCCGACTGACACGGCCGACGAGTGGCTCGCCGCCGACCTGCCGACCCGCTGGGCCACGCTCGTCGCCGCGTGGTTCGCCTCGGCGCGGGCGCCGTGGCTGGTGGGGACGCGCGACGACCGCGGCGCCCTGCGCTCCGCCCTCGAACCCGAGCTGCACCGGGTGTGGGTGCCGCGGCTGCGTTCCCAGGTGCTCCGCGTCGCCGCGCAGGCCCCGCTCGCAGCGGTCGACGCCGAGTCCGTCGTCGCGGTCCTGGCCTGGCGCACCCCGCGCTCGGTCCCCCCGCAGGCAGCCGTCGCCGCGCTGCTGCACGAGGCGGCTCTGCTCGGGGTCACCGGCGCTGACGCCCTGGCCGCGGGCGGCCTGCTGCTCGCCGCCGCCCCTCCCCTGACCGTGCTCGACGACGACGCCCACCGCGCCCTGGCCGACACCCTCGAGCGCACCCTGCCCGAGCCGGTCGACGAGGTGCTGCTGCAGGGCGACCTCACCGGCATCGTTCCGGGCCGCCCCACCCCCGAGCTCGAGGCGCTGCTGGCCGACGCCGCCGAGGTGGAGTCCCGCGGCGGGGCGATCACCGTGCGGTTCACCGCTGCCTCGGTCATCCGTGCCCTCGATGCCGGGCGGACCGCCGAGGACCTGCTCGCCGACCTGGCCCGGCACTCCCGCTCAGCGATCCCCCAGCCCCTCGACTACCTCGTGCACGACGCCGCCCGCCGCCACGGTCAGGTGCGCCTGGGCGTGGCAGCCAGCTACATCCGGGTCGACGACCCGGTGCTGCTGGCCGGCCTCGTCGAAGACCCCGCGCTGAGCGCGCTGGGCCTGTTCCGCCTCGCCCCGACCGTCCTGGCCTCGACCGCACCGGCGAGCCAGCTGCTCACCGCCCTCCGCGAGCGCGGCCTGGCCCCCGCCATGGAGGACGCCGAGGGGAAGGTGGTCCACTCCGACCGGCTGACGCCGCGGGTGCGCGTGCCTGGCCGGCGCTCGCGGCGGGCGAGCCAGCATTCCCGCGCGGTCGACGGCTCGCCCGAGCACGGCACGGGCGGGGCGCTGCGCACGGACCGGCTGCAAGCCCTCGTCGCCCGGCTGCGCGAGCAACATCAGCTAACCCAGGAACGACGCGCGCAGGGCGCAGGCTCAGCGGGATCACTGGGCGGGACAGGAACACCGAGCGAGATGGGAACACCCGACCCGCTCGTGGCGTTGGGACTGCTGCGTGAGGCAGCCGCCGACGGCCATGAGGTGTGGCTCGAGGTGGCCGGGCCCACCGGTGCGCTCACCCGGCGCCGGGTCCGCCCGCTGCGGATCGACGCCGGACGGCTGCGCGCCGTCGACGTGGCCCGTGAGGCTGAGCTCACCGTGGCGGTGCACCGCATCGCCGGGGTCGAGCCCGTCGCCGACGCCTGACCCGCTGCCCGACCGAGTAGTACGGAGACCCACCCGATGGCTGACGGCCCGCTGATCGTCCAGAGCGACAAGACCCTGCTCCTCGAGGTCGACCACCCCCAGGCCGACGCCGCGCGCCGCGCGATCGCGCCCTTCGCCGAGCTCGAGCGTGCCCCCGAGCACGTGCACACCTACCGGCTCACCCCGCTGGGGCTGTGGAATGCCCGCGCCGCCGGGCACGACGCCGAGCAGGTGGTCAACGTGCTGCTCGCGTTCAGCCGGTACTCCGTCCCGCACGCCCTGCTGGTCGACGTCGCCGAGACGATGTCCCGCTACGGGCGGCTGCAGCTGTCCCAGCACCCGGTGCACGGGCTGGTGCTCACCTCGACCGACCGCGCCGTGCTCGCCGAGGTGCTCAAGTCCAAGCGCACCGCCGGGCTGGTGGGTGAGCGGATCGACGAAGACACAGTCGTGGTGCACCCCTCCGAGCGCGGTCACCTCAAGCAGGTGCTGCTCAAGCTCGGCTGGCCGGCCGAGGACCTTGCCGGCTACGTCGACGGCGAGAAGCACCCCATCGCGCTGAGCCCCACCGACCCCGCCCACGGCGACGCCCCGTGGGAGCTGCGGCCCTACCAGGAGCAGGCCGTGGACGGGTTCTGGCACGGCGGGAGCGGCGTCGTCGTGCTGCCGTGCGGGGCCGGCAAGACGATCGTGGGGGCCGGTGCGATGGCCCGGTCGGCCACGACCACGCTCATCCTGGTGACCAACACCGTCTCGGCGCGGCAGTGGCGCGACGAGCTGCTGCGCCGGACCACGCTCACCGAGGACGAGATCGGGGAGTACTCCGGAGCGCGCAAGGAGGTGCGCCCGGTGACCATCGCGACGTACCAGGTGCTCACCACGAAGCGGAAGGGCGTCTACACCCACCTCGAGCTGCTCGACGCCCGCGACTGGGGCCTGGTCATCTACGACGAGGTGCACCTGCTGCCGGCGCCCATCTTCCGGATGACCGCGGATCTGCAGGCCCGCCGCCGGCTGGGGCTGACCGCGACGCTGGTCCGCGAGGACGGGCGTGAGGACGAGGTGTTCTCGCTCATCGGGCCCAAGCGCTACGACGCGCCGTGGAAGGACATCGAGGCTCAGGGGTACATCGCCCCGGCCGACTGCGTCGAGGTGCGTCTGACCCTGCCTGAGCGTGACCGCATGCTCTACGCGACGGCCGAGCCGGAGGACAAGTACCGCCTGGCCGCCTGCGCGCCGGGCAAGAACCAGATCGTGGAGCAGCTGGTCGCCCGGCACCAGGGCGACCCGACCCTCATCATCGGCCAGTACATCGACCAGCTCGAGGAGCTCGCTGACCACCTCGGGGCGCAGATCATCACCGGCGCCACCTCCGTCCGCGAGCGCCAGCGGCTCTTCGACGCCTTCCGCACCGGGGAGATCACCACGCTCGTGGTGAGCAAGGTCGCGAACTTCTCGATCGACCTGCCCGAGGCGTCTGTGGCGATCCAGGTGTCAGGCTCCTTCGGCTCACGCCAGGAGGAGGCGCAGCGGCTGGGCCGGATCATGCGCCCCAAAGCCGACGGCCGCACGGCCCACTTCTACGCCGTCGTCGCCCGGGACACCGTGGACCAGGACTTCGCCGCCCACCGCCAGCGCTTCCTCGCCGAGCAGGGCTACGCCTACCGCATCGTCGACGCCGACGACCTCCCCGTCACCTGACCCCGCCCCCTCCCTCCCCGAACTCGTGACCCGCCCGTCGAACTCGTGAGCCAGCGTCCCTGGCGGGGCGCGGAACGGTCGTGGCGCACGAGTTCGGGGGATCGTTCACGAGTTCGGGGGCCGGCTCACGAGTTCGTGTGGCGTTGCGTTATGTAGCGGGGTAGTTGAGGATCGCAGTGTGCCAACTCGCTCAGTGCTGACGACGAACTCCCTGCTCATCCGCGTCTTCACGGGAGCCCTGCTCAGCTGCGCGCTGCTCGTCGGGCTCCTGGTCGGCGGCGCGTCGTCGGCCCGTGCGCAGGACCCGATGAACGTCCCGGGCGAGATCACCGACCCGGCTGGCGCGCTCACCGACGTCTCCGCGGTGCAGGGTGCGCTGGACCGCCTGCGCGACAGCACCGACATGCAGCTCTTCGTCGTCTACGTCGACACCTTCGACGGCCTGAGCGGCGAAGAGTGGGCCGACGAGACCTACGACCTCTCCGGCATGGGCGTCGACGACGCGCTCCTCGCCGTGGCCATCGAGGACAGGAGCTACGGGCTGGTCATCGACCTCGACGCCCCCATCACCGACGAGGAGTTCGACCGGATCTCCCGCGCTGTGGAGAGCGACCTCTCCGACGATGACTGGGACGGAGCCGCGATCACCGCCGCCGAGACGCTGCGCGGCGCGCTCGTGGGGGGCGACGGCGTGAGCGCCTTCACCGTCCTGCTCGTGGCGGGCCTGGTCATGCTGGCGATCGTGGCCGTCATCATGTGGCGCTCGAGCCGCAAGCGCGCCTCCGCGGGCAACCCCGCCGAAGGCCAGCTCTCCACCCTGGCGACCGCAGAGCTCAACCGCCGGGCGAGCAGCGCCCTCGTCGCGATCGACGACGAGCTCAAGACCGCCGAGCAGGAGCTCGGCTTCGCCCAGGCCCAGTTCGGGGACGAGGCGACGAAGGAGTTCGCCGCCACCCTCGAGCAGTCCAAGGCCCGGGTCACCCGCGCCTTCACCCTGCGCCAGCAGCTCGACGACGCCACCGCGGAGGCCGAGCCCCAGGCCCGCCTCATGATGGCGGAGATCGTCACCATCTGCACCGAGGTCGACGCCGCCCTGGCCCAGAGCTCCAAGCCCTTCGACGACCTGCGCGACCTGCAGGCCAAGGCCCCCGAGCTGCTCGCCGCGACCGGTCGTGACATCCCGACCATCCGCGCCCGCATCGAACCAGCCCGGGCCACGCTGACCGGCCTCGCGCTCACCTACCCCGCGTCCGCCCTCGCCTCCGTCTCCACCAACCCCGACCAGGCAGACCAGCTGCTCGACGCCGCCGCCCAGGCCGTCACCGCGGGCGAGGCGAACGTCGCCTCCGGTGACCGTGCCTCCGCCGTCGCCCAGCTGCGCGCGGCGACCCACGCCGTCGGGCAGGCGGTGACGCTGCTCGACGCGGTGGACCGGGCCGGCGACGACCTGGCCTCGGCCGGGCCACGCCTGGACGCGGCGCTCGCCTCGATCCGCTCCGACCTCGCCGACGCCCGCTCCATCGGGGCGGGCGACCCGGCGGTCACCGCAGCCGCGGCCCGCGCCGAGCAGGTCGTGGCGAGCGCGCAGGGCGCTCGCGACGGCGGCGACCCGCTCGCCGCCCTGGCAGCCCTGGCCGACGCCGAGGCGAGCCTGGACGCCGCCCTCGCGCCCTCGCGTGAGGTGGCCGAGCAGCGCGCCCGCGCCGCGGCGCTGCTGCGCGAGGGTCTGGGCCGCGCGGAGTCCCAGATCCGGGCGGTCAACGACTTCATCGACACCCGCAAGGGCGCGGTCGGGCCGGAGGCACGCACCCGGCTGTCCGAGGCGATCAGGCTGCTCGGGGAGGCCCGGTCCCTGGAGACCTCCGACCCGGTCGCTGCTCTGGACGCTGTCCGCCGGTGCGAGCAGCTGGTGCAGTCCGCCCAGCAGCTGGCCCAGATCGACGTGCAGAACTGGGAGAACCAGCAGCGCGGCGGTGGTGGTGGATCGAACATCGGCGGGATGGTGCTCGGCGGCATCCTCATCGACTCGATCCTGCGCGGGGGCGGCGGCTTCGGTGGAGGAGGCTTCGGTGGCGGGTTCGGCGGCGGCATCGGTGGCGGTGGCCGCTCTCGTGGCGGCGGCTTCGGTGGAGGTGGTGGCAGGTCCCGCGGCGGCGGGTTCGGCGGTGGCGGCCGAGGAACACGCAGCCGGGGCGGCCGGTTCTGACCGCACGGCATCAGTCTCGATCCACGTGAAACAGCCCACACGCGGATCGTCAGCTCGACGGGCGCACACCAGAAGAAAGGCACTCCCATGGCACAGAAGCAGAGCATCTTCGGACGCGTCGCCCAGCTCGCGAAGGCGAACATCAACGCCCTCATCGACGGCGCCGAGGACCCGCAGAAGATGCTGGACCAGCTCGTCCGTGACTACACCAACAACATCGCCGAGGCCGAGGATGCCGTCGCCCTGACCATCGGCAACCTGCGCCTGGCGGAGCAGGACTACAACGAGGACGTCGCTGCGGTCCAGGAGTGGGGCACCAAGGCGGTCGCCGCCTCCCAGCGCGCCGACCAGCTGCGGGCGTCGGGCAACGCCTCCGAGGCCGACAAGTTCGACAACCTCGCCAAGATCGCGCTGCAGAAGCAGATCGACGCCGAGGCCGAGGTGCGCCAGGCCGAGCCGCTCATCACCTCCCAGCGCGAGACCGTCGACAAGCTCAAGACGGGTCTGGCGCAGATGAAGGACAAGCTGCGAGACCTCAAGTCCCGCCGCGACTCCCTCGTGGCCCGGGCCAAGACCGCGCAGGCCCAGCAGTCCGTCCAGGGTGCGCTCAACTCGATCAACGTGCTCGACCCGACGAGCGAGATCTCACGCTTCGAGGAGAAGGTGCGTCGCGAGGAGGCCAAGGCGATCGGCCAGGCCGAGGTCGCGGCGTCGTCCTTGGACGCTCAGTTCGAGGAGCTCGAGGCCTCGAGCGCGCAGATCGAGATCGAGGCACGCCTGGCTGCCCTCAAGGAGGGCAGCTCCGCCGGCGCGCCGCAGATCACGCCCACCCCGGTGACCCCGGCCATCGAGCAGTCCTGACCCTGGGGCTGAGTGCGGTCGAACGGCTGCTCGACGTCCGGAATGTCCAGTCATTCGGCCGCACTCAGCGTTTCCCGGCTGCCTCGTCTTCCAGCTGGGAGCGGTCCAGCAACGCCACCCAGCGGCGCCCGGAATCGATGATGCCCTCCTTCTTCCACCTGCTCATCACCCGCGAGACCGACTCCGGCGTCGAGCGGGCGAGGCCGGCGAGGTCGGCGCGGGACAGCGGCACATCGAGCAGCTGGCCGTGGTCCCCACGGTCGTCGCCGAGCTTGTCGCCCAGGCGCAGCAGCGCCGTCGCCACCCGCTGGGACACCGTGTCGGTGGTCTGGCCCCCGATGTCGCTGTGCGCGCGGGACAACCGCGCGGCGACGTCGTCGAGCACGCGCAACGCCGCCTGAGGATGCTCCAGCAGGACGTCGCGGAAGTCGTCCTGATCGATGCCCAGCGTGCAGGACCCGACGAGCGCGGTGGCCGTCTGCAGGTGGGAGGGCTCCCCGAGGATGTCCATCGCCCCGAACAGCTCACCCGGGACGAGCACGTCGGCGACGGTCTCGGTGCCATCCGGTGTCACCTGGGAGACCTTCACACGCCCCTCCGCCACGACATAGAGCGCACGGGCCCGATCACCTGCTCGGTAGAGCTGACCCCCTGACGCCCAGAAGGCGGACCGCATGCGCCGGTCGATCGAGTCGAGCTCGCTCTCGGACAGACCCCGGAAGTACGGGGCACGGGCCAGCACCGCCATCCGCACCGGCCGCGGGCACTGGTGCGGCAGGGTGATCTCACGCAGGGGAATGAACCGGCGGCCCCCGGCCTGGCGCACGGTGTCCTGCGATCCCATGTCGCCACCCTACCTGTGGTCGGCCAGCCCCCTTCCTCGCACGTCACAGTCTCTGCGCGGTTAATTGACGGCCGTCATGTCGGCGCCCCTGGCGACTTCCTAGGTTGAGATCACCGGGATCACCCCGGACGATCCGACCAGACAGGAAGCACACCATGACCACCCTCCCGTCCCAGCCCCTCACCCGTTCGGTCTTCCGCGCCGAGGGCTTCAGCTGCCCGTCGTGCGTCGCCAAGATCGAGAAGCAGGTCGGACGCCTGGCCGGCGTCCAGGCCGTCACCGTGAAGTTCGCGTCCGCACGCATCGAGGTGGACCACGACCCGGCCGTCGCCACGACCGAGATGATCGTCGCCGCGATCGCCAAGGCGGGCTACACCGCCGTCCCCTCGACGATCTGAGTCGCCCACCGGTGGCCGGTCTGCTCGTGACCGGCCACCCTCCCTCCGCACGAAAGGCATCACGATGTCGACCCTGACCCGCCCGTCCCCGCTGACCCGCCTCCGCCGCGGGCACTGGGCAGCCCCCGCCGCCTCTGCGCTGTTGATCACCGTCGCCGCGGTCCTCTCCTGGACCGCCGGCGTCAACCCGTTCTCCGGCGGCCACGGCCCCTCCGACCTGACTACCGGCTCCGCCCTCCTGGTCGGGGTGTCTGACCTGCTCATGGTCGCCGCTGCGGCCGTCTCCGGTGTCCCGATCCTCATCGGGGCCCTGCGAGCGCTGCTCGTGCGGACCATCGCCATCGAGCTGCTCGTCTCGATCGCCACCATCGGCGCGGTGATCGTCGGGGAGTTCTGGGAAGCCGCCGCGGTGACCTTCCTGTTCTCCGTCGGTCATGCCCTCGAGGCCGCGACCTTGACCAAGACCCGGTCGGCGCTGACTGAGCTGGTCGCCGTCGCGCCGGACACCGCCGTGGTGCTGCGCGACGGCACGCAGGTCGAGGTCTCCGCCGCCCAGGTGGCCGTCGAGCAGATCGTCCTCGTCAAGAACGGAGCCAAGGTCCCGGTCGACGGCGTCGTCCTGACCGGAAGCGGCACCCTCGATGAAGCCTCGATCACCGGGGAGTCCCTCCCTGTCGAGAAGGTCGAGGGCGATCACGTCTTTGCGGGGACCGTCTCGACCGGAGGGTTCCTCCAGGTCCGCGCGACCGGCGTCGGCGTCGACACCACGCTCGCGCGGATCATTCATCGCGTCGAGGAGGCCCAGGACGCGAAGGCCCCGGCGCAGACCTTCATGGAGAAGTTCTCCACCTGGTACACCCCGATCATCATCCTCGGGGCCGTCATCACCGCCTGGGTCACCGGAGATGTCGTGCTGGGGCTGACACTGCTGGTCATCGGCTGCCCCGGTGCTCTGGTCATCTCCATCCCCGTCGCGATCGTCGCCGGAATCGGACGTGGGGCCAAGGACGGCATCCTCATCAAGGGTGGTCAGCACCTCGAGACCGCCGCACGGATCAGCGCGGTCGCGCTGGACAAGACCGGAACCCTCACCGAGGCCCGGCCGCACCTGACCGACGTCACCGTCCTCGATCCAGCCCTTGATCGCGGCGAGGTCCTCGCCTGGGCCGCCCGCGCCGAGGCGGGGTCCGAGCACCCACTGTCCCGTCCGATCATCGATGCCGCCACCACTGCGGGTCGTGCGGTCGAGGGCTTGCCGGAGCAGACCTTCCCCATCCCGGGCAAGGGCATCGTCGCGATCGTCGACGGTCACCGCGTCAGCGTCGGCAACCTGCCGCTGCTCGCCGCTGAGGGCATCACCGACGACTCCGGCGCCGCCGCCCAGGTGGACCGGCTGGCTCGTCTCGGCCGCACCCCGATGGTGGTCACCCTGGACGCGCGGGTCATCGGCATCATCGCCGTCGCAGACCAGGTCCGGTCCGACGCCGAGGAGATGGTCTCCCGTCTCCACACCAGCGGCATCAGGACGGTCGTCATGCTCACCGGTGACGCCCGCCGTGTCGCTGAGGCGGTCGCCGCCGAGGTGGGCGTGGACGAGGTCCACGCAGAGCTCCTGCCCGAGGACAAGCTCGACGTCGTCCGCCGCCTCCAGTCGGAGCGGCACACGGTCGCGATGGTCGGCGACGGCGTCAACGACGCCCCCGCCCTGGCCGCGGCGGACATCGGGGTCGCGATGGGAGCCGCGGGGACGGGCGTCGCCATCGAGACTGCAGACATCGCCCTCATGAAGGACGACCTGCTCAAGCTGCCGCAGGCGGTCGCCCTGGCCCGCAAGACCATCCGGGTGATGACCCAGAACATCACGATCGCACTGATCACCGTCACGGTGCTGCTCGTCGGAGTCTTCGCCGGCGGGGTGACCATGACCCTCGGCATGCTCGTGCACGAGGTGTCTGTGCTCGTCGTTGTCCTCAACGCGATGCGGCTGCTGCGTCCCGACGCCGCAGCAGGTGGATCCCGCCGGGCTCCGGGGTCGATCGCGGACCGGGCGCCGGCCGCGGGCGAGCCGGCCGTGAGCGCTAGCTGAGCGCGCTGGCAGCGCGGACGGCGGCGACCAGACCGGCTGCGACCGCCCGGCCGCTGCTGGCCATCCGTTCGGCGTGCTCGTCGGCGTGGGCGGGGTCGGAGTCCTCCCCGCTGAGCAGCCAGGCGGACAGGCGCATGGTGGACACCTCGGCGTGAAACTGCGTCCCGACCGCTGAGCCGAGGCGGAAGACCTGGAAGGGATACATGTTCGACGACGCGAGCCACACCGCCCCCTCGGGCAGCTCGGTCACCGCGTCCACGTGCATGGACGGCACGAGGCTGGCGCGTTCCCCGGCCTCGGCGACGGACCGGGCGAGCTCGCCCACCAGCGGGTCGGTGAGCGCCTCGGGACGCCAGAACACCCGGACCGGTCCCGTCTCGGGGCCGGGTGGGGCGGCGAGGGTGACCTGACCGCCGCCGGCCACGGCCAGCAGCTGAGCGCCCAGGCCGACCGCCAGGGTCGGCACGCCCTCGGTGGCCGCCTCCAGCAGCAGCGTCCGCAGCTCGGGCAGCCAGGGCGAGGCCTCGTCGTCGTAGGCGGACATCCAGCCGTCCAGCACGATGAGCGCGGCGCCGAGCTCGGCGCAGGTGGGCAGCGCCTCACCCTCGTCGGCGCGTACCGTGCGCACCCGCAGGCCGGCCGAGGCCAGCTGGTCGCCGAGCGAGCCGATCGGCAGGTCGGGCGAGCTCTGGATCACTGTCACGTCTGGAGACGTCATCACATCGTCCTTGCAGTGCTGGGGGGGAGGACATCGACGGTCAGCGTCACTGGCAACCGGTCACCTCTCGACGAGGCGATGTGTGAACGGTACGTCGCCATCCCGCCGGTCCCAAAACCACGCGTGCACCGCACAGACTGGCGCAGCGACGGCGGGGCGCCGGGCCGGGAGGCGCGCGTTACCACATAGAGTGGAGCCATGTCTGGCTCAGATTCACGCGCTCAGCGCCCCACGTACCTGCTCGTCGACGGTGAGAACATCGACGCCACCCTCGGCATGAACGTGCTGGGTCACCGCCCCAGCCCCGACGAGCGCCCGCGCTGGGACCGCATCGCGGAGTTCGCCGGAGCGGTCTGGGACAACCAGCCCGTCAACCCGCTGTTCTTCCTCAACGCCTCCTCCGGGCAGATGCCCATGCCCTTCGTCCAGGCGCTCCTCGCCATGGGCTACCGTCCCATCCCCCTCGCCGGCGCCAGCCACGAGAAGGTCGTGGACATGGGCATCCAGCGCACCCTCGAGGCCATCGCCGACGTCGAGGGTGACGTGCTGCTCGCCAGCCACGACGGCGACTTCCTGCCCCAGGTCGAGGCGCTGCTGGACGGCACCCGCCGGGTCGGCATCCTGTGCTTCCGCGAGTTCGTCAACAGCAAGCTCGCCGAGCTGAGCGGGCGCGGACTGCAGTTCTTCGACCTCGAAGAGGCCGTGGGAGCCTTCACCACGCCGCTGCCGCGCGTGCGCATCATCCCGATCGAAGAGTTCAACCCGCTGCGCTACATCTGATCGACGCCTGGTCGGCGTCGGGTCGACGTCTGATCGATGCCGCGAGGCACCGCTGGGCTGACGCTGCACCCGCAGCGCCGGCCCAGCGCTCTCCCAGGCGTTCCCCAGAAAGAGGTCGCAGACTAGGACCATGACCGAACCCGAAGCGCGCCTGGTCGTCGTCGACGACGAGCCGAACATCCGTGAGCTCCTGGCGACCTCGCTGCGTTTCGCCGGCTTCGAGGTGTACGCGGCCGAGGACGGCATGAGCGCGCTCAAGCTCATCCGCGACATCGACCCGGACCTCATCGTGCTCGACGTCATGCTCCCGGACATGGACGGTTTCACCGTCACCCGCCGCCTGCGGGAGAAGGGCCAGCACATGCCGGTCCTGTTCCTCACCGCCCGGGACGACACCCAGGACAAGATCACCGGCCTGACCGTGGGCGGCGACGACTACGTGACCAAGCCGTTCAGCCTCGAAGAGGTCGTCGCGCGGATCCGGGCGGTCCTGCGCCGCACGCACCCCGCTCCCGTCGACGACGCCGTCCTGCGCTTCGCCGACCTCGAGCTCGACGACGACTCCCACGAGGTGCGCCGCGCCGGGCAGGTCATCGACCTGTCCCCCACCGAGTTCAAGCTGCTGCGCTACCTCATGCTCAACCCCGGCCGGGTGCTGTCCAAGGCGCAGATCCTCGACCACGTGTGGCAGTACAACTGGGGCGGCGACGCCAACATCGTCGAGTCCTACATCTCCTACCTGCGCCGCAAGATCGACAACGCCCCGCTCCCGGACGGCTCCATGCCTGAACCGCTCATCGCGACCAAGCGGGGCGTGGGCTACCTGCTGCGGCAACCGGCGGCGAAGAAGTCCACGTGACCGGCTCGTCCCGGCCTCTGCCACCCGTCCCACCCCCTCCCCCCAGCGCAGCCGGGTCCCGGGTGCCGGGCTCTCGCCAGCACGACGCCGCAGGGCTGCCTCCCGTGCCTCCCCCGCCGGCACCACCGTCGCCCGAGGGGGTCGAGGGGGTCGAGGGTGAGCACGTCGGTCCGGTGCGTGCCTTCTGGGCGCGCACGCCGCTGCGCATCCGCCTCGTCGCGATCGTCACCCTCGTGCTGCTGGCGGGGCTGGGCACGTCGGTGGTGCTGACCACGACGGTGCTCTCTCGGTTCCTCGTCGACCAGCTCGACGAGCAGCTGGAGTCCACCGGCGACCAGCGGTTCAACCAGCTGCCCGAGAGCACCGACCCCGAGCAGATCCGCCAGCTCCTGCCGAGCGACTACTACATCGCCATCTACCCGGCCGAGGGGGCGCCCCGGGTGGAGGTCCAGGCCCAGACGGTGGAGAAGTACGGCGTCCCCACGATCACGGCGTACACCTTCACCGACGCCAACCGCCCTACCGAGCCGTTCACCACGTCCTCGGTCGACGTGCACGGCACCGGGGAGACCGGGTCGCGGTGGCGGGTGATCGCCGGGTCCATCGTGTCCGGGGGTGTGAAGGTGGCTGACGTCTACGTCGCGCTCCCGCTCCACTCGGTGGACGCAACCGTGGGCCAGATCAAGCAGATCCTCGCGCTCAGCGCCCTGGCGATCACCGTCGTCGGCGCCGTGGTGGGGCTGCTGGCGGTGCGCCGCTCGCTGCGCCCGCTCGCCGACATCGAGCGGACCGCGGCCGCGATCGCCGACGGCGACCTCAGCCGGCGCATCCCCCAGGCTCCCTCCTCGACCGAGGTCGGTTCCCTCGCGCAGTCGCTCAACGTCATGCTGAGCCAGATCGAGCAGGGCTTCGCCGCGCGGGAGGCCTCCGAGGCGCGGATGCGCCGCTTCGTCTCCGACGCCAGCCACGAGCTGCGCACCCCGCTCGCCACCATCCGGGGGTACGGCGAGCTGTACCGCATGGGTGCGCTGCGCACCCCGGAGGCGATGGACGACACGATGCGCCGGATCGAGGACTCCGCCCAGCGGATGGGCACCCTCGTGGAGGACCTGCTGCACCTGGCCCGCCTGGACGAGGGCCGCGCGATCCAGCGGGTCCCGGTCGACCTGACCGTGCTGGCCGCCGACGCCGTGAGCGACCTGCACGCGCTGGACCCCACCCGTGAGGTGCGGCTGGCACCGCTGACCCCCGGCGCGGCCATGGGTCCGTGCGTGGTGATCGGCGACGACGACCGGCTCCGTCAGGTGCTCGGCAACCTCATCGGCAACGTCGCCACGCACACCCCGGCCGGGTCCCCGGTCGAGATCGCGCTGGGACCCACGACCACCGGCGACCGGCCCATGGTCACCCTGGAGGTCCGTGACCACGGCCCAGGCATCTCCGACGCCGAGGCCGACCGGATCTTCGAGCGGTTCTACCGGGTGGACTCCTCACGCAACCGCACCTCCGGCGGGTCCGGGCTCGGCCTGGCCATCGTGGCGGCCATCGTGGGGACCCTCGGCGGCACTGTGGGGACGGCGCCGACCCCCGGAGGTGGGCTGACCGTGCGCGTGAGCCTGCCCGCCGCGACCCCGGCCACGACTCCCTCGGCGGACGAGGTGGCCGTGACGAGCGACCTGCCGGACGTCTTCCTCTGAACGGGGACGCAGGAGGCGTTCCGGTCGCGCCACCCAAGGGTTACTATTGCCGGTCGTCCCAGACATCACCGTGACATCACCGTGGGCGGTCCGCCCCCACCTGTCGAAAGCTGGTTCATGCCTCCTGTCAGCGCAGATGCGCCTCAGTGGCTGTTGTCATCGTGGATCCGCAGTGTTCAGGCCGCCGGAGCCACCGCGCCAGAGAGTGAGATCCGGGCCACCGGTCTCGCGCTGCTGGACCGCTGGCACGAGACCGGACGGATCTATCACAACGTCCGGCACCTGGCCGACGTGCTGAGCCGGGTGGACGAGCTGGCCGAGGAGACCCACCAGCCCGACCTCGTCCGGTTGGCCGCCTGGTACCACGGCGCGATCTTCTCGGCGGCGTCCAGCGTCGCCTACGCGACCCAGGGCGGGGAGGACGAGGTGGCCAGCGCCGCCCTCGCGCGCACCGAGCTCGTCGAGCTGGGCGTCCCGGAGAAGGCGGCAGACCGGGTCAAGGCACTGGTCACGGCCCTCGCGCGGCACAAGCCGCTGCCTCACGACGACGACTGCGCTGTGCTGTGCGACGCCGACATGGGCATCTTGGCCGCCGAGCCGCAGCGGTACAAGGCCTACCTCATCGACATCCGTCAGGAGTACGCGCACATCCCCGTGCGCGACTACCTCGAGGCCCGCCAGCGCATCCTCGCCAAGCTGCTGGACCGCAAGGCGCTCTACACGAGCCCGCTCGCGACCGGCTGGGAGGACGCCGCACGCCAGAACCTCGCGGCGGAGGCTGCTCGGTTGGGCAAAGAGCTCCGTAAGCTCGACGAGTCCTCGGCGTCCGCGAGGGACACCGAGGACTCGTAGCCGTCCGGGGCCGGCTGGGTCAGCCGGCCCGACCGGGCAGGGCTAGACCGGCTGCCCGACGCCGGCCAGCTGGGCGAGCGTGGGGTAGGAGGACTGCGCCCCCGGGCGGGTGGCGGCGAAGGCCGCGACCCGTGCCGCTACCTGCGCGGCCTCCACGAGGGTGGCGCCGGCGGCGATCTGCTGAGCGAGGGCTCCGGTGAAGGCGTCACCGCAACCGGTGGTGTCCACGGCCTCGACCGTGACCGCACCGACCTCCACGACCTGGTCCGCCGCAGGGGCCGTGGCGTCCAACACCACCGAGCCGCGAGACCCCAAGGTCACCACCGCACGTCGCACACCGACTCCGGCCAGGGCCGCCAGGACGGCGTCCCACCCGGCGTCGACGACGTCGCGCCCGAGCAGGTCAGCCGCCTCGTGGTCGTTGACCAGCAGCACGTCCACCAGCTCGAGGAGCTCCGCCCCGACCGGCTGGTAGGGCGAGAGGTTGAGCAGCACCTGCGCCCCGGCGTCGCGGGCGTGCCGGGCGGCCGCGGTGACGGTCTCCAGGCTCACCTCCAGGCACAGGCACAGCACCGCCGCCCCCGCGAAGAAGTCCTCGCCGAGGTACTCCGGGGTCAGGTGCCCGTTGGCGCCGGGCGAGATGATGATCGAGTTCTCACCTCGGGCGTCCACGGAGATGACGGCCGTGCCGGTGGCCACGCCGTCCAGGCGCACCACCGACGTGGTGTCCACGCCTGCTCGCGCCGCGGCGTCGAGCAGGAGGGTGCCGTTCGCGTCGTCGCCGACCGCGCCGAGCATCGACACGTGCCCGCCGAGCAGGGCGGCCGCGGCCGCCTGGTTGGCGCCCTTTCCGCCGGGCAGGACGACGAGCTCGGAACCGCGGACCGTCTCGCCCGGGGCGGGCATCCGCTCGACCTGGACCACGAGGTCGGCGTTGAGGGAGCCCACCACGACGACCGTTCCCGATTCCTGCGACATGTCAGTGCCTTCCATGGTTCAGTCCGCGATCTCGGCGCCGACAGGGCGCGGGATGAGGAACGAGACGGCCAGCGCCAGGAGGGTGATGACCAGTCCGACAATCATGGCGGTCACGTAGCCCTGGCTCGACCCCTCACCCGCCGGGCTGCCGAGGATCTGCACCGCGGGGAGCACGGCGAAGCTCAGGCCAGCACCGAGGTTGAAGGCACCGGCGTTGAGGCCGGGCAGGAACCCGGGGTTGTCCTTGGGCGAGAGGACCACGCCGAGGCCGTTGAGCATGATGTTGACCATCCCGGCGTAGCAGATGCCCGTGATCACGGTCGCGGCGATGAGCACCGGCAGGGAGTTGATGCCGACGAAGGCCATGAGCGCGATCGACGCGGCAGAGCCGGCCAGACCGATCCGCAGCACGTTCCCGTAGCCCAGGGTCGGTGCCAGGCGCCCGGCGAAGGGTCCCACGATCCACCCGACGATGGCGTACGGGGTCAGCAGCGCGAGGGATGCCGCGTCCGCGCCGAGGTCGAAGCCGGCGGTCGGGTTCTGGGCGAAGGACATGACCAGGCCGTTGACCGTCGCGAACACACCGGTCATGGTGAGCAGCGTGGTCAGCAGCAGAGCCCAGGTGGAACGCTGCTTGAGGTGGCGCGGGGCCACGAGGGGCTCGGCGCTGCGGTTCTCGATGGTCCAGAAGGCGATGAAGGCGACCACCGAGATGACGAGGGAGACGACGACGAAGGTCCAGTTCGCCGCACTCGTCTTGCCGGCCTCGTTGAGACCGATGAGCAGGCTGGCGATGGAGATCATGAGGGCCACCACGCCGTACCAGTCCATCTTCACGCCGGCCGACGGCTTGGACTCGGGGGCGAACTTGGCCACCAGGACGGTGCTGATCGCCGCGACGGCGGTGATCACCCAGAAGACCGAACGGAAGCCGAAGTTGCTCGCCAGCACGCCACCGGCCAGTGCGTCGACCCCGGCGATACCGCCGTTGACGGCGGTGACCAGGCCCATCATCGTCCCGTACATCTTCGGGTCGGAGATCTCGTGACGGAGCATGAGCAGGCACAACGGCACGACCGGTCCGGAGACACCCTGGATGATCCGGGCGACGTAGAGCACGCCGACGTTGGGGGCGAGGGCCGCCAGGACGGTGCCGAGCGTCATGATCGCCAGCATCCAGACGAGCACCTTGCGCCGTCCGACGATGTCGCTCAGACGAGGCAGGAAGAGGGAGAACAGCGCTGCCGCGGTGAAGAACATGGTCTGGGACAGACCGATCGCGGCGTCGTCGGTCTTGAGCTCCTTGGCCATCGTCACCAGCACCGGGCTGAGCATCGAGGCGTTGAGCTGGAAGGCGACACAGGCGGCGAGCAGCGCCGTCATGAGGACGCCGATGCGGACCCGGGGGCCCGTGGTGAGGGGTGCGGTCGAGGCGGTCATCACTCCACGTCCCCGATGGTGACGAGCGCGTCGGTGATGAGGTCCCAGAACCGCTTGTGGTCGAGGTCGACGGCCACGGACGTGGTGCAGTCGTCGGGGGCCGGGGCGCGGAAGTCCGCGACGGTCATGCCGAGGGTGAGGGTGCCGGTGAGCTCGATGTCCACCGGGACCTTCTGGGTCGTGACGATCGTCGGGTCGATGACGTAGGCCACGGCGCAGGGGTCGTGGACCGGCGGGAAGTCGAAGCCCTGGGCGTCGCGGTAGGTCTCGCCGAAGAACTCCAGCAGCTCCAGGACGAACTGTGCGGGCTTCGTACCGACGGCCTTGATCTGCTCGACGACCTCGTCGGTGGCCAGCGCCTGGTGGGTGAGGTCGAGGCCGACCATGACCACGGGCCAGCTCTCGTTGAAGACGATGTGGGCGGCCTCGGGGTCGATCTTGATGTTGAACTCCGCGACAGCGCTCCAGTTACCGACGTGGTACCCGCCGCCCATGAGGACGACCTCCTTGACCCGCTCGACGATGCGCGGCTCCTTGCGGGCCGCCAGGGCGATGTTGGTCAGGCCCGCGGTGGGCACCAGGGTGATGGTCCCGGGCTCGTGGCTCATGACGAGGTCGATGATGAGGTCGACGGCGTGGCGGGGGTCGAGCTCGAGCTCAGGCTCCGGCAGGACCGGTCCGTCCAGGCCGGACTCCCCGTGGATGTCCGGGGCGGTCTCGATCTGGCGCACGAGGGGACGAGCGCACCCGGCGGCGAAGGGGACACCGGTGATCCCGGCGATCTTCGCGACCGACAGCGCGTTGCGGGTGACCTTCTCCAAGGTCTGGTTGCCCACCACCGTCGTCACGGCCAGCAGGTCGATCTCTGGGCTGCCGTGGGCGAGGAGCATCGCGATCGCGTCGTCGTGTCCGGGGTCGCAGTCGAGGATGATCTTCTTGGGCATCAGGTGCTCCACTTCGTCGGGGTGAGCGGCCGTCAATGGCCTCTCGTGGCGTCATCGCCGGGGTTATCACTGGATTCTGCACCGGTCTCGACGGCCGCGTCAAGCGCTTAACGTTGACCAGGGGTTATGCGCTTGACGTTCGTGGCACCAACGGTTGCCGCCCCACAGTGGCTACGATCTGACCATGGGTGACAGGACACAGGAGTCGACGACCACGGGTGCCCCCTACCAGCGGGTCACCGCGGCCATGGTGGCTGCCCGCGCAGGGGTCTCCCCCGCCACGGTCTCGTTGGTCGCCAACGGCAAGACGGCGGGGCGCGTCTCCGTGCAGATCATCAACCGGGTCGAGGAGGCGATCGACGAGCTCAACTACGTCGTCGACAAGGTCGCCAGCTCCCTCTCGCGCGGGTCGAGCAGCTACGTCATCCTCGTCGCCCCGGACATCGCCAACCCGTTCTTCGGCAAGGTCATCGCCGGCGTCAAGGACGCTCTCGGTCCCACCTACCAGCTCCTGCTCTCCGTGAGCGACGTCGGGCAGGTGCCCCAGGCGGGCGACGTGCGGTCGCTCTTCGCCTTCCGCCCCGCCGGTCTGCTCGTCGACGCTCCCAACGCCCAGTTCCTGCAGGACCTGGCCATCGAGGCCCCCACGGTGCTGCTCGACGCCCCGGACATCACCAGCGCGCCGTCGGTGGACATGGACGTCGCGGCGGGGGCCCGAGCCCTCGCCGAGCACCTCGCCTCCCGTGGGCACCAGACAGTGGCCTACCTCGACTCCGTCACCGCGACCGCGACCTTCGCGCTGCGCCGCGAGGCGTTCCTCACCCGAGCCGAGGAGGTGGGCATGCGGGCGGCGGCGGGCGAGGTGCCCCGCTCGGTCATCGACCTCGAGGACTCCTCGGAGACCTTCACCCAGGCCTGGCCCGGCTGGCACGCGGAGGGCGTCACCGCCGTCGTGTGCGCCACCGACACCCAGGCCTATGGCGTGCTGCACGCGGCGCGCGCCCTGGGGGTGGACGTGCCCGGCGACCTCGCCGTGGCCGGTTTCGACAACCTTCCCTACTCCCAGGTCTCCCGGCCCGGCCTGACCAGCGTCGAGCTGCCCGGCCGCGAGCTCGGCCACGCTGCGGCGGCGCACCTGCGCGCCCTCATGGAGGGCCGTGAGCCCGACGCCGCAGCCCTGCTGTGCAGCCGGCTCGTCGTGCGAGAGTCCACCGGCGGCTGAAGCGCGTCCGCGCTCTGCGGCTACAGCTCCTCCCCAGGTCATCGGCCGTCACCGCCAACTACAGCCGACGCGAGGGGTCCGGTCACCGCGGGCGCAGAGTCCTAACGTCGTGCTCGAGCGACGGAGTCCGTCAGAGGGTCCGCGCCCGGCACCACCCGGTGCCCCGACCCCGAGGAGTCACCATGAGCAAGTTCGGAGTAGACGTCAGTCAGGTCTCGGCAGCGAGTGCGGTGGTGGCCACGTCCGTGTCCACCATCAGGTCGGAGGTCGCCGCGATGCAGCGTCACCTGACCGACCTGCAGTCCTCCTGGACGGGAGCGGCTGCGCTCGCCTTCTCGGGGGTGGTCGCCCAGTGGCAGGCCACCCAGGTCCAGGTGGAGAACGGCCTCGACGCGATCACCTCGGCCCTGGGCCGCACGGCCGCCACCTACGACGAGGCGGAGACGGCCGCGCGCACGAACTTCCTGTGAGCGCACCGCCCGACCTGCCCGGTGGACACCGGGCAGGTCGGGCGAGTGACAGGCGGAGCACTCGGCAGGTCGAGCGTCACGGGTCAGCTCACTTGATCGATCCGCGCATCACGCCGGAGATGACCCACCGCTGGGCGAACAGGTAGACGATCAGCAGCGGGGCCATGGCCATGAGGTAGGAGGCGAAGGCAGCGGTGTAGTTGGTGTTGAACTGCCCCTGGAACACGTAGTTGGCCAGCGGCAGCGTCTGTGCGGACGGGTCGGAGAGCACCACGAGCGGCAGGATGAAGTCGTTCCACGCCCACACGCACGTCAGGATGCCCACAGTGGCCAGCATCGGGGACATCAAGGGGAAGATGACCTTGCGGAAGACCGTCCACGTCGTCGCGCCGTCGAGCAGCGCGGCTTCTTCCAGCTCGACCGGGATCGACCTGATGAACGCCACGAAGAACAACGTGTTCGTCGACAACCCGAACACCGTGTAGAGCAGGATCAGGCCGGCCTGGTTGTCCAGCCCCATCAGCGCCGTCTGCTTGACCACCGGCAGCATGATGATGGGGAACGGCACGAAGATGGCCGAGACGAGGTAGAAGTAGATGCCCTTGAAGAACTTGCGGTGCATGTTCCGGGCGATGGCATAGGCGACCATCGAGTTGGTCGCCAGGGTCAGCAGCACCGCGCCGACCGTGATGAGGGCGGTGTTCATGAGCGCCCGCGGGAAGTTCGTGAGGTTCCACGCGTCGGCGAAGTTCTGCAGGTGGATCGAGGTCGGCAGCTCGAAGCCGGTCCCGCCCAGCTGGTCGGGGGTCTTCAGGGCCGTCACGACCGTGAAGTACAGCGGGATCAGGATGGTCAGGGAGCAGACCATGAGCAGGGCTGTGATCCACCAGTTGATCTGGCGGCCGTCCTCGTCAGTGCGTGCCCGACGACGGACCGTGCGCCGGGGGGCGGGGGTCGTCGCGGGGGCGGCGACCTGGGCAGGCTCGGGGCTGAGGGTGGTGGTCATGAGGGCGAAGACTCCCGACGTTGCAGGACGCGCAGCTGGAACAGTGAGATGGCGACGATGACGAGCAAGAAGATCACTGCGTTCGCCGTCTGGTAGGCGTACTCCCCGCCTTGGAAGCCGCCGCGGTAGATGAGCAGCGACACCGACTGCGTGGACGTCCCCGGGCCGCCGTCGGTGAGAGCGACGATGTGGTCGAACACCTGGAGGAAGTTCTTCAGCGACAGCACCATGTTGATCGTGAAGAACGCCGCGATCAGCGGGAAGGTGATCGAGGAGAACTTGCGCACGGGCCCCGCCCCGTCGAGGGAGGCTGCCTCGTACACCTCACCCGGGATGGTCTGCAGGCCGGCCAGGTAGATGATGATGTTGAAGGCCGCGGCCTGCCACACCGCGAGGATGACGATCCCGACCCAGGCCAGGTCCGGGTTGGCCAGGATGGACGACGACAAGGCCGTGATGCCCAGCCGCTCGGCGATCTCAGGCAGAGAGTTGGAGAAGAGGTAGTTGAAGACGTAGCCGACGATGAGGATCGAGAGGATGTTGGGGATGAAGAAGATCCCGCGCATCCCGGTCTGGAACTTGATCTTCGCGTTGAGGCCGAGGGCGACCGCCAGGGAGATGACGTTCACCGCGACCGTGGCGACGAGGGCGAAGCCGAAGGTGAACAGATACGCCTTGATCACCTGGTCGTCCTTGAACAGGTTGACGTAGTTGTCGAACCAGGTGAAGTCCCAGCTTCCGTAGCCGGCGTAGTTCGTCATCGAGAAGAACATGCCGGTGAGCACGGGAACCGTGTGCAAGACGAAGAACAGGACGACGGCCGGGATGACCATCCAGTAGAAGGTCGGGGAGATCCGGCCCGCGCCGGTCCGTCTGCGCCGGGTCAGTCGGGTGCGCGCGTCAGGCGGCACGAGCGGGGCGCGCGTTGCTGAGGTTGTTGCCATGGTCGTGCTCCGTCATCTCTTGGTCGAGCGGGCCGCGACCTTGCGCCACTCGTTGTCGAGGTCTGTGAGGAAGGCATCGGTGTCGCCGTCGAGGACCAGTTGCTGGGCGAGCGGCTGCAACGGGATCGACGCGGGGATCTGATGGTCGATGTATCCGGTGATCCGACCCTGTGCCACGAAGTCGTTCAGGCCGGCCAGGTACGGGTTCGTCGACGGCTCGGCGTCGACGAGCGGGGAGAAGGTCGACTGCGCCTCGCCGTAGGCGGCGACGTGCTCAGGCCGCATGAGGTAGGCGATGAACTTGTCGACCTCAGCGCGGTGGGGGGTGTCCCGTCCGGCGGCGAGAACCACGTCGACGCCCGTGACCAGCACGTTCTCGGCAGGGTCGTTCGAGGCGGGGTAGGGGAAGGTGCCGAGGTCCAGGTCGGGGTTGTTCGCCAGGATCGGGGCGATGGCAAACGTTCCCTGCAGGTACATCGCGGCCTCACCGTCGGCGAAGGCCTTGTTGCCGGCGTTGTAGTCGCGGCTGGCCGCGCCCTTCTGGTTGTAGGAGAACAGCTTCGTGATCTTCTCCGCCGCCTCTCGGTAGTCCGCGCTGAACGACACCGCCGAGTCAGCGTCGACGTCCGTGCCCTCGGCGCGCAGGTCGTCGAAGAAGTTCTCCGGTAGCAGGGCAGCGCCCAGGTTGTTGAAGGCCGGCATGACCGGCCACTGCTCCTTGAGCGTCCCGTAGAAGGCTGTGATGCCCGCCGCCTGGAACGTGTCCGCAGCCGCGATGAGCTCGTCCCAGGTCTGGGGGACCTCGACGTCGTGCTCAGCGAAGATCGTCTTGTTGTAGATGATGCTCGACGCCGCGAGGGCGAAGGGCACACCGCTGATCTCGTCGCCGAACTGGCCCAGGTCGGTGACGATCTTGATCGACGCGTCGGCGACCGTGGCCAGCGCGGGGTTGGCGGACATGTCGGCGAATATCCCGGCCTCGGTGAGCTCACCAAAGGTCCCGTTGGCGTTGAGCGTCATGACGTCGGGGACCTTGTCCTTGACGAGCAGCGTGCGCAGCGCGGTGTCGGCCTCCGGCTGGTGGTTCTGCACGACGGTGATGCCGGGGTTCTCCGCCTCGAAGCCGGCGATGAGCCGGTCGAAGTCAGCCACGGCTTCCGGCTTGAACTGGAAGAAGTTCAACGTGACCTGATCGGAGTCGGTCGAGCAGCCGGCGACGGCGGCCATCATGAGCGCCGCCAGGGAGATCGTGGCGGCACCCTTGGTCAGGCGCCGACGGCGTCGTCGGGGTTGGGGGTTGTCCTGGTGCATGCTGCGCCTCCGTGCGCGAGTGATGAGTCACGACCCGGCCGCCAGCGGCCTGTCGCAGGGTGGAGCATCGTGGGTGGTGCTGAGCGGGCGGGTCGACCGCCCCGCTCGGTCAGAGGGCCCGGACGTCGATGAGGAGCAGCTCTTCGGGGTAGAGGATCGGCGCCTGCAGGCCGGCGGTGGCCAGCGCCCGGCCAGTGGTGGTGACTCCGTCCTGGGCCCACAGCAACGGCGACTGCCCCGGGCCGGGGACTGCGTCGAAGGGCTCGGCGAGGCGCACGGTGTAGCTGCGCAGCGGGTCCAGGCCGGGCAGGTGCAGGCGCCCGGTCGGGTAGTTCGCGCTCGTCGTGCGCTGGGTGATGGTGAACAGGGCGCGCGAACCGTCGGCTGCCACCACCCCGCGCAGGTCCATCGACTCGTCGGGCAGGTCGGCGTGGACGACGCGGCCGGTGTGGGCGAGGTCGCGGACGGCCTTGTGCGCACCGACCCAGCGGGTCAGCTCGGCCTCCTCGGCATCGGTGAGGCGGGAGATGTCCCACTCGATGCCCAGGTGGTGGAAGAAGGCGATGCCGGCCCGCAGGGACAGGTCGTGGCTGCGGTGGGTCGAGTGCGAGCGCGGCCCGGAGATGTGGGCGCCCATGAGCTCGGGCGGCAGCAGAAGTCCGGTGTAGCGCTGGTTGTCCAGCCGCTCGATCGGGTCGATACAGTCGCTCGTCCAGATCCGGTCGGTGCGCTCCAGGATGCCCAGATCCACGCGCGCCCCGCCCGAGGCGCAGGACTCGATCTCGAGCCCGGGGTGACGAACCTTGAGCTCGTCCAGCAGCCGGTACAGCGCCAGGGTGTGCTCGTGCACGACGACGCGACCGGTGCGGGCGTCGCCCGCGCCGAGCAGGTCGCGGTTGTGGTCCCACTTGATGTAGGCGATGTCGTAGGTGCTGAGCAGGTCGTCGATCCGGGTCAGGATGTAGTCGAAGGCCTCGGGGATCGCCAGGTTGAGCACCTGCTGCTGGCGGGCCGGGACGGGCAGGCGGCCGGCTGGCTGCAGCAGCCAGTCCGGGTGGGCGCGAGCCAGGTCGGAGTCGGGGTTGACCATCTCCGGCTCGAACCACAGCCCGAACTCCATGCCCAGGTTGCGCACGGTGGAGATCAGCGGGTCGAGACCCTCCGGCCACACGTCGGCGTCGACGTACCAGTCACCCAGGCCCGCGGTGTCGTCGCGGCGGCCCAGGAACCAGCCGTCGTCGAGCACGAAGCGCTCGACGCCCACGCGTGCGGCGCGCTCGGCGAGGGCGGTCAGGGTGGCGAGGTCGTGGTCGAAGTAGACCGCTTCCCAGGTGTTGAGGGTGACCGGGCGGGGGCGGGTGGGGTGCACGGCACGGCCGCGGACCTCGGTGTGGAAGCGCCCGGCGAGCTCGTTGAGCCCCTCGCCCCAGGAACCCATCGCGAGCGGGGTGGTGTAGGACTCCCCCGGTGCCAGGACCAGCTCGCCGGCCAGCAGCAGCTCGCTCGCCTGGAGGAAGGACTCGGCGGTGACGGTGCGCTCGGCGGCCAGGCGGTGGTTGCCGCTCCACGCCACGTGGACGGCGTGGACCAGGCCGGACTCGAAGCCGAAGCCGCGCTCGCCGGCGGCGAGCAGCAGGCTGGCGTCGGCGCCGGGGCGGCCCTTGCGGCTCTCCCGCAGGTGGATGCCCACGGTGAGGTCGCGGCGCTGGGGGGAGCGTTCGCGCAGGTGGCGTCCGGTGGTGTCGAGGATCTCGGTGGCCGTGGCCGGGAGCGGGAAGGTGGGGGCGAGCGCGCCGAGCTCGAAGGGGGTGTCGGCGAGGTTGGTGAGGGTGAGGCGCTGGGTGAGCAGCCCGGCGGGGGTGACGTCGAGCTCGACGAGGAGCTCCAGGCCGGCGACGTCGTCGCGGGCGGTGAACGTCGCGCTGTGCTCGGTCGCGGTGTGGCTGGTGAGCGCGAGGGCGCTGGAGAAGAGCAGTCCGGCGCGGTGGCCGTCGAGGCCGGGGGTGCCCTGCCAGCCGAAGGCGTCCTGCGGGAGCAGGGTGAGGCGAGCCGGCACGTCGATGCCGCCGGAGACCCGTTGCGGCACCGCTGCCAGGGCCAGTCCGTCGAGCTCGGCCGTGGTGAGGTCACCGAGGTCGGTCCCCCAGTGCACGATGGCCGGCAGCCCGTCAGTGGTCAGATCGAGGACGACGCTCGTGTCGCCATTGCGCAGGTGGAGGGTGCTACGTTGCATGGATAATTTTTAGACGGAAAGAATTGCCATGTCAACCCGGCCGATTTGCCGCCTTTGTTCGATCGCTTCCCCGCGCAGGGCTCCGAATAGTACGCTGAGGGAAAATAATGTCCTCCGACTAGGAGAAACACGGCTATGACCTCGCAGGTGAGCCCGCCACTCAGTGACTCCGCACGCGAACTCGCCCGCGAAGTCATCGTCCGTGGGCCCATCTCGCGAGGCGAGCTGGGCCGTCGCCTCGGCCTCTCCCCCGCGAGCCTGACCCGTCTGAGCAAGCCGTTCTTCGACCAAGGCATCTTCGTCGAGGGAGCCGAGCTCACCGACGGCGGGGTCGGACGCCCGGCCCGTCCCCTCGACGTCCGCGTCGACGCGCTGACCTTCGTGGGCATCAAGATCACCGGGGACACCGCCGTCGGGGTGAGCACGGACCTGCGCGCCAATGAGCTCCACCACGCCGACGCCAGCTTCACCTCCACAGACCTGCCGGCGGTCCTGGACGCCATTGAGAGCGTCGTCGACGCCCTGGGCGGGGCCGAGCGCTTCGCGGGGATCGGCGTCAGCCTCGGCGGGAACGTCACCGGCGACGGCGTCGTGCAGCGCGCCCCCTTCCTCGCCTGGCGCGACGTCGACCTCGCGAAGGCGGTCCGCGACCGGCTCGCGCTGCCCACCACGGTCGAGAACGACGTGGTCGCCCTCACCGCGGCCGAGCACTGGTTCGGCGCAGCCCGGGGACGCACGGACTTCGCCGTCATCACGGTCGGGGCGGGGGTCGGCTATGGGCTCGTCATCAACGACCGCGTCATCCGTACCCACGACGTCGGGCTCGGGCTCCTGGGGCACTTCCCCCTCGACCCGGCCGGCCCGGTGTGCATGGAGGGCCACCGCGGCTGCTCCACAGCGATGCTCTCGATGCCGAGCATGACCGCCCAGGTGGCCACCGCCCTCGGCCGTCCCGTCAGCTACGCGGAGGTGCTCGAGCTCGCCGCAGCCGGGAACGCCGCGGCCCGCGCCGTCGTCGACTCCGCCGGGCGGGCACTGGGGCACCTGGTGGCGGCAGTGAGCAACATCGCCATGGTCTCCACCGTGGTCCTGGCCGGCGAGGGCATCGCCCTGCTCGACGTCATCGACCCGGTGTTCACCGCGGCTCTCGCCGCGGACCGCGACCCCGACGCCAGCCCGCTCGAGCTGCTCGTCGACGCGACCGGCTTCACCTCGTGGGCGCAGGGCGCCGCCGCCGTCGCGATCCAGGACAGCATCGGTTCACTAGGATCCTGACCCCCCACCCCTCCCCCCGAACTCGTGAGCCCTACGCCGAACTCGTGAGCCACGACTGATCCCATCCCGGTAGCTCACGAGTTCGGCGGACCATTCACGAGTTCGGCGAGCTCCGGGGCCGTGGTGTGGGCCCGGTTGGGGGGAAGCGCGCGTTCGGCGCCGGGCAACGACAGAGGGCTGGTCCGCCCGGGGTATCCCGGGCGAACCAGCCCTCTGGCAGCGCTAAGGCGCAGTGCGGGGTGGACTCAGAAGTCCATGCCGCCCATGCCGCCGTCTCCGCCGCCCATCGGGGCAGCCTTCTCGGGCTTGTCCGCGACGACTGCCTCGGTGGTGAGGAACAGGGCCGCGATCGAGGCAGCGTTCTGCAGAGCAGAGCGGGTCACCTTGACCGGGTCGTTCACACCAGCGGCGAGCAGGTCCTCGTAGACGCCGGTCGCGGCGTTGAGGCCGTGGCCGGAGGGGAGGTTGCGGACCTTCTCGGCCACAACTCCACCCTCGAGACCAGCGTTGATCGCGATCTGCTTGAGCGGAGCGTCGATCGCGGCACGCACGATCTGCGCACCGGTCGCCTCGTCGCCCTCGAGGGCGAGGATGGCGGCAGACTCGAACGCGACCTTGCCAGCCTGGATGAGAGCGACGCCACCACCGGCGACGATGCCCTCTTCGACGGCTGCCTTGGCGTTGCGCACGGCGTCCTCGATGCGGTGCTTGCGCTCCTTGAGCTCAACCTCGGTAGCGGCACCGGCCTTGATGACCGCGACACCGCCGGCGAGCTTGGCGAGACGCTCCTGGAGCTTCTCGCGGTCGTAGTCGGAGTCCGACTTCTCGATCTCGGAACGGATCTGCTTGACGCGACCGGCGATCTGGTCGACGTCGCCGGAGCCCTCGACGATCGTGGTCTCGTCCTTGGTGACGACGACCTTGCGGGCCTGGCCGAGCAGGTCCAGGGTCGCGGTCTCCAGCTTGAGGCCGACGGTCTCGGAGATGACCTGACCACCGGTGAGGATGGCGATGTCCTGCAGGATCGCCTTGCGGCGGTCGCCGAAGCCCGGAGCCTTGACGGCGACGGACTTGAAGGTGCCACGGATCTTGTTGAGCACGAGGGTCGCAAGAGCCTCGCCCTCGACGTCCTCGGCGATGATGAGCAGCGAGCGACCGGCCTTCATGACCTGGTCGAGCAGCGGCAGCAGGTCCTTGACGTTCGAGATCTTCGACTCGACGATGAGGACGTACGGGTCTTCGAGGACAGCTTCCTGACGCTCGGCGTCAGTCTCGAAGTAGCGGGCCAGGAAGCCCTTGTCGAAGCGCATACCCTCGGTGAGCTCGAGCTCGAGGCCGAAGGTGTTCGACTCCTCGACGGTGATGACACCTTCCTTGCCGACCTTGTCCAGCGCCTCGGCGATGAGCTCGCCGATCGCGGTGTCCCCGGCCGAGATGGCAGCGGTGGCGGCGATCTCTTCCTTGGTCTCGATGTCCTTGGCGGCGACGAGCAGCTGCTCGATGACGCCCTCGACAGCAGCCTCGATACCGCGCTTGAGCGCGATCGGGTTGGAGCCGGCAGCAACGTTGCGCAGGCCCTCGCGCACGAGAGCCTGAGCCAGCACGGTAGCCGTGGTCGTTCCGTCGCCAGCGACGTCGTCCGTCTTCTTGGCGACCTCCTTGACGAGCTCAGCACCGATGCGCTCGAAGGGGTCCTCGAGGTCGATCTCCTTGGCGATGCTCACACCATCGTTCGTGATGGTGGGCGCGCCCCACTTCTTGTCGAGGACGACGTTGCGACCCTTGGGGCCGAGCGTGACCTTCACGGTGTCGGCGAGGATGTTGAGTCCACGCTCCATACCGCGACGGGCCTCCTCGTTGAAGGCGATGATTTTAGCCATTGGGGTGTGATCCTCCGCTGGTGGCGTGTGGTGGTCGAGCGGCGCCCGCGACGGACGGCGAGGATCGAAGGCGTTCATGTCACGCCGCCGGGTCCGCACCTCACTGATCGACCGGTGTTTCTGTCACTCTCAGTATGAGAGTGCTAACGCCATTATTGGCACTCGACACACGAGAGTGCAAGGTGACATCGCCCTTTTCCCTGATCCTCGGTACGCCGAACGCGGAATGCCTGCCGCCGACGCAGGATACTGTTCAGTCGTGACCCTCCTCACACCGGACAACGACGTCGGCCCGGACCCCGGCACCGCCCCCAGCGCCGTCCGCGGCACCCCGAGGCCACGGCCTGGCCGGCGCCCGCGCCGTGCCGCCCCCGCCCGCCTGCGACTTCGTCGCGCGGTCGTGTCCGGCGTCGTCATCACCCTGGTCGGGACGGGGATCACCGCGGGTGCCTGGGTGGCCGAGCGCGGGCCGTTCACCCCCGTGCCGACCACCGCGATCGTGCCGCTCGCCTCGACCAGCCTGGCCGTCGCCCCCGACGGCACCCGCACCCCGCTGGCCCCTGGCAGCGGCCTCGTCTTCCTCGAGGGCAGCCGCGTCGCGGTGACCGACCCGTCTGCGGCGACCGCGGCCGAGGAAGCCACCGCCCAGGAGATGCGTGACTGGCTCGCCGCCGGCACGGTCCCCGGCGCCGGGACGGAGTTCGAGGACATGGCCACCAACGCCCTCCTGGACATCTACGCCCTGACCCTGGACGACGGCGCCGTCGTGGCCGGCTGGACCCCGCACTGGCGCTACGCCTGGCCGCGGGACAACGCCTTCGTGGCCGTCGCCCTCGCCGCGACCGGGCACACCGACGACGCCCTCGAGGTCCTGGAATTCTTGCAAGGCGTGCAGTCCTCCGACGGTTCCTTCCAGGCCCGGTACCTGCCTGACGCCTCCGGCCCGCCCGACGACCGCGGGGTGCAGACCGACGCCACCGGATGGTCCCTGTGGGGCGCCTCAGCCGTCATCGCGAGCATCGAGGACCCCCAGCGTCGCGCGGACGCGGCCCGCACGCTCGCCCCGCTCATCGAGCGCAGCACCGCTCACATCCTCTCCCTGACCAAGGACGGCACGGCCCTGCCGCCGGCGTCCCCGGACTACTGGGAGAAGCGCACCCGCAAGGCGACCCTGGGGACGTCAGCCCCGCTGCTCATGGCCCTGCACGGGGCCGGCGACCTCATGACCCTGCTCGACGAACCACGCCGGGCGAGCGCCGCCGCCTCCGCCGCGACGACCTTCGACGCGGTGGTCAAGGACGCCTTCGGCCCCACCTTCCCGCGAGAGAAGGGCGGCTCCGCCGTCGACACCGCGGTGGCCTTCCTGCTCCCGCCCTTCGCCGCGACCGCCGACGACGACGTGCTCACCGCCTGGCGCGCCGCACCGGCGACGATGGCCCGGGCCGGCGGCGGGCTCGCACCCGGCGCCGGGTGGAAGCAGGACGGTATCTCCTGGACGCCCACCACCTCCGTGTTCGCCATGACCGCGGCGTGCTCCCAGGAGAGCGAGGCCGCCCTGGGCTGGCTGCGCTGGGTGGACTCCCACCGCACCACGACCGGGTCCATCCCGGAGAAGGTCCTCTTCGACGGCTCCCCCGCCCAGCTCGCCCCGCTCGCCTGGTCCAGCGCGAACGTGCTGCTCGCCCTCAGCTGCCTGGACGGCTGAGGCCCACCGGCGCGAGGGAGGGGAGCTCGCGGATCCCGAAGCGGTCACGCAGCACCCGGCGGGCGGCGTACCACCCGCCCAGGCCGTGCACCCCCGGACCGGGCGGGGTCGACGCCGAGCACAGGTACGCTCCCTCGACCCCGGTGCCGTACGGCGGGAGCCGCGGCGTGGGCCGGGCGGCCATCTGCCACGCGGTGACCGCCCCGGCCGCGATGTCTCCGCCGACGTAGTTCGCGTTGTGCTCGCCCATCTGCTGCGCGGTCAGCGCCCGCGACGCGACGACCACGTCGCGGAAGCCGGGGGCGAACCGTTCGATCTGCGCGGTCACCGCCTCGGTCTGGTCGACGCCGGACCCGGCCGGCACGTGCGCGTAGGTCCACAACGGCCGCAGCCCGCCGCTGGCCCTGCCGGGGTCGACGACGGTGGGGTCGGAGGCCAGGACCACCGGACGCACGGCGTGCCGGCCGCGGGCCACCTCCCGCTCGGCGCGCACCAGCTCCGCCCGGCCGCCGCCCACGTGCACGGTCCCGGCCAGGGCCACCTCAGGGTGCGTCCAGGGGACGGGGCCGGAGAGCACGAAGTCGACCTTGGCGGCGGCGTTGCCGTACCGGAACCGCCGCAGCGCGCGGGCCGCCGCGGCCGGCATCCGCTCCCCGAGGATCTGCGCCGCGGCCAGGGGCGAGGTGTCGAAGACGTAGGCGCGGGCCGGTGGCAGCGCGCCGCGGACGAGCTCCCCGGTGCGTACCTGACCTCCGTGCGCGGCGAGGTCGGCAAGCAGCGCAGCGGTGATGGCCCCCGACCCGCCGCGCGGGATCGGCCACCCACCGGCGTGCGCGAGGGACCCGAGCAGCAGCGCCGTCCCGGCGGCGACCAGCCCGGGCAGCGGGGTGATCGCGTGCGCCGCGACGCCGGTCAGCAGCGCCGGTGCCACGTCCTCGGCGAACCGCACACCCCACAGCGGGCTGCCCTGCTCGGCGACGGACAGGCCCAGGTGCGCCCCGACGCGGACGGCCGTGGCGGCGTCGGGCAGGGAGATCCGGTGCAGGCGGCGGTCGCCGAGCGCGAGGGCGACCGTCGCGTCCGGCGCGCCGGCCAGCGGTCCCAGGAGGGTGCGCCAGGCGCGGGCGTCGCGGCCGAGCCCAGCGGCGGTGCGCTCGAGGTCGCGGTAGGCGATCCCGGCCCGCCCGCCGTCCAGCGGGTGGGCGTACTGCACCTGCGGCAGGAGCAGCTCGACCCCGCGCGCAGCCAGGTCGAAGGCCTGGAAGAACGGGGACGCGAGGGCCAGGGGGTGCACGGCTGAGCACAGGTCGTGCTCGACGCCGTCGGCCAGGCCGAGCCACTCGGTCCGGGCGCCGCCGCCCGGGGTGGCAGCAGCCTCGAGGACCAGGACGGACAGACCGGCTCGGGCGAGGGTCACCGCGGCCGCGAGCCCGTTGGGCCCGGAGCCGACGACCACCACGTCCCAGCCGGCCATGGCGGGCTAGCTCCCGAACGATCCAGCGAGCACGACGGAGACCGGTCCGACGAGGTTGGGGGCCTCGAGCACCTCGGTGATGCCCAGCAGCTGGGCGACCTCACGGGCCTCGTCCTCGCTGTCGGCGTCCTTGTAGTAGACGAGGGAGCCCGACGGGCGGGTTCCGGTGAAGTTGTCAGCGACGACGTCGGTCCAGCCGGCCTCGGCGAGCGTCTCGGCCGCACCGGCTGCCACACCCTGGCGGCTGGTCGCGTTGAGCACCCGCACCGGGGTGGCGGTGTCGGCGACGGGGGCCGGCGGCTCGACCGGGGTCTCCGGCTCGACGGGGACCTCAGGCTCGACCGGTTCCGTGGGCTCGGTGGCATCCGGGGTCTCGACGCCGGTGACCTCTCCGGCGTCCGGGTCGGTCCCTTCGGTCGGCGCGCTCGGCTCCGCGGAGACGGAGGGCGTCGGATCGGCGTTCAACCGCGAGGTCGGCGACTGGGAGTAGTAGTACACGAGCCCCACCGCGAGCGCCGCGGAGACCGCGACGACGATGAGGTACGGCGCGGTCCGGCTCCAGCGCGACCTGGGTGCCCGGTGCGCCCCTGCGGGTGCGGCGTCGGGGTCCACGCGGTCGAACTCGTCCTCGGGATACTTCGTCGTCGGCTTGCTCACGGGCCAAGGTTAGCCGGTGCCGCCCGTGATCTTCGACGCACGCGCGGGAGCAGCGGCGACGCTCTCGGCACGCCCCAGTGAGGCGGTGCAGGTGCGCGGCCGCAGGTCAGACGCCGGATCGACGCGCCCGCCGGGCGCTCCGGCGGGGCTCAGGCCTGGTTGCGTCGCTGCGTGCGGTCGCGCTGGCGGCTGGCGCGCATCCGGCGCAGGCGCTTGACGAGCATGGGCTCGGCGGTCAGCGCGGCCGGGGAGTCCAGCAGGGTGTTGAGCACCTGGTAGTACTGCGTGGCGGACAGGTCGAAGAGCTCGCGGATGGCCTGCTCCTTGGCACCGGCGTACTTCCACCACTGCTTCTCGAAGGCGAGGATCGCGGTGTCGCGCTCGCTCAGGGCCGGTTCTACGGCGTCTGGCTCTGCGGCGTCTGGCTCTGCGGCGTCTGGCTCTGCGGCGTCCGGTTCTGCAGCTTCCTCGAACATCATGACTCCCACCTGCACTTGTCCTCACTCGCGAGCCTGCGTCCTGACGGGGAATCCTCACCTCGCGGACCGGCCGGGGTCTGGGTGGCCTCTCCGTGCAGTCTACGGCGAATGACACGGCGGTCATTCATCTGCGACCCTCGACGGATGTCCCTCCTCGACGCCGTCGCTCCCGACTGGGCCGCCGCCCTGGCACCGGTCTCCTCACTCATCGACGACCTGGACGCTCGGCTGCTGCCGCCCGCCCCGCAGGACGGCTCTGGCCGCGGGCCTGCTGGGGCCGCGCCGTCGGTGCTCCCTGAGCGTGACGCGGTGCTGCGCGCCTTCCGGGAGCCGCTCTCCCGGGTCCGCGTCCTCGTCGTCGGGCAGGACCCGTACCCGACTCCGGGGTACGCGATGGGGTTGTCCTTCTCGGTCCAGCCGCACGTGCGGCCACTGCCGCGCTCGCTGCAGAACATCGTCACCGAGCTGCGGTCCGACGTCGGCGCCCCCGAGCCGGCGACCGGCGACCTGACCCCGTGGGCGGAGCAGGGGGTGCTGCTGTGCAACCGGGTGCTGACGGTGCGCGCCGGGGAGGCCGGGTCGCACCGGGGACTGGGCTGGGAAGCGGTGACCGATCGCGCCGTGACGGCCCTCGTCGAGCGCGGCGGGCCGCTCGTGGCGGTGCTCTGGGGACGTGACGCGCAGGCCCTCACCCCGCTGCTGGGGTCGGTGCCGATCGTGGCCAGCGCTCACCCGAGCCCGTTGTCCGCCCGGCGCGGCTTCTTCGGTTCCCGGCCCTTCTCGCGGGTCAACGAGCTGCTGGTGGCGCAGGGCGGGGAGCCGGTCGACTGGACGCTGCCCTCCGCGGGCACCACGGAGGACCTGCTCTTCTGACGGCGCTGCTCGTCTGGCCGGACGGCCCCACCGCGTGGCGTGGGTCAGAATGAAGAGGTGAACGACGTCGACAACACCTCAGTCCCCGCCTCAGTCCCTGCGGTCGCCGTGCCCGCCTCCGTGACGTCCTCGGCGCAGCCGTCGGACCCGCCGCACCCCTCGACCGACGGCGGCGAGCGCCTGCCGGCGCCGGGACCGTGGTCGAGCTTCGTGGCCATCGGCGACTCCTTCACCGAGGGCCTGTGGGACCTGCACCCCGACGACGACACGCACTGCCGCGGCTGGGCGGACCTGCTCGCCCAGAACCTCTCCCACCGGCGCATCGACGCCGGCCAGGACCCGCTGCTCTACGCCAACCTGGCGATCCGCGGGCGCCTCATGCGCTCGATCATCGTCGACCAGCTGCCCGCCGCCCTGGAGATGAAGCCGGACCTGGTCAGCCTGGTCGGTGGCGGCAACGACATCCTGCGACCCACGATCGACATCGACTGGATCGCCCGCAACCTCGAGGACGCCGTCGTGCGGATCCGGGAGACCGGCGCGGACGTCCTGCTGAGCACGGGCTTCGACACCGCCGAGAGCCCGCTGGTGTCCATGACCCGCGGCCGGGTAGGAATCTTCAACTCCCTCATCTGGTCGATCGCCCACCGGCACGGCGCCTACGTCATGGACGTGTGGGGCATGCGCTCCCTCAAGGACGCGCGGATGTGGTCACCCGACCGCATCCACCTCACCCCCGAGGGCCACCGCCGGGTGTCCCAGGCGGCGCTGGTCGGCCTCGACCAGGTGCCCGACGACGAGGCCTGGGACGATCCGCTGACCCGCCTCCCGGGGGTCCCCCGCATCGAGTGGGTGCGCGAGAACGCCCAGTGGCTGCGCCAGCACGTCTACCCCTGGGCCACCCGCCGGCTCCGCCGCCAGTCCTCCGGAGACACCCGCACCGCGAAGTACCCCGAGCTCACCCCCTTCGGCTGACCCCGCGACGGCCCGCCCACCTCGCGCCCCCTCCGCCCAACTCGTGAGCCCTCCGCCCAACTCGTGAGCCCTCCGCCGAACTCGTGAGCGAGGGGCGATCGCGGGGCACGATTCATCCCTCGCTCACGAGTTCGCGAGCCGACTCACGAGTTCGGCGAGAGAGATCGCGCGCTCGCGGGGCGTGGCTCGCGGGAGCGTGAGCGCGCGGGAGCGTGAGCGCGCGGGGAGCTACTGGGTTGCTGGCTGGGTGCGGAGCTCGTGGAGGGCGCCGGCCAGGCGCTGGGGGAACCCGGCGGGAGTGTTCTCGGGCAGGTCTGTGATCGGGAACCAGGCGAGCGCCTCGCTCTCGTCGCTGACCGACGGCTCCAGGTCGCCGCGGGCGACGACGGCGTAGCCCACGTCCCAGTGGACCGCGCACCTCCCGAAGCCGTCACCGAGGCCGTGCCGGTCGAGGTCCACCGGACCCGGGCGCAGCAGCGACAGGTCAGACAGCCCGCTCTCCTCGTGCGCCTCGCGCAGCGCCGCGTGGGCGAGGGAGGCGTCCGTCCGCTCGACGTGACCGCCGAGCTGCACCCAGAACTGACCCTTGCGGTGGAAGCACAGCAGCACCTGGGTGAGATCCGCAGTGACGACGAAGGCGCTGCCGGTCACGTGCTCAGGTCCGCCGTCACGGTCGAGCGCCCGTTCCCCGCGTGCGGCGACAAAGCTCTCGTACTCGCTCAGCAGCGTCCGTTGCCCCGGGGCCACCGGTGACCAGCTCCCCAGATCGTCGAGGAGCTCGGCAGAGCGGTTCCGGGTCTCGAGCGCAGCGACGTCGTCCATCCCGGAACCCTATCCCCCTCCGCCACCCGCCCCACCCGCGCCGCGAGCTCGTGAGCCAGCAGCGTTCCGGCCCGAGCCGCAGCCGTGGCTCACGAGCTCGGCGGGAGCGAGGGCAGCGGTTGCTGTGCGGTGGGGGGCGTGACAGCCTCGGAGGAGCGCAGCAGCGGGTGGTCGAGAGGGACGGAGCGTGCCATGGGACTCATCCACATCGACCTGTTCACCACCCTCGACGGCGTGGCGCAGGCCCCCGGCGGTCCCGAGGAGGACACCGACGGCGGATTCACCTTCGGCGGTCGGCAGGCGCCGCTGCTCGACGAGGTCGTCGGGGAGCAGGTCGGCGCCGGGATGGAGGGGATGGACGCGCTGCTGCTGGGCCGGCGGACCTACGACATCTTCGCCGGGTACTGGCCGCGCATGGAGGACAGCGCCGACGCGTCCATCGCGCGGCTGTTCAACCGCATCCCCAAGTACGTCGCCTCACGTCAGGACCTCACCCTCGACTGGGCCGGGTCCACGATGCTCGGCCCGGACGTCCCCGGGGCGGTGCGCGAGCTGCGCGGTCGGCACGAGAACATCCACGTCATCGGCAGCCTGGACCTCGTCCAGACCTTGTTCACCGAGCGGCTCTTCGACCGACTCACCATGTGGGTGTACCCGATCCTCCTCGGCAGCGGCAAGAAGGTCTTCGCCGACGGGGTGGTCCCCACGAACCTCCGGCTCCTCGAACCTGTCGTCACCTCGCCGCGGGGTGCGGTGCAGCAGCGTTACGCGCTGGCCGAGGGGACTCCCGCCGTCGGCGACATGTCCGTCCGCGACGAGCAGGGTTAGGACGATCCCGTGGTCTCCCCCGTGTCCTGGCCCTGGCCCACCGTCCCGGCGCCCTCCTTCACACCCGTCACCTCGATCACGCCCCACCTGATCCCCTCCTCCCCCGGCGTCTACGCCTGGGCTCGCGAGGGCAGGGTCGTCTACCTCGGGGTGGCTGCCTCGGGAGGTGGCCTCCGCTCCCGGATCCGCACGCACCTGGGGACGAGCACAGACCTGTCCCGGTCCGCCTTCCGTCGTAGCGTCGCCGAGCACGTGCTGGACGTGGCCGGGGCGTCGCGCAAGCGCCTGCGCACCCTCGACGTCAAGGAGGTCGCGGTCGTCAACGACTGGGTGCGCGAGTGCTCGGTGGGCTGGATCGAGACCGCCCGGGCCGAGGAGGCACGCGAGCTCGAGGAACGCCTGCTCGCCCAGCACCAGCCGCGCCTCAACCGGCGACAGGCCCAGTGACGCACGCAGGCCAGCCTCCGGGAGGAGACTGGCCTGGCGTGGATGGAGCCGCCTGTCGGGTTCGAACCGACGACCTTCGCTTTACAAGAGCGGTGCTCTACCAGCTGAGCTAAGGCGGCGCGGACGACGGAGTCCGTGCGGTGAGAACCTTACCGTCACTTCGTCGGCCGTGGAAGTTGCCGGGCCTGCCTCACCGACCGTGCGGTCGGCCAGGCAGGCCCGGCGGATTCAGCGCGAGAGGCGCCCTGGGTCAGGGAGCGACGGTCGCCGTCTGGGCTGCGGCGATCTCCTCCGCGAGCGCGCCCGGGGTGGTCCAGTTGCTCGTGATCCGCTCGCCGTTGATGAGGATGGTCGGCGTGCCGAAGTTGCCGTTCTCGTTGAGGAGCTTCTCGTTGTTGAAGGCGATCTCGGTGAGAGCGTCGACGAACTTGTTGTACGTCCCGTCCGCGATCTTGGCGGCGACGTCCTCAGGCACGCCGACGCTCGTGGCGATCTCGGCGATCTGGTCGTTGCTCAGACCTGAGGTGCCCTCACCGGGCTGCTGGGCGAACATCGCCTCGTTGAAGGCGAGTGCCTTGTCCGGGGCGTTCTCGGCGACGTAGGCGAAGGCCTGCGCGGCGCGGGTGGAGAAGGAGGAACCCTGCGACTGGGCGTCGAGGATGGAGACCGGGTGCAGCACCAGGGTGATGTCGCCGTTCGCACGGAGCTCGTCGAGCTCAGGACCGTTGATCTCTTCGAACACACCGCAGATGGGGCACATGTAGTCGAGGTACACGTCGACCACGACGGCGTCGTCACCGGAGGTGGTGCCGGCCTCACCGGTCGGGCCGAAGCTGATGCCACCGGCGTCGTCGGAGACGCTGGGCACAGCCAGACCGGCCGGGAACTCCGTGATCCCCGAGGGCACGGACGGCCCAGCGCTCTTCATGATGAAGTAGCCGATGCCGACGACCACGAGCACCCCGGCCAGGACCGAGGCGATGATGACGTTGCGGGTGCGCTTCTCCCGGCGGATCTGCTCCTGCTGCAACTTCAGGGCCTGCGCGCGCGCGGCGTCGCGACGGTCAGCCTTGGACGGCTGAGGTTCCTTCGTAACCATGGGGTTCAACTGCCTCCGTGAGTGGGTCCTGCCTGCTCCGCCGGAGTTTACTGTCCGAAACTGGGGGGTTCCTGAAGAGGTGTCCAGTCGGTCGGCTGCCCCGTCTGGACGAGGTCGAGGAAGTACCAGGAGGCCAGAGCCGCGAGCAGCACGATCACGAGGGTGCCGATCCACCCCGGCGCCACCCGGTTGAGGGTCACCCGCGCGCCGTGGCGCACGAGGGAGGTCAGCGGTCCGAACCACAGCAGCACCGCGGCGATCGCCGTGGCCGCGCCGAGCACCGTGGCGAAGACCCACGGCTCGTTGCCGCCGGCACCGACGACCACCCGGTCGGTGGACAGCGCCCACCACGTCACCCCACCGAGGATGACCACCGTGCTCGCCGCGATGAGCACCGACGGGACCTGGGCGACCAGCGCCCGCAGGAGGTGCCACGGGCTGCGCACCACGGCGCGGGCCACGTCACCCCCGCGCGCGCCTCGCGCCTGACGCCGCGAGTGGAACGAGGAGTGCACCGTCCCCACCACGCGGGCGACCACGCACACCACGAGCAGGGTCACCAGCGCCTTGCCGGGGTAGGTGGCCCCGGCGAGCACGAGCGGCACCGCGAGCGCCAAGACCGCGAAGGGTCGACGTCGCACCTGCGGGGCGGCGTAGCCGGGCGGCGGCGGGAAGCCCGGACCGGGGCCGTGCTGGGCCGGGTCGGGGTTCGCCAGGTCGTAGGGGTAGGGGTCCGGCGCCGGGTAGCTGGGTGGAGCCGGGGACGCGGGGTGGCTGGGCGGGGACGCGCGGTAGGTGGGCGGGGCCGGAGAGGCGGCAGACGCCGGATAGGGCGTGGTGTACCCGTCCGAGGAGGGGTACACCGTCGTGTCCCCGGGGCCGGGGACCGGCCCCGGGTCGGTGGTCGGCAGCACCGAGGTGTGCGTGACGTTGTCCGCGTCGGGGAACGGGACGTGCCGGTTGACCCGTCCGTCGACGACCTCGGTCGCGGCCGGCGCAGCCGCGAAGGCTTCGGTCTGGGCCGGGCCGGCGGTGAACACCTCGGTCGCGGCGCCTGCCGCGGTGAGCACCTGAGTCGCCCCGGCGACCGGACCGACCGTCTCCACGGCCGCGGGTGGGTCTCCGTGGTCGGCGGCCTGGCGCAGCGCCGCCACCACACGCTCCGGTGACCAGCGCTGCGCGGGGTGGGGTGCGAGCGCACCGCGCAGCGCCGCCGCGGTGAGCGGGCCCAGGCCGTCGGTGTCCGGCTCGCCCGAGCGGGCGCGGGTGATGACCGCCTCGATCGGTCGTACCCCGAAGGGTGCCCGGCCGGTCGCGGCGTAGACGAGCACCGCGGCCCAGCCCCACCAGTCCGTGGTCGCGGAGGGGTCGCCGCGGTCGATGAGCTCGGGCGCGAGGTACCCGGGGGTACCCATGACAAAGCCCACGGAGGTGACGCGGGCGTCCTCCATCCCGTGCGCGATGCCGAAGTCGATGAGCACCGGGCCGGCGTCGCTGATGAGGACGTTGCCGGGCTTGAGGTCGCGGTGGATCACCCCGGCCGCGTGCACCGCCTCGAGGGCGTCACGGAGCTGGTCGGCCAGCTCGAAGAGGTCGACGGCGTCGAGCGGCCCGCCGTCGGCGATCTCCGCCTCGAGGGTGGGTCCGTCCACGAGGGCCGTGACGATGAACATCTCGGAGGAGTCGGCCTCGGCGTCGAGCAGGTGCGCCACGGCCGGGTGCTGGACCCGCTGCAGCGCGCTGATCTCGCGGCCCAGCCGCTGGCGCGTCTCGGCGTCGGCGGTGACCTGGGCGTGCAGCAGCTTGAAGGCGACGAGGTTCCCGCCGCCGTCCACCGCCTTGTACACCGCGCCCATCGCGCCAGCGCCCAGCGGCGAGACGATGCGGTACCCGCCGATCTCAGTTCCAGGCTCCAGGCCGATCCGCTCCATGACGCTTACCGTACGCTGAGAGCGACGTCACGACCGCTCCACGAAGCACGTTTCCCCTGGTGTCGATACCCTGGGGATAATCCAAGGAGTTGATCATGCATGGGTAAAGATGGGTACAACCTCGTCGTTGTGGCCAATCGGTTGCCGGTCGATATGGCAGTGGCCGAGGACGGGACCGTCGACTGGCAGCGGTCCCCTGGCGGGCTGGTCACAGCCCTCGAACCAGTGATGCAGGGCGCCGACGGCGCCTGGGTCGGCTGGTCCGGCGCACCGGGGCTGGAGGCTGACCCCTTCGACGCGGACGGCATGCGTCTGGTCCCGGTCACGTTGTCCGAGACGGAGATCCAGCGGTACTACGAGGGCTTCTCCAACGACACCCTCTGGCCGCTCTACCACGACGTCATCGCCCCGCCGGCCTTCCACCGTCAGTGGTGGGACTCCTACCGCAAGGTCAACCAGCGGTTCGCCGAGGCAGCCGCGGGCCAGGCCGCCGAGGGCGCGATCGTCTGGGTCCAGGACTACCAGCTCCAGCTCGTCCCCCAGATGCTCCGGGCGCTGCGCCCGGACCTGCGCATCGGGTTCTTCAACCACATCCCCTTCCCTCCGCTCGAGCTCTTCCAGCAGCTCCCCTGGCGCCGCCAGGTGCTCGAGGGGCTGCTCGGTGCGGACCTCATCGGCTTCCAGCGCCCGGGTGACGCCTCGAACTTCGTCCAGGCGGTGCGCCGGCTCACCGACCTGACCACGCGCGGGCAGCACATCATGATGAACGCCTCCGACGGCACCACACGGACCGTCCGCGCAGCGTCGTTCCCGATCTCGATCGACTCGCGTCGCTTCGACGAGCTGGCTCGCTCCCCCGAGGTCCAGGCCCGTGCCCGGGAGATCCGTGCAGACCTCGGCGACCCCGAGATCGTCATGCTCGGCGTCGACCGGCTGGACTACACCAAGGGCATCCGGCACCGGATCAAGGCCTATGGCGAGCTGCTCCAGGACGGCCGGCTCGATCCGGCCAAGTGCACCCTGGTCCAGGTCGCCAGCCCCAGCCGGGAGAACGTCGGGGCCTACCAGGAGCTGCGCGAGCACGTGGAGATCCTCGTCGGGAGGATCAACGGGGAGTACGGGGAGATCGGGCACAGCGCGATCCACTACCTGCACCACTCCTACCCGCCCGAGGAGATGGCGGCCCTCTACCTCGCCGCCGACGTCATGCTCGTCACGTCCCTGCGTGACGGCATGAACCTCGTGGCCAAGGAGTACGTGGCCGCCCGCTCGGACACCGCGGGGGTGCTCGTGCTCTCGGAGTTCACCGGCGCTGCCGACGAGCTCGCCGGCGCGATCATGGTCAACCCGCACGACATCGACGGCATGAAGGACGCGATCTACCGCGCGGCCACCATGGACCCGCGCGAGCAACGCCGCCGGATGCGCCGGCTGCGTCGCAAGGTGCTCACCGACGACGTCGCGAAGTGGTCGGAGAGCTTCATCGCCGCCCTCGGCGGCACCGCGGAGGTCCCCGCCACCCAGGAACCGGTTCTCGAGGTGACGGCATCACAGTGACCACCACCCTGGACCCGCGACTGGTCGCCGCGATCAAGCAGCTGGCTGCCCGGGCCACCCCCGGGCGGCCGCTGCTCGTGGCGAGCGACTTCGACGGGGTGCTCGCCCCGCTGGGCGACGACCCGTCCGCCTCCCGCCCGACGCCGGCCGCCGCGGCCGCGCTCGAGCGTCTCGCCGCCGCGCCCGCCTCCCGGGCGCGGCTGGCTCTGGTCTCCGGCCGCACCCTGGAGTCCCTCGGCGCGCTGTCCGGCGCACCGCTGGGCACCCTGCTCATCGGCAGCCACGGCGCCGAGCGCGGCGAGGTGGTCGCCACCTCTCCGGACGGTGTGCCCGGCGTCGAGCACCGGCCCTTCGCCCTGAGCGAGGCCGAGGCCGCGCTGCTCGACGAGGTCCGCACCGGCCTCGAGGGCGTCGCGACCGGCGTCGAGGGGGCGTGGGTAGAGCACAAGCCGTCCGCGGCCGTGCTGCACACCCGTCTCGCCTCGACCGAGGAGGGCGCACAGGCCGCCGACGCCGCGCACACCGTCGGCACCACCCTGGGCGCGCACACGATGCGCGGCAAGGACGTCGTCGAGGTCGCGGTGGTCGCCACGTCCAAGGGCCAGGCGCTCACCGCGCTGCGCCGGGACCTGGGTGCCGCGGCCGTCTTCTACATGGGCGACGACGTCACCGACGAGCGCGCCTTCGAGGTCCTGGGACCCGACGACCTCACCGTCAAGGTGGGCGCCGGGGACACCGCCGCACGGTTCCGGGTCCCCAGTCCCGACGCCGCCGCGGAGGTGCTCGCCGTCCTCGCCGAGGCGCTCGTCCCCCAGGGCACCGGCCCGTCCGGGCCCGTCAGTCACGACTAGGTCACAGTCCCGTCGTCCACCCGCTTTTGTGTGGCAGGATGAGTCCTGGCTCACACCATCGCTGGTGGGTGCTGTGTCAGCGACGACGCTACTGACACCTTTCACAACGGATCGTCCGGCACGTACCTGCCGGTGAAGGGCTGTAATTCTCATGGCAACTGTTACTTACGACCACGCAAGCCGGATCTACCCCGGGACCGAGCGTCCCGCTGTCGACCAGCTCAACCTCCACGTCGAAGACGGCGAGTTCCTCGTCCTCGTCGGCCCCTCTGGTTGTGGTAAGTCCACCTCGCTGCGCATGCTCGCCGGCCTCGAGGACGTCAACGCAGGCCGCATCCTCATCGGCGACCGCGACGTCACCGACGTCCAGCCCAAGGACCGCGACATCGCGATGGTGTTCCAGAACTACGCGCTGTACCCGCACATGTCCGTCGCTGACAACATGGGCTTCGCCCTGAAGATCGCCGGCAAGCCCAAGGCTGAGATCCGCAGCCGTGTCGAAGAGGCCGCGAAGATCCTCGACCTCACCGAGTACCTGGACCGCAAGCCGAAGGCCCTCTCCGGTGGTCAGCGTCAGCGTGTGGCCATGGGACGCGCCATCGTGCGTAACCCGCAGGTGTTCCTCATGGACGAGCCGCTGTCGAACCTCGACGCCAAGCTCCGCGTCCAGACCCGTACGCAGATCGCGTCGCTGACCCGCCGCCTCGGCGTCACGACCGTCTACGTCACCCACGACCAGGTCGAGGCCCTCACCATGGGTGACCGCATCGCGGTCCTCAAGGACGGCATCCTCCAGCAGGTCGACACTCCGCGTGCGCTGTACGACACCCCGAAGAACGTCTTCGTCGCCGGCTTCATCGGCTCCCCCGCCATGAACATCGGGACGTTCAACGTCGTCAACGGCGTGGCCAAGATCGGTCAGGCTCAGATCCCCCTCACCCGTGAGGCCGTCGCCGGCCTCACCGCCGAGGACAACGGCAAGGTGACCCTGGGCTTCCGCCCCGAGTCCCTGGACATCGTCGCCGAGAACGACCCGTCGGCCATCGAGGTCGAGGTCAACATCGTCGAGGAGCTCGGCTCCGACGCGTACGTCTACGGCACCCTCAAGGGTGACCTGGCCGGCGCTGACCTGGCCTCCCCCACGGCCGGTGACCACGAGGTCATCGTCCGCATCAACCCGCGCACCGCGCCGGGCAAGGGCGAGCGCATCCACGTGGCGATCCGCCCCGGCCAGGAGCACGTCTTCTCCCCGAGCACGGGTCTGCGTCTGTCGAACTAGTGACGTAAGTTGAGGGGCGGGTGCTGGCTTCGAGCCGCACCCGCCCCTCTTCTTGTCTCCCCCCTCACACCGCCTTCGCGGCGGCCTCCCGCGCGGGTCGCCGTCGCGTCCTCACCACGGAAAGGACGTTCCCGTGGCACAGAACCTGCAGATCACTGCTTCCTCGCCCGACCCAGCGCTCCTCGACCTCCCCTGGGACATCCCCCTGGAAGACTGGCCCACCGAAGTCCTCGCAGCGCTGCCGCGAGGCCTGTCCCGGCACGTGGTGCGCTTCGTGCGGATGTCCGGCGGCGTCATCGCGGTGAAGGAGATCGGCGAGTCTGTCGCGTACCGGGAGTACGAGCTGCTGCGTCAGCTGAGCCGCATCGACGTGCCCAGCGTCGAGCCGGTCGGTGTGATCACGGGCCGCGCGGACAAGAACGGTGAACGCCTCGAGGCGGTGCTCATCACCAAGCACCTGCAGTTCTCCCTGCCCTACCGCTCCCTGTTCAGCCAGTCGCTGCGCCCGGACACCGCGACCCGCCTCATCGACGCGCTCGCCGTGCTGCTCGTCCGGCTTCACCTCGTCGGGTTCTACTGGGGCGACGTGTCGCTGTCCAACACCCTCTTCCGCCGTGACGCGGAGACCTTCGCGGCGTACCTGGTCGACGCCGAGACCGGCGACCTGCACCAGAAGCTCAGCCCCGGGCAGCGCACCTACGACGTCGACCTGGCCCGGGTGAACATCATCGGTGAGCTCATGGACCTCGCCGCAGGCGAGCTCCTCGACGAGGACATCGACACCATCGCCATCGGCGACGCGCTCGTCGAGCGATACAACGAGCTGTGGAGCGCGCTCACGGACGAGGAGTCCTTCGGGGCCGACGAGCGGTGGCGCGTCGCCGCACGCATCGAGCGGCTCAACCACCTGGGCTTCGACGTGGGCGAGCTGGAGATCACCACCGACATCGACGGCACGAGCGTCCAGATCCAGCCCAAGGTGGTCGACGCCGGTCACCACTCGCGCCGTCTGCTGCGCCTGACCGGGCTCGACGTCCAGGAGAACCAGGCCCGGCGCCTGCTCAACGACCTCGACTCCTTCCGTGCGGCCACGGACCGCCAGAACGACGACGAGGAGTTCGTCGCCCACGACTGGCTCTCCGGGGTCTTCGAGCCGACCGTCCGGGCCGTCCCGCGTGACCAGCGGCGCAAGCTCGAGCCGGCTCAGCTCTTCCACGAGGTGCTCGACCACCGCTGGTACATCTCCGAGCAGCAGAACCGCGACGTCCCCATGCCCGAGGCCGTCGCCAGCTACGTCGAGAACGTCCTGCGCCACCGCCCCGACGAGATGGCCATCCTGGGCCTCCCCCCAGACGCCGCCGACCAGCAGGAGTAACCCCCCTCGGCACTCCCCACTCCCCACTCCTCCCCTCCCTTCATCTCCGCCCAACTCGTGAGCCACCCGCCCAACTCGTGAACAGTCCGCCGAACTCGTGAGCCAGGCCTGTTGTCGAGGGGTAGAAGGCCCGTCACTCACGAGTTCGCGGGGTGGTTCACGAGTTCGGGGAGCGGTGGGAGCGGTGCCCGCGGAGCGGGAAGCTCGGGGTGGGAAACTCGGGGTGGGATGACGAACGGGCGGTGCACCTTGGTGCACCGCCCGTTCGTGTGTGGTCTCGCGGCCTGGCCGCGAGATCCGGTGGCTCCTGCGGAGCCTGGAGATCAGTCCTGGGCCGCGCGGACCTTGGCGACCTCGTAGAGCGCGATGCCCGCGGCGACGCCGGCGTTGAGGGACTCGACCGTCGAGGCGATCGGGATGGACGCGATGACGTCGCAGGTCTCGCGGACCAGGCGCGACAGACCCTTGCCCTCGGAGCCCACGACGAGCACGATCGGGTCGACCGAGAAGGCCAGGTCACTGACCGACACCTCGCCACCGCCGTCGAGCCCGACGATGAAGCACCCGGCCTGCTTGTACTCCACCAGCGTGCGGGTGAGGTTGGTGACCCGGGCCACGGGGACGCGGGCCGCCGCGCCTGCGGAGACCTTCCACGCCGAGGCCGTGACCCCGGCCGAGCGACGCTCGGGCACGATCACGCCGTGGGCACCGAAGGCGCCGGCGGACCGCAGCACGGCCCCGAGGTTGCGCGGGTCCGTCACCCCGTCCAGGGCGATGATCAGCGGCGGCTGCTCGAGCTCCGCTGCGATGTCCAGGAGGTCGTCGGCGTCCTTGTACTCGTACGGCGGGACCTGGATGGCGACGCCCTGGTGCACGGAGTCGTCGGTGAGACGGTCGAGCTCGGGCTTGGTGACCTCGAGGAGGTTGTAGCCACGTCCCGAGGCGATCTGCAGGATCTCCCGGGTGCGGTCGTCCGACTCCAGCCGAGTGCCGATGTAGACGGTCGTCACGGGGATCCGGGCACGCAGGGCCTCCAGGACCGCGTTACGGCCGGAGAGGATCTCGTGCGTGGCCGAGCCGCTGCGCTTGGCCGGCTTGGAGCGGCCGGGGCCGGGACGCGACGACGACGAGCGTCCGGGCGCGGGGCGGCCGGTGGCCACCGCACGTTCGATCGAGGCCTTGCGCTTGCCTGCCGGGTGGTGGGGGCGGTCCTCGGCCTTGGGGGTCGGGCCGCGACCCTCGAGGGCCTGCTCGCCCCATCCGCCGGATCCCTTGCGGGCGCCCTTCTTCGAACCGGGCTTGCGCACCGCTCCGCGGCGCTGTGAGTTGCCTGCCATCAGTTCTGGTCCTCCGTAGTTGTGGCCGCGAGTGTCCATCGCGCACCGAGTGCTGAGTCCTCGACGATGATCCCGGCCCGCGCAAGGCGGTCCCGGATGGCGTCCGAGGTGGCGAAGTCTCGAGCGGCGCGCGCGTCGGCGCGTGCCTCGAGCTCGCAGGTGATGAGTGAGTCGAGGGCCGTGCGGTACCGGCTGTCACCGGTCGTGGCCGTCCACTGGCGCGGGTCGAGCCCGAGCACGTCGAGCATCGAGCAGACCGCGACCAGGGCACTGCGCGCCCCCGCGTCGTCGCGCTCCGCGAGCGCGGTGTTGCCGGCCTTGAGCCGCTCGTGCACGACGACGAGAGCCGCCGCGACGTTGAGGTCGTCGTCCATCGCCTCGACGAAGGCCTCCGGCAGGGCTGCGGTGGCGACCTCGTCGTCGGGCAGGGCGCCCACGCGCTCGGTGGCGCGCTCGACGAAGCCGATGAAGCGGTCCCAGGTGGCGTCCGCCTCGGCGACCGTCTCCGGGGTCCACTCGATCATGGACCGGTAGTGCACCCCGGCCAGGGCGAAGCGCAGCACGGGGGCCCGGGTGTGGGCGAGCACCTCGGTCACGAGCAGCCCGTTGCCCAGGGACTTGCTCATCTTCGTCCCGCCCTGGGTGACCCACGCGGAGTGCATCCACAGCTGGGCGAAGTCGTAGCCGGCCGCACGGGACTGCGCCTGCTCGTTCTCGTGGTGCGGGAAGCGCAGGTCCAGTCCGCCGCCGTGGATGTCGAAGGCGTCTCCGAGGTAGCGGTGGGCCATCGCCGAGCACTCCAGGTGCCAGCCCGGGCGCCCACGGCCGAACGGCGTCGGCCAGGAGGCGGTCTCGGGCTCGCCGGGCTTGGCGGCCTTCCACAGCGCGAAGTCGCGGGGATCACGCTTGACGCTGGCCTCGGCCTCGTCGGTGGCTGGGGTGAGGTCTTCCAGCCGCTGGTTGGTGAGGGAGCCGTAGGGCTCCCAGGACCGCACGTCGAAGTACACGTCGCCGGGGCCGGTCTGGTAGGCGTGTCCGGCCGCGACGAGGCGCTCCATGAGGTCGATCATGTCGACCACGTGACCGGTCGCCCGCGGCTCGTAGGTGGGCGGCAGGTTCCCCAGGGCGTCATAGGCCTGAGTAAAGGCGCGCTCGTTCGTCGCCGCCCAGGCCCACCACTTCTCCCCCGCCGCAGCGGACTTGGAGAGAATCCGGTCATCGATGTCCGTGACGTTGCGGATGTGGGTGACCGTGTTGCCGGTCCGGCGCAGCCAGCGCACCAGCACGTCGAAGGCGATAGCCGAGCGCATGTGCCCGATGTGCGGGGGGCTCTGCACGGTCGCACCACACACGTAGACGCCGACCTCGCCCTCGATCAGGGGCTTGAAGTCACGCACGTCTCGAGTGGCGGTGTCGTACAGGCGAAGGGTCACAGGCCCAAGGTTACCGGCGGCCCCGCTCCTGCGTGGAATCGGGGGCGTGGCGCACCGGCGCCGAGACCTGGCGCCCTCGGGTCAACCGAAGTTCTTGCCCTCTCCGCGGTAGGTCGCCACGGTCTCCACGAGCTGGTCCCCGCGGACCAGGTGCACCTCGTCGAAGCGTTCGTACTGCTCTCCTGCCTTGGCGTGGCGCAGCCACACCCGGTCCCCGATCGCGGGCAACGGCTCGGACGCCGCACCGCGTCGGCGCCGGGCAGCGAGCGGGGTCTGCACCTCTCCCGCACCTTCGTTCGGCAGCAGGTGCAGCCCCGGTGGGTCGACCACCCGCGGCTGACGGCTCGCCGACGTAGGACCCGAGGCGATGTAGCCGCCGCCGAAGGCCGTGGCATGGTGCGGGCTGGGGCGGCGGACGACGTCGAGGCCGAAGAACGCCGCCGGGAGGGCGTCGAGGGTGCGGTACCCGTCGAAGAGCCCGGGCAGGAGCAGGCCGGACCCGGCGGCCACCTCGGTCACGACGGGGTCGGCTGCGCTCGTCTCGAGGGACCCGGTCCCCCCAGAGTTGACGATCTCCAGCGGACCGACGTGCGCCTGGACCGCATCGACCACCTCACGGCGGCGTACGCGCAGGTCACGGACGGACAGCTTCTTGACCAGACGCACGGCCGGGCTCGTGTCCGGCAGCCCGGCGACCTGGGCCTCGTAGAACATGACGCCCACCAGACGCACGCCGGGCGTGGCGGCGGCCCGGGCCGCGAAGCGGCTGGCCTCGTCGGCGGTGTGCACCGGTGAGCGGCGCACCCCCAGGTGTACCGCCGCGCGCGGCAGGGCCGGCACGCCGCGCAGAGCGGGCAGGGAGAAGCGCAGGGAGGCGTCGATGTCGAGGGACAGCCGGACGGGCAGGTCCTGCGCAGGCGTCTGTGCGCGGATCGTCTGTGCACGGATCGCGGTCAGCAGGTCCAGGTGTGCCGGGTCGTCCACCGTGAGGGTGATCTGCGTGAGCGCCTGAGGCGAGGCCATGAGCTCGGCGAGCGCGGCCCGGTCGACGCTCGGGTAGGCCACGAGCACGTCCTCGATCCCGCAGGAGACCAGCCAGAGCGCCTCCGCGACCGAGTACGCCATGACGCCGCGGAAGCCGGGGCGTGCCAGCGCGGCGGTGAGCAGCGAGCGGACCCGCAGGGACTTGCTGGCCACCCGGATCGGGGTGCCGCCCGCGCGCCGGACCAGCGCGTCGGCGTCGGCCTCGAAGGCGTCGAGGTCGACGACGGCCAGTGGCGCCGACAGGCCGCGGGTCGCGGCGTCCAGGCGCTGGCCGAGGGTCAGGGCTCCACCACCAGACTCGTCAGGTACTCCGCCATCATCTGAACCTGCTCGTGCGCGGCGGCGTCGTCGCGGTCGACGACCCAGCCCATCGACACGCCGTCCAGGAAGGTCGAGGTGTACCGGGCGATCTGGTCCATCGGACGGGCCCAGGTGATGCCCTGGACCTCGGCGAAGGTGGTCAGCAGGGTCGTGGCGAAGGCGCGGGCCTTGGCGTACTGGTCGGTGGCGAGGGACCGCAGCGCGGTCCGGCGCAGCGCGACGAGCACCAGCTCGTAGCTGACCAGCTGGTGGTCACGGCGGGCGGACAACGCCTCCCACACCTGCTCGGCGATGACGCCGAGGACCTCGTTGACGGGGCCCTGCGCGCCCAGGCTCAGCGTCTCCGAGGTGATGTTCTTGGTGGTCACAGCCACGCTCAGGGCTCGGAGCAGGTCCGCCTGGTCCTCGAAGGTCTGTTGCGCGCTGTCCCAGGAGATCCCTGCCCCGTGCGCGGCGGCGCGCAGGTTCACGTGCTCGACACCCTGGTCGGCTGCGATCTGCAGGGCAGCGTCGACGATCCGGTCGCGCCGTTCTTCGAGCGTCCATCCCATGTCTGTCTCCTCGGTCGCTGTGCACAGCAGTCCCTACGCCCAGTCCATCATGGCGTACCTCGCGCGCCCTGGATACCACGACCCATGATCCGGACCTCCCTCGCGGGGACCGTCGCATGGTTACAGTTCTGGTCATGACCAGCACCTCGACGTCCCGCGCACCGCAGTGGACCAACTGGGCCCGCACGACGACGTGCACGCCGTCCCAGATCATCGAGCCGCTCGACGAGGCAGAGGTGCGGTCGGCGGTGCTGGCCGCAGCCGCCCGCAGGGAGCATGTGCGCACGGTCGGTGCGGGCCACTCCTTCACCCCCGCGGTGACGACGTCGGGGACGCTGCTGCGCCTGGATCACCTGGACCAGCTTGAGCGCCTGGAGCCGCTGCCCGACGGCGGGTCCCTCGTGACCGTGGGCGCCGGCATCCGGCTCCACGCGCTCAACACGCTGCTCGCCCAGAACGGCCTGGCGATGGTCAACCTGGGCGACATCGACCGCCAGTCTCTGGCCGGTGCGCTGAGCACCGGGACCCACGGCACCGGCGGCCGGCTCACCGGCCTGACCGCCCTCGTGCACGGGGTACGGGTGCTCACCGCGGACGGGTCCGTGATCGAGGCCGACGCCCAGACCCACCCGGGGCTCTTCGAGGCGGCCCGGCTGGGCCTGGGCACCGTGGGGGTGCTGCTGGCCGTCACCCTGCGCACCAGCGCGGCCTACACCCTCACCGCCCAGGAGGAGCCGTGGGCGCTCGACGCCGTCCTGGACGGGCTCACCGGCCCCGGCAACCTCGTCGACACCAACGACCACTTCGAGTTCTACTGGTTCCCCCACACCCGTCGCACGCTGACCAAGCGCAACAACCGCGGCCCGGCCCGGACCGCGGCCCAGGGCCTGCTCGACGGCGGCGCAGGCCTCTCGCCGTGGGCGCGCACCCGCCGCTGGGTGGACGACGAGCTGCTCTCCAACGGCGTCTTCACCCTGACCAGCGAGCTTGGTCACCGCGTCCCGTCGACCATCCGCCGCGTGAACCAGGTCGCGGCGCGCGCCCTGGCGCCCCGGACCTATACCGCGCCGTCCCACGAGGTCTTCATCACCGCGCGCCGCGTGCGGTTCCGGGAGATGGAGTACGCGATCCCCCGGGCCGACCTGCCCGAGGTGCTGGGTGAGATCGACCGGTGGATCGAGGCGTCCGGGGAACGGGTGTCCTTCCCGGTCGAGGTGCGCTTCGCCGCGCCAGACGACGTGTGGCTGTCCACGGCCTACCAGCGCGAGTCCGCCTACATCGCGATCCACCAGTTCGTGCGTACTCCCTACGAGCGGTACTTCAGCGGGGTGGAGACCATCCTGCGCCGGGCCGAGGGGCGACCGCACTGGGGCAAGCTGCACACCCTCGGCGCGGCTCAGCTGCGTGACCTGTACCCGCGCTTCGACGACTTCCAGGCGGTGCGCAGAGCCCACGACCCTGCGGGGCTGTTCAGCAACGCCTACACCCGCCGGGTGTTCGGGGACTAGCCGCGCGCGGCTGCTTCCAGGGTGGCCATGTCGATCTTGACCATGGGCATGAGCGCCTGCATCACCCGCTGGGCAGTGGCCGGGTCGGGATCGGTCATGAGACGCCCCAGCGACTCCGGGACGATCTGCCAGGAGACCCCGAACCTGTCCGTCAGCCAGCCGCACTGGCTCGGTGCGCCGCCCGAGGTGAGGGCGTCCCAGAGGTGGTCGATCTCGTCCTGGTCCGTGGCGCGCACCGACAGGGAGATCGCCTCGGTGAAGGGGAAGTCCTCACCGCCGTTGATCGCCTGCATCGGGGTGCCGTCCAGGAGGAAGTCGATGGACAGGACCGTCCCCGCGGGCAGCGGGGCACCCTCGCCGTACCGAGAGACGGCCGTGATCGAGGAGTTCTTGAAGATCGAGACGTAGTACTCCACTGCTGTCTCTGCCTGGTCTGCGAACCACAGGCAGGGCATGATCGCGTTCATGATGGCCTCCACGGAGTGCGTCGTCGGACTGCTGGCTTTTCAGCCTATGCCTGGCGCCAGCACCACGGGAGGTCGGTCTGTGGTGGTGGCTGCGACGACGCCGGTGAGGGGCCGCTCAGAGGCCGGGGAGATGCCGCAGAGCGCGTCAGCCGACGACGAGCGCGGTCGCGATCGCCGCGACCCCTTCGCTGCGGCCGGTCAGGCCCAGCCCGTCCGTCGTGGTGGCGGTCACCGTGACCGGTGCGCCCGCGGCGGCGGTGAGGACGGCCTCGGCCTCGGCGCGGCGCGCCCCCAGGCGCGGGCGGTTGCCCACCAGCTGCACGGCGACGTTGCCGATCTGGAAGCCGGCTGCCCGAGCGCGCGCGGCGGCCTCTGCCAGGAGGCTGGCTCCGCTCGCCCCGGCCCACTCCGGTGCGCTCGTGCCGAAGTTCGAGCCGAGGTCGCCCAGGCCGGTCGCGGAGAAGATGGCGTCCGCCGCGGCGTGCGCGACGACGTCGGCGTCGGAGTGGCCGGCCAGGCCGTTCTCGCCGGGCCAGTGCAGCCCGGCCATCCACAGCTCCCGGCCCAGGGCGGGGTCGGCGAAGGCGTGGACGTCGGTGCCGATCCCGACCCGAGGCAGTCCGGCGGGCTGGGTCGTGGGCGCGGGGTCCATCGGGTCTCCCTCGGTGAGGACCAGGACCTCGGCGACGGCCAGGTCCTGCTCCGTGGTGATCTTCAGGGCGCGGGGGTCGCCGTCGACGATCCACACCGCCTCTCCCAGCGCCTCCACCAGGGCCGAGTCGTCGGTCGCGGCGGTGGACTCCACGCCGGCGCGTGCTGCGCCCGCCGCGTGCGCGCGCAGCAGCAGGTCCCAGGCGAAGCCCTGGGGTGTCTGCACGGCCCGCAGCGCGGCCCGGTCGACGGTGCCGGCCACCCGCACCGCGCCGGAGGCGTCAGGGGCGTCAGCGTCGTCGTCGACCTGCTTGATGGTGTCTGTGACGGCCAGGCCGGGCACCACGGCACGGTGACCAGCGCGGACGGCATCGATGATGCGCCGCATGAGGGCGGGCGGGGCGAGGGGGCGCGCGGCGTCGTGCACGAGGACGACGTCGTAGACGTCGCCCGGCTCGCGGGAGCTCTCGAGAGCGGCCAGACCGGCCGACACGGAGGCCTGACGGCTCGCGCCGCCCGCCACGACCTGCCACGGGACGGTCAGACCCGGTTCGGCTGCCAGCGCCGCGCGGAACTGCGCCAGGTGCTCGGCGGGTGCGGTGACGACCAGCGCGCCGATCTCGCCGGTCGCGCACAGGCGGCTGGCGGCGTGCCCCACGAGGGAACGCCCCGCCAGCTCTGCGAGTGCCTTGGGATAGCCGAGGCCCAGCCTGCTCCCGGATCCGGCCGCCGTCAGGACGGCGACCGCTCCGGAGGTCATCGGCAGGCCTCGCTCAGGTGCGGCGTCAGGACGCCAGGACCTCGTCGAGGATGGCTTCGGCCTTCTCTTCTTCTGTGTGCTCGGCGAGCGCGAGCTCGGAGACCAGAATCTGACGGGCGCGAGCGAGCATCCGCTTCTCACCAGCCGAGAGTCCTCGGTCCGCGTCACGGCGCGAGAGGTCGCGGACGACCTCGGCCACCTTGATCACGTCGCCCGAGGCGATCTTCTCGACATTGGCCTTGTACCGGCGCGACCAGTTGGTCGGCTCTTCCGTGTACGGGGCGCGCAGCACCTCGAACACGCGGTCGAGGCCTTCCTGCCCGACCACATCACGAACACCGACGAGGTCGATGTTCTCCGCCGGGACCTCGATGGTCAGATCTCCCTGAGTAACCTTGAGCTTCAGGTAGATCTTGTCCTCACCGCGGACGGTGCGGGTCTTGATCTCTTCGATCAGAGCGGCACCATGGTGCGGGTAGACAACGGTCTCCCCAACTGTGAACGTCATCTGTGGATGTCCCCTTTCGCGGAAACCCATCTTACCACGTCAGATCGTTGAAATTCCGCGCCCGCCGCGCGGTCTTGGGCGTCCGGGCCGATGCGCGGGCGGCCGCACGGCCTGCATGTCTGCACGCGGGGACGGGCGCGCGGGCCTCGGCGTCGGGCGCAGATGTGGCGTGAGCCATACCTGTCAGGCTTCGCTGAGCGGCGTCTCACGCACTAGGCTTGCGCCATACGGCCTGGTCCCTGCACGCCTTGCGCGCATCGATGACGAGCGCGAACTCCCGTGCCGCGCGCACCGCCCTCGAGCGGGAGGATCAGCGCAGCGCACCACCGGACGACTCGGCCGTACGACAAGGGAACAAGCCAAGGAACCCATGCGGGTCCGCAGAGTGTCAACAGGAGTTCGAGTGATTCAGCTGAAGAAGTCCCGAGCGGCACTGGTCGTCGGCGTGGTCGGTCTTGGTCTGGGCCTGTCCGCCTGCTCACCCACGATGACCAACCAGACCTACGCCGCCTCTGACGGCATCCGCGCCACGCTCGGCGACTTCACCTTCGAGAACCTCTCGATCGTGACGCTGGCGCAGGGCGACCCGGGCCAGCTGCTCGGGGCCGCGACGAACAACTCCTCCAACGCCGGCAGTGTGACGCTGACCTCCGCGGACGGCGAGATCGTCATCCCGGTCCCGCTCAAGGCCAACTCGACCGTCAACTTCTTCACCGACGGCAAGGAGCTCGGGCTCGTCTCCGAGGTCCCCGCCCCTCCGGGCGCAACCATCGAGTTCACCGTCTCCGACCTCGACGGACAGTCCACGACCGTCTACGTGCCGGTCCTGGACGGCAACTGGCCCGAGTACGCCGACGCGGTCCCCTCCGCGGGCTGACCCGCGGCCTTACCGCAACGCCCGACGGCGCCGGCTCCCTCCAGGGAGTCGGCGCCGTCGTGGTCTGGCGTCGGTGCGGGAACGGTCTGCGCCGGAGTCCCGGCGCCGCAGGTCACCCGAAGCGGCCGGAGATGTAGTCCTCGGTGGCCTTCTGCGACGGGGAGGAGAACATCGTGGAGGTGTCGTCCATCTCGATGAGCTTGCCCGGCTTGCCGGTCCCGGCGATGTTGAAGAACGCCGTCCGGTCGCTCACCCGGGCGGCCTGCTGCATGTTGTGGGTGACCACGACGATCGTGTAGTCGTTCTTGAGCTCGGACATGAGGTCCTCGATCGCCAGGGTGGAGATCGGGTCCAGAGCCGAGCACGGCTCGTCCATGAGCAGCACGTCGGGGCGCACAGCGATGGCGCGAGCGATGCACAGGCGCTGCTGCTGCCCGCCGGAGAGCGAGGACCCGGGACGCCCGAGACGGTCCTTGACCTCGTTCCACAGGTTCGCTGCTTGCAGCGAGGACTCCACCAGGTCGTTCGCGTCAGACTTGGAGATCCGCTTGTTGTTGAGCTTCACCCCGGCGAGCACGTTCTCCGCGATGGACATCGTGGGGAAGGGGTTGGGCCGCTGGAAGACCATGCCCACCTGGCGGCGGACCTCGACCGGGTCGACGTCGTCGGCGTAGAGGTTCTGGCCGTCCATGACCGCCTTGCCCTCAACCCGCGCGCCGGGGATGACCTCGTGCATGCGGTTGAGCGTGCGCAGGAAGGTGGACTTGCCGCACCCGGACGGGCCGATGAGCGCGGTCACCGACCGCGCCTCGATGGTCATGGAGACGTCCTCCACGGCGAGGAAGTCGCCGTAGTAGACGAAGAGGTCGTTGACCTCGATGCGCTTGGACATGTGGAGCCTTTCTTTCGCCGCCCCCAGTCTGACTGGTTCGACGGTGTCTGTTCGACGGTGTCTGTTCGACGGTGCGTGCAGGGGCGGGCAGGTTCAGCGGCTGGCCTTCGGGGAGAAGAACTTGCTGATGAGACGGGCGACGACGTTGAGCAGCATGACGATGAGGATGAGGGTGAGCGCCGCGGCCCACGCGCGGTCCACACCCGCCCCGCCCTGGGAGTACTGGTTGTAGGCGTAGACGGGCAGCGTGGTCATGCGTCCGTCGAAGAGGTCCCAGTTGACCTTGGTGATGATGCCGACCGTGAGCAGCAGCGGGGCGGTCTCACCGATGACGCGGGCGACGGCGAGCATGACACCGGTGACGATCCCGGCGATCGCGGTGCGCAGCACCACCTTGATGATCGTCAGCCACTTGGGCACCCCGAGCGCGTAGGCGGCCTCGCGCAGCTCGTTGGGGACCAGGCGCAGCATCTCCTCCACGGAGCGGATGACCACCGGGGTCATGAGCACCGACAGCGCGACGGCGCCCATGATGCCCGCCCGGTAGGCGGGACCGAAGATCAGCGTGAAGAGCGAGAAGGCGAAGAGCCCCGCCACGATCGAGGGGATGCCGGTCATGACGTCGACGAGGAAGGTGATGCCCTTGGCCATCGGGCCGCGGCCGTACTCGACGAGGTAGATCGCGGTGAGGATGCCGATCGGGACCGAGATGACGGCCGCCGCGGCGGTGACCAGGACGGTCCCCACGATCGCGTGGTAGACCCCGCCCTCGGTCATGTCACCGAAGACACCGACCATGTTCGTGTTGAGGAAGGTGGGGCCGAAGACCTTCGCACCCTTGGACACCACGGTCCACAGCAGGGAGATGAGCGGGATGAGCGCGATCCCGAAGGCGAAGGTGACCAGCGTCGTGGCGAGGCGGTCGGTGGCCCACCGGGGACCTTCCACGACCCGGGAGACGACCGTGAGCACCACGAGATAGGTGACGGCTGCCAGCGCAACGACCGAGGCGACGGTCGGGGTGGCGGCCACGAGGAGCACGAGGAAGGCCACCACGACGGAGCCGCCCGCGACCGCCCACGGCACCCACCGCTGCAGGCGCGTGCGCCCGCTCGTGCCCGACGCCGCACCGCGCCCGGGGCCGGTGGGCACGGCCGGGGTGGGGGTGAGGGGAAGAGTCGTCATCAGTTGGCTCCTGAGAACTCGCTGCGGCGGGAGATGATCCACCGCGCGAACATGTTGACTGCGAGGGTGATCACGAAGAGCGCCAGGCCGGTCGCGATGAGCGCGCTCACCGACAGGCCGGAGGCCTCGGGGAACTTGGCGGCGATGTTCGCGGCGATGGACTGGTGCTGGCCGGGCTTGAGCAGGAAGAAGGAGTACAGGAAGCCGGGCGAGAGGATCATCAGCACGGCCATCGTCTCACCGAGCGCGCGACCCAGACCGAGCATCGAGGCGCTGATGAGCCCAGAACGGCCGAAGGGCAGCACCGCCATGCGGACCATCTCCCAGCGGGTCGCACCCAGGGCGAGAGCTGCCTCCTCGTGCAGGCGCGGGGTCTGCAGGAACACCTCACGGGCGACGGCCGTGATGATCGGCAGGATCATCACGCCGAGCACGATCGAGGCGGTGAGGATGTTCTTGGCCGGCGGCTGGTACCCGGCGAACAGCGGGATGAAGCCGAGCGCGCTGGTCATCCACTCGAAGATCGGGTTGAGGGCGGGCGCGAGCCAGAGGGCGCCCCAGAGCCCGTAGACCACCGAGGGGATCGCGGCGAGCAGGTCGATGATGTAGCCCAGGCCCTGCGCGAGCCGCCGCGGTGCGTAGTGGGAGATGAACAGCGCGATGCCCACCGACAGCGGCACCGCGACGAGCAGTGCGATCACCGAGGCGAGCAGGGTGCCGAAGATCAGCGGGCCGACGTAGGCCAGCAGCGAGTCAGCCCTGAACCAGGAGATCTCCTGCAGCTCGGCGGGCGAGGCGGTCAGCGCCGGCCAGGCGCGCAGGACGAGGAAGCCCGCGACCGCTGCCAGGGTGAGCAGGATCGTCAGGCCGGCGGCGGCAGACAGCCCGTGGAACAGTCGTCCCACGAGGCCACCCTTGCTGCGCTTCACGGCCGGTTCGTCCTCTGAATTCTGCTTGGTCTTGGCGGGGCTAAGAACAGCCACGGGAACTCCGTCAGCTCGGTTAAGTGGAGTGGTGCATGCGGTGCTGGGTGGTGCAGGTGCTTCGGTGGTGCAAGTACTTCGTGGTGCAAGCGGTGCTGGGCCGCAGCCGGGGTCTCCCCCGGCTGCGGCCCCTGGTCTGCTGTGTCAGCCCTGGACGGTGATCGAGTCGATCGCCGCCTGGACCTCGGTGCGCAGCGAGTCGGAGATGGGAGCGGATCCGGCGACCTTGGCGTCGGAGGCGAGCTCCTGGCCCTCGGGGCTGGCGACGTAGGACAGGAACGCCTTGACGTTCGCGGCGTCCGCGGCGTCGTCGTAGGCCGAGCAGGCGATGGAGTACGAGATGAGGACGAGCGGGTACGCCCCGGCCTCGGTCGTGGTGCGGTCGAGCTTGACCACCAGGCGCTTGTCGGTCGCGTCGTCGGCGCGCGGGGAGGCGTCGACGACCTTGGCTGCGGCCTCGGTGGAGAAGGGCACGTACTCGTCGCCGACCTTGAGGGCGACGGTCCCCAGGTCACCGGCGCGGGAGGCGTCGGCGTAGCCGATCGCACCCTCGGCGCCGCTCACGGTGTCGATGAGGCCGGAGGTCCCGTTGCCGGACTGGGTCCCCGAGATGGGCCAGTCACCGCTCGCCTCGTAGGTCCACGCGCCCTCGGACGCCTTGGCGAGGTAGTCCGTGAAGTTCTTCGTGGTGCCGGACTCGTCGGAGCGGTTGACCGGGACGATCGCGAGGGCGGGGAGCGTGACGCCCTCGTTCTCGGCGGCGATGGCCGGGTCGTTCCACGTGGTGATCTGGCCGCTGAAGATCTTGGCGATCGTGGCCGGGGACATGTTCAGGTGCTCGGCGTCGACCCCGGGCAGGTTGTAGACCACGGCGATCGGGCTGATGTAGAGCGGCAGCTCGATGGCCTCGCCACCGAAGCAGCGGTCGACCGCCGCGGCGGCCTCCTCGGCGGTGAGGGCGGAGTCGGAGCCGGCGAACTGGACGCCACCGGCGAGGAACTGCTCACGGCCGCCGCCGGAGCCGACGCCCTCGTAGCTGACGGTCACGTCGGGGGCGACCTCGCCGAACTTGGCGATCCAGCCGCCCATGGCCTTCTCCACCGAGGTGGCGCCGGCGCCGGCCAGGTTGCCGGACAGATCTGCTGCGGCCTCGGTCGAGGCATCGTTGCTGGCACCGGTCGTCGCGCTCGTCGTCGCGTCGGCACCGCATGCGGTGAGGGTTGCTGCGAATGCTCCGACCAGCGCGATGCTGGCGAGGGTGCGGTTGTTCACACGCTTCACTGTCTTACCCATCCTCAAGTCTCCGGTCACAGCAGGTTCTGCGATCACCGCTGACGCTAAGCACCCCGGGTGACGCGTCGAGGGTCCAAGGGTGAACGGAAGATGAACAGTGCACAGACACTTCAGCCCGCCCCACGACGGCCGACGGCGCGCGCCCAGGCAGGGCGCGCGCCGTCGGGCACGAGGGGTGGTGCTGGTCAGGAGGCGTCGACGAACTTGTAGCCCAGGCCGCGCACGGTCAGCAGCAGCTCGGGGTTGGCCGGGTCCGCCTCGACCTTGGCCCGCAGACGCTTGACGTGCACGTCCAGGGTCTTGGTGTCACCGACATAGTCCGACCCCCACACGCGGTCGATGAGCTGGCCGCGGGTGAGCACCCGGCCCGCGTTGCGCAGCAGGAACTCCAGCAGGTCGAACTCCTTGAGGGGCAGGGCCACGACCTCCCCGCGCACGGTCACCACGTGGCGCTCGACGTCCATCTGCACCGGCCCGGCGGTCAGCAGGTCCTCGAGCTCGTCCTCGGGCTCGGTCGGCGGCTGGTGGCGGCGCAGCACGGCGCGGACCCGGGCGAGCAGCTCACGGAAGGAGTACGGCTTGGTGACGTAGTCGTCCGCGCCGAGCTCGAGCCCGACGACCTTGTCGATCTCGCCGTCCTTGGCGGTGAGCATGATCACCGGGACGTCGCCGCGCTGGCGCAGCTCCCGGCACACCTCGGTGCCGGACAGGCCCGGGAGCATGAGGTCGAGCAGGACGAGGTCCGCGCCACCGGCGTCGTAGGCGGCGAGGGCCTCGGTGCCGGTGGCCACGGCCACCACGTCGAAGCCTTCGCGGGTCAGCTGGTACGTGAGCGGTTCGCGGTAGGACTCCTCGTCCTCGACGACCAGGATGCGGGTCACGCATCCACCTCCTTGTGCGGGTCGGATGAATCGTTGGGGTCTGACGGGTCGGACGGGTCGTCGGGTGCGGTCGTGCCGGCCGGAGCGGCCGGGATCCGCAGGGTGAAGGTGGATCCGCGTCCGGGCTCGGACCAGATCTTCACGTCTCCGCCGTGGTCGGCGGCGACGTGCTTGACGATGCTCAGCCCGAGGCCGGTGCCGCCGGTGTCCCGCGAGCGCGCCGGGTCCACCCGGTAGAACCGTTCGAAGACCCGGGACTGCTCGGCCGGTGAGATGCCGATGCCCTGGTCGACCACAGCGATCTCCACCAGCCCGTCCACGAGCGCGACCCCCACCCCCACGCGTGTGTGGGGCCCGGAGTAGGCGACCGCGTTGTCGAGCAGGTTGCGCACGGCCGTGACGAGGAGGGAGTGGTCGCCGTAGACGGTCAGACCGGAGTCGCCACCCAGGGACAGCGTGATGTCCTTGGCGGCGGCGACCACCCGGGCACGGTCGGCGGCCTCGTCGATCACCTCGTCGATCCCGATCACCGAGACCTCCGGCAGCGCGCCTGCGACCTGCAGCCGGGACAGCTCGATGATCTCGTGGACGAGGGCCGCCAGCCGGGTGGACTCCTGCTGCATCCGTCCGGCGAAGTGCCGGACGGCGTCGGGGTCGTCCGCGGCGTCCTGCATGGTCTCGGCGAGCAGGGAGATCGCCCCCACCGGGGTCTTCAGCTCGTGGGAGACGTTGACGGCGAAGTCGCGGCGGATGGCCTCGATGCGCCGAGCCTCGGTGCGGTCCTCGGCGAGGACGGCGACGTGGTCGGTGTCGATGTGGGCGACGCGGACCTGGAGCATGACGCGTCCGCGACCGACCGGGCCGCGGGGCAGCTCGAGCTCCTCGTCGGCGATGACGCCGTCGCGGCGCACCGCGTCGATCATGTCCTGGATCGCGGGGTGGGCGATCGCGTCGTCGCGGACCAGGCCGAGGGCGTAGGCCGGCGCGCTGGCTCGGATGACGGTGTCGTCGGGTCCGAGCACCACGGCGGCCGAGCGCAGGATCGCCAGCACCCGCACCACGCCAGGGTCCAGCTCGGCGGGCGGCTGCACAGGCACCCTGCGCTGCTGGTGCTCGCTCACCCGGAAGGCAAGGGTCGCCGCAACCCCGGTCAGGAGACCGAGCAGGCCTGCGACCACGATCTGAAGTCCATCCACGCCGACCACCCTACGGTCAGTGACCTGCGGCGCAGCGCACCCCGGTACGGTGGTGGCGTTCGGGCGGCGTCGATCCGCAGCAATCCGGGAGCGCCGAGAGCGCATGTCGCGAAATGTTCATCTGGAGTCGGTTCGGCGTTCACCCAGACGCCGCCCGGTCCACACCTGATGTTGTCATCGTTGCGGCTGCACCACACCACGAGAGGGAACACATGCGCGAGATCTTCGAAGCCGAGCTCAAGCAGATCGGCGATGACCTGGCGGAGATGAGCCGCCTGGTCGAGTCTGCCATCAGCCGTGCGGGCACCGCCCTGCTCACCGCTGACCTGCAGCTGGCTCAGTCCGTCATCGCCGACGACCGCACCATCGACCAGCTCGAGCGCGTCCTCGACGAGCGCTGCGTGCTGCTGCTGGCCCAGCAGGCACCGGTCGCCACCGACCTGCGCGTGGTGGTCAGTGCCCTGCGGATGAGCGCCACCCTGGAGCGGATGGGCGACCTCGCCCGGCACATCGCCCAGGTGGCCCGCGGACGCTACCCGCGTCACGCCATCGCCCCGGTCGTCGAGGGCACCTTCGCCTCCATGCACGACGCCGCCACCCGCGTGGCGCGGCGCACCACGACGCTGCTCACCACGCGCGACCTCACCGTGGCCAGCAACATCGAGCGTGACGACGACCTCCTGGACGCCCTGCACCAGGACACCTTCGCCGCTCTGCTCACCGACTCCTGGACCGGCGACGCCCAGGCCACGATCGACGTGACCCTCGTGGGTCGCTACTACGAGCGCTTCGGTGACCACGGCGTCTCCATCGCCCGCCGCGTGGTGTACCTGGTCACCGGCGACTTCGCCGACGAACGCGGCACCCCCTCCATCCCAGCCTGACCCGCCGTCCCCCTGCTTTCGCTCCCCTCGATCCCCCTTCCCCCTCCCCTCGATCCCCCTCCCCCGCTCACCTCCTCCCGAGGTCGTGACCGCTGCGCCGAGCTCGTGAGCCCTCCGTCGAACTCGTGAGCCAGCGGTGTCTTCTCTCGTGAGGCCCCCCGTAGCTCACGAGTTCGCGGAACGATTCACGAGTTCGTGAGGTGGGTCACGAGTTCGTGAGGTGGGTGGCGAGTGCGGAGGGGTGGGTGGCACTGGGCTTCGGTGGGGTAGGAATGCGAGAGGCTCGCCACCCGTGGGGGTGGCGAGCCTCTGTCGTGCGTGGGGTGCTGGGTCAGCGGCCCTGGTTGGCGACGGCGGCGACCGCAGCGGCGGCAGCGTCGGCGTCGAGGTAACGACCACCCTTGACGACCGGGACGAAGTTCTCGTCGAGCTCGTAGACGAGCGGGATGCCGGTCGGGATGTTCAGCCCGGCGATGTCCGCGTCAGAGATGCCGTCGAGGTGCTTGACGATGGCGCGCAGCGAGTTGCCGTGTGCGGCGACGAGCACGATCTTGCCGGCCTTGAGGTCGCTGATGACCTCACCTTCCCAGTACGGGAGGGCGCGCTCGAGGACGTCCTTGAGGCACTCGGTCTGCACGACGGGGGCGTCGGCGTAGCGCGGGTCGCCGTCCTGGGAGAACTCCGAGCCGAGCTCGATGGGGGGCGGCGGGACGTCGAAGGACCGGCGCCACAGCATGAACTGCTCCTCGCCGAACTCGGCGAGGGTCTGCTTCTTGTCCTTGCCCTGGAGCGCACCGTAGTGGCGCTCGTTGAGGCGCCAGCTGCGCTTGACCGGGATCCAGTGGCGGTCCGCGGCGTCGAGCGCGAGGTTCGCGGTCGTGATCGCGCGGCGCAGCAGCGAGGTGTGCACGACGTCGGGCAGGATGCCGGCGTCCTTGAGTAGCTCGCCTCCGCGCTTGGCCTCGGCCACGCCCTTCTCTGACAGGTGGACGTCCACCCAGCCGGTGAACAGGTTCTTTGCGTTCCAGTCGCTCTCGCCGTGGCGGAGCAGCACAAGGGTGTATGTCATGGTCCCTATCTTGCCGCATCTCCAGCGTGACGCGCGTGGGTCTTTCGACCGATGGACGGTGCGCAGCGAGGATCTGCGGCACACCGACCAGCGGTCAGCGGCGCGCCGCGCGGGAGTAGACCGCGAGCGTCTCCTCGGCCGTGGTGTCCCAGCTGAACCTGGATGCCACCTCGAGCGCGCCGCGGGCCAGCGCGCTGCGCCGGACGTCGTCGTGCAGCAGCTCAGAGAAGACCTTGGCCCAGCGGTGCGGGTCGTGGTCGCCCACCAGCACGCCGGAGACGCCGTCGGCGACGGCGGTGCGCAGCCCGCCGACGTCGGCCGCGACCACGGGCGTGCCGCAGGCCTGCGCCTCGACCGCCACGAGGCCGAAGGACTCGCTGCGCGAGGGCACCGCGACGAGATCAGCTGCGCGGAACCAGCGCGCCAGGTCCTCGCGCGGGACCGCCGGACGGAAGACGACGTTCTCGCTGACCCCGACCTGGTAGGCGAGGGCCTCGAGCTCGCGCACGGCCGTGGGGCGCCCGCTCGCACCGCCCACGATGACCAGGGTCGGCACGTCCTCACCGTGGTCGGCGAGGACGCCGAGCGCACGGACGAGCACGTCGGGTGCCTTGAGCGGCTGGACCCGTCCGGCGAAGACGATGACCTTGCCCTCGGGCGGCAGGCCGAGGCCGATCCGCTCGGCGGACCTGGTCAGGCCGCCCGGACCGGCCGGCCGGAAGGTCTCGAGGTCGACGCCGGGGGTCACCACGTGCACCTTGGCCGGGTCGGCCTGGTACTCGCTGATGAGGTCCGCGGCCTCAGCCGGGGTGTTGGCGATGAGCGCGTCCGCCTCGGTGACCACCTGCTCCTCACCGATGATCCGGCCCATCGGCTCGGGGGTGTCGCCGGGGGCGAGGGTGAGGTTCTTCACGCGGGCCATGGTGTGCATGGCGTGCACCAGCGGGACGTTCCAGCGGTCCGCTGCCAGCCAGCCGGCCTGGCCCGAGAGCCAGTAGTGGGAGTGCACCACGTCGTACCAGCCCGCATGGCGGGCGGCTTCGGTGCGCAGCACCCCGGCCGAGAAATAGCAGAGCTGACCGGGCAGGTCGGTCTTGTCGAGGCCTTCGAACGGTCCGGCGGTGATGTGCCGCACGAGGATGCCGTCGGCGACCTCGACGACGTCGGGCTGGGCCGAGGAGGTGCGCCGCGTGAAGATCTCCACCTGCGCTCCGCGCCTGGCCAGCGCGGCGGACAGCTCGGTGATGTAGACGTTCATGCCGCCTGCGTCACCCGTTCCGGGCTGGGCGAGCGGCGAGGTGTGGACGGAGAGCATGGCCACGCGAGGAGAGTCGCTGGTCATAGCCGTCCTGGGGTTGTACGCATGGCTCAAGTCTCGCATCTTCTGGGCGAGGGGGCGCCGTCTGCTGGGTCACTCTCGCCCTCGGGAGGGCCAAAGGTCCCATGACTATTCGTGGGGTCTGGGCGACGATGGACATATGGAACAGCAGGCAGCGCCTCAGCGCATCGCGGACCCGCTCGCAGCCCTGCGTCTCATGCTCGACGAGAGCCCGGAACAGCCCGAACCGGTTGTCCCCGCTCCTGCCGCCGAGTGCGAGGCCCTGGCCGACGATCACCTGGTGTGCGGCTGTAACAACGTCTCGGCCGGAGAGATCCGGGAGACCATCCGCTCTGGCCGGTGTGCCAGCCTCGACGATGTGCAGGTGTGCACCCGCGCCGGTGGTGGCTGCGGTCACTGCCTCCCCGTCGTCGCCGGCCTCGTCGAGGTCGAGCTCGGCCGGACGGTGAACGCCTGAGGCCGTCGCCTCAGCGAGAAGCAGTCACTCAGCCGCACCCACGACCAGCAGGCCCCGGACGCACCGCGTCCGGGGCCTTCGTCGTGCGCGGGTCAGACCGGCAGCGCAGGTCAGACCGGCAGCACTGGTCAGACCGGCAGCACGCAGGCCGGAGCCGGCAGGTCCAGGGTCGCGGTGAGCGTCCCGGTCCCGCTGGCCCGGTCGATGCGCAGCACCGTGAGGGTGGAGGAGTTCTGGTTCGCCACGACGACGACGTCAGCGGCGGAGCTGCCGTCGCTCGTCCGGCCTGCGGTCGCCTCGCCCGCGTCCGCCTCGTCTGCGACTGTCGTCTCCCCTGCCAGCACGGCGAAGTGCCGCGGCCACACGCCACCGATCGGGGTGTCGGCGAGGTGGGTGACGCCAGAGCCGTCCGGGGTGACCGCGAAGGTCGAGAGCACGTCCGGGCCGCGGACGGCCACGTACAACCGGCTGCCGTCAGCGCTGAGCGCGACGTGCGAGGGGTAGGAGCCCGTCCCCGGGTCCGGGGTCACGCAGGCGGGCACCGAGGCGAAGGCCTCCCACGCACCGCCAGAGGAACCGGCCTGCGCCGCGCGGCGCAGCAGGTGCACCCGCGAGTCGAGCTCGCCGACGACGAAGACCGTCCCGCCCGGGTGCACGACGGCGTGGCGCGGGCCTGAGCCGGGCGGCAGCGTCGCTGCGACGCCGTCGGCCACGAGGACACCCTGCTCTGCTGCGCCGCTCGCGGGGGCAGCCGATCCCTGGGCCGCGCCGGCTGCGGTGTAGCGCCGCAGCTCATCGGTCCCCAGGTCGACGACCCAGGCTCCGTCACCGTCGGGCGCGGGCAGGCAGAAGTGCGCGTGGGGACCTTCTTGCCGGTCCGCGTCCGGTCCGGTGCCGGTGTTCCCGAAGTACTGCACCTGTCCGGTGAACGCGGCCGTGGCGTCCAGACCCAGGGCGGTGAAGGTTCCCGAGGAGTAGTTCGCCACCCACACCTGCTCGTCCCGAGCGACGACGTGACAGGGGTGCACCCCCTGCGTGGGGCGGGTCTCCCCCACCTCGAGGGCGTCGGAGGTGAGCGTGAGAGCGGTCACCGTGCCCTCGTCCAGCTCGGAGACGGCGAAGAGGGTCTGCCCGTTCGGGTGGAGGGCGACGAAGGACGGCGACGCGATCTCCACGAGCTGCCGCGCGCCGGTCAGCTCACCCGTCCCCACCTGCACAAACACCTCCCACAGACCTTCTCCAGACCCGGCGGTCTCGCCCGTGGGATATGTACCGATGATCAACCGTTGCACAGCAGCACCTCAATGGCTCAGAGAAAGACGACGTCACATAAAGAAGAGTTCTCGGACACACAAATGGGTGATGAGCCCGAAGACTCATCACCCATGTGTTCTGCAGAGCAGGTGTTGAGCAGGCTCAGTGAGCCGCCTCATATGCTGCCTTGGTCTCAGCGGAGATACGTCCGCGCTCGCTCACGGCGATACCGTTCGCACGGGCCCACTCGCGGATAGCGTTGGCGTCCGAGCTGCTGCCAGAACGCGTGGAACGACGCGCGGGGCGGGCGGCCGAGCGGCCGACCTTGCGTGCGTGGCCGACCCACGAGGCGAGCGAGTCGCGCAGTGCTGCTGCATTGTCCGTCGAGAGGTCGATCTCGTAGGAGACACCGTCCAGAGAGAACGTCACGGTCTCGTCTGCACTGCCACCGTCGAGGTCATCAACAAGAATGACCTGAACCTTCTGAGCCACTATGGACACCTCACCATTTCATAGGTCTTCGGGCCACAATCATCACACCCATATTCATTGGGCGTCAAACGCTCAGGTTTAACAGAGTGTTACTGCTGTGCCGAGGCGGTGTCGCGAGGAGCCTGCGGCTGCCCTTCATGCGCCAGTGCATCAAGGCGGTCCAGCTCGGCAAGATTGGCGCGTTCGTTCCGGTCGGCGCGCACCACAAATCGCATTGCGAAGTAGAAGATGACGCCCACACCGATCGAGGGGACGAGCGCGGCAACAGCAGTCCAGAACGTAGTCACACGTCCACTCTACGACCCGCGCGGCAAAGTTCCAGCAACGCCGACGGCGCACCGCCCGGGTGGGCGGTGCGCCGTCGGTCCGTCCGAGGCGCCCCCGGGTTCACCCCAGGTGCGCCGTCGCTGCGCCGTTGGAAGAGGGCCAGTCTCAGCGCTGCGGCTTGACCAGCGGGAAGAGGATGGTCTCGCGGATCCCCAGCCCCGTCATGGCCATCAGCAGGCGGTCCAGGCCCATTCCCATGCCACCGCTCGGCGGCATGGCGTACTCCATCGCTGTGAGGAAGTCCTCGTCGAGAACCATGGCCTCGTCGTCCCCGGCAGCGGCGAGCAGTGCCTGCGCCTCGAAGCGCTGACGCTGGATCACCGGGTCCACCAGCTCGGAATAGGCGGTCGCCAGCTCGAATCCACGGACGTAGAGGTCCCACTTCTCGACCTGACCGCGGATCGAGCGGTGATCACGCGTCAAGGGTGATGTCTCGACCGGGAAATCGCGCACAAAGGTCGGGGCATAGAGACCGTCGCCGACGTGGTGCTCCCAGAGCTCTTCGATGAGCTTTCCGTGGCTCACGCGCTTGGGGTCCATCGAGATCTCGGCGCGCTCGGCATAGCGCAGGAGCTCCTCGACCGTGGTCTCAGGAGTGATTTCCTCACCGAGCGCCTCGGACAAGGAGCCGTACATCGTCAGCTCCGCCCATTCCCCGCCGAGGTCATATTCAGACCCGTCCGGAAGGGTGACCACGGTGGTCTCGAGAACATCCTCGGCCGCGGTCTGAATGAGGTCTTTTGTCAGGGCTGCCATCGTGTTGTAGTCGCCATAGGCCTCATATGCCTCGAGCATGGCGAACTCCGGCGAGTGCGTGGAGTCAGCACCCTCGTTACGGAAGTTTCGGTTGATCTCGAAGACCCGCTCGATCCCGCCGACAACCGCGCGCTTGAGGAACAGCTCGGGCGCGATCCGCAGATACAGGTCGATGTCAAAGGCATTCATGTGCGTGGTGAACGGGCGCGCCGCAGCACCTCCGTGAATGGTCTGGAGCATCGGCGTCTCGATCTCCATGTACCCACGACGGTGGAAATTGTCGCGCAGCGACCGCACGACGCCGGAGCGCAGCCGGGCCGCGTCGCGGGCCGCCGGACGGGCGATGAGGTCGACGTAGCGCTGGCGGACGCGAGCCTCTTCGGAGAGGTCCTTGTGCAGAACCGGCAGCGGGCGCAGCGCCTTGGCCGCGATCTGCCAGGAGTCGGCGAAGACGCTCAGCTCGCCGCGCTTGGAGCTGATGACACGGCCGTGGGCGAAGAGGTGGTCGCCGAGGTCGACGTCAGCCTTGAAGGCGGCGAGGGACTCCTCCCCCACCACCGCCTGGCTGAGCATGACCTGCAGGCGGTTGCCCTCGCCGTCCTGGAGGGAGACGAAGCACAGCTTGCCGGAGTTGCGCAGGAAGACGACACGACCGGCGACGCCGACGAGGTCGTCGGTCTCCTCACCCTGGGCGAGGTGGGCGTACTGCGCACGGACCTCGGCGATGGTGTGGGTGCGAGGAACGGCGACCGGGTAGGCCTCCTCGCCGCGCTGGAGCAGCCGGTCGCGCTTCTCTCGGCGCACCCTGAGCTGTTCGGGGAGGTCTTCGTCACCGGTTGCGGGGGTGGTGGGCGCGGGGGATGCGGTCTGCTCGGAAGTCACTCGCCAATCTTAGACGTGCGGGCACCCCTTCGGGACGGGCGCCGGCCGGTCAGCGCGAGACGAGGTCGAGGGCCAGGTCGAGGATGGGGGCGGAGTGGGTGAGCGCACCGACGGACATGTAGTCGACCCCGGTGGCGGCCACCTCGGCGGCGCGGTCGAGGGTGAGGTTCCCGGTCGCCTCGAGCTCGACCGGACCCACCTCGGCCTCGAGGCCGCGCACGGCGGCGACCGTGGCCGTCAGGTCCGCCGTGGTCATGTTGTCCAGCAGGAGGAAGCGCGCACCGGCGCCGATCGCCTCGAGGGCCTGCGCCTGGGTGTCCGCCTCCACCTGGATGAGCACGTCGGGGAAGGCGGTCCGGACGGCTTCGATCGCGGCCGCGACCGAGCCGGCGGCGACGACGTGGTTGTCCTTGACCATCGCGACGTCGTACAGGCCCATGCGCTTGTTGGTGCCGCCGCCGGCACGGACGGCGTACTTCTCCAGCATGCGCAGGCCCGGGGTCGTCTTGCGGGTGTCCAGGACCATCGCGCCGGAGCCGGCGAGGCGGTCGGCCCACGCCCGGGTCGCGGTGGCCACCCCGGAGGCTCGGCTGGCGAGGTTGAGCAGGGACCGTTCGGCGACGAGGATCGCCTGGACCGGGCCGGTGAGGACGGCCAGCCGCTGGCCGGCGGTCACTCGGGCGCCGTCGGGCACGTCGAGGACGACGGTGACGGGGTCCAGTCCCAGCCGGGCGCTGACCTGGTAGACGGTCTCGCGCACGACGTCCAGCCCGGCGACCACGCCGTCCGCGCGCGCCATGAGGTGGGCCACCGCGCCCGACGACGCGGCGATGGTCGCCTGGCTCGTCACGTCGCGCCCGGGGTAGCCGCCCAGGTCCTCGTCGAGGGTGCGGCGCACGACGTCGGTCACCCACGCCGGGTCCAGACCCGCTGCGCTGCCGGCGGCGGCGGGCACCGACGAGGCGGCTGCGAGGTGGTCGGTGGACGTGGTGGAGGGCACGGGCGCGGAAGTCACACGCCCAACCTACCGCCCTGACCGGTACCGACGGGGTCGGCGACCGGCTCGGCCACCGGCTCGGCGACCGTCTCTGCGACGGGGGACGCGGGGAGGCGGTCGGTGACGGTCAGCGTGCCGTCGTCGGCGAGCTGGACGACCACCCGACGCTCCCAGGCTGGGTCGGCCACCGGGAAGTCGGTGCGGAAGTGCCCACCGCGGCTCTCGGCCCGTTCGGCCGCCGCAGCTGTCAGCGCCGAGGCCACCTGGTGGATGTTGCTCGTCTCCCACTCGGCGGTCTGCGGCTGGGCACTGAGGTCACCGGCGATCGCCTCGGGCAGGTTGGCGTCGGTGCGCACCGCGGCCAGGCGGCGCGCGGCGCCGGCCAGGCTCTCCGCCGAGCGCAGCACCCCCGACCCCTCGGTGGTCACCCGCTGGATCCGCGACCGTGTCGCGGCCATGACCAGGCCGGTCGGGCCGGGACGGGGGACGGGCTCCTTGAGCGGCAGCTCCCCCGCTGCCATCCGAGCGGCGATGTCCGCGGCCGCGCGGTGGGCGAAGACCAGCCCCTCGAGCAGGGAGTTGGAGGCGAGCCGGTTGGCCCCGTGCACGCCTGTGCAGGCGACCTCACCGATCGCGTACAGCCCGCGCACCCCGGTGCGCCCGTCGAGGTTCGTGATGACCCCGCCGGAGTGGTAGTGCTGGGCCGGTGCGACCGGGACCGGCTCCTCGGTGATGTCGAAGCCCTGGGCGAGCAGCCGCTCGGTGATCGTGGGGAACCTCGTGCGCAGGAAGTCCGCGCCCAGGTGGCGGGCGTCGAGGAAGACGTGGTCCGAGCCTGTGATGGCCATCTGCCGCACGATCGCGTGCGCGACGACGTCGCGCGGGGCGAGCTCGGCCATCTCGTGCACGGCCGGCATGAACCGGTGCCCGTCGGAGTCGATGAGGTAGGCGCCCTCGCCGCGGACAGCCTCGGAGATGAGCGTCAGCTGCCCCCGGGCGCTGCTGCCCAACCACAGCACCGTCGGGTGGAACTGGACGAACTCGAGGTCACCCAGGGGTGCGCCGGCACGCAGCGCAGCAGCCATGCCGTCCCCGGTGGCCTGCGGCGGGTTGGTCGAGGAGACGTAGATCTGCCCGATGCCGCCGGTGGCCAGCACGACCGCCCGGCCGCGGGCCGCGCCCACGCCGTCACGGCTGCCGGCCCCGCGCACGTGCAGGGTGACGCCGCAGACCGCGCGGCGGTCGCCGTCGGCGGCGAGCGGGGTCACCGGTCCGTCGCTGGTGAGCAGGTCGATGACGAGGGCGTGCTCGATGATCTCGATGCCGGGGTCGTTGCGCACGGCCTCGAGCTGGGCCACGAGCGCACGGGAGATCTCCGCCCCGGTCGCGTCCCCGCCCGCGTGGGCGATGCGGTCGGCGTGGTGGCCGCCCTCCCGGGTCAGCGACATCTCACCGCCGCCGTCGGTGTCGAAGTGCGCGCCGAGCCCGACGAGCTGGCGCACCCGCGCCGGTCCTTCGGTGACGAGCACCTCGACGGCGTCAGGGTCGCAGACCCCCGCGCCGGCGACGAGGGTGTCGGCCAGGTGGGCGGCCGGGGAGTCGCTCGGGGCGAGCGCGGCAGCGATCCCACCCTGGGCCCACACCGTCGATCCCGAGGACAGCTCGCCCTTGGTGACCAGCAGCACCCGCGGCACGCGCGAGCGCAGCTCGAGCGCGGCAGTGAGCCCCGCGATCCCCGACCCGACGACGATGACGTCGGCCTCGGTGGTCCACCCCGGCTCGGGCGCAGCGAGGGTCGTGACGAGGGTGGTGGGCTCAGCCGCGCCCGCGGCGCTCACGCCTCGGCGCCGAGGGCCTGTGGGGCGGCAGCCTGTGTGGCGGCAGATGCCTGGAAGGGTGCGATGGGCAGGCCGGAGGGCTCCAGGTCGTAGCCGTCGGGGACGAGCCCGGGCTCGCCGGAGACCTCGACGATCGCGTTGTCGCCGTCGACGAAGACGACGTGCGGCAGGTAGTGGCGCGCCTCGGCGTCGGCCATCATGCCGTAGGCGATGACGATGACAGTGTCACCGGGGTGCACCAGGTGCGCGGCGGCACCGTTGATGCACACCTGCCCGGAGCCGGGCTCGCCGGGGATGACGTAGGTCGTCAGCCGGGACCCGTTGGTGACGTCGACGATGTCGACCTGCTGGCCCGGGTACAGGTCAGCGGCTTCGAGCAAGGTCTCGTCGATGGTGATCGAGCCGACGTAGTGCAGGTCGGCCTGCGTCACGGTCGCGCGGTGGATCTTGCCGATCATCATGGGACGTTGCAAGGACGTCACTGGATGCCTCCTGGAGTGGCGGGCTGGGGAGCTGGGTGCAGCTCGACCGCCATGTTGTCGATCAGTCGTGTGGCCCCCACCCTGGCTGCCACGAGCAGCAGAGCCGGACCGACGTAGGTCTGGGGGACGCCCTCAACGGTAGTCGGGTCCACGAGCGCCAGATAATCCAGTACAACGCCGGGGGTCGCAGCGAGCATTCCCTCCGCGACCGCGCGCACCCCCGCAGCGTCCGCGCCCGACGCCGCAGCCTCGCGCCCGGCGCGCAGCGCGCCCGAGAGAGCGAGGGCGTGGGCGCGGTCGGAGGCCGAGAGGTAGGCGTTGCGCGAGGACAGGGCGAGCCCGTCGTCGTCGCGCACGATCGGGACGCCGTGGATGGCGACGGGGACGTTGAGGTCGGCGACCATGCGGGAGATGGCCAGGAGCTGCTGGGCGTCCTTCTCACCGAAGACGGCCACGTCAGGGGCGGTGAGGTGGAGCAGCTTGAGCACGACGGTGAGCACCCCGTCGAAGTGCCCGGGGCGGAACTCACCCTCCAGCACCGTGCCGATCCGCCCGGCACTGACCGTGACGATCGGGTCGCCGCCGGGGTACATCTCCTCGTCCGAGGGGGCGAAGACGACGTCCGCACCGGCCGTGGCCAGCAGCGCGACGTCGGCGTCGAGGGTGCGCGGGTAACGCTCGTAGTCCTCGCCCGGACCGAACTGCAAGGGGTTGACGAAGATCGTCACCACGACCTGGTCGGCCAGGCGACGTGCCGCGCGCACCAGCTCCAGGTGCCCGGCGTGCAGAGCGCCCATGGTCATGACGACCGATCGAGCCGCTCTGCCGCTCCCCGGGCCCTCTCCCCCACCGACGTGGGCGGGGTCGGGGGCGCAGGCCAAGGCCTGGGCGAGGTCGGCCCGGGTGGTGACGACCACGGGGCGGGGGGTGGGGTCCGAGACGGACCCGGTCTGGTCGATGACCATCAGTTCTCCTTCTGGCGGGCGTTGAGCACGTCGAGCAGTGCCTGCGCCTGCGCGTCCTTGATCCGTCCGGCGCTGAGCGCCCGGACGGTCGCCGCGCGGCTGAGCGCGCGGTAGCTGTCCACGGTGTCGCTGGCCTCGTGGTGGGCGGCGAGGTCGGTCAGCGCTGACAGGTGCTCCACGACCGTTCCCGCGTCACCGCGCACCACCGGCCCGGTGAGGGTGCGGATCGGGTCGGAGGCGCCGTCCGCCGCGCGCAGCGCACCATCCAGGGCGGCGTGCAGCAGCGGGGCCAGCGCCCGGCCCGGGTCCTCGATCCCGGCGACCTGCAGCGCCTGCGCGGCCTGCGCCACCAGGACGACGAGGTGGTTCGCCCCGTGGGCGAGACCCGCGTGGTAGAGCCCGCGGTCGCGCTCGTCGATGATGACCGGCTCCCCGCCGAGCTCGACGACGAGCGCCTGGCCGATGGGCTGCACCGGCCCGGGGGCGGTGACCGCGAAGGTCGTGCCTTCCAGCCGGGACAGGTCCAGGGAGGTTCCGGTGAAGGTCATCGCCGGGTGGATGGCGAGCGGGATGGCCCCGGCCGCCCGTGCGGGGGCGAGGACCTCCGTGCCGTACCGGCCGGAGGTGTGCACCACGAGCTGACCGGGCTGCCAGGCTCCGACCTCGGCGAGGCCGGCGACCAGGCCGGGCAGGGCGTCGTCGGGCACGGCGAGGAGGGCGAGCTCGCTGAGCTCGACGACCCGGCGGACCTCGAGGACCGGGATCCCGGGGAGCAGCGTGTCGATGCGTTCGAGGGACTCCGCGGAGATGCCGCTAGCACCGACGACGGCGTGACCGGCAGCGCGCAGAGCGCTGCCCAGGACCGCACCCACCCGGCCGGCGCCGACGATGCCGACCCCCAGGCGGCCCGGCTTGCGGGGTGCGGCTGCGGCGTCCTGCGGGTCAGTCACGAGAGGTCCTTCGGAGGCAGCGGCGGGGGTGGGGGCGACGACAGCTCGGGCGACGGGTGCTGGCCGGTCGCCTGCATCCACCGCTCCGGCCCGGCGAGGGTGCGGGCCGCGCGGGCCCGGCTCGCCTGGGTGCGCAGCAGGTCGGCTGCGTCGGCGTCGGCCAGGTGCGGGACCATCGGGGAGACCGGGCCGGGGGTGGAGTGCAGCACGAAGCTCGTCAGGCCCAGACGGCGCTGCAGGGGCCCTTGAGCCAGCCCGAGGGACTGGGTGCGCTCGTGCGGGACGACCTCCAGACGCCGGGTGAGCCGGCCGCGCCGGATGAGCAGGCCGCGATCGGTCACCCGGTAGCCGTTGCGGCGCCAGGCCAGCGGGTCCACCCAGACCGCCGAGCGCGGGCTCGTGATGAAGCCGCCGTCGCGCCCGGACCCGGACAGCGCCGTCTCCAGGACCGCACGCGGGTCCGCCACGCCGAGGTCGGGCAGCACGAGCCACAGAGCGCTCAGCGCCTCGTCGCGCGAGCCGACCGGCAGCAGCACCGTGCCGGAGGCGTTGCCGTCCGAGGCATCGGCGTAGCCGGCGACGTTGACCTCCACGCGCCACCAGTCGGCCTTGCGCCACAGCAGGCCCTGGGACAACCGGATCGCCTGGACGCGGCCCGGCGGGATGGTCTGTGACCGGGTCTCGAGCAGCCCGTGGCGCAGCCGGATGCCGTCCGGGGAGATAGCCCCGGTGAAGTTGAACTCGCTGGTGAAACGCGAGGCGACGTAGGCTCCCACACCGATGAGGGCGGGCAGGATCGTGGCCAGCGGGCCCGCGCTGCGTGCGGCGATGACCGCACCGATCGACCCCGCGATGATGAGGAACAGCGCGATCGTGGCCCCGGACAGCAGCAGCGACACGATGAGCCGGCCCGGGGGAACCTGCAGCACGGGGCTCTCGGGCGCCTCGGGGATGACCTCGCCCTCAGCGGTCTCCTCCAGCCCGGCCGCGCGCGCGAGCAGCAGGTTGCGCAGCTGGTTCGCGTCGGCGTCGCGCAGGAATCCCAGGCGGGCGCCGGAGTCGCCGCCGCCGGCGACGCTCAGCTTGAGCTCGGCGAGGCCGAAGAAGCGGGCCAGCAGCGGCTTGACGATGTCGATGGCCTGCAGCCGGTCCAGGCGGACCTTGCGCTGCTGCCGGAAGAGGATGCCGGAGTGCACGTAGACGGCGTCGGCGTCGTAGGCGTAGCGCGTCACGCGCCAGGACAGCCAGGAGTACACACCGCCGATGAGCGCCACCACGACGAAGCCGGAGGCGAAGATCCACCAGTTGCTGCCGTCGACCGGGATCCCGTTCTCCGGGCCGTTCTCGATGGACTGCCGGCCGAAGATGACGAGCAGGACGGCGATGACCGCCCAGCCGCGCACGAGCGGGGTCACCGGGTGCAGGCGTCGCCAGACGAGATCAGCGGGCGGGGCGTCGACTGACTCGACCTCGCCTGACTCGACCTCGGCGGGCTCGGGCTGCGCCGGCGAGGCGCCCTGCGGGGGCAGGTGGCTCACAGCCCGGCCAGCCTGGCCTCGCCACGCGAGGCGAGGCGGTCACGCAGCCGAGCCGCCTCGCTCGGGACGAGCCCGTCGATGGTCGCGTCGGTGCCCGGCGAGGCGGTGTGGAGCTGGAGCGAGGAGATGCCGAGCTTGCGAGCGAGGGGCCCGGCGCTCACGTCGACGAACTGCATCCGCCCGTAGGGCACGACGACGAGGCTGCGGAACATCACGCCCTTGCGGATGAGCAGGTCCTCGTCTCGCTCGGCGAAGCCGATCGCGCGGACCTGACGCGAGATGACGATCGCCGACCAGGCCACGAGCACAGCGACCACCGCGGCGGAGATCCACAGCCACGGTCCGGCGCCGGGAAGGGCGATGGCCAGGACGACGAGCGCGAGGAGCGGGATGCCGAGGAAGACCGCGAGCATGATCAGGCGGGCGGTGACCAGGCGCGGTGAGACGCGCTGCCAGACGATGCCCTCCGGGTCGAAGGGTCCCGCAGCTGGCGCAGACACGGGGACGTGCAGGTCGCTCGCAGATTCGTCGGTCATGGCTTCATCATTCCACCCAGAGGCGACACTCCCGAATCTGGACGCGGGGTGCGTCCGTGGAGCGGTCCGGGTCAGCGCGGGCTGGGTTCGTCGCCGAGCTCTGCGGGGGTGGCGTCGCTCGGTGGAGGCAGCTGGCAGAAGCGCTCGGCGACCACCCCGGCCACGCTGAGCACGATCGCGCAGAGCGTCGCCACGCCGGCCGACAGCGCACGGCTCTGCTGGGACTCGATCTGCAACCGCCCGAGGGTGAGCAGCAGCTGGCTGCCGTACCACCCCACGAGCAGCGCACCGGTGAGCGCGGCCGCCTTGGCCAGCGCGACCGTGCGTGCGGCGCGCAGCGGGTCGAGGGACGGCCGGCGGCCGCGCTGGTAGGCGCGGACGGCCAGCGCCAGCCACAGCACGACCGCGGCGAGCACCACCAGGACCGGGCTGATGAGCCAGGGCACCGGGCTGAGGTGCGTGCCCTGGCGTTCGAGCAGCACGAGCAGCCCGAAGGAGACGGACAGCGTGCCGACCGCCGCGAGGGCGAGCACGGAGATCCTGGTGCGCTTCATCAGAGCGGCGGAGCCGGCGGGACCGCGGCGGACTCGTCGTCCGACTCGTCGTAGGACTCCACGCGCGGCTCGTCGGCCCGGCGGCCGCCGGCCTGAGCACCACGCGCGGGCAGCGCCGACGCCGGGGGCTGGCTCGCGTGCTCCGGCTCAGCAAGCCAGTCGAGCGCGAGCCAGCGGATGCCCGCGCGGTCGGGAGCCGTCGCGGCCAGCGCACCGACCGGCCCGCCGCCCAGACCCGGGAGCACCGCGTCCGGGGACAGGTGCGCCCACGGGGCGAGGACGAAGGCCCGCTCGTTGGCGCGCGGGTGCGGGATGTCGAGGTCGTCGGCGGAGTACACGAGCGCTCCGTAGGCGATGAGGTCGATGTCCAGGGTGCGCGGACCCCAGTGCTCGAGCCGCTGCCGGCCGTGCTCGGCCTCGATGCTCTGGCAGGCGTGCAGCAGCTCCCGCGGGGACAAGGTGGTCGTGGCGAGCACGATGGTGTTGAGGAAGTCGGGCTGGTCCGGCCCGCCGACCGGTGCCGTGCGGGCCAACGGGCCGACGTCGGTGATGGTCAGCGCGGAGATGGAAGCGAGATCAGCGACTGCGCGTCGCAGCGTGTCCTGGGCGTCGCCGAGGTTGGCACCCAGGGCGATGACCACCTCGACCGGCTCGGTCGCGACCGTGTCCATCCGGTCGGTGACCCGCGGCAGGACGGCCGTGGCGTTCATGTCCTCCGCGTCCTGCTCGATGGCGACGTCCTCGTCGACGACGTGGTCCTCGTCAGCGACAGGCGCCTCGAAGGACTCGATGTCGGCGTCCTCGGGCGCGTGCGGCTCGTCGGCGGCGAAATCGTCGACGACGTGGTCCTCGTCAGCGACAGGCGCCTCGAAGGACTCGATGTCGGCGTCCTCGGGCGCCGGCACGGGCTCGAAGGCCTCGACGGAGACGACGGGCATCTCGGTGAGCGTGTCGGGCGCGTGCGGCTCGTCGGCGGTCTCGGGCGACTCGGTGGTGAAGGCCTCGGGCTCTTCGGGGTCGTCGACGAGGTCGTCAGTAGCGTCGACCGGCGCGGCTGATTCCGTCGCGGTCTCGACTGCGTCAGCGTCAACGTCGTCGGCCGGGTCGGCCGGGTCGATGTGGGCGTCGTCGTCGGGCTCGTCCTGGTGGACGTCCTCGAGCCGGATGACCTCGGCGGTGAGGAAGTCCTCCGGCGCCGTCACGCTCGGCGTCTGCGCGGAGTCCGTCGACAGCGGCGGCTCCCAGCCTGTGCTCAAGGTCGCTATGCCGAAGACCTCGGGGCGGCGGGCCTGCTCCGAGCGCCGCGCCTGCTCGGCGAGCATCTCGTCGTCCAGCGGGGGCAGCACGGCTGTGAGGCCGATGCCCAGCGGCGGCGTGGCGGGTGCGGAGTCGGCTGAGTCGGCTGAGTCGGCGTCGACCGGCTCCGCGACCGACGGCGCGGAGGTCTCGTCCTCCACGGTCTCGGTCTCATGGGTCTCGCCCGCGGAAGGGAAGGGCACCGGCGGCATGGTGTGCGTGGTGTCGGCGGACCACGGGGCAGAGTCGCCGGCGGGTGCAGGCTCGCTGGTGGCTGCGGCCTCGCGGGTCGGCACGGGGTCGCTGGCGAATGCCGCCGCGGACATCGGGACGACCGGGGCCGGCGCGTCCAACGGCGCTGCCAGCACATCCGAGTGCGTGACCAACGGAACCATCGGCGGAGCGTCCAGCGGGTCGGTCAGCGGCCCGTCCAGGGGCGCGTCCAGCCGCGGTGCGAAGGACCCGATGCTGTCGTCCTCAGGCTCTGCCGGGCGAGAGATGACCACGGGCATCACGGCGGTCGGCAACGGCTCCCGCCGCACCTGCGGCGTCTCGACGGGCTCGATCGACTCTGGGGCCTGAGCCTGCTCTGACGCGGCGACAGGCTCGATGACCTCGATGACCTCGGCCGGCTCTGCGGCCTCGCTCACCTCAGGCTCGGCCTGCTGCTCATCCTGCGGTGCCAGCTCCTCCTGCGCCGCCTGGGACTCGCGCTCGGCCGCGTCGGCCTCGAGCCCGGTCAGGTCGGCGACAGCACCCTCGACCGGAGAGGCGACGGCGACGGTGCTCCGGTCACGGTGGATCGCCACGACCACGTCAGCGAAGGGCACCGGGATCGGCGCCTGCGGCTTGTGCACCGCGACGTCCACCGCGACGACCGCGGGACGCGCCAGCACGGCCGCCGCGATCTGCTCGGCGACCGTCTCGATGAGGTTCACCGGCGCACCGCTGAGGATGTCAGCGATGTCCTGGGCGACCAGGGCGTAGTTGACGGTCTCGGTGAGGTCGTCGCCGCGGGCGGCGGGACGGGTGTCCAGGTAGAGCGTCACGTCGGCGCTGAAGTCCTGACCGGCCTCACGCTCGCTCGTGAGCACACCGTGGAAGCCGCGGGCGGCGATCCCCGAGATGTGAATCTGGTCGAGGGCCTCACCGCTGCGTCCAAGAACCGATCGCTGCGCCAGCGTGCTCATGAGCTCTTCCTGTCCTGTGGTCGTCATCAGTCAGCCGTGATGTGAGGTCGGTGCGTGCCGCCGGCGTCCACCCAAGCCTGGGCTACCCGGACGGCGTCGCTCGTTCCTCGGACGTCGTGAACCCGGACGCACCACGCGCCCGACATGGCAGCCAGCGTACTCACTGCGGCGGTCGCACCGTCACGGGCCAGCGGTGGGACCGGAACACCGTCCTCACCAGCGAGCAGATGGCCCAGGAACCGCTTGCGCGACGCCCCCACGAGCACCGGCAGCCCGAGAGCGACGAGCTCGTCGAGCCGGGCGAGCAACGGCCAGTTCGCCGCGCCGGACTTCGAGAAGCCGAGCCCCGGGTCCAGGACGAGCTGTGACCGCCGGACCCCGGCGGCCTCCAGGGCCGCCACCCGCTGGGCCAGCTCGGCCCGCACGTCCAGGACGACGTCGTCGTACTGCTCGAGGTCGTCCATGACGTCGGCGTGACCGCGCCAGTGCATGACGACGTAGGTGACGCCGGTCCGCGCGACGACGTCGGCCATGGCGGGGTCGGCGAGCCCGCCGGAGACGTCGTTGATGATGAGGGCACCGGCAGCGACCGCCTGCTCGGCGACCACGGCTCGCGTGGTGTCCACGGACACGACGGCGCCATCGGCGGACAGCGCCGTGATGACCGGCAGGACCCGGTCGAGCTCGTCCTCGACGCTGACGCGCGCCGAGCCGGGGCGGGTCGACTCGCCTCCGACGTCGAGGATGTCGGCGCCCTGGTCGAGGAGCTGCCTGCCGTGGGCGATCGCCGCCGACGGCTCGAACCACTCGCCCCCGTCGGAGAAGGAGTCCGGGGTGACGTTGACGACGCCCATGACGAGGGTGCGACCGGCTGTGATCAGGCGCTCCGGGAGCGGCAGTGTCTGAGTCATGACGAACGGCCGGGTCAGCGGCCGATGATGAGGCTCATGGCCTCGGCGCGGGTGGCGCCGTCGCGCATCTGGCCGCGCACGGCGGAGGTCACCGTGCGAGCGCCAGCCTTGCGCACCCCGCGCATGGACATGCACAGGTGCTCGCACTCCATCACCACGATCACGCCGCTGGGAGCGAGGAACTCCACGAGGGCGTCGGCGACCTGGGCGGTGAGGCGCTCCTGCACCTGCGGCCGCCGCGCGAAGACCTCGACGAGGCGGGCGAGCTTGCTCAGGCCGGTGACCCGTCCGTCCGCACCGGGGATGTAGCCGACGTGCGCCACACCGTGGAAGGGCACCAGGTGGTGCTCGCAGGTGGAGTACACCTCGATGTCCTTGACGAGGATCATCTCCTCGTGCCCACCGATGTCGAAGACGGCGTTGAGCACGTCACCGGGGCTCTGGTGCAGCCCGGCGAAGGTCTCGGCGTAGGCGCGGGCCACCCGTCCCGGCGTGTCCACCAGGCCTTCGCGGTCGGGGTCTTCCCCGACCGCGAAGAGCAGCTCGCGGACAGCAGCCTCTGCTCGGGCGAGGTCGATCTCGGGGGCAGGGATGTCGGTGTCGATCGGTTCGGTCACGGCCGCGTCACTCGCCCGCGCCGGGCAGCTCGGTCTCAGGCTTGGCCAGGTTCACCGGGCCGACGGAACCGCCGTCGGGGATCTCGCCGAGCTCCTCGGCCGGGTGCTCCTCGCGGGCAGCCGCGGCCTCGTCCTCGGGGATGACCGGGCCGTCGCCGTGCGCGGCGCGCTCGGCCGCGGTGAGCACCGGCGGGCGGTCGGAGACAGCACGCTGCTCGCTGGAGAGCCACACGTCGCGCGGAGGACGCTTGACGACGGGAGCGAAGATCTCGGCGAGCTCGGCCTGGTTGAGCGTCTCCTTCTCGAGCAGCTCGAGCACGAGGTGGTCGAGGACGTCGCGGTACTTCACGAGCACCTCCCACGCCTCGTCGTGCGCGGACTCGATGAGCTTGCGGACCTCGTGGTCGACGGTCCCGGCGACGGACTCGGAGTAGTCGCGCTGGTGGCCCATGTCCCGGCCCATGAAGGGCTCCGCCGAGCCCTGACCCAGCTTGATGGCGCCCACGCGCTCGCTCATGCCGTACTCGGTGACCATCTTGCGGGCCGTGGCGGAGGCCTTCTCGATGTCGTTGGAGGCACCGGTGGTGGGGTCGTGGAAGACGATCTCCTCCGCCACGCGCCCACCCATGGCGTAGGCGAGCTGGTCGAGCAGCTCATTGCGGGTGGTGGAGTACTTGTCCTCGGTGGGCATGACCATCGTGTAACCGAGGGCACGGCCGCGGGGCAGGATCGTCACCTTGGTGACGGGATCGGTGTACCGCATGGCAGCCGCCACGAGGGCGTGACCACCCTCGTGGTACGCGGTGATCTTCTGCTCCTTGATGTTCATGATCCGGGTGCGCTTCTGCGGACCGGCGATGACGCGGTCGATCGCCTCGTCCAGGGCGCGGTCGTCGATGAGCTGGGCGCCAGAGCGCGCGGTCAGCAGCGCGGCCTCGTTGAGGACGTTGGCCAGGTCCGCGCCGGAGAAGCCCGGGGTGCGGCGGGCGACGGCCTTGAGGTCCACGCCCTCCACGATCGGCTTGCCCTTGGCGTGCACGCGGAGGATGTCGGTCCGTCCCTGCAGGTCAGGAGCCTCGACGGCGATCTGGCGGTCGAAGCGTCCCGGTCGCAGCAGTGCCGGGTCGAGGATGTCCGGGCGGTTGGTCGCCGCGATGAGGATGACGTTCGCCTTGACGTCGAAGCCGTCCATCTCGACCAGGAGCTGGTTGAGGGTCTGCTCGCGCTCGTCGTGCCCGCCGCCCATGCCGGCGCCGCGGTGACGTCCCACGGCGTCGATCTCGTCGACGAAGATGATCGCCGGGGCGCTCTCCTTGGCCTGGGAGAACAGGTCGCGTACGCGGGAGGCACCCACACCGACGAACATCTCGACGAAGTCGGACCCGGAGATGGAGTAGAACGGCACGCCGGCCTCACCGGCGACAGCGCGGGCGAGCAGGGTCTTACCGGTTCCGGGCGGGCCGTAGAGCAGCACACCCTTGGGGATCTTCGCGCCGACGGCCAGGAACTTGGCGGGCTCGGAGAGGAACTCCTGGATCTCGCGGAGCTCCTCGACGGCCTCGTCCGCGCCGGCGACGTCGGCGAAGGTCACCTGCGGGGTGTCCTTCGTGGCGAGCTTGGCCTTGGACTTGCCGAAGCCCATGACCCGCGAGCCACCACCCTGCATGCGGGTGAGGATGAAGTAGAAGATGACGCCGATGATGAGGAACGGGATGATCACCGAGAGCATCGAGCCGAGGAAGCTCGCGCGGGCCACCTCGGAGTTGTAGCCCTCAGGCGGGTTGGCCGCCGTGATGGCGTCGACGATCTGCTCGCCCTGCGGCTCGACGTAGTAGAACTCGACGCTCGTGCCCAGGTCTTCCTCGCCGACCGTGTACGGCTCGGAGAGAGTCAGCTGGACGCGCTGGTCACCGTCGACGATGAGTGCTTGCTCGACCGTCCCGCCCTCGAGCAGCTCGAGGCCGGCCGACGTGTCGATCTTGGAGACCTTCGGCCCGAGCAGCGTGGTGAGGGCAAATCCAAGGATCACCAGGCCCAGGACGATCCACAGGAATGGCCCGCTCAAAAGACGCTTCATGTTCATCGTCGACGGGGCACGCCCCGCATCCTTCCGCTCGCGCACTGGTACGCCGTCGAAAATACACGTCTCACCTGACATTTGACTGTCAGGGAGCTCCCTGTTCGCCCAGGGCAGGACGGCGTGCCCGTCGCGGGGCGGTTCTCGGGAGGTTCAGTGCATGTTCAACAGTCGCTCAGCGACTGGTTGGGAATCCTTCAGCTCGAGTAGACGTGCGGTGCCAGCGTGCCGACGAACGGCAGCGTGCGGAACTTCTCGGCGTAGTCGAGGCCGTACCCGACGACGAACTCGTTGGGGATGTCGAATCCCACGTAGCGGACGTCGACCTCGACCTTGGCGGCCGTCGGCTTGCGCAGCATCGCCGCGACCTCGACCGACGCCGGCCCACGGCTGCGCAGGTTGGAGATCAGCCAGGACAGCGTCAGGCCGGAGTCGATGATGTCCTCGACGATGAGCACGTTGCGCCCGGTGAGGTCGGCGTCGAGGTCCTTGAGGATGCGCACCACGCCGGAGGACTTGGTCCCCGAGCCGTAGGAGGACACCGCCATCCAGTCCATCTCGACGCCCTGGTGCTTGATGCGGCGGGAGAGGTCAGCCATAACCATCACGGCGCCCTTGAGGACGCCGACGAGGAGCAGGTCCTTGCCGGCGTAGTCGGCGTCGATACGCTCCGCCAGCTCGTCGAGCTTGGCAGCGATCTGCTCCTCGCTCAGCAGGACGTGGTCGATGTCGCCGGTCTGGGCAGATCCCACGGGGAGCGCTCCTTGGTTCAGTGAATCAGTGGTGAAGGGGTTCAAGGACTAGCCTGCCACAGTCCCGGCGTCCCACGACCGCCCCCGGCAGCTGGATGGGTCCCTGGCCGCGCCAGTCCGTCACGAGACGGTCCAGCTCGAGGACGTGCGAGCGGGCGAGCGCGCCGGCGGGGCACCCCGCCTCGAGCGCCGCCCGGCGCAGCGCCCGGGTGCGCACCGCCCTCGGCGAGGCGGCCAGCACGGCGACGTCGAGCCTGTGCGTGCCGTCAGTGCCTTCCGCACTGCCAGCCCGCGCCTGTTCCAGCAGCTGTGCGGCGAAGGCGCTGAGTGCGGCGTCGTCCTCGTCGAGCTGGTCCGCGGTGCGGGTCAGCGCGCCGACCACGCCGGGGCCGAGCACGTCGTCGAGCAGGGGGAGGATGCGCGAGCGGACCTGGGAGCGCAGGGGCGCCCCGGGGCCGTCGCCGGAGTTGGTGGGGTCCTGCCAGTAGGTCAGTCCGCCCGCGTGGCAGATGGCTTCGGTGTCCAGGCGTCGCAGCCCCAGGAAGGGCCGGCGCAGCAGGCCGGTCGCGGCGCGCATGCCGGCCAGCGACCTGGCACCGGAGCCGCGAGCGAGCCCCAGCAGGACCGTCTCGGCCTGGTCGTCGGCCGTGTGCCCGAGCAGGACGGCGGCGGCACCCAGCCGCGTGGCCGCCTCGTCCAGGGCCCGGTAGCGCGCCGTGCGCGCGGCGCCCTCCGGGCCGCCATGGCCCGGCCCGGTAGGCACCACGGTGGTGATGACCTCGACCGGGTCCAGCCCCAGGGACCGGCACTGCTCGGCGGCGACCTGGGCGACCGCGGCGGAGCCGGCCTGCATGGCGTGGTCGACGACCACCGCGCCGGCCCGTAGCCCCAGGCGCGCGGCCACGAAGGCAGTGCTCACCGCGAGCGCGAGCGAGTCCGCCCCGCCGGAGCAGGCCACCAGCACCAGCGGCACGGAGGTTGTGGCACCGGCGCGCATCGTGGCGTCGGCAGGCATCGTGGCGTCGGCAGGCATCGTGGCGTCGGCAGGCAGTGTGGCCCCGGCAGACGCGGTGGCACCGGCAGACGGGGTGAGGTCGGCCAGGGCTGCACGCACCGCGAGACGTCCCTGCGCGACCGCCCGCGGCGGACCGCTCACCGGCGGTCCTCAGCCATGGATGCGGCGGACCCAGGCGATCGGGTCGGCGATCTCCCGCGCGCTGGGCAGCGCCTGCGGACCAGACCACACAGCGTTGAACCCGGCCATGTCGACCTCGGCAGTCACCGCCCGGACGAAGGACGCCCCGGTGCGGTACTGGTCCATCTTGGCGTCCACGCCGAGCAGCCGGCGCAGCACGCCGTCGCGCCCCTGCGGGGTGGCGCGGCGCTTGTCGAACTTCGCCCGGATGGAGCGCACGCTCGGCACCACCGACGGCCCGACGGCATCCATCACCACGTCGGCATGCCCCTCCAGGACGCTCATGATCGCGGTGACCTCGTCGAAGACCGTCCGCTGCGCGGGGGTGAGCAGGCCGTCCAGCAGGGATGCGCCCTCGTGACCGCGCACGGCCGCGTAGACGGCGCGCACGAAGGCAGCCAGCCGCAGGCTCGTCTGCCAGGGCGAGGCCGAGACGTCACTGATCCCGGAGACCAGCTCGGCGGTGCGCTCGCGCAGGTGCTCGGCCAGCCACGGGGCGGCGGCGAACTGCAGGGCGTGGGTCTGCTCGTGCAGGCACACCCACAGCCGGAAGTCCTCCGGGCGCACCTGCATCTCTCGTTCCACGTGCAACACGTTCGGCGCGACGAGGAGCAGCTGCCCCGGAGCACCGCCGTAAGGGTCGAACTGACCCAAGATCTTGGTGGACATGAAGGCCAGCGCCGCGCCGACCTCCGCGCTCGAGGCGAGCTCGGCCGCCAACGGCACCGCCCTGCCCGACGCCGTGCGCAGGGCTCCGGCGGTCATCGCCTCCATGGACGCGGCACCGGCCTGCGCCCACCGGGCGCGGTCGATGACGTGCACGGTGGACAGCGGGGAGACGGTGAGGTCCCGGCCGTCGGCGGGGAGCATCCCGGTGGCGGCGACGACGGGCTCGACCGCCCGGCTCGCGGCCCGGCGCAGGGAGGCGACGAGGTCCTCGATCTCGGTGCGCGAGGCCGTCGGTCCGGGGGCGACGAGCCTCCCGGCGACCCGGGCGGCGTCGGACCAGTCGACGAGCTCGCGCCTGTCCCCGGTCATGAGCAACCGCACGCCGCGAGGCTGGAGACGAAGTCGTCCATCGCCTGCCGCGGTCCCCACTGACCGCCGTCGGGCGTCTGGTCGGCCATGACCACGAAGGTGAGCTGGCGGTTGTCCGCGGTCAGCGCGGTGCCGGCCAGGGAGGTGACGTGCGGGAGGGACCCGGTCTTGGCACGGACCACGCCTCGTCCCTGGGTGCTGAGGAACCGGTCGGAGAGCGTGCCGTCCAGGCCGGCGACCGGCAACGAGACCGCGGCTGCCCGCAGCTGCGGGTGAGCGGGGTCGTTGAGCAGGTCCAGCACCTCCAGGATGGTGGTGGCGGTGAGCCGTGAGCCGTCGGCCAGCCCGCTGCAGTCGGTCATCACGGCACCGGAGACGTCGACTCCGAGGGAGGAGATCTCGGTCAGGACCGCTGTGGTCGCTCCCTCGAAGGAGCCGGGCAGGCCCACCTCCAGTGCGACCAGACGCCCCACCACCTCGGTGATCGTGTTGTCAGAGGTGTGCAGGAAGTACTCGACGATCTCCCCCATCGGGGCGGAGTCGACCGAGCCCAGGACGCGGGCGTCCGGGCTCGTGGTGCCGCGGGTCGGTGCCCCTTCCACGCTGACCCCGTGCGCGGCGAGGGCTGCGACGAAGGCTTCGGCGGCCACCATCGCCGGGTCGCCGTGGCGCGGGGCGTACTCCCCCGCTGCCATCCGGCCGGTGTCGACCCCGAGCGCGGCGACCGGCGCGGCATAGCCGAGGCCGGGGATGTCCTCAGCCCAGCCACCGGTCGCGGACCCGGTGAACAAGGAGTCGTCGAGGGTGAGGGAGACCGAGACGCGTCCGGCGAGGGACAGCTCCTTGGCGACCTGCGCGGCGAGGTCGTCCAGGCCGGCGTGACCGTTGACGGCGTCGGGGTCGCCGCTGCCAGCGGCGAGCATCATGTCTCCGCCGCCGACGAGGGTGATGGTTCCCGGGGAGGACTGGGTCACTGTCGTGGTCAGCACCCGGTCGTCACCGAGGGCGTCGAGGGCGGCGGCCGCCGTGAGCAGCTTCTGGATGGAGGCAGGCACCCGGGGGATCTCGGGCGAGGCGGAGGCCAGCACCTGACCGGTGAGCGCGTCGGCGACCACCACGCCGGTCGAGGTGCCCATGCGCGGGTCGGCGACGAGGGCGTCGACGGCGGCCTGCACGGTGGCCGGGGTGGGGATCGGCGCTGTGGCGTCGAGCACGCTGAGGGTGTCCTGGGGCTCGGGGCCGGGGATGGCCGCCGGGGCGTTGGGGAAGGGGGCTGCCGGGGCGGGCTCGGGGCCCAGCGTGAGGACTCCGGGGACGATGTCATGGGCGTCCGCCCAGGCATATCCCCCGGCCACGACGAGGGCAGCAGCGACCGTCCCCGCGACGACGCGCGCCATCAGGGCCATGAGACGCTCACTTTCATGCCTCCAGGATATGGACCGCGCCCGGTTGCACGTGCCCGCGAGCCACACTAAGCCACGTCAAGCGTCACACCCGTGAACTTCCGCAGATCATCACGATGTCGTCTACTCTGGCGAGTGGCTACACCGACCACGCATGCGATATACACGACCCACCGGAGTGCGCAACCCGCGCGCCCGAGGGGCAACTGGAGGAAGAACAGTGGAGTTCGACGTCACGATCGAGATCCCCAAGGGTCAGCGCAACAAGTACGAGGTTGACCACAAGACCGGGCGGATCCGTCTGGACCGGATGCTGTTCACCTCGACCCGGTACCCGGACGACTACGGGTTCATCGAAGGGACGCTCGGCGAGGACGGCGACCCGCTCGACGCTCTCGTGCTGCTCGAAGAGCCGACCTTCCCCGGCTGCCTGATCCGCTGCCGTGCGCTGGGCATGTTCCGCATGCGCGACGAGGCTGGCGGCGACGACAAGGTGCTGTGCGTGCCGACCGGTGACCAGCGCGCCGCATGGCGCCAGGACATCGACGACGTCTCCGACTTCCACCGCCTGGAGGTCCAGCACTTCTTCGAGGTCTACAAGGACCTCGAGCCGGGCAAGTCCGTCGAGGGCGCGCACTGGACCGGCAAGGCCGAGGCCGAGGCCGAGATCGAGCGCTCCTTCCAGCGTGCCAAGGACGCCGGGTACTACGCCCACTGAGCACCGCTCCTGCACGACGACGAACGGCCGGCACCCCCAGGGTGCCGGCCGTTCGCACATCCACAACAACCCCACCCCCACCCACCTCGCTGAGTGCTGGGTTGTCCACGCGAAAACCCTCGATCTGCGTGCACAACCCAGCACTCAGCGGGTTGTGGGGGGGTGGGATGGGGGGGGTTAGGGGCGGCCGGCGTAGGGCATGAGGGTGGCGTTCCAGCGCATGTGGGTGAGGCGGGAGGCGACGCCGGGCTGGGCGGCCTCGACGATCTGGCCGTTGCCGGCGTACATCGCCACGTGGAAGATCGTCGACGCGTCGCTGGGGTTGGTCGCCCAAAACACCAGGTCGCCGGGGCGCATGGAGTTGAGGTTGATCTTGAGGACCTGGGTGTACTGGTCGCGTGAGGTCCGGTTGATGGCCCGGCCGGCCGCGCTCCACGCACGGCTGGTGAACCCGGAGCAGTCATAGGCGTCCGGGCCGGTGGCTCCCCAGATGTAGGGCAGGCCCAGCTTCGTCTTGGCCCACTCGACGGCGGCCTGGCCCTGCGCGGCGGTGCCACGCGAGCTTCCGGTGCCCAGCCCGCCCCCGCTCGACGGAGGGGGTGTGACCACCGGTGGCGTCACCGGAGGGGTCACCACCGGCGGGGCGACCGGCGGGGCCACGGGCGGTGTGCTCGGCTGCGACGCCGGCGTGTCCACCGGAGTGGTGGGGGCCGGCGCGGGTGCCGTGGTGGGCGCGGGCGCGGGTGCCGTGGTCGGCGAGGTCGTCGGGGTGGTCGTCCCCGGGCGGGCCGGCTGGGCCGGGGCGGCGGGACCACTGACCGCCGGCGCCTGGGCCTGGGCCTGGGCCTGCGCGGCAGCCAGCGCACGCTCGCGAGCGAGCCGCTCAACCTCGGCGTCGCGCTCGGCCTGCAGCTCGGCCTGCCGGGCCTGCTCGACGGCGATGCTCGTGCTGCGCGCCGTGGCGAGGCGCACCAGCAGCGCGTCCCGGTTGACGTTCGCGGTCGCTACGGCCTGCTCGGCCGCGGCCTGGGCCTCCTGCGTCTGGGCGAGCGCCTCGTCGGCGGCCTCCTTCTTCGCCTGGCGGTCCGCCACCGCGGCGGCGGCGACACCCTCCAGGGTGGAGGAGACGACGGCGTCGGCCTGGAACTGCTGGGCCGCCTTGTCCGCCTTGGAGCCGACGAGCGCCATCGCGTTGGCGGTGCTGACCGCATCGCTCACGCCGTCGGCGGAGAGGTACATGCCCAGCTGCTCGAGGCCGCCACCGTTGCGGGAGGTGTCCCGCGCGAGGCCCACGAGCAGCTTGCGAGACTCTTCGGCGCGCAGCTTCGCGGTGTCGCTGCGGGCCTGGGCGTCGGCGGCGGCCACGGTCGCGGCGTCGAAGTCGACGACTGCCTGGTTGTACGCCTCCCCGGCCGCGGCGGCGGCGGTGAAGGCCGCCTCCTGGTTCGCAGTGAGCGAGGCCATCTCCACGTCCATCGCGGCGACGGAGGCGGCGGCGTCGATCACGGACTGCCGTGCGGCGTCGACGTCGTCCTGGGAGGGGGGCGTGGGCTCGGCTGAGGCAGGGAGCGCGGTGCCCGCGGCGAGCAGAGCGGTGATCGTCAGGATCACCAGCACCCTGGGGCGGCCAGCGTCGCGGGACGCTCGCAGGGGCAACGCCATCGGGGTGGTCCTCTCGCTGCTGGACGCAGCCGGTCCTGACCAGCCGCGATGAGTCTTCCCCGAGACTACCCAGGTGTGGGCCCGGTGTGAACTCCTGCCACACCTCTCACAGCAGTCTCACCCGCACCAGTTGTCACAGGGAAGAGGTCGACGCGGCCACCTCGGGGCCCTCCAGGCCGAGAATCCCGCATATTGGAACAGAACTGCCCTTCGACCATCCACGCAGTGAGATTTTCCGGCTCCAGGGCTGTCGCGGGGCGTCAAGCGTGCCTACGCTCTCACCATGACGAAGCGAATGTGCAGCTGACCAGCCCCCTCGGCCACCACCGCACCACCCTTCGTCGTACCCGCTCCACCAGCAGCCAGCACCCGACGGAACGACCCGTCGGCACCGCTCCCCGCCTCGACCGAGCCGGGACGAGCACCAGCCGCTGGCCCGGGGCACACGACTCGGCACGTGCATCCCCACCCACCATCCCCAGGAGCATCCGATGAGCAGCCCCCACTGGTCCTTCGAGACCCGTCAGATCCACGCCGGCCAGACGCCCGACCCCACGACCGGTGCCCGCGCGCTGCCGATCTACCAGACCACCTCCTTCGTGTTCCCCGACGCTGGCGTCGCCGCTGACCGCTTCGCCCTCAAGGACCTCGGACCGATCTACACCCGCATCGGCAACCCGACCCAGGAGGTCGTGGAGAACCGCATCGCGAGCCTCGAGGGCGGCGTCGGCGCCCTGCTGCTCGCCTCCGGCCAAGCCGCGACCACCTTCGCGATCCTCAACCTCGCCGAGGCCGGCGACCACATCGTGGCCAGCCCGTCCCTCTACGGCGGCACGTACAACCTGCTCCAGTACTCCCTGGCCAAGCTCGGGGTGGAGACCACCTGGGTCACCGACCCGCACGACCCGCAGGCCTGGCGGGACGCGGCCCGTCCGAACACCAAGCTCTTCTTCGCCGAGACGATCCCCAACCCCAAGGCCGACATCCTCGACATCGAGGCCGTGGCTGCCGCCGCGCACGAGGTGGGCGTCCCGCTCGTCGTCGACAACACCGTCGCCACGCCCTACCTGCTGCGTCCGATCGAGTTCGGTGCGGACATCGTCATCCACTCCGCGACCAAGTACCTCGGCGGGCATGGCTCGGCCATCGGCGGCGTGATCGTCGACTCGGGCAACTTCGACTTCTCCGCCGACCCCGAGCGGTTCGCCAACTTCAACACCCCCGACCCCAGCTACAACGGCATCGTCTACGCCCGCGACCTCGGGGTGAACGGGATCCTCGGCGCCAACCTCGCCTACATCCTCAAGGCCCGCGTGCAGCTGCTGCGCGACCTCGGCTCAGCCATCTCCCCCTTCAACGCCTTCCTCATCGCCCAGGGCATCGAGACGCTCTCCCTCCGGGTGGAGCGTCACGTGGAGAACGCCAAGAAGGTCGCCGCCTGGCTCGACTCGCGTGACGACGTCGTGAGCGTCGGCTACGCCGGCCTGCCCTCGAGCCCGTGGTACGCCAACGCCCAGAAGTACACCCCGCGCGGACCCGGGGCGATCGTGACCTTCGAGGTCGCCGGCGGTGCCGCGGCGGGTCAGGCCTTCGTCTCGGCCCTGGAGCTGCACTCCAACGTCGCCAACATCGGCGACGTGCGCTCCCTGGTGATCCACCCCGCCTCGACCACGCACTCCCAGCTGTCCGAGTCCGAGCAGGCTCTCTCCGGCGTCACCCCCGGCCTGGTGCGTCTGAGCGTGGGCATCGAGCACATCGACGACATCCTCGCCGACCTCGAGAACGGCTTCATCGCGGCCAAGGCCGCCGACGCCGCCGGAGCATAGGGCGATGACGAGCGATCCGGCGTCGAGCCGCGGCATCCCCGAGTCGGTGCCTGCGCACTGGACCCTGGGGATGGACACCCCCGCGCCCGGCGCCGGATCGTCCGTACATTGGGCGGCGATGAGCCACGACTCCCAGGGCTCGGGGCCCTCGTCCCGGCCGAACCTGCAGTGGACCCGCACCGGCGGTCCCTCCCGCGCGCAGTCGCGCCGCCTGACCACGCCCTTCCCCGCGAGCGGCGCCTGGCGTGAGGGCGACCCCGTCGGGGGACGGCGCTTCGCCGACATCGGAGCCCTCGAGCTCGAGGCAGGCGGGCACATCCCCGCCGTCCGCATGGCCTATGAGACCTGGGGGACCCTCAACGAGGCAGGCGACAACGCCGTCCTCGTGCTGCACGCGCTCACCGGTGACAGCCACGTCACCGGTGCGGCCGGTGACGGCCACGCGACGGCCGGCTGGTGGTCCCAGATGGTCGGCCCGGGCGCCCCCATCGACACCGACCGCTACTTCGTCGTGGCCCCCAACGTCGTCGGCGGCTGCCAGGGGTCCACCGGCCCCTCGAGCCCGGCCCCCGACGGCCAGCCGTGGGGCAGCCACTTCCCGATCATCACCGTCCGCGACCAGGTCGCCGCAGAGATCGAGCTGACCCGTGCGATCGGCGTGCAGTCCTGGCAGTTCGTCGTCGGTGCGTCGATGGGCGGCCTGCGCGTGCTGGAGTGGGCGCTGCTCGGCCCCGAGGCCGGGATCGCCGTGCAGTCCATCGGCGTGATCGCCTCCGCGGCGCAGACCCCGGGCGACCAGATCGCCTGGGCGCACCCCCAGCTCACCGCCATCCACGCCGACCCCAAGTTCCGCGGCGGCGACTACTACGACGCCGCCCCCGGCGACGGCCCGCACCTCGGCCTGGGCATCGCCCGGTCGATCGCGCACACCACCTACCGCAGCGCCCACGAGTTCGACGAGCGCTTCGGACGGATCTCCCAGGGCGGGGAGGACCCGATGCGCGGCGGACGGTTCGCCGTGCAGTCCTACCTCGACCACCACGCGAGCAAGCTCGCCAAGCGCTTCGACGCCAACAGCTACGTGGTGCTCACCGAGTCGATGCTCACCCATGACCTGGGCCGCGACCGCGGCGGGGTGAACACCGCGCTGGCCTCGATCACCGCGCGCACCCTCGTGGTCGCCGTGGACTCCGACCGGTTGTTCCTGCCGGCCGAGTCCGAGCGCATCGCCCGGTACGTACCCGACGCCCAGGCACGGCTGCTGCACTCGGAGTTCGGCCATGACGGCTTCCTCATCGAGTTCGACCAGCTGGGCCCGATCGTGGCGTCCTTCCTCGCCGGGGCGGACCGCTCTGCCTGAGCCGGCTGTTTGACCTCGAGCGCACTCGACATGTTTGAGTGAGCGCCATGACCTCAGCACACACAGACCAGCTCCAGGTCGCCCTCGGGGCGATGACCTTCGGCACGCGTCAGGACGAGGCGACCTCCTTCGCCCTGCTGGACCAGTTCGTCGACGCCGGCGGGTCCTGGATCGACACCGCGAACTGCTACGCCTTCTGGGAGTCCCCGGACGGACGCGGCGGCGCCAGCGAGACCATGCTCGGACGGTGGTTCGCGGCCCGCCCCGGCGCCCGCGACCGCGTGCAGATCTCCACCAAGGTCGGCTGCGAGCCGGCCGGCCCGGGCACCTACCCCGAGGCGACCGAGGGCTTGGCGGCAGCCACCGTCGAGCGCGCGCTGGAGGAGTCGCTGACCCGCCTGGGCACCGACCATGTTGAGCTCTACTGGGCTCACCGCGACGACCGCGGCACGCCGCTGGAGGAGACCGTCGGCGCCTTCGCGGCGCAGGTCGACGCCGGGAGGGTGGGCCGGGTGGGGCTGTCCAACTACGCGCTGTGGCGGGTCGAGCGGGCCCGCGGGATCGCCGCCCAGCACGGCTGGGTGACGCCGTCCGCCCTGCAGCTGCGCCACTCCTACCTGCAGCCGCGCCCGCTGGTGCGCGACGCCGTCCACGACCACCGCTTCGGGTGGGTCACCGACGAGGTGCTCGACTACGCCACCACCGAGCCCGGCTGGGAGCTGTGGGCCTACAGCCCGCTGCTCAGCGGCGCCTACGACCGTGACGACCGTCCCCTCCCCCAGGCCTACGACCACCCGGGCACGACGCGCCGCCTCGCCGCGCTGACCACGCTGGCCGGCGACCTGGGCGTGAGCCGGTCCGCGGTGGTCGTCGCGTGGATGCTCGCCTCCACCCCGCCGGTCCGTCCCATCCTCGGGGTGAGCACCCCGGCCCAGCTGGCCGACGCCGTCGCCGGGGCGCGGTTGCGTCTGACCCCCGCGCAGGTCGCAGCGCTCGACGAGCCGTGGTGACCGGGCAGGACAGCTAGGCCGCGAGGCTAGGCCGGCTGAGCAGGCGGAACAGGCTGCGTCCGTCGCCGGCCGGTCAGCCGGGCCACCAGCCACACCACGACCGCGGCGACGGCGAGGCCCGCACCGAGCACGTACCCGGCCCGCAGCGCAACGAGGGCAGACTCGCCGAGAGTGTCCGCGAGCGCGACGGTCACCTCGGTGCGAAGCCGTGACCCGGACAGCGACTCGACGTACCAGGAGCGCCCGACCACGACGGCGAGGCTCACCAGCGCCGTGGCGGCCACGATGAGCCCGGCCGCCCAGGCGAGCGCCGCCGCCCGCCGCCGGGCCAGCGCGACCGCGGCGACCAGCATGAGTGCGGCCACCCACGGCAACCAGTCCGCCACGGTGTCCAGGGTGGAGTAGGCGCTACGGGCGGTGACGAGGTCCTCGCTGGAGACCAGCGGGACGCTCGCGTCGATCTGCGGGAGGGAGTCGGCGAGCGTGATGCCTCGTGCCAGGAGCTCCGCGCGAGCGAGCTCGACCACGGGGGCCAGGTCGAGGGTCACCTGGCCGTCGTCGGACAGGCCGAGCGCGCCGGCGTCGCCATCGGTGAGCAGGGCGAGGGCGGTGGTGTGCGCCCGGCGGTTGGCCTCGCTCCAGGCGGTCGCGAAGGCGTCGCTGTCCACGACCCGGGTGAGGACCTCGCGCACGAGGGACTCCATCGCCAGGCGCAGCGGAGCGCCGGCGTCGACCTGGTCGAGGGTGGCGGTGGTGAGGTGGTCCACCAGCGCCTCACGCACGTCGTCGTCGGCTGCCAGGGTGTCCGCGACGGCGACGTAGCCGTCGGTGCTGCTGATCGTCTCGCGCGCCCAGAGCGCCGTGAGCGCCAGCGGCGTGAGCAGGGAGCCGACGAGCAGGAGTGCGACCACCGCCGCGCGGTGTCCGCGCTGGTGGTGTGCGTGAACCATAGGAGGAACAGTACGTCCCGAAGGGGTGACGCCGCCCTCTGTGTGCGGCAGGATGAAGTCATGACGGCCGACCTCCCCCAGATCACCTCAGCCCTGCACACCCAGTGGTCCCGGCTGCAGTCGTGGGTGGGGCCGCTCGGGGACAACCTGCTCGGTCAGCGCACCAAGCCCTCGGTCCTGGACGGCTGGACGATCGGCGAGCTCGTGGCTCACCTGGGACGCGCCATGGACGCCCTCGCGGTGTGCACGCCGGCGGAGCCGGGCACCCGGCCGATCGAGCTCGCGGAGTACGTGGGGTCCTACCCCGAGCGCGCCGACGACATCACCCGGGTGACCCGGGAGCTGGCCGAGGAGATCTCCGACTCTCCGCTGGAGTCCGTCGACGCGCTGGCCCGCGCCGCCCTGGCCCGCCTCGACGAGCTGAGCCTGGACGACGTGGTCGTGGTGCAGGCCCGACGCGGGGCGATCACGCTGCGCGACATGGCCATGTCACGCCTCATCGAGCTCGTGGTGCACGCCGAGGACCTCGTCGCCTCGCTCAAGGGCGTGGTGGACTCCGCCGGCCCGGCGAACCCGATCGACCGCGAGGCGCAGCGGATGGTCGCCGAGGAGCTGCTGGACATCGTGGTGACCCGCGGCGGGTGGGACCTGGAGGTCGTCGACCCGGGGCTGTGGATCCGGCTGGCCACCGGGCGGGCCCGGTACAACGTGGACGACCTGGCGCGGGCGCTGACCACGGACTACACCGCCGGTGGGGTCCCCGACCTGGGGCGGATGCTGCCGATCCTGTGAGACCGGGCGGTCGCGCCCGGTGGCACGGCCACCACATCCGCAGCCACAGCCACCACAGTCACGCGGGCAGGACACCCCGGGCGGTGCAGACCGAGTAGCCCTTGGGCTCGAGCCAGGGCTCGGTGCTCGCACCGAACCAGTCCTCCACCCGGTTGGTCACCCGGTCCACGAGCAGCTGACGCGTGGCCGGGTTCTCGTCAGCCCCGTAGAGCGTGAACAACGACGTCGCGTAGCGCACCAGCGGACCCGGCTCGGTGAAGACCAGCTCGTTGTCGTGGCGCACCACGTCCACCGAGGCGAAGGACCGCCCCACGAGCTCGGCGACGGTGGCCGTGGTGACCCAGTTGGTGTACTCCGGCACCGCCAGGCCCAGCGCGGCGAGCTCGGTCTCGATGACGTGACGGATCATCGGCACCGTGCGCGCGTGGTTGACGGTCGCCACGAACACCCCGTCATCGGTCAGCACCCGGGCGCACTCGGCGACGACCGCCTCGGGGCTGGAGCAGTGATAGAGCATGTGCCGCGAGAGCGCGACGTCCACGGAGCCGTCCGGGAGCGGGATGTCGTCGGCGGAGGCGTGGATCGCCTCCACCCCGGGGACCTGGCGCGCGGCGAGGTAGGCGGCGTGGGAGATGTCCAGGGCGATCACCCGACCGGTGTGCCCCTCCTCCACGAGCTGCTGGACGAAGGAGCCCGTCCCGGACCCGATGTCGAGGACGGTCTCGGCGCCCGTCAGCGTGAGCGCGTCACGGACAGCCGCCTCCACGTCGTCGTCACGGCGGCTGAAACGCCGGTGGGTGTCCGCCCGGACCTGGAGCGGGGTGAGGTTCGCGTACTCGGCGTCCGAGGCGCGGCGGACGCCGTCCCTGTCGATATCCATACGCGAACCTTCTCCCACGTGAGGGACCTTCGCCACCGGACATACGGGGCCCCGGAGCGGTAGGTTGGCAGGATGCTCGCAGCCTATGTCTCCCGGTTCATGCCCACGTCACCCGCCGACGGGCTGTCCGTCGGAGACCGTCCCGCGCCGGCTCCTCGGGAGGGCTGGACCACCGTGACGGTGCGCGCGGCGAGCCTCAACCATCACGACCTGTGGTCCCTGCGCGGGATCGGGCTGCGCAGCGAGCAGCTCCCGATGATCCTGGGCACCGACGCCGCCGGGGTGACCGACGACGGCCAGGAGGTCGTCGTGCACGCGGTGATCGGCGCGGACGGGCACGGCGTCGGGCCGGAGGAGACGCGGACGCTGCTGTCGGAGAAGTACGACGGCACGCTGGCCGAGCAGGTGGCCGTGCCCACCCACAACCTCGTGCCCAAGCCCCCGGAGCTGAGCTTTGTCGAGGCGGCCTGCGTGCCGACCGCGTGGCTGACCGCCTACCGGATGCTGTTCCGCACCGCCGCCCTCAAGCCGGGGCAGTCCGTGCTGGTCCAGGGCGCCGGCGGCGGGCTGGCCTCGGCCGCGATCACGCTGGCCGCAGCGGCTGGCATCGAGGTGTTCGTCACCTCCCGCAGCGGCGCCAAGCGCACCGCCGCCCTCGGCCTCGGCGCGAGCCGCGCCGTCGAGCCCGGCGGCCGGCTGCCGCACCGGGTCGACGCGGTCATCGAGAGCGTCGGCGCGGCCACCTGGTCCCACTCGGTCCGCTCCGTGCGGCCCGGGGGCATCATCGCCGTCGCCGGCGCGACGTCAGGGGATCCCACCGCGGCCGAGCTCACCCGGATCTTCTTCAACGAGATCACCGTGGCCGGCACGACGATGGGCACCCGCGAGGAGCTGACCGACCTCCTGGCCTTCATGGTCCGCGCGGACCTGCGCCCGCGCATCGACACGGTGATGCACCTCTCCCAGGCGCGCGAGGCGATGGTCCGCCTGGCCGAGGGCGAGCACGTCGGGAAGATCGTGCTCACGCCGTGACCGACCGCGTCCCGCTGCCGCGCTTCTTGTCCGGGTCGGTGCCCGGGCCGGCGCCGCGCTCGGCGCACCACCCGGCGCGCGGGGAGGTGCCCGACGGCGTGGTGCCCGCTCTGGACGCCCAGCTGTCCGAGGTCATCGCGGAGGAGCTGGACGCACGCACCCGGGTGGTCAGCGCCCGCAGCGCGGACGCCGCGTGGGCGCCGGACGCGCTCGGACCCGGTTTCGAGGTGCGCACGCTGCCCCTGGCTCCCGACGACGAGGGGGACGTCGTCGCCTCCCTCGTGCGGCTGCGCACGTCGGCGTCCATGCGCTCGGCGCGGGCTGTGCTGTACGTGCACGGCTGGAGCGACTACTTCTTCCAGACCGAGACCGCGCACTTCTGGGACCGGCTGGGGGTCGCCTTCTACGCCCTCGACCTGCGCAAGTACGGTCGCAGCCTGCGGCCTGGGCAGACGCCGGGGTACACCGACGACCTCACCGTCTACGACGAAGAGCTCGAGGCGGCCCTCACCGCGATCCGCGCCGACCTGGGGCACAACACCTCGATCATGCTGCACGGCCACTCCACCGGCGGGCTCACCGCCGTGCTGTGGGCCAACCGCAACCCCGGGGAGACCGCCGGCCTGGTGCTCAACAGCCCATGGCTGGAGCTGCAGGGCTCGGCGGTGCTGCGCACCGTCTCCGCGCCGGCGATCAACCGCCTCGCGCGGTTCCAGCCCAAGACGCCGCTGCCCAACATCGACGCCGGCTTCTATGCCCGCACGGTCCGCAAGGCCGACGGCGGGGAGTGGGAGTTCAACGAGACGTGGCGCCCCACGCCGGCCTTCCCCGTCCGGGCGGGCTGGTTGCACGCGGTGATCAGGGGGCACTCCGAGGTGGCCCGCGGTCTGCACGTCACCCAGCCGGTCCTCATGCTCGCATCCTCCCGCACGCTCATGTCCGCGCGGTGGTCCGACGAGATGCGCGCGAGCGACATCGTGCTCGACGTCGAGCTGCTCGCCCGTCGCGCCATCCAGCTCGGTCCCACCGTCACGGTGTGCCGCATCGACGGCGGTCTGCACGACCTCGCTCTGTCGACCTCACCCGTGCGGGCGCAGTACTACGCGCAGATCGCCCGGTGGTCGTCCGCCTACGGGTGGGCGTCGAGCTGACCGCGCCGGGCGAAGCAGGCCAGGACAGCTAGGCGCGCAGCTCGGCGAGGGTGGCCCCGTGGTCTCCGGCCCGCCAGACGCGCCACCCGTCGGAGGCAGTGCCCCCGGACACGGCGCTGGCCGCCCACGTCGGATCGGCGTACCGCACACCTGCGTCAGTGTGCAGGGAGCCGTCCGGGTGGAGCACCACCTCGAAGCGCTCCCCGCGCCGGTGGCGCAACCACACCAGGGCCAGCGGTTCCGCCAGCTCCCTGGCCAGCGCGGCGAGCTGGGAGTCGACCGGTCCGACGACCGCGCCGGGGTCGCGCGGCGGGGCGAGAAGGTCCAGGGCCGGGGACACCTCCTGGTCGTCGGCGGGTGGGGGCAGGTCGGAGGGGCGCGCCGGGAGGGCGGGCAGGCCGTGCGGGAGGTCGAGGAAGACCGGGACGTAGGCGGGGGCCTCGTCGTCAGGGTCCGGTGACACCGGCACCGGGGCGGTCGCTCCTGCCGGTGGTGCCACCGTGCCGAAGGCCGACCGCAGCTCCCCGGGACCCTGCGCCGCCGCGGGAGGGACGACCGGCAGCGCCCCGGTGAGCGCGTGCTCGACGGCGCGCCGGGCGGCCACGACCCGCGCGGGGACGGCCGCCGCGGTCACGGAGGTCGCTGCACCGTGTGCCAGCGGCGACACGTCGACAAGGTGCTGCCCGTCCTGGCCGGCGACCAGACCGACGTGCAGCAGCTCCACGCGCGCGGCCCCTGAGCGCAGGAACTCCACGCTCGGCAGCAGCGCGGCCTCGACCTCCGCGCACACGATGACCAGGCGGACCGTGCCGAGCGCCGAGCTCGGTGCCTGGTGGCGGGCCGCCGGGGCGGCGTCGACGAGCTCCCGGAGGGCGGCGTGGAAGCGGTCCGGGCCGCCGGGGTGCAGGGCCGCCAGGTCCCCGCGGGTCAGGCGCGCTGCCTGGCCTGCGGCGTCGAGCGCCTCGAGCAGGTCCGAGGCGGTGAGCCGCGCCACGATCTGCACGACGACGGGGGAACCGGAGGAGTCCAGGGCCAGGAGGTCCGCTGCCGCGCGGGGCTTCTCGGCGACCGTGACCACCGGCTCCCCGAGGAGGACGGACAGGTGCTCGCTGACCACCGCACGGGCGGCGGCGGAGAAGGCTGCGTCGTCGGGCTGGGTGGTCGCCACGGGGAGGGCGCGCCTGGCTCCCCGGATGTCGAACAACGGCATGGGGAAATCGTAGACTAGCCGTCAACCGGCACTATACAGTCCAAAGCCCCACAGAACCGGCGAGTGCGATGCGCTCGTGGCCGCTAGCATTCCTCCATGGGAATCACGCTGCTGTTCATGAAGGTCGAAGACGGCGACAAGGTGGACGCGGACAAGGCCGCGGTCGCACGCCTGCTCGAGCAGCGCGGGCTGCGCGTCGTCGAGGGGCCGGACGGCGGCCAGATCGTCACCCATGACGGCCAGCCGCTGACCTTCGACGGCAGCCCCTCGGACATGTTCCTCGGACACCTCGACGACCCCGAACCGTTGATCGGTGCCATCTCCCACGCCACGCTCACTGCACAGGAGTGCGAGTTCGTCTACGACCTGTGCGTCGCCGCCGGCTTCCTCATCGTCCACGTCCCGGGCGGTCCCCTGTACGTCGTGCCGGAGCGCAATCACGCGCCCGAGGACGTTCCCGACCTCGACGACACCGCCTGGGTCACCAGCAGCGCCGAGCTCGCCCACGTGCTCTCGGGTGAGGACCGGTCTGCCGAGCCCGCCCTGTGACGGGATCAGCTGCTGAGCGCTGAGCGCTGAGGCATGGCCTCAGCCTTCGGCGAGGCGGGCCTCCACGCGCTCCACCTTGCCGGTGAGCTCACCGGTGTGACCGGGGCGGATGTCCGCCTTGAGCACGAGGGACACCCGGTGCCCACCGGCACCCACGGCCTCGGTGGCGCGCTTGATGACGTCCATGCACTCGTCCCACTCACCCTCGATGGTGGTGAACATGGCGTCGGTGCGGTTGGGCAGGCCGGACTCGCGGACGATCCGGACGGCGTCGGCGACGGCGTCGGTCACGGACTCACCAGAACCGAGCGGGGCAACTGAGAAGGCGAAGAGCATGCCCCCCAACCTGTCACCTCCGGGCGACGAAGTCGAGCGTGACGTGCGTCGCACAGGGCCCTGATCGGGACCTTCCGCCTGGCCTGGCGTCACGGTCGACACCTAGGCTCCCGACTGCGCTGTGTCCGCTGCCCGCACCCGGGCACGCCTGAGGCGCCCCCACCCGAAAGGTCCGTCGTGACTCCTTCTGCTGCACCCGCCGTCCCCGCTGCGCCTGTCGCCACCGCTGACCCGGTTGCGTCCGCACCGGCCTCCTCCCTCGCGTCAGGGCTGGTGGCGACCGCCCACCGGGCCGTGGCCGACCCGGGCCCGCTCGGCCTCGGGGCGTTCGCGCTGACCACCTTCATCCTGTCGGTGTTCAACGCCGGGATCCTCGACTCGGCCCTCGAGCCGGTCGTGCTGCCGGTCGCCCTGTTCTACGGGGGCCTCGTCCAGCTGCTCGCCGGGATGTGGGAGTTCGTCAAGAACAACACCTTCGGCGCGCTGGCCTTCTCCTCCTACGGCGCGTTCTGGATGTCCTTCGCCGCCTACGTGAAGTTCGTCGTCCCGGAGCTGCCCGCCGGGTCCGCGCACCAGGCCACCGGCCTGTTCCTGCTGGCCTGGACCATCTTCACGGTCTACATGACCGTCGTGACGCTGAAGATCTCGGTCGGCCTCATGTCGGTGTTCGTGCCGCTGGCGATCACCTTCGCCCTGCTCACCGTCGGGGCGTTCGCCCAGGCTCCCACGGTCACGAACATCGCCGGGATGGTGGGCCTGCTGACCGCGGCGACCGCCTGGTACAACTCCTTCGCCGGAGTCCTCAACACCACGTGGAAGCGCACCGTCCTGCCCCTCGGCCCCCGCGGCTGACCTCTCACCGAGACATCTCAGCCGCAGGGTCGAGGCAGCTCAGCTGTAGGACTGCAGGGCCCGGTCGATGGGGATCGGGCCCGTGTTGAACTCGATGAACCGGCCGATGGTGCCGGGCAGGTCCAGGACCGCGGCGGCCACCGCCGCGACGTCGTCGCGAGGCACGGTCGTGCCCTCCAGGTGCGCACCGATCTCGATCTCCCCGGTCCCCGGGTCGTCGGTCAGCGCGCTCGGGCCCAGGATGGTCCAGTCCAGCGACGAGGACCGCAGGTACTCGTCCGCGGCGGCCTTGGCCTCGGCGTAGGCGAAGAAGCTGTCCTCGGGCGGCACACCGTGCTGGAGCCGGGCTCCCTTGTAGGACACCATGACGTAGCGCTTGACTTGAGCGGCCTGCGCGGCGTCGATCGAGCGGATGGCTGCGTCCCGGTCCACGGCGTAGGTGCGTTCGGGCGAGCCGCCGCCCGCCCCGGCCGACCACACGACGGCGTCGTGCCCGGCGAGCGTCTTGGCGAGCGCGTCCGGGCCGAGCCGCTCGACGTCGGCGACGACGGGCGCGGCGCCGGTGTCGGCGACGTCCTTGCGCTGGTGCGCGCTACGGATGATCGAGGTGACGTCATGGCCGGACGTGGTCAGCAGACGTGCAAGACGCAGCGCCACCTTGCCATGCCCTCCGATGATCGCGATGCGTGACATGGTGGTCCCTTCAGATGGTCGATGAGACGCCACGGGGGCGCCGTCACCGGCAGGTCAGAGTCGGTCGGCCAACAGCTCCGCGAGTGCCTTGCCCTTCACCCCGGCGAGGTCGTCGGCCTGGGTGCGGCAGGAGAAACCGTCCGCGAGGAAGATGTCGCCGTGCTCAGCCTGCCGCAACGCAGGCAGGAGCGCATTTTCAGCGACTGCGACGGAGACGTCGTAGTGCCCCTTCTCCATGCCGAAGTTCCCGGCGAGCCCGCAGCACCCGGCCAGCGTGGTGATGGTGGCACCGGCGCCGCGCAGCAGCGCCTCGTCGGTCCCGTAGCCCATGACGGAGTACTGGTGGCAGTGCGGCTGGGCGACGGCGGTGACGTCGGACAGGTCAGGCATGACCCACCCGGAGTCTGGCCCGGGGGCGGTCTCGGGGTCGGTGAGGAGCTCGGCGAGGGTGTGGGTGGCGGCGGAGACCGCGTGGGCCCGCGGGTCGTCGGGGAAGAGGTCGACGAGGTCCGAGCGCAGCACCGCGGTGCACGACGGCTCCAGCCCCACGATCGGGATCCCGTTGACCGCGAAGGGCCCGAGGGTGTCCATGAGCGTGGACAGCTTCTTCTTGGCGCCGTCGAGCTGGCCCGTGCTGATCCAGGTGAGCCCGCAGCACGCCTCGTCGGTGGGGATGACCACGTCGTACCCCGCTGCGAGCAGCACCTTCACGGCGGCCTCGGGCACGGAGGGGGCGAGGGCGTCGCTGAAGGAGTCCGTCCACAGCACCACCTTCGGCTTGCGGGTGGCCGCGGACTGCCCCTCCGCAGACTGCCCGACGCCGGCCCGTGAGGTCGCGGCGAGGGCCGCTCCCTCGCGCTTCCACCACGTGCGGAAGGGCACGTCGGCGAAGGTCGGCATCGACCGCCGGGTGTCCATCCCGCCGAGGGTCAGCACGAGCTTGGAGAGCGGCTTGATTCTCAGCGCGAAGTTCACCAGCTTGGGCATCCGGCTGATGAGCCGGGTCCAGCGCGGCAGCCAGCCCAGGGCGTAGTGGTTCATCGGCCGCAGCCGGCCCTTGTAGGTGTTGTGCAGCACCTCGGACTTGAGCTGGGCCATGTCCACCCCGGCCGGGCAGTCGCTCGAGCAGGCCTTGCAGCTCAGGCACAGGTCGAGGGCGTCGTGCACCTCGGGCGAGCGCCAGCCGCCGGTGACCAGGGTCCCGTTGGCCATCTCCTGGAGCACCCGGGCGCGACCGCGCGTGGAGTCCTTCTCGTCCTTGGTTGCCAGGTAGGACGGGCACATGAAGCCGCCCGCCGCGGTCGAGTCGGCCCGGCACTTGCCCACGCCCACGCAGCGGTGGATCGCCTGGGTGAAGTCGCCGTGGTCGTGGGTGAAGCTGAAGCCGCTCTTCGCCAGGATCGGCTTGGCGTGCGGGCGGCGCAGGTCCGCGTCGATCGCGTTGGGGCGCACGAGCACGCCGGGGTTGAGCAGGTCGCGTGGGTCGAAGAGGGCCTTGAACTGCTCGAACATCGTGATCGCCTCGGGCGAGTACATGGCCGGCAGCAGCTCCGAGCGCGCGCGGCCGTCGCCGTGCTCCCCGGACAGAGACCCGCCGTACTTGCCCACCAGGGCGGCGGCCTGGGTCATGAAGGACCGCAGGATGTCCCCAGAGGTCTCCAGCGGGATGTCGATGCGCAGGTGCACGCAGCCGTCGCCGAAGTGCCCGTAGGGCAGGCCGTCCACGCCGAACTCCGCCATGAGCGCGTCGAGGTCGCGCAGGTACGCCCCGAGCTGGGCGGGCGGCACGGCCGAGTCCTCCCAGCCGGGCCACGCCTGGGCACCCGACGGCGTGCGCCCGGCCAGTCCGGCGCCGTCGGCCCGGATCTGCCACATGGCGGTGGCCTCGGGTCCGGCGGGCAAGATGCGCGTGGCGGTGGTGCCCGAGTCGCGCACGATCGCCTCGGCGTTGGCCAACGCCTCGGCGGCCGACGACCCGCCCACCTCGACCATGAGCCAGCCGCCGCCCGGCGGCAGGGCCGGGACGGTGCCCGCGCCCTTGGCGCGGCGCACGACGTCGACCAGGCGGGCGTCGAGGCCCTCGATCGCGAGCGGGGAGTGGGCGAGCAGGGCCGGGACGGCGTCGGCCGCGGCGGGCATGTCCGGGTAGCCGAGCACGACGAGGGTGGGCGCGCCGGCGATCGGCACGAGGCGGACAGTGGCCCCCAGCAGGGACATGACCGTGCCCTCGGTGCCCACGAGCGCGCGGGCGAGGTGGGTGCCGTTCTCGGGCAGCAGGTGCTCGAGGGAGTAGCCGGAGACCTGGCGGCCGAAGCGCCCCAGCTCGGTGCGCAGCAGCGCCAGGTTCGCGGTGACGAGCTCCCCCAGGCCGGGGACGCGGTCCACGCCCTGCCCGTCCGGGCCCGCGGTGAAGCGCCGGCCGAGGCCGTCGACGACGTCGAGGTCGACGACGTTGTCCGAGGTGCGCCCGTAGGCCACCGCGTGCGGGCCGCAGGCGTTGTTCCCGATCATCCCGCCGAGGGTCGCGCGGTTCTGGGTCGAGGGGTCCGGGCCGAAGCGCAGCCCGTGCGGGGCGGCGGCCTTCTGCAGGGAGGACATGATGACGCCGGGGTCGATCCGGGCCGTGCGGGCCTCGGGGTCGATCTCGTGGATGGTGTTGACGTGCCGGGAGAAGTCGATGACGACGCCGGGGCCGATCGAGTTCCCGGCGCAGGACGTGCCGGCGCCGCGGGCGGTGATCGCCACACCGGCCTCGCGGGTCACGGTGATCGCGGCGAGCGCGTCGTCGACGTCCTTGGGGATGACCACGACCTGCGGCACCACGCGGTAGTTGGAGGCGTCCGTGGTGTACTCGGCGCGACGCAGGGAGGAGTCGGAGACCTCTCCGTCGACGCTGGCCCGCAGCGCGGCCACGAGGGCTGCGCGGGCATCGGCGGCGGACCGGGCGGACTGGGGTGCGCCGGGACCGGTGATCTCAACATCTACTGGGCTTGCCACAGCGACATTCTCCCACCGACGCCGCGATGGTCGGCTGGGACTTCCAGGGATCGAAACGGCGGGGGGCGACGCACAGCGCTCTGGCACAGTACTCCCATGTCTGTCGAAGAGATCATCGGTTTTGCTACCGGAGCCCTGTGCGTGTGGCTGGCCGTGCGCCAGAACGTGTGGACCTTCCCCATCGGGATCGTCAACAACGTCGTCTACGCGGTGCTCTTCACCTCGACGGGTCTGTACGCCGGCGCCGCCCTGCAGGTCGTCTATCTGGGACTGGGCGCGCTCGGCTGGTTCTGGTGGCTGCGCGGCGGGGCCGGGGGTGGCAACCTCGGTGTGCGGAGCACGCCCCGCCTGGCCTGGGTCGGTGCCCTCGTCGCCGTCTGTGCGCTGACGCTCACGCTCGTCTGGGTGCTCAGCACCTGGACCGACTCGTCGGCGCCGGTGCTGGACTCGGTGACCACGTCGCTGAGCCTGGTCGCCCAGCTCATGCTGGGCCGCAAGTGGATCGGCAACTGGGTGGTGTGGATCATCGCCGACGTCGTCTATGTGGGGCTGTACCTGTCGATGGGGCTCTACCTCACGGCGGTCCTGTACACCGGCTTCATCGCGATGTGCGTGGTGGGCATCCGCGACTGGCGCCGCGAGCTGCGCGCCCGGGCCCAGGCCCAGGCCCAGGCGGACAGCACGCCCGACGACGGCCGCGAGGCGGTCGCCCCGGTCTGGCCCTCCGTGGGCACGACACCGTGACCACGACGGAGGCGGCCACGAGTCAGGCGGTCCCGAGTCAGGCTGCCCCGACTGCGGAGGCCGCGGCCGAGTCGACGACGTCCTTCGCGCACGGCCTGGTGATCGGGAAGTTCTACCCCGTGCACGTCGGTCACCTCAACCTCATCCGCAGCGCCTTGGCCCGCTGCGAGCGCGTGAGCGTCCAGGTGCTCTACTCCTCCCAGGAGTCCGTCGCCGCGGAGGTGCGCGCCCAGTGGCTGCGCGAGGAGGTCCCCGGCGCGCACATCATGACCGGCCTGGACGACGCCCGGATGGACTACACCAGCGCAGCAGTCTGGGACGAGCACGTCACCATCATGAAAGACCTGCTCGCAGGCGCCGGCCCGCTCCCCGCAGTGGACGCCGTCTTCACCTCCGACGCCTACGGCGCCGAGCTGGCCCGCCGCTTCGACGCGACCTGGGTGCAGGTGGACCCCGGTCGGGTGGTCGTCGCAGCCGCTGGCCGGGCCATCCGCACCGACCCCGGCGCCCACTGGTGGGCGCTGCCCGCCGGGGTGCGGTCCTGGTTCGCGCGGCGCGTCGTGGTGCTCGGGGCCGAGTCCACCGGGACCACGACCCTCGCCGAGGACCTCCAGCGCCACTACGGCCTGCCGCCGGTCCCCGAGTACGGACGCACCTGGTCCGAGATCCGCCCCGGCGGCCTGAGCGCACCGTGGCTCACGAGCGAGTTCGACCTCGTCGCCCGGGAGCAGGCCCGCCTCGAGGACGACGCCGCCCGGATCACGCCTCGCCCGCTCCTGGTCTGCGACACCGATCCCCTGGCGACGGTGCTCTGGCACGAGCGCTACGTGGGCTCGCACTCCCCCAGCGTCGCCGCCCTCGCCGCGACCCGGGTCCCCGACCTCTACCTCCTCACCGGAGACGAGATCCCCTTCGTCCAGGACGGCATGCGCGACGGCGAGCACATCCGCCACGCCATGCAGGACCGGTTCCGTCAGACGCTCGCCGCACAGCAGCCGGGCGGCGCGCCCTGGGTCGAGCTGCGTGGCTCGCGCGCCGACAGGCTCGCCCAGGCGATCGTCCTGATCGACGAGCTCGTCGCCTCCGCCCGCCCCATGGCCGATCCCCTGCCCGTCCACGGGGAGATCCCCGGGTAGCCTGATCCACCCCGCCTGAGCGTCTGGCGCTCGTGGCACACTCGACGTGTCACGCGCACAGACGTACCGAACCCACCTCGCCGGAGGCCACGTTGCCTGAGCACGGACAGCAGGACTACGCGCGATCGGGGCCGCCCTCCCCCGCGCCCTCGCCGCTGGGGCACGTCTCGAGCGCGCCGACGCGTCCCCGGACCGCCGACGACGGCGCCCTGGGCGCCTTCGACCTGGATGTCGCGGACCTCTTCGGTGCGGCGCCCACCCCGGCGGCCGACGGCGTCGGGCAGGTGGACCTGGCGGAGAAGCTGCGCCAGGGGTACTTCTGGGTGGTCAACCACGCGATCATCTCCCCGCACTACGACGTGGAGTTCTCCGCCGGGCCCGCCGCGCCGGTCACGTCCTACCGGCTCGGGGACTCCAAGGCGCTGCTCAACCTGCCCTCGGACCAGTCCTACTCCAGCTTTGTGCTGCTCCCGCTGCTGACCTTCGCGGTGCGCGGGCGGTGCCTGCTCATCGGTGGGCCCGGACGTGGGAAGACTGCGAGCGCGGTCCTCATGGGGGTGCTCGCGGGCTACCCGGTGACCGAGGTGCGCCGGGCCATGCAGCACGGCCACCCGCAGCTGACCGTCTCCGACCTCTTCGGCACGCCGCTGCCCAAGGACCTGGTGCAGGCCGACTCCCTCGCCGACGTGGCCGTCGCGTGGCGGTCCTGGCTGGGGATGCGCGTGAAGATCATCGACGAGTACAACCGCATCCCCACCCGGACGCAGTCGGCTCTGCTCACGGTCCTGGCCGACGGCTACGTGGAGGTCTTCGACCAGTTCTACGAGACGGGTGAGTCGGCCTGGTACCTGACCGCCAACGACGACGCCGGGGGCGGCACGTACCAGGTGGTCGAGGCGCTGCGCGACCGCATCGACGTGGTGGTCCACGCCCTGCCCTTCAACAACCGCTTCCTGGGCGACCTCATCGAGCGCGCCGAGCAGGGCATCCGGCCCGAGAAGGCCGTCCCGGAGTCGATCGTCTTCGACGACGCCGAGCACGAGCGGCTGCACCGGGAGGTCACCGGGGTCCGCATCGAGGCGCCCGTCCGCCGTCGCCTGGAGTTCTTCGCGAGCCAGCTGGAGCTGCTCGAGGGCGCAGCGACGCAGTTCGAGTACCGCAGCAAGGACACCGCGCGGCTGGCCGGGATCGACCCGCACCTGGTGTCCTCGGCCGACACCGGACGGGACCGCCTCAGCGACATCGGCTCCCAGACCCTCAACGGCCTCTCGGTCCGCGCCCTGCAGTCCCTCGTCGCCTACGCCAAGGCGATGGCGTACTTCCGCGGTCGCTCGAGCGTCGGGCTGGACGACCTGCGGGCCGTGCTGCCCTTCGTGCTGCACGACAAGCTCGTCCCGGACCAGCAGTCCGTGGTCTTCGACGACCCCGCCCGCGAGCCCTTCCGCACCGACCGCATCTCCTGGATCCGGGATCTCTTCGACTCCGCGTGCACCCAGTACGACGCCCTCGGCCTGGACGAGGACGACCCGGTCGGCGAGGTGCTGGCGCAGGTGTCGGCCGGTCTGGACGACCTCGACGAGCAGGAGGTGCTCACCCGGATGGCCCGGATCGAGTCGATCCTGGCGGGGTGGCAGGACGGCCGCAAGCTGCACGGTCACCTGCATGAAGATGCACTGGTGCTCAAGTACGCGCACCAGCGGTACACGAACTACCTGTCGTGGTTGCAGTGGAACCGGTAGCCGCGAGTGTCGGCGTCTGGCAGGCGGTGCTCGGTGCCCGGCGCGAGGAGCTCAACGCGCTGCTCGCGCGAGCACGCGCGGCAGGCGCCTCGCCCGAGGCGCTGCGGGAGGCGCTCGTCGAGGTCGGTCCGGCCGTCGAGGACCTGGCCGCCCGGGTGCCGCGCAGCGCGCTCGACGCGCTCGCCCCCGCGCTCGTCGCCGTCGTGTGCGAGCTGGTGCAGAGCAGCCTGTGGACCGAACGGTCCCCCCAGCGGTGGGCGGTGCTCACGGTCATGGCGTCTCTGCCGGTCGCCCTCACCCGGTCCCCGCAGGCGTGCCTGGACGTCCTGGTGACCGGTGCCGCGCGACTGTCCGGCTCGACCGACCTCGACGCCTGGGGCCGCCGCCTGGCAGCCGCCGACGCCGTCATCACCACGAACGACGAGCTCCGCCTGGCGGCGACCGTCGCCGCCTGGCGCTCTGGCCTGGTCCGCTCGCGCGGCGCCGCCCTGCGCAGCGCCGCCGCGCTGCCCGATGCCGCGCTGGCGGCAGTCCTCGACCTTCCCGACGCCGCCGGTGAGCCCAGCGCGCGGCAGACCCTGGCGGCCAACGCGGCGGACCCCTTCAGCTGGCCGCAGCTCCCGGCCACCGGGCTGGTCGCCTCCTACGGAGGCCACCGCGGGCTCGGTGGGCCGTGGACCTCCGTCCCTCGTGTGCTGGGCGCCCACCGCGCGGACACGCCGACCTGGGTGGTGCGCACCGACGAGAGCGACTGGGTGCTCATCGCCGACGCGCACGGTCACACCGTCCTGCGCGCCCAGGACTCCGCCCTGACGGCCGTGGTCGAGGGCCCTGAGGTCTCCCCGGACGCGGTGGTGCCCGTGATGACCTGGGCAGACGAGGTCACCGGGGCGCACCGGGCACAGGGCGCGGGCGGCACCGATGGCACGGACGGCACGCGCGCTGCGGCGTCGGGCGGCGCGGTCCCCGGCGGTGCGGTCCTGGTCAGCCGGCGTACCTCCTACCGGGTGCACCTGGTGCGGGTGCCATGACCGATCTCGACGCGGTGCGGACCCTCTGGAGCCAGACGTGGCCGCAGGCCCTGACCGCCTGGGGACGGTTCACCCGGCTGCGCCCACCCCGGCTCCTGCCGGAGGCCACCGGCTCTCAGGAGCCGCTGCGGGACAGCCTCGCCTGGTTCAACCTCCTCGACGTCGAGGTCTCGGTCAACCTCGAGACGATCATCCGCGCCGGCGTGCACGAGCACGCGCTGGCCATCCTGGCCCACGAGATCGGTCATCACATCCTCGCTCCTGGCGACCTGCTCACCGCCGGACGGATGGCGGTGCGGGCCCGCCTCGGCCTGCAGGAGCGCGACATGCACTCCGCGCTGGTCACCAACCTGTGGGCCGACATGCTCATCAACGACCGCCTGCAGACCCGGGCGCACGTCGACGTCGCAGCCGTGTACCGCACCCTCGACACATCGGCCGACCCGGTCATGCGGCTGGTGCTCCGCGCCTGCGAGATCCTGTGGTCCTTGCCCGCCGGAGACCTCGCCGGTCCCGGCCCGCACCCCGAGGCCGAGGCGCTGCTCATCTCCCGGCTGGTCCGCGCCTATGCCGCCGACCCGGTCGGCGGGGTGGGCGGCTTCGCCCTGGTGCTGCGGCCCTTCCTGCCCCTGGCCGCCGCCGTCGAGGTCCCGTGGTGCGCGCACCACGAGAGTATCGGCACGCCCGTGCCGGGGCTGGCCACCGACCCGACCATCACCCGAGACCCCCTCCACCCTGCCCTCGACCCGCGCGTCATGGGCAGCGCGGTCCTGGCCGAGGCCGAGGACAGCGCCCCGGTGGGCACCGCACCCGCTCAGGGCAGCGGCTCGAGCACCCTGTCCCCGGCCGACTACTCAGCGGTCCTGGCGTCCTTGGGGGTCGGGACGACGCCGCGCGCAGCGGCGCACGCCTGGTACCGCGAGCACGCCTCCCAGCACCTCGTGCCCTTCCCGGTCCGTCACGACGACGCCGCCCCCGAGGACCTGCTCGGCGGCCACGACGCCTGGGACGTGGGTGACGACCTCGCCGACGTCGACTGGTCCGCCACCGTGCTCGCCTCCCCGCAGGTCATCCCGGGCATGACCACGCGCCGGCGCCACTACGAGCAGGAGCAGGGCACGCAGACCGAGGCCGTGCCGGTGGACCTCGACATCTATCTCGACTCCTCCGGGTCCATGCCGGACCCGGTCCGCACCGGTGCGCCCATCGCCCTGGCCGGTGCCATCCTGGCGTTGTCCGCGCTGCGGGTCGGTGCCCGCGTCCAGGCCACCACATGGAGCGGGCAGCACCAGATCGCCGGGACCGGTGGCTTCACCCGCGACTCCGAGGCGGTGCTGGCGGCCATCGTCGCCCACTTCGGCGGCGGCACCTCCTTCCCGCTGCACCTCCTGGAGCGGACCCATCTGTCACAGACCAGCACCACCTCCAGCCCCGGGGGCGGACGCCGCCGCCCCTGCCACATCGCCGTGATCTCCGACGAGGGAGTCGTCACCATGTTCACCAACGGCAGGTCGCACCTCCCGGCCTCCTTCGACCCCGGATCCACCCCCGCGGCGCGCGCGGTCCGCGCAGCCGGAGGGGGTGGGACCCTGGTGCTCAACGTGCCCGACGCCGCGAGGTACCGGCAGATGGCTCCCGGCTACGACGTCTACGCCGTGCGGACCTGGGACGACATGGTGGGCTTCGCCCGGTCCTTCGCCCGCACCCTGTGGGGGCGGTCATGAGCCCCTTCGTGCTGCCCGGCGACGGGCGGGTCGACCCCAGCCGCCCCACCGTCCCCGGTCCCGCGCTGAGCACCGTGGTCCGGCGGCTGCACCAGGCCCCCGCGGACCTCGTCCTGTCCCCGGGCACCGTCCTGGACGCCGCCGCCCTCGTCGCCGACGCCATCGACGAGATGACGGGCGCGCCGACGGCCCCCGGCCACCAGCACGGCGCCGCCGAGCTGGAGGAGATCCGGGAGTTCTTCGCCGGCCCGGAGACGGCTCCGACCTCGGCCAACCCCCGCTCCCGCTCCGCGGCGCTGACCGTCTGGGTGCTGGTGGACCCGGCCGTCCACGCGGCCCCCGCCCTGATCCGGGACACCTGGACCATGCCGCCGCTGGCCGACGGTCGCCCCTGGCCGCGCTCGGCCGCGATCGCGCGCTGGGCCACCGCCACGATCACCACCGTCGCCTCGACCTTCGCCCCGGTCGTCGACCCGAGCGCCTGGACAGCCACGAACGCCTCACGCGAGGAGGCCGCCCGCGCGATCCTGCGTGCGGCGGGGATGCACCCGGCCTACGAGACGGCGGTGAGCGCCGAGGCCCGCTGGCAGAGCGTCAGCACGCTCATCCAGCAGCAGGTCCTCAACCAGCTGGCCCTGGAGGCGCGCCGGGCGGAAGAGCTCGCCGCACGGTTGCGCAGCAAGGCCGCCGGAGAAGCCGTCACGCAGATCAGCCATGTCTGACCCGACGCCGCGCACCGACGCCGCGGCCCCGCTCCCGCCCGGCGTCCCCGACCCTGCCCTCGCGGAGTACGCCGTCGGCGGCTCCCTCGCCCTGACCGACGCCGAGCGCTGGCCGCTCATGTCCGCCCAGGGGCGGGCGCGCCTGGAGGCGCTGCGCCACCACCCCCACGCCCCGGTGTGGGTGCACGAGACGGGGGACCGGCTGGACTCGGACGACCTGACCGCCCTGGCGCAGATCGACGCCGCGGTGGCGGCGGGGACCTTCCGCGCGACCGCGCCCGGCGCGCCGGCCTGGGTGGACGCGCTCGTCGAGCGTGCCTACGCGGTGGTGCCCCGGTACCGCCAGGCCGCGCGGACGCAGGGACGGCGCGCCCGCGACCTCAGCGAGGTGCCCCCTGTCCATCGCGGGGACCTGATCGAGGACATCGCCTCCTTCGTCCCCGTGGACGTCCCGCTCGACCGGGTCCTGGAAGGCACCAGCTCCGGCAGCGGCGGCACCGCCCTGACCGTGCCCCTGCACCCGGTCTCGACCGCCGCCGAGGTCCTCTACTTCACCGACCTGGCCCGCCAGGCGGGCGTGGAGTGGGAGCCGGAGCCGGGCCGCCTCGGCCTGCTCAACGTCATCGACCAGCGGGCGGGGTTCACCTACGCCTCCGCGCTGACCAGCAAGGGCGGCGTGCCCATGGCACGGGTCAACGTCCACCCCGACGCCTGGCGCGCTCCCGGGGACCGGGAGGCGTTCCTGCAGGACCAGGACCCGGTGGTCGTCAGCGGTCACCCCTTGTCCCTGCTTGCCCTCGCCGAGCTGGAGGTGGACCTCGCACCCCGGGTCGTCTTCTCCGGGGCCGCGCACCTGACCCCCGCCGCCCGGCGCCAGCTCGAGCGGCGCTGGGGGGTGCCGATCATCGACGTCTACGGAACCCGCGAGGCGGGGCTGATCGCCGCAGACCTGCACGGTACGCCCGAGGGACACGCCGGGACTCCGACCGAGCACGTGGTCCTCTCCCGCCGCATCCACGTCGAGATCCTCGACGCCGCCGGTCAGCCGGTCCCGGAGGGCACCCGCGGAGAGATCACCGTCACGGTGGAGGACAACCCGTACCTGCCGCTGCTGCGCTACCGCACTGGCGATACCGCTGCCCTGCGTCACGACCGGCTCTCGGACGGTACCTGGGCGGCGGTGCTGGTGGGCCTCGAAGGCCGGGCGCCCGTCCGGTTCGCGAGCGCGGCGGGCCCCTGGATCCCCTCGGTCGACCTGACCCAGATTCTGCAGGCCTACGGGCTCACCGGGTGGCACCTGCACCAGGACGCCGCCGGAGACCTCGAGCTGACGGTCTTCGCTCCCCTGACCCCGGCTGACCTGAGCGCGGTGGTCGGGGCCGTCGAGCGCCTGACCGGACGCCAGCCCGCCGTCGCCACCGTGGCCCCGGTGGATGCCGGCACGGCCCCCAAACGCCGGTTCACCAGCACCTATGAGACCTGAGACCCGTCGGCTACCCCTACCGTCCTCCCTCAGGTGACCCTGAGGGAAGATCAGGGGCATCCCCCATCGACGCAGGTCAGCGCTCTGCGCCAGGATGGTTGCAGACAGGTTTGCCCCCTGTGCCCTGATCGTCAGACCGTCCGGTTGCCCCTCCCTCAGAAGGCCCGCCCGAAGAAGAGATGAGAACTGCCATGTCCGTTCCTCCCGCCAGCCCGCCGTCGCGCACCACCGCGATCGCCACCGCGCGCGGCCTCGTCAAGACCTACGGCAAGGGCTCCACGGCCGTCCACGCACTGGCCGGGGTCGACGTCGACTTCGCACGCGGGCAGTTCACCGCGATCATGGGCCCCTCCGGCTCGGGCAAGTCGACGCTCATGCACTGCATGGCCGGTCTGGACACCCCCACCGAGGGCACCGTCGTGGTCGACGACCTCACCGTCTCCTCGATGAACCAGCGCCAGCTGACCAAGCTGCGCCGCACCCAGCTCGGCTTCATCTTCCAGTCCTTCAACCTCGTCCCGACGCTGACGGCGCTGGAGAACATCACCCTCCCGCTGGACATCGCCCGACGTCCGGTGGACAAGGCGCACCTGGCCGCCGTCGTCAAGGCCGTGGGGCTGTCCGACCGCCTGAGCCACCGCCCCAGCGAGCTCTCCGGCGGCCAGCAGCAGCGTGTGGCCTGCGCCCGCGCCCTGGTGTCCAAGCCCTCCGTCGTCTTCGCCGACGAGCCCACCGGGAACCTCGACTCCGTGTCCTCCCGCGAGGTGCTCACCTTCCTGCGCAGCTCGGTCGACGAGCTCGACCAGTCCGTGGTCATGGTCACCCACGACCCGGTCGCGGCCAGCTACGCCCACCGCGTGCTGTTCCTCGCGGACGGCCTGATCGTCGCCGAGCTCGCTGAGCCGACGCCGGACACCGTCCTGGAGGTCCTCGGCTCGCTGACACGCCAGAAGGCGGCCGTCTGATGCTCAAGGTCGCCCTCCGCAACGTCCGGGCGCACCTGGTGCGGCTCGGCCTGTCCATCCTCGCCGTCGTGCTCGGCGTCTCCTTCGTGGCCGGCACCTTCGCCCTGCGCGAGATGCTCTCGACGACCTTCGACAACATCGTCGACGCCGGCTACGTCGGCGATGTCTACCTGCGCGGCGCCGAGGACTCCTCGGCCATGGTCCAGACCGGCGCGAGCGCCGGGGCCGTGCGCAACACCATCCCGGCCGAGCTCGCCGAGGTCGTCTCCGAGGTCGACGGCGTTGAGCTCGCCCTCGCCGACTTCACCGGCCCGATCACCCTCGTGGGAGCCGACGGCACCGCAGTCGCCGGTGGAGGCGCGCCGAGCTTCGCCGTGGCCTACTCCGAGCTCGACCCGACCGCCACCGTCTCCCAGGGAGCCGCCCCCACCGACTCCTCCGAGTTCGCCCTCGAGGTCCGCAGCGCCGAGGCCGCCGGTCTCACCATCGGTGACACCACGACCCTCGTCGTGGGCGGAGAGCTGCACGAGGCAACCCTCACCGGTCTGGTGGACATGGGCGCCTCGATGGCCGGCGCCACGATCGTCTTCCTGGACCAGGCCACCGCCGCTGCCACCTACGCCCCCGACGGCCTGGTCTCGACCATCTCGGTCTACGGCGAGGACCAGGTCGACGACCAGGCCCTCACCGACCGGGTGCACGCAGCGGTCGAGGCCGCGGGCGCGGGCAGCACCGTCGAGGCGGTCTCCGGCACGGACATGCGCGAGGAGGCCCGCACGGACATCGAGACGATGCTCGGCTTCGTGGAGACCTTCCTGCTCATCTTCGCGGGCATCTCGCTCTTCGTGGGCGCCTTCATCATCTCCAACACCTTCGCCATGACCGTGCGCCAGCGTCAGCGTGAGTTCGCGCTGCTGCGGGCGGTCGGTGCCTCACCGCTGCAGGTGTTCTCCTCGATCCTGGTCCAGGCGGCCGTGGTCGGTGCGCTCGGTGGTGCGCTGGGCATCGCCGGCGGGCTCGGGCTGGTCACCGCGATCAAGTCGATGTTCGGCGCCATGGGCATGGAGCTCGCCGGCGACATCCCCATCACCACCTCGATGGTGGTCATCTCCCTCGTGCTCGGCATCGTCGTCTCGATCGTCTCGGCCGCCGTCCCGGCACGCCGGGCCGCGCTCGTCCCGCCGGTCGAGGCCATGCGGGAGGACTCCCCCGCCCCCGCCGGCTCGCTGCGCCTGCGCGGGATCATCGGTCTGGTGGCTCTGGGCGCCGGGACCGGTGCGGTCGTCGCCGCCGTGGTCCAGGCCGCCTCCGACGACTCCGCCAGCACCGGCTCGCTGCTGGGACTGGGCGCTGTGGGCGTCGTCGTCGGTGCGCTGGTGCTCGCTCCGGTGCTCGCCCGGCCGGTGCTCACCGTCCTGGCGGCGCCGTTCACCGCCTGGGCCAAGCCGTTGGGCAAGCTCGCCCAGGGCAACGTCACCCGGAACCCGCGCCGCACGGCGAGCACGGCGAGCGCCCTGATGATCGGCATGTGCCTGGTCGGTGCGGCCTCCGTGCTCGCCGCCTCGACGCAGGCGTCGATGCGCTCCGTCGTGGAGAACGAGTCCCTCGCCGACCTCGTCATCCAGTCCGCCTCCGGGATGGTCCCCGCGGGCGCGGTGAGCGACATCTCCGCCCTGCCCGAGGTAGGGGTGGCCGACGCCGTCGCACTGGACTCCTTCTACGTCTCGGAGCCGTCCTCGACCGACGACCCGGAGATGCTCTATGCGCTCGGCTCCACGCCCTCGACCTTCGGCCGGACGTGGCAGACCACGACGGTCGACGGTGACCTGGCGTCGATGTCCGACGGGGAGATCGCCGTCCAGGAGCGGACCGCCACCGCCCAGGGCTGGGAGGTCGGTGACATCCTCACCGTCTCCTCCCAGAAGGGCACGGTCACCGCGCCGGTCGGGGCGATCTTCAGCTCGGCCGCGCTGGACACCCCGCTGGTCATGGACGACGTGAGCTTCGACTCTCTCTCCGCCGCCGCCGCCGATCAGGTGACGATCCTGCTGGTCAAGGCGGCAGACGGGGTGGACCTCGACGAGCTCAAGAGCGCGGTGACCGCCGCCGCGGCGCCGTACGTCATCGTCTCGGTGCAGGACAACGACGAGTTCGTCTCCGACCTGGCCAGCCAGGTCGACCAGATGCTCACGATCCTCTACGCGCTGCTCGGGCTGTCGATCGTCATCGCCATCCTCGGCATCGTCAACACCCTGGCGTTGTCGGTCATCGAACGGACCCGGGAGATCGGGCTCATGCGGGCAGTCGGGCTGGGCCGCGCCCAGCTGGCCACGACCATCGCCATCGAGTCCGTGCTCACCGCGGTGTTCGGCACGGTCCTGGGGCTGGCGGTCGGGGTGGCCCTCGCCGCGGGCCTGCCGACCGTCTTCGGCAACGCCGGGCTGACCGACCTGGTCATCCCGTGGGGCTCCCTCGTGACGATGCTCGTCATCGCGGTCGTGGTGGGCGTGCTGGCCGCGGCGTGGCCCGCGATCCGCGCGGCGCGGCTGCCGGTGCTGGAGGCCGTCACGGTCGACTGACGCGCCTGCGTCAGTGCTTCACCTGCTTCACCTGCTTCACCATCGACACGGCCGGGTGCCCACGAGATCTCGTGGGCACCCGGCCCTGTCAGTGCAGCGTCGTGCGGCGACGCCTGCGACTACGTCGTGCGGCTACTTCTCGAACACCGCGTCCAGGGTGATCGTGGTGCCGGTGAGCGCCTTCGAGACCGGGCACGTCTCCTTGGCGTCCTGCGCGGCCTTGAGGAAGGTCGCCTCGTCGATCCCGTCGACCTCACCGCGGACGGACAGCGCGATCTCAGTGATCCGCAGGCCACCGGCCGGGTCGGGGGCGAGGGTGACGTCTGCCGAGACGTCCAGGGCGACGGGCGTGCCGCCGGCTGCGCCGATGACTCCGGAGAGCTGCATCGCGTAGCAGGAGGAGTGCGCAGCGCCGATGAGCTCTTCGGGGCTGGTGGTGCCGGTGGCCTCGTCGGCGGTCCGCTTGGGGAAGGAGACGTCGAAGGTCCCCGCCTTCGAGCTGGTGAGCTCAACCTGGCCGGCGCCCTCGTTGAGCGTGCCGTTCCAGGCGGTGCGTGCGGTACGGGTGGTCATGACAGACCTCTTTCACCTCGGGGATGTGACATGACCACCGTAATCGCATCTGTGCTGCTCGGCTCAGCCGTGCGAGCGAGAATCCTTCAGAAACGACGCCCTGCCGCCGATGAGTAGCGTATGAGACCTGTCGTGACCGTGGCTGAGGACGAACGGGGCGTACCGTCGCCCCGGTCGGGGCTCGGCGACGCCAGCGCGGACGGCCAGGTGGTCCTGCGGGACCCGACGCCCGTCGAGCTCGTGTGGATGGAAGAGCTGCGCATCCACCTGCGCGCCCCGGACGTGGACATCACCACGACCGCGGACCTGTCCCGGCTGTTCGACACCTACTGCACGGCCTGGCACGAGCGTGCGGACGGGGAGCGGTGGAACCCGGACTACGTCATCACCGCCCTCGGCGTCGCGCTCGGGGACGTCCTCGTCGCGCGCGGGCGCGAGCACTGCGGCGGTGCCCGGTGGATGGTCGCTGCCGGGCAGACCGGCGCCACCACGGTGGCGGTGCGCAACGACCCGTTCCGCCGCACGATCTTCCCGGTCGACGCCGTGGCACGGCGGTGGATCACCGCTGAGACGGACTGGGTCGCCGGCTTCGTCGAAGCCACCGACACCCCCGCTCAACGGCTGTCACGCTGACGCGGGACGCTGACAAACGACGCTGACGAACGACCGAGCGAGGCTGACAACCCACCAGCCCCACCCGGTCGTTCGACATTCCCCCTGCAGGCCCCCTGCCTCGACGCCGCGTGAGCCTCAGCTCGTCGCGGCGAAGTCCACGTGAGCGTCCGCGACGGCCAGGACCGTCCAGACGCTGGTGTCCGAGCCGGTCAGGGTGTACGTGGGCAGCAGCACCACGGACCCGTCCGGCTGCACGTAGCTCGCCGTGGTGAGCGTCGCCTCGGTGATCGTCACCGTGGTGACCGGCCAGGCGATGGCTGCTCCGGCGACCGGCGCCGCCGGCAGCGTGGGCACGGCGGCCGGGTCGTCGGGCACGGCGGTCATGGAGTCCATGCCGCGGGCGACGCCGACGTCACCGGCGGCGTAGGCGATGCCGGACTGCGCGGCGCCGAACCGCTCGTCGGAGAGGCGGTCGACGGCGGTCTGCGGGCTGACCACGTCGTAGGTCCCCAGGTCCACGCGCGGAGCGAGCGCTCCGCTGAGGTTGGCCATCCCCTCGGTGGTCACGCTGGCGTACCAGGAGCCGTTGCCGTCGACGGCCTGCGCCGGGGTGGCCATGACGGAGGTCGCGCTCGGGTCTTGGTCGTCGGGGGTGATCGTGTAGCCGGCCGGGTCCAGGCCGAGCTCGGTCATGACGGCGGTCAGCGCGGCGACGGCCTCGTCGGCCGGCACACCGGTGGCTGTGGAGCCCTCCGTCCACGGCTGGATCGTGGGGTCGGAGTAGTAGAAGGAGGTCTGGCTGTCCGAGGAGAGGTCCACGGTGGGCGTGGTCCAGTCCGTCGAGCCGACGTGCCAGGAGCCGTACTGCAGGGCCGGGTCACCATCCACCCCGAGCGCCGCGGCGACGCGGGCGGCCGTCTCGGCGGAGAAGGTCGTGGAGGGGTCGTAGCCCCAGGCCTGGGCAGCGGCGGGGGCGGCGTCGGACAGACCGGAGGAGGTGAAGACGGTCCGGCCGAAGAAGTATCCGGCCGTGTCCATCGCCGCGGTCGACTTCGCCTCGTCGCGCGCTCCGGGCTGCGCCTCGGCGGAGAAGCCGAGAGCGGGGGACGCGCCGTCGACGGCCGGTCCCTCTGGCGAGGCCGGTCCGGTGGCGTCACGGGCGTCTGAGGACTGCGCGGTGACCGGCGTGTCAGCACTCTGCTGGCCCGCGAAGAACGCGCCCCCGCCCACGGCGACGATGCCCGCTGCGGCAGCGGCGACCTGCAGCCAGCGTGCCGGGCGACGCGTGCGCCGCTGCTCGGCGAGGTCCACCACTGCTGGGGTGGTCTCCACCGCGGGTGTGGTGGTGGGTGCACCGGCGAGGGGTGCGTCCACCTTGGCCCGGATGACTGCGGCGTCGGGCTCGGCGGACGCCGCCGGGTCGGTCGCCCGCAGGCGGTCGAAGGCAGTGTCGGACGGGTGCTCGTCGGACAGGTGATCGTCGCGCGGATCGATGTCGCTGGTGCTCATCAGGGACCTCCAGGTGAGGGACCCGGTGCCGGGTCGGCTACTTGGTCTGTGTCGTGGAGCCGGTCGATCTTGCAGGCGCTGCCCCCTCGATCACGGCGGGACCGTCCTGGGCCGGGGCGTCCCACGCCTGGCGCAGGCGGCTGCGCGCGCGAGAGAGCGCGGCGTCGGCCCCGGAGCGGGAGATCTCCAGGACGCTGGCCAGGGCCTCTCCCTGGAGCCCCTCCCACGCGGCGAGCAGCAGGATCTGCTGGTCCCGCGCGCCCAGCTGGGCGAAGGCCGCCCGGACCTCGAGGTCCTCCATGACCAGGAGCTCCGGGGAGGAGTGGTCGCCCTCCTCGGGCATCGTCTCCACGGGCACCGGCTGGCTCTTGCGGTGGTGGTTGGCGATCGTGAAGCCCGCGGTGCGGAACAGCCAGGCCAGCTCGAAGCCTTCGGGGACGTCCTCGCGGCGGCGCCACGCGGTGGTGAACACCTCGGCGGTGAGGTCGTCGGCGTCGTCGCGCGCGGCACGGCGCACCACGAAGCGGAAGACGTCGCGGGCGTGGGTGCGGAAGAGCCCCTCGAACCACTCGGAGTCTCTGAGCGGACCGCTCGGGCTGGTCTGCGTCACAGAGGGCTCCAAACGTCGGCGGGCGCGGCGGCGCGATCAGCGCGGTAGGCGCGGCGGGGCGCACAGGACAGTGCGTCTTACCTGTCCTATGTCTGCGACCAGGGCAACCTTGCAGCGCCAGCCGCAGCAGTTCTCCGGCTCGTCACCGGGTACGTGTCCCAGGCGGCTCGCGCGGTGGCGTCCGTCGGGTCATGCTCCGTCGATGGACGAGGCCAGGACCTGCAGCCGAGCCATCATGACACGGACGTCGATGAACGACTCCGGCTGTGCGGCCGGGTCGACTGCCGGCTGTGCGGGCGTGATGACCGTGAAGGGGTGGGTGACCACCGGCCCAGCCGCTACGCCGGTGTCCGGCCAAGGCATGGGGATGACGTACTGGATGCCGATCGTGTGCGCTCCCAGCGTCAGGCCCGCGCTGTACAGGGAGACCGGTGAGGCCCCGAGCCGGTGCACCGTGCCGGAGGTGGCACCGTCGAGGTAGACGCGGACGGAGTGGCCGGTCAGCCCGCTGATCTCGATGTCGAGGTCGTCGTACAACCCGTTCCTGTCGTGGTCGACGACGCTGTGGGCGACCTCGGCGCCGGCTGCCGGCGCGAGCACCTGAGCGCCGCTCATCGTGTACGGACCGCGCGCCGGGCTCGCCGCGGAGAACCAGCCCTCCGCGTCGACCGCGCGAGCGGTGATCGTCAGACCGTCGGCGGTGGCCTGCTCGGTCAGGGCGTCGGACCACGGGTCGACGGCTCCACCCCGCACGCCGTCCACGCCGATCGTGGCCGACCACTCACCGCTCGGGGCGGTGGCGACCTCGGCGAGCAGACGACCTGCTGCGTCCTCGAGGTGGATGGTCGTCCCGGGTTCTGCGGTGCCGGTCATCGTGGGGTAGACCAGCAGCGGGTCTGCGGGATCGGGACCGGTGAGGGTCGGGATGGCCGGGGCTGCGGGAACCGCTGGCCCGGGCGGAGCAGCGGGATCAGCGGGATCAACAGGTGCAGCGGGACCTGTGGGATCGAGGCCCCACGGAGGATGTGCCGCCGGAGCGCCTGGGTCCTCCGCCGGGGGTGGCGGGAGCACGGGAAGCGGACCCGCCTCGCCGTCGGGCCCGGACGGAACGGGAAGCACCTGCGGGACGGAGGTCTCAGGGACGGCCGGGGGCAGCAGCCGTCCGGGCCCGCGGTCACCAGAGGGCGGGCCCGCGGCGTAGTCCGAGCCGGGCTGGGCGGCGGGAGGGGCCGCGGACTCCACCGGCTGGGACGCCTCGGGGGCGGAGCCTTCGACAGACGGGTCAGGCTCGGGCAGCGGGGCCGGTGAGACCGCGGACAACGACAGCGTCGTGCCCGCACCCACCCATGCCCCGTTGAGAGACCAGGCTCCCGCTATCACCACGAGAGCCAGCACAGCCGAGATGACGGTGACCGGCCCGGTCCAGGTCTTGGAGGTGCGCCCGGTGGAGGCGCCGGGGGTGGGAGCGACGTCGGCGCCAGAGCTGGACTCGGAACCCACGCCGTCGGCACCGTCGGCACCGTCGAGACCATCGAGACCGTCGACGTCGGCGAAGGTGTCCCACGGGACGCCCACGACGATCGGGATCATGACGAGCCCCAGCTTGCGGGAGATCTCATTGACCTCGTCCACGAGCGCGAGGCACCGGGTGCAGCCGTCGACGTGCTCCTGGAAGCGCGCCTTCGTCGCGCCGCGCAGGGCGCCGCGGTTGAAGTCCCCCATCCGCTCCGCCGCCCAGGTGCACTCCGGCGGGACCGCGTCGGAGTTCACGTGGACCTGCAGCCATGCCCGGCGCAGGCCTTCGCGGGCACGGTAGGCCAGCGCCGAGACGGCCCCGGCCTTGATCCCGAGCAGCGGGGCGATCTCGGCCGGCTCCAGCCCCTCCACCTCGGAGTACCACAAGACCGACTGCCACCGAGCGGGAAGGCTGCGGAAGGCCGTGGCAGTGACGGAGTTCTCCAGGATGGTGGTGCTCATGTCAGAGCCGTCGGAGATGTCGTCCAGGGCGGCGATCGACTGCTCGACGGGGCGGCCCGCCCACGTGATCGCGATGTTCCGGATGGTCTGATAGAGGTAGGGCCGGAATGTCAGGTCCGGGCCGCTGCCGTTCTGCAGGGCGGAGTAGATGCGCAGGTAGGCCTCTTGGACGAGGTCTTCGGGGTCGCTCGCCTGGGTGAACCGGGCCGCGACCCGCCGTCCAGCCGCTGCGTGCCGTCGCCACAGCTCCTCGAAGGCCTCTCCGGAGCCGTCACGGGTCTGGGCGATCAGGTGCTCGTCGCCGACGTCGGTGCGGTCGCCAGACCGGGACACGCCGGTGCCGCGCCCGGTCGCACGGGGTGCCGCGTCGTGCGCGGTCCCTGTGGGAGGAGGCGCGCTCCTGTCTGTCACGTGTACTCGATCGCCTGTCTGGTCCCGCCCGATGCCCCGCTCTCCACCGCCGTCTGGACGACGGTGGAGAGCGCAGAGCCTGTATCGAACAAAGACAAGCACCTGCTGCGATCATGACGCTGACCTGCGATCTTTCCACCGGGTGAAAAGAACCAGCCTCGCTGGAGCGGGCAGCTGGGGCGCCCGGGGTGGCACCCGACGAGCGTGTCAGCTGCGGCTGTGCCGGCCCCTCCTGCTGACGGCGACGAGCACGACGCCGGCCAGTCCGGCGGCCCCGGCCAGCACGACCATCGCCCCCGCGTCTGCTCCGGTGCGGGCCAGGTCACCCTGCCGGGCGGTGGCGGTCGCAGTGACGGCTGACCGAGCGGCCGGGGTGGTGGCCGGGTTGGTGGCCGGGGTCTGCGGGAGGACGGCGCCCACCACGGTCGTGGTCGGGGCGGTGGGTGCCGGGCCGGTCGAGGGCGGGTCGAGGAGCGGCGTGGGCACCGGGGTCGGGGCGGGCGTGGGCGTCGGGGGCGGAGTGGGCGTCGGCGTCGGGTCCGGGGTCGGTGTCGGTGTCGGTGTCGGGTCCGGCGTCGGCGTCGGCGTCGGTGTCGGCGTCGGCGTCGGGAGAGCGACGAAGGTCGCGGAGGCGGTCGACGCGTGCGGCTCGCGCGGGACGTCCACGAAGGCCGCGAAGACCTGGCAGACCCGGGCCGGCGCGACGGAGGCCGAGCGGTTCCACGACACCTGGCGCAGGGGCTCCTGCGCGGCGCTCACCGAGACCGTCACCGGGCCAGCGACGGTGGACGTGGCGCACAGCTCGACTCGGGCCGCGGTCGTCGAGGCGTCTGCGGGAGGTGCGACGGTGAGCGTCGTGCCCGTCAGGGTCGCGTCCCCGGCGCAGATGGTGAAGGCACCCAGCGGTGACGCGGTCACCTCGATCGGCTGGTCGAAGAGGGTGGTCGTCAGCCCGATCCGCGCCGTCTCCCCGACGTCGTGGGTGAGCCCGGAGGAGTCGAGGTCGAGCTCGACGACGGGCTCGACCGGGATGAGCGCGAGCAGGCGGGCCTGCTCCTGCGCCGGCAGGTTCGCCTGGCAGGTGGCGCGGAAGTCGTCCGAGGGGACAGTGTCGGGGTCGGTGATGCACCAGACGAGGACCTGCAGCGCCTGACGGGTGTTGGTCGACGTGCCGGCGTCGGCGCGGGTGGTCCCACCGAAGCCGTAGTCCGCCCCCACGCCCACGTAGCCGTGCCCGTTCTCGATGAGGTACCCGACGAGCCGCTGGGCGTCGGCGGACAGCGTCGGGTGGCTCGCGGCGGTGTCCATCGCCCCGACCGGAGCGCCGTCGCTGTCTGTGCCCTGACCGAGCTCGTCGACGTCGCCGCACAGGTCGTCGGCGTAGGTGGTGCAGAACATCCACTGGGACTCAGCCACCGCGGTCCCGTCGTCCGCGACGACCCGGCGGGTGCCGCACAGCGGCGCGTCCTCGGTCCGTCCGGCCGCGTCGTAGAGCGGAACCACCGCTCCGGCGTTGTAGTCAGCCAGGCGTGGGCCGCTCACCGACAGCAGGTTCGCCAGGCCCGAGTGCTGGGTCGGGTCGGTGGGGTCCACCGTCGTCGACCCGTCGCACCGCGGGGCCTCGAACTCGCTGACCGGAGCGACCGCACGCAGCGGAGCTGCGGCACCCGGGCCGAGCCCGACCACCACCCACACCATCGACAGCACGACGACGGCTGCGCCCGCAACCACCCTGGCCCCCGCGGTACCCAGCGGGACGGGGCCCCGCCTCGATCGAGCTGCACCGCATGACCGGCTGTCTCCGTGCATCACGCCACCTCCGTCGTCGTGCTCGTGTGGATGGACTCGTCATGCACGCGAGGCGGTGTGCCGCCGACGCTCGAGTAGTCACCTACTGATGAGACGAGCCGCCGACGGCGCGATGACGGGGTAATCGGGTGACCCACAGGTGAATGCAGGCCTCCTGCGAGGACGGTGCGGTTCACCCGGCGCGTCACCCCGTGGACCACCTGCGCGGCCACCCCGACGGTCACCCGCAGCCGGGGCCGCAGCGGCGCTGGCGTAGCCTGAGGCGTCCACAGAACGATCGTCACAGGGAGAGCAGTCATCACCACCCGTCAGCGGATATACGGATCGAGCGGCTTGCTGCTGGCAGCGATGCTCGTCTACGCGCTCAACCTCCGCGCCCCCTTCGTCTCCCTCGCTCCCATCGTCGACACGGTCGCTGACGGCCTGGGGGTCTCCCCCGAGGCGGTCGGGCTGCTTACCGGCATCCCGGTCCTGTGCTTCGCGGTCTTCGCACCCTTCGCCTCGGTGCTGCTGGCCAAGGTCGGCATCGAGCGGGCCATCTTCTTCTCGCTCCTGGGCGTGTTCGCGGGGACCTGCATCCGCTCCGCGGGCAGCTTCGAGCTCGCGCTGGTGGGGACCGTGATCATCGGTGCGGCGATCACCATCGGCAACGTGGCGGTCCCCGTTCTCATCAGCCGCGACTTCGCTGCCTCGGCCGGGGCTGTCACCGGGATGTACACCGCTGCGCTCAACCTCGGCTCGGTCATCACCACCCTCATCACCGCCCCGCTCGCCGCTGCCGTCGGCTGGCAGTGGGCCCTCATGGCGTGGACGCTGTTCATGCTCACAGCGATGGTCCTGTGGCGCCGGGCGACGGCTGGCCGGGCAGCCACGCCGGTCAACCTCGTCCAGGCCCGCGCCGACGACGCCCTCGGCCCGGTCTGGCGCCGCGGGATCGCCTGGTGCCTCATGCTGGCCTTCGCCGGGCAGTCCTTCTCGTACTACGCCGTCACCACGTGGTTGCCTGAGATCCTCGGCGACCTGCAGGGCATGAGCGACTCCGGCGCCGGCGGCGCGGCGTCGCTCTTCCAGCTCTTCGGCATGATCGGCGGCGTCGGCGTGCCGCTGCTCGTCGCCCGCGGGGTGTCTTTGCGTGCGGTGTTCGCGGGGATGAGCGCGCTGTGGCTGACCCTTCCGCTGGGCCTGCTCCTGGCACCCCATCTCTGGCCGGTGTGGGCGGCGTGCGCGGGCATGTCCCAGGGGGGCAACTTCACCGTGATCTTCACGCTCGTGGTGCAGCGTTCGCGCGCGCAGGGCGAGGCCCGCCGGATGTCGGCGATGGTGCAGGCGCTGGGCTACACCGCTGCTGCCGTCGGCCCCTTCGCCCTCGGTGCCATCCACACGCGCACCGACGGGTGGACCGCGCCTCTCCTCGTCGTCCTCGGTGCCCTCCTCGTCATGACCGTCAGCGGACTCACCGCTGCCAGCACGCGGCGGCCCGAGCCGGCATGAGCGACGTCGTCGTCGGGGAGGACGGGCTGGCCCGGCCGGCCTGGGCCGCCCGTGACCCCTTGCTGCGCGAGTACTACGACACCGAGTGGGGCATGCCCGTGCGCGACGAGCGCGGCATGTTCGAGCGGATCAGCCTCGAGGCCTTCCAGTCCGGGCTGTCGTGGGCGACGATCCTGCGCAAGCGCCCCGCCTTCCGCGAGGCCTTCGCCGGTTTCGACCCCGACGCCGTGGCCCGCTTCGACGACGCCGACGTCGCCCGGCTGCTGGCTGACGCGGGCATCGTGCGCAACCGCGCCAAGATCCTCGCGACGATCACCAACGCTCGCGCCACGATCGCCCTGCGCGAGGACGGCGGGCTCGTCGAGCTCGTGTGGGCCCACCAGCCGGTAGCCACCCCAGCCCCGCGGACCATCGAGGAGATCCCCACGCGGTCACCGGAGTCCCTCGCCCTGTCCAAGGCACTGCGGGCCAGGGGGTTCGTCTTCGTCGGACCGGTGACCATGCGCGCGCTCATGGAGGCTGTGGGGATCATCGACACCCACCTGGTGTCGAGCCACCGTCGGGGGTCCTCCGGGGTGTGGCCCGTGCTCGGCCACGACACCGCGGACCGGATCGTCGAGGCGACCGCCGAAGCCGCTCACGGGACGGACGGCGCGCAGGCTTCATCAGCGTCGAGGACTGGGCGCGGTTCGGCGTCGGGGAGCCGGACGAAGACGATCTCTACGCGGACTACCTGACCCGGCGCACTACTCCCGGACTAGCGGACGCCGGGACACCGGGCGTCTACGACTGCATCCACGGCATGGTCGGCGTCCGCCTGACTGGACCCCATGACGAACGCGAACGCCTCAGCGGCCGCGTCCAGGTCTCCCGCAGGGATCTGCGGCGAGCCCTCTTCGAGGAACGTGCACAGCGTCCCCGCGATCTCGTCGACGTCGGAGTCGCTCAGCGCGATAACTACCTGCGATGACACGGCACGGTCCATCGACTCGTCGTCGCCCCCGTCGCTCGAGCATCCGGCGAGCCCCACCACAGCACAGAAAGTCACCAAGGCCACAAGTGTCGGTTTCCGCATCATCTGCCCACACTAACACCACAACCCCCAGGACGACAAAGACCCGGCTCCAACTTACGTTGGAACCGGGCCGTTTGCGCTGCTGAGCCGCCTATCAGAATCGAACTGATGACCTTCTCATTACGAGTGAGACGCTCTACCGACTGAGCTAAGGCGGCGGGCTTCTCCTGTGTCCGGAGCGAGTCACTGACCCAGGTGAAGAACCGTCGCTAACACTACTGGCACGAAGGCCACACGCCAAAATGAAGCGGACTCGTGATCGTCTCTTGACGAGCGCGGCGCGCGGCCGTCCGGCGGGGTGCGCCGGCTGCGCACCCGCCAGCGGTCAGCACATCGGGTCGGAGGCGGGCACCGTCCCGTTGACGAAGTAGTCGTCGACGGTGTTGAGGATGCAGGCGTTCGACGTGCCGTAGGCGGTGTGCCCCTCGCCGTCGTAGGTCACCAGCACGCCGGAGTCGAGCTGGTCGGCCAGGCCCTCGGCCCACACGTACGGGGTGGCCGGGTCGTTCGTCGTGCCAATCACCAGGATCGGCGGCGCGCCCTTGGCGGACAGGTCGAAGTTCTGATCGACCTGCGGGAACGGCCAGCTCTCGCAGCCGAGCCCGCCGTAACCGAAGAACTCTCCCATGGTCGGAGCGGCCGCGATGATCTCAGCCGCCTCGGCGTCCATGGTGGCCCGGTCCGTCTCCCCGCGGTCGTCGAGGCAGTTGATGGCGCGGAACGCCTCGCCCTGGTTGTCGGCGTAGGTGCCGTCGGGGTTGCGGGAGTTGTAGCTGTCCGCGCTGGCCAGCAGCGCCGTTCCGTCACCGTTGAGCGCGTCGGTGAGCGCGGCGGTGAGGGTGGGCCACATCGCCTGGGAGTACAGCGGCTGGGCGATGCCGTAGAAGGCCAGGGTCTGGGTGAGCGGGCGCGCCGGGTCGTTGGTCGGCAGCGGGTTCGCCAGGATCTTGTCGAAGAGGGACTTGACCTGGGCCATCGCCTCGTCGACGGTCCCGGTCAGCGGGCAGCCGGCGCTGGCGAGGCAGTCGGTGACGTAGGCGCGCAGGGCGTTCTCGAAGCCGACGGCCTGCTGCAGGCTCTGCTCGTGAGGGGTCAGGCGCAGGTCGATCGCACCGTCGAGCACCATCCGCCCGACCTTCTCCGGGAAGAGTCCGGCGTAGGTCGCGCCGAGCTGGGTGCCGTAGGAGAACCCGAGGTAGTTGAGCTTCTCGTCGCCCACCACCTGGCGGATGACGTCCATGTCGCGGGCGGCGCTCTGGGTGTCCACCTCACCGAGCACGGCGCCGGTGTTGGTCAGGCACGCTTCGCCGAAGGCCGCGGCGTCGGCGGCCATCTGCGCCAGGCCGGCGTCGTCGGTCGTGTAGGTCTTGGCGTCGGCGACGTCCCGCTCGGCGTCGGTCAGGCACGAGACGGCGCTGGACTCCCCCACCCCGCGCGGGTCGAAGCCGAGGATGTCGAAGTTGTCCAGGAGCTCGGTGCCGAAGATGAACGGGGTGTACTCCACAAAATCGACCCCCGAGCCGCCGGGCCCACCGGGGTTGATGAGGATGGTGCCCATCGACGTCTCGTCGGCGGGGTGGCGCTTGGCGCCGATGGTGATGGTCTCGCCTGTCGGGTCGTCCCAGTCGAGGGGGACCATGATGTCCGCGCACTCGAAGCCGGAGCCGCAGGAGGTCCAGTCGACCGTCTGCTCGTAGAAGGGCAGCAGCTCCGGGGCGATCCCGTCCAGGTCCGGGGCGGCGGTCGTGGGGGCGGCGCTCGCACTCCCGCCCTGGCTGACCTCGGTCTGGACCTTGGAGGCGGGGTCGGCGCACGCGGCGAGCACCAGGACGGTCCCCAGCATCGCGGCGGCGGCGCGGGCCATCCGGCTGCGCAAGGTGCGCGGGCGCGTGTCACCACTGGCCGGCGAGGCTTCCTGGGCAGGTCGTGCGGGCGCGATGGAGTCGTCAGAGGCAAAGGTCACGACACAAACGTAACGAACCTCGACGCCGAACAACACTCGCGGGTGAGGAGGTCCTGGAAAGAAGGCCTGCCCACAGGTGGTGCGCGGGCGCCGCGCGGGGGCTCAGCCCTGCGGACGCAGCGCGATCGCCATGGCCTCCAGCGCCAGCACCGGCGAGACGTTCCCTCCGAGCCGGGTGCGGGCCACGCCGATCGCGTCCATCCGCCGGATGGTCTGCTCGGGCGTGGACTCCTCGGCCAAGGTCCGCACGGTCTCGTCAAGCTCGACGTTGACCAGCTCGACGCCGGCGCGCAGCTGGACCATGAGGACGTCGCGGTACAGAGAGAGCAGGTCGACCATGGAGCGGTCCAGGACGTCACGCTGGCGCCGGGTGGCACGGCGCTTCTGGTCGTCCTCGAGCTGCTTGACCTGGGAGCGCAGCGACGGGGGAAGCGTCTGCCCGGACTCCGCGCCGAGGGAGCGCAGCAGGGCCGCCTTCTCGTCCGCGTCCCGTTCCTCGGTCGCGGCCTTGGCCTCAGCCTGGGCCACCTCGACGAGCTCTCCGGCGGCGATGACGGCGTCGGGCACCCCGCGGATGCGTCGGGCGATCGCCAGCACGGACGCGCGCCGGTCGCGGGCTCCCGCGTCGCGGGCCAGGCGGCGGGCGAGGCCGATGTGCGACTGCGCGGCGCGCGCACTGGTCAGCGCGGTCGCGGGGTCGATGCCGTCGCGGTTCACAAGCAACGTGGCGACATCCTCGACCGGCGGGATCCGCAGGCTCACGCCGCGGCAGCGGGAGCGGATGGTGACCATGACGTCCTGCGGGCTCGGGGCGCACAGCAGCCACACGGTGCGCGGCGGCGGCTCTTCGATGGCCTTGAGCAGCACGTTCGTGGTGCGCTCGGCCATGCGGTCGGCGTCCTCGATGAGGATGACCCGCCAGCGTCCTTGGGAGGGAGTGCGGGAGGCGGAGGTGATGAGCGAGCGCACCTCGTCGATCGCGATGGTCACCTTCTCCGTCGCGACGACGGTGAGGTCGGCGTGGGTGCCGGCGAGCGTCGTCGTGCAGGCCTGGCAGTGGCCGCAACCGCCCTGCTCGCACTGCAGCGCGGCGGCGAAGGCGCGCGCGGCGTTGGAGCGCCCGGACCCGGGCGGTCCCGTGAGCAGCCAGGCATGCGTCATCGCGTCGGGGTCCGCGATCGCCCCGCGCAGCACCGCGATCGCGCTCTCCTGCCCGACGACGTCGTCCCAGACGGACACGTCAGCTCACCTCCGGGACAGGCGCGCGGGCGGGCTCCGGCGCGGGCACGATGCCGAGGCGGGAGGCGACCTCGTCGCGGATCTGGACGGCGATGGACTCGATCGATGCCGCGGCGTCGATGACGATCCACCGAGTGGGGTCGAGGGCGGCGCGGTCGAGGAAGGCCTGGCGGGTGCGCTGGTGGAAGGCGTCACCGGCGCTCTCCAGACGGTCCGGGGCGTCGGTCAGACGGGTGGCGCCGACGCGTGGGTCGAGGTCGAGCAGGATCGTGACCTGCGGGAGCAGACCTTCGGTGGCCCACAGGGAGAGCTTCTCGACCTCGTCGATGGCCAGGGTGCGCCCGCCCGCCTGGTAGGCGATCGAGGAGTCGAGGTAGCGGTCGGTGATGACCACGTCACCGCGGCTGAGCGCCGGGCGGATGAGGGAGGCCACGTGGTGGGCGCGGTCGGCTGCGTAGAGCAGCGCCTCGGTGCGCGGGTCCATGTGGTCCCCGTGCAGCACCGCCTGGCGCAGCACCTTCCCCAGCTCGGTCCCCCCAGGTTCACGCGTCCAGACGACGTCACGGCCGGTGGCGAGCCGGAGCCACTCCCCCAGCAGGCGCGACTGGGTGGACTTGCCGACGCCGTCGCCTCCCTCGAAGGAGATGAAGAACCCTGACTGCTGCTGTGAACTCACGGCCCCAGCCTATCCGCGACCACCCACACTGCGGTCAGCCGGTTGTGACTGCGCCACGGGGACCGACGTAGGGTCGAGGTCATGCTCACTCCTGGCCTCGCCTTCGCTGACCGCACCTTCGACGCGCTCCTGTTCGACATGGACGGGACGCTGATCAGCTCGATCGCCGCGGTCGACCGCTCCTGGTCGCAGTGGGCCGACGAGTACGGCTTCGACGGTGCGACCTTCGCGATCGCCCACGGGACGCCCGCGCGCACGCTGGTCGAGCGGCTGGTCGCGCCGGAGGCGGTCGACGCCGCCCTGGACCGGATCAACGCCATCGAGCTGGCCGACACGAGCGGCGTCGAGCTGCTCGACGGCGCCGCCGCTCTCCTGGCCGCGCTGCCCGCCGAGCGCAAGGCGATCGTCACGAGCTGCACGCGCGCACTGGCCCACGTCCGGATCGCGGCGGCCGGCATCACGGCCCCCGACGTGGTCGTCACGGCCGACGACGTCTCGCACGGCAAGCCCGACCCTGAACCCTTCGCGCTGGCGGCCGAGCGTCTCGGGTTCGCGCCCGAGCGGTGCCTGGTCGTCGAGGACGCACCGGCGGGGCTGGCCTCAGGGCGCGCGGCAGGCTGCGCCACGCTGGCCGTCGACGGCACCCACGACCTGGCCGAGCTGGACGCGGACGCCTACGCCGCCGGCGTCGGGCAGGTGGGAGTCGTGGTGCTCGAGGACGGCACGCTGCGGGTGGTCGACCGGTCGGGAGCGCTCTGAGCTGAGCTCACCCGACGCCACGTCGATGGTGTGTCAGTGGGTCCGCCTAGAGTCGAGACAGCAGGTGGGAGGCGCGTGATTCCGCGGCTCCCTGGGTCTTCGACACTGACGTCAGGCGGTGAGTCGTGGCAGGCAGCACGCAAGCAGCGGAGGCGCTCGTCGCAGCGCCCGTGGTCGAGGCCGGGCTGACGCGGTCGGCGACAGAACAGTCGCGGACGCGGTGCGCGCGGATCGCGGCGCTGGACACGTCGATCGCAGCGTTGACGGCGGAGCGGGCGGCCCTGCTGGTCGCTGAGCGGGACAGTGCGGTCTGGAAGGCTTCCGGCTTCCCCTCCTTCGAGGCCTGGCGCGGGCACATGTCAGGGGAAGGGCTCCGGACCGCTCGGACACAGGTGAACGTGGCCACCGTGCTGGCCGAGTCCCCCGAGACGTCCGTCGCGCTGGCCGCCGGGGAGGTCACGCTGGTCCACGCCCAGGTGCTGGGCAGGGTTCGCAAGGCGGCGGACCGCACGAGCGCCGGTGCGCTGAGCGCTGACGACCACGTGGAGCTGCTGGACCTGGCCCGCGGGCAGGACGCCGACACCTTCTCCAAGACCGCCGACCGCTGGCTGGCCCGCCGCGACAGCGTCGCCCACGACGCGACGCACGAGGAGATCCGTCGTCGCCGGTACCTGACGATCAGCACCACAGCGGCCGGCACGCACGTCAAAGGGTTCCTGGACGAGGTGGCCGGACGCACCCTGCAGCTGGCTGTCGAGGCGGCGATGACCCGCCCTGGTGCCGATGACGACCGTGACTACGGCCAGCGGTGCGCCGACGCCCTGGTCGACGTCGCACAGGTCGCCATAGCGGGTGGGACGCTCAAGACCGGGGCCCTCGTGCGGCCGCACGTGTCGCTCATCATGACCGAGGCCACGTTCGTCGAGGCCCGCCGCGAGCTCCGACGCCGCGCCCGCGTGGGGAAGTGCGCCATCGAGACAGCAGATGGCGAGACGGGGGCTGGTGGCGACACCCGGCTGGCGGGCACGCCCACGCATGGCTCCGCGCCACCAGGGCCGTCAAGGCCACCGGGAGACACGAGGGCGCCGGGTCCGGTGGAGCCGGCGATCTTCGAGGACGGCACTCCCGTGCCGCTCAACGAGCTGGCCCGGATACTGTGCGATGCCCAGGTCACGCGCGTCGTCGTGGATGCCGAGGACGTCCCCATCAATCTTGGCCGAACCGCTCGCCTCTACTCTGGCGAACAACGCCGAGCCATCATCGCCAGAGACCGCCACTGCCAGTTTCGCGGGTGCACGCAGCCATCCCGCTGGTGCGAGGTCCACCACATCGACTGGTGGGATCGCGACGGTGGCGAGACCTCGATCGCCAACGGCATCTTGCTCTGCGTCTTCCACCACCACGAGGTCCACAAGAACAACCTCACCGTCCGCCCCGACTCCACCGGCGCGATGGTCGTCCGGGTTGCCCGTCACCGCTCAGCGTCCCCAGGGACCACGACGGAGCCCCTCACGCGGGCAGAGACGGGCACCCAACGCGGCACAGGAGTCGCCGCGAGATCGAGGTCTCCCGTCGGCGCAGGTATGGCTGGCAGGAGAGCGGCAGGGGACGGCACGCCCCGGCGTACGGCCGAACGGGCCGGCACAGGCCCGGGACGACAGCCTGATCCACCCGCCGAGACAGCCACAACCACCAGCAGGAGCACTCGTCTGCGCCCCACCATGGAGGCCGTCGGTGAGGTCGGCGGCCAGAGAACTGACCGATTCATGAGCCAACGGCCCTTCGAGGGCTGGTGAACCGAGGGACGCCAGGGATGTGATCGACAGGGTCAGAGCACGCCTGCACGGCGGCCGGCGTCGATGACAGTGGACACGGTGTGACGGACGTCGGTGAGCTCGGCGGCGGACATCCCCGTGCGGGCGACCACCTGGGCGGGGATCCCTTCGGCGACGGAACGCAGAGCCTGGCCCACCTCCGTCAGGGAGATCGTGACGACCCGTGCATCGCGGTCGGACCGGGTCTTGTGAACGTATCCCAGGGTCTCCAGGCGGCGGACGAGCGGGGTCACCGTGGCCGGGTCGAGGTGCACCATGGCCGCGATCTCGGTGAGGGATAGGTCGCCGTGCTGCCACAGAGCGAGCATGACGAGGTACTGGGGATGGGTCAGCCGCAGCGGCTCGAGCAGCGGACGGTAGATCGCCACCATGGCCCGCGCTGCGGCCGACAGCGCGAAGCAGACCTGGCTCTCCAGCGCGAGCGGGTCCAGCTCTCCCGCGGCGTCCGCAGACGCGGGGACACCGGTAGCGGGCGTGGCGGTAGCGGGCGTGGCGGTAGCGGGCGTGGCGGAATCAGGGTCCGGGGAGTGCTGCGTGGACGTCACAGTGACATCGTAGGCACAGCCGGGTTAATGTTGGTACACAAATCATTTGTGCACCAAGAGTGCACCACGATGTGGGGAAGCTCAGATGTTCGGACGTCGCTCGACCAAGCGCGCAGCCCGCAAGTCCCGCGGGATGCGCATCACCGAGGGCCTGCTGCCGATCTTCGGCCCGGCCCAGGTGGGCGACTCCACCGCGCCCCTGCGCGAGCCCTCCGAGGCCGAGCGTGGCCGCGACGCCGCGCTGCGCACCGAGCTGACCCGCGTCGTCGGGCCGGACGGCAGCAGCTACGTGGTCCAGGCTCCGGTCACGCCCCCGCCAACCGACGCGGCCTGACTCCGCCGTCAGTCACCTGGCCCCGCCGGCGCCTGGCCCCGCCGGCGCCGGAACCCCCGGCGCCGGAACCCCCGGCGCCACCAGTAACACCACTAGCACCAGCACCAGCACCAGCGAGCGTCATTCCCCCGGGTAGCGCACCCCGATCTGTGCGCGGACCTCGTCCATGAGCTCCATGAGCTCCAGCGACTGGTCGAGGGTCATCCGCGGGCTCTCCGTGAGCCCGGCAGCCACGCACCGTGCCACCTCGGCGGCCTCGAACTGCTTGCCCTCGGAGTACACCTCTCCGCTTTCCGAACGCAGCAGCCCGTCGTAGCTGGTCGCCGTGCCGTCCGCGGTCGTCACAGTGAAGGTGGTGGGCAGGAAGTAGCTCTCGGCGATGTCGATCCGCCCGGCCGAGCCGATGATCGTCGCCGTCTGCGGCCGCGAGGTGCGCACCGACGTGCTCAAGGTGGCGAGCGCCTGCTGCCCGTAGCGCAGCACGATCGTCTCCTGCGCGTCCACGCCGGTCGGCGTCAGCAGACCGCTCGCCCGCACCTCGTCCGGCGACCCAAGCAGGTCGACCGCGAAGGACAACGGGTAGATGCCCAGGTCGAGCAGCGCACCACCGGCGAGATCGGCGTCGAACATGCGGTGCTGGGGGTCGAAGGGGACGTCGACGTCGAAGCTCGCGCGGATCTCACGGACCTCACCGATGTCACCTCGGCCGATGATCTCCGTCAGGGCCACCATGTGCGGGAGGTGGCGGGTCATCATCGCTTCCATGACGAACACCCCCGCGCTGCGGGCGGCGTCGATCACCTCGCGCGCCTCGGCCGCGTTACGGGTGAACGCCTTCTCCACCAGCACGTGCTTGCCCGCGCCGATCGCCAGGAGCGCGTGGTCGTGGTGGTGGGAGTGCGGCGTGGCGACGTAGATCGCGTCGACGTCCGGGTCGGCCACGAGCTCTTCGTAGGAGCCGTAGGCGCGGTCGATGCCGTGCTCGGCGGCGAACTTCACCGCCTTGGCCACCTCACGGGACCCCGTCGCCAGGACGGTGCTCGTCGTGTGGTGGGTCACCGCGTCAGCGAAGGACCCGCCGATGTACCCCGCACCGAGCACGCCCCACCGCAGCGGCGGCGCCTCGAGGGGATCCCCCACGACCCCGGACAGGAGAACCGGCTGGGCGGTCATGCTGCACCCTCACCGGGGAAGACGACGCCGACCTGGCGGCGGACCTCGTCGAGCGAGCCGAGCACGTCCAGCGTGCTCTGCCAGCTCATCCGGTCGGACTGGGTGTCACCGGCGTGCACCCGGCGCGCAACCTCGGCCGCCTCGAAGGCGAGCCCGGCGACATCGGGGCGAGCCACCTCCCGGACGGTGCCGTCGTGGCGCACCACGCGCATGGACGTGGGCGCGTAGAAGGCGCCGTCGATCTCGATGCGCCCGGCGGTCCCGGTGATGGTGGCGGTGGTCGGCGTGGCCGCCCACAGCGTCGTGGTCAGCACGGCCTGCGTGCGACCGGGATAGTCGAAGATCATCGAGACCTGGCCGTCGACGCCGGTCTCGGTGAGCGTCCCCACCGCCGTGATCGACTCGGGCACCCCGAGGATGTCGTGGGCGAAGGACACCGGGTACACCCCGAGGTCGAGCAGCGCACCGCCGGCCAGGTCAGGGTTGACCAGCCGGTGGGTGTCAGCCACGTCGAAGAACTGGCCGTGGTCGGCGGCGAGGGTGATGATCTCGCCGATCTCCCCGTCGGCGATGGCCGCGTGGATCGCAGCCACGTGCGGCAGGAACCGGGTCCACATGGCTTCCATGACGAACACCCCGGCGTCGCGCGCGGCCGCGAAGACCTCCTCGGCCTCGGCGGCGTTGCGGGTGAACGCCTTCTCCACGAGGACGTGCTTGCCCGCCGCGATGGCCAGCAGTGCGTGCTCGCGGTGGTGGGAGTGCGGCGTGGCGACATAGACGACGTCGACGTCGGGGTCGGTGACCAGGTCTTCGTAGGACCCGTGGGCGGTCGCTCCCGCGGCGTCGGCACCCAGGTGGGCGTCGGCGAAGGCGCGGGCCTTGGCGGCCGAGCGCGAGCCCACAGCGCGCACCGTCGATGCGGTCGCGCTGGTCACAGCCTCGGCGAAGCTTCCGGCGATCCACCCGGCACCCAGGATGCCCCACCGCACGGCCGGCGCCTGGTCGGTGGCCGGAACGAGGGAGAGAGCTGTCGTCACGTCAGTGTGGGAAGTCATGGCCCAACGCTAGCCGAAGGCTGTGACCTGCGGGGGCGCGTGGTCCACGCGCCGCCCGATCATCTGCTGCGACCTACTCGGCCGCAGTCTTCTTGGCGGGAGCCTTCTTGGCCGTCGTCGACTTCGTCGCGGTCGTCTTGGGCGTCGTCGTCTTCGCCGTCGTCGTCTTGGCAGCCGACTTGGCCGGAGCCTTCTTCGCCGGGGCCTTCTTGGCCGCCGCCGCCTTGGTCGTCTTCTTCACCGGGCCCTTGGCGCGCTTCTCCGCGAGCAGCTCGACAGCCTGCTCGTGGGTGATCGCCTCGATGGTGATGTCCTTGGGCAGCGTCCGGTTGGTCGTGCCGTCCGTGACGTACGCGCCGAAGCGGCCGTCCTTGATGACGATCGGCTTGCCCGACGTCGGGTCCTCGCCCAGCTCCTTGAGCGGCGGTGCGGCTGTGGCGCCGCGCCCGCGCTTGGGCTGGGCGTAGATCTCCAGCGCCTCTTCGAGGGTGACCGTGAACATGGCCTCCTCGCTCGGCAGCGTGCGGGAGTCGGTGCCCTTCTTCAGGTAGGGCCCGTAGCGACCGTTCTGCGCGGTGATCTCCGCACCGGTCTCGGGGTCCACCCCGACCACGCGAGGCAGCGACAGCAGCTGCAGCGCGTCCTCGAGGGTGATGGTCTGCAGCGACTGCGTCTTGAGCAGCGAGGCCGTGCGCGGCTTGGGCAGCGCGGCCTTGGCACGCTTGAGCGCAGCGGCCGAGAGGCCCTCCTCGAACTCCGGCTCGGGCAGCAGCTCGGTCACGTACGGTCCGTAGCGCCCGCCCTTGGCCACGATGGTGGTCCCGGTGGTGGGGTCCTGACCGAGGACGAGGTCACCCTCGCCCTGCGTCTCGAGCAGCTCGCGCGCCTTGGCGACGGTCAGCTCGTCGGGGGCGACGTCGTCGGGCACGGAGGCGCGCGGGGGGTTCTCGCCCTCGGCGACCGGCGCGGCGGTGTCCTCGATGTAGGGGCCGTAGCGACCCACGCGCAGGACGATGCCGTCGCCGATGGCGATCGAGTTGATCTCGCGGGCGTCGATGTCGCCGAGGTTCTCGACGAGCTCGTGCAGGCCTTCGCCGCTGGACACGCCGGAGCCGTCGTCACCGAAGTAGAACTTCGTCAGCCAGGCCACCCGCTCGGTGTCACCGGCCGCGATCGCGTCGAGGTCAGCCTCCATGCCGGCGGTGAAGTCGTAGTCGATGAGCTGACCGAAGTGCTCCTCGAGCAGGCGGATCACCGCGAAGGCGAGCCAGCTGGGCACGAGGGCCTGGCCGCGGCTGAGCACGTAGCCGCGGTCCTGGATGGTCGAGATGGTCGAGGCGTACGTCGACGGGCGGCCGATGCCGCGCTCTTCGAGGGCCTTCACCAGGCTCGCCTCGGTGAAGCGGGGCGGTGCGGAGGTCGCGTGGCCGTCCGCGGTGAGGTCGCGCGAGGTGAGGTCGTCGCCCTCGGCCATCTGCGGCAGGCGCGCGTCGTCGTCGGACTTCTTCGAGGCGCCCTCGGTGTCGTAGCGCTCGGTGTCGCGGCCTTCCTCGTAGGCGGCGAGGAAGCCGCGGAAGGTGATGACCGTGCCCGACGCCGCGAAGACGGCCTCGGTCGTGGACCCGGCGGAGGCACGGCCGATGGTGGGCGCGTCCGCGCCCAGCGTGCCGGTCACGGCCAGACGCACCGAGGCGGTGGACCCGCGGGCGTCAGCCATCTGCGAGGCGACCGTGCGCTTCCAGATCAGCTCGTAGAGCTTGAACTGGTCGCCGCTGATCTCCCGGGAGACCTGGGCGGGGGTGCGGAAGGAGTCACCGGCGGGGCGGATGGCCTCGTGGGCCTCCTGCGCACCCTTGTTCTTGGCGGTGTAGACGCGCGGTGCGGACGGGACGAACTCGGGCCCGTACAGCTCGGCAGCCTGGCGCCGGGCGGCGTCGGTGGCCTGCGTGGACAGCGACGGGGAGTCCGTACGCATGTAGGTGATGTAGCCGTTCTCGTACAGCGACTGCGCGGTGCGCATCGTCTGGCGAGAGGACATCCGCAGCTTGCGCGAGGCCTCCTGCTGGAGCGTGGAGGTGGTGAACGGCGCCGCCGGGCGGCGGGTGTAGGGCTTGGTCTCCAGGCTGCAGACCTGGGCGGGCTGGTCGGCCAGCGCGGACACGAGGGCGGTGGCCGCTGCCTCGTCCAGGTGCACCACGCCGCCCGGGGACTTGAGCACACCGGCGTCGGAGAAGTCACGGCCGGAGGCCACGCGGGCACCGTCGACCTGGGCGAGCTTGGCGGAGAACCACTCCCCGGCGTCGGGGCCGGACTGGGTGGTGAACTCCCCGGAGACGTCCCAGTAGCTCGCGGAGACGAAGGCCATCCGCTCACGCTCACGCTCGACGACGAGGCGGGTGGCCACCGACTGCACGCGACCGGCGGACAGGCCCTGGCGGACCTTGCGCCACAGCACGGGCGAGACCTCGTAGCCGTAGAGACGGTCGAGGATGCGGCGCGTCTCCTGGGCGTCGACGAGGCGGGTGTCGAGCTCGCGGGTGTTCTCGAGCGCGCGGTGGATGGCCTCGCGGGTGATCTCGTGGAAGACCATGCGCTTGACCGGAACCTTGGGCTTGAGCGCCTCGAGCAGGTGCCAGGCGATGGCCTCGCCCTCGCGGTCCTCATCGGTGGCGAGGAAGAGCTCGTCGGCGTCCTTGAGGAGCTTCTTCAGCTCCGAGACCTTCTTCTTCTTGTCCGCGTAGACCTCGTAGTACGGCTCGAAGCCGCCGTCGACGTTCACTGCGAACTTGCCGAAGGGCCCCTTCTTCATGTCCGCGGGCAGCTCGGACGGCTGCGGCAGGTCACGGATGTGCCCGACGCTCGCCTCGACCTCGTAGTCGTCGCCGAGGTAGCCGGCGATCGTGCGCGCCTTGGCGGGCGACTCCACGATGACGAGTTTGCGACCAGCGGACATACAAGGGCCTGCTTCCGTGACGAGGACTGCGGAGGTTCGGTTGGCGCTCAGTGAGCAGCATCGGTTGCTGCACGGGCGCCCAACTCGGCAGCCTACGGCCTCATGGCACGCTCGTCACACCGGAACTCGCGCGGTGCTGCGCGCCACGGTCTGGCGGAGCGCCAGGAGCAGGGCGAAGACCACAGCCGTCGCCGCGACCACGGCACCGGCCCCACCGAGGTAGGCGATGGTCTCCTCGCGGCGGGTGATCACGGCCGCGGACTCCACCACGTCGATGGTGTGACGCAGCGCCCACGCGGCCGCGACTCCTCCGACGACGGCCCCCGCCGAGAGCACCGCGAGAACCCATCCGGCGCCGGAGCCGCGGGCGGCACGGCTGGCGCCGCGAGCGCCGCGAGCGCCGGAGGACGGGGCCGGGTCCAGGGAGGACGACGTAGTCAGGGCGCAGGCGAGCGCCCCCCAGAACAGCACCACGGCCAGGGCCGCGACGACGTCGCTGGGCCGGTGCCACTGGCCCACCAGGGTGGAGATCCCGGTGGCGCCGGTGTACACGGCGCCGAGCAGCGCCACGAGCGGGCGGGCCGTGCGCGGGACGGCGAGCACGAGGGCCACCGAGACCGAGGCCGCCACGGTCGTGTGACCGCTGGGCAGGCTGTTCTGCCACCAGCTCTCCCCGCCGAGGTTCACCCGGTCGAAGACGGAGTACTTCAGGAACTGGGTCGTGACGTTCGAGCCGACGACCACCACGGCGACCTGCATGGCCAGGCTCCACCGGCGCCGCAGCAGCGCCACGCCCATCGACACCACGGTGCCCAGCACGATGAAGCTCACCGAGACGACGTCGAGCAGCGGCTCGGCGACGGTCCACAACCAGTTGCGGCCCAGCAGGGCGCCGTCATAGGCCAGCTCCTCGACGACCTGCCCCTGGTGCGTCCCCACGAAGATCCGCCACAGCGCCACCGTGGCTGCCGCAGCAGCGAGGGCGACGACGACGGCCAGCACCCGCGGGAGCCTGGGGACGTGGCGGGTGCCGTGCTGTCGCTTCCCCGGGCTCGAGCCCCCGCCCCCGCGTGGTGCGCCCGCGACCGGGTCGTTCGGGTCCCGCGGCGCGCGGGTGCCACCGTAGCCGGGCCCCGAGGGCTCGGTCACGGGCAGCAGTCGCGTCGTCTCGTCGGGTCTCACCCCGCAACGGTATGTCAGACCTGTGAGGGTCCGGCGGAGAACGCGTCGATGCTCTGGGCACGATCAGCAGTGTTCACAGCAGGCTCATAGGTTCGTCTCAGGCCGCGCGAAGGGTCCAGATGCACCATGTACACATGGTCACCACCCCCTCCGTGCCAGCCAGCAGCGACGGCGCCGACCAGCCGCGCCGCCCCGTCGACACCCCGGTCCAGCCCGCCCAGCCGCGCCTGACCCGCCCGGACGGCAGCCCGCTGCGCGTCCTGGTCGTCGACGACGAACCGAACCTCGCCGAGCTGCTCACCTCGGCGCTGCGATACGAAGGCTGGGACATCTCCACCGCGCTGACCGGGCAGAGCGCCGTCAAGCTCGCCCGTGAGGTCTCACCCGACGTCATCGTCCTCGACGTCATGCTGCCGGACATCGACGGCCTGCAGGTGCTGCGGCGCATCCGCCAGCACCAGCCCGCCGTCCCGGTGCTCTTCCTCACCGCCCGCGACTCCGTCGAGGACCGCGTGGCAGGGCTCACCGCCGGCGGGGACGACTACGTCACCAAGCCCTTCAGCCTCGAAGAGGTCGTCGCCCGGCTGCGCGGCCTGCTGCGCCGCGCGGGGGCGAACGCCGCCCGCCAGGACGCCACGCTCGTCGTCGGCGATCTGGTGCTGGACGAGGACTCCCACGAGGTGACCCGCGGCGGGGAGGAGATCTCCTTGACCGCCACGGAGTTCGAGCTGCTGCGCTATCTCATGCGCAACGCCCGCCGGGTGATGTCCAAGGCGCAGATCCTCGACCGGGTGTGGCAGTACGACTTCGGCGGGCAGGCCAACATCGTCGAGCTGTACATCTCCTACCTGCGCCGCAAGATCGACGCCGGTCGCCAGCCGATGATCCACACCCTGCGCGGCGTCGGCTACGTGCTCAAGCCCGCCGGACCGGCTGAGTGACCCCCGCGCACGCGGGACGACCTCGCCGGCCGTGGACCCTGCGCCGCCAGCTCGTCACGCTGCTCATCGGCCTCGTCCTGGTGATCTGCACGCTCATGGCGGTCGCCTCCACCCTCGCGCTGCGCAGCCAGCTGCTCGACCAGGTCGACGCCCAGCTGACCCAGGCGAGCGACCGCGCGGTCAACCGACCGCGGATCCTGGGCTCCCCGTCTCCGACCGACCAGCCCCCGGGAGCGAACCAGCCCGGACAGATCCCGGGGCAGGGCGCCGGCACCATCGACGTCTTCTTCTCCGGCTCCGAGGTGGTCCAGGCGACCTATCCCGACGACTCCGGCACCCTGACCGAGGTGACCGACGCCCAGCTCGCCGAGCTCCTGGCCGTCCCTACGGACGGGCAGATCCATCCCGTCCACCTCAGCGACCTGGGCTCCTACCGCGCGATCTCTGCGACCACCGTCCTGGGTGACCGCGTCATCACCGCCCTGCCCACGACCACGGCCGACGAGCCGCTGCGGTCCTACGTCACGGTCGAGATCCTGCTCATCGTGCTCGCCGCGGGGGTCGCCGCCGCAGCCGCGACCATCCTCGTGCGACGCTCCCTGCGTCCCCTCGAGCGGGTCGCCCACACCGCCATCCGCGTCTCCGAGCTGCCGCTGGACCGCGGTGAGGTGGCCCAGATCCCCGGGGTGGACCCGGTCGACACCGACGAGCGGACCGAGGTGGGCACGGTGGGCGCGGCGCTGAACCGGATGCTCGGGCACGTCGAGACCTCCCTCGCCGCCCGCCACGAGTCGGAGACGCAGGTGCGCCAGTTCGTCGCGGACGCCAGCCACGAGCTGCGCACCCCGCTCGCCTCCATCCGCGGTTACGCGGAGCTGGTGCGCCGCTCCCCCGACGTGGTGCCCGCCGGCACCCTGCGGGCACTGGACCGGATCGAGTCCGAGGCCTCGCGGATGAGCGCCCTCGTGGAGGACCTGCTGCTGCTCGCTCGTCTCGACGCCGGCCGCCCGCTCGAGCGTGCCGAGGTGGACCTCACCGTCCTGGCCATCGACGCCGCGGCGGACGCCCACGCCGCGAGCCGCGACCACGTGTGGCGCCTCGAGCTGCCCGGCGGCGAGGACGACGCCGACCTGCCTGAGCCCCCCGACGCCGTCGTCGTCGGCGACGAGGCCCGGCTGCGCCAGGTGTTCACGAACCTGCTCGGCAACGCCCGGGTGCACACCCCGCCGGGCACCACCGTGACGCTGTCGGTGCGCCCCGAGCGCGAGCGCGTCGTCGTCGTCGTGTCCGACGACGGCCCGGGCATCCCGGCGTCCCTCGCGTCGTCGTTGTTCCAGCGCTTCAGCCGCGGGGACTCCGCCCGCAACCGCGACGGCGGGTCCACCGGGCTCGGCCTGGCGATCGCCCAGGCGATCGTCGCCGCCCACGGCGGAGAGATCACCGTCCGCTCGGCCCCTGCCCCGGCGACCGGGGCGACCTTCGAGGTCGCCCTGCCCCGCAACCCGCGCGCGGCGTCGACGAGCGCGGCCGCCGAGGGCTGAACGCGGGCGGGTGCGAGCGGTCGGTCAGGCCTCAGGCCGGGACGAGGAAGCCGTCGCGGACCAGGCCGCGCACCGCCGGCAGCAGCTCGCCTGCGAGCTCCCCGGCGGGTACCTCGAAGAGGGAGGCGATCGCCGTGGTGAGCTGGCCGACCGTGAGCTCTCCGTCGCTCGCCCCGACCAGGGCCGCCAACCCGGCCGAGGCGTGGATGCCGCGACCGAGGCCGTCGCCCTGGCGGACGATGACCACGTTGGGGTCCCCCGCGCCCGGGGTGAGGTAGCGCTCCTCGCTGACGTCCGGCGCCACGGTGAGCCGTGACCCGGCGAGCGCGGCGTCGTCGCGGGCCTCGAGCCAGTCGTGGGCGGCGAGCGAGACGGCCAGGTGCCCGCCGAGCGGCTGGCGCACCGACCCGGTGTGCTCCTCCAGCCGGCGCAGGCTCGCCCCGGTGCCGGCGACCGGCTTGCGCAGGGTGACGATGCCGAAGCCCACCGCCTCGACGTCGCGGCTGGCGAAGTCGTCGAGCCACGCCTCATAGGACGCGGCCCACTCAGCGGGCTCACGCTCGGGGGTGGTGCCGCCGTCACGGATCCACGTCTCGGCGTACTCCGCGGGGTCAAGGACCTCGCGCTGGATGACCCATCCGTCCAGCCCGGCCTCGTCGAGCCATCCCCCGACCCGGTCCATCCAACCCTCACCGCGTCGGTGCTCCCAGTTGCCGAGCATCTGGGCGACCCCGCCGGGGGCGAGGACGTCACCGACGCCCTGGATGAGGTCGCGTACGAGGTCGTCGCCGGCGCGGCCGCCGTCGCGGTACTCGTAGTCCGGGATGGTGCCGCCGCCTGCGGCCCGCGGGGTGATGACGAAGGGCGGGTTCGACACGACGAGGTCGAAGAGCTCCCCGGCGACCGGCTCGAGCATCGACCCTTCTCGCAGGTCGAGGCGCACCTCGTCGAGGGCAGCGTTGAATTCCGCGAAGGCCAGCGCGCGGCGGGAGATGTCCGTTGCGACGACGGACCTGGCGTGGCGGGAGGCGTGCAGCGCCTGGATGCCGCAGCCGGTGCCCAGGTCGAGCACCCGGTCGACGGGGGTGCGCATGGTCACCTGCGCCAGGGTGATCGAGGCGCCACCGGCACCGAGCACGTGGTCGCCGGCGAGGCGGCGACCTGTCGCGAGCTCGCCCAGGTCCGAGGCGAGCCACCAGGACACCGGTCCGGCGGCGTCGGCGGCGGCGTAGGGGCGCAGGTCGAGCAGCGCGCGGACGCCGTCGTCGGGTCCGGCTCCCGCCGCGACGACGAGGCCGAGACGCGCGGCGCCGTCCGTCCCGACGCCGGGCAGCGCCGCGTCGAGCTCGGCGCGGGTGACCTCCATCCCCAGCAGGAACAGCGCGGTGAGCACCGCGCGGGGCTCGGGCAGCCTGCCCGACGCCGCGGTCCGCCCAGCACCACCCGCCGCACCACCGAGCGCGGCGCGCGCGACGCGCAGGGCGGGCACCGCCTGCTCCCGGTGCAGGGCTGCGGCGGCGAGCGGGCCGAGGAAGTCCTCGACGCCGTCGACGGTGTAGGACGCGGCGGCGAGGTCGGTGCGCAGCAGCGGCAGGAGGGTCGGGTCGATCGTGGGGTCACCGAGAGGCATGGGACCTATCTTCCCCCGGACCGGGTACATGACAGGAGGCGGCCCCCGAGGGGACCGCCTCCTGTCAGACGAAGCGCTGGAACGAAAAGGCTCAGGCTTCGCAGTTTTCGGTGGTGAAGGTGTCGACGTTGTCGCTCGCCGTCGTGACCTCGTCGGAGGACATGAGGTCCGTCACGGCCATCAGGTCGTCAGCGGCGGTCTCGGAGGTGGGGTCGATGTCCTTGACGGCGGTCAGGTACTGGTCCATCGCGTCGGTGACGACGGCCCAGTCGTCAGCGATCTCCTTCGGGGCGTCGAGCGACTTGAGCTGCGAGATCATCTCGTCCGCGGCCTTGTCGACTGCCTCGGAGTCGGTGAAGTCGACGTCGTCGAGGGCGGTGCTCTCGGTGAGGGCCTCTCCCTGTGCGCAGAACTCCTCGATGGAGGCGTCGTCGCTGCTGCATCCGGTGACCAGTGCAGCCAGGAGAACAGCGGCGCCGGCCCCGGCGGTCAGGCGCTTCATGTGTGTAGTCATGGGACTAATGCTCGCGGTTGCTGAAGGTTTCCTGCAAGGGGCAGGGACGGGGACAACTGCCCATGCGGTCAGCCCTTTTTCACCCGGCCGCCGGTGCCTCGAGGTCGATGCCCAGGTCACACACCAGGGGCAGGTGGTCGCTGCCCCGCTGGGCCGCCGCCGTGTGCAGCACCTCGCTCGGCCCGCCGGTGATCGCCGCGCCGGCGAGCACGCCGTCGATGCGCCGACGCCCGACCGGCGCCGGGAAGGTCCCCACCGTCGACCCGGGCGCCATGTCTCGCAGGTGCCGGCTCAACGCCGCCCACGACGGCCCGTCCGGGGTCTCGTTGAGGTCTCCGGCGACGACGCACCGCTCGGGACCGTAGCGCTCGATCAGCGCGTTGATCTCCTCGCAGTGTTCAGCCCGCTCCCGCGCGTCCAGGCCCAGGTGCACCGAGATCACCACGACGCCCCCGAGGTCCACGACGGCGCACCCGCGGCGGGTGGGCCAGGCCACCAGGTCACGCCGTCGCCACCACCGCCACGACAGCGGCCGTCCACGTCGGGCCACGACGTCGGGCGCCCGCTGCGCGGAGACCAGCAGCGCGGTCGTGTAGGCCCCGAAGGGGCTGCCGCCGGGGATGACGCAGACCATGCCGGTCGCCGCGGCGAGCCGGCGCATCCGCCGCCGGCCGCCGGTGAGGTAGCGCGTGGGCTCCTGGATGGCGACGACGTCGGGCGCGGTCTCGATGATCACGTCGCGGACCGCGTCGGCGTCGACGAGGAGACTCTTGATGTTGTAGCTGAGCAGGCGCACTCAGTCACCGTACGTCGGGAGCGACGCCTCGCTGCAGTTCTCGTCGGCGTAGCTGACGATCTCCCGCACCGCGCGGCCGACGTCGCTGTCGGAGTCTTCCAGCTCAGCCGCCAGCGGTTCCCAGGTGGCCTCGAAGACGTCTTGGTCCGCGGAGTCGTCGAGGTCTTGCAGTGTGCTGTAGGCGTCCCACATGAAGGCGTCGGTGGTCTTCCACTGCGCACTGAGCCCCGACGGCGGCTGGCTCCGGCTCACGAGCTGGTACGTGCTGCGAACCTCGGAGATCCCCACGTCCGAGGTCGACGTCGATGTCAGGTCGCGCATCTCACGGGCGGCGGCGCAGCCCGTGATCGGGGACTGCGCGCCCGAGTCTCCAGGGCAGCCGGTGAGGACCACCGAGCACAGCAGCGCCGAGCCGATGAGTACGGCCGTCCGTGGTGCGCCCCTGGTGTGGTCCATACCTCGCATCGTGGGCGCACCAGAGCGCCCGTGCAACCGGGACGCTCAGCGCCAGCGGTCGAGCAGCCGGGCGATGGGATCGGCGGCGTCGTCGAGGACGTGCTCGCTCCCCGAGGAGGCCGCCGACATCAGCGCGGCACTGACGAAGTGGGCGAGCAGGTCGACGTCGTCCACGCGGGCGAAGCCGGAGGCTCCCAGCACGGTGGCCATCGCCGCGAGCAGGCGCGGCCGGCTCGCGTGCATGATCCGGCCCAGCTCGGGGTCGCGCATGGCGGTGAACATGGGGTCGAGGCGGATCGAGACCACCGAGTCGTCCACGTGCGGGGCGAAGAGCACCTCGATGAGCAGCCGGGCGGTGGTGCGGGCACCGCGGTTGCGCACCGGGAGCGCGTCGGCGTAGGTCTGCGCCGCGGCGGCCCGCAGGTCCTCGGCAGCGGTGACGGCGGCGGCGAGCAGGGCGGCGCGGGAGGGGTAGTAGTAGCTCGCCGACCCCTGCGGCACACCGGCGACCGTCGCCACCCGGCGGTGGGTGATGGCGTCGATGCCCTCCTCGATGAGCAGCCGCGCTGCCGCCTCGGTCATGGCCTCCTGGCGGTCGTTCGAGCGCTTCTGCACCGTCCGGCGGGTGCCGGGCGGGACGGGCGCATCGGTCTGGGCTGCCATGAAGCCATCGTAGGCGGCGCGTCGCGGGCGTCTCGTGGGACCTGTGACCTCGGCGAACCCGGCTCCGTTGTGTCACGGTTTTCACGAAACCCATACGGGTGTATGGTTCTTATGAACAGATGAATCTTCAAGCAAGGAGTGCGACGTGATCGAGGCTGAGAAGCTCGTCATCGACTGGGCAGCCATGCCCACCTACAACACCGTCATGTCGGTCGCGGTCGGAGCCGGGCTCATCCTGCTGGTCGCGCTGGGGCGCGAGATCCTCAAGGACCCCAAGAAGGTCGTGTACGAGGGCTGGTCCCTGGCCTTCGCGGTCCTCGGGTTCATCCTCACCGCGACCGGTCTGCACATGACCCTCACCTGGCCGCTGGCCTCCGGTGGCTTCCCCTTCGACAACATCATCTTCGGTGAGACGTCGTTGGCCTTCGGCGTGCTGCTGCTCGCGGCGGCGGTCTACCTCTGGTTCCGCGGACGGGCAGCCCTCGAGCGCGAGGACGCCGTCGAGCACATGAGCGCCGTGGCGCGGCCGGTGTCGGTGTTCGTGCTCGGCATGGGTCTGGGCCTGTTCGCCATCGCCATCGCCGGGGTCACCTACCAGCTCTTCGCCGCACCGCCGCAGGAACCGATCTCCGGCGCCTTCGCGGACTACCCGCTGGTCGAGGCGATCTTCATGTCCGGCCTCATCGCCCTCGTCGGCCTGGGTGCGGTGCTCTTCCCCTTCGGGCTGCGCGCCACCCCCGCGGCGGCAAAGGTCCGCACCGTCATCGGCTGGGCCTGGGGCCTGTCCGGCCTCGCCTTCGTGCTCTTCGGCGCGATGAACTTCTTCACGCACATCGGTCTCATCGTCAACACGATGGGCTGAGTGCATGCCTCGGCGGTCGGCGCACAGACGACCGCCCCCCGCGCCCCGTCCTGGACCTCTCCCCCCGGAGTCCAGGGCGGGGCGCGGCTCTGTCCGCCGCCGGTCTACGACCCGCGCGGCGCTGACCCGTCCTCGTCCACCTGCCCTGAGCCCACCTGCCCTGAGCGCGAGCGGGACTGGGACGACATCGACGACCCGGCCGGGGACGCGGCCGGGGAAGGGTCCGGATCGGGCTCCGTCGAGGCGGTCCCCGACGGTCCAGGCCGTAGGTGCGTCTCCCCCGGACCCTCGTGCGCGGACTCGGCGTCGATCCGCGCCACCCGCAGGCGGCTCATGATGATCGCCCCGAAGGCGACACCGGCCGCGACCACCGCGATGGAGATGCGCAGCGCGTGGTTGGCGTCGGCCGGCACGCTCATGGTCACCACGGCCGGCGCCACGAGCAGCGCCACGAGGTTCATCACCTTGATGAGCGGGTTGATCGCCGGACCGGCGGTGTCCTTGAAGGGGTCCCCCACCGTGTCACCGATGACCACGGCCTCGTGGGCGGGCGAGCCCTTGCCCCCGTACATCCCGTCCTCGATGATCTTCTTCGCGTTGTCCCACGACCCGCCCGAGTTCGCCAGGAACACGGCCATGAGCACCCCGGCGCCGATCGCCCCGGCGAGGAAGCCCGCGAGGGGACCGACACCCAGCCCGAAGCCCACCGCGATCGGCGCGAAGGCCGCCAGCAACCCCGGCGTGGCGAGCTCGCGCAGGGAGTCGCGGGTGCAGATGTCGACGACCTTGCCGTAGTCGGGCCGCTCCTGGTACGTCATGATCCCCGGGTGCTCACGGAACTGTCGGCGCACCTCGAAGACGATCGCACCGGCCGCCCGGGTGACCGCGTCGATGGCCAGGCCGGAGAAGAGGAAGACCGTCGCAGCGCCCAGGATCACCCCGACGAGGGTGATCGGGGAGATGATGTCGGTGCTGAGCATCGAGGGGATGAGCCCGGTCGTCGAGGCCGTGGTTCCGATGTCCCGCAGCGCCCCGGCCACGGCGTCGGCGTAGGAGCCGAAGAGCGCGGTGGCCGCGAGCACCGCCGTCGCGATCGCGATGCCCTTGGTGATGGCCTTGGTCGTGTTGCCGACGGCATCGAGGTCGGTGAGCACCTGCGCACCCTCGGCGTCCACGTCGCCGGACATCTCCGCGATGCCCTGGGCGTTGTCCGAGACGGGGCCGAAGGTGTCCATCGCCACGATCACCCCGACCGTGGTCAGCAGCCCGCAGCCGGCCAGCGCGATGAGGAAGAGAGAGAGCCAGACGGATCCGCCGGCCAGCAGGAACGCCCCGCAGATCGCCGCCGCGATGATGCCCGAGGTGTAGACCGAGGACTCGAAGCCCACCCCGATCCCGGACAGCACCACGGTCGCCGCCCCGGTCCGGGAGGTCGCCGCGACGTGCAGCGTCGGCTTGGACGTCGTGCCGGTGAAGTACCCCGTGACCCACAAGATGATGCCCGCCAGGACGATGCCGATGAGCACGGCCAGGCTCGCCACCACGCGCGGGTCGCGGGCGACGTCGGACAGGTCCGCGGTCCCGGGAGACTCGGCGAAGGTGGCCGGCAGGTAGGCGAAGGCCGCGACCGCAGCCAGCACCGCCCCGAGCAGCGCCGAGACGTAGAAACCGCGGTAGATCGCGCGCAACCCGTTCTCCTGGCCGCGGACCCGGGTGATGACCACACCGAGCAGCGCGACGAAGGCGCCCATCGCGGTGACGATGAGCGGGAAGACCAGACCGGCCTCCCCCAGGGTCGCCTTGCCGAGGATGAGCGCCGCCACGAGCATGACCGCATAGGACTCGAAGAGGTCAGCGGCCATCCCGGCGCAGTCCCCGACGTTGTCGCCCACGTTGTCCGCGATCGTCGCGGCGTTGCGCGGGTCGTCCTCGGGGATGCCCTGCTCGACCTTGCCGACCAGGTCGGCGCCGACGTCGGCCGCCTTGGTGAAGATGCCGCCGCCCACCCGCATGAACATGGCCAGCAGGGCGGCTCCGAAGCCGAAGCCCTCCAGCACCGACGGTGCGTCCGCGCGGTAGATGAGCACCACCCCGGCCGCTCCCAGCAGCCCCAGCCCCACCACGCACATACCGACGACGCCGCCCGTGCGGAAGGCGATCCGCGCCCCCTCCGCGCGCGCACCAGGCCGCATGGCCGACGCCGCGACACGCACGTTCGCACGCACCGCCAGCGACATGCCCAGGTACCCGATCGAGGCGGAGAAACCAGCCCCCACCAGGAAGGCGACGGACCGCCCGATCCGGATCCCACCGTCGCCGGGGAGCAGGAACAGCAGACCGAAGACGATGATCGCGAACAGCGCGAGCGTGCGGAACTGTCTCCTCAGGTACGCCGACGCGCCCTCCTGGATCGCCGCGGCGATGTCCTGCATCTTCGCGGTGCCCTCCGGCGCGGCCAGGACCTGTCTGCGCAGCACGACCGCGACGACCAGGCACAGGGCACCGATCACCGCGATGACGGCGACGATCGCGATGCTGGATGTTCCGAGCTCGGGCATTCGGCCTCCTAGGCGAGCACGGTCGCCACGTGACGAGGGTCACATCGGCGGCGATGTTGCGGGAAGTCTACGCAGCAATGCCGGTGGGCGCATGGATACCGGGGGTGATCACGCGGCGCGGTCTCTGGGACACGACTGCCTGCGACCACCCCAACGTTCTGGCCTGCTCGTTCGTCATGATGGGTGACGGGCAGCACCGGATGAAGGAGACCCATGGCGGACTGGAACGACGACCTCAGCGAGCTGGTGCGTACCCGGCACCGGGCGCTCATCGGGTACGCGTACCTGCTGTGCGGCAGCACCCGGGAGGCCGAGGACCTCGTCCAGGACGCCCTGGTCAAGGTGTACTCGCCGCGCAAGACGCCTGAGGTCTCAGCCACAGAGGCCTACGTCCGCCGCGCGATCCTCACGATCTACCTCGACGTCTACCGCCGACGCCGACGGTGGTCGGGCATCAAGCACCTGGTCGGCGCGGCTGAGCGGACAGACAGCCACGACACGGTCATCACGACCCAGGTGGATGTCGCCGTCGCACTCGACGCGCTCACCCCGCGCCAACGCGCCTGCGTGGTGCTGCGGTACTTCGAGGACCTCACCGTCGCCCAGATCGCCCAAAGCCTGGGGTGCGCCGAAGGCACCGTCAAACGTCACCTCTTCGATGCGCACGCGGTCCTGGCGGGACGGCTCGGCCCGCTCGGGGCCCTTCCGGACGACAGCCCACCACCGCGTCCCCCAGACGATCAGCCCGCGCCCAGCCCCGCTGAGAAGTTCGGGCCACCGCGTCCCGCGAACCCCTCCGCCGCTACCGCGAATCCGAGGAACTCATGACCAACGACCTGCGCACAGCACTGCAGGACCTCGCGAACACCGGCGCAGACCACGCTGGTCCTGCCACGATCCTCGCGGGCCGCGCGACCAACCGCGTCACCGCCCACCGCCGCCGTCGTCGCGCGGTGATCTCGGTCGCCACCATCGCCGGGATGGCCGCCGTCGGCACCGGCGCGGCAGCGGCGATCAGCTACTTCAGCCACGACCGGGTCTCCACCTTCCCCGACCGTCTCGTCCCCGGCGTCGAGGCGCCCGCCCCTCTGACCGGGTTGCTGTGCGACGCCGAGGTCGGCGACCTCACCGCGTCGACCACGCCCTTCGTGCTGGGGAACGAAATGGCCATGGTCGAGAGCGACGTCCCCGCGGTCATCAACGTGGAGGCCGCCTCCATCGTCCCGATGTTCCTCACCAACACCACGACCGACGGCCTCACCGTCACCATGACCGAGGGTTCAGGGGTCTACCTCGTCCAGGATGGACGCGTCGTGGCGGCACCGGTCCGTTCCGACGCAGCACCCACCGACGCTGCCCTCGACCCGGACCAGGACGAGTTCCTCGTCAACGACCCTGTCGCCGCCTGCGACGCCGCCGCGGGGATTCCGGCCGGCGACTACCAGGCCTACGGCTCGATCGAGGTCACCGTGACGGGTGGTGCGCACAGCGGGACGTACGACGTGGTCGGGGGCCCGTGGAGCGTCGTCGTGCCGGGTGAGGACGCAACGGCGGGCGGCACCGACGCCCAGGGATCGGTCGTCGACCCAGCGGCGACCTTCCCCCAGTGCGGAGCGATGCTCGTCGTCACCGAGCAGCAGCGCCCGGTCCGCCTCTCCTTCACCGGCGAAGCGCCGATGACCACGGGTGAGCAGACGTCGGTCCCTCTGGAGATCGTTGCGACCAACACCACCGCGGACCACCTCCGCGGAGCCGCCGGGCCGGTGACGCTCGCGGTCGTGCAGGACGGGGTGGTGGTCGGGACGGCGTCGGAGATCACCACCGACGACGGAGGCACCGTCGACCTCGACCCCTCGGCCGGCCTGACCACCCCCGCTCGCCTGGACTACACCGCGTGCAGCCCCGAGGCGGTGTCACCGGGATGGCTCCCGGTCGGTGAGTACAGCGTCTGGGGCGCCCAGTCCTTCACCGTCGGCGAGCGCACCCCGGTCGCCTCGGACGGCCGCAGGGGCACCACCTCGGTGGTGGCCGAAAAGTACGAGGGCTTCAACGAGGTAGCCAAGATCTGGATCGAGGAGGGCGGGCAGCCGGTCATCCCCGCCGGCCCCTGACCCGCCGAGGCTGGTGGCCGGCCGCTCGGTCAGCCAGCCGGGGCGGCTGGGGCGGCGGGGTGCGTGCGGCGGTAGCGGGCGAGGCTCGTGACGAAGGCCTCGCTCGCTCCGTCGGTGCGCACCTCCTGCACCACGACGTCGGTCACGCCCAGGGCGGTGACGGTGCGGCGGATCTCCGCCACGTCGTCGGCGTTGAGGATCGTGGGGTCGAGGGTGGTGCGCACCTGGACGGGGACGCCGGCGTCGAGCACGTGGCGCAAGGAGGCGAAGGCGGGGTCGGCGCTGTTGGCCACGCCGGTCACCGCGGAGTACTTCCCCACAGGAGCCTTGATGTCCAGGCCGACCCAGTCCACCAGCGGCAGCACCTCGGCCAGGCGGCGCGGGTACGCGCCGCCGGTGTGCAGGCCGACGGCGAAGCCCATCCCTCTCACCTGGCGCATGGCGTCGGCCAGGCCGCCCTGGCGGGTGGGTTCTCCGCCGGAGAAGACGACCGCGTCGAGCAGGCCGCGCCGCGCTGAGAGCAGCTCCCGGACCGCTGACCAGGCCACCTGCCCGGGCGCGCGCGGGTCGATGATCGAGACGTTGTGGCAGTAGGTGCACTTCCACGGGCAGCCCTGCAGGAAGACCACAGCCGCGAGGTGGCCCGGCCAGTCGCAGGCGGAGAACGGCTCCACGCCGGCGATCGCCAGGTCGCCGGCGCTCTGCAGCGGCGCGGGCAGCGACGTCGGGCGGGGCGGGGCGGACGTCATGCCAGGACGCGGGACGTGCGCGCCCGTGCCTCCTGGAACATCTGTCGTTCGGCGTGCTCGCCCTTCTTGCCGATGTTGAAGGAGCTCACCGGGCGGTGGTAGCCCATGACTCGGGTCCACACCTCGCACACGGTCGGCTCGGCGTCGGGCCGCTCGACGGCGCAGCGCGGGCAGGTGGGCTGCTCGCCCTGGAGGTAGCCGTGGACGGGGCAGATCGAGAACGTCGGGGTGACGGTGATGTACGGCAGGCGGAAGCTGCTCAACGACCGCTTGACCAGCTCCTTGCAGGCCTGGGCGGTGGAGACCTTCTCGGACATGTACAGGTGCAGCACCGTGCCGCCGGTGTACTTGCTCTGCAGTTCCTCCTGGCGGGCGAGCGCCTCGTAGGGGTCGGCGGTGAAGCCGACCGGGAGCTGGGAGGAGTTCGTGTAGTACGGGTTGTCGTCCGTGCCCGCCTGCAAGATGCCGGGGAAGCGGGCGCGGTCCTCCTTGGCGAAGCGGTAGGTGGTGCCCTCGGCCGGGGTGGCCTCGAGGTTGTACAGGTGGCCGGTGGCCTCCTGGAACTCGACCATCCGGGCGCGGACGTGGTCGAGCAAGCGAACGGCCATGGCGTGGCCGGCCTCGGTCGTGACGTCGTCGTCGGCGTGGTCGCAGTCGCGGTCGCAGGGGTCGGCGGTGAAGTTGCGGATCATCTCGTTGATGCCGTTGACGCCGATGGTCGAGAAGTGGTTGTCCAGGGTGCCCAGGTAGCGCCGGGTGTAGGGGAACAGCCCTTCGTCGATGTAGTGCTGGACCACCTCGCGCTTGAGCTCCAGGGAGTCCTTCGCCAGGTCGAGCAGGGCGTCCAGCGCAGCCAGCAGCGCGGGCTCGTCGCCCTTGTGCAGGTAGCCCAGACGGGCGCAGTTGATCGTCACGACGCCGATCGAACCGGTCTGCTCGGCCGAGCCGAAGAGGCCGTTGCCGCGCTTGAGCAGCTCGCGCAGGTCGAGCTGGAGACGGCAGCACATGGACCGGACCATGCCCGGCTCGAGCTCAGAGCTGAGGAAGTTCTGGAAGTAGGGAAGGCCGTACTTGGCCGTCATCTCGAAGAGCCGGGCAGCGTTGGGAGACTCCCACGGGAAGTCCTCGGTGATGTTGTACGTGGGGATCGGGAAGGTGAACACGCGGCCGGAGGCGTCACCCTCGGTCATGACCTCGATGTAGGCCTGGTTGATCATGTCCATCTCGATCTGGAGGTCACCGTAGGTGAAGTCCATGGCCTCGTCGGCGATGATCGGGACCTCGTCCTTGAGATCGGCCGGGCAGGTCCAGTCGAAGGTGAGGTTGGTGAACGGCGTCTGGGTGCCCCAGCGCGAGGGCACGTTGAGGTTGTAGATGAGCTCCTGGACGGCCTGCTTGACGTCGTCGTAGGGCACGTCGTCCTTGCGGACGAAGGCTGCCATGTACGTGTCGAAGGAGCTGAAGGCCTGCGCGCCGGCCCACTCGTTCTGCATCGTGCCGAGGAAGTTGACGATCTGGCCCATCGCCGAGGACAGGTGCTTGGGCGGGTTGGACTCGACGCGGCCCGGGACGCCGTTGAAGCCCTGGGTGAGCAGCATCCGCAGCGACCAGCCAGCGCAGTAGCCGCCGAAGACGTCGAGGTCGTGGATGTGCAGGTCGCCGCTGCGGTGCGCGGCGCCGACGGCCTCGGGGTAGACCTCGGAGAGCCAGTAGTTGGCGGTGACCTTGCCCGCGGTGTTGAGGATCAGTCCGCCCAGGGAGTAGCCCTGGTTCGCGTTGGCGTTGACACGCCAGTCCGTGCGGTCCAGGTATTCCTGCATCGTGCTGCTGACATCAATGGTCACCATGGGGGGCGCTGTCCCTGCGTCTAGTTGGCCAACTCGCGGATGAACTAGATATCGATCCTTGCTGGCTGCAGGCGGTTTTTCCGGGGACTTTTGTCCTTGCGAGCCATAGGGTGCGGGCATGGACCAGACCCTGTTCGGCCCCGCTCTGCTCGAGTCCCTGCGGGTGCTGGTCCGGTCGACACCGGGGGCCTTCCTCGAGATCGGTCCCCACGGCGTCGGCGCGATGACCATGACGACGCCATTCGCGATGTTCACCGGGGTCGTCACGACGGACCTGGCGCCGGACGCCGGCGAGATCCGCCGGTGGGCGGAGCGGTTCCGGGCGTCGCCGCTGCCCTGGAGCATCCAGCTGCGGGGCGAGCCGTCGCCGGCGATGCTGGCGCTGGCCGCTGGGTACGGGCTCACCGAGCGTCACACGGAACCGCTGATGGGGGTCGTCCTGGGGGTGCGGGCTCCGGGACCCGTGCTGGGCAGTGCGCCAGGGATGCGAGCGCCGGAACCGCTGGCAGGCGCGGTCCCGAGGACGGGGGATCCGATGCGCGGTGGCGGGTCCGTCGTCGTCGAGCAGGTGCGCGGGGAGTCCGCCGACCGCTACCTCTCGACCCTCGCAGCTGGGTCTGAGGCTCCGGCTGACGCCCTTGCTGTCCTGGCGTCGCCAGACCTCCTGGACGACCCTTCGGTGGCCGCCTACCTCGCCCGGTCCGGCGGCGACCCGGTCGCCACGGGCATGACGACCCGGGCGGGCGACGTCCTGGGTGTGCTCAACATGGCGACCGTCCCAGCTCACCGACGCCGCGGGCATGCCCGCGCGGTCCTCGTCGAGATGCTCGCGGCCGGAGTCAGGTCGGGGGCGCGCGCCGCCGTCCTGCAGGCCAGCGACGCCGCCCAGCATCTCTATGCGTCCGCGGGCTTCCGCACGGTCGAGACCTGGACCTACCTCATGGCACCCGACTGACCCGCGTCGCTGCACCACACCGGCACACAGGTCCCAGAAACCCCCGCCCCACCCGCGCTCCCCGGCCCTCGCCCGCACCCCTCGCTCCCAGCCCCGCTCTCCCAGCCCCGCTCCGCCGTCGAGTGCGTGAGTTTCGTTGGTGTGCGTGCTTTCAAACTCACGCATGACAACGAAAGTCACGCACTCGACGGGGAGCGGTTGGGCCATCCGGGCGGGGTGGTCCATCCGGGGGACGCGGGCGGGGCAGCTGGCCGGGTCGGGGGTCAGCTGGCCGGGTCGCGCGTCAGCTGGCGGGGGCGGAGGCGACGGCGACGAGGAAGGCCGGCGGGGTGAGGCCTTCAGAGCTGAACGCCGCTGCCACCTCCCCGGCGACCTGCTCCACGTCCTCCGCGCGGACCAGGGCGATCGCCGAGCCACCGAAGCCGCCGCCGATCATCCGTCCGCCGAGCGCCCCAGCAGCGATCGCCGAGTCCACGGCGACGTCGAGCTCGTGGCAGCTCACCTCGTAGTCGTCGCGCAGCGAGGTGTGCGCGGCGGTCAGCAGCGGACCCACCTCGGCCGTGCGGCCGGCGTCGAGCAGGCGCTCGACCTCCTGGACGCGGGCGATCTCGGTGACCACGTGGCGCACCCGGCGGGAGGCGACCTGCACGTCCTGGCCCGCTGCGACCAGGGCCGCGACGGTCTCCGGCTCACCCAGCGTGGCGAGCGCGGCGTCGACGTCGGTGACCTCGCGCAGCGTGCCCACGCCGAGCGCGGTCGCAGCCGCCTCGCAGGTGGTGCGCCGTGCGGCGTACTGACCGTCGACCAGCTGGTGCTCGGCGCGGGTGTCGATGACCAGCAGCGCGAGACCGTCTGCTGACAGGTCGAAGGGGATCTGACGGACCTCGAGGCTGCGGCAGTCCAGCAGCAGCGCGTTCCCGGCCTGGGTGCGCAGCGCGGCGGCCTGGTCCATGCCCCCGGTCGGCGCTCCGGCGATGTCGTTCTCGGCCCGGATGCATGCCGCGACGAGGCGCTGACGTCCCGCGTCGTCGCCCGCGAGGCCGAGGCCGTAGAGCGCGTCCAGGCCCATCGCGACCGAGCCCTCGAGCGCGGCCGAGGAGGACAGGCCCGCGCCGTAGGGCACGCAGGAGGTGATGGCCACGTCGAAGCCGCCGAGGGTCAACCCCTCCTGCGCCAACGCCCAGGCCACGCCGACGACGTAGGCGATCCAGCCGTCGACCGCGCCGGGTGCGACGTCGGCCAGGGCGATCTCGCGGATCTCGCCGTCCTCCTGGGCGGAGACCAGGCGGACGCGGCCGTCGGTGCGCGCGGTCATGGCGGCGTAGGTGCGGTGCGGCAGCGCGAAGGGCAGCACGAGGCCGCCGTTGTAGTCGGTGTGCTCACCGATGAGGTTGCCGCGCCCGGGGGCGGACCAGACGCCGGCCGGCGCCTGGCCGAAGGTCACCTCGAAGAGCGCCGCGGCCCGCGCGGACCCTTCCTCGGGGGACCAGGCGTCGAGCCATTCCACGTCGAAGGTGTTCATGCGTCGGCTCCCGCTGCGGTGTCGGTCAGGTCGGTCAGGTCGGTCAGGTCGGTCGGCGCGGTCGCGTCGGCTGCGTCGGTCGCGTCGACCGCCCGAACGTCGACCCACCCCGGCGAGGCGACCTCGGCGAGACGGTCGGCGATGCGCTCCGGCGTCGTGTCGGAGATCCATGCCCCGCCGCCCGACTCCGAGCCGGCGAGGAACTTGAGCTTGCCCGGGGCGCGCAGGATCGAGAAGAGCTGCAGGTGCAGGCGCAGGTCCTCACGCCCCTCGCGGACCGGGGCCTGGTGCCAGGCGGCGATGTACGGCGCCTGGGTGGGAGTGCCGTCCTCGGCGGCCGGGAAGAACCGGTCCATCCGGCCCAGCAGCTCGAGGTAGATCGCAGCGAGGTCGGTGCGCTCGGCGTCGGTCAGCGCCGGCAGGTCGGCGACGTCGCGGCGCGGGGCGAGGTGCACCTCGATGGGCCAGCGGGCGGCCGCGGGCACGTAGGCGACCCAGTGCTCGGACTCGGCGATGACCCGCCGGCCGGCGCGCAGCTCGGCGTCGAGCACGTCGCGGAGCAGGTTGCGTCCGGTCGCGGCGCGGTGTGCGCGCGCCTGGCGGAGCATGACCTCGGTCTTGGGCATGAGGTAGGGGTAGGCGTAGATCTGCCCGTGCGGGTGGCTGAGCGTCACCCCGATCTCCTTGCCGCGGTTCTCGAAGCAGAACACCTGCTCGACGCCGTCGACCTGACCCAGCTCGCTCGTGCGGTCGGCCCAGGCCTCGATGATGGTGCGCATCCGGCGCGGGCTGACCTGGGCCAGGGACTTCTCGGAGTCCGGGGAGAAGCAGATGACCTCGCAGCGCCCGACGGCGGGGCGCACCTTCCACAGCTCCTCACCGTCGAGGTCGCTCACCTCGTCGACGGTCCCGGGGACGCGCATCAGGGAAGGGAAGCGGTTCTCGAAGACGACGACGTCGTAGTCCTCGGCGGGGATCTCGCCGTCGGAGTAGGCGGCACCGGGCTTGGCCGGGGCGAGCGGGTTGGAGTCCGCGGCGGGCAGGAACGTGCGGTTCATGCGGTGCGCGGCGTGCGGGATCCACTCGCCGGTCAGCACGTCGAGGCGCATGGTCGGGCCGGTCACCGGCTGGGTGACGGGCTCGCCGTCGGGGCCGGTCGTGGCGATCGGGTCGAAGCGGCCGGGCAGCGGGCGCGGGTCGTCCAGGCGGCGGGTGGCCGCCCCGGAGACGTAGGGCTCGGAGTCGTCGAAGTAGAAGAAGTCACGGCCGTCAGCCAGCGTCGTGCGGGTACGCCGGACGGCGGGGGTGGCGGTCGGCGTGGCGCTCGCCTCGGTGGTCGGCGTCTCGACGCTCGGGCTCTCGGTGCTCATGGTGCCTCTCTCATTCATGGTCTGCGGGTCAGGTGCTGCGTCGGTCGCGGTCACGACGTCACGCGGGAGCGACGGCGCTGCTGGCGGCGCTGGCGCCGGTGGCGTCGTCGGCCACCAGGTGCAGCAGCACCAGGTGCTCGGGGTGCTGCATGGGCGCCTGGACTCCCACGCGGTCCAGCACGCGGCCGGAGAGCCGCACGCCGTCGTCCCACCACTGCAGGCGGTCCACGCCGGTGCGCTCCCCCATGGCGCCCGCCGGGTCGATCGCCTGGACGCGGTAGGTGCGCGCCGGGTCGAGGCCGGGCAGACGCACCCGGCCCGGTGCCTGGTTGGGGCCGGAAGACAGCTGCACGACGGCGAAGATCGCCTCGGTCTGGTCGGTGGAGACGACCCCGTGCACCCAGTTGGTGGGCTCGGGGTGGTCCGCCCGCACGACCGTCCCGGTGTGCAGCAGGGTGCGGTGGGTCTTGTGCAGCTCGATCCAGCGGGCCAGCTCGGCCTTGTCCGCGTCCGAGGCGCTGGTGAGGTCCCACTCGATGCCCAGGTGGCTGAAGAAGGCCGTGCCGGCCCGGAAGCTCAGGTCGTGGCGGCGCCCGGTGGTGTGGGAGTGCGGGGAGCCGATGTGGGAGCCCATCATCTCCGGCGGCACGAGCAGCCCGGTGCCGGCCTCGATGCTCTGCCGCTCGAGGGCGTCGATGCAGTCCGAGGCCCACAGGCGGTCGGTGCGGTCGAGGATCCCCAGGTCGGCGCGGCCGCCGCCGCCCGAGCAGCTCTCGATCTCCACGCGGGGGTGGCGGGCGCGGATCTCGTCGATGAGCCGGTAGAGCGCAACAGCCTGGTTGTGAACCCCGGCCTGGCCGGTCGGAGAGTGCCCGGCGTCGATGAGGTCGCGGTTGTGGTCCCACTTGATGTAGTCGATCGGGTACTCGGTGAGGATCGCGTCGATCCGGGCGAGCACGTAGTCGTAGGCGCCGGGGTGGCCCAGGTCGAGGACCTGCTGGAAGCGCGCCTCGGGGGGCATCCGGTTCCCGGTCGCCAGGATCCACTCGGGGTGGGCGCGGGCCAGGTCGGAGTCGGGGTTGATCATCTCCGGCTCGAACCACAGGCCGAACTGCATACCCAGGCCGCGCACGTGGTCGATGAGCGGGGAGAGCCCGTCCGGCCACACGTCCTCGTCGACGTACCAGTCCCCGAGGCCGGCGTGGTCGTCGCGGCGGTGGCGGAACCAGCCGTCGTCGAGGACGTAGCGCTCGACGCCGATCGCGGCGGCCTCGTCGGCGAGGGCTTTGAGCTTGTCGAGGCGGTGGTCGAAGTACACCGCCTCCCACACGTTGATCAGGACCGGGCGCTCGGGGCGGCCGTTGGCCACGCTCGGGTGGTGGGGGCGTGCGCGCAGGTAGGAGTGGAAGCGAGAGGACATCTCGTCCAGGCCGTCGCCGTAGGAGCCGAACACCCACGGCGAGGTGTACGTCTGCCCGGCGCCCAGGATGATCTCCCCGGCCAGCAGCAGCTCCCCGGCGGCCAGGTGGCGGGCCCCGCCCTGGATCTTCTCGGCCACGATCCGGGAGTTGCCCGACCACGCCACGTGGACGCCCCAGACCTCTCCGGAGCGGTAGCCGAAGCCGGACCGGCCCGCGGCGACGATGAGCGTCGCGTCGTGCCCGCGTCCCTTGCGGACCTCCCGCACGTGGGTGCCGAAGGTGAAGGGCTTGCGCTGGGCGGCACGCTCGCGGATCCACCGACCGGTGAAGTCGAGGATCTCGTCCGCCTCGGTGGGGACCGGCAGCGACAGGTCGAGGGAGGACAGCATGAACTCCGGGACCTCGGCGGAGGCGGTGCTGGTCACCGCGACGCGGGTGCGGACCAGGCCGCTCGCGGTGAGCTCGATGTCCAGGACCAGGTCGAGCGCGGCGTCGTCGTCCGTGGCGTGCACGCTGACTCGCTGGGAGCCGGGGTGCTCGCCGGCGCCGACGGTGACGGCGTCCGGCCCGGCGGTGCGGAAGGCGGTGGAGAAGCTGGCGCCGCGACGGTGCCCGGTCACGCCCGGGGTACCCAGCCAGCCCACCGACTGCTCGGGGACCACCGTCAGCGGGACCGGCTGGTCCACGCTCGCTCCTGCGATCTGCGGGATGCTCGCCAGCGCCAGCGCCTCGAGGTCGGCCGCTGGGACGTCGCCGAGGTCCGCTCCCCAGTGCAGCACCCGGGGCAGCAGCGGCCCGGCAGTGTCCAGGACGAGGCTCACCCCCGCCGCGCGCAGGTGGATGAGGTCAGGTGCTGGGCTGGTCACGGGCATGACTCCTTCGTCGTGGGGGTTCCGGTCCACTGTCCCGGCACCATCTACGCCTTTAGTTCTACGCTGGAACTTAGTGGGTTGTCAATCGTCCACGCGCGCGACTGGCGGATAGCAACCGCCCGTCAAAGACCCTGTAAAAAGCGGAAGACCGCCCGGGCTGTTGGTTAGTTGACAGATGGAATAAACTCGATCCACCATGACTACTCCGGCCCCCGCCGTCACCTGGACCCCGTTGTCCGGGCCGACCCGTCAGATCGCGCTCGAGGTGCTGCTCGACGGTCCGCTCTCCCGCAGCGACCTCTCGCAGCGCATCGGCCTGTCCCCGGGGAGCCTCACCCGCCTGACCAAGCCGCTGCTCGACTCCGGCCTGCTCGTCGAGGCCGAGCCGGACACCGCCCCCGCCGCCGGGGCCGCACCTCGGCTGGGCCGTCCCGCCCAGCCCCTCGACGTCGCACCCACCTCCCATCACGTCATCGGCATCAAGCTCACCGGCGACCACGCCTACGCCGCGCTGACCGACCTGCGAGCCGACATCCTCGCCGCCGACGACGCCCCCCTCCCCTCCCCCGCCCCCGACGACGCGGTCGAGACGGTCGCGCTGCTGGTGGACCGGCTGGTCGAGCAGCTGCAGCAGGTGCGCCCCGGAGCGCGGGTGACCGGCCTCGGCATCAGCCTCGGCGGCCACGTCGAAGACCGCTCGACCGTGACCCTGGCCGACTACCTCGGATGGCGCGACCTGCCCCTCGCTGCGCTGCTCACCGAGCGGACCGGGCTGCGCACTGTCGTGGAGAACGACATCGTCGCCGTCACCGAGGCCACGCACTGGTTCGGCGAGGGGCACGGCTGCGACCGGTTCGCGCTGTTCACGATCGGCGCGGGCATCGGGTACGGGCTCGTGGTCCACGGCCAGGCGGTGACCAGCCCCGAGGCCGGGCTCAGCCTCCTCTCCCACTTCCCCCTCGACGCGCACGGGCCGGTGGGCCCGTGCGGCCACACCGGCTGCGCGACGGCGCTGCTCACCATCGACGCCCTCGTCGCCCAGGCCACCGAGCGGCTGGGCCGGCCGGTCACCTACGACCAGGTGCTCGACCTGGCCGCCGCCGGCGACCCCGAGGCAGGCGCCGTCGTCGACCGCGCCGGCCGGGCGCTCGGGCGGATGCTCGCGGCGATCGCGAACCTCACGCTGCCCCAGCGGATCGTGCTCGGGGGCGAGGGCGTGCGCCTGGCCGAGGTCGCGGCCGATGCCGTCGCGGCGGGCCTGCACGCTGACCGGAACCCGCGCACCAGCGACCCTGAGCTCGCCCTGCAGAGCCCTGAGCTCGCCCGGTGGGCCCGCGGCGCGGCGGTCGTGGCGATCCAGTCGCTCGTGCTGGGGCGCTGACCGGAGCTCTCATGCCGCGACGCCACGCCCGGGCCGAGCGGTCACCGTGCCTGCGCAGAGACAGCCGGGGCGCCCCGGCCCGCCTCCGCGAGAGTCTGCGCGAGCCACGTCAGCTGGCGGCGAGTGTGCACGGCCTCGCCGCCCTCGTGATGGTTGAAGGGGTAGACCTCGATGTGGCGTCGCGCCTGACGGTCGTCGCCATGGGCGAGACCGTAGTGGTTGAAGGCGGCAAAGGCCGTCGAGGGCGGGCAGACGGTGTCCCGCAGCCCTACCCCGAAGTGCGCGGGAGCGGTGGCTCGTCGGGCGAACAGCACGCCGTCCACGTAGGACAACGTGGTCAAGACCGCGTCGACCGCGTCCCGGTGCACCGCCAGGTACTGCACCACCTCGCCGTAGGGGTGCTCGTCGGTGAGGTTGAGCGCACGTTCCACGTCGCACAGCAGCGGGGCGCTGCTCAGGACCGCGGCAAGATCAGGGACGAGGCCGGCCACGGCGACGGCGAGGCCCCCGCCCTGGCTGTTGCCGAGGGCGACCACGCGGCCGGCATCGACCCCGGGCAAGGCGCGGACGGCGTCGACGGCACGCACCGCATCGGTGATCAGGCGGGTGTAGTAGTAGTCCCCCGGGGCGAGGATGCCCCGGGTCGCGAACCCCGGAGCTGCCGGGTCGCAGCCGACCGGATCTGGCGTCGACCCCCCCGACCCGTACCTGCTGCCCTGTCCGCGCACATCCATGACCAGGTGCGCATATCCCGCTGCCGCGAAGGTGATCCGCTCGTGCGGGAGCCCGCGTCCGCGTCCGTAGCCGACGTACTCCACGACAGCGGGCAACGCCTCCTCCAGGCTCCCAGCCGGACGGGTCAGCCACGCCTTGATCGGGTGGCCGTCGAACCCGGCGAAGGTGATGTCCCACGTGTCGACGAGAGTCAGGCCTGAGTCCTCGCTCGTGACATCGATGACGGCTGGGGAGGTCCTGGCCCGATCGAGCACCCGTTCCCAGAACTCGTCGAAGTCGTCGGGCTCGGCCACCTCGGGGAGGTAGGTCTTGAGCTGGTGCAACGGTTGATCGAACATGGTCACGTGCCGTCCTCGTCGTCGTTGATGGGGAAGTCGTGGGGCGTCACTATCGGGAAGGCGGTGCCGTGCTCTCCCGGATGACCAGCGTCGTCGCCAGGTCGATCCGCCGGCTGGGCAGCGCCGTGCCGTCTGCCAGGTCGATGAGCATCTGGGTCGCCGTGCGAGCCATGTCGTGCAGGGGCTGGTTGACCGTCGTCAGCGCGGTACCGAGCCACTCGGTGAGCGGAAGGTTGTCATAGCCGACGACGGAGAGGTCCTCGGGCACCCGCAGACCGAGCTCGCGGGCCGCACGAAGCACGCCGAGCGCCTGCATGTCCGAGCCGGCAAAGATCGCCGTGGGTCGGTCGCGGAGGGTGAGCAGCGCCTTGCCGTGGACGTAGCCGCCGTCGAAGTAGAAGTCCCCGTACCGCGTGAGCGCGGGGTCGATCGGGACGCCCGCCTCGTCGTGGGCGCTGCGATAGCCGTCGACACGCGCCCTGCTGCACAGGACGTCCGGCGGCCCCGAGATCACCGCGACCCGGCGATGGCCAAGGCCAAGCAGGTGCCGCGTCGCCGAGAGCCCGCCGCTCCAGTTGTTCGAACCGACCGTGGGGATATCGTCAGGCGGCTCCCCGGCGGTGTCGAGGACGACGAAGGGGATCGATCGGGACTCGAGCTGGTGGCGCTGCGTGGCGTCCAGGCTCGATAGGACGAACAACACTCCCAGCGGCCGGCGCGCGAGGATCTCGTCGAGCCACTCCTGGTGTGGGCGGTGCTTGCCACCGAGCTCGGAGAGCACCACGCCGACCCCCGCCGCGGCCGCCGCCTCCTCAACTCCTCGGATGATCTCGATGGACCACGCCGAGTCGAGCTCGTGGAAGGCGAGGTCGAGGAGCCGTTGGCCGCCGGCACCGCGGCTCTTGCGACGGCGGTAACGGTGCTGCTCGAGGAGCGCCTCGATGCGCGACCGGGTCGCCGGTGCCACGTCGGGCCGTCCGTTGAGGACCTTGGAGACGGTCGGGACCGACACGCCAGCCTCGGCAGCGATCGAAGCGATCGTCGCGGGTTGCGCGGTGCGTCCTGACCCCGCGCTATGAGTGGGCTCAGGGGCAGCGGCTCGGGTGAGCTGAGGAACCATCAGTGGCTTGCCTGTCGGAGTCGGGCGCAAGTTTCGGGGTCAGCGTAGCACCGGCAATGCCTGCAAGATCCGTTTTACCACGGGGTTGACGGCCGCTTCGTCCACAAACTACTGTCTGCGCACATGAGGTATCGCGCCTCGTTTCGATACTTTCGACACCACGACGCAGTGGCGTTGTTCCGGCACCGTCGCCGGGACGAAGGCACGCTCGTCGTGGCCGGATGCGAGGGGTGAGCTCAGTGCCAGACCAGTCAGCCGTGTCCGTCGCGTCCGCGTCGCACCCATCTGCGGCTCGCCGCAGCACACCCCACCCCCCTGCCTGTGCGGACGACCCGTCGGCACCCCACCCGGCCTGGCTGCCGGACAGCGCCTTCGCAGCCGTGGGATCGCGTCGCGTCCTCACGGCGGGCGAAGGCCTGCTCGTGGACACCGTCCGTCTCGAGATCGCCCAGGCCACCGCGGCGTTCTCAGGCACGGTTGCCGACGTGCCCCACGACGACACGCAGCCGGATCTCGTGCTGGCCCTCCTCGACCACGCACCGCAGACCGTGGCTGACGTCGCCTCCGCGCTCCGAGAGGCGGGGCCGCTCGGCGAGGAGGGGTTCGTGCTTGCTCGCCGAGCAGGGACCACGGTGGTCCTGGCCACGCACGGAGCCGGGCTGCTGGCCGGCATGTTCCACGTGGTGCGCCTGGGCGAGTCGGCGTTCTCCGCGGACATCACCCCCGAGCGGCACGCGCCTGCGCACGCCCTGCGCAAGCTCGACCACTGGGACAACATCGACGTCCATCCCGTCATGGGACAGGTCGAGCGCGGCTACTCCGGGGGCTCTGTCTTCTATGCCGACGGCGGCCTGCGTACCGACCTGTCACGGGTGCGCGGATATGCACGGCTGCTGGCCGCGAGCGGCATCAACCGGGTGACCATCAACAATGTCAACGTCCACGCGAGCGAAGCCCTCCTGCTCACCCGGCGGCTCGCCGACGTCGCCGCTCTCGCCGACGTGTTCCGCCCCTACGGGATCCGCACGCACCTGGCCGTGAGCTTCGCTGCTCCCATCCTCCTCGGAGGGATGTCCACCGCCGACCCGCACGACTCGACGGTCGCCAGCTGGTGGGAACAGGTCACCCGCACCGTGCATGCAGCGGTACCGGACTTCGGTGGGTACGTCGTCAAGGCGGACTCCGAAGGCCAGCCCGGGCCCTTCTCCTACGGTCGCGACCACGCCGACGGCGCCAACATGCTGGCACGCGCACTCGCCCCGTACGGCGGCGTCGTGCACTGGCGCGCCTTCGTGTACGACAATCACCAAGACTGGCGCGATCGATCGACCGACCGGGCCCGCGCTGCCTACGACCACTTCGCCCCGCTCGACGGACGCTTCGACGACAACGTCGTGGTGCAGGTGAAGCTCGGCCCGATCGACTTCCAGGTCCGTGAACCCGTCTCACCGGTGCTGGCCGCGATGCCGCGCACGCGTCTGGCGGTCGAGCTGCAGGTGACGCAGGAGTACACCGGCCAGCAGAAGCACGTCTGCTACCTCGCCCCCCAGTGGAGCGAGGTCATGGGCTTCCGTCCCTGGGGCCAGGACGGACCGGCGGTCTCCGACATCACGACAGGCGCCCCTTCCCCCGACGCCCGTCGCAGCGTCCGCGACCCTCACGCCGGAGGAGGCCTGGCCGCGGTGTCGAACGTCGGCATGGACCAGTTCTGGACCGGCCACCCGCTGGCCCAGGCCAATCTCTACGCCGTCGGCCGCCTTGCCTGGGACCCCTCGCTCACCCCCTCGGCCATCCTCGCGGAATGGTCTGCCCTGACCTTCGGGGCGGACGACCCGGTCGTGGCGAGCACCGTGCAGACGATGCTGACCGGATCCCGCGACACCTACGAGGCCTACACGGCGCCGCTGGGAGTGGGGTTCATGGTGCACCCGGGGCACCACTACGGCCCCGGCATCGACGGCTACGAGTACACCCCGTGGGGGACCTACCACTTCGCCGACCGTGACGGCGTCGGCGTGGACCGCACCCGAGCATCAGGCACCGGCTACACCGGGCAGTACCCCCAGCCGTGGGCAGCCATCTACGAGGACCTCGATCAATGCCCCGACGAGCTGCTGCTGTTCTTCCACCATGTCCCCTACACCCATGTGCTCAGGAGCGGCTCGACAGTGATCCAGCACATCTACGACACGCACTTCTCGGGGGTCGAGCAGGTCGACGCCATGGCGCGGTCGTGGAGTGGTCTCGCAGGGCTGGTCGCGCCGGACGTCTACGACCGGGTGCAGGAGCGGCTCGAGGAGCAGCAGCGCTGCGCGCGGGAGTGGCGAGACCAGGTCAACACCTACTTCTTCCGCAAGTCCGGTGTCCCCGACGAGCGCGGGCGCCAGATCTTCTGACCGCGACGCGCTGACAGCCCCACGCTGCTGACCTCGGCGCGGCCGGTCTGTCGGCCACGCCCCCTCCCCCGGGTGGGAGAATCACCGAGTGCCCCGTGTAGATGAGCTCCTCGACGTCCTCGTCGCGGGCGGGCGTCGGTCCGGGCGCCTCACCCACGTCGAGCACCTGCCCGCACGCACCGGCACCCAGGGCGACTGGCCCGCCTGGGCCGACCCGGCACTGGTGGCCGGGTACCGGTCGATGGGCGTCGAGCGCCCGTGGCTGCACCAGGTCGAGGCGGCCGACGCCGCGTGGTCGGGCAGGCACACCGTGCTGGCGACGTCGACCGGCTCGGGCAAGTCCCTCGCCTTCTGGCTGCCGGCCCTGACCTCCGTGCGCTCCGACCGTGCCGGCCAGGTCTTCGCCCCCGGCCGCATCGAGTCCGTCCGGGAGCGCGGCTCGGTCCTCTACCTCAGCCCCACCAAGGCCCTCGCCGCCGACCAGCTCAACGCCGTCACCGGCCTGCTGCGCGCGAGCAGCGCCCGTGACGTGCAGGTGGACACCTGCGACGGCGACACCCCCTTCGCTGCCCGCAAGTGGATCCAGGACCATGCCGACGTCGTGCTGACCAACCCCGACTACCTGCACTTCTCCCTCCTGGCCAACCACGCCCGGTGGGCGCGGTTCCTGCGGTCGCTGCGCTACGTCATCGTCGACGAGGGGCACGCCTTCCGCGGGGTGTTCGGGGCGCACGTCTCCCTCGTGCTGCGCCGCCTGCAGCGCCTCGCCGCCCACTACGCCCCACCCGTGCCCGACGCCGCAGGCCGGTTGGCCAGCGCGGGCCCCGGATCGCGCACCGCACCCCGGCCCGCCGGCCCGACCTTCATCGTCGCCTCCGCGACCACCGCCGACCCGGCGGTCAGCGCCGCCCGGCTGATCGGCGTCGACCCGGCCGACGTGGTCGCGGTGACCGAGGACGCCTCCCCCGCCGGGCGCAAGACCTTCGCCCTGTGGGAGCCGCCCGAGCTGCCTCCGGTGCCCACGGCGTCGGGCTTCGCGCGCGCCGCGGGGGACGCCGCGGTCGCGGCGCTCACCGACGACCCGTGGGCGATCGGGTCCTCCACCGAGGACCTCGGCCTGGTCGACGACGCCGACCCGGTCGACACCGGCGGGGACGGCCCCCGTCCGCGCCGCTCGGCCACCGCCGAGGCCGCCGACCTGCTCGCCGACCTCACCGTGCACGGCGCCCGGACCTTGGCCTTCACCCGGTCCCGGCGCGGTGCGGAGTCGGTGGCGACCACGACGGCGGACCACCTGCGCTCGGTCGACCCGGCGCTGGGCCGCGCCGTGGCCGCCTACCGCGGGGGCTACCTGCCCGAGGAGCGTCGGGCGCTGGAGGGCGCGGTGCGCACGGGGGCCATCCGCGCGCTCGCCACGACCAACGCCCTCGAGCTCGGCGTCGACATCTCCGGGCTGGACGCGGTGCTCATCATCGGCTGGCCGGGGACGCGGGTGTCGCTGTGGCAGCAGGCCGGGCGCGCCGGGCGGGCCGGGTCTGACGGGCTGGTGACCTTCATCGCGCGGGAGGACCCGCTCGACACCTACCTCGTGCACAACCCCGAGGCGATCTTCGCGGCACCGATCGAGGCGACGGTCTTCGACCCCACGAACCCCTACGTGCTGGCCGGTCACCTGTGCGCGGCCGCGGCTGAGCTGCCGCTCACGGCCGAGGACCTGCCGCTGTTCGGCGGTGACGGCGCCCGGGTGCTGCTCGACCAGCTCACCGAGCGCGGCACTCTGCGGCGGAGGCACTCCGGCTGGTACTGGACCCACCACCAGCCCGCGGCCGGCTTCACGAACATCCGCGGCGAGGGCGGCACGCCGGTCTCGGTCGTGGAGGCCGCGACCGGTCGTCTGCTGGGCACGGTGGACGCCTCGTCCGCAGACGGCTCGGTGCACGAGGGTGCCGTCTACGTGCACCAGGGCGAGACCTTCGTGGTGCTCAGCTACGACCTGACGAGCTCGGTCGCCCTGGTGGCGCGCGAGGACGTCGGCTACGGGACGTGGTCCCGCGACGTCACCTCGATCGCCGTCATCGACCAGACGCAGCACGCCAGCTGGGGCACCCCGCCCGAGGGGAGCGACGGGACCGGCACCGCGCCCGACGGGGGCGGCGGCACAGACGACACAGACGGCACAGCCGACACCGCACGCTCCCCCGTCGAGTGGGGCCTCGGCACCGTCGAAGTCTCCACCCAGGTGGTGAGCTTCCAGCGGCGCCGGCTGCCCGCCCAGGAGGTGCTGGGCACCGAGGCCCTGGACCTGCCGGTGCGCACGCTGCGCACCGCCGCGGTGTGGTTGACGGTCTCGGCAGAGGTGCTCGAGGCGGCGGGGGTGGAGACCGACGCGGTCCCCGGCGCCCTGCACGCGGCCGAGCACGCCTCGATCGGGCTGCTCCCGCTGCTGGCTACCTGCGACCGGTGGGACCTCGGCGGCGTCTCGACCGCGGTGCACGTGGACACCGAGCGCGCGACGGTCTTCGTCTACGACGCCTTCCCCGGCGGCGCAGGTTTCGCCGAGCGCGGCTTCCACCTGGCCGAGCAGTGGCTGCGCGCCACCCGCGAGGCGATCGCCCGCTGCGCCTGCACCGACGGCTGCCCCGGCTGCGTCCAGTCACCCAAGTGCGGCAACGGCAACCACCCCCTGGACAAGGCCGCCGCAGTCCGCCTGCTCGACGCCGTGCTCGCGCACGCCGGTCACAGGTCCGGTGCGCACTCCGCCTGACCGGCCAACGACAGCCCGGTGAGGTCACCGGCCTGGAAGGTCGTCACGAAGCCGGTCGTGGGGAACATGATCTGCGCCGGGTCGTCGACGTGGTCCAGGCCCACGAGGTGAGCCAGCTCGTGGCGCAGCACCGGCAGGTACGCCGGCACGCCGCCCAGCCCGGGCAGGGCCAGCAGCTCGACGTCCAGGTAGACGGTGCCGCTGACGTAGTGGGTGAGGCCTGAGGGCCCGGTCATCGCGGAGCCGCCGGCCTGACCCACCGTGTCTCCGGCGAGCCCGGGCACCGCGACGTCGTCGGTGAAGCGAATGAGGACGGGTGCCCACCGGTCACCGTAGACCGCGGGCTGGTGCGGCTCCCGAGCGGGGGACGCCGCCTCGATCACCGCGCCGTCGTCGACGAAGAGGAGGCCCGTGGCCGCGCTGATCTCGGCCACCGCGACCCGCACGCTGTCCTGGAAGTCTGCTGGCGCTCCGGTGACGTCGACGACGTAGTGGACAGGGCGGCACGGAGACCAGCCGTAGGGACGCAGCGCGTCCTGACTGGGTGAGACGAAGGCGTACTGGTCCCCGAAGACGGACGGGGTGACCACGGGCAGCAGCCTGGTCGGGGACTCCTCCAGCCCGGCCGGTGGCAGCCGGCTGCCGTCGGCGGCCCGCCGCGGCGGATCCGTCAGCGCCCCGTCCAGCAGTCCGTCGGGCAGGGCCAAGCCGCCAGGGAGCTCGGCGAGAAAGCCTGCGACAGAGTCCGACCTCTGGGCGGACCAGCTCCACCACAGCCCGGCCAGCACGATGAGGACGGTGAGCGTCGCCACCCCGCGGGGGTTCCTGCTGCGGCGTCGGGCAGCGCGCCGTCCGTCTCCCCTGCCCGGCTGCCGCCAGGCCGTCTGTGCCGGCGGCTGGCCGGCGACCTCGTCGCGGACCCACTGAGGGACACGCCCGGACGGGGAGCGCGGGAGGTCGTCGGGAGCTGTCACACCGAGCACATCGGCACGAACCAGTCGCGATCTGAGCGGATACCGCATATCGGCTGTGACGCTCGCCACGTTCTCATGGAAAGTCACCACAGGAAGATAGGTATGCCTTACTTTAGTTAGGGCACCCTACGGTGCGTCGTGTCACAGCCGACACATTCCCCACACACAGGCAACGGAGACCCCAGACATCATGGCCCTGCATCTCACGAAGACCGTCGTCGGGGCGGCCTCCGTCCTGGTCGGAGCACTGTTCATGACCGGCTGCGGCGCCGGCGCCGCCGAGACGCCCAGCCCCTCGTCGGCCACCACCTCCGGTGCCGCGTCCGCCGACGCACCGACCAGCGTGTCGATCGAGTCCAACCTCGGCACGGTCGAGGTGCCCGTCAACCCAGCCCGCGTCGTCGCCCTGGACAACACCTCCTTCGAGACGCTGCGCGACTGGGGCATCACCCCGGTCGCCGTCCCCAAGGGCCTGCTGCCCGGCACCGGCTTCGAGGACTGGCTCGCCGACGAGTCCATCCTGGACATCGGCAACCACCGCGAGCCCAACCTCGAGCTCGTCTCCGAGGCCGACCCTGACCTGATCATCGGCGGCTACCGCTTCGCCTCTGTGCAGGAGGACCTCGAGTCCATCGCCCAGACCATCGACATCGCCGGCTCCGACGAGGCGGCCGGCGGCTACGTCGACTCCCTCAAGACCCAGACCGTCAGCCTCGGGGAGATCTTCCAGAAGCAGGACGAGGCTGCGGAGGTCGTGGCCGCCCTCGAGACCGCCACCGCCGACGCCGCAGCAGCCACCAACGGCGAGACCGTCTTCCTCTCGGTCGTCAACGGCGGCAAGATCGACAACGGCGCCGAGCGCATCGGTCGCATCCTCGAGCCCCTCACCCTCACCGACGTCTTCGCCGGCAAGGAAGGCGACATCCACGGCGACTCCGGCCTCGCACCCGAGACCATCGCCCAGGCGAACCCGGACTGGATGATCGTGCTCGACCGCGACGCCGGCGCCAAGACCGAGGGCGCTCAGCCCGCCAAGGCCGTCATCGACGCGACCGAGGCCTTCGCCGAGACGACCTTCGCCCAGAAGGACCAGATCATCTACCTGGACCCGCAGTTCTACACCCGCGAGGGCATCCAGGCCTACACGCAGGCCTTCGACCAGATCACGGCCGCCTTCTCGGCCTAGCCGCAGTCCCGCCCGACGGCGGGCCGCCCAGTCCCAGCGGACAGGCGGCCCGCCGTCGGGCACCGCACGTCCTCCGGGACATCACCTCTAGGCCGGCCATGCGCTCCCGCACGCTCCTGCTGCCACTCATCTCCGTGGTGGTCCTGCTCCTCGTCCTCGCCTCGCTGCTGGTGGGCGGGTACGACATCACCGTCGCCAACCTGTTCACCGACCCCGCGGCCTGGAACATGTTCGTCATCTCCCGGGTGCCGCGCACGCTCGCGCTGATCTTCGCCGCGGTCGCGATGAGCTTCTCCGGGGTGATCATGCAGATGATCACCCAGAACAAGTTCGTCGAGCCGACGACGGCCGGCACGAGCCAGTGGGCCGGGCTGGGGATGCTCGCCTGCCTCATCCTCGCCCCGGCCGCCCCGCCCCTGGTGAAGATGGTCGTGGCCTCCGTCTTCGCCTTCGTCGGGACGATGGCCTTCCTCGGGGTGCTGCGGCGGATCACGGTGCGGTCCTCGATCATCGTGCCGCTGGTGGGCATCATGCTCGGTGCGGTGGTCGGCGCGGTGACGACCTTCCTCGCGGGCACCTTCGACCTCCTGCAGTCGATGTCGGCGTGGCGCTCCGGCGGCTTCAGCGGGATCGTCCGCGGCTTCTACGAACCGCTGTGGGCGGTCGTGGTCATCGCCGTTCTCGCCGTCGTCATGGCCGACCGTTTCACCGCGGCGGGCCTGGGCAAGGACCTCGCCACCACGATCGGCATCCGCTACGAGCGGGTCGTCTTCGCCGGCGTGACCATGGTGGCCCTGGCCACCGGCATCACGAGCGTCGTGGTGGGCTTCATCCCCTTCCTCGGTCTCGTCGTACCCAACCTCGTCTCACTGCTCCTGGGCGACGACCTGCGCAAGAACCTCCCGTGGATCGCGGTCATCGGCACCGGGCTGCTGCTCGCCTGCGACCTCGTGGGGCGCACCGTGGTGGCCCCCATGGAGATCCCGGCCTCCGTCGTCCTCGGCGCGGTCGGCGCCGTCCTGTTCATCACCCTGGTCCTGAGGCAGCGTCGTCATGTCAGTGCTTAGCACCCCCACCGCCTCCGCCTCCGCCTCCGCCGAGGCCGCCACCCTGCCCGACGCCGCGCCCGGGCCACGGCGCCGGCTCACCGTGCGCCTGCCCCGCCTCCCGAGGCTGCCGCGACTCCCCGAGCGCATCGCCGCTCGCCTGACGCCCGGGGTCCGCCTGTGGATCGTGGGGACGCTCACCGTCGTCGCGATCGCCTGCTTCCTGCTGCTGTTCATTCGGGGGTCCTTCGACTTCACCTTCCCCCGGCGGCTGACGATGGTCGGGGCGATGGTCGTCGCCGCCTTCACCCAAGGGGTGGGCACCGTCATCTTCCACACGGTGACCGGCAACCGGATCCTCACGCCGTCGATCATCGGCTTCGACTCGATGTACACGCTCATGCAGACGCTCATGGTCTTCGTCTTCGGCGGGACGGTCATCGCCAGCACCGAGGGGATGCCCAAGCTCGTCGCCCAGACCACCGTCATGGTCTTGTTCGCCACCCTGCTCTACCGGTGGCTGTTCTCTGGGCGGTTCGGCAGCCTCTTCCTCATGCTGCTCGTGGGGGTGGTCATCGGGATGGCCTTCGACTCCTTGTCCACGTTCTTGCAGCGACTGCTCTCCCCCACCGAGTACGACCTCCTCTCGGTCAAGCTGTTCGGGCGGCTGAGCGCCGTCAAGGACGACTACCTCCCGCTGGCCTTCGGTGTCTGCGCGGTCATCGCCGTCATCGTGTGGCGACGGCGGATGCGCCTGGACGCGCTGCTGCTGGGCCGCGACGCGGCGACCGGGATCGGCGTCGACCACAAGCGCGAGCTGACCGTGATGCTCGTCCTGGTCGCCACGATGATCGCGTTCTCGACCGCGCTCGTGGGGCCGATGACCTTCTTCGGCTTCATCGTCGCGACCCTCGCCTACCAGCTGGCCGGGACGTACAAGCACGCCTTCGTCCTGCCGATGGCCTTCCTGCTCGGCCTGTTCACGCTGGTGGCCGGGCAGTTCCTCATGCAGCACGTGTTCTACGCCGCGGGCTTCCTCACCGTCATCATCGAGTTTGTCGGCGGCCTGCTGTTCCTCCTCATGATCCTGCGAAAGGGCACCCTGTGATCGAGTTCGCCGACGTCACCAAGAGCTACCAGGAGGCGCGGGTCCTGGGACCGGTCAGCGGCGTCATCGAGGACGGCGGCATCACCGCCGTCGTAGGGCCCAACGGCGCGGGCAAGTCGACGCTCCTGACGATCATCGGCCGGCTCCTCGACCCGACGTCGGGGACCGTGACCGTGGGCGGCATGGACGTGCGCACCACCCGCTCGCGGGACCTGGCCAAGCACCTGTCGATCTTGCGCCAGGAGAACCACATGACTGCGCGCCTGACCGTCCGCGAGCTCGTCGGCTTCGGGCGGTTCCCGCACTCCCAGGGCCGGTTGACGCCGCAGTGCCGGGAGAAGGTGCAGGACGCCATCGACTTCCTCAACCTCACCGACCTCGCCGACCGCTTCCTCGACCAGCTCTCCGGCGGGCAGCGCCAGCGGGCCTTCGTCGCGATGGTCCTGGCCCAGGACACCCGCTACGTGCTGCTCGACGAGCCGCTCAACAACCTCGACGTCAAGCACTCGGTGCTCATGATGCGCCAGCTGCGCCGCGCCGCGGACGAGCTCGGCAAGACCATCGTCATCGTCATCCACGACGTGAACTTCGCTGCCGCCTACTCCGACCGGATCATCGCACTGCGCGACGGCGCGGTGGTCACCTCCGGGACGGTCGCGGAGATGATGGTCGACGACGTGCTCAGCGACGTCTTCGACACCCCTGTCGAGGTCCACCACATCAACGGCCGCCCCACGGCCGTCTACGCCGCCTGACCTCACCTGCGCAAGGATGGGTCCATGCCCACCGCTGACGAGCTGCTCGGACCCGACGTCGCCCACCGGCTGCGCGACGTCGTCGCGACCGCGGCGCCGGATCTGCCGCTGCCCGAGCTGACCCGCGCCGCCGCCCTCCTGCCTGGCCACACCCTGCGCAGGCGCACCGACCTGCTGTGCGCCGCGCTGCTGGCCGACCTCCCCGGCACCTTCGCGTCCCTGGACACCACCCTCCGGCGCGCCCTGGCGGACCCGCGTCTGTCCGGCTGGATGATCTGGCCCGTCACCGAGGCCGTCGCCTCCCGCGCGCTGTCCGACGCCGACCCGGCCGCCTTCGACGGCGCCCTCGCCCTCCTCGCCGATCTCACCGGCCGCCTGACGGCCGAGTTCGCTATCCGGTCGCTCCTCGCCCATGACCTGCCCCGGGCGCTGGCGATCGTCGCCACCTGGACGGACCACCCCGACGAGCACGTGCGCCGGCTCGCGAGCGAGGGCACCCGCCGCCACCTGCCCTGGGGCACGCAGGTCCCCGGCCTGGCCACCGACCCCCGCGCCACCCTCGCGATCCTCGACGCCCTGTACCGCGACGAGAGCGAGTATGTGCGCCGCTCCGTCGCCAACCACCTCAACGACCTGAGCCGGCGCGACCCGGAGGTCGTCGTCGAGGTGGCCGGGCACTGGCTGGCCGCGCCCGATGCCGCCACCGAGCGGCTGGTCCGCAACGCCCTGCGCACCCTGGTCAAGGCCGGGGACCCCGGCGCCCTGGGACTCCTCGGCTTCGCCCCGGCGCCAGGGGCCGTCGTGGACGGGCCCGACCTCGGTGCCACGACCGTCCAGGTCGGGGAGGCCCTGACCTTCACCGCGACCGTGCGCAACACCGGAGCAGAGCCGGCCCGGCTGGTCGTCGACTACGTCGTCCACCACCGCAAGGCGAACGGCACCCAGACCGCCAAGGTCTTCAAGATCACCACGACGACGCTGCAGCCCGGCGAGCAGCTGGTGATCGACCGCCGCCACTCCTTCAAGGTCATCTCCACCCGCCGCTACCACCCCGGCGAGCACGCGCTCGAGCTCCAGGTGAACGGCGTCCCCAGCGGCCGGGCCACCTTCGAGCTGGCGCCGGGGAGCCTCCCGGCGGTCTGAAGCCTGGCCAGCACACCCGCCTCGGAGCAGACTGGGACGGTGACTCCCATGACCTCTCTGCGTGCCCGGCTCAGCGACGGCCTGTTCGCCATGGTCGCCGGCCCCGACGGGCCGGCCGCGCGCGAACGCATCCACACCACCCCCGGGCCGCGATGGTTCCCGCCCGGCAGCCCCATCCAGCGGGTGCACGGGGACACGTCGATGTACATCGGCGGGCTGCGCGCGCTGCTGCTGCAGTCCCTGCACCCGCTCGCGATGGCAGCGGTCGACGACTTCTCCGACTTCCGCCACGACGTGTGGGGCCGCCTGGCCCGCACGAGCACCTTCCTCGCCGAGACCACCTTCGCCGCTGCGCCCGACGCCGAGCGTGCCGTCGCCGTGGTCCGCGCCGTGCACCGCCACATCGCCGGGACCGCCCCGGACGGGCGCCCCTACCGTGCGGACGACCCGCACCTGCTGACCTGGGTCCACGTGGCCGAGGTGGACAGCTTCCTCACCGCCCACCAGCTCTTCGGTGCCGCCCCGCTGACGGACGCCGAGTGCGACACCTACGTGGCGCAGGCCTCGGTGGTCGCCACCAAGCTCGGCGCGAGCGACGTCCCGACCACCCAGGCGCAGCTACGCTCCAGCCTGGACGCCTTCCGAGCCGAGCTCACCAGCACCCCGGCTGCCCTCGACGTCGCGCGCTTCCTCATCACCGACGCACCGATCCCGCGCCGGGCGCGGCTGCCCTACGCGGCGCTCACCCGCTCAGCCGTGGCGACCCTGCCGCGGTGGGCCCGCGAGCCGCTGCACCTGCCGGACCGCCCACGCCTGGACTCCACGCTCTGGCGCGCCACCGGGCACGTCAGCACCCGCGGTCTGCGATGGCTGAGCTCAGCCCAACCGGTCCCCGGCGAGCCGGGCAGTTCTGCCACCATCGCCGTTCCGGAGCCTCGGGTCGAGCCCGCTGCTCCCGTTGTCCCCGTCACCCCGCATGCTCAGGTGACCACTCCCGACCTCGACGAGCGCGAGATCTGACGGTGGCGCAGCCGGAGCACGCGGCCGTCGAGGTCCGCCCCGCCGTCCTCGAAGATCGAGCCGGTGTGTGGCCGCTGGCCAGGGACTTCGCGACGTCCTTCGTCGTGAGCGAGCCGGAGTTCGCCGCGACCTTCGAAGCTCTTGTCAACCCTGCCGGGTCAGTCACGGACGCCGCGACCGGGTCCTTGCTGCTGGTCGCGGTCGATCCGCCCGCTGACGTCGTCGGGTACCTCTTGAGTCACACCCATCGCTCGTTCCTGGCGAACGGTCCGCTCGTCTGGGTCGAGGAGATCATGGTGGCGCAGGAGCGCCGCCGCGGCGGAGTCGGGCGGCTCCTCATGGAGGCTGCAGAGCGGTGGGCGCGCACGAACGGCGCAGCCTACGTCTCCCTCGCGAGCCGCCGTGCGGGGCCGTTCTACCTCTCCTTGGGCTACGAAGACTCCGCGACATTCTTCAAGAAGAGTCTGTAGAACGGCGCCCGACGCATCGCTGCGCGGCAGAGGGTCAGAGGCGGGCTTCCAGGGCTGCGAGGAGCACGCAGGTGGCGACGCCGTCCATCGACGTCCCGACGTCCTCGAGGGAGGGGAAGCTCGGGGCGAGGCGGATGTTCGTGTCCAACGGGTCGTTGCCGTAGGGGTAGGCAGACCCGGCGCCGGTGAGGGCGATGCCCGCCTCCTTGGCCAGCTGCACCACGCGCTTGGCCGTGCCGGGCACGACGTCGAGGCTGATGAAGTAGCCGCCCTCGGGACGTGTCCAGGTCGCCACGCCGGTGCCGCCGAGACGGTCGTCCAGGATCGACAGGACGAGGTCGAACTTGGGGGCCAGGATGGCGCGGTGCTTGGCCATGTGCGCGCGCACGCCGTCGGCGTCGCCGAAGAAGCGCAGGTGACGCAGCTGGTTGACCTTGTCCGGGCCGATGCTCTTCTTGGAGTAGTGCGTGGTGTACCAGGCGATGTTCTCTGCGGAGGCACCGAAGAAGCTCACGCCAGCACCTGCGAAGGTGATCTTGGAGGTGGAGGCGAGCACGAGCGGGCGGTTGGCGTTCCCCGCCTCGACGGCGAACCCGAGGATGTCCAGGGCCGGTGCACCGTGCTCCACGAGCGTGTGCACGGCGTAGGCGTTGTCCCAGATGATGCGGAAGTCCGGGGCTGCGGTCTCCATCTCCACGAGGGCACGGGTGACCTCCTCGGAGTACACGGCACCGGTGGGGTTCGCGTAGGTGGGGACGGTCCAGATGCCCTTGATCGCGGGGTCGGTGGCCACCAGCGCACGGACCACGTCCATGTCCGGGCCGTCCTCGTTCAGCGGCACCGGGATCATCTCGATACCGAAGGACTCGGTGATCGCGAAGTGGCGGTCGTAGCCGGGGGTCGGCGCGAGGAACTTCACGACCGGTTCCTTGGACCACGGGCGCTCGGAGTCGGTCGTGCCGTGCAGCAGCGCGAAGACGATGAGGTCGTGCATGATCTCGAGGCTCGCGTTGTTGCCTGCGACGAGCTGAGCTGCGGGGATGTTGAGCAGCTCGGCGAAGATCGACCGCAGCGCGGGCAGCCCTGCGGTGCCGCCGTAGTTGCGGGTGTCTGTGCCGGCGGGGTCGGTGTAGTCACCGTCGCCGGGGAGGTCGAGCAGCGCGTTGGACAGGTCGAGCTGAGCCGGTGCCGGCTTGCCACGCGTGAGGTCCAGGGACAGACCGCGCGCCTTGAGCTCGGCGTACTTCTCTGACAACTTCTCGTGCTCGGCGACGACCTCGGCGGGGCTGAGGGTCTCGATCTCGACCTGGGAAGACATCCGTGGCAACCTCTCACCGGCCGTGGCGCCGGGCATGTGCAGACGTGCGCGTGCGGGACCGGTTCGGCCCCTCCACCGATCCTAGAGGTCACCTGCGCTCTCAGCCGGTAGCTGGAGCGTGAACAACGGCTGGAAGTCGTCGCGCAGCGCCTCGGGGAATGCCTCCAGGGTCCGGAGAAACCCCTGGCAGAACTCGCACCCGGCAACGTGGCGGTCGAACCTGTCGGCCGCGACCTGGGTGAGCTCACCGCGGGCGCGCCCGTCCGCCCGTTGGACGAGCCAGGCGCAGGTGTCCGTGAGAGTGGGGTCGCAGACCAGCTCGACGAGCCACTCGGCGCGCAGCTGGTCGATCGACTCGGCGAGCAGCGGAGCGATCACGGCCTCCTGCTCGCCCATGAACATCGCAGTCTCGGCGGGAGCGACCTGCTCCACCACGGCGTACCAGAGCACGGTCTGCGCGCGCACCGGGAGCCGGCGGAAGGCACGCAGGAGGTTGGTGGTCGGCAGCGCTGCGGCGTCTCGGATCCCGAACTCCTCGTGGAGCATCCGCAGCAGATAGGGCCGGAACGGGCCGAGGGGGTCCAGGTCGACGGTGATCTGACCGAGCACCCGCGAGAAGGCACGGTTGACCGCGGCCTCCACCGAGCGCTCGCTGATGGACGCCGTCGCGGCGACCCGACGGGCCGTGTCGACATGCCTCACCCACAGCTGGAGGTAGGCGTCGCGGTCGCCCGCGCGTGCTTCCTCCACCAGGTGGGAGTCGGAGATGACGGCATCAGCCAGCGGCTGCTGCATCGCTCCGTCACTTCTATGTTCTGTTCTGCTCACTGGTCGTACGCCCCCTGTCACTGCCGCCCGTGGTGGCACGTCAGCCCTGCTCACTACTTCACGATCGACGCCGCAGCGGCACATCAGCGCCACTGGGTAAAACGCCGTCACCGATGGAGACCTTCCACACCGGTCGACTTGACGCGCGGCAGCGGGTGAAAAGCCTGGTCAGCGCGCTCAGGCCGGTCACGAGGCCGCGTTCATGCCATGACCATCGCTGATTCAGGGTGCTGCAGATATCGGTCCGGCGCGCGCTGAAGCCGATGCGGTGCGGCCGGCGGGCGCACCGACCCGCACCGAGACCGCATACACCCCATCTCCCTCACCGGCGCAGGACGCCAGCTCGGCGCCGTTGCGTCGAGCGGTCTCCCCGGCCGCGTCGCACGGCACGGCGGTGGCGTACATCGCTGCGGTCGCCGCTGCCAGCACCACCAGGTCGGCCGCTGACTGGGCTCGGGTGCGCGCCGCGGACGTCCCTGCCAGCACCGCCACGGTGACCGCCACGACGACGAGCGCAGCCACGACGGCGAGCATGAGCACGCTCGCGCTGCCGCGCTCAGCATCTGCCGCACCGCCGCAGCACCGGGCTCGCGCGTTCCTCATGGAGCACCGCCCGACGGCGACGAGATGGCGCTCTCGAGCCATGCCGTGGCATCGCTCGTGGCGGTGAGGCCGCTGGCAAACCATCCGCCCGCCACCGGGCGCTGGACCCGCACCGTGACCCACGGCTCTGCGCGCAGGACAGTGACGGTGAGGTCCTCACCTCCCACGCGCCGGGCGATCGCGGTGACCTGGTCGTCGGTCTCGCCTGCTGCAGCGGCTCGGGCCCCGGCGCGTGCGGCATCGGTCACCTGGAGATGGGTGGCACCCGCCAGGGCGACCAGGAGGACGGCGACCAGCACGAGGACCACCGCAGGGAGCGCCACCGCGAACTCCGCCGTGACGGCCCCGCGCTCGGCGGCACCGCCCTGACGCCAGCTGCGGGCGCGCACCCTGCGGGGATCGTCCATCGTCAGCCCACGCTCAGGGCGGACTCGATGATCGTGGTCAGCAGCCCGCGGACGGTCTGGCTCTTGAGCACGAGGATGAGCAGCCCGGCGAAGCCCACCGCGGCGATGGTAGCGATCGCGTACTCCGCGGTGGCCATCCCCGCCTCGCGGCGCTCGGTCATGCTCACGACGACGGCCCGCCGCCAGGCCCGTGCGCGCCCCGCCCCGCCTGGTCGTGGTGCTCGGCGTGCGCTGGGGTGGGGCTGGGGGCGCCTGCGCGGCGCGCCCGGGACGGTGGTGGTTCTCATGACAGCTCTCCTGTCGCTCAGAGGTCGCCCGGGGCCGTCGGCCGCGGGTGTGCACCGTGGTGGTGCTGGTGCTCGAGCCTGCGCCGGCGGGTCCGAGGCGGTCCACGACCCCTCGCCCAGGTGTGCGGTGCGCCGCTGATCCATCGACCTGTGCGCAAGGTCTTCGACCGCCCGGCCCACCCCCTCGCCTGCGGTCACTGGAGCACCCCGGACCCCAGCGACAGCAGCACCGGTACCAGACCCACGAGCACGAAGGCCGGCAGGAAGCACAGACCGAGCGGCAGCACGAGACGGACCCCGAGCCGGGCCGCCTCGGTCCGCGCTCGGGCGTCGGTGTCCTGACTGATCTGCAGGCCCGCGACCCGCAGGGCCTCCCTCGGGGCCGCACCGTGGGTCCACGCCGGTCGCAGCGCCGCGGCGAGCAGCGTGAACCGCGCAGGAGCGGCGGACCAGGCGGTGTCCCACGACGCACCGAGCAGCAGGGCGGCTGCCACGGAGCTCAACGCACGCCCCTCCGCCCCGCCCAGCGCTCGTCCGGTCGCCTCAATCGCCCGGGGGACTCCCGCTCCGGAGCTCAGTGCCGCGCCGAGGAGGTCGAGCACCACGGTGATCTCGACCCGGGGTAGCTCGCCCGTGCTCACTCCCCGGTCTGCCCCGTGGCCCAGCCAGCGCCTCCACCAGGACCGCCGGCATCTGTCGCGGCCATCACGTCCACCACGCCGCGTCACCGCCGGACGCCGACCGGCGACCCGCCACGGCGTGCTCGCCACCCAGGCGAGGACGGCCACCACGACCGCCACCACGGGCAGCGAGGTCTCGGTCACGGCGGGTCACCGGCCGTGCGGGCCCGCGCGACCAGCCGGGTGGTCCACCGGTGCCCCACCCCGACCAGCACCAGCCCGACGACGGGAGCCGTCGCGCCCAGCCCGCCGGCCGCCACCAGGCCGAGGGGGTCGGCACCGAGCGACATCCCCACGACCGCTCCGATGCCCGGCAGCCAAGCCAGCACGCGGGCCGTCGACCTGGGCCCGGCCAGGGCGGCTGCTCGCTCCTGCTCTCCGCGCGCGGCCGTCACCAGAGTTCCGACGATGACGTCGAGCACCGCAGCCAGCGGTGCCCCCGTCTCGGCGGCGAGGCGGCAGGCCGCGACGATGGCTGCGACCTGCCGGCGCGCCGCGGCGGTGACGGCTCCGCGCACCGGTCCGCTGCCCGCGATCACAAGAGCGACGAGGTCGTCTGCGTCGGGGATCCCCCGCGGGTCGACGCGCACCTGCCCCACCGACTGCCAGGCCTGGCCCGGCGCCATCCCCGCGCGCAGCATCCCGGCCACCTGGGTGACGACCACCTGCACGCTGGGCGAATCACTCGCCCGAGCGCCCCACGGCAGCCCGGGCCACCACCGCAGGCGGCGCCCGAGCGCACCGCCTCCGGCCCCGCCGGCTGCACGGCCTCCCTCCGCGCCGAGACCCCATCGGCGGGCGGTCACCCCGCGCACCGACCGTCCCCGCGGCCCGGCGACCAGCAGGACCGACATCCCCACCAGCGCACCGACCGCCATCTCCCACGGTCCGACGTCGAGCATCCCGGCCAGCACCTCGCGCGCCGTCATCGCACCCCTTCCCCAGGCCCCAGCCGCTCGACCAGAGCCGGCCATCCACCGCCCTCCTGCGGAGCACCGACCCCGTTCCAGGTCAGGGCTGGCGTCACGACGAGCCGGTCGCGTTCGTCCCGGCGCACGAGGGCCACCTCGCTGACGAAGCGACGAGCTCCCTCCCCCGCGTGCCGGGTGCGCCGCAAGTGGATGACCACGTCGAAGGCACTGACCGCCTGCGCGGCGACGGCCTCCCGGTCCATCCCGGCCAGCGCCGCGAGCGCCTCCAGGCGCGCCGGGACGTCACCGGCGGCGTTGGCGTGCACCGTGGCGCACCCGCCCTCGTGCCCGGTGTTCAAGGCGGTGAGCACGTCACGGACCTCAGCACCACGGCACTCGCCGAGCACGATCCGGTCTGGCCGCATCCGCAGCGCGTTGCGCACGAGCGCGGACAGGTCGACCGCTCCCGAGCCTTCGACGTTGGGCCGGCGGGCCACGAGGGAGACGACGTGCGGATGGTCAGGAACCAGCTCACGAGCTTCTTCGATGGTGACGATCCGCTCGCCCCGGTCGACGAGCGAGAGCAGCGCGGCGAGCAGCGTCGTCTTCCCCGTCCCGGTCGCCCCGGAGACGAGGAAGCTCACCCGTTCACGCACGACGGCGCGCAGCACCGGCTCCCAGCCGGGCGGGATCATCCACGTCTCGACGAGCTCGGCGACTGTGAAGGCGCGGGCGCGCAGCACGCGCAGGGAGATGACCGCTCCGCTCGCGCAGACGGGTTCGATCACCGCGTGCAGGCGGGTGCCGTCAGGCAGGCGCGCGTCGACGGTGGGACTCGCGTCGTCGAGCCGTTGCCCGCCCGCGGCCGCCAGGCGCACCGCGAGCTCACGCACGTCCTGCGCCGTGCCGAGGTCGACGTCGGTGCGCTCCAGCCCGCGCCCGCGATCCACCCACACCTCGGCCGGTCCGTTGACCAGCACGTCGGTGACCAGCGGGTCGTCCAGGAACCGTTGCAGCTCACCGGCGCCGAACAGCTCGGCGCGCACCTGGGCGAGCATCTCGGCGAGCGCGGTGCTGCCCAGCACCAGCCCGCTGGCCTGGACCGCGTCGACCACCTGGGCGCGGGTCGGTGGCCCGGCCACCCGAGACAGTCGTTCGCGAACTCCGGCCAGGACCGGCTCCCCCTCGCGCATGCTCATGGCTGCGCCCATGACGGAGACCGGGCGCGCCCGGATGCGCCGACCTGCGCCAGGACTGCTGCCGCGACCCCGGCCAGCCGTCCGGCTCCGCGGACCATCCGCGGCCCTTCCCCACGTTCCAGGGCCCTCGCCAGCGACCGCACAGGCCGCATCTCTCCCCAGAGGTCGAGGCCGCTGGCCGCGGCGACGTCCTGGGCGGTGAGCCGCCCCGGCGCTGGTCCGCGCACGACGACGCCAGCCGGCACGGCGCGGTCGAGCACCCCGTCCAGCGCGATCGCGCCGGCGACGGAGGCGAGGTCGCGGCGGGCCAGCACCACCCATGCGGTGCACCCGCCGCGGCCCCCGGTCGCACCCCAGCGCCCCACCTGGTCGGCGGGGACGTCGTGGACCACGACGTCGCACGCCACGGCGAGTGCGTCCAGCACGTCACCGGGGACGTCGTCGGGCAGGGCGGGTGGGCGGGCGCGGTCGGCGCTGAGCACGCCGGCACCCCGCCAGCGCGGCAGCAGGGCGTGCAGCTGGTCGCCGACCACCTCACCGCGGGCGGCGTGCAGGTCCGGCCAGCGCAGCCCGGGTTCGTCCTCGATGCCGAGCAGCACGTCGAGCCCGCCGCGGTCGCGGGCACCGTCGACGAGCACGGTGCTGGCTCCGGCGCGGACGGCCATGGCCGCGAGGGCCGCGGCGAAGACCGACGCCCCCACGCCTCCCCGCGCGCCGACGACGCCGATCACCACCGGGGCGCTGTGCGCGCGGCCACCGGCATCGCCATCAGCCCTGGAGCGGTCTCTCATCCCGCCATCGTGGTGGGCGACCGCCGGAGGTCACGTCCGCGGCCGGCCACCGGTGGACGAGCCGGGAACGCCGCGCCCTGGGGAGGACCCGTTCTGCCGGGCCCTCCCCGGGGCGGCACCGACGGACGCTCCGCACGCCGAGCCCGCCCACCGTCTAGGCTCACTGTGTGACCCACGACACGGAGCGTCGCCGTAGCGCCGCGTTCTTCGACCTGGACAAGACGATCATCGCGACGTCCTCCGCGGCCGCCTTCTCCCGCCCGTTCTACGCGGGCGGCCTGATCAGCCGCGGTGCGGTGCTGCGCAGCGCCTATGCGCACTTCCTCTACATGGTCGGCAGCGCTGACGCCGACCAGACCGAACGGATGCGCGCCCACCTGAGCTCGCTGGTCACCGGCTGGCCGGTGGAGCAGGTCTCCTCGATCGTCGCCGAGACGTTGCACCAGTACATCGACCCGTACGTGTACTCCGAGGCGGTCGCGCTCATCGCCGGTCACCACGCCGCCGGGCGGGACGTGGTGGTGGTCTCCGCCTCCGGTTCCGAGCTGGTCGAGCCCATCGCCGCGGTGCTCGGCGCCGACCACGTCATCGCCACCCGGATGGAGGTCTCCGAGGGCCGGTACACCGGGCTCATCGACTTCTACGCCTACGGGGAGAACAAGGCGCTGGCGATCACCGAGCTCGCCGAGCGGCTCGGCTACGACCTCGCCGAGTCCTATGCCTACTCCGACTCGATCACCGACGCCCCCATGCTCGAGGTGGTCGGTCACGGCTTCGCGGTCAACCCTGACCGCACCCTGCGCCGGCTCGCGGCGGAGAGGGGGTGGGGGGTGCTGACCTTCAACCGCCCCATCGCCCTGCGCCCCCGGCTCACCCCGCGGATGACGGTGCTGACGGCCGTCGCGGTGGCCGCCGCAGCAGCAGCGACGGTGCTCGTCTGGAGGTCGGCTCGCACCGCTGTGCACGCTGCCTCTCCCCCACTTTCCAACCGCGCAGAACTGGGGTAGAAAGGGAGAACAACAGCACACACAGGTGAACCGGAACCCACGCGCGATCAGTCCACGTTAGGACATGTTGACCGGGCTCGTCCCGTAGCAACAACTTGATGAAGCACGCTTGCTCACCGTTCACCGGTGCGACCTCACGGCGTCTCTCCTTCGGAAGAGGCGCCGTCAGGTTGTTCTGGGGCGATGGACCCGGTGCGCGGCCCGTCCGGCGACCTGTTGTGCTCGTCTCAGCGATCACTAGTGTGTGCTCATGACGACTCTGCCGAGCGTGTCCTCCTCGATCACTGTCCGCCTCGAGGTCGAGGCCCGGCCCACCGCGGTGAGCGAGCTGACCACGGCGATCGAGCAGACCGGCGGGATCGTCACCGCCCTGGACGTCACCGCCTCGGGCCACGAGCGCATCACCGTGGACCTGACCTGCGCCACCCGAGGCGACACCCACGCCACCGAGATCGTCGACCACCTCAAGGCGCTCACCGGGGTGAGCGTCGGTCCGGTCAGCGACCGCACCTTCCTGCTGCACCTGGGCGGGAAGCTGCGGATCGAGTCGAAGGTCCCCATCCGCAACCGCGACGACCTGTCGATGATCTACACCCCCGGGGTGGCCCGGGTCTGCGAGGCGATCGCCGCGAACCCTGCCGACGCCCGCCGCCTCACCATCAAGCGCAACACCATCGCGGTCGTCACCGACGGGACTGCGGTGCTCGGGCTGGGGGACATCGGGCCGCTCGCCTCGCTGCCCGTCATGGAGGGCAAGGCCGCGCTCTTCAAGCGCTTCGCCGGGATCGACGCCTTCCCGATCGCGCTGGACACGACCGACGTCGACGAGATCGTGGCGGCGGTCAAGGCCATCGCCCCGGTGTTCGCGGGGATCAACCTCGAAGACATCTCCGCACCGCGCTGCTTCGAGGTGGAGCGCCGGCTGCGCGCCGAGCTGGACATCCCGGTGTTCCACGACGACCAGCACGGCACCGCGATCGTCGCCCTCGCGGCCCTGACCAACGCCCTCAAGGTGGTCGGCAAGACGATGGCCGGCGTGCGGATCGTGCTGTCGGGGGCGGGCGCCGCCGGGACCGCGGTGCTCAAGCTGCTGCTCGCGGCCGGCGCCGTGGACGTGGTGGTCGCCGACGTCGACGGCGTCGTCAGCCGCGACCGGCCGGGCATGACTCCCACCCTGGCGTGGACCGCCGAGCACACGAACCCGCGCGGGGTCACCGGTTCCCTGCGGTCCGCGATGGCCGGGGCGGACGTGTTCATCGGCGTCTCCGCACCGCACATCATCACCGGGGCCGACGTCGCCACGATGGCCCCGCGGTCCATCGTCTTCGCGATGGCGAACCCCGAGCCGGAGATCGACCCGGACGAGGCGGCTCTGTTCGCCGAGATCGTGGGGACCGGACGCAGCGACTTCGCCAACCAGATCAACAACGTCCTGGCGTTCCCCGGGGTGTTCCGTGGGCTGCTCGACGCCCAGTCGCACAAGGTCACCGACGCCCTGCTGCTCGCGGCAGCCCAGGCCCTGGCCGCGGTGATCAGCGAGGACGAGCTCAACCCGACGTACATCATCCCGAGCGTGTTCAACCCGCAGGTGACCACGTTGGTGGCCGCCGCTGTGGAGGCCGCCGCGCGGGCCTGACCGCCGCTCTCCACCACCTCACAGGTGCCGCAGGAACCGCTCCGGCGCGTCGAGGAAGGACCGCCAGCTGCGCACGAGCGCCAGGTCCTCCCAGGCGGTCTCCCGCAGGCCCCACTCCCCGACCTCGTAGATCGTCGCGCCCGGCAGCGCCGCGAGGAGCGGCGAGTGAGTCGACAGGATGACCTGGGATCCGCCGTCGTCGAGCCGGTCCTTGAGGATCGCGAGCAGCGAGAGACAGCCGGAGAAGGACAGTGCCGACTCTGGCTCGTCGAGCAACCACAACCCCTTCTTCTTGAACCGGTCGACGACCAGGTCGAGGAACGACTCCCCGTGGGAGACCTCGTGGAAGGTCATGTCCGGTCGGGACGCGGAGGGGTTCTTCTCGAGGTACGTGAACAGCCCGTGCATCGTCTCCGCCCGCAGGAAGTACCCGCGCCGGGTGGACCCGAGGTTGCGCTCGAGGCCCAGGTGCTGGCCGAGGACCGACTCGCTGACCCGGGTGGAGTGCATCGCCCCGGTCGACCCACCCTCGGGAGAGAGCCCGTAGGCGGCGGCCACGGCTTCCACGAGGGTCGACTTGCCAGACCCGTTCTCCCCCACGAGCACGGTCGCCGGGCCCATCTCGAGACCGGCGTCGAGGATCTGGGCCACCGGGGCGAGCGTGGCAGGCCACTCCCCGCGCGGCATGGGATCCAGTGGATGGTCGGTGAGGCGGCGGATCGGGAACCGGTCGACGTCCATGCGCCCCATCCTGGCAGGTGGGCGGCTACGGTTCCCGGACCCGGCTCAGCCGCGCGTCCGCTCCCCCGTCGCCTGCGCCGTCGTGCCCGCCTGCGCCGCCGCCCCCACCGTCCCCGCAGCCGGTGCGAAGTCCACCACGGACGTGCAGCACGCGCCGACGAGCTCGGTGTCGTGGCTGATGAGCAGCACCCCCAACCCTCCGGCGGCCTCAGCCAGGACCAGGCGCACGAGGGAGGCGGTCGTCGCGGCGTCGAGCATCGCGGTGGCCTCGTCGCACACGAGATAGCGCGGCGCCTGGACGAGCGCCCGGGCCAGGCAGGCGCGCTGCAGCTGGCCGTCGCTCACCTGGTGCGGGCGCCGCCCGAGCAGGTCCGCGGTGAGTCCCACCCGCTCGGCCGCCTCCAGCACGTCCACCCGGCGCCCGACCACGTCCCCCGGCTCGGCGATGATCGCCGCGAGGGTGTGGCGCGGGTCGGTCGAGGCCCGGGGGGACTGGAACAGCATGGCGACCGCACCGCGCACGGCGCGCGGTGCGCGGAACCGCGTCCCGGTGGCCACGACGCCGTCCACCGTGACCGTCCCGGAGCGGGGCCGGTCGAGGAGGGCGAGGACCCGGGCCAGAGTGGTCTTCCCCGTCCCGGACGGCCCGGTCAGCCCGACCACGGACCCGGGGGCCACGGACAGCGTGACCCGGTCCAGCACGTGCGGGCCGCGGCCGTACCCCGCGGTGACGTCGATCGCGTCGAGGCTCATCAGGCTCCTGTCCGGGTGCGGTAGCGGCGATCGCCGACGCTGACCAGCGCCGTGGGACCGCCGGACTGGCGGCTCTCGGGACGGCGCAGGTGGTAGACGCACTCCTCCGGGAGATCGGTGAGCACGGGCGGGCTGCCCGGGATCGGGTGCAGCCCGCGGCTCGGCAACGCGGCGAGCAGGTCCCGGGTGTAGTCGTGGAGGGGATCCTCGAGGACCGCGCGGGCCGGGCCGGCCTCCATGAGCCGGGAGGCGTACATGACGGCGACGGCGTCGGCCACGTCCGTGCGCAGCAAGGACGCAAGGTCGTGGGTGATGAGCAGCACGGCCGCGCCGGCGTCGGCGCAGTCGCGCAGCACTGCCAGGACGTGGTCGGTGAGGGCGCGGTCCAGGCTCGCCGTCGGCTCGTCGGCGACGATCACGTCCGGGTCGCCCGCGAGCGCACCGGCGATGGCCACCCGCTGCGCCATGCCGCCGGAGAGCTCGTGCGGGTAGCAGTCCAGGGCGTCGGGGTCGAGACCGACGCGGCGGGCCAGCTCGTCGGGGGTGCGGGCGGTGCCGAGCAGCCGGATGGTCTCGGCGAGCTGGGAGCGGGCGGTGCGCACCGGCGTCAGGTGGGTCGCCGCAGACTGCGGGACCAGCCCTACCCGCCGGCCGCGGAACGGCTCTGCGGCGAAGACGTCGAGCGCGTCGTGGCCGGTGCCCACCGTCACGGTCCCACTGTGCCGGGCGCCGGCGGGCAGCATGTTCATCACCGCGGAGGCGAGGATCGACTTGCCGCAGCCGGACTCCCCCACGAGCGCGGTGACGGTCCCGGGCGCCACCTCGAGGTCGATGTCGCTCGCGGCGTGGACCACCTTCCCCCCGGGCAGCGGGAGGCGGACCGTGAGCGAGGAGATCCGCAGGCCGGACGACGACGGCGGCCCGGTCCGAGGTGCAGGCGCGGCACTGGTGGAAGCGGCGGTCACAGTCTCAGCTCCGACGGTTGGGGTGGGGCGAGCACCGTGCGCAGGGACGTCCCGAACACCGCGACGCACACCGTCGTGAGGACCAGCACACCGGCGGGGAAGGCCAGGGTCCACCACCCGCCCAGGAGCAGGGAGCTGCGGGCCTCTTCGAGCAAGGTGCCCAGGCTGGCCTCGTGGGGCGGCAGCCCGAAGCCGAGGAAGGACAGCGTCGACTCGTGCCACACCGCATGGGGCAGCAGCAGCACGACGGCGATGAGCGCCTGCGGCGCGGCGGCCGGGATGAGGTGACCGGTGATGACGCGCCGGCGTCCGGCTCCGGCGAGGATCGCCGCGTCGATGTAGGGCCGGTGCCGCAGGCTGAGGATCTCCGAGCGGATGATCCGCGCGACCTGGGTCCAGTGCGTCAGGGCGATGGAGAGCACGACGGCCAGCAGGCTGCCCCGGAACATCGCCACGATGACGATGCCCAGCAGCAGGTGCGGCAAGGCGTTGACGGCGTCGGTGCTGCGCATGACGATCCGGTCCACCCACCCCCCGGCCAGGCCGGCCGTGGTCCCGACGACGACGCCGATCACCGTGGCCAGCAGCGCGCAGGCGAGGGCGACGAGCAGCGAGGTGCGGATGGCCGAGGCGATCCGCACGAACAGGTCGCGCCCTGCGGAGTCCGTCCCGAAGAGGTTCTCGAGGGACGGTGCGAGGCGGGCGCTGGAGTAGTCGGTGACGCGGTCGTCCACCCCGGCGACCCACGGCACGAGCACCGCGTAGGCCACCACGACGGCGAGCAGCGCGCCGGCGACGACCATCCGCCGCCTAGCCATCGGTGCTCACCCGGGGGTCCAGGAGCGCCACGACGACGTCGGCCAGCAACGATCCGAGCAGCACCACGAGGGTGGTGCCCACGGTCAGCGTGGCCAGCAGCGCCAGGTCCAGGTCGCGGGCCGAGGTGACGATCGCACCGGCGATGCCCGGCCAGCTGAAGATCTCCTCCACGAGCACCGCCCCCACCACGAGCTCGGGCAGGCGGACCCCGACGACGTTGGCGAAGGGCCCGAGGGAGGTCGGCAGGATGTGCCGGCGGGTGATCACCGGTGCGGGCACTCCCCGGGCGACCGCCCCGGCCACGAAGTCCTCGCTCGCGGAGGAGACCATCGACTGCCGAACCGACAGCAGCAGCCACGGCACCTGGGTCACGGCCAGCACGGCCGCGGGCAGCAGGAGGTGGCGGGCGACCTGCCCCACGGTCGGGTCAGCGCCGGCGTCGGTCAGCCCCGCGACGGGGAACAGGCCCATCCCCAGGGCACCGACCGCGATCGCCCCGAGGGCCATGACGAAGGGCGGGGTGCCCTGGATGACGATGCAGGCCCCCGTGACGAGCCGGTCGAACCAGCCGCCGCTGCGCATCGCAGCCAGCATCCCCACGCCGAGCGCGACGACGATCGCCACCGCGAGCGCGGTGCCCACCAGCAGCAAGGTCCAGGGCAGCCGTTCCCCGAGCACCTGCGCGACCGGCTGCTGGAAGGACCGCGACGCACCGAGGTCCCCCGAGAGCAGGCTCTGCAGCCAGTGCCACCACGTGAGGTACCACGGCTCCGCCAGGCCGAGCTGCTCGGCGATGATCGCCTTGTCCGCGTCGCTCGTGGTCATGTACCGGGTGCCCAAGTACCCCACCAGCGGGTCGAAGGGGGAGATCGCCGCCGCCCCGAACAGGCCCAACGAGACGAGGAGGACCACCGGGACCATGAAGAGCAGGCGCCGGCCGATCATCCGCGCGATGTCGCGGCGGCGCTCCCCGCGCCGGCTCACCCGTGCCCGACGCCGGACGGCCGCGGTCCCGGGGACCGCGACGCGTGTGTGCTCCTCGCCCGGCCGGGGGCGGACGGTCGTCATGACTGGCGGGACCAGGTCTGCAGCGACCACCACGGGCCCCAGGTCACCCCGTGGGCATGGGGCTCGAGGACCTGCCCGGACATCGTCCACCCGGAGTCCTTGGAGACGTAGGTGTGGTCGAGGAAGACGAGGAACACGTACCCGGGGTCCTCGACGTAGGCGGTCTGGACGTCGCGGTAGGCGGCGCTGCGCTCGTCGGCGTCGAGGCTGTGCCGCCCGGTCTCCAGCCCGGCGTCGACCGCGGCGTTGGTGTAGTCGCTCGCGTTGTTGTAGATGCTGCCCACGCCGGGGGTGACGTACACCGAGCTCAGGGCGTCGTAGGCCTGGGTGTCGGCGTCGAAGGGCTCGTCACCGCCGCCCAGCAGCGTCAGGTCGGTGTTGATCCGCGGGTCGATGCGGTCCCAGGACAGGGCCTCGAGGTCGACCTCCACACCGACGGCGAGGGCATCGGAGGCGAAGGCCTGGGCGAGGTCGCGGCGCACGGTGTCGGTGGAGTTGTACATGACGGTCATCTCCGCGCGCTGACCGTCCTTGGTGCGGATCCCGTCAGCGCCGGCCACCCACCCGGCGTCGGTGAGGACCTGCTCGGCGGCCGCCGGGTCGTAGGTGAAGGTCGCGGTCGGCTCAAAGGTGTCGCCGTACACCTCGGGGATCGGGGTGTACGCCGCCCGACCGTGCCCGCCCAGGACGTTGTCGATCATGGACTGGCGGTTCACGGCGAGGTTGAGCGCCGTCCGGACCGCTGGGTCACCGGCGACGGGGTTGGAGGTAGGCATGGACACCCCGCGCCAGTCGGCGGAGGTGTGCGCGGTGACGGTCATCCCTTCCCGGTCGGCGAAGGTGTTGGCGAGCAGCGGGGGCAGGTTCGTCCCGTCGATCTCCCCCGAGCTCATCCGCTGGGCACGGGTGTTGTCGTCGGCGACGTAGAGCAGGGTGAGCTGGGTGATCTCCGGTGCGCCGTCCCAGTAGTCCTCGTTGGCCTCGAAGACCGCGCGGTCGGGTGAGAGGTCGACCAGCGTGTACGGCCCGGTGCCGATCGGTGCGGTGTTCAGGGTCGACTCCGCTGCCAGCCCCGGCGTCGCCACGGCCTCGGCCGGGACCACTCCGATGAGCAGCTTGGTGAGGAAGGGCGCGTAGGGGTAGGCCAGGCGGAACTCGACGGTGCTCTCGTCCACCGCCACCACCTCCGAGATCATCTCGAAGGAGGTCCTCGCCTCGGAGGCCGAGGCCGGGTCGAGGATCGCCTCGTAGGTGGCCACGACGTCCTGTGCGTCGAAGGTGGACCCGTCCGAGAACGTCACGCCCGGGCGCAGGGTGGCCGTCCACACGCTCGCGTCCTCGTTGGGGACCGGGACGGCGGTGGCCAGTGCGGGCTCGAAGGTGGGCATGCCCTCGCCGCCAGCGAGCCGCACCAGACCGTCGTACATCTTGGCGTCCCCTGCCGCGCCGTAGCCGGCCACCGGGTTGTACCCGCCCAGCTCGTACCCGTCGGCGAGAACGAGTGAGGGCGAGTCCTGCGTGTCCGCGCCGGCCGAGCCGTCGGGGGCTGAGCAGGCGGCGAGCAGCGCCCCCGCGGCGAGCAGCCCCACCACGCTCAGGCGGCCTCCCTCGTGTGCCAGGCGACGTCGAACGACCTTCTGCGATCGAGCCACTGCTGCTCCCTCCGAGGGTGGGCAGCAGTGGCTCGTGGGGCCCCGCCGCCCGGATGATCGGTTCTGTCATCCTGTCAGCGGCGTGGGCGCCTCGCATGCTTTCACACCCATTTGCATACTTTCGCAAGCAGGGGCGACGGACACCCAGGCGAATGCAGGACGCCGGACGCCAGTTCCGCGCGCGCTGCGGTCAACGTAGGCGCCCTCGGGCCGCATGACGGTGGCAGTGGGGTCGGCGCTGGCGGTCGGTTGTTCTGACGACACGTCGAGACTCGCGTGTTGCCCATGACGTTCTCGTGGGCGTCTCAGCGTCTCGCAACCCAGGCCTATGACACCGAAAGCACCGCCCGCTTGCGAGACGGGGTTACGAGATGCGCGGGCTATGGGCAACCCGCTGGCTCCGCGTCACCGCTGACGGCATCGATGAGACGTCTCGTAACCCATGAGTTGCGAGGCGCTTCGTTGCGACCTCAGGGTTGGATCTTGACGAGATCCCGCTGGCCTGAAACCCGTCGAACCCAACTAACCCACCCTTCTATCTGTAGCGGCAGCTACGGATCGACGTGCAGATGACCGTCGCCAGCACTCGACTCATGCACTTCGGTGCGATCGCCAATGCCCCGAATCGTCGACCCGCTGCGCCAGTCTTCGCGCCTGCCATCTTGGTGAGAAGCGGCCAGGCGTTCAGGTGTCCTGGACGAACTCCTGCGCGGGCGCGGGCGCGGGCGCCGTCGTCGAGATCGGAAGCGTCATGATCAGCGGCGCTACCCGGACGCATTGGTCCCGCATCGCGATCGAGCGATCCTGACCGTTGACGTAGGGGGACCCCGGCACCGCTTGCGCCTTTCGGGTGCATCCGTTCCTTGCGTTAGAGGATGCTCTCATTTAGTGTCTTCCCAGGTGAGACGTCCTAAAAGTGCATCTCGCTGTCCGCGCAGCAAACCGCCTGCGCTGCCCCTGTCAAACCGGGTCCAAGTGACTGGTGATT
>NZ_BCRT01000022.1 GCF_001552735.1 Sanguibacter suarezii NBRC 16159
CCTCCCCGACCGCTACGACTACCCCCGAGGTACCATCGCTCTGCCGCCCGCGGGTGTTGGCATGCTCAGTCTCAACCCGACCCTCATCGACCAAGGGAAACTCTCCGAGTGGGACGTCGCCCTGAGCATCGCCACTCCCACGGTGTGCCCGGCATACTACGGAGAAGAGCCTCCGCTCAAACTTCTCGACACGCAGCGCGACGTTGCGACGTGGGTTGTCGATCGCCTCTCCGGAACGGGCGGCTCGGCACCCAACGAGATCGAGGCCGCACAGGCCGCATACGCAGCGCTGCAGGACTGCGATGCGAGCACCATTCCGGCCTGGGGTTATGGCCAATGAAGCCAGCGCTCAAGGCGCACCGATGGGACACCTGCCTCGCCCTGGCACTGGTGATCGGCGCAGTCGGGTACCTGAACCAGGCCGCATTCGTGCCAGTCCCGTTCCTCCAAGACATGGTTCCGGTCCGTCTCCTCATTGCTATCGTCGCAGTCGTCAGTGCCATCACCCCGCTCTACCCGGCATTCATGAGCCTCGCGCCCTCACTCGTCCGCGAGGCGCGAAATCAACGGCTGCGACCAGTGGGTACCGTCGCGCTCGCCATGGTCGGCTACGCCCCCTGCGCAGTGGGGGTCAGGGCAGCCGCACCAGACACGCTCTTCTTCCTAGCCCTGCTGGCTGCCGCGCTCGTGTCGGTCGCTCTGGCGGGATACCTCGCGTGGGCAATCGTCCTCGCGCTCGGTTTCACCGCACTGATGGTGGACTCCGCCCCGGGGGCCCCCTTAACGCGCCTGCTTGAGAGCTGTACCGGGCTGGGGCTGGCAGGTGCCACGATGGGCGCGACGATGGTTGTCGCGCACTTCGGGACACGGCAATGGCGAAATCTTGCCTAGCGTTGCAAGACATCCTGGTAGTAAGGCGTGTCCTGGAGGAACGTCACTGCGACGAGCAGACCCGCCAAGAGGATGCCTGAAGGAACCACGATGCCGCTCAGCATCCGCCAGCCGCGGTGAGGGATGCGCTGTAGCCCTTGCTCTGCAAGACCGTAGAGCAGGAGCGCGGCTAGCGCGCATGCACTTGCGGCGACGTACTTCGTAGTGTGTCTGGCCCCGCCATCGGGCACTAAGCCTTGGGCCACCAGCGCCCCCACGACGATCGACAGGAGCGCGAGCACGCTGTATAGCCGAGCCTTCAACCACCGCCGGGTTGTGTTCCCGAGGCCTTCAAGTGCGTCTAGTTCGCTGTCGAGCATGCGCTCGACCTTCTCTCGACGTGACAGGTCGTTGGTATCGAGCTCGTTGCGGATCTCGAGAAGCTCCTTAACTGCTCGGCGTCGCCGTACGGTCCCGAAGGCGTATCCAGTGGTGATGACGACGACGGTGGCGCCGATGCAGGCGATGAGCAGCTCGGTCACGGTATGTCCCTGGGTTGGCATGACAGCGGGTGACCGCTCGTGCCGTGATAGTAGAAGCCGCCACTGACGTTGCTCGCTCCCGAGGTCGACTGCTGCGGCCCGAGGTGGCCCATGAGACGCCTCGAAACCCATGGGTTGCGAGACGTCTCATCGATGCCGGCGCCGAGGACATGGAAACGGTGCAGCGCGGGCGACCCGCGTGTCTCGTAGCTATGTCTCGCAAGTGAGCGGTACTTTCAGTGTCATGAACCTGGGTTGCGAGACACCATGACGGCCAGCGGGAAACTCATCGGGTACGCGCGAGTCTCGACTCGTCATCAGAGCACCGACCGCCAGGTGGTCGACCTCGCCGCCGCCGGCGTACGCCGCGACGACCTCTACGTCGACCACGGCGTCAGCGGAGCTCGCGCACGCCGCCCCGAGTTCGACCGAGCCCTCGACGCACTCCATGCCGGCGACACGCTCGTCATCACGACACTCGACCGTCTCGGGCGCTCTACATCCAACATGCTCACCCTCGCCGAAGACCTCCACGCTCGAGGAGCAGCCCTGCGGGTGCTCAACCTCGGCGGGGCAAGCATGGACACCTCCACCGCGACCGGCGCCATGATCTTCACCGTCATGGCCGCCCTCGCCCAGATGGAGCTCGAAATCAAGCGCGAACGCGTCAACGACTCCGTCACCAAGCGCCGCGCCGCCGGCAAAGACCTCGGCGGCCGCCGACCCCAGTACACCGACAGCCAGATCCGCAACGCCCGGCACCTGATCGCCGCGGGTAAGCCAGCCGCTCAGGTCGCTCGCGACCTCGGCATGTCCCGCGCCACCCTCTACAGGCGCATCAGCACCCTCACGACGGGCTAGGACCCTCAGCGCCACTCGCGTGACCCGGGACGGCCCGTCCGACCGTGTTATGCGGGGCAGAGGCCCGGCCGGCGATCCGACTCGAGAGATCAGATTCGGTGCGTTGCAGCCATCTGACAAGCGGCAAGCCCTCGACCATGAGCTCCCACAGACCCCAGCAAAGGTGACCGTCAGGTGACGGCGAACTCATTCCACGTGTCCCTGAGTCGCGATAACGCAGCGGCGCGCATGCGCGCAAGCGTTGGGCGTGTCACGCCCATGGCGCTGGCGATCTCCGCAGGATCCATTTCCTCAAAGAAGTGGAGAGTCAAGACCTGACGATCCCGCTCGCTTAGTTGCTCCATCGCGGCCCGCAGGAGGTGGAGGCTATCGTCGGGGCCGGCTGCGTCGGCGCTGGTTCGACGTTCCTCGACGATCTCTTCCAGGGTCGTCTCGGCAACAGCGGCGCCGAGCGCGGTCCGAGCGAGGGCAAGGAAGTCGTTGAAGTTCATCTGTCCGTACCGATGCGCGCTTCGACGACCGAACTCGTTCACGAGCGCCCGCAGTGGCTCACCGTCCTTGGCGAACCAGTCGTCCTTCTGATCGTTCGTCACCAGCAGGAACGGTGTCGGGGTGCGCGCCGCATGGTCGAGGAGCTCGGACCACAGCAAATAGTCACCAGCCTGCAGGAGTGGCGTGTACTTGTCCGCGACGTCTCTCCAGCCGGGGGGTATCTGGTTCGGGGCGCGCCACGTAGCGAAATCCTCTACCCGCTGCCGCACCAAGAGGGGATCCGGATCCTTCGCGGCACCCGCATTCAGGAGGGCGTCGATCCGACGCAGGACCGGATCGTCATCCCCGGGCACGATCGCGGCGTCGGCAGCCACGAGTGCGTCAAAGGCGGAGCTGAACCGCTCCAAGGTCTCGTCGAGAAGACCGGACACCTCGTGGCGTGACTCCTGCCAGCGTCGGCTCGCGCCAAACGCTTCCTTGGCATCACTCGACATCACGATCATCTCCAACTCGGGGCAGACCTCCGCGGGCGCCTGGTTCGACGAGCTGTGGGACTTCGCCCGTGACGAGGACGCCGACCTCGTCGACGAGCACTACTACAACTCGCCCGAATGGTTCTTCGCCAACGCCAACCGCTACGACTCCTACGACCGCTCCGGACCGCACGTCTTCATCGGGGAGTACGCCTCCAAGGGCAACACCTTCTACAACGCCCTCGCCGAGGCAGCCTTCATGACCGGGATCGAGCGCAACGCCGACGTCGTCGACCTCGCGTCCTACGCCCCGCTCCTGGCGAACAAGGACTACGTCCAGTGGGCACCGGACGCGATCTGGTTCGACAACGCGACCGCCTACGGCTCGGTGAACTACTACGTGCAGACGATGTTCGCCCAGAACGTCGGGGACACGGTGGTGCCCTCCACCGTGACGCAGCCCGTCACGGCCGGGGAGGACCTGTCCGGCGGGATCTTCCTGTCTACCTGGCTCACCGCGGCCGCCTACGACAACGTACGGGTGACCTCCAACGAGACCGGTGAGGTGCTCTTCGAAGACGACTTCTCCGACGGCGCAGCCGGCTGGGCACCGACGTCAGGCACCTGGGCGGTCGTGGACGGTGAGTACCGCCAGACGAGCACGACCGTGGAGGACGCGCGCAGCACCCCCAGAGTCGACGCCAGCGGCTGGGGCAGCTACACGCTCGAGCTCGACGCCCGCAAGCTGGCAGGCACGGAGGGGTTCCTCGTCGGCTACGGCGCCCAGGACCCCAGCACCTACACGTGGTGGAACCTCGGCGGGTGGGCCAACACCCGGTCTGCCATCCAGCAGACGGCCTCGGGTGCGTCGGTCGAGCTCGCTGGCAGTGCGACGACGATCGCCACAGGGCAGCAGCACTCGGTCAAGGTCGTCGTGGCGGGGCGGACCCAGAAGCTCTACCTGGACGACGTGCTGGTGACCGAGCATGCCGACACGACCGTCCAGCAGGACCTCTACCAGGTCGTCACCCGTGACGACGCGACGGGGGATCTCGTGCTCAAGGTGGTCAACTCCACGGAGGCGGCGATCACGGCGCCGGTCAGGATCACCGGGGACGTGACGATCGACGCAGAGGCGACCGTCACCGAGATGACCGGGGACCGCGCCGCGCAGAACACGATGGCCGCACCCCGCCGGATCGTCCCGGTGGAACGCCAGATCACCGGGATGGGCAGCTCGTTCAGCTACGAGTTCCCGGAGAGCTCCATCACCTTCCTGCGGTTGGGGACCGACCTGCCGACCGTCGTTCCGCCCGTCGTGGAGGTGCCGACCGACCCGGTGCCGCCCGTCCTGGAACCAGTACCGACCGACCCCGTCCCCAGCGACCCGGTGACGGGTGGGGCTCCGGCTGCCCCGTCGCCAGCTCCGGCGCCCTCCGGCGCAGCGGACACCCAGGGGGACGCAGGCGCGGGCGGCACGCCGAAGCCGCTCGCGATGACTGGCTCGGAGGTGGCTCTGTTGGCGCTGCTCGCGGCGGCCATGGTGGCTGGCGGCTCGGTCCTGGTCCGGCTTCGGGCACGGAGCTGACGGCCCTCGGCCGGGACGGCTGACGGACGGCGATGAGCCGGCGGAGCGGGATCACCCCGCGCCGCCGGCTCGTCGCTGTGCGTGATGGCCGGCTACGGCCTCGCCGCGAAGCGTTCCAGCAGGTCCGAGTGCCCGGAGACGACCAGCAGGTCGTTGGAGGAGATGCGGGTGTCCGGCTCGGCGTAGACGAACTCCTGCCCGGGGGACTTCACCCCGATGATGGTCACGCCGTAGCGCTCGCGGACCTTCGACTGGGCGACAGTGAAGCCCTGGGTCTCCTTCGGCGGACGCATCTTGACGATGGTGAAGCCGTCCTCGACCTCGATGTAGTCGAGCAGCTTCCCGGAGACCAGGTGCGCGACCCGGTTCCCGGCGTCGGCCTCGGGGAAGACGACGTGGTGAGCGCCGATCCGCTGCAGGATGCGCCCGTGCTCGGCCGAGATCGCCTTGGCCCAGATCTGCGGGGTGCCCAGGTCCACGAGGTTGCCGGTGATGAGCACGCTCGCCTCGAGAGAGGTGCCCACCCCCACGACCGCGACGGTGAAGTCCCGCGCGCCGAGCTGGTCGAGGGCCTCGGGGTTGGAGGCGTCCGCCTCCACGATGGGCAGCCGGTCGGAGAAGTGCGCGACCAGGGACGGTGACCGCTCGACGGCGAGCACGTCCTGGCCCAGCCGGTCCAGGGTCATCGCCATCGCCGAGCCGAACCGGCCCAGCCCGATGACCAGGACGCCGGCGTCGGCCTTGGCGGTCGCCTTCGCGCTCCGGGCGATGCGTGCCGCTGTGTTGTCAACCAATGATGGGCCTTTCCTCAGGCAGCCGGATGACCCGACGGCGGTCGCGCAGCGCGAGGGCTGCTGCAAGTGTCATCGTGCCTGTGCGGCCGATGAACATCAATGCGATGAGCACGTACTTGCCTGCCTCGGGCAGGTCCGAGGTGATGCCGGTGCTCAGACCCACCGTCGCGAAGGCCGAGATGACCTCGAAGAGGACGACGTCCAGGGTCCACCCGGTGATCTCCAGCAGCAGCAGACAGGCCACGAGCACCGCGGTGGCACCGACGAAGACGACGGCCACGGCCAGCCGCAGCGTGTCACGCGGGATCCGACGCCCGAACACCTCGACGTCCCGGTCACCGCGGGCCTCGGCGATGATCGCGATCATCATGACCGCGAGCGTCGTGACCTTGATACCGCCGGCGGTCGAGGCAGACCCACCACCGACGAACATGAGCGCGTCGGTGATCAGCCACGACGCCTCGCGCATCTCGCCGACGTCGATGGTCGAGAACCCGGCGGACCGCGGCATGACGCCCATGAACAAGCCGTTGAGAAGTTTCTCGCCGGTGGGCATCGCTCCGAGGGTCGCCGCGTTCATCCACTCCAGCGCGATGAAGAGGGTCGAGCCGACGACGACGAGCAGGCTCGAGGTGACGACGGTGAGCTTGGCGTGCAGGCTCCACTTGCTGAACTTCTTGCGGTTGCGGGCCACGTTGAGGATGACCGGGAAGCCGAGCGCGCCGATGAAGGCCCCGACGATGATCGGCAGGAGCAGCAACCAGTCACCGGCGTGCGGGGCGAGCCCCTCGGCGGTGGGGATGAAACCGGCGTTGTTGAAGACCGAGATCGCGTAGAAGACCCCGTGCCAGACCGCTTCGCCGGTGCTCTCGTTGAGGACCAGGAACCGGGGGATGAGCAGGGCCGCGATCGCCACCTCGAGGCTGGTGGAGGCGATGATGACCACCCGCACGAGCGAGCCGACCTCACCGAGGCGGGTCGTCTTCGTCTCCGAGGCGGTGAGCAGCTTCTGGGTGAGGCCGATGCGCCGGGAGACCGCCATGCCCAGCAGCGAGGCCAGGGTCATGACGCCGAGGCCACCGATCTTGATCGCCACGAGGATCACGGCTTGACCGAAGGTGGACCAGTAGGTCCCGGTGGGCACGGTGACCAGACCGGTCACGCACACGGCCGAGGTGGCGGTGAAGAAGGCATCGACGAAGGGCGCGCGGGTGCCGTCAGCGGTGGCCAACGGGGTTGACAGCAGGCCGGTGAAGACGGCGATGACGGCTGCGAACACGCTGATGGCCAGGCGTGCCGGCGACTGCCGGGCCATGCGGTCGATCAGCTCGCGGCCCATCCACAGGCGCCCAGAGAGACCCGATGCCATCCGCTCTCCTCAAGTCACTCAACCTGTACATCCGAACTCTGCCACGAGTTGCGGGTGAGATACACCGTGGCGGGGGCAAAACGGGCACCTGAGGGCGCTGTTCCCGCTACTGTCTGAAGGTGCCCACGCCCCAGGTTGTCAAGGTTCCCGTCATCGCGGACGTCGCGCGCCTGGCAGGCGTGTCCGTCCCGACCGTCTCGCGCGTGCTCACGGGCTCGACCCCGGTGAGCGACGAGAAGCGCGAACGGATCATGGCGGCGATCCGGGAGCTCGGCTACCGACCCAACGCCGCGGCCCGCGCGCTGGTGAGCGGCCGGCAGTCGATGATCGCGGTCGTCGCCGGCAACACCACCCGCTACGGCTACGCCATGACCATCCAGGGCATCGAAGAGGCCGCCCGGGCCGCGGGGTACCTCGTGGTCATCACCGTCGTGGACACCCCTGACGAGACGACCGTCGCCACGACGGTCGACCTGGTGCTCGGCCAGCCGGTCGCCGGGATCGTCGTGCTCGCCTTCGACGAGGCGGGCATCCTCGCCAAGGGCGCCTTCCCGGCCACGGTGCCGATGGTCTCCGCCGTCGCGGTGGGGGACTCCGCGGCGCGCGAGCCGCAGGCTTTCCTCGACGACCGTGTGGCCGCCAAGGAGGCGACCGACTACCTGCTGGGCCTGGGGCACGCGACCGTGCACCACGTCTCCGTGCCGCAGGCCGTGCCCCGCATGGGCCGGACCCTGGGCTGGGAGGACGCGCTGCGCGCGGCCGGCCTGGAGGTCCCCGAGATCATCGCGGCTGACTGGGAGCCGTCCTCCGGCCGGCAGGTCGGACTGCAGCTCGCTGACCGGCCGGACGTGACCGCGGTGATCTGCGGGAACGACGAGGTGGCGATCGGCGTGATCCGCGGCCTCCACGAGGCAGGCAAGCGCGTGCCCGACGACGTGAGCGTCGTCGGCTTCGACGACTCCCCGCTCGCAGCGGTCGCCATCCCGGCGCTGACGACCGTGGCCCAGGACTTCATCGACCTCGGGCACCGGGCGTTCTCCCAGCTCAGCCTCCTGATCACGACGGGCGAGGCGCCGATGTCCTCCTCGTCCGCTCCCCGCCTCGTCGTCCGCGAGAGCACCGCCGCCCCCCGCGCCTGACCCTCACCCTGTACTCGGTCCGACGCACCCCGGCCGTCCAGCAACGGCCGTCGAGTCACGGCCCCGTCCTCCAGACCCCTGCCGGCGGCCCCATCACCGGCAGCGTGACCCCTTCGCCGACCTCGTGACCCCCTCGCCGACCTCGTGACCCCTCGCCGAGCTCGTGAGCCAGGGGCGTTCACTCTGCCCTGGCTCACGAGTTCGGGCGCGGGCTCACGAGCTGGCGCGCGGGCTCACGAGTTCGCGGGGCGCGGGAGGAGGTCGCGAGGGTGGCTCGCGGGGCGGGGGCGGGCGACCGCGGCGGGCGCCTCTCGGCAACCCGTGGCGTGAAAGCGTTATCAAGACGTGACACCGGGGTCTTGCAATCTGATCTGATCAACGTTTTCATAAGACCAGAGCACGACTTCACTCATCGTCGAGGAACGGATTGTCATGCGGCACCGAAGCCACATCATCAGCTGGGACGCACCCCGGCTGCACATCGAGCTGTCGGCGGGCGACGACGCCCCCGTGGGCATCGAGACGCTGCGCCCCGTCGCAGACGGCGCGCCGGAGGCCTTCGGCGCGACGATCGACCGTGCCACGCTGGCGCACCTCATCAACCCCTCGACCTCGGCCCAGCGGCTCGTCGAGGTGATCGCCTCCGGCCACGGTCGCGCCTGGTCCTCGACGCGCTACTCGGGCACCATGATCGGCGAACGCCTCCGCTACGTCGCGCACAGCCAGCGCACCGAGCCCGCCCGCGGCGCGGGGGAGTGGTCCGTCCTGGAGATCGAGCAGGCAGACCCGGTCAGCGGGCTGCGCGTGGTCACCACGCTGCGCTCGCACGAGTCGGTGGCGGGCCTGCAGGCCTGGAGCACCGTGACGAACGAGAGCGAGACGGTGCTGCGCCTGCGCGCGGTGACCAGCCTCGCCGTCGGGTCCTTCCCGTCGACCGAGCTCACGGACGTCGACGTGCTCTGGGCACCGACCGACTGGCTCGGCGAGAGCCGCTGGGTCACCGAGGCGCTGCGCGACCAGGCGGTCATCGACCTGTCCCGCGCCGACCACGAGCACGACCCGCGCGGTGCCTTCCGGGTGACCGGGATCGGCGCATGGTCGACCGGGCAGGCGCTGCCCACCGGCATCCTGCGCGACCGCGTCACCGGGGTCACCTGGGGGTGGCAGGTCGAGCACAACGGACCCTGGCACTGGCAGGTCGGCGAGCGCGCGGACGGTCTGTACCTCGCACTGACCGGCCCCACCGACGACGAGCACCAGTGGACCAGCGACCTCGCGCCCGGCGAGTCCTTCACCTCGGTGACGGCATCGATGGTCGTCTCCCGCGACGGCGCCGAGGGGGCCTTCGCCGAGCTCACCCGCCAGCGCCGGGCGATCCGCCGTCCCCACCACGACGTCGACACGCTGCCGGTGGTCTTCAACGACTACATGAACACCCTCATGGGCGACCCCACCACCGAGAAGCTGCTGCCGCTCATCGAGGCAGCCGGCGCGGTCGGCGCGGACTACTTCTGCATCGATGCCGGTTGGTACGCGGACGACAGCGACTGGTGGGACGGCGTCGGGGAGTGGCAGCCGTCCACCACCCGCTTCCCCGGCGGCCTGGCCGCAGTCATCGACCACATCCGGGCCAACGGCATGGAGCCGGGTCTGTGGCTCGAGCCCGAGCTCATCGGTGTGCGCAGCCCGCTCGCGCAGTCCTATCCCGACGAGGCGTTCATGCAGCGCGCCGGTGACCGGATCTCCGAGCACCAGCGCCACCACCTGGACTTCTCCAGCCAGGCCGTGCGCGACTACATGGACTCGCGGGTCGACGCCCTCGTCTCCGAGCTCGGCATCCGCTACTTCAAGCTCGACTACAACGTCGTCCCCGGTCCGGGCACCGACGGCGCCGCCGACGGTGCGAGCGCGCCGTCGGCCCCGGGCGAGGGGCTGCTGCGGCACAACCGTGCCTACCTGGGCTGGCTGCGCTCCGTCCTCGACCGCCACCCGGACCTCATCCTGGAGAACTGCGCCTCCGGTGCCATGCGGATGGACTACGCGATGCTCTCCGAGCTGCAGCTGCAGTCCACCTCCGACCAGCAGGACCTGCTGCGCTACCCGCCCATCGCGGCTGCGGCTCCCGCGGCGATCCTGCCTGAGCAGGCCGCCAACTGGGCCTACCCGCAGCCGGGCATGACGGCGGAGGAGATGACCTTCACCCTCGCCACGGGAGTGCTCGGACGGATGTACCTCACCGGCCACCTCAACCGCATGGACGACGCCGAGCGGGCCCTCGTGGCCAGCGCCGTCGCCGCCCACCAGGGCATCCGCCACGACCTGGCGCGGGCCTTCCCGTCCTGGCCGATCGGCCTGCCGTCCTGGGACGACCCCGCCCTCGCCCTCGCCCTCGTCGCCGACGACGTGACATACGTCACGCTCTGGCGGCGCCCGGGTGCCGCCGACGTCGTCGACCTCCCGCTCGCCGGCCTCGCCGGTGCCCAGGTCGACATCTGCCCGGTCTTCCCGGCGGACCTGGGGTCCTGGCAGGTCAGCTGGGACGCCGTCACCGGCACGCTGCGCACCAGCGTCCCCGCTGGCGCCGACGAGCAGGCCTCCGCCCGGGTGCTCAAGGTGACCCGCCGCTCCGCTCCCTGACCTCTGTCCGTCCACCCCCGTTACCGCGCATCACCCCACGCAGTCGATGATGACTTGCAGAAATGAAAGGACCCTTCGATGAAGAAGTTCGCAGCCACCACCGCGATCGTCACAGCGCTCGGCCTCACCCTGGCGGGCTGCGGCGACCCCAGCGGCGCCGACGCCGGGGCCAGCGCCCCGGCCGAGTGGGCCGACCAGAACGCCGACCTCTCCGGGGTCGAGCTGACGTTCTGGGCCGCCCAGTCCAGCGTGAGCGTCCCTGAAGAGGTCGCTGCGGCCTTCGAGGAGGCGACCGGCGCGGAGGTGACCATCGAGGTCATCCCGGACTCCTACGAGGCCAACGTCCAGACCCGCGTGGCGACCGGCGCGAAGCCGGACCTGGCGTTCTGGCAGCCGACGCCGTCGATGCTCACCGCGATCAACGCCAAGAACAACCTCCTTCCGCTCGACGGCGCACCCTGGGTCGAGACCATGGAGCCGAGCCTGCAGGACCTCACCGGCATCCTCGACGGCACGCGCTACGCGACCTTGGTGGCCAGCCCGTCCGTCATCGGCGTCTATTACAACAAGGACGTCTTCGCGGCGAACGGCATCAGCGAGGTCCCGCAGAACGTCGACGAGCTGCTCACCGACGCCCGCGCCATCGAGGCCGCCGGGACCGACGCCTTCTTCGAGATGGCCGGCGACGGTTGGGGCACGCAGTGGTTCCCGCAGATGCTCCTGGCCGACGACGCCAAGGCCGGCTTCTGGGACGAGGTGAACGCCGGGACCAAGACCTTCTCCTCCCCGGAGATGCTCGACGCGATCACCGAGTACGACGACCTCATCACCGAAGGCCTGTTCAACGACGACATCAAGACCGCGACCTTCAACGACCAGGGCGCTGCGCTGCTGGCCGGCGAGGCCGCGATGGTCGTCCAGAACAACGCCTACATGACCCAGCTCCAGGCGATGGCCACGACCGACGAGCTCGACGCGAGCATCGGGTTCTTCCCGATCTCCCGCGAGGGCACCACCGCGACGTCCATCCCGGACCAGTCCAACGCGATCGTCGCCTTCAACACCGGGGACGCCGAGCGTCAGGCCGCGGCGCGCCAGTTCATGTCCTTCTGGATGGGTGAGGGCTACCCCACCTTCGTCGAGTCGACCAACGCGGTCTCGATCGTGACCGGCGTCGAGAACTCTCCTGAGGTTCCCCAGCTCGTGCTGGACATCCACGCCACGCTGACGGACACCGCGCCGTCCATGCAGGCCGCCGCGGTCGCCAACCCGGACCTCTGGCTCAACCTCGTGGACATGATCAACGACGTCAAGACCCCTGAGGACGTCGCCAAGGCCACCCAGTCCCAGTTCGCCGAGCTGGCCAAGGCCGCCGGGGTCGCCGGGTTCTGACCCGGTTCCCCACCCCTCTTCGGGCGGGGCCGGCGCACAGACGGCTCCGCTCGAACCCTCGAGGTCCTGACCGCCCCGCAGGCACGTCCCCCCGCGCACGCCGCGGGGTGGTCAGGACCCGCCCAGCTACCCGAGAGAGAGGCGCGATCGTGGCGACCAGCTACGCGCCAGCCCCAGCCAAGGTGAAGAGACGACCCGAGATGGTCACCGAGCGCAAGATCCACCCCTGGTGGTTCCTCGCGCCCGCGTTCGCTGTCCTGATCGTCTTCTTCCTCGTCCCCACGGTCTACAACTTCGTCTACGCCTTCACCGACTGGTCGAGCTTCAAGTCCCAGATCAACGTCATCGGCACCGACAACTTCTCCTCGCTGCTGGAGAACGGCACGCTGCTGAAGTCGCTGCGGATCACCCTGGCCTACGCCGTCATGGTGGCGATCTTCCAGAACCTCTTCGGGCTGCTGCTCGCGCTGTTCCTGGAGAAGGACTCCACGGTCAACCGCGCCGCCCGCGTCGTGTTCTTCATCCCCGTGGTGATGAGCGCGCTGGCCGTCGGCTACATCTTCCAGGCGCTGCTCAAGCCGGAGGGGGCGCTCAACCAGATCCTGTCCTTCGTCACCGGCCAGGACGTGACCATCGCCTGGCTCGGCTCGACCACCTGGACCCTGGTCATCGTCGCGATGATCCACGCCTGGAAGTGGATGGGGCTGTCCATGCTCGTCTACCTGGCCGGCCTGAAGACCATCAGCGACGACGTCATGGAGGCCGCCCGCCTCGATGGCGCGAGCTCCTGGCAGATGTTCTGGAAGGTCCGCTTCCCACTGATCGGCCCGGCCATCACCTTCAACGTCGCCACCGCGCTGCTGGGGTCCATGAACGGCTTCGACATCGTCCAGGCGACGACCGGCGGCGGGCCTGCCCGCAGCACCGAGATCTTCAACATCTTCGTCTTCCGGACCTTCGGCCAGGGGTTGTACGCGCAGGCCACGACCATGAGCCTGCTGCTCTTCGTGGTCGTCGCGGTCCTTGCCTTCCCTGTCATCGGAATGCTGCGTCGTCGGGAGGAAGTCCTGTGAGCACCCAGACTGTCAGCGCCGGTTCGGCGCACCCCGAGCCCCAGGCCCGCTCGGGCCAGCAGCCCCCGGCCACCAGGCCGCGCCGCCCGCGTCCCACCCCCAAGGGTGGACGGCAGGGCCCCTGGGCAAAGATCCAGCCCGCCGCCGTCGTGATCGTCACGATCCTGACGATGGGCGTGCCGTTGTGGCTCGTCGTGGTCACGGCCGGCAAGAGCCAGGCGGAGGCGGTCGTCCCCACCATGGCGCTGCCCACGCAGTGGCGGCTGTGGGAGAACTTCTCCGAGATCTGGACGAGGGGTGACATCCCGGCCGGCTTCGTCGGATCCCTGCTCATCATGGTCCCCGCGGTCCTGGCGACCCTGCTGCTCGGGGCCATGGCCTCGTGGATCCTGGCGCGGCGCTCCGGACGGCTCAACTCGCTCATGTACGCCGCCGCCATCTCCGGGCTGATCCTGCCGCCCGCGGTGGTCACCGTGGTGCTGCTGCTGCGCCAGCTCGGCATCGCGGGCACCGCGATCGGCATGATCTGCGTGTACATGGGGATCTACCTGTCCACGGTGATCTTCTTCGTCACCGGCTTCGTCCGCAACATCCCCCTCGAGCTCGAGGAGGCCGCCCGGATGGACGGTGCAGGGCCGGTCAAGATCTTCGCCCGGATCATCCTGCCGCTGCTCGTCCCGGTGCTGTCGACGGCGACCATCCTCATCTGCCTGTACGTCTGGAACGACGTCTTCTACGCCTTCTTCGTGCTGGGCGGGCAGATGGATACCCTGCCGTTGAACCTCTTCACGGTGGCCAGCGCAGGGCTGTACCTCAACAACTGGCACCTGATCTTCGCCTACGTCGTGCTCATGAGCCTGCCGCTGCTCGTGGTGTTCATGGTCTTCCAGCGCAAGATCATCTCCGGCGTGACCAGCGGCGCGGTCAAGTAGCGCGGCTGATCCTGGCTGGCGATGCCTGCTGAGAGCCCACCGGCGCGCGATCCCGCGCGCCGGTGGGCTTCGCGCTACCGTGAACCCATGCCGTTCAGCGTTGATGTGGCCTGGAGCCCCGAGCTCATGAAGTACAACTTCGGCGCCGGGCATCCCATGGCACCGGTCCGACTCGAGCTCACCGTCCGCCTCGCGACCGAGCTCGGTCTGCTCGCCGCGCCCGACGTGCACGTCGTCGACCACGGCATCGCCTCCGACGCCACGCTCACCCTCGTCCACGAGCCTGCCTACGTCGCGGCCGTGCACGCCGCCTCCGACGACGGCGTCGAGGACGTCCGGCGGGGCCTGGGCACCGAGGACGACCCGATCTTCGCCGGCATGCACGACGCCGCCGCCCGCATCGTGGCGGGCACGGACGGCGTCGCGCAGGCGGTGTGGGAGGGGCGCGCCACGCACGGCGTGAACGTCGCCGGCGGGATGCACCACGCCATGCCGGGCGGCGCGGCCGGCTTCTGCGTGTACAACGACGCCGCGGTCGCGATCGCCGGCCTGCTCGCCGCAGGAGCCCAGCGGGTGGCCTACATCGACGTCGACGCCCACCACGGGGACGGCGTGGAGGCTGCCTTCTGGGACGACCCACGGGTGCTCACCGTCTCGGTCCACCAGAGCGGCGCGACGCTCTTCCCGGGGACCGGGCACGCGAGCGACACCGGGGGACCGGAGGCGCACGGCTCGGCCGTCAACGTGGCCCTGCCGGTGCGGACCAGCGCCAGCGGGTGGCTGCGGGCGGTCGACGCGGTGCTGCCCGAGGCGGTGCGCGCCTTCGCACCCGAGATCATCGTCTCCCAGCACGGCTGCGACGCCCACGGCAAGGACCCGTTGAGCGACCTCGACGTCGCAGTCGACGCCCAGCGCCAGGTGGCCACCTGGGTGCACGACCTCGCGCACGAGGTGTGCGGGGGCAAGTGGGTGGCTCTGGGAGGGGGAGGGTACGCCGTGATCGACGTGGTGCCGCTGGTGTGGTGCCACGTGCTCGCGATCGCCCAGCACCGCGGGATCAGCCCGCTCGCGCCGGTGCCCCCGGCCTGGCGCCTGCACGTCCGCGAGGTGCTCGACCACGAGCCCCCTGAGCTCATGTCCGACGTCGCAGGTGAGGTCCGGTACGTCCCGTGGCAGACTGGGTATGACCCGGAGGACGCCGTCGACAGAGCGATCCGGGCCACGCGTCAGGCAGCGTTCCCGCTGCTCGGGGTGGACGTCAGCGCAGATCTGTGACCGTTCACCGCTTCTCACCGGACCGGCCCAGGCCCTAGGGTGGTGCACAGTGCTCCACGAGCTCAGCGGCCCCGCCGGCGAGCTCCACGACAAGAAGGTTCCGACATGACGTCGCAGGCCCCGCGCGTGCAGTTCCTCACCGTCTCCGAGGTGGCCGAGGTCATGCGCGTCTCGAAGATGACGGTGTACCGGCTCGTGCACTCCGGGGAGCTGCCCGCGGTGCGGGTGGGCAAGTCGTTCCGGGTGCCCCAGGACGCGCTCACCAGCTACCTCGCGGCGGCCTACATCGAGGGTGATCGGATCTCGTCCTGAGTGCCGCGTCGCAGAGACCTCTCAGGAGACGATAGGATAGGTTCGGACTTTCCCGAGCGTGGGCGTCACATGTACCACTTGCAGTCTTGCGGTCTACCGGCCGCTTGGTTCTGAGCGGTTCTACGGCGTGCTGCGCGAGCAGACCCGATCAACATTGCGAGGACCCATGGGCTCCGTCATCAAGAAGCGCCGCAAGCGTATGGCTAAGAAGAAGCACCGCAAGCTGCTTCGTAAGACCCGCCACCAGCGTCGTAACAAGAAGTAAAGCAGTTCCCGACCGGGCCCGGTTTCGACCGGGCCTGAGTCGTATCCGGAATCAGGTGGGCCCACGTTCCCACCAAGCTCGGGTGGACCCAGCCTCGACGCGCACGGTCGCGCGCGGGTGCTGGGCCTGGGCGGGTGTGAAGGATAATCTCAGGTGACTCTCAGCGATGAGGTGTCATCATCATGACCCAGTCGGAGGCCTCCCCGTGTCTACAACGATGCACGACGTCGCACAGCTCGCTGGCGTCTCGATCAAGACGGTCTCCAACGTCGTCAACGGGTACCCCTACATCCGGGACACCACGCGCGAGCGCGTGCTCGCGGCGATCAAAGAGCTCGACTACCAGATGAACGTCTCGGCCCGCAGCCTGCGCTCGGGCCGGACCGGGATGATCTGCCTTGCCGTCCCCGAGCTCAGCCTGCCGTACTTCGCCGAGCTGGCCGACTCCGTCATCCGCGCCGCCGAGGACGTGGGCATGACGGTGCTCATCGAGCAGACCGGCGCCGACCGCAACCGCGAGCTCGAGGTGCTCTCAGGCAAGCGCAAGCACCTCACCGACGGCCTGATCTTCTCCCCGCTCGAGCTGGGCCCGGACGACCGGGCGGCCTTCGACGTCAACTTTCCGATGGTGCTGCTCGGTGAGCGCATCTTCGGCTCCGCTCACGACCACGTGACCATGAACAACGTCGAGGGGGCGCGTGCGGCGACGGCGCACCTCATCAGCCAGGGACGGCGTCGGATCGCCCTGATCGGCGCCCACGAGGGCGAGCAGGTCGGCTCCGCGCGGCTGCGCACCGAGGGGTACCTCACCGCGCTGCACGAGGCCGGCATCGAGCCTGACCCGGCGCTCCTGGGAGAGTCCGGGCCGTGGCACCGTGCCAACGGCGCGGAGACCATGCACCGGATGCTCGACGCCGGGATCGAGGTGGACGCCGTCTTCGGCCTCAACGACGCGCTCGCCCTGGGCGCGCTGCACGCCCTGCACATGCGCCGCATCTCGGTGCCGGGGCAGGTCGCGGTCATCGGCTTCGACGACGTCGACGAGGCCCGCTACGCCTCGCCGCCGTTGTCCTCGGTGTCGCCGGGCCGTGAACAGATCGCTCGGACCGCCGTGCAGCTGCTCCGGGACCGGATCGACGCTCCGGCTGACGGGCGCCCGCCGGTCGAGGTGGTGGCCGACTTCGAGCTGGCGCTGCGGGAGTCGACCGTCGGCTCGCACGGGGGACCGCGCACGCCGCTGTAGGCCCGGCGTGCACCCGCCTGAGCGGTAGACCGTCGACCTGGGACCGAGGAGAGCCGTGGCTCGCATCACGATCGCTGACATCGCCCGGCACGCAGGAGTGTCGACCGGGGCCGTCTCGTACGCGCTCAACGACCGCCCGGGCGTCTCGGAGCAGACCCGCGCGCGCATCCTCAAGGTCGCCGACGACCTGGGCTGGGCGCCGAGCGCGGCCGCGCGGTCGCTGTCCGGGGCGAGGTCCGAGGCGATCGCCCTGGTGCTGGCCCGTGACCCGGGCATGCTCGGCGTCGAGTCCTTCTACATGCAGTTCCTGGCGGGGGTGGAGTCCGAGCTGGCCAAGCGGTCCTACGCCCTGCTGCTCCAGGTGGTCCCGGACCTGGAGAGCGAGGTGCGCACCTACCGGCGGTGGCGCGCGGCGCGCCGGGTGGACGGGGTCGTCATGGTCGATCCGCGGTCGAGCGATCCGCGCATCCCGCTCTTCCAGGCCGACGGCGCCCTCCCGGTGGTCGTCGTCGGCGACCCGTCGCTGGCCGGCGGGCTGACGAGCGTGTGGACTGACGACGCGGGCGCCCTGCGGGAGTGCGTGCGCCACCTGTGCCGTGCGGGCCACCGCCGGGTCGCGCGTGTGGGCGGGCTCGCGGAGTTCGGGCACACGGCGATCCGGGACGAGGCGTTCACGACCGAGACTGCGCGGCTCGCCATGGAGGGCCGCGTCGTGGGCACCGACTACTCCGCGGCCCAGGGTGGCGCCGCCACGCGTCGGCTGCTCACCGGCGATGCGCCGCCCACGGCCATCGTCTACGACAACGACGTGATGGCCCTCGCCGGGCTCGGGGTCGCCGCCGAGCTCGGGGTGAAGGTCCCGGCAGACCTCTCCCTCGTCGCCTGGGACGACTCGCCGCTGTGCGAGGCGACGTACCCACAGCTGTCCGCGCTCAGCCACGACGTGACGAGCTATGGCGCTCACGTGACCCGTCGCCTCTTCGAGGTCATGGACGGCGCGGCACCCGGGGCGTACCTGGACTCGACCCCGGTGCTGCGGCTGCGTGGCACGACCGCGCCCGCGAACCCAGCCCGCTGACCTGCTCCTGCGGGTCCTGGGCGTTGACTTCCCCGAACTTAACCGCTTAACTAACCTCGTCGCTCCGCAGGGGCGGCCTGGCTCCGACGTGGCGGCCGACCGGCCCTGGGCCGAGAGGGGCGGCGTCGGACCTCGACCGCGTCCCTGGAGGTCCCGTCATGAAGCCTGCGTTCCGCGTCGTCGGCGAGTCGCTGATCGACATCGTCCCGGCCCCCGGCGGCGGGCTCCGCGAGCTCCCCGGTGGCAGCCCCGCCAACGTCGCGCTGACGCTCGGCCGCCTCGGCAACGCTCCGGTCCTGGTCACGACCCTCGGCACAGACTCTCGGGGCGAGGCGGTGCGCGCCTGGCTGGAAGACAGCGGCGTCCAGGTGCGGGCTGCGCTGCCCGCCTCAGGACGGACGTCGACGGCGCGGGTGACCCTGGACACGGCCGGGGCCGCGACCTACGACTTCGACCTCACCTGGGACGCGCGCGACGTCGACGCCGCAGACGCCGACGTGCTGCACGTGGGCTCGGTGGCCGCAGTCCTGACTCCGGGCGCCGACGCCGTGCGCGACGCCGTCCGGCGCGCTCGCACCCACGCGGTCGTCTCCCTGGACCCCAACGCCCGCCCCGACCTCATGGAGGACGCCACGGCGGCCCGCGCCCGCGTCGAGGAGCTGGTCGCGCTGAGCGACGTCGTCAAGGCGAGCGACGAGGACCTGCGGTGGTTCTACCCGAGCCAGGACCCGCTCGCCGTCGCGCGCCGCTGGGCGACGTGGGGCCCTGGGCTGGTCGTGGTCACCCAAGGCGGCGACGGATGCGCCCTGGTGCGCCCGGACGGCAGCCACCAGGACGTGCAGGCGCGGCCGGTGGCGGTCGTGGACACGGTCGGTGCGGGAGACACCTTCACCGGCGCGCTGCTGGACTCGCTGGCCGCGATGGGCGTGCACGGCCCGCGGGGCCGTGACCGGTTGCGCGCCCTGTCCGACGCCGCCCTGCGCTGGGCAGCGCGGCGCGCGGGCGCGGCGGCGTCGGTGACGGTCTCGCGCGCCGGGGCCAACCCGCCCGGGCACCAGGAGCTGGCCGCCGTGCTCGGCGAGGTCCGCCCCACGGTCTTCACCGGCGCGCCGGTCGCGGGCATGACGTGGGGATGGACGGGCGTGCGCGGCAGCTGGGAGACGGCGGCCGCGGACCGCTCGATGGACGAGCTGGCCGCCCTCGACGTGAGCTGGGTGGCGCTGGCCTACGCCGCCGAGCAGGCGACAGCCCAGTCGACCGAGATCCCCGTCGCGGCTGCCACGACGGTGACCGACGAGGAGATCCGGCGGGCGGTGCGCGAGTCCCGGGCGCGTGGCTGGAAGGTGTGCCTCAAGCCGGTGGTCAACTGCGCGGACGGCACGTGGCGCGGGCACATCGGCTTCTTCGACGAGGACGTGCCGGGTGAACCGGCCTGGGCGCAGTGGTTCGCCTCGTACACGGCCTTCATCGTCCACCACGCCCGTCTTGCGCAGGAGGTGGGGGCCGAGATGTTCTGCGTGGGCTGCGAGATGGTGCGCGCGGACGCCCACGAGGATGCCTGGCGTGAGCTGGTCCGCCAGGTCCGTGAGGTGTACTCCGGGCTGGTGACCTACAACTGCGACAAGTACCAGGAGGACCGACTGACCTGGTGGGACGCCGTGGACGTGATCAGCTCCTCGGGGTACTACCCGGCGGGGACGTGGGAGGAGCACCTGGACCGCATCGAAGCGGTGGTCGCGCGCGAGGACAAGCCCTTCGTCTTCCTCGAGGCCGGGTGTCCTAGCCGGACCGGGTCCGCGGCGCGCCCCAACGACTGGTCGCTGCTGGGGACGGCGTCGGGCAGCGAGCAGGCGGGGTACCTGGAGGAGATGTTCACCGCCTGCCAGGAGCGGCCCTGGGTGTCCGGGTTCTTCCTGTGGGACTGGCCGGCCGAGCTCTACGCTCCGGCTGACGCCGACAGCGACGACGACTACTGCATGTACGCCAAGCCCGGTGCTGCCGTGGTCCGCCAGGCCTACCGCCAGATGCGTGGGCTCTGACCGGCGCCGAGAACGCTGACCGGCGCCGAGAACGCTGACCGGCGCCGACGAGCGCGGACTAGCTCCGCCAGGCGCCCGCGGGCTCGGACCCGGTGACCTCGTCGACCTCGACCGGTGGGGGAGTGAGCAGCGGGTCGGGGAGCAGCCCGTCGTCGAAGAGCTGGTCCAGGCGGCGCCCCGCGAAGGACGTGCCCAGGAAGATCGGTGCGGAGAAACCGACGAGCGGCACGAGGATGAGCAGCTGCCAGCTCAGCACGAGGAAGGCACCGACCGTGAGCAGGATGGTCGCCGACGTGGCGAGGGAGAGGAAGGGCGCCAGGAAGACGAAGCGCCAGGTGGCCAGCACCCCGTCCCGGAAGCGCAGGCCCACCGCGACGAGGAAGGCCAGCGCGACCGCGCTGACCACGACGACGATGAGGAAGGGCGCGAGCAGCACGCTCGCGAACCGCTCGCCGGCCGCCGCAGCCACGCGGAAGATCTGCAGGTCGAGCGCCGCGAGGGCGCCGAGCACCCAGAACGGCACCCCGAGGAGGTTGGTGCGCCAGAAGTCCGTCCGGTAGCCGTCCCAGAAGTCTCGCAGCAGGTGCTCCGAAGGTGTGCGACGGCGCAGCGCCTCGAGCAGCCGAGCCGCTGCGCGGGTGGCCGGGAAGGCCCCGAGCAGCACGAGTCCGCCGATGGTGCCCACCATCCACAGCACGTTGATGGCCACGAGCTGCGCCGCGTAGCGCAGCACCACCATGACCCGTCCGGCCCAGCCGTACTCCTGCATCCTTCGTCCAATCCGTCTCGTGCGGCGCCGCAGCGTGGTTCTCGTCCGCTGCGCCGCCGCCGAGCTCTAGCGCAGTGCCGGGGACGTGAGCGTCCCCGAGATGGCGGTCTCGTCCGCGGTGTACCCCGTGAAGCACACGGTCTCACGTCCGGCGACCCAGTCGAAGGCGGTGAGCACGACGACGTCCGCGGCGCCGGTGCGCCTGAGGTCGCCGTCCACGACGTCGACCAGGCGGCTCGCGGTGACCGGGCCGGTCGGCCCGGCGACCGGCTGGTCACGCAGGTCCAGCACGTCCCAGACACCGGCCAGCCGCGGGTCCGGTCCGCCGGCGTGGACGGTCGTGGGGACGCCTGGTCCCTCGCCGGCGTAGGGCTGCGGCGAGACTGCGGGCCAGCCCGACGCCGTCCACACCAGCCGGCGCACCTGGGCGGTGTGCTCGGTCGGGTCCTGGGCCAGGCGGACGTGGTGGACCATGAAGTCCGCCGCATCACCTGCGTCACCCGCGTCACCTGTGTCACCTGTGCCATCGGCGGGGACGGTGAGCACCGAGTTGTGCCCGGGGCCGATCCACGCCGGGCCACCGGTCAGCTGATGTCCCACCAGGACCGGGGTGCCCACGGAACCGGGAGGCAGGTCGGTGTCCGTCATGAGGTTGCCGGCGCGGTCGCGGTAGGGACCGGTGATGTGCTCGCTGGTGGCGACCCGGACGTTGTAGGTGGAGAACAACGAGTCATAGCTGGCGAACATGACGTAGCGGTGGGTGCGGGCCTCGGGGCGGTGCACGATGAACACGCCCTCGACCGCGGCCTCGACCGAGTGGGCCCGGCGCGCGATGCAGACGCCGAGGTCGCCCGGTGTCAGAGCGAGCCCGGTCGACGGGTCCAGGCGCAGGGTGTAGATGCCGGAGAAGAAGGACCCGTAGGTGAGCCACGGGGAGCCGTCGCCGTCCCAGGTCACCGCGGCGTCGATGGCGTTCTGCGTCTGCTCCCCGGCCCGCGTGCGGACCACGAGACCGCTCGTGGTCCACGGTCCGGCGAGGCTGTCGGCGACGGCAAGACCGATCGCGGAGGTGTTGGAGCCGAAGGTGGAGGCCGAGTAGTACATGTGGAAGCACGCAGGGTCCCCTGCCGCCCCGGGCCATCGCACGACCTCCGGTGCCCACAGCCCGGGGGCGCCGGTCCAGGCCTGCGCCTCGGCGGGCACGCCGTCCAGCGCGGTGCCGGCCCAGGTCCAGGTGACGAGGTCGGGGGAGGTGCGCACGTGGACGCCGGCCGGCGGGTGCGGTGCGCCGTCCGGGGACGTGCGCGGCCCACCCAGGGCGTCTGTGCAGAACATGAAGTACGTGCCGTCGTCGCCGCGGACCACCGTGGGGTCGTGCGCGTGACGGGTGCCCAGGCTCATGAGCTCGGTGGCGGCCGGACCAGAGACGGTCTGGTCGCCACCGAGCAGAGCGGGCGCGGACGGTGCCGACGCTGTGGTCATGAGATCAGCCCTTGGCGCCGGTCAGCGCGATGGACTCGACGATCTGACGCTGGAAGATGAGGAAGATCGTGAGCACCGGCAGCAGCGCCACGAAGGACGCGGCCATGATGAGCGGGTAGTCCGTCTGGATGGCGTACTGGGCGTTGAAGCTCGCGATGACCAGCTGCAGCGTCTGCTTCTCGGGGGAGTTCAGGTAGATGATCGGCGCGAGGTAGTCGTTCCACACGGCCATGAACCACAAGATGAACTGCGCCGCGAGAGCCGGCTTGATGAGCGGCATGATCATCTTCGCGAAGATCTGCAGGTAGCTGGCGCCGTCGATCTTCGCGGCCTCGATCATCGAGTCCGGGATGGACGTCAGGTACTGGCGCAGGAAGAAGATCATCATGATGTTGCCGAACAGCCCCGGGACGATCAGGGGGAGCAGGGTGTCCACCCAGCCGAGGTTCGAGAACATCATGAACTGCGGGATCATGAGCGTCGGGAACGGGATCATGAGGCCGCCGAGCAGCGCGAGGAACAGCGCGTTCTTGTGCGGCAGGTGGAGCTTGGCGAAGGCGAAGGCCGCGAGCGAGGAGACCACGGTCCCCAGGATCGTCACCGAGCAGGCCACGATGAGGCTGTTCTTGATACCGCTGAGCAGCGGACCGGCGGTCCAGATGCGTGAGTAGGCGTCGAAGATGAAGGGGTCCGGGATCCACTGCGGGGGCAGGGCGAAGACGCCGGCCTTGGTCTTCATGGACGTCGACAACGTCCACAGCAGCGGCGCGATCATGACGATGGACCCGGCTGCCAGGACGATCGTGGCCAGGACGTTGCCCAGCTTGTAGGAGGACTTCGCGGACATCCCGCGTGCGCCGTCCTGGTTGCTGCGCCGGCCGAGGCTGGGCAGCTTCTTGGCCGGGGCGCCGGTCGGGGTGGGGGAGATGAGAGTTGAAGGCATGATGATCCGTTCCCTCGCTCAGTCGACCGAGAACGAGTTGCGGGCGTTGACCCGGAACTGGATGGCGGTGATGGTGAACACGATCAGACCGAGCACCACGGACATCGCCGAGGCATAGCCCATCTGCATGTTCTCGAAGGCCTTCTGCCAGATGTACCAGACGATGGTGGCCGAGCCGAACTCGGGGCCGCCGGTCGGCGTCATGATGTTGATCTCGATGAAGATCTGCGAGCCGCCGATGATCGACGTCACCACGAGGAAGAACGTCACGGGGCGGACCATCGGGAGGGTGATCTTGCGGAACTTCTGGAAGGCGTTGGCGCCGTCAAGGGAGGCGGCCTCGTAGAGGCTGCGCGGCACCGACTGGATGGCCGCCAGGTATAGGAGCATCGAGTAGCCCAGGCCCTTCCACACGCTCATGAGGATGAGGGCGGGCTTGACGGTGTTCTTGTCCATGAGCCAGTTGGGCCCGTCGATGCCGACGATGGCGAGGACCTGGTTGATGAGGCCGTAGTCGCCGTTGAAGGCCCACTGCCACATGATCGCGATCGCGGCGATCGAGGAGATGACGGGCAGGTAGTACACCGTGCGGAAGAACGTCGTCCCGCGCATCTTGCGGTTGAGCGCAAGGGCCAGCAGGAGCGAGACGATCAGCCCGATCGGGATGCCGATCATGAGGAAGAACGTGTTGAACAGCGCCTTGCGGAAGTAGGCGTCGCCGAACATCTTGGTGTAGTTGTCCAGGCCGATCCAGCTCATCACGCCGAGACCGTTCCAGTTGGTCATCGAGGCGTAGACGCTGTAGCCCAAGGGGTACAGCGTGAAGATGAGGAAGCCGATGATCGGGACGGCGACGAAGGCCAGCGCCACGCGGTGCTCACGCTTGTGCAGCTTGGACTTGCGGGGTGCCCCGGGTGAGCCGGTGGCTGTCTGCGGGGTGGTCTGGGCGGAGGCGGATCGCTTCCTGACCGGAGCGCCGACGTCGGTGCTCGTGCTAGCGCCTGAGTGCGCCATCGCAATCTCCCTCGAGTGCGTCGAACTGTGGGGGTGCAGTGCGCCCGGCGACGAGCCGGGCGCACCAGGTGACTCGGAGCGGGAGGCGCTGGGCGCCTCCCGCGGCGGGTCACTTGTTCATCGCGGCTGCCTGAGCTGCCTGCTCGTTCGCGCTGTCGAGGAAGGCCTGCATCTTCGGCTGGGCTTCCTTGACGTAGTCGGCGGCGGTCTGCTTGCCGTCGATCACGGGCTGGATGTTGGTGAAGAACTCGTCGTACCACTCACCGTTGTAGGTGTTGTTGGCGGGCAGAGCGCGCCCGTAGTCCTGGACGATGTCGAGGAACTCCTGCTTGTTGGCAGGCTGGGTGGTGGAGTCCGCGACCCAGGTGTCGGCCATGTCCTTGAGGGTCGGGATCTGGATCCCGGCGTCGACGAGGGACTGCTGGGCCTCGACGTTGGCGGAGAGGTACTCGGCCAGCTTGACGGCCTCGTCGGTGTGCTTGGTCGAGTTGGAGACCGCGATGCCCAGGGTCCCGGTCCAGGTCGCCGTCTCACCGGTCGCGCCGACCGGGTAGGGGATGAGGTCCCAGTCGAAGTCGAGCTCGGCGTAGGTGCTCACGTCCCAGGGACCGACGGGGAAGAAGCCGATCTCGCCCTTCATCCAGCGCTGGTAGGTGTCCAGGGTCTGGCCCTCGGCGATCGAGGGGGTGACGCCCTCGACGTTCTGCAGGTCGGCGAACCACTGGAGCGCCTCGGCGAACTCAGGGGTGTCGACGGTGACCTCGGTACGGTCCTCGTTGATCCAGTCGCCGCCGTTGCTCCACACGAAGGGCTGCAGGTTCCAGTTGACGTTGAGGCCGGTGCCCCACTGGTCCAGGGCGCCGTCGCCGTTGGTGTCCAGGGTGAGCTGCTTGGCCACGGCGACGAACTCGTCGAGGGTGTACGGCTTGTCCGGGTCAGGCAGCGGGATGCCGGCGGCCTCGAACATCGTCTTGTTGTAGCCGAAGGAGAACGGGCCGACGTCCTTGGGGAGGGCGTAGATGGAGCCCTGTCCCTGGAGGGTGCCGTCGTAGCGGTAGGAGTCGACGCCGTAGGCCCAGATGTTGTCCAGGTCGATGGTCTCCGACCCCTCGACGTAGGAGGTGATGTCCTTGATGACGCCGTTGTTGACGTATCCCTGCACGTCGCCGGGGGCGATGTAGAAGACGTCGGGGACCTGGCGGCCGGTGATGGCGGCCTTGAGCTTGGTGTTGTAGTCATCAGCGGTCGTGACGATGATCTTGACCTTGACGTCGTTCGCTGCTTCGAAGGCCTTGACGGCGCCTTCGTAGGCGGCCTTCTCGTCTTCTCCGCCGCGGAACATGAAGGTGAGCTGCTTGGTGCCGTCGTCGCTGCTGGCGTCGCTGGAGCATCCCGCGACGAGCAGGGTTGAGGCGATGATGGTGCCGGCAAGGGCGGCGTGCAGACGTGACTTCTTCATCACGGATCCTCTCGATATCCCACTGGGTGTGTAAGGCCGGACTGTGCCTGTGAACCCACTTCTCACTGCGCGTCGAACCACGGAGTTCGGCTGCGGAGAGAAGATCCATGGCTGGTGCTGGCAACAACCATACGGCTTCAGAGTCGTCTTTGACCTCTCCGATTTACATCGTTGAAGACAAGGTCGCACATGGTTGGCCGCTCGGTCAAGACGTGGCGCCCATCAATTTCTACATCGATGCACAATCGTGAGCAGGAGATGGTCCGAGAGGTGTTGACGTCCACCTCGACGCTGGTGCATGATCCCTCTACAACGATGTAGAACGCGGCCGGTCATGGATCCGGACCGCCGACCCGAGCGCAGCGAGGTGGCTGTCAGCACGAGCGGCACCTGGTGCCGGCTCCCAGCTCCGTCCCTGTGTCACACCTAGGAGAACCATGCTTCCCGTCACCCTGACCCTCGACCCCGCGTTCACGGTCGGACCCGTGCGCCGTCGGACCTTCGGGTCCTTCGTCGAGCACCTGGGCCGCTGCGTCTACACCGGCATCCACGACCCCGAGCACGCCAGCGCGGACGAGAACGGCTTCCGTGAGGACGTCATCGAGATGACCCGCGAGCTCGGTATCTCGACCGTCCGCTACCCGGGCGGCAACTTCGTCTCCGGCTACCGCTGGGAGGACGGCGTCGGTCCCCGTGAGGACCGCCCCACCCGGCTGGACCTCGCCTGGCACTCCAGCGACCCCAACCTCGTGGGCCTGGACGAGTTCATGGAGTGGGCACGCAAGACCGGCGTCGAGCCGATGATGGCCGTCAACCTCGGAACCCGCGGCATCCAGGAAGCCCTCGACCTCCTCGAGTACTGCAACGTCCCCGGCGGCACACACTTCTCCGACCTGCGCCGCGCCAACGGTCACGAGGAGCCCTACCGCATCACGATGTGGTGCCTGGGCAACGAGATGGACGGCCCGTGGCAGATCGGCCACAAGACCGCCGAGGAGTACGCCCGCCTCGCCGCCGAGACCGCCCGCGCCATGCGCCTGCTCGACCCCACCATCGAGCTCGTGGTCTGCGGGTCCTCCTCCTCGGACATGCCGACCTTCGGCACCTGGGAGGCGACCGTGCTCGCCGAGACCTACGAGCACGTCGACTACATCTCCGCCCACGCCTACTACTGGGAGGAGGACGGCGACCTCGCCTCCTTCCTCGCCTCCGCCGTGGACATGGACCACTTCATCGAGTCGGTCACGGCCGCGGCCGACTACGTGCGCGCCGCCGGCAAGCACACCAAGCGGATCAACATCTCCTTCGACGAGTGGAACGTCTGGTACCAGAAGCGCGCGGAGTCCAAGCCGCCGACGGGTGACGACTGGCCCGTCGCCCCGGTCCTGCTCGAGGACCAGTACAACGTCGCCGACGCCGTGGTGGTGGGCAACCTCATCATCTCGCTGCTGCGCAACACCGACCGGGTGCACGCGGCGTCCCTGGCCCAGCTGGTCAACGTCATCGCCCCGATCATGACCGAGCCGGGCGGGCGCTCCTGGAAGCAGACGATCTTCCACCCCTTCGCCCAGGCCTCCCAGCACGCCGTCGGCGACGTGCTGCAGGTCGGCATCGACGCGCCCACCTACGACACGGCCCGCTTCGGCGCGGTCCCGGTGGCTGACGCCGTCGCGACCCGCGACCCCGAGACCGGTGCGGTCTCGATCTTCGCGGTCAACCGGTCGCTGACCGAGGCGACGACCATCTCGGTGGACGTGCGCTCCTTGACCACGGCGGGAGACCTCGAGGTCGTGGAGTCCACGAGCCTGTCGAACCCGGACCACACCTGGGCCGCCACGGCGGACGACTCCACGTCGGTGCTGCCCCGCGACAACGACACCGCCAAGGTGGTCGACGGTGTGCTCACCGTCGAGGTGCCGCCGGTGTCGTGGAACATGATCCGCCTGGGCTGATCTGCGCCGTCCTGTCACATCCGCTCCATCATCCGCTCGCCGCCGCGTCCGGTCTGCCTGGCAGGCCGGACGCGGCTCTCTGAGGAGGTCGTCGTGCTCGTCCGATCCCGTGCCCTGGCCGCTCTCGCGGCGCTCAGCCTGGCTGGCACGCTCGCCGCCTGCTCCTCCGAGGCCGCCGCGCCCGACGTCGGCCCCGCCGCCACCGAGGTGGCCGTCGCCGGAGACCTGCGCACCCACGACCCGGCCCTCGTGGTCGACGACGCCGGCACCGCCGCCACCGACGACGACGTCTGGTACGTCTTCTCGACCGGCGACGGGCGGGTGGGCCTCGGGGCACCGCAGATCCGGCGGTCCCTCGACCAGGGAGCCACCTGGGAGTACACCGGGGAGCTGTGGACCGCCGCGGACGAGCCGTACTGGGCCCGCCAGATCATCCAGGGGGTCGACAACTTCTGGGCGCCGGAGGTCGTCGAGCACGAGGGCACCTACTACGCCTACTACTCGGCCTCGACCTTCGGCTCCAACACCTCCCTCATCGGCCTGTACACCAACACCACACTCGACCCGGACGACCCCGACTACCGGTGGGTGGACCGCGGCGAGGTCTGGCGCTCGGACGGGTCCAGCCCGTACAACGCGATCGACCCCGGGATCGTCACCGACGCCGCCGGGACGCCCTGGATGGCCCTGGGGTCCTTCTGGGACGGGTTGTTCATGATCGAGCTCGAGTGGCCCTCCGGCCTGCCGGTCGGCGCCACGCCGGAGCAGCCGCAGGGCACCGCGGTGCCCGTCCACCTGGCCGACCGCGGGACCGCGACCAACGCGATCGAGGCGCCCTACCTGCTGGCCCGCGACGGCTGGTACTACCTCTTCGTCTCCCGTGACTCCTGCTGCCAGGGCACCAGCAGCACCTACAACATCGCCGTGGGCAGGTCCCAGGACGTGACCGGCCCCTACCTCGACGCCGACGGCGTCCCGCTGCTCGACGGCGGGGGCACGGACGTGCTGGACACCGCCGGGACGATGATCGGCCCCGGAGGGCAGTCGGCGTACGCGGTGGGCGCCACGACCTACCTCGCCTTCCACTACTACGACGAGGAGCTCGGCGGAGACTTCCAGCTCGGCATCCGCGAGCTCGCCTGGACCGAGGATGGGTGGCCGGTGGCGCGCACCGAGGCGGAGCTCGTGGCCCGGGCGGAGCCGGCCGAGTAGAACCGCAGGTCCGGGCTCCGGCGCCCCGGACGGGACCGTGAGGTGCAGGGGCGACGATCGTCCTACGTCTGGCGGCGAAGGCCTTGGTAGACAGGGACCACACGATCCGACCGCCCCGCGCGACGATCGGCCACCGAGCAGGACGAACGAGGAGCACCCGTGGGAGACGTCGGCCAGATCCTGGTCTCAGAGTTCGTGGGTACCGGGATCCTCATGACTCTCGGGGTGGGGGTCGGCGCGAACGTCACGCTCTCCGGGACCTTCGGCAAGGGCGGCGGCTACCTCATGGTCGCCTTCGGATGGGCGCTCGGCGTCTTCGCGGGCGTCCACGTCGCCCACGGGTCGGGTGCTCACCTCAACCCCGCGATGACCCTGGGGATGCTGGGCCGGTCCTTCATGCCCGGCGGACCCGGCGAGTACGCGCCGGGCATCGCGATCACCGGGGCCACGACGCTCGCCTACCTCGTGGCGGAGCTGGCGGGGGCGGTCGCCGGCGCGGTCCTGGCATGGTCGGTGTACCGAGCGCACTTCGACAAGCACCCGGTCGCGCCGGACAAGCTGGCTGCCATGGCCACCGGCCCGGCCGTGCGGTCCCTCGGCCGCAACGCCTTCGGTGAGGGTGTGGCGACCTTCGTGCTCGTCTTCGTACTGCTCCAGCTCGCGCTCACGCCGTCGGCGATCGGCCCGCTGGGCGTGGCTCTGACCGTGCTCGGAGTCGGGCTGGGGCTGGGGGGCGTGACCGGATGGGCGATCAACCCGGCGCGCGACCTCGGCGGACGCATCGCGCACGCGCTGCTGCCCATCCGCGGCAAGGGGAGCAGCGACTGGTCCTACGCATGGGTTCCCGTGGTGGGGCCCATCGTCGGCGGTGTGCTCGGCGGCGTGGCCGCCCAGCTCATGAGCTAGGACGCTCTAGCCGTCGATCCGGTGCTTGATCGTCCGAGCGGCCGACCGCAGGGCCAGGCCGGTCGCCCAGGCGAGGCCCGCCCAGCTGGCGGTCTTGAGGCCGCGCTGGGCCGCGCGGCGTCGGCCGCGGAAGTCGCGGATGGGCCAGCCGATCGTCTTGGCGTGCTTGCGCAGGCGCGGGTCCGGGTTGATCGCGCAGGGGTGACCCACGGTCGAGAGCAGCGGGACGTCGTTCATCGAGTCGCCGTAGGCCGAGGAGGCGTCGAGGTCGATGTCGTAGCGCTCGGCGAGGGCCTCGACGGCGTCGGCCTTGGCCTGGCCGTGCATCATGTCTCCGACGAGGCGGCCGGTGTAGTGCCCGGCCTCGTGCTCGGCGATGGTCCCGAGCGCTCCGTTCGCCCCGAGCCGGCGGGCGATGAGGTCACCGATCTCGACCGGGGTCGCGGTGACGAGCCACACCTGGTGGCCGGCGCTGATGTGAGCGTCGAGGAGCTTCTGGGTCCCGGGGAAGATGCGCAGCGCGAGCACCTGGTCGTAGACCTCTTCGCCGATGGCCACCACCTCGGCGACGGAGTGCCCGGTCATGAGGAAGAGCGCACGGTTGCGGACGTCGTCGATCTGGGACTTCGTCTCGCCGACGGCCAGGTAACGAGCCTGCTGGAAGGCGAAGTTGACGATGTCCCGCTTGCGGAAGAACCCGCGCTGCCACAGTGCACGAGCCAGGTGGAAGGAGCTCGCCCCACGGATGATCGTGTTGTCCACGTCGAAGAAGGCCGCCACGGGTCGCGCGGTGGGGACCGGTGCAGACACCGCCACGGCGGCGAGGCCGGGGACGAGGTCGGCGACCGGCGCGCCGGGCGCTGCGGGGACTGTCGTCTGCCGCCCGGTCACGGGCTCAGCAGCGGTGGGCGCCTGCTGGACGTCGGACGCGGTCTGCGGGGCCAGAGCCGCGTCTGGGCCGGTCCCGAGGTCTGTCCTGTCGATGCGCACACCACCCACTCTATCCAGACCTCTAGGGTTGAGGTCATGAACGCCGAACTACGAGCAGATGAACGGGTCGTCGTGTACACCCGGGAAGGCTGCCATCTCTGCGTCGATGCCGAGGCCGTCGTCACGCGGGTGTGCGCCGCGACGGGCGTCGGGTGGGCCCGCGTCGACGTGGACGACTCGCCCGAGCTGGTGGCGCGGTACGGGGACTACGTGCCGGTGGTCCTCGTCGACGGGGTGCAGCAGGGGTTCTGGCGCATCGACGAGGCGCGGCTGACGCGCCTGCTGTCGCGATGACCCCCACCACGCCGACGGCGCCCCAGCCGGGCGCGGCTCGGACGATCCCGCAGGCCAGCATCGAGCGGCTGCCGGGCTACCTGCAGGTCCTCGACGACCTCGCGGCGCGTGGCGTGCGCGGGGCGTCCTCGGCCGAGCTGGCTGAGCTCGCCGGAGTGGGGTCTGCTCAGCTGCGCAAGGACCTCAGCCATCTCGGGTCGCACGGCACGCGCGGCGTCGGGTACGACGTGGTCCGCCTGCGCGAGCGGGTCCGGGCGGCGCTGGGCGGTGCCCAGGAGCTGCGGGTGGCGATCGTCGGGGTGGGAAACCTCGGGCATGCGCTGGCCAACTACCCCGGCTTCGCCGCGCGCGGCTTCACCGTCGCCGCCTTGTTCGACGCCGCCCCCCAGATCGTCGGCACCGTCGTGGGCGGGGTGGAGGTCGAGGACTTCGCGGCGCTCGCCGACGTGCTGGCGCAGCGGCGGGTGGCGATCGTCGTCATCGCCGTGCCGGCCGAGCAGGCTCAGGCGGTCTGCGACACGGTGGTCGCCGCGGGGGTGCGCGAGGTCCTCAACTTCGCTCCGCGGGTGCTCCAGGTGCCGTCCGGGGTGGCGCTGCGCTCGGTCGACCTGGGGAGCGAGCTGCAGATCTTGGCCTTCCACACCAGCAGCCACCCGTGAGGGCGTGACGGCCGCAGAGACGACGAACCCCCGGGGAGCGTCGTGCGCTCACCGGGGGTTCGTCGGGTGTTCGTCGGCGGCCAGCAGGCGCCGGCAGAGGTGTCAGGCCTTGATGGCGGACAGGTCCAGGTTGATCTTGACCTTGTCGCTGACCAGCACGCCGCCGGCCTCGAGGGCCACGTTCCAGGTCAGGCCGAAGTCCTTGCGGGAGATCTCGGTCTTGGCCTCGAAGCCTGCGCGCGGGTTGCCGTAGGCGTCCACGGCGGTGCCGGTGAACTCGGTCTCCAGGACCACGGAGCGGGTCACGCCGTTGAGGGTCAGGTCACCGGTGACCTCGAAGTCGTCGCCGTCGGCCTTGACCGAGGTGGAGACGAAGGTCCAGGTCGGGTTCTTCTCGGCGTCCCAGAAGTCAGCGCTCTGCAGGTGCGCGTCGCGGTCGGCGTTGCCGGAGTTGACCGAGGTGGCGTCGATGACAGCGGTGACGGTGGAGGACTCGATGTCCTCGCCGACGACGATGACAGCCTCGGCGATGGCCAGGGTGCCCCGGGCCTTGGAGATGCCGGCGTGGCGCACGGTGAAGGTGGCGCTGGAGTGGCTGGCGTCGACGTTGTAGGTTCCGGCGACGAGGCCGGCGGGGAGAGTGGTCGTTGCAGTCATGAGGTGCTCCTGTAAGTCGTGCGTGCGGTGTCGCACCGGGGCCGGCCCGGTGCCGGGTGGATCAGAGGTCCGGCTGACGGTGAACAACTGTCACCTTCAATAGTTGAAAGTTCTACTATGGAAAGGGGGGCGGGCGCAAGTGCGGAGGCCGTACCAGTTGCGGGTGAGATTCGCGGCGAACGACGCGTTCGGCCCGAATCGCCGCGCTGGGGCGCTATCGTCTCAGATTATTGGTACGCCGCACTGGGGTAGCGCGCCGAGCAGGGGGAGGCATCATCATGGCGACGGAAACTACTGAGATCCCGTGGCTCTCAGACGATCAGCAGGTCAGCTGGAGGGCATATCTGGAAGGCTCGTCCCGGTTGGTCGAGGCGCTCAACCGGGACCTCGAGAAGGACTCGGACCTGTCTCTCAACGAGTACGAGGTCCTCGTTCGGCTCTCAGAGAACGCCAGCTGGACCATGCGCATGTCCCACCTGGCGGACAGCCTTGCCCACTCCCGCAGCCGGGTCACCCACACGGTCCGCCGTCTGGAGGAGCGCGGCCTCGTCGACCGGGTGTCCTGCGTGGCGGACGGCCGCGGCGTCAACGCCGTGCTGACCGACGCCGGCTACTCAGTCCTCGTCGACGCCGCCCCCAACCACGTGCGCTCGGTGCACCGCCACCTCGTCGACGTCCTCACCCCCGAGCAGCTCACGGTGCTCGGGGAAGCGATGGAACGCGTCTCGCAGGCCTGCCGCGACTGAGTCGATGCGCTGATCCCGCCAGAAGTTTGCGAGACTTCTGCCATGGCCATCACGACAGTCCACCTCATGCGGCACGGGGAAGTCTTCAACCCCGACAAGATCCTCTACGGACGCATCCCCGGGTACCACCTCTCCGAGCTCGGCCACCTCATGGCCCAGCGCGTCGCCGACCACTTCGCAGCCGGCGACTTCGACGTGACCGTGGTGACGGCGTCCCCGCTGCAGCGGGCGCAGGAGACGGCGACCCCCATCGCCGCGGCCTTCGACCTCGAGCTGGGCACCGACGAGCGCCTCATCGAGGCCGGCAACTACTTCGAGGGCAAGACCTTCGGCGTCGGTGACGGCTCCCTGCGCCACCCCGAGCACTGGCCGCACCTGATCAACCCCTTCCGTCCCTCATGGGGTGAGGCGTACAAGGACCAGGTCGCGCGGATGCACGCGGCCGTGGACACCGCCCGCCAGCAGGCCGAGGGTCACGAGGCTGTGCTGGTCAGCCACCAGCTGCCGATCTGGATCGCCCGCCAGGCCTTCGAGAACAAGCGCCTGTGGCACGACCCTCGCAAGCGCCAGTGCTCCCTCGCCTCGGTGACCTCGCTGCGCTTCGACGGTGACCGCCTCGTCGGGGTCCACTACACCGAGCCCGCTGCGGACCTGCTGCCGGGTGCGCAGAAGGTCTCCGGGGCCTGACGCCCAGGTCGCCTCCCGAGCCGCTCCAGAGCCACTCCCGAGCCGCTCGGGAGGCGACCGACGTCACACAGATCACAGGAGATCTGCACCCAACTTCTCAGAGTTCTCCCAGTCCGGTCAGGGATAGTGGGACGGTGCTCTCTGCAACTCACCCGGCCCCGCAGCCGGACTCTCGCCCCGCCCCCCACCCTGCTCGTCACCCCGCTCCGCGGGCCGCTCGTCGGCGCGGTGTGCTGGCTGTCGTGGCGCTCGCAGGGCTGCTGCTGACCTCGTGCGCAGCGGACTCCGGGAACACCAACCCGAACGACGTCGCTGACCAGGGATACCAGTCCGGGGACGGCAGCCTGCGCACCTGGGCCGCCGACGACCGCGGCGAGGCCGTCGTGCTCTCCGGCACCGACTTCACCGGCGCACCGATCAGCTCCACGGACTTCGCCGACGACGTCGTCGTGCTCAACACCTGGTTCGCCGCGTGCCCGCCGTGCCGCGCCGAGGCGCCGGACCTGCTCACGGTCGCGACCGAGCGGGCCGACGACGGCGTGCAGTTCATCGGCATCAACGGCACCGACGACGCCGGCGCGGCCCTGGCCTTCGAGCGCGAGCACGGCATCACCTGGCCGTCCATCGCCGACACGACCGGATCAGTGGTGGCCTCCCTGCAGAAGGTGGTCCCGGTCCAGGCCGTGCCGACCACCGTGGTGCTGGACCGGCAGGGCCGGGTCGCCGCCCGCGTGCTCGGTCAGGTCGACGCCACGACGCTGGACGGTCTCATCGACGACGTCCTCGCCGAGACCCCGGGAGCCTGATCCCGTCGTGTCCTCGACCCTTCTGCTGACCGAGCCCACCCAGGTGGTCGCAAGCATCGCCGGTTCGGTCGGCACCACCATCTTCAGCGGCTCCATGCTGCTGGCCGTGCCGATCGCGCTGCTGGCCGGCTTCGTGTCCTTCGCCTCGCCGTGCGTGCTGCCGCTGGTCCCCGGATACCTCGGCTTCGTCAGCGGTCTGTCGGCCGCGACCGTCGGTGCGCCCGGTCGCGGCGGGGCCCGCGGCGGCGCGCGGGGTCAGGTCGCCACCGCGCCGTCGGCCGGGCGAGGACGCGTGGTGCTCGGGGTGAGCCTGTTCATCGCCGGCTTCACCTTCGTCTTCGTCTCGATCGGGGTGCTCTTCGGCACCGTCGGGTCGTTCCTGGTGCGGTGGGAGGACCTGCTCATGCGGGTGCTCGGCGTGGTGGTCATCCTCATGGGGCTGGCCTTCCTGGGCGCCATGCCGTTCCTGCAGCGGGAGCGACGGATGCACGTCTCCCCGACGGCGGGCCTGTGGGGCGCCCCGGTGCTCGGCTTCGTCTTCGGGCTGGGGTGGACGCCGTGCCTGGGTCCCACGCTCACCGCGATCAACGCCCTCGCCCTCACGGAGGGCTCGGCGGCGCGCGGGGGACTGCTCGCCGTCTTCTACTGCGTCGGGCTGGGACTGCCGTTCCTGCTCATCGCGCTCGGGACGCAGAGCACCAAGCGCGGGCTCGCCTTCCTGCGGCGTCACCGTCTGGCGATCATGCGGATCGGGGGCACCATGCTCGTGCTCATCGGCCTGGCGCTGGTCACCGGCCTGTGGGGGCAGTGGAGCCGCGCCATGCAAGGGTTCATCGGTGGAACAGGGACAGTGATCTAGTGGCCGAGAAGACCGACCAGCCGGACAACCAGGCGCCCCAGGCGCAGGACCGGTCCTACCGCCCGGAGGGGATCGACGACTCCTTCGCCGGCACCGACGCGGCGCCCGCGAGCGCGCCGCAGATCGGCGTCCGGGGGATGCTGCGCTTCGTCTGGCGCCAGCTGACCTCGATGCGCGTCGCCCTCTTCCTGCTCATGCTGCTCGCCGTGGCGGCCGTGCCGGGCTCGATCTTCCCCCAGACCGCGCAGGCGCCGGCCGAGGTCGCCCAGTACATGCGGGACAACCCCACCCTGGGGGAGTGGCTGCACCGGCTGGGGTTCTTCGACGTCTACGCCTCGGTGTGGTTCTCGGCGATCTACATCCTGCTGTTCGTCTCCCTCGTCGGCTGCATCCTGCCGCGGGTCAAGGCGCACCTGCACAACCTGCGTGACGCCCCGCCGCGCACGCCGCGCCGCTTCGCGCGGTTCCCCGCCCAGGGGCGCCTCGAGCTGGCCGGAGAGCAGACCGACCCCGACGCCGTCGTCGACGCCGCCCGGACCCACCTGCGCCGGCGCTTCCTCGGGCTGCCCACCTTCCGCGTGGTCACCGCGACCGAGGCCGACGGCGCACGCACCGTCAGCGCCGAGCGTGGCTACCTGCGGGAGAGCGGCAACCTCCTCTTCCACATCTCCCTGCTTGGCCTGCTCATCTCCTTCGGCGCCGGGCAGCTGCTCGAGTACCGGGGCCAGGTGCTCATCACCGAGGGCCGCGGCTTCGCCAACTCCGTCGTGGAGTACGACACCTTCGAGAGCGGGGCGCTGTTCACCGAGGACTCCCTGCGCCCGTTCTCGATGACCCTCGACTCCTTCGAGTCGACCTTCCGCATCACCGACGCCAAGGCGCAGGACTTCGTGGCGACCGTCACGGTCCGCGAGACCGACGGCTCTGAGCGCCAGGAGACCATCAAGGTCAACCAGCCGCTGAGCCAGTCCGGGGCCAAGGTGTACCTGCAGGGCAACGGCTACGCGCCCTACGTCACCGTGCGCGACGCCGCAGGTGAGGTCGCGTTCTCGGGCCCGGTCCCCTTCCTTCCCGAGGACGACATGTACACCTCCCAGGGCGTCATCAAGGTGCCTGACGTCTCCACGGGGGAGCAGATCGGCCTCGTCGGCTACCTCCTCCCCACCGCCGAGATCACCGACGACGGTGCGCGCTCGATCTTCCCCGACCCGATCAACCCCGCGCTCGTGCTCACCGTCTTCCGCGGTGACCTCGGGCTGGACGACGGCGTGCCGCAGAACGTCTACCGCCTGCAGACCGACGAGATGACCCAGTCGGTCGAGGAGGACGGGACCCCGGTCACGCTCATCGTGGGCAAGGGGACCACGGTCGACCTGCCGGACGGCCTGGGGACCATCGAGTTCAGCGAGCTGCCCCGCTTCGTCGCCCTCGACCTGCGGTACGACCCGTCCCTGGTGTGGGTGCTCGTCTTCGCCCTCACCGCCCTCCTGGGCGTCTCGGTGTCCCTGTTCACCCCCCGCCGCCGGGTCTGGGTGCGAGCCCGCACCCTGGCGACCGACGGCACCCCTCGTACAGTGGTGGAGGTGGCCGGCCTGGCACGGGGCGACGACATGGGCCTGCAGGGCGAGGTGGACTCGCTCGTCGCGGCGATCAGCCGCCTCGACCCCGCCGACACTGCCGACACTCCTGAACCACCCTCCGCTCAGTCCAGCACCGCTCCCGCCAGCCCTGCTCCTGCGAGCACCGTTCCTGAAAGGCCGTCCGATGAACCTCTCTGAGATCAGCGATCTCCTCGCCTGGGGGGCAGCGACGGCTTACACCGTCGCCATGATCGCCTTCGCGATGGACCTGTCGAAGATGTCCGACGCGATCGGCCAGCGGCAGGCGGAGCGGCGTGCGCAGGTGCCCGTCGCCGTGGGCGCCGGCTCCAAGGCTCCCGCCGCCTCGCCCGTCTTCCCCCAGGACCCCGCCACCGGGCGCCGCACGTCGAAGGCCCTCGGCATCGCGATGTCCACCCTGTGGCTGGGCTTCATGATCCACGCGGTCGCCGTGGTGACCCGCGGCGTGGCCGCCGGGCACGTCCCGTGGGCCAACATGTACGAGTTCTGGCTCACCGGGACCTTCGTGGCGGTGGGAATCTTCCTGCTGCTCCAGCTGAAGATCGACGTCCGCTTCCTCGGCGTGATCATCACCTTCCTCGCGGTCACCTTCTTGGTCCTGGCGCTCAACGTGTTCCACGCGGTGGCCGACGAGGTCCAGCCCGCGCTGCAGAACTACTGGCTGGTCATCCACGTGGGCGTCGCGGTGGGTGGCACGGCGGTCTTCACCGTCGCCTTCGCCGTCAGCCTGCTGCAGCTGCTACGCGACTCCCGGGACCACGGGTCCACCTTCCTGCACGGTCAGGGCACCGTCGTCCGCGGCCGCAACGTCCTGGCGGGCAGGTTCTTCAACTGGCGCTTCCTCGACGCCATCCCCAACCCGGTCGCCCTGGAGGCGCTGAGCTTCCGCCTCAACGCCCTCGGCTTCGTGCTGTGGACCTTCACCATCATCGGTGGTGCCATCTGGGCCGACGGCGCGTGGGGACGTCCCTGGGGCTGGGACCCCAAGGAGGTCTGGAGCTTCATCGTCTGGGTCGTCTACGCGGCCTACCTGCACGCCCGCACCACCCGCGGATGGTCCGGCCGGCGTGCCGCCTACTTCGTCCTGGTGGGCTACGCCTGCGTGCTGTTCAACTTCACCGGCGTGAACATCCTCTTCTCCGGGCTGCACTCATACTCGGGAGTGCAGAACGCGCCCAACTCCTGATTCCTGGCGCGGGCCAGCCGCTCAGCGGCCAGTCGCCGATCAAGACGCCGATGGGGCGGACGGTCAGCCCTCAGGTGCGGCGTCCGGGTCGTCGTGGGCTCCCGAGCGGGGCGTCTGGTCCCGTGAGGTGGGCTCGTGCGAGGACGTCCCGCCCGGCGTGGGGCCGTGCGGTCCCTGCTCGCGCGGTGCGTGCCCGGCAGCGTCCTGCTGCGACGGCGTCTGGCCGTCCGTGCGCGGGGCGGGAGGGCCGTCCGGGGTGCCGGGGGTACCCGGCGTGGCGGGGCGTCCCTGACGCTGCTGCTCGCGGGCGAGACGCCAGAGGAACTCGGGGTCGTCGTCGGGAGCGACGGGGCCGCTGGGTCGCCGGCGTGCCTTCGGCCCGTTGCCGGCCGACGGAGCGCCCGGGAGCACTGCCTGCCCACGGCGCGAGCGGCTGAACGCGATCCAGGCGATCGGTCCGAAGTACGGCAGCACGATGATGATGACGACCCACAACCAGCCCGGGATCCCCCCACGGTCGCGTTCGTCGCTGGTGGCGAAGTCGGCGAGGGCGTAGACGAGGAGTGCGAAGGCTGCGATGACTGCGATGGCGCGGAACATCTCTCCAGCCTAAGCGTTTACGCTGAGTGGATGCCCTTCATCATCTATTCTGTGCTCCGCCTCGCCCTGATCCTCGTGCTCGGCGTGGTGCTCTACGCCGTCGGCGTGCGTGACCTGCTGCTTCCCGTGCTGGCGATCGTGCTGGCGCTCATGGTGTCCTACCTGGTGCTCGGCACCCAGCGTGAGGCCGCTGCGGTCTACCTCGCCGGTCGCAAGAAGACCCGCGAGGAGACCGGCGAGCGGTTCAGCCGCGCCGTCAGCGGCGACGCCGCCTTCGAGGACGAGCAGGTAGACACGGCCGCCGGCCGCCCGGGCGTGTCGGGAGGCGCTGGCGCCGCCGCCGAGGAGCCGCCCGTCGCGGACGAGACGTCCTCAGATCGCGAGCCCTAGCCCCAGCAGCACGCCGAAGGCGAGCTCGTACATCCCCGTCGCGGCGAGCACCGGGACGAGGAGACGGCCCCGTGCCCCGGCGATCACCGGGATGCTCAGCAGCGCCGCCGGGAAGGCGAGCAGCAGGACGATCACGGCCCAGCCGTTGACGAGGGCGCAGGCCGCGCCGAGGAGCAGCGGCAGCCAGATCATCGCGACGTAGGCCCGCCGGGCCCGGTGGTCACCCATCCGCACCGCGAGGGTGCGCTTGCCGACGACCGCGTCGGTGGGGATGTCGCGGATGTTGTTGACCATGAGGATGGCGCAGGCGAGCAGCCCCACCGCCACGGCGCCGAGCAGCGCGGGGACGGTCACCCGGTCGATCTGCGTGTAGGTCGTGCCGAGCACGGCCACCAGGCCGAAGAAGATGAACACCCCGACCTCACCCAGACCGAGGTAGCCGTAGGGCTTGCTGCCACCGGTGTAGAACCACCCCGCCGCGATGGCGAGGGCTCCGACCGCGATGAGCCACCAGTGCCCGGAGACCACGACCAGGGCGAGGCCGAACAGCGCACCGACACCGAAGGCGGTGACGGCCGCCGTCTTGACCTGGGACGGGCGGGCCACCCCGGCAGCGGTCAGGCGCAGCGGTCCCACGCGGTCGAGGTCGGTGCCGCGCACGCCGTCGGAGTAGTCGTTGGCGTAGTTCACCCCTACCTGCAGGGCGAGCGCCACGAGCAGGGCGAGGACGGCGGGCAGCGCCGCGAAGCCGTCGACCTGGGCGGCTGCCCCCGAGCCCACGAGCACGGGGGTCGCGGCGGCGGGCAGGGTCCGCGGGCGGGCGCCAGCGATCCACTCAGAGGGCGTTGCCATGGGGCTCCGATCAGTTGTGCGACGTCGAACCGGTCCGGCCGAGCCTGCGAGCTGCGAGGCTCGCGACCTCGCGTCGGTCGATCTTCCCCGGTCCGCGCTGAGCGAGCTCGTCGACGATCACGACGTGACGCGGAGCGGCCGGGGCTCCCAGGATATCGGTGACGTGGCCCCGGATCTGCGTGAGCAGCTCCTGCGGGGTCTGCTCCACTCCTGGTGCCAGGGTCATCACGGCCACCACCGTCGTCCCCCACTCCGCGTCCGCCAGCCCGACGACGCACGCCTGGGCGATCCCGTGCGCCCCGGTCAGCAGCGCCTCCACCGCGGCCGGTGCGACGTTCACGCCGCCGGTGATGAGCATGTCGTCCCCGCGGCCCTGGACCGTGAGACGGTCGACGCCGTCGACCGTGGTGAGCACGCCGACGTCGTTGGTGCGCAACCACCGCACCCCGTCGCTGCCGGTGCGGAAGGCCTGCGCGGTGGCGACGGGGTCGTCGGCGTAGCGTTCGGCGAGCACCGGTCCGCTGATCTCGATCCGTCCCTCGTGCACCCGCACCGCGACGCCGTCGAGCGGGACGCCGTCGTACACGCAGCCGCCCGCGGTCTCGGACATGCCATAGGTCGTCACCACGCGGACGCCGGCCTGCGCCAGCGCAGCGAGCAGGGCCGGCGCCGGCGCGGCCCCGCCCAGCAGGACGGCGTCGTAGCGCGCGAGGGCTTCGAGGCCGGCGGGGGAGCCCGCTGCGGCGTCGGCCACCAGCCGGTGGGCCTGGGTGGGCACCAAGGACGTGAAGCGGCGCTCGCCGGTGAGCCGGCCGGTGGCCTCGGCGAAGTGCTGCGAGCGGAAGCCGTCGCGCAGGTCCATGAGTACCGGGGTGGTGCCGGCGAGCACCGAGCGGGCCACCACCTGGAGGCCGGCGACGTGCGTGGTGGGCAGGGCGAGCAGCCACTGCCCGTGCCCCCCGAGCCGGGACGCCGTCGCCTCGCCGGAGGCACGCACGGCTCGGGCGGACAGGACCACCTGACGCGGCTGACCCGTCGAGCCGGAGGTCGGCACGCGGAGCTCGGCCCCCGGCGACCCGTCCGGTGCGGCCAGCGCCGCCGTGACCTGCTCTCGCACGCGGTCTACCACCTGATTGGTGGGATCGGGGAGGGGAATATGTACGCTCTGGGGTGTGCCGGTCACCAGATCAGCGTAGATCGGCCCCTAGGGTGGTCCCGACTCGCGCAGATCTGCTGGGCGGTCCGGGCCCCGCCGACTGACTGACATATCGAACCGAGGAGTACTCACCGTGCTGCGAATCCACAGCGTGCCGACTACCGGAACCCCCGTGCGCCGCCGCGCACCCTGGGGTGCGCTCGCGGCCACCGTGGTCTCTGCGAGCCTGCTGGTGGCCGGGTGTTCCTCTGACTCTGACCCCGCGAGCTCGACTGCTGAAGTCACGACGGACGCGACGTCAGACAAGTCCGCGGCTCCCGACCCTGCGCTCCCGACCACCTGGGCGCTGACCGGGGTGACGTCCTCTGAGCTGGTCAACCGACCGGCCCTGGCGATCAAGGTGGAGAACTCCCGCGAGGCCCGCCCCCAGACCGGGCTGGAGTACTCCGACGTCGTGTGGGAAGAAGTCGTTGAGGGGGGCATCACCCGCTACATCGCCGTCTACCACTCTCAGGTGCCCGAGACCGTCGGACCGATCCGCTCGGTGCGTCCCATGGATGCCAACATCATCGCCCCGACCACCGGACTCATGGCCTTCTCAGGCGGACAGCCTCCCTTCGTCCAGTCGGTGAGCGACGTCGGCCTTCAGGTCATCAGCAACGACGCCGGCAGCGCCGGCTTCTACCGGACCAAGGACCGCCGTGCCCCGCACAACGTCTTCGGGACCCCGGCGACCTTCCTCGAGCAGGCAGACGCGGCGCACCAGGACTCCCCGAAGGGGGAGTTCCTCTTCGCTGCCGACGCTGCTCAGGCCTCGGCCGTCGTCTCGGGGACGCCGACCTCATCGATCGCCGTCGTGATGTCTGCCTCGAGCCAGCCGAACTGGGCCTGGGACGAGGCTTCGGGGACCTTCCTGCGGTCGGAGGGGACTACACCTGCGGTCTCCTCGACCGGTGCGCAGCTCGCCGCGAAGAACGTCGTCGTCCTCAAGGTCGAGATGGTCAACACCGAGTTCCTCGATCCGGCGGGCACCCCGGTCCCCGAGACCCAGGTCATCGGCTCAGGCGAGGCCGTGGTCGCCTCGGGCGGCAAGTCGGTCACCGCGACGTGGACCAAGCCCGACGCCGCCTCACCCTTCTCGTTGACCGCCGCCGACGGCACGCCGATCACCCTCGCACCGGGAAACACCTGGGTCGAGCTCATGCCGACGAGCTCCGGGTCGGTCACCACCGGCTGATCGCCACCGCCGGGCCCGGCTCATCCGTTGGGTGGAGCCGGGCGTCCGGCAGTCAGCCCACCGGATGACCGCGGGGCCGTCAGAACCAGCCGCCAGCCCGACGTGCGCGCAGGCCGTCCGCGCGCATCCTTGATGTATGGCAACCTACGTCCCCCACTCAGGACCGGCTGGGATCAGCACACCGGGCACCCCGCGCTCTGCGCGTTCCACCGCTGCACGCACCACCCCGCGTGCCGTGGCACCCACGACCATCCCGGCCAAGACGGTCACCTCACGCAAGGTGAGCGGCTACGAGCCGGGGGACGAGCCGAGCAAGGCGTCGTCCGTCTTCCCCGTGCTGGCGGCCTTCGGGGCGTTGTTCGCCGTCGCCTTCGGCGCGGCCTACTTCGGTCGTGACCTCATCGCCGTCATCGGACAGCTGCTCGGGACCTGACCCGGGCGGCCGGCGCAGGACCCGGGTCAGGACGTCGCCGCCGGGTCAGAAGTAGTACGGGAAGCCCGACCAGTCCGGGTCGCGCCGCTCGAGGAAGGCGTCACGCCCCTCGACGGCCTCGTCGGTCATGTACGCCAGCCGCGTCGCCTCACCGGCGAAGACCTGCTGCCCGGCCAGGCCGTCGTCGGCCAGGTTGAAGGCGAACTTGAGCATGCGGATCGCCTGGGGCGACTTGGTCGCGATGATCCGCGCGTACTCCAGGGCGAGGTTCTCCACGTCGGCGTGGTCGGCCACCTCGTTCACGGCGCCCCACTCGTACGCGTCCTGGGCGGAGTACTCCCGCGCCAGGAAGAAGACCTCACGGGCCCGCTTCTGACCGACCTGCCGGGCGAACAGCGCCGACCCGTAGCCCGCGTCGAAGGACCCGACGTTGGCGTCGGTCTGCTTGAACCGGGCGTGCTCGCGGCTCGCGATCGACAGGTCCGCGACCACGTGCAGGGAGTGCCCGCCACCGGCTGCCCAGCCGTTGACCACGGCGATGACCACCTTGGGCATGGTGCGCATGAGGCGCTGCACCTCGAGGATGTGCAGCCGCCCGGCCTGGGCGGGGTCGATGTGGTCGGCCGTCTGCGCGGCCTGCCCCGAGGCGTCGTCCGTGGTGTACCGGTAGCCGTCGCGCCCGCGGATGCGCTGGTCGCCTCCTGAGCAGAAGGCCCAGCCGCCGTCCTTGGCGCTGGGGCCGTTGCCGGTGAGGATCACCGCAGCCACGTCAGAGGTCATCCGGGCGTGGTCCATGACGCGGTAGAGCTCGTCGACGGTGTGCGGGCGGAAGGCGTTGCGGACCTCGGGACGGTGGAAGGCGACCCGCACGACCGGCAGGTCACGCTCGACGGGCCCGGTCCGGTCGACGCCGCGGTGGTAGGTGATGTCTGTCAGGCCCTCGAAGCCGGCGACCACGCGCCAGCGCTCGGGCTCGAAGGTCTGGGACACCGTGGTGGGGAGTGCGCTCATCCGACCACCTTAGGGGAGGGGCCGCGAGCCCCGTCCTCCACAGCGCCGAGCGTGGGCTGCCTCGATACGATGAAGACAGCGACGGACCCGCCCGGACGGCGCATCGCGAGCCGAGGGGCGTCGACATGGGCACACGGCGAGACGACGACGCGTCGCCGGAGGGCAGCGCGCCGGGGCCAGCGAGCCGGCGGTTGATGCTGCTGCTCGCTGCGGCGATGTTCGTCCTGGTGGTCGACACCTCGCTGATGAACGTGTCGATCTCCGCGGTCATCACCGACCTCGACACCACGGCCAGCGGCGTGCAGTCCGCCATCGCCCTGGAAGCTCTGGTCTCGGCGGCGTTCATCCTCATCAACAGCAAGGTCGGGGACCTCATCGGACGCAAGCGGGCCTACGTCCTGGGGCTGTGCGCCTACGCCCTCGGTGCGCTGGCCATGACCCTGGCCCAGAGCCTCACGGCGATCGTCGTCTTCTGGGCGGTCATCGGTGGTCTGGGCGCATCCCTCCTGCTCCCGGCGATGCAGTCGCTGATCCACGGCAACTTCACCGGCGCCGCCCAGAAGAAGGCGTACGCGCTGGTGGGTGCGGCAGCGGCGATCGCCGCCGCGGTGGGTCCGCTGCTGGGCGGCTTCGTCACCACCTACCTGTCGTGGCGGGTGGGCTTCGCCCTCGAGGTGCTCGTCATCGCCGTCGTGCTCAGCCAGATCAGGCTGGTCCGTGACGTCCCCTACACCGGCCAGCGCCGGGTCGACGTCGTCGGAGCCGTGCTGTCGGTGATCGGCATGGGCGGCGTGGTGCTCGGGATCCTCGTGTGGCAGGAGGGCGGGGAGTACGTCGGCCTGCTCATCGTGATCGGGGTCGCGGCGCTCGTGGCGCTGGCCCGGTGGCTCGTCCGGGGCAGGCGCGCCGGCCGCGTGACCCTCCTCGATCCCGACCTCTTCCGGCACCCGAGCTTCACGACCGGGGTCACCGGCCAGATGCTGCAGCAGGTGACGCTGGGCGGCGCGATGATCGCCCTGCCGTTGTTCTTCCAGATGACCCTGGAGTACGACGCGCTCCAGGCTGGCCTCTCGCTGGCACCGCTGTCGCTGACCATGTTCGCCGCGGCTGTCATGGCCGGGAGGACGGCCGGGCGACGGCGCCCCGCCGCGATCATCCGCGCCGGCTTCCTGCTCGCCACCCTCGGGATCGGCGCCATCATCCCGGTGGTCCCGAGGGTGGACAGCGGCTGGTGGACGGCCATCCCGCTCGCCGTCGCGGGGTGCGGACTGGGCCTGCTCGTCTCCCAGCTCAACAACTACACGCTGGCCCCCGTCGAGGAGGAACGCGTCAGCGAGGCAGCCGGCGTCAACTCCGCGGCCGGGTCCTTCGGGCTGTCCTTCGGCCTGGCGATGACCGGCGGCATCCTGCTGGCTGCGCTGTCTGTGAGCTTCACGCAGATGACCCAGGACAGCTCGGTCATCCCGCCCGCCGAGCAGCAGCAGATCGCCGCCGCCCTCGAGGAGGACGCCGAGGTCATGAGCAACACACAGCTGGCAGAGCAGATCACGGGGCAGCCGCCTGCCGTCGAGGAGGCTGTGGTGTCCATCAACGACGATGCCCGCAACCTGTCGCTGCAGGTGGCCCTCCTCGTGCCGGTCCTCGCCGGTCTGCTGGGGCTGGGGAACTCCTTCCGGATGCTGCGCCTGCCCGATCAGCGGCCGTCGTCCTCGCTGGAGGGCACGGGGCTCGGCTGACGCCACGGGCGGAGGTCGCCCTCGACCGCCTAACCTGGGGTGGTGAACGTCTACTCCACCCCCTTGACCACCCGGTTTCGTGGCATCGACGTGCGCGACGGCGTGCTGCTGGCCGGTCCGGCCGGCTGGGGTGAGTTCTCCCCCTTCTGGGACTACGACGACGCGGAGTCCGTGTCCTGGTGGCGCGCGGCCTGGGAGGCCGCTCACCTGGGGTGGCCGGCGCCGGTGCGCACCCACGTCCCGGTCAACGTCACCGTCCCGGCGACGGACCCCGAGCGCGCCCACCGGATCGTCCTGGCCTCCGGAGGCTGCCGCACCGCGAAGGTCAAGGTCGCCGAGCGCGGGCAGGGCGTGGGGGAGGAGATCGCCCGGCTGGAGGCCGTCCGCGACGTCCTCGGTCCGGGTGGGGCGATCCGCATCGACGCCAACGGCGCCTGGGACGTGGAGACCGCCGTCGAGCGGTTGCGCGTGCTCGACCGCGCGGCCGGCGGCCTGGAGTACGTCGAGCAGCCCTGCGCCGAGGTCTCCGAGCTCGCCGAGGTGCGGCGCCGCACCTCCGTCCCGGTCGCCGCGGACGAGTCCATCCGGCGCGCCGAGGACCCCTTCGCGGTGGTCCGGGCGCAGGCCGCCGACATCATCGTGCTCAAGGTGCAGCCCCTCGGTGGGGTGCGGGCCTGCCTGGACCTGGCCGAGCAGGTCGGGCTGCCCGTCGTCGTCTCGTCGGCGCTGGAGAGCTCGGTCGGGCTGGCTGCCGGGATCGCGCTCGCTGCGGCGCTGCCCCGGCTCGACCATGCCTGTGGGCTGGCGACCTCCCAGCTCCTCGTCCACGACACCGTCCCCGACCCGCTGCTGCCCACCGGCGGCATGATCGAGGTCCGCCGCCCTGTCCCGGACGCGGTGAGCCTCGCCGCGACCGACGCCCACCTGCTCGACCCGGGCGTCGCCCAGCGCTGGGAGCAGCGCGCAACCCGCGTCGCCCGGCTGGCCCAGGCCCTGCCTGCGCCGTCCCGAGACACCACGTCAGGAGACACCACCCCGTGACCACCTCGCCGTCCATCGCCGCAGCGCGAGACCTCGTCCGCTCCCTCGTCCGGCTGGGCGTGCGCGACGTCGTGCTGGCGCCCGGCTCGCGCAGCGCGCCGCTGGCCTACGCCTTCGCCCTCGCCGCCGGGCACACGATGCCGGGAGGGCGCTCGCCGCTCATCCGTCTGCACGTGCGTGTCGACGAGCGCGACGCCGGCTTCCTCGCCCTGGGGCTGGCGCGCGCCGCCCAGCTGCGGGCCGGCGGGCAGGACGGCCCTGAGCCCACGGCTCCGGTCGCGGTGGTCACCACCTCCGGGACCGCGGTGGCCAACCTCCTGCCGGCGGTGCTCGAGGCGCACTACAGCGGCATCCCGCTGCTGCTGCTCACCGCGGACCGACCGCACGAGCTGCGCGGCACGGGCGCCAACCAGACCGGGGACCAGGTGGGGATCTTCGGCTCGGCGACCCGGCTCGCGGTGGACGTCCCTGCGCCGTCCGGGCGCCCCGAAGAGCTGCGCGACCTGCGCGCGCTGGTGACCCGCGCGATCGCCGCGGCGTCGGGCACGCGCAGCGCGCACCCGGGGCCGGTGCACCTCAACCTCGCCTACCGCGAGCCCCTCGCGCCCAGCCCGCAGGAGCTCGCCGCGATGGACGTCAGCGGCGACGGCCTGTCCGGAGAGGCGCCGCTGGCCGACGACGAGGGCCCCACCGGGCTGGGCCAGGGACTGGGGACGGTGCTGGCCCGCACACCGCCCGCCGACGACCCGCTCGTGGACGAGCTGCGCCTGGACACCGAGCCGGCGACCGTGGTCGTGGCCGGGGACGGCGCTGGTCCGGTGGCCCGGATGCTGGCCGAGGCGCGGGGCTGGCCGCTGCTGGCCGAGGCCTGCTCAGGGGCCGCCGGCGGCCAGAACCTCATCCGCGCCCACCGCCTCGTGCTCGGGATCAGTGATCTGGCCGACCAGGTGCGTCAGGTGATCCTGCTGGGACGACCGACCGTCTCCCGGCCGGTGCAGCAGCTGCTGGCCCGCCCCGACGTGCGCGTCGTCGTCGTGGCCACCGGCGCCGAGCAGTGGCCCGACGCCGCCCGCAACGCCTCCTTCGTCCTCGACCACGTGCCTGCGGACTGGCTCACCAACCCCCTCGAGCTGCGCAGCGTGGACGCCCTCCAGGCGTGGCGGGCAGCCTCCAAGGCCGCGACGGACGTCGTCGCGCAGGCCAGCGCGGACCTCTCCCAGGGCCTCACGGCGCTCGCGGTCGTCGACGCGGTGGCTGCGGCGAGCGGGCCGGACGACGCGCTCGTGGTCGGGTCGTCGAGCCCGGTGCGCGACCTCGACCTCGTGGCGCGCTGGTCGGAGCCGCCGGCGGTGGTGGCCAACCGCGGGCTGGCCGGGATCGACGGCACGGTCTCGACCGCGATCGGCGTCGCCCTGGGCCTGCAGACCCCGCCGCACGGGCCGGGGACCGGTGGCGGCGCCGTGCGGGCCCTGCTCGGTGACCTGACCTTCCTGCACGACGTCGGCGGGCTGCTGCGCGGGCCCTTCGAACCGGCGGTCTCGCTGCAGATCGTCGTGGTCAACGACGACGGCGGGTCGATCTTCGCCGGGCTCGAGCACGGCCGGACCGGGAACCCGATGCTCTTCGAGCGGGTGTTCGCCACGCCGCACGGCGCAGACCTGGGAGCGCTGTGCGCCGGCTACGGCGTGCACCACGAGCTGCTCGACGACCTGGCGACGCTGGCAGAGGTGCTTGCGCACCCGCGTCCGGGGCTCTCCGTCGTCGAGGTCGCCGTCAGCCGCGACGGCCGTGCCACCCAGGAAGGAGAGCTGCTCGCGACCCTCCGGGCGTCGGTGTGATCGCCGATAATTCGCAGCAAATCCTCAGGGAAGTTCAAGCCGCATCACAGTTCGACACGGTTAAGTGGGGTTCAGTCGAAGGAAGGTGGACCCCATGAGCATCAACGACAAGACTCCCGGAAACGGCTTCAACCCTGAGCACTCTGGCGAGCCGACGCAGCGCATCGACCAGGTGCGCCCCGCCGGCCCCGCCCAGCCCGGCGCGACCGCGCCGCTGCCCCCTGTGCCCCCGGCACCTGACGCACAGCAGCACCAGGCGCCGCACACCCAGCAGCCCTACGCCGTGCACCAGCAGTACATGAGCTCGTCGGCCGAGCGCAGCCAGCCCGCACAGCCCGCACAGAGCTCCGCGAAGCGTCGCATGATGGCCCCGGTGGCCGTCACCGCAGTCGCCGCCGCGGTGCTCGCCAGCCTCGGGACGGCCGCGGTGACCGGCCAGTTCGACGGCGACAAGGACTCCACGACCACGACCTCCTCGGCCTTCGGGTCGATCGGGCAGAAGAGCGACTCGTCGGTCTCGGTCCCCGTGGCCTCGTCCACCGTGACCAACCCCGACTGGCAGAAGGTCACCTCGGCCGTGGCTCCGTCCGTGGTCGCCATCGCCGTGACCACCCCCGAGGGATCCGGTGAAGGATCCGGCGTGGTCATCGACGACGAGGGACACATCCTCACCAACGACCACGTGGTCGCCGGCGCCAACGACGACACCGTCCAGGTGACCCTCTACGACGGGCGCATCTACGAGGCGACGATCACCGGTCTCGACCCGGCGACCGACCTCGCCGTCGTCAAGCTGGTGGACCCGCCCAGCGACCTGAAGTCGGCGGTCTTCGCTGACTCGGCCGACGTGGTCGTCGGCGAGCCGGTCATGGCCATGGGCAACCCGCTCGGGCTGTCCAACACGGCCACCACGGGCATCGTCTCGGCGGTCAACCGTCCGGTCAGCACGGCCACGACCACCGCGGACCAGACTGCCGTGGTGACCAACGCGATCCAGATCGACGCCGCCATCAACCCGGGCAACAGCGGTGGTCCGCTGTTCAACGCCAGCGGTGAGGTCATCGGCATCACGTCCTCGATCGCCTCGCTGTCCTCCGGCTCGGGCCAGTCCGGCTCGATCGGCCTCGGCTTCGCCATCCCGGCGAACCTCGCCCAGAACATCGGTGCCCAGCTCATCGAGGCCGGCTCCGCCGAGCACGCCTTCCTGGGCGTGAGCCTCTCGGACGGCACCGGGACCGCGGACGGCACCACCCGTCAGGGCGCCGTGGTCGAGTCCGTCTCGGACGGGTCCCCGGCGCAGAAGGCCGGGCTGAAGGTCGGTGACGTCATCGTCGCGATCGACGGCGAGGCCGTGACCGGCGCGGAGTCCCTCACCGGCTTCGTCCGGGCGCTGCCCGCGGACACCGAGGTCATCCTGACCGTGGTCCGCGACGGCGAGGCCCTGGACGTCGAGGCCACCCTGGTCACCAAGGCCGAGGAAGCCCAGTCCAACTCCGGCCAGGATGGGTCGGGCCAGGACGGCTCCGGACAGAGCGGCTCGGGCCAGAGCGGCTCCGGGCAGGGTGGATTCGGCTCCGGACGCGGCGGCTCCGACAGCCCGAGCGCCATCCCTGACCTGGGACAGCTGTTCCCCGGCCAGCGCGGCTAGAACTCAACAGGCTTCCTCACGGGTGACTCGCCCCCCTGATCACCCGGCGAGGACAGGCAAAGGCCAGTGCTCTCCCCCCGAGCGCTGGCCTTTGTGGCATCCCGACCCGGTGCGGCCCAGCGGCGTACAGCGGCGGTCAGCGGCGTTCAGCCCAGCGCGTGCCGCATGGGCTCGAGCTTGGCCTCGGTCTCGGCGAGCTCGGCGTCGGGGTCGGAGGCGGCCACGACCCCGCACCCGGCGAAGAGCCGGATCCGGTGGGGGTCGGCGGGGTCGAGCGCGGCGGACCGCAGGGCGATGCCCCACTCCCCGTCCCCGTCGCCGCCCATCCATCCCACCGGCCCGGCGTACCGGGCCCGGTCCATACCCTCGATCTCGCGGATGAGAGCGTTGGCCACCGGGGTGGGCGTGCCGCAGACCGCAGCCGTGGGGTGCAGCGCCGCAGCGAGCGACAGGCTCGACGGCGTCGTCTCGCCCGTGGTGCACAGCACCCCGGTGACGTCGCTGGCCAGGTGCAGCACGTTGGGCAGGTGCAGCACGAAGGGTGTCTCGGGGACGTTGAGCGACTGGCAGAACGGCTCGAGGGCCTGAGCCACCGAGGTGACCGCATACTCGTGCTCCTCGAGGTCCTTGGAGGAGTGCGCGAGCACTGCGGCCCGCGCCAGGTCTGCTTCCTCGCCGCCGGTCCGGCGGATCGTCCCGGCGAGCACGCGGGAGGTGACCAGCCCCTTCTCGCTGCGCACGAGCAGCTCGGGCGTCGCTCCGACCATGCCGTCCACGCTGAAGGTCCAGCACCCGGCGTAGGAGTCCGCCAGGCGGGTCAGCAGCCAGCGCGGGTCGATCGGCTCGCTCGTGCGGGCGAGCACGTCGCGCGCCATGACCACCTTCTCCAGCGCCCCTGCTCGGATCCGGTCCACCGCCTCCTCGACGGCGGCCGTCCAGGCGTCGTCGGTGACGGCTCCCTGGGAGTAGGTCACCGTGCCGGGGGAGGAGATCGGCGTGGCGCCGCCCGCCTCGGTGACGACCTCGGTGAGCGTGGGCGCCGGGCTCAGCGCGGGCACGGCGTCGGCCGTGGTGATCGTGGTGATCCAGGACTTCTCACCGCGCCGGCCGACGACGACGCGCGGCACCACGAGCACCCCGCCGGCGGCGGAGGACTCATCGAAGGCGAAGGACCCGAAGGCGACCGGGCCGGTGCCGGGCAGCATGATGTCGTCTCGCACGATCGCGTGGGCGCGCAGCCGGGCCCAGGCGGCCTCGGCGTCGGCGAAGCGCGCGGCGCCCGTCGTCTCGATCCGGGCCACCTCGCCCCAGGCGACCAGGCCGTCGCCGCGGCGCACCCACGCCAGCGGGCCGGTGGCCGGGAGCAGGCGCAGCAGCGCTGCGACGTCGGTGTCGAGATCGCCGTCGAGCGACGTGGTGCGGACCACGAGGGCTGTGGGGCGGGGCTGGGGGGAATCGCTCGGGGCGGCCGGCTGGGAACTCATCGCCACCAAGCCTACGACTCATCCTGTGGGCGTGGTGCCGTCCCACGGCGCCCGCGCGGGGGTGCGCCGCCACCTGCGCTCAGATGAGACGATGGGGCAATGTCACGCGCCAGCCTGGAGAAGAAGCCCACCGAGGTCGCCTCGATGTTCGACGGCATCGCTCGCCACTACGACCTCACCAACGACCTGATCTCGCTCGGGCAGGACCGCTCGTGGCGTCGGGCGACGGTCAAGGCCGTCGGCGCCGGTCCGGGCGACCGCGTCCTGGACCTGGCTGCGGGCACCGGCACGTCGAGCGAGCCCTTCGCCGCGGCCGGCGCGCAGGTCGTGCCGTGCGACTTCTCCTTCGGCATGCTCGCGGTGGGCAAGGAGCGCCGTCCCGACCTGCCCTTCACGGCCGGCGACGCGACGCAGCTGCCCTTCGCGGACGAGTCCTTCGACGTGGTGACCATCTCCTTCGGCCTGCGCAACGTCGTGGACACCCTGGGTGCGCTCACCGAGATGCGCCGGGTGGTCCGCCCCGGGGGACGCATCGTCATCTGCGAGTTCTCCGCACCCACCTGGGCCCCGCTGCGCACGGTGTACAGCGAGTACCTCATGCGCGCGCTGCCCAAGGTCGCCGGGATGGTGACCAAGGACGCCGGGTCCTACGAGTACCTGGCTGAGTCCATCCGCGCCTGGCCGGACCAGGAGGAGCTGGGCCGGCTCATGCTGTCGGCCGGCTGGAGCTCGGTGGGCTACCGCAACCTCACCGGTGGCATCGTCGCGCTGCACCGCGGCACCCGCACGGACTGACCGGACGGGCGGTCACCAGCTGGCGTTGCGCGCCAGCTCGAGGGCGCCGTCCTGCCACCACTGGCCCGCGGCCGGGCCGCCGTTGCAGGCGCCGTCGCTCTCTCCCGGCGCCTTGGCCCAGATGAGCGCGTCGAGCCGGGTGCCGTCGGAGACCATCTGCGACGGCTCTCCGAGCCCGCGCCCGCCGGGGTTGCACCACTGCGTGCCGTCCGGCCCCGCGCCGTTGCGCGAGGTGTCCACGACGAAGGTCTTCCCGCCCACCAGCGCCGAGACCTCCTCGCCGTAGGCCCGTGAGGCCTCGGTGGTCTGGTAGTTGGAGGTGTTGAGGGCGAAGCCCGCAGCGTGGTCGAAGCCGACGAGAGCGAGCCGCCGGGCGGCCTCGGCGGCGCTCAACCACGCCGGGTGCCCGGCGTCGACGTAGACGCGTCCACCGGCCAGCGTGAGCTTCTCGGCGGCGTACCGGAGGTAGCCCACCCGGTCGCCCTGACCGTCGCAGTCGCCGAGCTGGGCGAGGGCGTCGGGTTCCAGGACGATCCACGGGGTCCCCGTGATGCCGGAGGCGATCGTGTCGATCCAGGCCGCGTACTCGCTCGTGGCGACGCCGCCCGCGGAGTGGTTGCCGCAGTCGCGGCCGGGGATGGCGTAGACCACGACCAGCGGAATCTGTCCGGCGGCGGCCGCCTGGCTCGTGTGGTCGGCCAGCGAGGCGCGCGCCTGGTCCGCGCTGGACCAGCTGCCCACCCACAGCGCCTGGGGGGTCTGGGCGATCTTGTCGAGCAGGGTCCGCGTCTCGCCCGAGGCGGCCTGGGCGGCCGTCGCGGCCTGCGTGGCCGGGTTGGTGTAGAAGCCGGTCAGGGCCTGGGGCGCAGGTCCAGCCGGGGGCCCGGCGCTCGGAGCTGCGGGCGTGCCCGGCGCCGGGCCGGTGCACGGCTCCCCGTCGAGGGTGAAATCTGTCGGCACGCCGTTGGAGCCCTGCCACGACGCGATGAAGCCGAAGGTGGCGCTCTCCCCGACGTCGAGCGCGGCGTTGTGCTCGACGGAGGTCATCGAGACCGCGGTCGCGGTCTGGCTCGCGGTCGCGTTCCACGTCTGTCCCACACTCTGGCCGTCGGCGAAGGTCCACCCCAGCGTCCAGGTGGCCACGGGAGCAGCCAGGACCGTGACGACGACGTCGGCCTGGAACTCGCCCTGCCACTGGTTCGTCACGGTGTACTCCACCGCGCACGTCGGTGGCGGCGGCGTCTGCGTCGCGGAGTCAGACGGTGTCACCGGCGCCGCGAGGGAGGGGGACGAGGACGCGCCGGCCTCGTCGACGGGAGCGGAGCCGGAGCAGGCGACCAGCGTCGCGGCGAGCGCGCCCGCGACGAGCAGCCGCACGGAGCGTCCCAGCATGTGGTCCAGCGGCGAGCGGTGCGGCGTCGGCATGGTGCTCCGGTCCCTCGTGCGGTCAGGTGGCAGACGCTCGCTCAGCGAGCGCACGAGCGTCCTGGCAGGCGCCCACGAGGGGGTCGGTCTCCCTGCGCAGAACATAGTCGACGCAGGTCCGCGGCTTGTGCGACGGACATGCGGGGCAGGCCTAAGGAAGGCATGCCTAAGCAGACATCGGGCAGGACCGTGACTAGAGTGGCGTCATTGATTGTGATCCGATTCACAAACGATGGCTCGTCGGCGCGCCCCCACGGCGCTGCGTCTGTTTTCCCCCAGGCACGACCCGTTCGGTTCGCGAAGAGGCAGGACATGAGACTCACAGGCAGCGATGACGCAGACGTCATCGTCGTGGGCGCAGGGCCGGCTGGCTCTGCCGCCGCCCACTACTGCGCCGCCGCGGGCCTCGACGTCCTGCTCATGGAGAAGTCCAGCTTCCCCCGGGACAAGATCTGCGGCGACGGGCTCACCCCGCGCGCGGTCAGCGAGCTGGTCCGGATGGGCGTTCCCACCCGTGAAGAGGACGGCTGGATCCGCAACGTCGGGCTGCGCGCCGTCGCCGGCGGACGGTCCTATGAGTTCCCCTGGCCCGAGCTCAAGTCCTACCCCTCCTACGGGCTCGCGCGCTCGCGGATGAACCTCGACCAGACGCTGGCCGAGCACGCCCGCGCCACCGGCGCCAAGCTCATGGAGCGCACCAACGTCACCGGCGCCGTCACCGACGAGCGCACCGGCCGCGTCGTCGGCGTGACAGCACGCCCGGTGGACGAGGCCGGCCGCCGCGCCGGGGAGGAGCGCACCTACCGTGCCCCCGTCGTCATCGCGGCCGACGGCGTCTCGGCCCGGATGGCCACCTCGCTGGGGATCGAGAAGGCCAACAACCGCCCGATGGGCGTCGCGGTGCGCACGTACTTCACCAGCCCCCGTCACGACGACCCGTGGATGGAGTCCCAGCTCGAGCTGTGGGACGGCAAGCCCGGCAAGTCGAACCTGCTGCCCGGCTACGGCTGGATCTTCGCCCTGGGCGACGGCACGGTCAACGTCGGCCTCGGCTCGGTGTCCTCGACCGCCGCGGCCACGAAGATCGACTACAAGAACCTCTTCGCCCGGTGGATGGAGAACACTCCCGAGGAGTGGGGCTTCACCCCGGAGAACCAGCTCGGCCCGGTGCGCGGCGCCGCGCTGCCGATGGGCTTCAACCGCAAGCCTCTCTACACCCGCGGCCTCATGCTCGTCGGCGACGCCGGCGGGATGGTCAGCCCCTTCAACGGTGAGGGCATCGCCTACGCCATGCAGGCTGGCCGGACCGCGGCCGACGTCGTCGCGCAGGCCCGCGTGCGCGGCACCGACGCCTCCCGCGAGCGGGCGCTCGCCACCTACCCCGAGATCATGCGCCGCGACCTCGGTGGGTACTACACGCTCGGGCGGTACTTCGTGAAGCTCATCGAGCACCCGCAGGTCATGCACCTGTGCACGAAGTACGGGCTGCCCCGGCCGTTGATCATGAAGTTCGTCGTCAAGCTCCTGTCCGACTGCTACGAACCCCACGGTGGCGACGTCGTCGACCGAGTCATCGCGGGTCTGACCAGGGTGGTGCGCTCCGCATGAACAATCCGTATGTCCCTCTTCTCGTCCTCATGGGAATCGCCCTGGTGCTCGCCCTCGGCGGTGTGGGTGCGAGCGCGCTCATCGGTCCCAAGCGCTACAACCGGGCCAAGCTCGACGCCTACGAGTGCGGGATCGAACCGACCCCGCAGGCTGCTGGCGGCGGGCGGTTCCCGATCAAGTACTACCTCGTGGCGATGACCTTCATCATCTTCGACATCGAGGTCGTCTTCCTCTACCCGTGGGCCGTGGACTTCACCACGCTGGCCACCTTCGGTCTGGTCGCGATGCTCGCCTTCCTGGCGCTCATCACCGTGCCGTTCATCTACGAGTGGCGCCGGGGTGGGTTCGAGTGGGTCTGACCACCGCACCGTCGCACGACACTCTGCTCGACGAAAGGGTTTGAGACATGGGGATCGAAGAGGCTCCCTCAGGATTCCTCCTGACGACGATCGAAGACCTCGCCGGATACTTCCGCAAGGGGTCGCTGTGGCCGGTGACCTTCGGTCTGGCGTGCTGCGCGATCGAGATGATGGCGGCCGGCGCCAGCCGGTTCGACCTGTCCCGCTTCGGCATGGAGGTGTTCCGCGCCTCCCCGCGCCAGGCTGACCTCATGATCGTCGCCGGCCGCGTGAGCCAGAAGATGGCCCCCGTCGTGCGCCAGGTCTACGACCAGATGGCCGAGCCCAAGTGGGTGCTGTCGATGGGCGTCTGCGCCTCCAGCGGCGGCATGTTCAACAACTACGCGATCGTCCAGGGCGTCGACCATATCGTGCCCGTGGACATCTACCTGCCCGGCTGCCCCCCGCGCCCGGAGATGCTCATCAACGCGATCCTCGAGCTGCACAAGCAGATCCAGGACGAGCCGCTCGGGGTCAACCGCAAGGAGGCGGCCCGCGCCGCCGAGGCGGCCGCGCTCGTGGCCACCCCCACCCACGAGATGAAGGGGCTCCTGCGATGACGGACGTCACCCCTGGCGGCGACGTCGAGGCCCTCGCCGGGACCGAGCGTCGCCGACCTCCTCTCGAGGTCGTCGAGGTCCGCACCGGCATGTTCGGGGTGCACGGGACCGGAGACACCTCCGGGTTCGGCGGCCTGGTCCGCCCGGTCGTCATGCCCTCGGCCAGCCCCCGCCCCTACGGTGGCTGGTACGACGAGGTCGTGGACGTCCTGGCCGAGGTGCTCGCCGAGGCCGGCGTGGACGCTGATGCCGCGATCGAGAGCGTTCTCGTCGACCCGCCCTTCGCCTCCAGCACGCGCTCCGAGCTGACCCTGCACGTGGCGCCCGAGCACCTCGTCGCCGTCTGCCAGGCGCTGCGCGACGACCAGGACCTGCGGTTCGAGCTGAGCCTGGGCGTCTCCGGGGTGCACTACCCGAGCGAGACCGGCCGCGAGCTGCACGCCGTCTACCACCTCACCTCGATCACCCACGGACGCAACCTGCGCCTGGAGGTCGCCGTCCCGGACGCCGACCCGCACATCCCGACCACGACGACGGTCTACCCGACCAACGACTGGCACGAACGCGAGACCTGGGACTTCTTCGGCATCATCTTCGACGGCCACCCGGCCCTCGCGCGCATCGAGATGCCTGACGACTGGCCCGGGCACCCGCAGCGCAAGGACTACCCGCTCGGCGGCATCCCCGTGGAGTACAAGGGCGCCACGGTGCCCCCGCCGGACACGAGGAGGTCGTACTCATGACGCCATCACAGGGTCGCCCGCACGCGACCAAGGCACCGGTGGACGACGCCGGCCTGCCGAGCTTCGAGGCCTCCGGCGGCGACTGGGACGAGATCGCCGCGGAGATCGCCGAGCTCGGCGAAGAGCGCATCGTCGTCAACATGGGCCCTCAGCACCCGTCCACCCACGGCGTGCTGCGCCTCATGCTCGAGATCGACGGGGAGACGGTCACCGAGGCCCGTTGCGGCATCGGCTACCTGCACACCGGCATCGAGAAGAACATGGAGTTCCGCACCTGGACCCAGGGTGTGACCTTCTGCACACGGATGGACTACCTCGCGCCCTTCTTCCAGGAGACGGCGTACTGCCTGGCCGTCGAGCGCCTGCTCGGCGTGGCCGACGACGTCCCCGAGCGTGCCCAGGTCATCCGGGTCCTGCTGATGGAGCTCAACCGCGTCGCCAGCCACCTCGTGTGCCTGGGGACCGGTGGCAACGAGATGGGCGCGACGACCGTCATGACCATCTCCTTCACCGCTCGCGAGGAGATCCTGCGGATCTTCGAGATGATCACCGGGCTGCGGATGAACCACGCCTTCGTCCGTCCCGGCGGAGTCGCCCAGGACGTCCCAGCCGGCCTGGCGCAGGAGTTCGCGCGGGTGGACACCGAGGTCCGCAAGTACATCAAGCAGCTGACCGACCTCATGCTCGCCAACCCCATCTTCGTCTCGCGGCTCAAGGGCACCGGGCACCTCAGCCTGGCCGGCGCCATGGCGCTGGGGGTCACCGGTCCCGTGCTGCGCTCGGCGGGCCTGCCCTACGACGTGCGCAAGGCCAACCCGTACTGCGGCTACGAGACCTACGACTTCGAGGTGCCCACCTCGACCGACGCTGACGCCTACTCCCGCGTGGTGCTCCGCATCGAGGAGTGCTACCAGTCGCTGAAGATCGCCGCGCAGTGCATCGAGCGCCTGGAGAAGTCCACCGGCGAGCCGGTCATGGTCGCGGACCGGAAGATCGCCTGGCCGGCCCAGCTGGCCATCGGGACCGACGGGATGGGCAACTCCCTCGATCACATCAAGGAGATCATGGGCGAGTCGATGGAGTCGTTGATCCATCACTTCAAGCTGGTCACCGAAGGTTTCCGGGTGCCGACCGGTCAGGTCTTCCAGACCGTGGAGCACCCGCGCGGTGAGCTCGGCGCGCACATCGTGTCCGACGGCGGCACGCGCCCCTACCGGGCGCACTTCCGGGACCCGTCGTTCAACAACCTGCAGGCCGTGGCGCTCATGTGCGAGGGCGGCCAGGTGGCTGACGTCGTGGTGGCCGTGGCATCACTCGACCCAGTTCTTGGAGGCGTGGACCGATGAGCATCGACACTCAGCCGACCGGCGGCTGGCCCGGACCCCGTCCGGGGTCCGGCTACGACTCGGTCACCTTCGCCCGCCTCGAGGCGGACGCCCGCGCGATCATCGCCCGCTACCCGCAGGCCCGTTCGGCGCTGCTGCCCATGCTGCACCTGGTCCAGGCCGAGGACGGTTTCGTCTCGCGCGACGGCATCGGCTTCTGCGCGCACATGCTGTCCATCACGCCCGCCGAGGTCTCCGCGGTCGCCACGTTCTACACCCAGTACAAGCGCCGGCCCAACGGCCGGTACACCGTCGGCGTCTGCACCAACACCCTGTGCGCGATCATGGGCGGTGACGAGATCTTCGACGAGCTGAGCGACCACCTGGGCGTGGGGCACGACGAGACCACCGAGGACGGCGCGATCACCCTCGAGCGGGTCGAGTGCAACGCGGCCTGCGACTACGCCCCCGTGGTGATGGTCAACTGGGAGTTCTTCGACAACCAGACCCCGGCCAGCGCCACCGCCATGGTCGACGACCTGCGCCTGGGCAAGGACGTCGCCCCCAGCCGCGGCGCCCTGTCCGTCTGCGACTTCAAGGCCATGTCCCGGGTGCTCGCCGGCTTCACCGACGGCCGCGCCGACGAAGGCGTGGGCGCCGGAGCCCCGACGGTCGCCGGCACCGTCCTGGCCCGGGAGCACGGCTGGGTCGCCCCCGGCACGGAGCAGCCCGACCAGGGCGACGGCGCCACCGAGGACACCAGCGGCGCAGCCACGGGTGACGCCTCCGGCGCTCAGCCCACGGACGGCGCCCCCTCCACCGGCGCCGAGCAGTCGAGCGCCGAACGTCCACCCGTCGGCCCTGCCGACACCACCCCGGAGGCAGAGCGATGAGCGACCAGCCAGCCACCACGGACGCACCGCACCCCACCGTGCTCGCCCCTGTGCTGTCAGCCTTCTGGGACGCCGACCAGTCCTGGACGCTGGAGACCTACCTCGCCAACGGCGGCTACGAGGGCCTGCGCGCGGCGCTCGCCCAGCCTCCCGGCGACGTCGTCCAGACGGTCAAGGACTCCGGCCTGCGCGGACGCGGCGGCGCCGGGTTCCCGACCGGCATGAAGTGGGGCTTCCTGCCGGCCCCCGACGGCGGACCGCGGTACCTCGTCGTCAACGCCGACGAGTCTGAGCCGGGGACCTGCAAGGACATCCCGCTCATGCTCGCCACCCCGCAGTTCCTCATCGAGGGCGTGATCATCACGTCCTACGCGATCGGCTGCAACCACGCCTTCATCTACGTCCGCGGTGAGGTGCTGCACGTCTATCGCCGCCTGCTCAAGGCTGTCGAGGAGGCCTACGCCGCCGGGTACCTGGGCAAGGACATCCAGGGTTCGGGCTTCGACCTCGACGTCACCGTGCACGCCGGAGCCGGTGCGTACATCTGCGGTGAGGAGACGGCTCTGCTGGACTCCCTCGAAGGTCTGCGCGGGCAGCCGCGGCTCAAGCCGCCGTTCCCCGCCGTCGCCGGGCTCTACGCCCGCCCGACGGTGGTCAACAACGTCGAGTCGGTGGCCTCCGTGCCCCAGATCGTGGCTCGGGGGGCGCAGTGGTTCACGTCCATGGGCACCGAGCGCTCGGCCGGTCACGGTCTGTTCTCCCTGTCCGGGCACGTCACCCGCCCGGGTCAGTACGAGGCGCCGCTGGGTATCACGCTGCGCGAGCTGCTCGAGATGGCGGGAGGGGTCCGCGGCGGCCGGGAGCTGAAGTTCTGGACCCCGGGCGGGTCCTCCACGCCGATCTTCACCGCCGCCCACCTCGACGTGCCCCTCGACTACGAGTCGGTCGCCAAGGCCGGCTCGATGCTCGGCACCCGTGCGCTGCAGATCTTCGACGAGACCACCTCGGTGGTCCGCGCGGTGACGCGGTGGACGGAGTTCTACGCCCACGAGTCCTGCGGCAAGTGCACCCCCTGCCGGGAGGGCACGTACTGGCTCAAGCAGATCCTGCGTCGGCTCGAGCTCGGTCAGGGCACCCAGACCGACATCGACACCCTGCTGGACACCTGCGACAACATCCTCGGCCGCGCCTTCTGTGCCCTCGGCGACGGCGCGACGTCGTGCATCACCTCGGCGATCCAGTACTTCCGCGAGGAGTTCGAGGCCGGCATGCACACCCCCGTGAGCGAGCTGTTCCCCCCGGAGCGCTCTGCTCTGTTCGACTACACGCCCAAGCCGCGCGCGGTGCTCGCGGGAACTGGCGCAGGAGGCCACTGATGACCGTCACCGACAACAAGGGCGCTGTCGAGAAGGGCCCCGCTGCGGCGGACCTCGTGACCTTCACGATCGACGGCGTGGAGATGGCCGTGCCCAAGGGCACCCTGGTGATCCGGGCAGCCGAGCAGGTGGGCATCCAGATCCCGCGGTTCTGCGACCACCCGCTGCTCCAGCCGGCCGGCGCCTGCCGCCAGTGCCTGGTCGACGTCGCCATGCCTGACCGGGAGGGCAACGTCCGCCCGATGCCCAAGCCGCAGGCCTCCTGCACGCTCGAGGCGTCCCCGGGCATGATCGTCAAGACCCAGCACACCTCCCCGGTCGCCGACAAGGCCCAGCAGGGGGTCATGGAGCTGCTGCTCATCAACCACCCGCTGGACTGCCCGGTGTGCGACAAGGGCGGGGAGTGCCCGCTGCAGAACCAGGCGATGAGCAACGGCCGGGCGACCAGCCGGTTCATCGACGTCAAGCGGACCTTCCCCAAGCCGATCGCCATCTCCACCGAGATCCTGCTCGACCGGGAGCGCTGCGTGCTGTGCCAGCGCTGCACGCGGTTCTCCAAGCAGATCGCCGGAGACGCCTTCATCGACCTGCAGAAGCGCGGAGCGCAGCAGCAGATCGGCCGCTTCGACCCGTCGGTCCTCGGCTTCGCCGACTCCTCGATCGACCGCTGGGACGACGTCGACCCAGGGCTGGTCGGGGCGGAGACCCCGGCGGGCTTCGCCGAGCCGGACGAGTCCGGCCTGCCCTTCGCGTCCTACTTCTCGGGCAACACCGTCCAGATCTGCCCGGTCGGCGCCCTCACCGGGGCGGCCTACCGCTTCCGCTCGCGGCCCTTCGACCTCGTCTCGACGCCGTCGGTCTCCGAGCACGACTCCTCCGGGTCGGCGATCCGGGTGGACCACCGCCGCGGGACGGTCATGCGCCGTCTGGCGGGGGACGACCCGGCCGTCAACGAAGAGTGGATCACCGACAAGGACCGCTTCGCCTTCACCTGGCAGAGCGCGCCGGACCGGTTGACCACCCCGCTCATCCGTGAGCGCGGCGAGGGCGGGTTCCGCGGCGAGCTGCGTCCTGCCAGCTGGATGGAGGCCCTCGACGCGGCCGCCGCCGGGCTGCGCGCCGCGCAGGGCGCTGACGGTCGCTCCGCGGGGGGCGTCGGCGTGCTGACCGGTGGTCGACTGACCATCGAGGACTCCTACGCCTACGCCAAGTTCGCCCGGGTGGCCCTGGACACGAACGACATCGACTTCCGCGCCCGTGACCACTCCGCCGAGGAGGAGGCCTTCCTCGCCTCCACGGTGGCCGGGTCCGGGATCGGGGTGACCTTCGCCGACCTCGAGCGGGCCTCCGTGGTGCTGCTCGTGGGGATCGAGGCCGAGGAGGAAGCCGGCATCGTCTTCCTGCGGCTGCGCAAGGGCGCCCTCGCCAACGGCCTCAAGGCCTACTCGATCGCCCCCTTCGCCACCCGCGGCCTGGCTCGCATCGGAGCCGACGGCGGCACGCTGCTGCGCGCCGCCCCGGGCACCGAGGCCGAGGTGCTCGACGCGATCGGCTCCGAGGAGGACCTCGCTCACGTACGTCTCGCCCTCGAGGGTGCCGCCGGGGCCGGCGGTGCGATCGTCATCGTCGGTGAGCGGCTGGCCGCCGTGCCCGGCGGATACTCCGCGGCGCTGCGCCTGGCGCAGCGCACCGGCGCCCGCGTCGCCTGGATCCCGCGCCGTGCGGGGGAGCGCGGTGCGCTCGAGATGGGTGCGCTCGCCTCGGTGCTGCCCGGGGGCCGTCCGGTGGCCGACGCCGCCGCGCGCGTCGACCTCGCCGCGGCGTGGGGGACACCGTCCCTCCCGCAGGCCTCCGGCCGCGACACCGCCGCCATCCTCGCCGGGCTCGCCGACGGCGACCTGCGCGCCGTGGTGACCGGCTCGGTCGAGCTCGGCGACCTGCCCGACCCTGACGCCGCACGGGCGGCCCTGGAGGTGGCCGACTTCGTCGTCTCCCTCGAGGTCCGCGCCTCTGACGTGACCGCCCACGCCGACGTGGTCTTCCCGGTCGCCCCGCCGGCCGAGAAGGCCGGGGCGTTCTGGAACTGGGAGGGACGTGTGCGTCCCTTCGGCCAGGCGCTGGACTCCGTGGCGATGGCTGACCACCGCGTCCTCGACGCGATCGCCGACGCCATGGGCGTCCAGCTCGGCCTGGGCACCCTCGACGCGGTGCGTGCCGAGATCGACCAGCTCGGCCCCTGGGACGGCGCCCGGGTGCCTGCCCCGGACGTCTCGGCCCACGAGCCGCCCAGCCCGGTACCGGGCCAGGCAGTCCTGGCCGGCTGGCGCATGCTGCTCGACTGCGGCCGGGGTCAGGACGGCGAGGCCTTCCTCGCCGGCACGGCCAAGCGGCCTGTCGCGCGGATGTCCGCCGGCACCGCCCAGGCGCTCGACCTCCCCGGTGACGGCGCTCTCGTCGCCGTCTCCACGGCGTCGGGCAGCATCACGCTGCCGCTCGTGGTCACGGACATGCCTCACCATGTCGTCTGGCTGCCGCTCAACTCTCCCGGCTCGCAGGTGCACCGCACCCTGGGCGTCGGACCGGGGGCCATCGTCGAGGTCTCCCGGCCCGACGACGGCGACACTCGCCCCGGGTCCGAGAACGTCGAAGGGCAGGACGCGTGATGGTCGACTTCTCCAACGACACCTTCTGGACGTATCTCGTCAAGGCTGTCCTCATCCTCGTGTTCCTGCTCACCAGCGTGCTGCTGGCGATCTGGTTCGAGCGCAAGGTCGTGGCCCGCATGCAGGTGCGGCCCGGCCCCAACGTGCACGGACCCTTCGGGCTGCTGCAGTCCTTGGCCGACGCGATGAAGCTGCTGCTCAAGGAAGACATCACGGTCAAGGCGGCGGACAAGTTCGTCTACCTCATCGCCCCGATGATCGCGGTGTTCTGCTCGCTGCTGACCTTCGCGGTCATCCCGCTCGGCCCGCAGGTGCGGATCCCCTTCACGGACATCACCACCCCGGCCCAGCTGACCGACTTCCCGGTCGCGGTCCTGTACATCCTGGCCTGCGCCTCGGTCGGGGTGTACGGCATCATCCTCGGCGGCTGGGCCTCCGGGTCCACCTACCCCCTGCTCGGCGCGGTCCGCTCGACCGCCCAGGTGATCAGCTACGAGCTGGCCATGGGCCTGTCCCTGGTGAGCGTGTTCATCGTCGTCGGATCGATGTCCACCGGTGAGATCGTGGCCGGCCAGACCGACTACTGGCTCATCCTGCCGCTCTTCCCGGCCTTCCTCATCTACGTCATCTCGATGATCGGTGAGACCAACCGCCTGCCCTTCGACCTCCCCGAGGCCGAGGGAGAGCTCGTCTCGGGCTACATGACCGAGTACTCCTCGATGAAGTTCGCCTGGTTCTTCCTCGCCGAGTACATCAACATGATCAACGTCTCGGCCGTTGCCACGACGCTGTTCCTGGGCGGGTGGCGCGCACCGTGGCCGATCTCGTCGATCAACGACGGCATGTTCAACGAGGGCTGGTGGCCCATCGCCTGGTTCCTGGTGAAGATGTGGATGTTCATGTTCCTCTTCGTCTGGGTCCGTGGCACGGTGCTGCGACTGCGCTACGACCAGTTCATGCGCTTCGGCTGGAAGGTCCTCATCCCCTTCGCCCTCGGCTGGATCGTCTGCGTCTCGATCATCCGCGGCCTGCGTGAGTTCCACGACGTCAACCTGCAGACCGTGGGTGTGGTGATCTTCGCCGTCGCGATCGTGGTGATCGTCGTGCTGCGGTTCATCCCGGAGAAGGCCCCGGCCGGGGCTGCGGGAGCCGCAGGAGCCGCTGGCTCCGACGAGGCCTTCGACGCCTTCGCCGCCGGGTACCCGGTGCCGCCGCTGCCTGGTCAGAAGCTCCCGCCCTCACCGCGCGCTGAGCGCCGCGCCCGTGCCGCCATCGGCGCGGGAGCCCCGGGGACACCTTCCTCGACCGACACCTCGACCACCGGGAAGGACGACGATGAGTGACGAGCGCACGCCGCACGAGCCGCACGAGCCGTACGAGCCGCAGATCGAGCCGCCCACCGGGATCGGGGAGATCCTCGCCCCGATCGCCGGCTTCGGCGTGACCTTCGCCTCGATGTTCCGGCCCACCGTGACCGAGCAGTACCCCTTCGAGAAGGTGCCGACCAAGCCCCGCTACCACGGCCGCCACCAGCTCAACCGGTACGCCGACGGGCTCGAGAAGTGCATCGGCTGCGAGCTGTGCGCCTGGGCGTGCCCGGCGGACGCCATCTACGTCGAGGGCGCCAGCAACGCCGGCCTGCCCGACGGTGCCCACCGCTCACCCGGTGAGCGCTACGGCAGCGTCTACCAGATCAACTATCTGCGGTGCATCTTCTGCGGGCTGTGCATCGAGGCCTGCCCCACCCGCGCCCTGACGATGACGAACGAGTACGAGCTTGCCGGGCCCACCCGCGCGGGTCTCATCTGGGAGAAGGAGGACCTCTTGGCCCCGCTGCGTGAGGGCATGCTCGCCGCGCCCCACCCCATGGTCCCCGGGACCGAGGACACCCAGTACTACCGGGGTGAGATCACCGGCCCCGTCGCCGAGCAGGTGGACTGGGTCGCCGAGCACCGCCCCGACGACCCGACCCTCGACTCCGCGCGCGCAGCCGTCGCCGCCGCGTCAGGTTCGTCAGCGTCATCAGCAGCGCCCTCCTCGCCGTCGTCTCCGGCCGCTCCGTCGACCGGGACGGTGCGCTGATGGTGAGCGGTGGCGAGGCAGTCCTCTTCTGGTGCGTCGCCCCTCTCATGGTGCTGGCTGCCCTCGGGCTGGTCTTCGCCCGCAAGGCGGTCCACGCGACCCTCTGCGTCGTCTTCGTCATGATCTGCCTGGCCGTGCTGTACGTCGCGCAGGAGGCCCCGTTCCTGGGGATCGTCCAGGTCGTGGTGTACACCGGCGCGGTCATGATGCTCTTCCTCTTCGTCATCATGCTCGTGGGCGTGGACGCCTCGGACTCCCTGGTGGAGACGATCAAGGGTCAGCGCCTGGCCGGCTGGTTGTTCGGGCTGGGCCTGGGCGCGGTCCTGGTCGGGGTCATCACCCGGGTGGCCTTCCCCGAGGGGGTCGGCCTCGCCGCAGCCAACGCGGAGACCAACCCAGTGGGGCTGGCCCGCATCCTCTTCTCCGACTTCGTCTTCGACCTCGAGGTCGTCGGCATCCTGCTGGTCACCGCGGCCCTGGCGGCGCTGACCCTGACCCACAAGGCGCGGCTCACCCCGCGGGTGGGCCAGAAGGAGATGGCCGACGCCCGCGTGCTCGGCGGCAAGTCGCTCGTGCCGCTGCCGGCACCCGGCGTCTACGCCCAGCGCAACGCGATGGACGTGCCGGCCCTGGACCCGCACGGTCAGCCCATCGAGGCCTCGGTCTCGCGGGTGCTGCGGGTGCGCGGTCAGGAGCGCGGCGCTCCGCTCGAGAACGAGCTGCCGATCCTCACCGAGCTCAAGCAGAGCACGCAGACTCCCACCGGTCCGGTCCGCCCGGCCGTGGAACGGCTGGTCGAGCCGCAGGCAGAGCCGCCGGTAGAGCCTTTGGTGGAGCCGCAGGCGCCGCTCCCTGCGCAGGAGCAGTCCCCCCGAACCACCGAGGAGGAGCGCTGAGATGGAGCTCACCAACTATCTGGTCCTGTCCGCGATCCTCTTCTCCATCGGTGCCGCGACGGTCCTGCTGCGACGGAACGCGATCATCGTGTTCATGGGGATCGAGCTCATGCTCAACGCCTCGAACCTCGCCTTCGTGACCTTCGCCCGGATGCACGGGGACCTCACCGGTCAGGTCATCGCCTTCTTCGTGATGGTCGTCGCCGCCGCCGAGGTCGTCGTCGGTCTCGCCATCATCGTGTCCATCTTCCGCACCCGCAGGTCCGCGTCGGTCGACGACGCCAACCTGCTGAAGAACTGACAGGGGAACGGTCAGAGTGGACAACTCCATGATCGATGCTGCCTGGTTGCTCATCGCCATCCCGCTGCTGGGCGCCGCCGTGCTGCTGCTCGCCGGACGTCGCAGCAACGCCTGGGGCCACTGGCTCGGCGTCGCGACCTCCGGGGCGAGCTTCGTCGTCGCCGCGCTCGTCCTCGTCGCCCTGCTGGGCCGGGACGCGAGCGACCGGGTGGTCGACGTCAACCTCTTCGACTGGATCGACGCCGGGCCCCTCACCGTCGAGGCGGGCCTGCGGATCGACCCGCTGAGCCTCACCTTCGTGCTGCTGGTGACCTTCGTCGGCACCCTCATCCACGTGTACTCCGTGGCCTACATGGAGCACGACGCCGACCGCCGCCGGTTCTTCGCCTACCTCAACCTCTTCGTCGCGGCCATGCTGCTGCTCGTGCTGGCTGACTCCTACCTGCTGCTGTTCGTCGGCTGGGAGGGCGTGGGTCTGGCGTCCTACCTGCTCATCGGGTTCTGGAACCACGTCCCGGCCAACGCGACCGCCGCGAAGAAGGCGTTCATCGTCAACCGCGTGGCCGACGTCGGCATGATCGTCGCGCTCATGCTCATGTTCAACACCTTCGGTGCGCTGGACTTCTCCACGGTGCTGACCGAGGCGCCGGGCATCTCCGACGAGGGCACGCTCACCGCGATCGCGCTCATGCTCCTGGTGGCGGCGTGCGGCAAGAGCGCACAGTTCCCGCTGCAGTCCTGGCTCGGGGATGCGATGGCCGGCCCCACGCCGGTCTCCGCGCTCATCCACGCAGCAACCATGGTCACCGCCGGTGTCTACCTCGTGGTGCGCTCCGGCCCCATCTTCACCGGCGCCCCGGACGCGCTCCTGGTCACCGCGATCATCGGTGCGATCACCTTGCTCTTCGGAGCGATCGTCGGTTGCGCCAAGGACGACATCAAGAAGGCCCTCGCCGCTTCGACCATGTCCCAGATCGGGTACATGATGCTCGCCGCGGGCCTGGGACCGATCGGCTACGCCTTCGCGATCTTCCACCTCATCACCCACGGCTTCTTCAAGGCCGGGATGTTCCTCGGCGCCGGCTCGGTCATGCACGGCATGGACGACGACGTGAACATGCGCCACTACGGCGCGCTGTCGAAGTTCATGAAGATCACCTGGGTGACCTTCGGTCTGGGGTGGCTCGCCATCCTCGGTATCCCGCCGTTCTCGGGGTTCTGGAGCAAGGACAAGATCATCGAGTCCGCCTTCGCCGCCGGGGAGGGCCACGGCTGGCAGCCCTGGGTCTTCGGCATGGTGGCGCTGGTCGGCGCAGGGATCACCGCCTTCTACATGTCGCGGCTGTTCTTCATGACCTTCTACGGGGACAAGCGCTGGACCAAGGACCTCTCCGACGGCTCCGAGCTGCCGGTGCGCCACCCCCACGAGTCACCTGCCCTCATGACGTGGCCGATGATCATCCTTGCGGTCGGCTCCGCCGGCCTCGGCGGGGTGCTCGCCATCGGCGGCGGCTTCACCACCTGGCTGGAGCCGGTCACCGGTCACGTGGCTCACCACGACCCGGTGCTGCCGATCCCGGTCATCGTGGTGACCACCATCGTGCTCGTGCTCATCGGGGCATTCCTGGCCTGGCGCCAGTACGCGGCCTCAGCCGTGCCCCTCACCCCTCCGCACGGCACCCCGCTCACCCGGGCGGCTCGCGTGGATCTCTACCAGGACGCTGTGAACGAGAACCTGTTCATGCGTCCGGGGCAGTACCTCACCCGGTCCTTGGTCTACCTGGACAAGAGGGTCGTCGACGGCGCCTTCATGGGCCTGGCGGGGATGCTGGCGCTGATCGGCGCCGGTGTGAAGCGGATGCAGAACGGATTCGTGCGGTCCTACGCCGCCATGATGCTTGCGGGGTTCCTTGTGCTGGTTGTCGTCGTCCTGTTCGTGTGGAACTGAGAGGGGCGCCCTGATGACTATCGATCCGACCATTCCCTGGCTCACCATCCTCGTCGTCGTGCCGCTCGTCGGTGCGCTCGTCCTGTGGGCCCTGCCGGCCAGCCGGTTGTCCCTGGTGCGACCCGTCGCACTGGGCTTCTCCCTCGTCGAGCTCGTCCTGGTGGCCCTGGCCGTCGCGGCCTTCGACACCTCGGCCGCCGGAGTCCACCAGCTGAGCGAGCAGCACGAGTGGATCCCGCAGATCGGGGCGAGCTACGCCCTCGGCGTCGACGGTGTCGCCCTGCTGCTCGTCGTCCTGTCGGTGCTGCTCGTCCCGCTCGTCATCGGTGCCGCCTGGCGTGAGCAGGGTGTGACCGCCGGCGAGCCCGGCTCGGAGGTCGCCCTCGTCGGTGCCCGCCGGCTCCGCCACTACCTCGCGCTCGTGCTGCTGCTCGAGACGTGCATGGTGCTCATCTTCGCCGCCCGCGACGTCTTCTTGTTCTACGTCGTCTTCGAGGCGATGCTCATCCCCGTCTACTTCATGATCGGCGGATTCGGCGAGGGCGCCCGCCGCCGCTACGCGGCGATCAAGTTCCTCATCTTCTCCCTGGCAGGCGGGCTGATCATGCTCGTCGCGGTCATCGCGCTGTTCTTCCAGGGGCCGGGCGGGGAGCAGGGCTTCCTCACCGCCAACCTCACCGGGCTCGAGATGGCTCCGGTCACCGAGCGGCTGCTCTTCCTCGGCTTCTTCCTCGCCTTCGCGATCAAGGCGCCGATGTTCCCCGTGCACTCCTGGCTGCCCGACGCCGCCGAGCACGCACCGGCTGGCACGTCCGTGCTGCTCGTGGGTGTGCTGGACAAGGTCGGCACCTTCGGGATGCTCACCCTGTGCCTGCCGCTGTTCCCGGGCGCCTCCCAGTGGGCGGCGCCGGTGATCATCGTGCTCGCGGTGATCTCGATCCTCTACGGCGCCCTGCTCGCTCTGGGCCAGCAGGACCTCATGCGCCTGATCGCGTACACCTCGGTCTCCCACTTCGGTGTGATCATCCTGGGGATCTTCGCCTTCACCGAGGTGAGCGTGGCCGGATCCTCCTTCTACATGTTCAACCACGGGATCTCGACCGGGCTGCTGTTCCTCATCGCGGGGTTCATCATCCTGCGGTCCCCGTCGGGCAGGTCGCGGAACATCGCCGACCTCGGCGGCCTGGCCAAGGTCACCCCCGTGCTGGCCGGGACCTTCCTCGTGGCCGGTCTGTCCGCGCTGTCGCTGCCTGGTCTCTCCCCCTTCGTCTCGGAGATCCTCGTCTTCATCGGCGCCTTCGAGACCAACCCGGTCGCCGCGATCGTCTCGGCCTTCGTGGTGATCCTCGCGGCGCTGTACATCCTGGTGACCTACCAGCGGATCTTCACCGGTCCGGTCCGCAGCGAGCTCTCCAGCACCCCGGACCTGTCCGGACGGGAGAAGTGGGTGGTGGCTCCGCTCATCGCGGTCCTGCTGATCTTCGGCTTCTACCCCGCCCCTGCCCTCGACCTCGTCAGGGACCCGGCTGCGGTGAGCGTGGCAGGCGTGGTCACCGACGGCGCCATCGCAGAACAGTCCTCTGACGCGTCAACCGAGGGGAGCGACTCATGATCGCCCAGGCAGCACAGACGGCCGCAGCCGCGGGAACCTTCGTCGCGCCCGAGGTGGCGTGGTTCGCGCTCACCCCGCTCATCATCGTCATCAGCGCCGGCGTGCTCGGTGTGCTGGTGGAGTCCTTCGTCCCTGCCGCTCACCGGCGCACGGTCCAGGTCGTCATGACCATGGTCGCGCTGGCGGCCGCCTTCGCCGTCATCGTGTGGCAGGGCGTGACCTGGCTGGGGGAGGGCGGCCCCGGTGGCGTCGTCGTCTTCGGCGGGGTGCTCCAGCTCGACGGCGTCGCACTCCTCTTCCAGGGCACCATCGTGCTCATGGCCTTCTTCGCGCTGGCCGTCGTCGTGGACCGCACCGCGGTGAAGCAGGACGCCTTCACCCCGAGCGCCGCGTCGATCCCCGGCTCCGAGCACGAGGAGCTGGCGCGGCGACTGGGCCTGGTCCAGACCGAGGTCTACCCGCTGCTCATGTTCGCCGTCGGCGGCATGATGATCTTCCCCGCGGCCGGGGACCTGCTGACGATGTTCATCGCCCTCGAGGTGCTCTCGCTGCCGCTGTACGTGCTCTCGGGCATGGCACGCAGGCGCCGCCTGCTCTCGCAGGAGGCGTCCTTCAAGTACTTCGTGCTGGGGGCCTTCGCCTCGGCGGTCTTCCTCTTCGGTGCCGCGCTGCTCTACGGCTACTCCGGCTCCGTGCGCTTCGACGCGATCGGGCGCATCTCCGGTGCGGTCGCCCAGGGTGGTGCGCCGGAGAACTGGGAGCTGCTCTGGCTCGTGGGCATCCTCATGGTCATCTCCGGCCTGCTGTTCAAGGTCGGTGCGGTGCCCTTCCAGGCCTGGACCCCTGACGTCTACCAGGGCGCGCCCACACCCATCACCGGGTTCATGGCGGCCTGCACCAAGGTCGCGGCCTTCGGTGCGCTGCTGCGTCTCATCTACACCGGCGGCTTCTCCGGCTCGATCGACATGCTCGAGGCCGTCAAGGTCGCGCTGTGGGTCGTGGCCATCGCCACGATGATCGTGGGGACCGTCGTCGGTGCCACCCAGACCGACATCAAGCGCATGCTCGGATACTCCTCGATCGCCCACGCCGGCTTCGTGCTGGTGGGGATCCTGTCCTTCAACAACGCGGGGATCAAGGCAGTCATCTTCTACCTCCTCGCGTACTCCCTCGCGACCATCGGCGCCTTCGCGGTGATCACGCTGGTCCGCGAGACCGGGCCGGGCGGGGAGGTCCTCGGTGAGGCGACCCACCTGGGCCAGTGGGCCGGTCTGGGGCGACGCAGCCCGTGGCTGGCCACCTGCTTCTCCATCTTCCTGCTGTCCTTCGCGGGCATCCCGCTCACCGCGGGCTTCATCGCCAAGTTCACCGCCTTCAGTGCCGCCGTCGAGGGCAGCCCTCTCCTGGGGTCCGGGACGGTGCTCGCGGTGATCGGTGTGCTCGCCTCGGCTGTGGCGGTGTTCTTCTACATCCGCGTCATCGTCATCATGTTCTTCATGCCGCCCACCGAGACGGTCACCGAGGTCGTCGAGGTGGCCGAGGTGCCTGCGGAGGTGCTGGTGGGAGGCGAGCAGATCGCGATGAACCCGGCTCAGACGTCGGTCGTGGTGGCTACCGGCGCTCCGGCCGTGGTCGTGGTGAGGTCGGAGGGGCTCAGTGCGGCGACCATCTCGATCATGGCTGCCGGAGTGCTGCTGCTGGGCATCGTGCCGGCCCCTGTGCTCGATCTCATCGCCCGTGTGACGGACGTCGGGTGAGTGTCAGTGCACGATGTTGGCCGCGCACCGGCTAAGTTCTACCTGTGACTACTGCTTCGATTGGGCTGCCACTCCCTGACCCCGAGCTCGCCGAGAGGCTCGCCTCACGGCTTGCAGACGTGGAGGAGCGCCTGCGGGGCTCTGTGGCGAACGTCGACCTGCTGGCCGACTCCGCGTCCCGACACCTGGTCGACGCCGGTGGCAAGCGGCTGCGCCCGATGCTCGCCCTGCTCGCAGCCGAGCTGGGGGACGCCAGCCGCCCCGAGGTCGCCGACGCGGCCGTCGTGGTGGAGCTGACACACCTCGCCTCGCTCTACCACGACGACGTCATGGACTCCGCTCCGTTGCGCCGCGGTGCTCCCTCGGCCCACGAGGTCTGGGGCAACTCGGTCGCGATCCTCACCGGAGACCTGCTCTTCGCGCGGGCGTCGCAGGTCGTCGCGGGCCTCGGCCCGGACGCCGTCCGGATCCAGGCGGAGGCCTTCGAGCGGCTGTGCCTGGGCCAGCTCCACGAGACCGTCGGCCCCACGCCGCAGGACGACCCGATCCAGCACTACATCCAGGTGCTCTCGGACAAGACCGCGTCGCTCATCGCGACCGCCGGCCGCTTCGGTGCGATGTTCGCCGGGTGCTCCCCGGAGGTCGTCGAGATCATCGCCAGCTACGGGGAGAAGCTCGGCGTGGCCTTCCAGCTCGCCGACGACGTCATCGACCTCACCTCGGACGGGCACCTCACCGGGAAGACCCCGGGGACCGACCTGCGTGAGCAGGTCCCCACGATGCCCGTCCTGCTGCTCCGTGGCCGTGCGGGAAGCCCGTCGGAGACCGCCGAGCAGGACGCCGCGCTGCTGGCGCTGCTGGACGGCGACCTCACCTCCGACGAGGCACTGGAGGCCGCAGTCGCCGCCCTGCGCCTGCACGACGTCGTCGCCGAGACGCGCGCCCAGGCGGTCGCCTGGGCAGCCGCCGCGGTCAGCGAGCTCGAGCCCTTGCCGGCCGGGCCCGTCAAGGACGCCCTGGTGTCCTTCGCCGAGTCGTTGGTGGACCGAACGTCCTGATCAGGACAGTCTGGGCTGGGGACTTGTCCCCATCGCAGGCTCGCCGTGCGACGGCTAGCGTCGGACATGAGCATCCGACGGGACAGGCAGGTGGACGGCGAGTGGACCAGCGTCACCCTGCCCCCGCTTCCGTCCCTCCACTGCGGTGGGGGGCCACCAGCCATGCCGGCCGTCGCCGCCCGGCCAACGAGGATGCCTTCCACGCTGAGCGCGGGATGTACTTCGTCGCCGACGGGATGGGCGGCCACGAGGCCGGTGCCCAGGCCAGCGCGACCGCCGTCGCCGTGCTCTGCTCCCTCGGCCATGCCGGGAGCGCCTCCGAGGCGGACCTGCAGGCCGCTGTCAGCGACGCCCACCGGGCGGTGTCCCGCATCGCCACCCGCCCCGGCCGCAACGCGGGGACCACGGTGACCGGCGCCGTCGTCGTCGAGCGTGACGGCGTGCCGTGCTGGCTGGTGGCGAACGTCGGTGACTCACGGACGTACCGGTTCTCCGGCGGGGAGCTGCGCCAGGTCACCACGGACCACTCGCTCGTCCAGGAGCTGGTGGCCGCGGGGGAGGTCTCGCCGGAGGAGGCCCGGACCTTCGCCCGCAGGAACGTCATCACCCGTGCGCTCGGCGGGATGGTCGAACCCGAGCTGGACTGCTGGTACCTGCCCATCGTCCCGGGCGAGCGCCTCATGATCTGCTCCGACGGCCTCACCGAGGAGGTCGCCCCCGACGCGATCGCGCAGGTCCTGCGCGAGCAGCCGCACCCCCAGCTCGCCGCCGACCAGCTGGTCAACTACGCCCTGCTGGCGGGCGGGCGGGACAACATCACCGTCCTCGTCGTCGACGTGGAGCAGCCGGTAGGCGCGCAGAGCGCGTCCGCGGACAGGCAGCTGGACGGCTCCGCTCATCCGGCATAGTCGGTAGGGTCCGGTGCGTCGCGCTGGTCTCCCCATCTCAGAGAGGTAGCCATGTCGATTCACTACGCTCCCGGACCGGCCTTCGCGCTGGTGCGCCCGGGCGCGGTCGTCCTCGTCGACGCCTGCGTGGGGACCGCGGTGGCCGCTGACCTCTGGGAGGCCGTCGACGCGGCCCGCGCACCGGGTACGTCCACGGCGACGCCCGGTGGCTGGGACCTGGCCACGCTGCTGGACACCGTGACCGAGGTGCTCGACCCGACCTGGCGTGCCCTGCCGTCCTTCGCGGTCGTCGTCCTGGGCGCGGGAGACGCTGCGGGTGCCACCGACGGCGCGAGCGCCGACCTCGGTGCGTCCGTCGTTCCTGAGCCTGCTGTGGTGCAGGTCGCCGTGCGAGGCGCCTTCTCCGCCGTCGTGACCACGCGCGCGGCGGACCGTGCGCCCGGCGGCGCGCCCCAGGAAGCGACCGAGAAGGTCAGCGGACCCGACGTGACCACCTGGGTGGACAAGACCATCGGCGACGTCGTGCGGATGGAGCTGGTGACCGGCGCCGATGCCGACGCGGCGCCGCCGCTGGCCATCGTGGACGGGATCGTCCAGGCTGAGCGGCTGCGGTGGGACGTCGTGGACGGACTGGGAGACGTGGCCGTCGCGGGGGATGACGGTGCGGGTGCCGGCGCAGCTGATGGCCTCAGTGGCCCGGAGAGTGATGCCCCGGGGATCAGTGCCGCCGAGGCCCACGCCGACGCCGACGCAGAGGCCGACCCCGCTGTCGGCTACGGTGCCAGGTCTCTCGCCTCCGCGGTGCCTGCGCGAGCGCCGGTCCCGGCTCACGCGATGAGCCCGTCCCACGCGCTGAGCGCAGCGGGAGACGGGCTGATGCCCACCCACCACGGCGAGACGGACTTCGGGCGGACCCTTGCCTCCGTCCCCGAGGAGTGGGAGCACGAGGCTGAGGAGGCCGACGAGGACGACTTCGACGACACCACCTTCTTCGCCTCGGCGCTGGCTGAGATCAAGGCCTCGACCTCCTCCGCTGCGACCACGGCGGCTCCCGAGCCGGCCGCAGCCGCCGCTGCGTCTCCCGAGTCTCCTGCCCCTCACGCAGCTCCAGCTCTCACCCCGGCTCCCGCGCCAGCGGCACCCAGCCCGGCTCCTCCGGTCCCCGCCACGACGACCGGTGCGATTCCGCCGCCGCCCCCACCTCCGCCCACCTCCGCCGTCGTGCACGTGCCGCCGGTGCTGCCGCAGGCGCAGCAGGTGGCTGTGACGGTCGCGCCGTTCCGCGACCCGGCACCGCAGGGGACCACGATCCTGGCGCGGTCCTGCTTCTTCGGTCACCCCAACCCCCCGTCCCGTCTGGCCTGCGCGCAGTGCGGGGGCGGTCTGAGCCCCACGGCGCAGCTCGTCGAGCGCCCCTCGCTCGGGCAGGTCGAGATCTCGACCGGGGAGAGCGTCGACCTCAGCGTGCCGATCGTGGTCGGCCGGTTCCCGCAGGCCCAGGCAACCGCCTCGCCGGTCGCTCAGCGGCTGGTCACCGTCCCCAGCCCGAGCCAGGACATCTCCCGCTCCCACGTGGAGATCCGCCTCGACGGGTGGCACGTGCTGCTCGTCGACCTCGACACGGTCAACGGCACGATGCTGCTGCGCGCAGGCCAGCCGCTGCGCCGGCTGCACCCCTCGGAGCCCACCCTCGTGGCGGACGGGGACGTCGTCGACCTCGGTGACGGCATCACGCTGACCTTCCGCGGCCTCGTCTGAGTGGTGCCGGTCCGCGCCAGCGGGTGAACCCGTCGAGGGAGCGGGTGAAGCCCGCGAGATCGCGGCGCGGGCGCCTCGGTGTGCATCACTTGTTCGATACAGTTTGCGGGCAGGTGGGCGCAGGACTGCTCGCCTGGTGCGCACGGCGGCGTGCGATGCGGACGAAGGAGCCTGGGTGCGATGACAGAACTCGCGATCGACTACTGCGGGGAGTGGTTCCGGCCGAGCCTGGACGAACCCTTCGACATCGGCCGAGAGGCCGACCTCACCATCGACGACAACCCTTACCTGCACCGCCGGTTCCTGAGGTTCACCCACACCGACGGGATCTGGTGGCTGTCCAACATCGGCTCGCTCATCTCGGTGACCGTGTGCGACGCGAGCGGGGGCGTGCAGTCCTGGCTCTCGCCCGGCAACCGCCTGCCCATCGTCTTCAGCACGACCACCGTCGTCTTCACCGCGGGCCCCACGACCTACGAGCTGCTCGTGCACCTGGAAGGCACCCCGTCCCAGGAGATCGTGCCCGACGACGCGCTCGTGGGCGAGACGACCATCGGCGCCATCTCCTTCACCACCAGCCAGAAGCAGCTCATCGTCTCGCTGTGCGAGCCGATGCTCAAGCGTGACGGCGCGGGCCTGAGCGAGATCCCCTCGACCGCCGAGGCCGCCAAGCGGCTGGGATGGGCCACCACCCGCTTCAACCGCAAGCTCGACAACGTCTGCGACAAGCTCGACCGGATGGGTGTCAAGGGTCTGCGCGGGGGACCGAAGCAGCTGGCCACCAACCGCCGGTCCCGGCTGGTGGAGTACGCGGTCACCTCGCGCCTGGTGACCCCGGCCGACCTGCCCCTCCTCGATGTGGCCTCGGAGGACTGATGGGTGACGTGCTGACCTTCCCCAGCGACGCCTTCCCCGCCTACCCGAGCCTGCAGGTGGCCCAGCCGCAGGGCTGGGTCGGGCTGGCGGGCGTCGGGCTGCCGCTCGCTCTCGCCCAGGAGGTGCCGGCAGGCCAGTTCCGCCCGAACGTGCTGGTCACGGTCACGCGCTTCGGCGCTGACTTCACCGTCGCCGCTGCCCGCAAGGACGTGGCCAAGCGGCTCAAGGCTCTGCCGCGCTTCACCGAGACGCTGCGTGAGGACGCCGCCGAGATGCTCGGTGTGAGCGGACTGCGGGTCGAGGGCTACTTTTCCGACGGGAAGGGTGGAACTCTTGTGCAGGCCTTGCGGATGTGCGTCCTGCCAGCGGGTCCGGTCTTTGATGTGGTGCAGATCACGGGGACGTGCGCCGGGACGCAGGTCGACTCAGCTTTCGCCCAGATCCGTGAGATTCAGGACTCTCTCATCCTCATCTGACCCGATTTACCGGGTGTAACACTCGTCCGTCCTGCGAGACGCTGTATCCACAGGGCGAGATGTTTGGGAATGTTGGCATCTTGCGCATGCGCCTAGACTTTGAGAAGTCTTGAGATCTGAACCCCAGATGCACTCGCCGACTCCAACCGGAAGGCATGAAATTCCGTGAGCACTGACCGTCAACTCCGCGTGGCCATCGTGGGGGCCGGCCCGGCCGGCATCTACGCCGCCGACATCCTGTCCAAGACGGATCTCGACGTGTCCATCGACCTCTTCGAGCGCCTGCCGGCCCCGTTCGGGCTGGTGCGCTACGGCGTCGCCCCCGACCACCCGCGGATCAAGCAGATCATCACTGCGCTGCACAAGGTCCTCGAGCGCGGCGACATCCGCCTGCTGTCCAACGTCGACTACGGCATCGACCTCAAGCTCGACGACCTGCGTCAGTTCTACGACGCCGTGATCTTCTCGACCGGTGCGATCACCGACGCCGCCCTGCCCATCCCGGGCGCGGACCTCGACGGGTCCTACGGCGCAGCGGACTTCGTCTCCTGGTACGACGGCCACCCCCACGTGCCGACCACCTGGCCGCTGGAGGCTCAGCAGGTCGCCGTGATCGGCGCCGGCAACGTCGCCCTCGACGTCGCCCGGATCCTGTCCAAGCACGCCGACGACCTCCTGGTCACCGAGATCCCGGACAACGTCTACGAGGGACTGAAGAGCTCCCCGGTCACCGACGTGCACGTCTTCGCCCGTCGTGGCCCCGCCCAGGCGAAGTTCTCCCCGCTCGAGCTCCGCGAGCTCGGCCACGTCCGCGACGTGGACGTCATCGTCTACCCCGAGGACTTCGAGTTCGACGAGGGATCGATCGCCGCGATCGGCTCGTCCAACCAGACCAAGCAGATCGTCAAGACGCTCACGGACTGGACCCTCAACGACCCGTCGACCTTCTCCGCCTCGCGTCGTCTGCACCTGCACTTCCTGCACGCCCCGGCCGAGATCCTCGACACCGACGGCGACGGCAAGGTCGACGCGCTGCGCACCGAGCGCACCCGGCTCAACGGCGACGGCACCGTCTCTCGCACCGGTGAGTTCCACGACTGGCCCGTGCAGGCCGTGTACCGCGCCGTCGGCTACTTCGGCTCGCCGCTGCCCGAGCTGCCGTTCGACGACCGCAAGGGCGTCATCCCCAACGCCGAGGGTCGCGTCGTCGACATCGACGGCGAGCAGGTCCCGGGCGTGTACTGCACCGGGTGGATCAAGCGCGGCCCCGTCGGTCTCATCGGGCACACCAAGTCCGACGCCTCGGAGACCATCCGCAACCTCGTCGAGGACGCCCTGACCCAGGACGGCTTCGCCTCGGCCACCCAGCCGGACCCGGACGCCATCACGAGCTTCCTCGCCGACCGCGGCGTCGAGGTCATCGAGTGGTCCGGCTGGGAGCTGCTCGACGCCCACGAGCGCGCCCTCGGTGAGGCCAAGGGCCGCGAGCGGATCAAGGTCATCTCCCGCGACGAGATGATCGAGATCGCCCGAGGCGCACAGCAGTAGTCCGCCGTCCGGCAGCAGTCACGTGCTGCCACCTGCTGTCACCTGCTGTCACACAGCACCGCCAGGCCCCTGTGAGTATCCTGAATCGGGAACGCTCACAGGGGCCTGTGCGTTGACATGTGCAGACGTGCGTCGTCCGTCGTGTGCATTCCTGGCACCGCGACGCACGAGGTGGAGAGAGGTGGCGCACGTGGGACACAAGCACTTCAACGGCCTCAAGACTGCCGTCCTGTTCGGCATCATGTGGGCCTTCCTGCTCGGGCTCTGGGCGATCGTCGGAGGCGGCAGCACATCGATGCTGGTGCTGTTCTGCGGGATCGGCCTGATCGGCACCGCCTACGGCTACTGGAACTCCGACAAGCTCGCCATCCGGGCCATGCACGCCCGGCCCGTGAGCGAGATCGAGCAGCCGGTCATGTACCGGATCGTCCGCGAGCTCTCGACGGCGGCGCGCCAGCCCATGCCCCGTCTCTACGTCTCCCCGACGCCTGCCCCGAACGCCTTCGCCACCGGGCGCAACCCGCAGAACGCGGCTGTGTGCTGCACGGAGGGCATCCTGGCCATCCTCGACGAGCGCGAGCTGCGCGGGGTGCTCGGCCACGAGCTCATGCACGTCTACAACCGCGACATCCTCACGTCCTCGATCGCTGCTGCCTTCGCCGGGATCATCACCGGGCTGGCGCAGTTCCTCATGTTCTTCGGCGGGGACCGGGAGCGCGGAGGCAACCCCATCGCCGCGCTGTTCATGGCCTTCCTCGCGCCGGTCGCGGCCAGCCTCATCCAGCTGGCGATCTCCCGCACCCGCGAGTACGACGCCGACGAGGACGGCGCCAAGCTCACCGGCGACCCCCTAGCCCTCGCCTCCGCCCTGCGCAAGCTCGAGGCCGGGACGCAGCGCATGCCACTGCCGCAGAACCAGAACCTCGTGGACGTCTCGCACATGATGATCGCCAACCCCTTCCGCGGCGGCGGCATGGGCAAGCTCTTCGCGACCCACCCGCCCATGACTGAGCGGATCAACCGCCTGGAGCGGATGGCCGGGCTGCCCGGCGCCCCACGGGTGTGAACCGGGGCTGACGGTCGTAGCCCTGAGGCAGGCGCAGCCCTGAGGTGGGCAGCGCCCTCGCCTACGGGACGAGCAGCCCCTCGAGCGCCTGGGCGACGCCGTCGTCGTCGTTGGAGGCGGTGATGTGGGTGGCTGCGGCCAGCACGGCGTCGTGGGCGTTGGCGACGGCGAAGGAGGTGCCTGCCCAGGTGAGCATCGGCAGGTCGTTGGGCATGTCGCCGAAGGCCCAGACGTCGCGGGCGTCCACCTCGTGCCCGGTGCACCACCGGGCCAGGGCAGCGGCCTTGCTCACCCCCGGAGCGGTCATCTCCGCGAGCCCCGTCGCGCCGGAGTAGGCCAGCTGGGCGCGGGCCCCGATCACGGACTCGACCCGCGCGAAGAACGCGTCGTCGGGCATGGACGTGAGGCGCGCGAGCAGCTTGCCCACCGGCTCGTCGAGGTGGTCCTCGACGGTCGATCGGTGGGCGTCTGCGGGCGCGTGATGGTCGTGGGTGTAGTGCGGGTCGAACACGGCGCCGCTGGGCCGCTCCAGACCCAGCTCGACGCCGGGCAGCGCCGCACGAAGGTCAGCTACCACCTCCGCCAGGGCCGGGGCGTCGAAGCCGTGGACCTGGGAGACGGTCCCGGTGGCGACCTCCACCACGCACGAGCCGTTGAGGCAGATCGCCAACCCGTGCCCGCCCACCGCGCCGGCGACGGCGGCGAGCCAGCGCGGTGGCCGTGCGGTCACGAAGACCACGTGGATCCCGCGGTCGTCAAGACCGGCGAGCACGCTGCGGGTGCGGTCCGAGAGGGACCCGTCACTGCGCAGCAGCGTGCCGTCGAGGTCGGTCGCGACGACCTGCGGGGCCGTCACCTCAGCGGTAGTTGGTGAACTGGACCGCGAAGTCGAGGTCGGCGCCCTTGAGCAGGGCCTGGACCTCCTGGAGGTCGTCGCGGGACTTGCTGGTCGCGCGGACCTCGTCACCGGTGATCTGCGTCTTGACGCCCTTGGGGCCCTCTTCGCGAATGATCTTGGTGACCTTCTTGGCGTTCTCGCCGGCCAGGCCCTCCTTGAGGCTGACCTCGAGGCGGTACTCCTTGCCCGAGAGCTGGGGACCGTTCTCCGGGACGTCAAGGTGCTTGAGCGAGACCCCACGCTTGATGAGCTTGGTCTCGAGCACGTCGAGGATGGCCAGGACACGCTCCTCGGAGTTCGCGGTCATGACGATCTTCTCGCCGCTCCACGCGATCGAGGCGCCGATGTTCTTGAAGTCGTAGCGCTGGGCTACTTCCTTGACTGCCTGGTTGAGAGCGTTGTCGACCTCTTGGCGGTCGACCTTGCTCACGATGTCCATCGATGAATCAGCCACGATAGGTCTCCTGTCGCACTGTAGAAATGGGCTGATCCCACCGTATCCGATCCGGCCGCACCAGCCCCACCGCATCTGCGGTGGTGGGAGGCGATCTGCCCTGGTCCGCGACGTCGCGGGCGCGCGGAGCGTGCCGACGCCGGCCACTGGGTCGGTCAGCGGGTGGGGGACAGGCGCATCGCGCGAGAGGCGTGCAGCGCGTCGACGGTGAGGATGGTCAGGGCGACCCACACGAGGGCGAAGCCCGCCCACCGCAGCGGCGGCATGTGCTCGTCGAAGACGAGGACTCCCACGAGGAGCTGCATGATCGGAGCGATGTACTGCAGCATCCCGATGACTCGCAGCGGCAGGATGCGGGCCGCGCCACCGAAGCAGAGCAGCGGCAGCGCGGTCACGATGCCCGACGACGCCAGCAGCAGGGCGTGCCCCGCGCCGTCCTGCAGGAAGGTGCTCGTGCCCTGAGCGGTGAGCCAGAGGATGTAGGCCAGGGCCACCGGGGTGAGCACGGTGGTCTCGACGGCGAGGCTGGGCACAGCCGACACGTGAGGGCCCACGCGGTTCTTGATCAGACCGTAGAAGCCGAAGGTCAGTGCCAGGCCGAGGGAGAGCCACGGCACGGCGGCCAGGCCTACGGTGATGACGATCACTGCCGCCAGGCCGAAGCCCAGGGCCACCCACTGGGCCGGTCGCAGCTTCTCCTTGAGCACGATCACGGCGAGCAGCACCGTGACGAAGGGGTTGATGAAGTACCCGAGCGAGGCGTCCACGACATGACCGGAGGTCACGGCGAAGACGTAGATCATCCAGTTCACCGCGACGAGGACGGCGGCCACGGACAGTGCGAGCAGCAACCGGCGCGAGCGCAGCACCTGCACGAACTGGCGGATCTGGCGGGTCAGGAGCAACAGCACGAGGCAGAAGAGCAGGCTCCACACGACCCGGTGAGCGATGATCTCGAGGGCGCCCGCGGGGGAGAGCAGCGGGAAGTAGAGGGGGAGCGCGCCCCACATGACGTAGCACGCGATCCCGAGCGTCATCCCCCAGCGCACCGACGGCGTGCGGCTGTCCGGGGTGGTGGTCGTGGGGGAGGCGAGGGTCTCGGGCACGGGTCAACGATACGAGCGACGGCTGCCGAGCACGTCCTGGTAGACCCCGTCGCCAGCCGTCCGGGCGCCGATTTCCTCTCACCGGGTCTGTCTTGTATCGTTGTCTCGCTCCTGCAGATCGGTTCCATGACTGAGGTCATGAGGCAGATCCGGAGGAGAAGCTCGGCGGCTTGCCCGAGCGGCCAAAGGGAGCAGACTGTAAATCTGCCGTGTAATGCTACGTGGGTTCGAATCCCTCAGCCGCCACACATGAGGGCGCCATCCATCGGATGGCGCCCTTTGTGCATCCACGACCTGTGCATCCTCGACCCGTGCGTCCATGACGTGTCCGGTCGGCGCGATCGACGACCTGGTCGCGGTGCTCGACGGCCGCTGGACGGCCTCCCGGACGGCCCGTGTCGGCCCCTGCCAGCCGCGTCGTCGTCTCCCGCACGGCGCCCTGCGGCCCCCCTGCGAGAGGCCCCGTGCCCGCGGGTGGGCGGGTGGTGCGAAGGAGGCCTCGGCTCATGTATCGTTGGCGCGTCGCGGATCGCAAGGGCCGAGATCGTTCCCCCGGGAGCCGATTTCATGAACCAGCCCAGATGCATGTATCGTTTTCCGCGCTGCCCCCGTAGCTCAGTGGTAGAGCGCAGTCTTGGTAAGACTGAGGTCATGGGTCCGATTCCCATCGGGGGCTCTGTTGGTGCGATGCCGGTCGGCGTGGGAATATTTTTCTCATGCCGGTCGCTGAGCATCGATGCGGCGGGGTAGCTCAGTTGGTCAGAGCGCACGGCTCATAATCGTGAGGTCGCGGGTTCGAGCCCCGCCCCCGCTACCAGCACTGGCAACACTGCGCGCGCCGGCCGGCGGTGCGCGTCAACGAAGTACGTAGCGCCCCGGCGGCGCGAGAGGTGGCACGACCGTGGCTAAGAGTACTGACGTTCGCCCCAAGATCACGCTTGCATGCGTTGAGTGCAAGGAGCGCAACTACATCACCAAGAAGAACCGTCGGAACACCCCCGACCGTCTCGAGCTGGCGAAGTTCTGCCCGCGCTGCGGCAAGCACAACGCCCACCGCGAGACCCGCTGACCGTCTCGGTCAGCACGCAGCAGCGATGACGACTTCTTCCGTCAACCTCGACTTTGTCGGGCGCGAGTATCCGGCCAACGCCCCGTACTCGGTTGGTCGGGAGAAGATCCGTGAGTTCGCCGCTGCCGTAGGTTCGACCCACCCCGCGCACCACTCTGTGGACTCTGCGCGGGGTTTGGGCTATCCGGACCTCATCGCGCCTCCCACCTTCGCGGTCATCGTCGCTCAGCGGGCCGAGGCGCAGTACATCGAAGACCCGGCCGCGAGGGTCGACTTCACCCGGGTCGTGCACGCTGACGAGCGCTTCGTCCACCACCGCCCCATCCACGCCGGAGACGAGCTGGTGACCGTGCTCACCGTCGCCTCGATCACCGAGCGATCCGGACTGGCGATGGTCACCACCCGCTGCGACATCTACGCCCTGGACGCTGTGAGCGCTGCGACCGAGCTGGTCTCGACCGTGACGTCGACGCTGGCCGTGCGAGGAGAAGGCCTGTGAGCGCCACGTCCCCCGTCAGCGCCGTCCGCCCTGACATCACGACCCTCGCCGTCGGTGACGTCATCGGCACCCGGTCCGTCGTCGTCGACCGCGCCCGCCTGGTCCGCTACGCCGGCGCGAGCGGTGACTTCAACCCCATCCACTGGAACGACACCGTCGCCGAGAGCGTCGGCCTGCCCGGCGTCATCGCCCACGGCATGTTCACGATGGGTGCGGCTGTGGCTCTCGTGGAGGACTGGGCCGGTGACCCGGGCGCCGTCGTCGACTACCAGACGCGCTTCACCCGTCCGGTCGCCGTCCCCAACCCGGGAGAGGCCGTCGTCGAGGTGTCCGCCGCGATCGGTGCGATCGACCTCGAGGCCCGCACCGTCCGCGTCGACCTCACCGTCACCTTCGAGGGCGCCCGCGTCCTCGGCAAGTCCCAGGCCGTCGTCGCCCTCTAGGCCCCGAGCCCGGCGCCACCACGCCACGCTCTCAGCTCGCACCGTCTCTCCGTGCTCCTGCACGCCCCTTCCCGAACTCGTGAACCCTTCGGCGAACTCGTGAGCAGGACCCGTTCTTTCACCTCGCAACCGCCCGTGCTCACGAGTTCGGCGATCCGCTCACGAGTTCGGGGGTGCGGACGCTCGGGGGCGTGGAGGGCGGGGCCGGTTAGGGGGCTGGTGGCGGGGCGGTGGTGGTGCCGATGACGAGCTCGACGTCGAGGATCGTCACGGTGGGCTCGTCGCCCGCCAGCAGGCTCTGGACGGCGTGGCCGAGGGCTGCGCCCTTCTCGGCGAGGGGCTGCTTGACGGTCGTGAGCACGTCGGCGCCCAGCCACGGCAGGTCGAGGCCGTCGAAGCCGGCGATCGAGACGTCCTCGGGGACCCGCAGGCCCAGCTCGCGCGCGCCGAGGATCGCACCGGCGGCGAGCAGGTCGGACTGGGCGATGATCGCCGTCGGGCGCTGGGACGGGTCGGGGAAGCGATCGGGGGAGAGGATCGCCAGTGCGGCGGCGTGCCCCTGCTCGACGAGGGACGCCTCGGCCTCCCAGCAGACGACCGGGGTGATCCCCGCGTCGGCGAGGCCTTCGAGTCGGTGCTGGGTGGCGGTCCAGTCGACCGGTCCGGCCGGGTCGACCTCGCCGGCGTGGCCGCCGAAGCCGAAGGGCAGCGTGATCGAGGCGAAACGCTCGTGGCCGAGGTCCAGCAGGTACCGCGCGAGCTCGGCAGTGCCTGTCCGGTCGGCGATGCCGACCAGGGGTGCGCCCTCGACGGGGTGGCCTTCGCCGACCACGACGGGGACCCCGCGGCGCTGCAGAGCGTCCAGGGTGGGGTCGTTGGCGTGCACGCCCCAGATGAGGATCGCGACGTCCATGCCCGCGTCCTCGACGAGGGGGGCGACGACGCGGCGTCCGTCGACCGGCGGGGTGCCGGGGATGAGCAGCACGCCGAGCCCGAGGGCGCCGAGGGTGCTGGCCAGGCCGTCGAGCACCTGGACCGAGACCGGGTCGCGGAAGCTGCGACGCAGCTGGTCGCCGATGACGACCCCCACGATCCCGGTGCGCCCTGAGCGCAGCTGGCGGCCCAGCGGGTTGGGGCCCCGGTAGCCGAGGTCGGCTGCGGCCGCGAGAACCTTGGCGCGGGTCTTCTCCGCGATCGGTCCCGAGGACGCGAAGGCGAGCGAGGCAGTGGACAGGGAGACCCCGGCCGCCTCGGCGACGCTCGCAAGGGTCGGTTTGTGTGCCGACACGTCCACCTCACATTTTTGCTCGAGTAACCCAATTGACGGAGGCCGCCAGCGTACCCGACAATTGTGACACTGCCTCGAAACGATTCGATCGAATCGTGGAGGGCGATCGAATCGATTCGAAGACGAGGGAACAACGCATTAAGGCTCCAACCACTCCCGAACAGCAGGTCCACCGCGCACGGATGGGCCTGCTCGGCCTGTTCCTGCTCCTAGGGATCAACACCTCCAGCTGGCTCGCGCGCCTGCCCACGGTCCGCGAGCTGCTCGGACTGAGCACCTCTGAGCTCGGCGCGGTGCTGCTCGTCGGTGCCGTCGGCTCGCTCGTGGCGGTGACGCTCGCCGGATCGATCGTCGCCCGCTTCGGCGGACGGCGGGTGCTCGTGGTGGCCGCGATCGCCAGCTTCTTCGCCCTCACCCTCGAGGGCATCGGTCCGACCATCGGGTCCACCCTCGTCCTCGCCATCGGGCTCGTGCTCAACGGCATGTCCATCGCCCTCATGAACGTCCCGCAGAACGTGGAGACCGCGGCTGTCGAGCGGCGCATGGGCCGCGCAGTCCTGCCCCAGTTCCATGCCGCCTTCTCGATCGGTGCCGTCGTGGGCTCGCTCATCGGCGCTGGTGCCTCCATGCTCGAGGTGCCGATCATCGTGCAGTTCTCGACCATCGCCGCCATCACCCTCGTCTGGCGCCTGGTCTCCATCCCGCACGTCGTCCTGGACACGCACCTGCCCGACGCCGTCCGCTGGGACCGCGCGGACACCGCGCGCACGGCGCGCGTGCGCAAGGCCGAGATCCGCGCCGGCGTCGTCGTCCCGGAGGCCGGCACCACGGGAGCGCGTGCCGCCATGGGGGCCCGCAAGGCGAGCCTCGGCTCCGCCCTGGCCGCGTGGCGGGAGCCGCGGACGCTGTTCATCGGGATCGTCTGCATGGCGGCCTCGCTGTCGGAAGGATCGGCCAACAACTGGTTGCCCATCGCCGTCGTGGACGGCTTCGCCGAGACCGAGGCGATCGGCGCCTTCGTCTTCGGTGCCTTCGTCACCGCCATGACCGTCATCCGGATGTTCGGCACGCGCCTCATCGACCGCTACGGTCGTGTGGTCACGCTGCGCCTGTCCGGTGTGATCGCCATCGTCGGTCTGCTGCTCTTCGGCTTCGGACCCACCCTCGTCGTCGCCGGCCTGGGCGCCGTGCTCTGGGGAATGGGTGCTGCCCTCGCCGTGCCGCTCGCGATCGCCGCCGCCTCGGACGACCCGCTCAAGGCTGCCGCCCGCGTCTCGGTCGTCTCTGCCTTCGCCTCGATGTCCTCCCTGGCTGCACCTCCGCTGCTCGGCCTGGCCGCTGAGGCCATCGGCGCCCGGCACGCGCTCACTCTCATCGTCGTCGCGCTCGTGGCCAGCCTCCTGCTGTCCAAGCACGTGACCAAGATCCTTCCTGAGGGCGCGACCGTTGCCCAGCCGGGTGCCCATGGCGGCTCGCCGGTGCGGGAGGCGAGCAGTGACGCAGAGGACCAGGACGAGGCAGTCCTCGACGCCGCCGTCCTGGACGCCGCCCTGCTCGACGCCGGCGCCCCCGCTCCGGTGCCGCTCGCCGTCCACGAACGCGTCGACGCATGAGCCAGCGCCGCGACGAGGCCGTCGTCTCCACGGCGGCCAAGGCCGTCTACGCGGTCTTCTTCCTCTCCGGGTTCAACTTCGCCAACTGGGCGTCGCGGCTCCCGCTCGTGCGAGACCTGCTCGGCTACGACCCGGCGCAGATGGGGCGCTTCGTGCTCATCGCCGCCATCGGGTCGATCATCGCGCTGCCGCTGTCCGGGTGGATCGTCCAGCACATCGGTGGTCGCCTGGCCATCGCGATCTTCGCGACCATCAACGTCACCGGGTTCGTCCTGGCGGCCTCGGGCGTGACCCACGCCTCGCTGCCGCTGGCCATCGCCGGGCTCTTTCTGTCCGGCATCGGTCTGGGTGTGTGGGACGCGGCGATGAACCTGGAGGGCGCCGCCGTCGAGCAGCGCCTGGGCCGGGCGATCATGCCGCGCTTCCACGCCAGCTTCTCCTTCGGCACCATGGCTGGGGCCGGTCTGGGGGCGCTCGCCTCACGGGTCGAGATGTCGCTGTTCATGCACCTGTGCGCCGCGGTCGTGGTCTCCCTCGTGCTCGTGCTGGTCGCCGTCCGCTACCTGTTGCCCGACGCCGTGGTGGAGTCCGCCGCGGTGTCAGCGGCTGCGCCCGGAGCGCCTGGTGCGCCCGAGGGCCGCGAGCTCGACGGCGTCGACCCCGCTGTCGCCGTCACGACGGCCAAGCCCAACCCCTTCGGGGCGTGGCTGGAGCGCCGGACCCTGCTCATCGGCGTCGTGGTGCTCGCCGCCGCGCTGACCGAGGGCGCTGCGAACGACTGGCTCAGCCTGGCAGTCGTGGACGGCTTCGACTCCTCGCACTCGACCGGCGCGCTGTCCCTCTTCATCTTCCTCACCGCGATGACCGGCATGCGCCTGCTGGGCACCGCGCTGCTCGACCGGTACGGGCGGGTGACCGTCCTGCGGCTGTCGGCTGGTCTGGCGCTGGCCGGTCTGGTCCTCTTCGGTCTGAGCCCGTGGTTGCCGCTGGCCCTGGTCGGCGTCGTGGGCTGGGGGATGGGCGCCGCGCTGGGCTTCCCGGTGGGGATGAGCGCCGCGAGCGACGACCCGGTGCGCGCGGCCGGACGGTTGAGCGTCGTCTCGACCATCGGCTACACCGCGTTCTTCGCGGGCCCGCCGCTGCTGGGGGAGCTGGCCGCGCACATCGGCTACCGCAACGCCCTGCTGTCGATCGCGTTGCCCCTGGTGCTCGGCCTGCTGGTGTCCGCGGTCGTGGCCTCGCCCGAGGAGCGCCAGCGCCGGGCACCGGAGCGAACTAGTCTGGTGAAGTGACCGTTGATCTTCCAGCTCTGACCGAACCGACCTTCGCCGACCTCACCACGCTGCGCGTCGGCGGTGAGATCGACTCCTACGTGACGACCTCCACCGAGGCCGAGCTCATCGACGCGGTGCGCGCCGTGGACGACGCCGGAGAGCCGCTGCTCATCATCGGCGGCGGCTCCAACCTCCTCGTGGCGGACGAGGGGTTCTCCGGGGTGGTGCTGCGTGACACGCGCACCGGGATCCACCTGGAGAGCGCGGACACCTGCGGCGGGGCAAGCGTCACCGTCCCGGCCGGGCACAGCTGGGACGACCTCGTCGTCGAGGTCATCGAGAACGGCTGGGTGGGCGTCGAGGCGCTGTCCGGCATCCCCGGGACCGTCGGCGCGGCTCCGGTGCAGAACATCGGCGCCTACGGCCAGGAGGTCTCCGGGACCGTGGCCACCGTACGGGTGTGGGACCGCGGAGAGTCGCGGGTGCGCACCCTGGCGCTGACCGACCTCAACTTCGGCTACCGCACCTCCAAGCTCAAGCGGTCCACCCAGCTGCCCGACGCCCTGACCGGAGCAGGGTCGACGGACCCCGTCGACCCGCTCGCCCCGTGGTACCCGAGCCCGCGGTACGTGGTCCTCGACGTGAGCTTCCAGTTCCGCCTCGGGACGCTGTCCGCCCCGATCGCCTACCCCGAGCTCGCCCGTCGGCTCGGCGTCGCTGTCGGTGAGCGCGCCGAGAACGCCGCGGTCCGTGAGGCCGTGCTCGAGCTGCGCGGCAGCAAGGGGATGCTCCTGGACACCGACCCGGCCGCCCCGGACCACGACCGGTGGAGCGCCGGATCCTTCTTCACCAACCCGATCCTGCCCGCCGAGCTCGCCGCCTCCCTGCCCAAGGGCGCGCCGGTGTACCCCGTGCGGTCAGCCATCCCCATCACCACGACCGGGCCGAGCCTGGGCCGGATCGACGAGACCCTGGTCAAGACGTCCGCGGCCTGGCTCATCGAGCAGGCGGGCTTCACCCGCGGCTACGGCGTGGACGGCCCGGACAGCCCGGCCACCCTGTCCACCAAGCACACCCTGGCGATCACCAACCGCGGGTCGGCCACGGCCGCGGACATCGTCCGCCTGGCCCGCACCGTGCGCGACGGCGTCCGCGACACCTTCGGCATCGAGCTCGTCCCCGAGCCGGTGCTGGTGGGCGTCTCGCTCTAGCCGCCGGGCCTTGCCGACGGGCCTAGCCGCTCTGGCGCGCCAGCCGGACGTGGCTGACGGTCGGGGAGGCGACCATCTCGACGCAGTCGAGGTCTCTGGCCCGCTCACCCAGCTCGCCGAAGAGACGTTCGCCCGACCCGAGCAGGATCGGCACGACAGCCACGTGGATCTCGTCGACCAACCCGGCCGCCAGGAACTGGCGGACCGTGGACGCACCGCCGCCCAGCCGCACGTCGAGGTCCCCCGCAGCGTCGGTGGCCTGGGCATAGGCGTCCTCGACGCCGCCGTAGACAAAGTGGAAGGTCGTCCCGCCGGACAGGGTCAGCGGCGGACGGGGGTGGTGGGTCAGCACGTACACGGGGTGGTGGAAGGGCGGGTTGGGCCCCCACCAGCCGGTCCACGGCTCGCCGTCGTGGTCCTCTGCCCACGTTCCCCAGTCCCCGCGGACCGGGCCGAACATGTTGCGACCCATGATCGTCGCGCCGATCCCGGTCGTGCCGCGCTGGACGAAGCTGTCGTCCAGCCCCTCGGTGCCGCCGTCGAGCCCGTGGTCCGCGCGGAAGGCGCGGGTGGGGTAGACCCACTCGTGCAGGCGCATGGCACCCACGCCCAGGGGGTCGTCCAGGCTCTGGTCGGGCCCGGCCATGAAGCCGTCGAGAGACATCGAGAGGTTGTACGCGCGGAGCTGGGACATGGCGGCACCTGGCGGTCGTGGAGGGCTTCTCCCTCTCATCGTGGCACCGTCCCGGCGGGTCGCCACCGGCGGGGAGGTGATTGACTGGCTCTCATGGCGGAGAGCGACCCGTGGCTGCCCGACGTGCTCGGGGGAGACTGGGTCGCGCGCACGGTGCCGCTGCTCCCTGACGACGACGGCGAGGTCGTCGCGACCCTCGTCACGCGGCGGGCCACCCTCGACGCCCGAGCAGCCACGTACCGGCCAGACCAGCCGGGCTGGCCAGACCCGCCGGACCGCCCTGACCGGCCCGTGGTGCTCTACATCCACGGCTTCGTCGACTACTTCTTCCAGACGCACCTCGCCGCGCACCTGGCCGCACACGGACTCGACCTCGTGGCGATCGACCTGCACGGCTACGGTCGTTCGCTGCTGCCCCACCAGACCCCGAACTTCTGCATGGACCTGCGTGAGTACGGCGAAGAGCTGGCGGCCGCGACGCGGATCCTGCGCGAGGAGCTGGGCTGTCAGCGTCTTGTGCTCATGGGGCACTCGACCGGCGGTCTGCTCGCCGCGCTGTGGGCGCACAGCGCGACCGGGCGGGCGACGGTCGACGCCCTCGTGCTCAACAGCCCGTTCCTGGACCTCAACCGGCCGTTTGTCGACCGGGTCGTGGGGACCGCGCTCCTCGACGTCGTCGGCGGGCGCGCGCGGTACGTGGTGGTGAAGCACGCGCCGTCGGAGTACTCACGGTCCTTGCACCGCGAGTCCGGCGGGGAGTGGGAGTACGACCGGCGGCTCAAGCCGCCGGAGGGCTTCGCGGTGCTCGCTGGCTGGCTCCGGGCGATCCGGTCGGGCCAGGCTCGCCTGGCCCGGGGGCTGGACCTCGACTGTCCGGTGCTCGTGTGCGCCTCGACCCGCAGCGGACCCAACCGCGCGGACAACCCCGACCTCAACCGCTGCGACGTGATCCTCGACGTGGCCCAGATCGTCGCGCGCGCCCCCGCCCTGGGGTCGGACGTGACGGTCGTGCAGATCGAGGGCGGCATCCATGACCTCGCGCTCTCACCGGAGCCGGCACGCAGCGCCTACCTCGCGGCGGTCGTGGACTGGCTCGCCCAGCACGGGCTGGGCGAGGCGACGGCAAGCGGGCTGGGTGGGTCTAGGCGGGTCTAGACGGTCGGTGGCGGGCTGAGCAGGGCGCCGCGCACGGCGTCGAGGATCGCCTCGTCGGACAGGCCCGCCCCGCGCACCTGGTCGACGAAGGCCCGCGCGGCCTGCTGGACGAGCACGTCCGCAGCGACCGCCCCGTCCGAGATCACCGTCCCCGCCCGACGCCGCGTGGTCACCACTCCCGCGAGCTCGAGCTCGCGATAGGCGCGGGCCACCGTCCCCGCCGCCAGACCGAGGTCGGTCGCGAGCGCGCGGATCGGGGGCAGGCGGTCGCCGGGGGAGAGGTTCTCGGCCGCGACGTGCCCCATGATCTGGGACCGGATCTGCTCGTAGGGCGGGACGCCGGAGTCCAGGTCGATGGTGATCTTCAGGTCCCCGTTCACGCCACTGCCCATCCGGTGCGGCGCGCCTGCTCCGGTGCTGCGGGCACCACGGTGCCCGGCAGGGCGACAGCCGCCGCGGCCACACCGATCGAGGCCAGGGCGCCCAGGAGCAGCAGCACGGCGATGCCCCACGGACCTTCCCGCAGGAAGGGCAGGGCGAGCAGCCCGTAGACGGGAGCCGCCGTCGCGCCGAGGCTGAGCGTTGCGCCCCGCAGCACCCGCTGCGCACTGAGCTGGCGCATCGCCAGGTCCCAGGTCGATGCCGTGTCCGTGATCGCCGGGCGCCGGGCGATGAGCAGCAGGCACCCGCCGCAGGCCAGGAGGATGACGGCGGCCGCCAGGGCGAGCGGCACGGCGTAGAACCATCCGGGGTACGGGCTGGACGCCCAGGTCACGGCCACGCCGTCGGCGGCCATGGTGGTCCGGCCGTAGCTGCGCCCGTCCGGGAGCGCGGTGAGCCCGCCGGCCACCAGCGCGGCGAGCAGCAGGGCGGAGGTGACGCCGAGCAGCACCGCCGCCGGGCGTGGGGTGACGTCGCGGACGGTGCGACGGACCAGGGTGGCGGTGCGGACCGAGCCGGTCGGGCGCGGCCAGGTGATCTCGCCCAGGGCAGAGACCGCGAGGAAGGTCAGCCCGCCGGCGGCGAGGACGAGGCCGGTGATCCGCCCGGCCTCCAGGCCGCGCGCCGAGGACGCGACGGCCGTCATGGTGACCATCGCCAGGACGAGGGCGCACCAGGCGGCGATGTGGATCCGTCGGGCGTGGGTGCGGGCTGCGCTCGCTGCGGTGAGCGGTTCGCGGGCGTCGCCGGGCCTGCGGGTGCGGCGGGTGAGGGTGACGACGACCCCGACCGTCACCGCGACGAGTGCGATGAGCATCACCAGGGTGATGCCGGATATCCAGACAACAGGCGTCATTGCCGTGCTCCGATCGAGTCATTGATCAATGACTCAATACATTAGTGCAAACGAGTCGTCCAGTCACGGGATCAGCACGTAGAGTCGACGCTCATGATCTCCAACGATCCTCAGACCCCGAGCGTGCTCGTCCGTCCCTGGGAGGCCTTCGGCCCGCTCCCGCTGGTCGACGGCGTCGCCCCTGTGACCATCCGCACCACCGTCGGCGAGCTCACCGGCCTGCACGCCGAGCCTGTCGCCGCAGCGCGCGGCACGGTGCTCCTCGTCCCCGGGTTCACCGGGTCGAAGGAAGACTTCCTCCCGCTGCTGCCGCTGCTCGCCGCGCAGGGCTGGGACGTCTGGGCCTACAGCCAGCGTGGTCAGGCCGACTCTGTCGCCCCCGAGGGGCACGACGCCTACCGGCTCGAGGACTTCGCCGCCGATGCCTGCGAGGTCGCTGACATCGTCGGCGGCGGTGCCCCGGTCCACCTCGTCGGTCACAGCTTCGGCGGCCTCGTCGCCCGCGCGGCTGCCCTGCGGTCCCCGCAGGCCTTCGCTGACGTGGTGCTCCTGTGCTCGGGGCCGCGCGGTTTCGGCTCGAGCAAGGACGACCTGCGCTCGATCGTCGACGAGAGCGGCTCCTTGGGCCTGTGGGCGAACGCCAACCCGGCCCTGGCCGAGCTGCCCGCCACCGACCTCGAGCCCTACGACGCCTACCGCAGGCTGCGGGCCGAGCTCACCTCACCGGACAACCTGCGGGCGATCATGGACGTCCTGTGGGACACCACGGACCGCACGGTCGAGCTGCGCGAGACCGGGCTGCCGGTGCTCGTCGCGCACGGCGCGACCGACGACGCCTGGCCGCAGGCGTGGCAGAAGGAGATGGCCGAGGTCTTGGACGCGCCGTACCGGGTCATCCCGGACGCCGGGCACTGCCCGGCGGAGGAGAACCCTGCCGCGACCGCCACCCTGCTGGGCGACTACTGGGACGAGCGGCTGGAGGACTGATCCGGCGCTGCCGCCGCCGGTGCAGGGTCCTGCGCCGGCTGAGTCCTCGACGGACGGACCGAGGGCACCTCGCCGACGATCGGCACGGGGCTGCGGTGGAAGCCGACCGAGTACCGCGAGAGCAGCCCGGCGATCGTGGTGAACCGGTTGCGTGACCCGAGCAGCCCCGCCACGTGCACGAAGAGCCACACCCACCAGGCGGGCAGCCCGCGCAGGCGGAGCTTGCCGGCGATGTCGCCCACAGCAGACCGCCGCCCGATGACAGCCAGGGTGCCCTTGTCCAGGTAGCGCAGGGGCGTCGTGGGCCGCCCGGCCATGAGGTTGAGGATCTGCCGGCCGGCGTGGCGACCCCCCTGGATCGCCGGCTGGGCGAGCTGGGGCAGGTCGAAGGGAGTGCTGGCGATGTCCCCGGCGGCGAACACCGCATCGAGCCCCACGACGCGCATGTCCGGTCCGGTCCGCACGCGCCCGTGCTCGTCCAGCGGCAGGTTCCAGCGGCTGACCTCCTCGTGCGGGGCGACTCCGGCCGCCCAGATCGTCAGGTCGGAGCTGATCCGGGTGCCGTCGGTCAGCTCGACGGCGTCGGGCAGCACGGCCGCGACACCGGCTCCCAGCCGCAGCTCGACGTCGCGAGCGGTGAGCTGGTCCTTGGCGTAGCGGCGCAAGGATGCGGGGAAGGCCTTGAGCACCTCGTCCCCGCGCTGGACCACCGTCACCCGGAAGGCGTCGCCGGCGATCTCGGGGTAGGCCGGGCGCAGTCCCTGGTCGCGCAGCTCGGCCAGGGCGCCGGCGACCTCCACCCCGGTCGCCCCACCGCCGACGACCACCAGGTGCAGCCCGTCGGTGTCCGCGCCCACCGCCGCCCGCTCGAGCCGCACGAAGAGCGCGTCGCGGATGGCCAGGGCCTGGGACCGGGAGTACATCGCGAAGGCGTGCTCCTTCGCCCCCGGCGTTCCGAAGTAGCTCGTCGTGACGCCGTTGGCCAGCACGAGGTAGTCGTAGCTGATGACGGCGTCGTCGAGCAGCTGGATGGTCTTGGCGTCGGTGTCGATGGACACCAGCTGCTCGTGGACCACGCGCAGGTTCCGCTGGCGCACCCGCAGGCTGCGCAGGAAGTACATGACGTCACCGGGGTTCAGCCCTCCGGTGGCCACCTGGTAGAGCAGCGGCTGGAAGGTGTTGTAGACCCGCCGGTCCACGAGGGTGACCCGCACCTGGGCCTTGGCCAGCGCACGCACCGCAGCGACGCCGGCGAACCCGCCGCCGACGACGACGACATGGGGCCACCTCTCACGAGGAGCCTCACGGCCGGATGCGCCCGGCTCGCCTGCTGCCGGTGCCGTCATGGCGACCACGTCACAAGGTTCCAGCCGGCGACCGTCCGCAGGCCGTGCTCGGCGCCCAGCACGCAGACCGCCGCGGTCCCCAGCTCGAAGCGGGCCGCGGCGCCCGGGTCGAGGTCGAGCCAGAGCGCGCCGAGCACCCGCAGCAGGTGCCCGTGCGCCACGAGCAGCACGTCCCCGCCGTCGTCCAGGGTCTCGGTCACCTCCTCGATGACCTGCGCAGCCCGGTGCGCCACCTCGGCGAGGGTCTCGCCCCGCGTGCCGTCACCGGCGGAGTCGTCCGCGGCCGGTGGGGCGCCGGGGTGCACGCCGTCGCGGAAGATCTGCCACTCGCGTCCGGCGTCGTCGCTGACCTCCCGGGAGGTGCGTCCCTCGACGGGGCCGTAGTCCCACTCCATGAGGTTGGGGTCCACCAGGGCATCAGGGAACCCGGCCAGCTCCGCGGTGCGCCGGGCCCGCAGCAGCGGGCTGGTGCGCACCTGCGCGAAGCGACGCCCGTCCAGCATCGGCAGCCGAGCGACGAAGCGGCCCGCCGCGACGGCCTGAGCCTCGCCGTCGTTGGTCAGGGTGAGGTCGGTGCGCCCGGTGTGCCGGCGGTCGCGGCTCCACTCGGTCTCACCGTGGCGCAGCAGCACCAGCTGCGGCGTGAAGTCAGCCACCGGCTCAGTCGATGCCGAGGCTGGTGGTCAGCGGCCCGGTCAGGTAGGCGACCGGACCGAGCTGGTCGCCGGTGATGAAACCGGCCGGGGCGTCGATGACCTGGGGGATGCGGTTGACCGTGGTGGCGCAGGTGAGCTCGACGGTCTTGGGCTCGGTGACCACGAGCTCGGTCCGCGGCTCGCCCTCGATGATCCAGTCGTTGTGGTCGACGTCGCGCGGGCCGTAGACCTTGCCGACCACCTCCATGATCAGCGTCGGACCCTGGACCGTCTCGGCCGTGGCCCGGGCCAGCATGCCGATGACCTCGTGCGGGGGCAGCTCCCGGCCGAGGGTGCGGGAGGTGATCGCTCCGCTGGCGAAGATCGGCTCGAGCTCCTGGGTCATGGACGACACGTCCAGGCCCAGCGCCCCGGCGAGCCAGGGCGGCACGTTGAGCGCGAAGGAGGGCAGCGCGGCCGCGCGGATCTCGGCGTCGAAGGTGGCCAGGTCCAGCCCTACCCCGTGGACCTGGGCCAGGGCGATGCCGTAGTCGTCGACGTTGTAGGTCGAGTACCCCCGGATGGTGTCGATCCGGTGGGTCGCGCCGGCGGTCGCTGTGACCAGCGAGCCCCAGAAGACGTCCTGGTAGCCGGTCCCCAGCAGGGTGCAGTCGTTGCGCCGGGCGAGCTCGTCGAGCCGGGCGGTGATCTCGGGGGAGGTGTTCCAGGGGAAAAAGGCCTCTTCGCAGGTGGACACCGCGTTGATGCCGCGGGAGGCGCAGTCCTCGAAGAACGGCTCCATGTCCGTCATGAGCGACAGCAGGGTGAGGACGACGACGTCGGGGATGGTCGCGTCCAGCACGCCCTCGGCGTTGTCGGAGATGGTCACCCCGAGCGGCTCCGTCAGCCCCGCGACCTCGCCGAGGTCACGTCCCACGAGCGCGGGGTCGGTGTCGATCGCGCCGACGATCTCGGCGCCCTTGTCGACGAGGTACCCGGTGATCACCCGGGCCATGTTCCCGCAGCCGTAGATCACGACTCGAACTGGACGAGTAGACATCATTGCCTCCGCAGGTTCACGCGTCGTGGGTGACCGATGCTCCGAGCATAGGCAACGTCACGCGGTCCTGCCGGGGCGGACCGGTCGTCCTCGCAGGATCGACCGGTCCGCACCGCGGGAGTCAGTGGCCTCGAGCGATCCACTCCGCCAGGTGCGGCGCCTCGGCGCCGATGGTGGTGGAGTCCCCGTGCCCGGTGTGCACGACCGTCTCGGGCGGCAGCGTCAGCAGCCGGGTGCGGATCGACTCCACGATGGTCGGGAAGTCGCTGAAGCTGCGCCCGGTCGCCCCCGGCCCACCGGCGAAGAGCGTGTCGCCGGTGAACACGACGGCGAGCTCGGGCACCGAGAAGGACACCGACCCGGGGCTGTGGCCCGGGGTGTGCAGGACGTGCACGTCGGTCCCGGCGACGGTGATCACCTGGCCGTCGGTCAGGTCGTGGGTGGGCGCGGTGCCGGGGTGCGTGAGGGCCCACAGCTCGCGGTCGGCCGGGTGCAGCCAGATGGGAGCACCCAGACGCTCCGCGAGGACGGGCGCCTGACGGACGTGGTCGTCGTGGGCGTGGGTGGCCAGGATCGCCACGACCGTGCGCCCGCCGACCGCCTCGACGATCGCGTCCACGTCGTGCGGGGCGTCCAGGACCACCACCTCGGAGTCGTCCCCGAGGATCCACACGTTGTTGTCGACGTCGAAGGTCTGACCGTCCAGGGAGAAGGTCCCCGACGTGACCAGGTGCTCGACCCGCGCGGTCACAGGACCACGACCGAGCGCAGGACCGTGCCGGACTTCATGGTGGCGAAGGCCTGCTCGACGTCGCCGAGGCCGATCCGCTCGGAGACGAAGGCGTCGAGCGGGAGGCGGCCCTGGCTGTACATCTCCAGCAGCGCCGGGAAGTCGCGCTCGGGCAGGCAGTCCCCGTACCAGGAGGACTTGAGCGACCCGCCGCGACCGAAGACGTCGGCCAGCGGGATCTCGAGCGTCATCTCCGGGGTGGGCACGCCCACGAGCACCACGGTCCCGGCGAGGTCGCGGCCGTAGAAGGCCTGCTTCCAGGTCTCGGGACGCCCGACGGCGTCGATCACCACGTCGGCGCCGACGCCGTCGGTGAGGGCGGCGATGGCCGCGACCACGCCGTCGGTGTCCATGCCGGAGGAGTTGATGGTGTGCGTGGCCCCCAGGGTCCGTGCCCACTCCAGCTTGGAGTCGTCGAGGTCGATCGCGATGATCCGGCGTGCGCCGGCCAGATTCGCGCCGGCCACGGCCGCGCAGCCCACGCCGCCGCAGCCGATGACCGCGACGGTGTCACCGACCTGGACGGGAGCGGTGTTGACCGCCGCGCCCAGCCCGGCCATCACACCGCAGCCGAGCAGCCCGGCGACGGCCGGGTCGACGCCCGGGTCCACCTTGGTCGCCTGGCCGGCGGCCACGAGCGTCTTCTCGGCGAAGGCACCGATGCCGAGCGCGGGGCTCAACGGCGTGCCGTCGAGCAGGGTCATCTTCTGGGTCGCGTTGTGCGTCGCGAAGCAGTACTGCGGGCGGCCGCGACGGCACGCCCGGCACAGCCCGCACACCGCGCGCCAGTTGAGCACGACGGCGTCGCCGACGGCGACGTTCTCGACGCCCTCACCGATCGCCGACACGGTCCCGGCGGCCTCGTGGCCGAGCAGGAAGGGGTAGTCGTCGGTGATGCCACCCTCGCGGTAGTGCAGGTCGGTGTGGCAGACGCCGCAGGCAGCCACGTCGACGACGACCTCACCGGGTCCGGGGTCGGGGACGATGATCTGCACGGTCGAGACGGGCTCATCTTTGGCGAGCGCGACGACGGCGTTGACGGTCCAGGGCATGGTTCTCCTCGATCGGGGGACGGTTTGGTCCCAGGCTACGTGCTCCGCTCCGCCGGGGGTGAAGGTGCAGGTCATCTCCGGTCTGGGGGACCCGCAGCAGGGATGACGCGTCTCATCCCTGAGGAGGAGGCGGCGCCGCGAGCGATCTCGGTCGCCAGCAGGTCCCGTGGACACGGGCGTCCGCCATAGCGTCGACGGCAGACAGACTCCCGGACCGAGGGAGTCGGCCATGACGAGGGGACGGCACATGATCCAGGTAGAGGCGTTGACGAAACGCTATGGAGCGACCACTGCCGTGGACGGGCTGAGCTTCATCGCCCGCCCCGGCACGGTCACCGGGTTCCTCGGACCCAACGGTGCCGGGAAATCGACGACCATGCGGATGATCGTGGGGCTGGAACGACCGACGTCGGGCACCGCGACGGTCGCCGGTCGGCGGTATGCCGACCTCGACGCCCCGCTGCACGCCGTCGGGGTCATGCTGGACGCGCGCTCGGTGCACCCCGGGCGCACCGCCTTCCGGCACCTCCTCGCCCATGCGCGGACCCACGGCATCGGCCGGTCACGTATCGAGGAGGTCATCGCCATGACGGGCCTCGAGCCCGTGGCGCGACGCCGCGCGGGCACGTTCTCTCTCGGCATGGGGCAGCGGCTGGGGATCGCCACCGCATTGCTCGGTGACCCGGAGGTGCTCATCCTCGACGAGCCGGTCAACGGGCTCGACCCGGACGGTGTGCTCTGGGTGCGCGGGCTCGTGCGCGACCTCGCCCGCCAGGGGCGGACCGTCCTGCTGTCCTCCCACCTCATGCACGAGCTCGCGCTGTGCGCCGACAGGGTCGTCATCATCGGCCGCGGCCGCCTGCTCGCCGACGCGACGGTGCAGGAGATCGTGGACCGCTCCGAACGTGCAGGTACGGTCCGCGTGCGATCGAGCGAACCGGAGGCGCTCGAGAGGGCGCTCTGCGCGCTGGGTGCCGAGGTGCTGTCCGTCGAGCCGGGGACGCCGCGGGGGGTGCTCCGCGTCCGCGGGGTATCCGTCGACGAGGTCGGCGTCGCCGCCGGCCGGTGCGGTGCCATGGTCTTTGAGCTGGCGACCGAGGGGGGCTCTCTCGAGGACGCCTACCTGGAGCTCACGGCAGACGCCGTGGAGTACCGCGGACGCGCCACCACGGTGGGCCCCGAGGCAGGTGCGCGGTGACCGCCGCGGCAACAGACCGGGCCACGTCCAGCCCCACGTCCCGCCCTGCTCCCACCACGAAGGGTCCCACCGTCCTCCGGGTCGTCGCCTCGGAGTGGAGCAAGCTGGTCAGCCTGCGCTCCACAGCCTGGACCGCGGCAGTCACCGTCGGTCTGACCTGGGTCACGGCCTATCTCTCCGCGAACGCCTCATCCGGAGACCCGGGCTTCGAACCGCTCAGCTCGTTGTCGCAGGGCCTCGTGCTCTCCCAGCTCTCCATGCTCGTGCTCGGAGTCCTCGCAGGCACGGGAGACTTCCGCGCCGGGGGTTTCCGGACGACGTTCACAGCGGTCCCGCGCCGGCTCCCCGTCCTCATGGCCAAGGTCCTCGTCACCACGCTCGTCGGAGGCGTGGTCGCGGTCGTGTCGTTGGCGGCACTGGTCCTGGGAGTGCTGCCGGCGGCGCGTTCGCGCGACATCCCGCTGGACCTCACCGCCCAGTGGACGCCGCAGGTGCTTCTGGGTTCAGGCCTGCTGCTGCTCGGGATGGCGCTGCTCGGGCTGGCCGTCGGCTCGCTCGTGCGCCGGACCGTCCTGGCGGTGACAGTGGCCCTCGCCCTGGTGTTCGTCCTGCCCGTCGGCTTCGTCCTCGCTGCAGATCTCGCCTCGCCGCCCCAGGTGGGGGTCTCGACCGAGACTGTGGTGACCGAGCTCGACCCAGTCAGCACGGTCATGGAACTCATGCCCTCTAATGCCGCGTACCGGATGACGACCACTCCGGACAGCGCAGGACCCGACGGCGCACCTGACCTCGGCCCGGTCGGCGGCGGTCTGGTCTTCGCCGCGTGGATCCTCCTGCCGCTCGTCGCAGCCGGCATCCGCCTACGTACCCGTGATCTGACGTGACGATGTCACAGTGGCGCCCGGCCAGGGCCTCCGGAGCCAGAGGGCGGACCGTGACCTTCGCCCGTGTCGTGGCGGCGGAGGGCACGCGTCTGGCGAGCGTGCGGTCGACCGGGTGGACGGCGCTCGCCACGGTCGCCGCCGCCGCCAGCGTCGCTCTCGGTCTGGGGCTGTTCGTCCAGACCGGCGATGGCACCTCAGGGACGGCTCTCGTCGTCTCCGGCGCGGTCGTGGCTCAGCTCGGCGCCCTCGTCCTCGGCGTGCTGGTGGGGACCGCCGACTACACCTGGGGGACGGCGACGACGACCTACACCGCAGTCCCGCGACGGCTCCCGGTTCTCGCAGCGCAGGCACTCGTCGTCGTCGCTGCGGCGCTCGTCACCGCGATGCTCGCCCTCGCGGCGTCCATCCTCGTCACCGCCGCGCAGCGCGACACCGCCGGACTGCCCCTGGCCCTCGCCGAGGCCAGCTCGTGGCGCCCCCTCGCGGGCTTCGCGGTGTACATCGTCTGCGTGGCACTTCTCGGCCTGGGCGCGGGTTCCCTCCTGCGCCACCCGGCGGCCGCACTCGTCAGTGGGATCGGGCTGCTCCTCGTGCTCGACAGTGCGCTCGCGGCCAACCCGGGACGGATCTGCGACACGGTGCGCTCGCTGCTGCCCGGCGTCGGGACCAGGCTCCTCCAGGACGACGCGCAGGTCGCCGCCACCGAGGCCGCGAACCTCGGGCCGACCCTGGGGGTCGGTGGTGCGGCCCTCGTCCTCCTCGGGTGGGTCGTCGTCGTCCTGCTGGCCGCGGCTGTCCGGCTGCGGCACTCCGACGTGACGATGGCGGCTCGGCAGTGACCCGCTGCCCGTCTCAGATGAGAAGGTAGGCACCATGCCTGAGAAGGACGGCACATTGCCCGCCTCCCGCACCGCCGCAGTGACGGCGCTGGTCGTCGTGCTGAGCGGGTGCCTCACGGCGCTGCTCGCCCGGTCGACGGTCGAGGGCATCGTCCAGCTGGGCATGTTCCCCCAGGGCGCCGTCCAGCTCTGGTCGGTGCCGGCAGCGTGGCTCGCCGGCACGGCTCTGGCTGCCGCAGCGCTCGCGGTCGGGCGGGCGCGGCCGCTCGTGGTTGCTGTGGTTCTCACGGCACTCGGGATCCTCTCGCTGGTCACGAGCGGCGTCCTGGGGATCCTCGGTGCTTGTGTCGCGATCGCGGTCTATCGCGTCGCCAGCGCGCGGTCGGCCCCGGTCACGTGGGCTGCGGTGGCCGTCGTCTTCGTCGCGCTCACGGCGGCGATGTGGCGGTGGCAAGACATCGGTGCGGGCGAGATGGCGCTCTGGGCGGGCTTCGTGCTGCCGGAGGGGATCGAGACTGTCCATCGGATGGCTGAGCCTGAGTTCTCGGCAGGCCGACGAACTGCCTCGGCGGCATTCCTGCTCGTCCTCCTGCTCCTGGCGGTCGCGACCGGGTCCGGCGTGCGGGCCCGGCGGCTGGACGCGCAGGCCGTCGTCGACCGCCGCGAGGCGACGGCACGTGACCACGAGGCGAGCGCGGCGCTCGGGCGCGCCTCCGAGCGTGCCCGGATCGCGCGCGAGATGCACGACATCGTCGCGCACAGCGTCTCGGTGATGATCGCTCTGTCGGACGGTGCAGCTGCTGTCCTCGACCACGCCCCCGACCGTTCGCGCGAGGCGCTGCGTGAGCTCTCCCGGACCGGACGGTCCGCGCTGTCAGACATGCAGGGGGTCCTCGGAGCGCTCGACCCGGCGGACGAGCGTGAGGCGCACCTGGATCCGATGGAACCGACCGAGATCAACCTGCAGACGATCGTCGACAGGTTCCGAACTGCTGGCCTCCCGCTGACCGCAACGGGCCTCGACGTGGCCCTGCCCCTGGACACCACTGTGCGGCTGGCGCTCGTGCGGATCGTCTCCGAGGCGTTGACCAACGCTCTGCGGCACGCCCACGGCGTGACGTCGGTCCAGGTGGCCGTGCGCCGCAGCGACACCGACGTCGAGGTCGAGGTGCTCGACGACGCCTCGCCCGGGCTGGAGCGGACCGGTGCGATGATGCCCGGCGTGCAGGGATCAGGTCGCGGCCTCTCCGGGATGCGGGAGCGGGCTGCGCTTCTCGGCGGCCACGTCCTGGCCGGCCCACGGACCGGCGGTGGCTGGCGTGTCCTCGTCGTGCTGCCGTGTGCGACGGAAGGGTGACCATGACGACGGTGCTGCTGGTCGACGACCAGGCGCTGCTGCGCATGGGACTGCGCATGGTGATCGACGCCGAGCCCGACCTGGACGTCGTCGGTGAGGCCTCCGACGGCGCTGTCGCTGTCGACCAGGTCGCCGCCCTGGCGCCCGATGTCGTGCTCATGGACATCCGCATGCCCGGGATGGACGGCATCGAGGCCACCCGGCTCCTCGCCCAGGATCACCCCTCCACACGCGTTCTCGTCCTGACCACCTTCGACGTCGACGAGTACGCCTTCGCGGCCCTTCGCGCGGGCGCGAGCGGGTTCCTCGTCAAGAGCGCGCGTCCTGAGGAGCTCGTCGACGCGATCCGCACGGTAGCGACTGGGAGCTCCGTCGTCGCTCCGCGGGTGGTGCGCCGCATGCTCGACCTCTTTGCCGCGCACCTGCCGAGCGGCGCGGCCGCCCCACCATCGGGGGCTGTGAGCCCGGCGCTCCGAGCGCTGACGCCCCGAGAGCTTGACGTCCTGCGGTGCGTCGCGGAAGGGCTGTCCAACGCGGAGATCGCCGAGCGCCTCGTGCTGTCGATGACGACGGTCAAGACGCATGTGGGCAACATGCTGGCCAAGCTCGGTCTCCGCGACCGGGTCCAGGCCGTCATCTTGGCCTATGAGTGCGGGCTGACCGGGAGGTAGAGGGACCGCCGAGGAACACGTCCCGTGCTGGACCCATCCGCGCCCCACCCTGCCTCCGAACCTCGTGCGAGACGCCCCGCACGAGCGGGGTGACGACCCGAGGAGACTCCGATGAACGTTCGCAACCGCACCTCGTACACGATCACAGGTGTTGCCGTGCTCGCACTGCTCGGGCTGTCCGCCTGTAGCAACGACGACGACAGCACAGACAGCTCGTCAGCAGCGGCTACCACCGAGGAGTCGATGGAGAGCGAAGACACCATGGCAGACCCGGCTGCGAACCTCGTGGGCACCGAGTGCGAGGCCTACGCCGCCGCTGTCCCTGAAGGACCAGGATCGATCGAGGGGATGTCGACCTCCTCGGTGACCGAGGCAGCCTCGAACAACCCGATGCTCACCACCCTCACCGCCGCGGTGAGCGGTCAGCTCAACCCGGACGTCAACCTCGTGGAGACCCTCGACGGCGGAGAGTTCACGGTCTTCGCACCGGTCGACGACGCCTTTGCGCAGATCGACGCAGCGACGATCGAGGGTCTGAAGACAGACTCGGACACGCTGACCAAGATCCTCACCTACCACGTGGTCCCCGGCCAGCTCACCCCCGACGAGGTCACCGGTGACCAGACCACCGTCGAGGGCGGGACCGTCACGGTCACCGGTTCCGGCGACGACCTCATGGTCAACGACGCCCAGGTGCTCTGCGGTGGCGTGATGACCGACAACGCCACGGTCTACCTCATCGACTCGGTCCTCATGCCGACGTCCTGACACCAGCCCCCCCGGGCACAGGTCCGCTCCCGCCTGGGGAGCGGGCCTGTGTCGTGCCCGGGCCCGCTCGTGCGCAGCGGTCCGACGACGTGCGCCAGCTCAGGGGGGCCGCGGGTGAGGTCTCGTGCGCCGGTCAGGTCTCGACGGCGACGAGAGGCTCGGAGGTCGGCTGGTCAGACCCTCCGGCCGGTTCGAGCGTCACGGCCAGCGTGGTCCCGGCAGGCGCCTCGAGCAGCGCCGTCGCCGACCCGTCGACGGGATGGATGAGACCGGCGGAGCTGATGGTGTCCCCGCTGATCGCCCAGAGCTGGTAGTCGTGGCCGTCACCGGGGTCGGCCATGCCGGAGGCGGCGAGCATGACGTGGCCGGCCGAGACGAGGGCGCTCACCTCACCACCACCGTCCATCTCAGCGGTGAGGACCTGGGCGTCGGGGTCGGCGAGCATCTGGGCGATCGTGTCGGCCTCGGCCTGCAGCTCGCGCTGGGTCTGCTGGGACTGGATCGCGATCGTCGTCGGGATCGCGACGGCGACCACCACGGCCGCAGCCATGCCGAGGGCGGCCAGGCGGCGCCGCAGCGGGTGGGCGACGGGACGGTGGGAGGTCCGGGTCACCGGCCGGGGGGACGGCGCGGCGCCGGTGGCGCTCGCGGTCTCGGTGCTGTGCCTCGCGTCCGCGGCGACGCGGGTGAGCACCTGGTCGCGCAGCGAGGTCGGCGGACGCTCGTCGACGGTGAATGCCGCGACCACCTCCCGGTACTCGTCGAGCTCGCGTCGAGCGTCCGGGTCGGCGGCGAGCAGGCGCTCCACGGCGTGCCGGTCGGTGTCGTCCACGGCATCGAGGGCGTAGGAGGGCAGGAGGTCGTGGTCGTCGTCAGCCATGGTCCACCCCCAGGCACGTGCGAAGTCGGATGAGCCCGTCACGGATGCGGCTCTTGATCGTGGGCAACGAGGCGCCGAGGTCTTCAGCGACCTCACGATAGGTGCGGTCGCCGTAGTAGGCCCGTAGCACGGCATCACGCTGGGTCTGCGTCAACGACCCCAGGCAGCGTCGCACGCCCGCGGCCTCGAGCCGTTGCTCGACATGCTCCACTACGACGTCGTACTGCGCGGTCGCACCGGACTGGTCCATGTCCCGCTGGTCGCGGTGACGGCGTGCCTGCTCCGAGCGCACCCGGTCGACCGCACGGCGTCGGGCGAGCGTGACGACCCAGGTGCGGGCGGAGCCGCGCGCCGGGTCGAAGCGCGCAGCGGTCTGCCAGAGCTCGACCATCACGTCTTGGGTCACCTCTGCCGCGTGGTCCGGATCGCGCAGGACCGCCAGGGCTGTGCCGTATGCGGCGGGGGACAACGCGTCGTAGACGGGAGCGAACGTGTCTGCAGTGCCCGTGGCGCAGGCGATCAGCGCTGCGTCTAGGGCGTCGGGTCCACTCGTCCTGGCGGTTGCCACGCGCACAAGTCTGCCTCAGGTCCTGGTGCTGTGCGTCCCCGACGGGTGCCGGGGCATCTATGGTTCGACGCGGGCAGCCGCAGGGATGGGGCGGCGCCCTGTGGCGTGCCTCACGGGTTGCCCGCGCTCACGCGAGCGGGCCGGTTTGCCCGGCCGGCGCCGGCTCGTGGAGGCGCTGGGGGAGGTGCCTGCGCCAGCTGGAGACGACGACGGCGAGGCAGCCGAGCGCGATCACCGCGCCGGCGGTGAACATCTGCGGGTACGTCCACCTGCCGGCGAGCGCTGCGAGCAGCACCGGGACGAAGAAGCCGACGTAGGCGAGGGAGTAGAACACCGCGACGACGCCGGCGAGTCCGTCCGGGTCGGCGATCCGCTGCGCCTCCATGAGCCCCGAGACGAGCAGCAGACCGTAGGCCGAGCCGAGCGCGGCCGCCGCGACGAGCGTGGCGAGGATGCTCAGCGTGGCCGAGGCCCACACCGCCAGCAGCATCCCGGCCACCGTCACCACGAGGGCGACGGCCACCGCGCGAGAGCTGTGCGGGGTGTCCACCCGCTTGGCGAGCTGCTGGGTGATGAAGCCGCACCCGAGCCCGATGAAGCAGAGCAGCCCCGAGAACGCCGTCTCGTAGCCGGGGAGCTGGTGGGCCACGAGGGTGGGCAGGATCGCGTAGGCGCTCGCGGCGACGCCGAACACCCACGGTGACGCGGGGACCACGACGAGCAGGAACCGGCGGTGGCGGGCTGCCGGGACGCGCAGGTCGTCGCGCAGCCGTCCGGGGGTGAGGGTGCGCGGCCGGGTCTCGGGGACGGAGAGCATGAGGGTGGACAGCGCGAGGGTGATGACGATGTTGACCACGTAGGGCAGGGCCGTCGGCGCGGGGCCGAACTGGGCCAGGGCCGCGGCGACGGCCGCACCGAGGCCGAAGCCCGCAGTCAGGGCGAGGGAGGCGCGGCGTGCGCCGAGGCCGTCGTCGGCGGAGTCTTCGAAGGGCGGCTGGGAGAGCTCCTTGACCCAGCTCGTCCCCACCGCCATGACGAGGCCGAGCGCGATCCCGGAGAGCACCCGCCCGGCGTAGAGCAGGGTCGGGATGTGCGGCCCGAGGGCGAGCAGGGCGCTGCCGGCGATGGCGATGAGGGGTGCGGGCAGCATGAGCGGACGGCGCCCGTACCGGTCCGAGAGCGGACCGCCGATGAGCAGCGCGGGGACGATCCCCAGCACGTACGCGCCGAGCAGGGCGTTGACCGCGAGGGAGCCGAGGCCTTCGTGGCGGTACATGACCAGCAGCGGGGTGAACTCGTTGCCGCCCCATGCGACGGCGAAGAGCCCGCCGCAGGCGCGCAGCCAGGGCTGGGCCATCGGTCGGCGAGTGCGCGGTGACGCGGTGCGGGCGGGCTCGACGGTGGTGGCGGCAGTCATCGCAGCAGGTCCCGGTGGATGTCGTTCATGTGCGCGCCGAGCGCCTCGGCGAAGCCGGCGGCGTCCTGGTCGGCGATGAGGGCGGCGAGGGCGGTGTGCTGGGCGACGATCGCCTGGAGCTGACCGTCGCGCGCTCGCACCGAGCGGGCGGTCATCCGGTGCTGACGGTCCCGCAGCGTCCGGTACACCTCCCGCAGGATCGAGTTGTCGCCGGCGTCGACGATGCCCTGGTGGAAGTCGACGTCGGCCCGGGCGAAGGCGGCCAGGTCGCCCGCCGCGGCGGCGCGGTCCTGGGCGGCGACGACCTCGCGCAGGTGCGCGGCGAGCCGTGCGGCGTCGTCGCCGTGCCGGACGACCTTGGCGACCGCTGCGGACTCGATCACCTGACGGGCCTCGACCACCTCGGCGATCTCGCCGGGCTGGACCGGGCGTACCAGGGCCCCGCGCTTGGGGAAGAGGTCCATCCACCCCTCGGCCTGCAGCCGGAGGAAGGCCTCGCGCACCGGGGTGCGGCTGACGCCGAGCTCGTCGGCGATCTGTCCCTCGCTGATGAGGGTGCCGCCCGGCAGCGTCCCGTCGAGGATCCGTTCGTGCAGGAGGGCGTGCGCGCGGTCTGCGGCGGAGGCCGGGGGCGGGGTACGCGGGGTGCTGGCCCCGGGGGAGTAGTTGTCACCGGTCACAGCGGGCGGCCCTGGAGCATGGGAGGACTTCTTTCGATCGCACCATAGATACAAGTTGCATCTTAGACCTGCTGATCAGGTGCAGTGATCCGGGGGATCGGCGATGCCCGCCTGTGGACCAGCCCGGGACGTCAGCGGCGCCGCCTACAGTGGGCAGGTGACTTCGCTCGATGTAACCCCGCCGCCCGCCGCCTCCGACGCCCCTCTCAGTGCGCTCGACGTGCTGCGCTCGGTCTTCGGCTACGACGCCTTCCGCGGTGACCAGGCGGAGATCATCGCGACCGTCATCGAGGGCGGGGATGCGCTGGTGCTCATGCCGACCGGTGGTGGAAAGTCCCTGTGCTACCAGGTGCCGGCCCTCGTGCGGCCCGGCGTCGGCGTCGTCGTCTCCCCGCTCATCGCCCTCATGCAGGACCAGGTCGACGCGCTGTCTGCGCTCGGGGTGCGTGCCGGCTTCCTCAACTCCACCCAGATGCCCCACGAGCGCCGGGCTGTCGAGGACGCCTTCCTCGACGGGACGCTCGACCTCCTCTATCTCGCCCCCGAGCGGCTGCGGGTGCCCGAGACCCTGGCCCTGCTCGACCGTGGCCAGGTGTCGCTGTTCGCGATCGACGAGGCGCACTGCGTCTCCCAGTGGGGGCACGACTTCCGTCCCGACTACCTCCAGCTGTCCGTGCTGCACGAGCGCTGGCCGGACGTGCCGCGCATCGCGCTCACCGCGACGGCGACCGAGACCACCCACACCGAGATCGCCCGGCGGCTCCAGCTCACCGACGCCCGGCACTTCGTCGCCAGCTTCGACCGCCCCAACATCCAGTACCGCATCGCACCGAAGAACAACCCGAAGGCGCAGCTCCTCGAGCTGCTGCGCACCGAGCACCCCGGCGAGGCGGGGATCGTCTACTGCCTCTCCCGCAAGTCGGTCGAGCAGACGGCGGAGTACCTCGTCGCCCAGGGGATCCCGGCGCTGCCCTATCACGCGGGTCTCGGGGCCCAGGTGCGTGCCGCCAACCAGTCGCGCTTCCTGCGCGAGGACGGCCTCGTCATGGTCGCGACCATCGCCTTCGGCATGGGGATCGACAAGCCGGACGTGCGCTTCGTCGCCCACCTCGACCTGCCCAAGTCCGTGGAGGGGTACTACCAGGAGACCGGCCGCGCCGGTCGTGACGGCGCGCCCTCCACCGCATGGCTCGCCTACGGCCTGGCCGACGTCGTCCAGCAGCGCCGCATGATCGACACCTCCGAGGGCGACGCCGCGCACCGGCGCAAGCTCTCCGCTCACCTGGACGCCATGCTCGGGCTGTGCGAGACGGTGGAGTGCCGCCGCGTGCAGCTGCTGGCCTACTTCGGCCAGGTCAGCGCGCCGTGCGGCAACTGCGACACCTGCCTCGCGCCGCCGCAGACCTGGGACGGGACGGTCGCGGCGCAGAAGTTCCTCTCGACCGTGGTGCGCCTGGAACGTGACCGCGGCCAGCGCTACGGCGCCGGACACCTCGTCGACATCCTGCTGGGGAAGGAGACCCCTCGGGTCACCCAGCTCGGCCATACGTCGCTGAGCACCTTCGGCATCGGCGCCGACCTGTCCGACGGCGAGTGGCGCGGCGTCGTGCGCCAGCTGCTGGCCCGCGGTCTGCTCGGGGTGGACGGCGAGGGGTACGGGACCCTCGAGCTCACCGAGGCGAGCGCCGAGGTGCTGTCCGGCGGCCGGCCGGTGATGCTGCGCCGGGAGGCCCCCAAGGCAGCCAAGGCCGCACGCACCCCACGATCAGGGGCTCGCGGCGGAAAGGCTGTGGTGGACCTGGACGGTTCTGCCGCTGCGGTCTTCGAACGGTTGAGGGCCTGGCGCGGTGCGACGGCCAAGGAGGCCGGGGTGCCGGCCTACGTCGTCTTCCACGACGCGACCCTTCGAGACATCGCCGTGCTCAGCCCGTCGACGCTCGACGAGCTCGGGACAGTCAGCGGTGTGGGGGCGGCCAAGCTTGAGAAGTTCGGGGCGGGCGTGCTCGAGGCAGTCGGCGGCTGATCGTCGAGGCAACCGTGCCAGCGCGGAGAGGTCCAGATCACACCCTCCCAAGATGCGGTGTTCCTGTGTCGTTGACAAGATCATTGTGCAAAGTCGCAGTTAAGCGGCCATGAACCAGGAGGTAGCGACATGGAACTCATCGGACTCATCATCTTCGGTGCAGTCATCGGAGCGCTCGCACGGCTGTTCATGAAGGGGTCGCAACCCATCGGGGTGCTGTGGACGATCATCCTCGGGGTGCTCGGTGCGCTGGTCGGCTACTGGCTTGCCGGCCTGCTGGGTGTTGAGGACACGGCCGGGATCGACTGGATCCGCTGGATCATCTCGATCGTCGTGTCGATCATCTTCATCTCCATCTATGTGGGGGCGACGAGCAAGAGCCGTCGCTGACGCACCCGCAGACAGACCACATGACGTGCGGTGCCCACCGGGGCACC
>NZ_BCRT01000023.1 GCF_001552735.1 Sanguibacter suarezii NBRC 16159
TCTACGAGTGGGCGCCGCAGTAGGCTTTTTCGGTGACGGGTTGGCTCGGGCAGGGGCGCTAGTCGAGGCGGGGGTTGACCTCCTTGTCGTGGATACCGCCAACGGAGAGAGTAGAGGCGTTCTCGATATGGTCCGCCGCATTAAGGGTGATCGGGCATTCGCGGATGTGGATGTTATTGGTGGGCAGGCTGCCACTCAATCTGCGGCGAAGGCTCTGATTGAGGCCGGAGTTGATGCAATTAAGGTCGGTGTTGGTCCGGGGTCGATCTGTACGACCCGGGTGGTCGCTGGAGTTGGAGTCCCTCAGATTACAGCCGTCCATGAGGCCTCCCTTGTTGCGCGCAGCGCAGGTGTTCCGACCATCGCCGATGGAGGTCTGCAGTACTCTGGCGACATCGCGAAGGCGCTCGTCGCGGGCGCTAGCAGCGTCATGCTCGGATCTTTATTGGCGGGAACGGACGAGAGCCCCGGGGAACTTGTGTTTGTCGGAGACCGGCAGTTTAAGAACTATCGCGGGATGGGCTCTTTAGGGGCGCTTCAAACGCGCGGCCAGCGCACGTCCTATTCGAAGGATCGATACTTTCAGGCAGACGTCTCGTCAAACGAGAAGCTCATACCAGAGGGAGTTGAGGGGCGAGTTCCCTATCGGGGCTCGGTCGATAGTGTGCTCCACCAACTTGTCGGAGGGTTGCGCCAGTCAATGTTCTATGTTGGTGCCCATACAATTCCCGAACTCAAATCTCGTGGGCAGTTCATCCGGATGACAGCTGCAGGATTTAGGGAGTCGCATCCGCACGACCTTGAAATGGTTGTTGAGGCGCCAAACTACTGGGCCTGATTGGCTGCCTCGCGCTGGCCAGGTCCCGGCGGGCGGGTGTCTTGATAGCTCGACAGCCCGCAGCAGTGTGGCGCCAGTCTCGAGGATGGCTAGGTGTCGGTAGAGAGTGTCTCGGGGACGCCGAAAGCGTGGGCAACGGTCACACGGGGATGGCTGCCGTCGAGGGTGGCGCGCAGCGTTGGTGCGGTCGCGCGTCATGACGGCAGGACGACCGCCGACGCGGCGGTGGGACAGTTTCGAGCTTGGGCTGCTGCCGCTGCGGGTTTCGACCGGCGGGCCTTGGCGCGGCTACGGGGAGAGATCGTGCTCGCCGGGCGTGTGTGACGCTCGAGCCTTCCTTGCCAGTGCGCAGCAAGATGCCGATGCTCTGAGCGTAGCGGCCTTCGGAGGTGAGGACCCCGAATCTTCGCGCTCTGGCCTCGATCTTCACGACGGCCTCAGTCCGAAGGCACAGGACCCAGTTGTGTCGCCAGACTGCCAGCGGGCGTGGAGGCAGGCACACCCGAAAGTGGAATATGTGACATAAGGGAGGTTATCGGCTGGCTTTGCGGTGGCTTTTGGTTGGCCCGCATGTGTGCCGTGAGGTAGGTTGGCCGTATGCGAAGCAACGTGGAGACGGCACATGCGGATGCCACGCGCCTGGACATCCATGATCTGGTGCGCGAGCTCAACGACAACGTGGGGACCGTCGTGGTCCAAGCGATCACCGGCGTTAGGGACCGCGGCCAGCCCGGACGCTGGGCACGCCCCGATGGGGCCGAGCCACGTCACACCACCAGTCAGCAGCTTCGGCTGGGGTACCGGGTCTGGCGGATGCTCGAGCAGACCGAGGGGCGCGATGTCGCACTCGCGTGGCTCGTCGGTGCCAATCCTCGGTTGGACGAACAGACACCGGTCACTGCGATCCGGGAACTGCGAAGTGCCGAGGTCGTGGGTGCAGCGCTGGCGTTCATCGACGGATCCCCCTCGGCGTGAGCATCCGGGCGCGGGTGTGTCCGCAGACCGGGCTGTACCTCGTGCCGGCGCGCGGCGGTGACGGTTGGCGCATCGCCAAGGAGCAGTACGTGCGCTCCGGAGGCATCCTGTCGGTGCTGGAGAACAAGCGCGTCGGTCCGCTCCCCGACGACGCCCCCGATCGCCGCGGCCGGTTCGACACGATCGGACGCACGGTCTACTTCGGCCAGACCCAGGCCGCCGCATACGCGGAGGTACTGCAGGACTTCCGCCGCCACCGCCTCGCCCTCGAAGCCGACGCAGAAGCTGCCGGCTTCGACGTGGACGAGTACATCGAGGCGATCTCCTCGCAGGCAGGTGCCAACAACGTGGACCGCCCTTGGGCGATCGGCGGGCAGTGGCAGCTCGATCGCTGCCTCCACAAGGTCACCATGCCCTCCGAAGGCTGGTGGGTGCGCGCGAACGACAAGGCGACGATCAACCAGGTCAGCATGGACCTCGCCCCGAGACTGCGTGAACTCGGAGTCGGCCTCCTCACCCTTGCCGATCTCGAGGGCGAGTCACGAGCAGTCACGACCTTGGTCGCGCAGTACATCCGCGATCAGAACCTCTTCGACGGGTCCCGCCCCCTGGGCATCGAGTTCCCCTCCAAGACGGGCTATGGCACGTGCTGGGCCTGGTGGAACCGACGCGCTGATGACGGACTGACCCCCGACGCGAACGACCCTAAAACCGTGCTCGACATGAACGTCGACGTGCCCGCGTTCCGGCGAGTAGCGAACGACTGGGAACTCGATTTGCTGCCAGGACGCCCGCGCTACTGACTCCCACAGGGACCAACCGTCCAGGCGTCGGCACCACGACCAATCCCCGACCCTGCCCACCTAGGATCCTGACGAGGCCCCTGACTCGCCCAAGATGTTGGTGCGTGATCAGGGGCCTCGTCTCCCCTCAGCGACGGCGCGGCCGAGCCGCGAAGGCGTAGACCCGACGAGGGCGGGGCTACCACCAGCAGACTCGATGGCACCAGCTACGGAAGCCAGTACGACGCGTTGCGCGATATAACACAACGCATCACTCGGGCTCCGCCAGCGGTCCTTCTGGGTCGGTCGCCGTCGGATCCGCTACACACGGACTGGGGTTGTCAGCCTCGTGTCTACCACGGGCCGCAGATCATCGGACGAGGGTCCCCGTAGACGATACGAGGGGATTCTCGGGCACGAACACGACCAGGGCTGCGACTGATGCGATCGGCAGGCTATACCTGCCCCTCACCTCCGACTCGACGAGGAAGCTGCCAGGTGTCCCAGGTGCGATCCCGGTCCACTCTCCAGAGAATAGAAAGGCATGCTCCGGGTTGATGTGCGGGACGGTCGCGACGAGACCAACCGGGCCGACGAAGCGCGCGGCCTCCCACAGTGCTTGGAGCGCCCGAGTGGCGGGTACTCCCTCGCGGGGATCTGTCGCCATTTCGTCCCAGCGCGCTGAGTCGACCGTCGCGAGCATCGGCAAGTCGAGAGCGGCCAGCAGCCTGTATCCGGGCGCTGGGGTCAGGGTCACGAGTTGCGACAACGAAGGCAGGTTCGGACTAGCCACGATTGGTCTCGGCAGCCGTCCCGAGTTTGGCGGTGCGCCGCCGAGCTCGGACCCTCTTGTCGGGTTCGCTGAAACCGATCTTGCGCAACTCTTCAACCGTCCACCCGGCAGAAAGCGCAGCGTTATAGGCCTTCACGTCTTCACGCTCGGCCGCGGCGACACGCTCGGTGATTCGCCGCTGAAACTCGGCGAGCTCTCGGTCGGTCTCATCGCGGATGTCGGAGACCCCCTGTCGCGCTTCCGCGACTGTGCGGATGGCCTCCATGCGGGCCTTCTGTGCCTGTTGCGCGCGCGAGCGCTTCTTCCACGGTGAGTGTCTTTGCCATGCGACGAGCGTACTGAGAAGGGGTTATCTACGGAACCCCCAAGGCGCCGGACACGGCGCGTGTGCTCGGCGCCCTGCATGATCACACCGATGCCAGACGGCGACAGGACTGCACAGAAGCTCTGACGGAGCCAGACGGCGACAGGACTGCACAGAAGCTCTGACGGAGCAAGATAGATGATTAGGTCCCCTAATCATGGTCGACGCTCGCGCTGCGCGGCTCGGTCTGCCACACTTGCGGTGTGGGCTCCTGCCGGAGTCGCTGCGCTAGGCAGAGGGAGACACGACGTGACGGGCGAAGCTGTGGAGCCGGGCCAGCCCGTCTCCCGCGTCCGTGGGTTGCGTCAGCGCAGGGTGTCGAGCGGTCCGCGGACCGTCAGTCATCGGGTGAAAGTCACACCCGAGCAGGAGGCTCGACTGCTCCTGAAGGCTGCGCCTCGAGGGATCACTGTTGCCCGACTTCTGGTGGAGTCGGCTCTGGCGGGCGGGGCGGATGTGGCGAACACGCGCGCGGAGTTCCGCGACGAGCTCTACCGCCTGACGCGGCTGCTGGGGAAGGTGTCGGTCAACATCAATCAGATCGCCCGGGCCACGAACACGACGTTCGAGCTGCAACCCGATACTGCTGCCGCGATCGTCTCTTTGGGACGCGTCACCGAGCGCCTGGAGACGCTCCTGGCGGACATGGATGTGACGTCCTCATGATCACCAAGATCGTCAAGGGCGGCGACATGCGCGGCCTGTTGCGGTATCTCCAAGGGCCGGGGAAGGCCAACGAACACACGGCCCCGCACGTCGTGGCTGGCGATCGGTTCCTCATGGCTATGTACTCCGCAGATCTCCTGGAGAAGGATGACGCGGTCGACATCGCGTCCTATCTGGACGAGCCGCGACGCGCCTTCGGCACCGAGGTTTCGACCACGTCCTACATCCAAGAACCGGACACGGGTGAGCGGGTCAAGACCGGCATGCGCCCCGTGCACGTGTGGCACTGCGCCCTGAGTCTGGGGGCGAGTGAAGGTCAGCAGGGCGACGAACGGTGGCAAGCGATCGCCCAGGACTTCATGGATTCGATGGGCTTCACGGAGACCTCGGGGAAGGCCCCTGCGCGTTGGGTTGCCGTCCACCACGGGCAGTCGGCTGGCGGGAACGACCACATCCACATCGCAGCATCAGCCGTCCGTGAGGATGGGACGCGGTGGGAAGGACTGTGGCGCGACTGGGTCAAGGCGCAGCAGGTTGCTCGAGAGCTGGAGACCAAGTACGGCCTGGAGCGGCTGGAGAGTCGAGAGTTCGATGCCTCCGAGCGAAGCATCACTTTTGCTGAGCGGGAGTCCTCGCAGCGCGCCGGCCTCGCCGTGCCGGCAAGCAAGCTCCTGGCCTCTCGTGTTCGCGCCACAGCTGTCGCGTCGACGTCTGAAGCAGAGTGGATTCGCCGCGTGCGTCGCGATGGACTGGTGATCAAGCCCTACTTCGCCAAGGGCACGACCGACGTCGTCACCGGCTACCGCGTGGCGCTACGCCCGGACAACTACAACGGCAAGATCGTCTTCTTCGGTGGCAAGAGGCTGGGACAAGATCTTTCACTACCGCGCCTTCGCGAGCGGTGGGGCGAGCCCTCTGTTGAGCAGTCTGACGCGGCCTCGGCCGAGTGGCAGGCAGCATTCCGCGGACGGCGCGACACAGTGCAGGACGGACGCGAGACTCGCCCGATCTCCGCGAAGGCTCCCGGAGTCTCTGCGGAGAAGCTCGCGGAGTTCAGCGAGCGACTGACGCAGGTCCCCATGACCGATCGAGGCGCGTACGCGGACGCCGCGCGCGACATCTCAGGCACACTGTCCGCCTGGGCAAAGTTCGATCCCGCCAACGGCGATGAGCTGCGCGCCGCCGCCTCGACGCTGGCTCGCAGCGCACAGGCACACAGGCGAACAGATGCTCCGGGGCGCCGCCCTGTCGCCAGCACCATGGGCACAGCTCTGCTCTTCGAGCAGGCCAAGCACGCAGGCAAGGGCAAGATCGCCGCTGCGATCTTTATGCAACAGATCCTGAAGACGGCTGAGTCGGTTCGCGACTTCCACCAGGCCTCGGGCAACCTCCGCGAAGCCACTCGCGTTCACCGGGACGTCGTGGCGCGGCTGCAGACCGTCCCGTTTCTTGGGTACGCCGGAAGTACTGAGAAGACCTCCCAGGCCGCCCAGCACCAGTCCCCTGCCGATGTCGCAAGGTCCTTCGCTGACGTTGGCGCCGGGGCACCGGATGTTCCTGCGCCAGGACTCCCACCCGCACCTTCACCACTGCCACGCCCGCTCCACAGGCAGCCCAATCCCGTCAACGTAGAGCGCGAGAGATAGAGGATCGACATGGTTGACGACGACCCGATTGACGACATACATGGCGTGGCGATGACCGCAGGCACAGCCCTGAGCCGGGTCGCCGAGTCCGTGCTGCGACACGCCCAGGACCGCAGGCGCCTCGCGCAGCAGACGATCGAGCGGGCGTCGGAGGACGCTCGAGCTCGCGAGAGCGCACAGCGTGAGATCGCTGACCGGCATTTCTCCCGGGCGCAACGGCCTGACTTTCTCGAGACGGCCGACCCGCGCGCGATCGCTCAGACGTGGCACGCCGCCCAGGACTGGAAGGACCGCGAACCCGAACGGTTCACGGCGGCAGCGGATGGACTCAACGCCCAGTTCGAGGCCCGCTATGGGATTGATCTCAGCGCCGCCGTTGATCAAGGAGCAGCCCGGGAACTGGTCACCGACGCCGCTGAGACCAGAATCGTCAAGGTGCGTGAGCTGGAGCAGCAGCAGGAGCGCGAGCGGGAAGAAGCACATGAGGCCCAGCGCCTGATCCGTGATGCCGAGGCGAAGGAGGCGATGGCACTGATGACCGCCGAGGGTCCAGAGCAAGACCGCCTTCTCAGCGAGGCACAGGTGCACCGGCGCGAGGCATCAGCACGCGAGACCGGAGAGACCCGAGCATCCGATGACCACCGCAGCGAGGTCCAGACGGCGACGTCCGAGCTGATGTCAGCGCAAGACGCGCCCGCATCCGCCACCACTCCCCTGTACGACTCCCCCGAGCGCCGAGCGGCCTCAGAACGAGAGATGGCGGCCGCCGGTGTCCCGGAGCAAGCACGCAAGGCACGCATGACCGCCGACCAGATGAATGCCCGCAACCCGCGAGAGGCCGCGACGGCCACGGCAGCGAAGAAGAAAGCAGCCGTGGGAACGGTGGCGGCCGGGCGTTCACGCGACACCGGCCGGTCGCGCTGAGAGTCACTGGTGCGGTGACTCTGGGAGCGGCCCAGTCGTCCCTTCCTCTTCTCAGACGCCGCAGTGTGCCTAACCTCAGTGTCGGGTCCACGCTTCCCACTGTTGCTCACTCAGACCACGGAGAGTCTTTCCGTTGACCACGAAATCCGCCGTCTGACTCCCCTTAGTTCCGAAAAAGCTGATCATTTTCGCATCCCAGTGAACGACTTCGCTATCACCGACGAGTTTTAGGTTGCACTTGCTGCCGACCCCTACCTCTTCGAAACTGGACCACTTGGTTGCTTTCATGGCCATCAGTCGAACTCCCACCAGTGGACGTTGTCGAGGGCCTCCTCGACCGTCGCGGCGGGGTTCCCGGTGCTCTGAGCGGGAGCATACTGATCCGCGTCGACGGTCGCCGTGTACCTGTGCGAGAACGCAGCAGGGCCTTGATCTGAGATCGTAACTGTCAGGAGACGGCTGTTGCGGTAGATGGAGAAGCGGCGTTCCTCCCAGACTTCTTCGGCACCGCTTACCTGCTTCAAGATGGAGACATAGTCGGTCATGTCTCGAACTTAGCGCCGTACTTCCAGGAGCCCGGCGCAACACGCGCCCTTCGCAGCCTTCGGTAGCCGGCCTCGTAACTCAATGAAACACTCCTGACCCTGGTCGAGATCACCGAGTGGTGTCGACAGAGCTGCCGGAGAGGAGTAGTCCTTCTGGTGGCTCTTCCATGGGCAGAGGGTCTGAGAGGACGTGCTGACCGGGACTGCACTGACGGAAGACACCCTGCCCGGACGACAGGGCACCCATGACGGGGTCAGCATGGTCGCGCCACCAGCTGGACGCGCCGACGCCGGGATCTTGGCGGAGCGACTCGAAGGCCTTCCACAATGCCTCGAGCCTGGAGACTGCTTCGGGGTGCTCGAACCACCGCGAGCACCAGCGGAACGAACCCTGTTTGCTTGTCTCGCGTTCGTAGACGTGGACGAGGTGGTCGCGTACGAAGAGGTAGACATTGGGAAAGAGTGTCGTGGGTGCGTGATCGTCCAGGGCCTCGGCGGGCCTGTCGTCGAACAGGTCGTCATCGAGGTCATCAGACAAGAGGCTGTCCGGTCCACGGGGAGGGGTTCAGGTCCGGCTGGTGGGTGATGGCGTCGGTGCCGTACGTGGCGTGGGACTCGGTGATGATGGCGACGTGCTTTCCGCCGGCGAACCACGGTTGGGGTTCGATCATCTTTGCCGGGATGCCGGAGGCGAACATCACCGCTCGGCCTTTGGGGAGTTCTCGGAGTTCGGCGACGGTGAGGATCTGCTTCTCTTGCACCGATCGGGACCGGGAGGCGCCTTGCTTGCTGTGGGACTGGGACGTCTGGACTCGCTCGTAGGTGCCGATGAGGTCAGAGAGTCGTCGCAGGTAGCGGTCGTCGTCGACGCCGCCGCCGTAGATTTTCACGTTCGCGGCGGACCAGAGTTTCTCCATGCCGCCTTTGCCCCAGACCTCTTCGCCTTGGGCCCAGTTCTGCAGGATGGTCATGAAGAGGATGCCGCGGGAGCCGTAGTGGCTGTAGAGGCTGTCGAGGTCTTTGAACCGGCAGATGTTCGCGGCTTCGTCGAGGACGCCGAGGAAGGGGACGGGCATCCGACCTCGCGGTGAGGCGGTCGCGAACTCTTCGGCCGCTTCGCTGACGGCGACGGTGAGTGCGGCTACGATCGCGCCGGCCCCGCCGCCACCTTCCTTGGACAGGAGGTAGAGGGTGTCGGTGGTGCGCACGAAGTCTGTGGGCACGAAGGCCGGCGCGCCCGGTTGCGGCACGATCCAGCGGGTGAACGAGCTGTTGCGCAGGAACCCCATCAGGGATCGGGCAGTGCCGAAGACGCCGTCGCGCTGCTTGTCGGGGAGCATGATCAGGGCCGTGAGGGATTCGGCGTGCAGGGGGTACCCGTGGGTCTGGAGGAGTCTGGCGGGTTCGCGTTCAGAGGGCGCGGTCAGCCAGGAGTAGACCTGGGTGATCGGGTAGCCGCCGCGGGCGGCTGCCAGGAGCATGAGCGCGATGAGGTTCTCGGCTTCGCTGTCGAAGTAGGAGTCGGTTTTCGCGTTGGCCGCGCGTGCGGAGGTGGCGAACTGGGCGGCCATCTTCTCGGACTTGCCTTCGTCGGTGACGTAGGTGAGCGGGTCCCAGAACCAGGTGGGTGGTTCGTTGGCTACCGACTGGGGGTCCAGGATCCAGTTCTGGCCCAGCGTCGAGCGGTACAGGCGGGTCGCGTCGACGACGTCGCGTTTGTTCGACGTCGCGAGCAAGGCTCCGGGGGCGTCCATGATCAGCGGGATGGCGTAGGCCGTCGATTTCATGGTTCGAGGTCCCGCGATCAAGATGAGCATGTCTTCGAAGCTGCTGTAGATCGCAGCCCGGGTCGGCAGGACCTTGCCTAGGGGGAGACCAACAGCGTCGGACTTCACTCCGAGGCGTGAGGCCTGCGCGCGCCGTGCTGGGGCGAGCATGGGGCGCAGGTCGCGGGGGTTGCCCATGTACCGGGCGGATTTGTCTGAGGACAGGCGCTTGGTGCGGTTCTTGGCGACGAGGACACCGATCCCTGTGGCCGCGGCGGTGATGGCCACGGCAATCACCGAGGTGATCACGGTGGCCATCGTTGACCAGGGCGTCTGCCCGTTCGCCAAGCTGAGCGCGAGGGTGATCGGATGGGCCTCGGGTGCCGGGTCGCCGGTGAGCTTTGCGGCGCCGTGCAGGGCCACCCACACCGTTCCCACGCCGAGAGCAGCGATGCCCCCCAGGGCCAGCCCCGCGTAGAGGGGGGCGTTGTCGGTGGTGGTGACGTCTTTCGTGCGGACCATCGTCGTCGTCTACCTTTCGGCTTCTTGCAGCCAGCGCGCGTTGGTGTCGTGCAGGTCGAACTCCGCCTGGGTCAGTTTCACCTGGGTCTGGATCCCGGCGCGCTCGCCCAGCTTGATCAGGACCTTGCCGGCTCCGGGCGGTGGGGCGGGACGGAGCATGCCGGTGGAGGTGCGGATCATCTTCTGCTTCCACCCGGCCGGGGTGGACCAGCTGGCGACGGTCCGCATCTCGTTCTCGCTCATCCGTTTGACCTCGCTCAGGGCCCGCAGGTCGTCCATCGCGAGCCCGGCGGTGACGATGATTGAGGAGCGTTCGGCGAAGCCGCGGGCTTTGCGGGCGTCAGCGGCCGAGCTCATCGACTCCATGTCTTTGAGGGAGTGGGTGATGAAGATGTTGCCGACGCCGTCGCTGCGGTTGAGGCGGGTGACGCCGTCGAGCTTGTCGACGAGCCCGGCGCCCTCGATCCGCATGGCCTCCCACATCTCGTCCATCACGCTGAGGAAGTGCCGTTGCGGTTCCAGGCCCGCCTCGGCCAGTGCGTTGGCTGCCTCGATGCTCGCGTAGCCCTCGGACCACGTCGACATCAAGATCGCTGCTTTGACGTCTTCGGAGTGACGGCGAATCGGTGAGACGTCGATGCACACCCCGGGGGCGTCCAGACGGATCCGTTCGGTCGTCTGACCGGAGAACGTCAGTCCCAGGGACCCTTCCATCAGCGCCTGCAGGGACCGGGCAACACCTCGGGTCGTGGTCACGAACTCCTCGGCGTCGGCCACCAGGGCGGCCCGGATGAGCTCCTGAGGGGGGCTGGCGAAGATCGCGGCCAGGTCGGGCAAGGACGGCGGCGTACCTCCGCGGTGGCGATCGCGCAGGATGCGGACTGCCCGGGCGACCAGCGACTCTTCCCAGTCGTCCAGGCGGGCGCGCCGCATGATCTGGATGAGCGTGGTCACGAGCATCACCGCGCGCTGCAGCGCCTGCTCGTGGAGCACCTCGCCGCGTTCGCCGCCGATCCGGTCAGCGGCCATGCCCATCGCTCCGGGGTCCAGGACGTTGAGGCACTGTCCTTCCCCCAACCGGATGATCTGCCCACCCAGAGCCCGGATCACGTCGGCGTAGTCAGGCTTCATGTCGCCCAGAACCAGGGGGATCACGCCCTGGTCTGCCAGGCCGAGGATCTGGCGGACGGTGAACGAGCTCTTCCCCAGCCCTTGCAGGCCCAGGACGAGCATGGACGGGCTGGAGGCCAGCCCGTGCTTGAACCAGGTCAGCGGGTCACAGCAGACCGTCGACCCGGTCATGATGTCCTGGCCGACAGGGACACCGAGCGCAGGACGGGAGGAAGCACCGGAGTAGGGCCACAGGCCGCAGACCTGCTTGCTCGAGCCACGGAAGGTGGGCGGTGGGGTGATGACACCCCACGCGCCCCCGCCGGGGCCGCGGAAGCCGCGGGCGATTCTCGGGTTGATCATCTCCAGGCCGCCTTCGTGGCTGAGGTGTTCGGCGATCGCTCGCCCTTGCTCTGCGGTGCGCCGCGGGTGCTCACAGGAGGTCCATGACACTGGTGGGAACCACGGTGTGCTCCCACGGGACCATGCCCACCGGGAGGGTGGCCGCGAAGCCGGGAGCCTGGCTGCCGTAGCTGCGGCGAAGGCGCAGCTGCGCGGCGCCGGCACGCCCCTCGATCGTGGAGATGGCCTGCGGGAGATCCTCCGATGAGGCGACGGTCGCGGTGATGAGCATCGAGAAGCGCACGAGGGAGTGGCCTTGTGCGATCTCCTCGCGGGTCTGCTCGGTGGCGCGCTCAACGAGGCGGGCACGGGCTGGCACGCGACGCTTGCCACCGGAGGTCGCCACGAATGTCGCGGTCTGGGCGTCACGCTCGGCAGTTTTCATCCCTTCTTCGGGTGAGTGGGGCCGGTACAGGAGCGCGACGCGTTTGCGCACGAAGTCGCGGTGGGGGTACATCAGGCCCGACAGGGCGAGCTCGTGCACGGCCGCGCGTGGGGGTTCGCGCATCTCCCAGGTCACTGAGACGCCGGAGTCGTGGACGTAGCGGTCCCAGAGGTTCTGGTCGGCGACCGGACCGGCGTCCTTCCAGGTGAGGTCGGACTCGACGCCGTCGAGTTCGGCCTGCTCGATGAACTGCTGCGCGGCCGGGTCGTAGGCGGCGCGCACGATCTTGGTGAGGGCGGCGGCGTCGAGCATTTCCACCGATCCGCCCCCGGCCTGTTCGACCAGGCCCATCATCCCGGGGACCTTGCGGGCGAGTTCGGAGAGGATCTCGTCGTCGCGGCCGCGCTTGGACAGCGCCCGTCCGCGGAAGGTGAACTCCACGTAGGTCACGTTGTCGCTGGAGGCGGCGGGGTAGGCGCTGACGATCTCGTCCATGACGCGGCGCGCGACGTCCGGGCTCGAGGCGGACCGCTGGGAGCGGACCTGCGCTTCGAGGCGGCCCCCGGGGTCCGGGGCGGTGTCGCTGATGGCCTTGGCGCACACCAGCCCGGTCTCCTGACTGGCGTTGGTCAGCACTGCGCTCCACCCGGCGACCCAGGTGTTGATCTGGTCCTGGTCCTGCATGCTCGGGCCCTCGGCCATGCACCGCACGATCACCGTGTACAGCCCACCCCGGAGGGGGTTTTTCACCACGACGAACTCGCTGCCGAAGACGTCCTTGCGGGTCAACAGGATCGTCGTCCCCAGGACTCCGGGCAGCCGGGTGCTGGGATCGCTGTTGAAACTGAACACGCCAGACCTCCACTGGTTTTCCGCAGCGTTTTTGCTGCGCATGAAGCCGATCGCCTCGGCTAGAGCGATACCGAGGGGGGTGCCGGCCAGCAGGAACACGATGACGACGACGGCCAGGACGACGAGAGCGACCGTCACGCCGGCGATGAGCATGGCGAAGATCGTCAGGAGCCCCCCGCCCAGGCCGACAGTCATGCCGAGCACGCCGACTCCGCCCAGGCCCGGTGATCGCTGCTTGACCCAGTTCCCGTAGGTGGGTCGGGGTGGTGCTGTTGACGGGGTCATTGCGTGCCCACCATTCCTGAAGCTGTGTCGTCGCCCTTGGCCGCGCCGGCAGAACCTTGTGATGCCGCGCGCAGGACATCAGCGAACGAGGCGCCGTTGCCCGAGCTCCCTGACGGAGAAGACGCTGGCGGGGCGGCCGGCTGCTGCCCTGCACCGCTGGACGGTTCAGGCGCGGCAGGCCTGCTGTCCGCACCGCCCGGCTGGCCGGCGGGCGATGGGCTGGAGCCCGATGCGGCGTCGCTGGTACCAGCGTCGCCGGAGTTCGTGCCACCGGTGGGAGCATCTGTGCCGGTCGTCGCGGTGCCTGGTGAGCCTGGCGCGCCTCCGGTTGCCGGGGCGCCGGCCGGCGTGGTCGCGGCGGAGCCGGGGCCAGCAACTGCCGATGTCGCTGTTCCTGCGGTGGTCGGTCCGGCAGCGGCCGCGCCGGAGAAACCGCTCGCACCCGCACCAGCGCCCGCTCCTGCGGCTGCGCCGCCGGTGGCGATGACCGCGCCCGTTGCCACGGCCGCCCCGACCATCGCCCCGGCCATCGCGCCAGCGTTCCCACCGGACATCGCAGCGGTGGCCGGGACCATGAAGCGCATCAGTGCGGGTAGCGCCGCGACGGCAAGGATCATCATGAAGATCCCGGCGATCTGGGTGGTGATGTCGTTGGTCGCCGACATCGACATCATGCTTGCTGCGTAGATGAGCGCAGCGACGGGCTTGTAGAGGAGGAAGGCAAGCAGCCACGCGGTGGTCTTGAGGTACCACTGGCGGCCGGTGTCGGTGTTGGACGCGGCAGCTGAGAGAGGCCAGACGCCGGCGAGAAAGATCAGCATGCCGCCGCGCACGATCATCAGACCGAGCTGGATGATCTGGACCAGCAGCACGATGATCGCGAGGATGAAGATCAAACCAGGCTGGTTGAGGGCCATCAGGCCCAGGGTCTGATTCGCCTGGAAGTCGACTTGGTCGAGAATCCATGCTGAGAACAGGTCCCCCATCTCGATCCCGTAGTTGAGGATGAAAGCACCTGCGGTGGAGACCACAGTCACCCGCAGCAGTGACTTGCCGAGCTCGACCAGATGATCGTGCTTCTGGCTGACGATCAAGCGCCCGCAGGCGATGAGCACCGAGAGCACGAGGGTGAACATCACGATGAAGTTCAGGTGATCGCTGATCCAGCGGGTGGGTGAGGCAGCTGACTCGATGTCGGGTGAGTCGAGGTTGAGCCAGGACGTGGTCATGGTGGTCAGTGCCCACTCGGCGGCCTCGTTGAACTTCGCAGCCATGCTGTCCAGGACCGATTGGCCTACAGCGTTGGCGACGGAGGTGGCGGCCTCGGTGATGCAGGCAACCGGGTTGGTCACTGCGCATGCCATGGCTCACGGCCCCCAGGGCGTGAACTGGATGGGAGGGGCGGCGATGCACCCGCCGGGGGTGTTGCCGTTCTGCTGGAGCTTCAACCGCCAGTCGTTCTCGTACCACTGCACCGAGAACGAGCAGGTGACGTCCTGACCGGCGGTGGTCAGGTAGAACGACATCGTCGCTTCGTCGGTGGTGTAGCGATCGAGAACAAAGCCCTTGGGGATCACCACCGTGGTCGGCTTCTCCAGAGCGCCTTGGCCCAGGCGCACGGTCTGACCGACCCCGGGCACCGTCTGGTCGGTGACCACGCGCGCGAAGTCGTCGGCCAAACCATCCACCAACATCGAGATCGTGTAGCCCGCGAGGAGGGCGCCGGCGGGGGTGCGGGCGAAGCACGACGACCCCGTTCCTGGTCCGGCGCTGGGAGAGAGGGGGAAGTACCACCCGCCGTCGTTGCGCCAGGTGACGTCGCTGGGGGCGCGGGTGAGCAGCTCGGTGGTGCCCCCGGACAGGCCGCACGCGGAGTCGTAAGTTGCTGGCGTGGTGTTCTCGTCGCCCGGCCCGGGGGTGGTGGGTGCGGGAGGGGGTGGGTCGGTTATCGTCGAGGACGCTGAAGTGGGCGACCAGGAGGTCGCCGCAGCGGGTTCGGGGTGGTTGGCGCCGCGCCCACCGAGCCAGACGCCCACCAGGACCAGCAGCACCGCGGCCGCGGCCCCGGCCGCCCAACGGATCAGGTTCACTGTGCTTGAGGTAGGCATCGAGGGCCCCGTTCTTGTTGTAGGAGAAGTCACATGAGGAAGTTGACGAAGCCCGACGCGCCGGAGGCCAGGGCGCACCCCAGCGCGATCATGCCGATGGTCTTGCCGTGCTCGGATGCGGTGCCGTTGCGGTGAGCGAAGAACATCGCCGCGGCCGCTGCCATGACCGCCACAACCGCTAGCGCTCCCACGCCCCAGAAGACGAACCCCAGGATTGCTGAGGCCTTGTCCTTGAGTTCCTGGGGGGCGTCAGCCGGTCCCGGGACGGGGACCTGGGAGGCGATCCGGTAGGCGAAGAGCTGTGCGGTCTCCAGGTGAGTGCTCATGAGTTGTTCTCCTTGTTGACGAGGGCCAGGACGGCAGCTGCGGTCCTGTGCGCGTCTTTGTGGGGCGCGCGAGGGGTTTCACGCCACGCGGGGATCCACGGGACGGTGAGAGTGGTCGGGACGACGCCCGAGAGTTCATGGATGCGTGTGCGCAGCGTCTTGGGAAGGCGGCCCGGGCTGTCGGCGACAGTGACCAGTGCGACCACGTCAATGTCGGGAACGGTGTGGGCGGCCCAGGCGTGCAGGAACCGCGCCGCATCGTCCAACCCGGAGGCGGACGTCCTGCACACCAGGGCGACCGAGCGAGGCCATCCCAAGGGTGGAGCGGGCCAGGCCTGAGAGAGCTCCAGGCCTTCGCCGCTGACTTGGGCCAGGGAGGAGATCCCTGAGCCGCCGTGCGCTCCGACCCACACGAAACGTGCGCGGGTGGTGGGGCGGTGCTCCACCACAGGTATCGCGACGCCGGAGACTCGGGGGGCTGCAACGGGCAGCCGCGGCGCAGGTGAGAGAAGGGCAGGTGCCGGGATGTCCGGGCGACCGCTCCCCTGGATGGGTCCGATGTCCCACCGCGACAGGTCGGTGTGTGCCCGTGCCATCTAGAGCCTTCCGCGATCGCCCAGCAGCAGTGCGTCTGCCCTGTTCCTCGGGACACCGTACAGCACTTTGACACTAAATGCTGGTACCGTGCGTGAGGCGATCGTGGAGTGTCGTCACGCCCGACTTTGCCCAAGAGAAGAGGACCTCGACGTGACGCGCGTTGCGCCCGAACCGTCCGGCGATGCACCTGGTGGGGACATAGCGGCCCAGGGTGTGCGCACACCGCGCCTGACCGCTGCGGAGTACGACGTCCTGCCGGAGATCCTGACCAGCGGCGAGGTCGCTCGGATCCTGCAGGTGCACCGTGCCCAGGTTGCCCGCTGGGCGTCGGAGGGTGTGTTGCCTGGTGGGCGGATTGGGCGGACCTGGCGGTTCTCCAAGTCGGTCATCGAGCGTCTGGTGGCGGGGGGAGGGCCACATGAGCGGCGCGGAGAGTGAGTCCGCGGGCGGGACGGGGCTCATTGCTGGCGCGGTGGGGCTGGTGGCCGTGATCGTCGCCATTCCTCTCCTGCTGGTCATGGGTGCCGGTGGGTCTGGGGCGATTCACGTCGCTGCCCCGGCGGTCCTGGGGTCCTTCGATGGCACACACGTCCCCGCGGAGTACGTGGCTTTCATCGAGGCTGCTGGTACGCGCTGTGCGCCCATCAGCTCGGCTGTGCTCGCGGCTCAGATCGAGGCGGAGAGCGGCTGGGACCCGCAGGCGCAGAGCGCTGCCGGGGCTGTGGGGATCGCGCAGTTCATGCCTGCCACGTGGGCCCAGTGGGGGACGGACTATGACGGCGATGGGGTCGCGCATGCGCGAAACCCGGCCGATGCGATCGGCACCCAGGCCGACTACATGTGCTACCTCGCCGGATGGGTGCAGCAGCAGCTCGACCTCGGGGTCATCACCGGCAATGCCCTGGACCTGACCTTGGCGGCCTACAACGCCGGCATGGGGACGGTTGCCGCTGCCGGTGGGGTCCCCGAAATTCGCGAGACGCAGTCGTACATCACCAAGATCGCCGCTCATCTCGTGACGTTCACCGCGGCCCCCGGCGTTGGTTCTGCGTTGGCGCCGGGTTCGGCGTCGAGCATCGTCGACCAGGCCAAGGTCTGGTTGGGCACCCCCTATGTCTGGGGTGGAGGTGGGCTCAGCGGCCCGACCGCCGGCGGCCTCGACTGTTCAGGGCTGGTGCGGCTGGCGCTGTACCAGGCAACCGGGATCGAGCTGCCCAGGACGGCCAACCAGCAGGCCCGGGACCCGCGGGGCATCGACATTGCGCGCGATTACGCCCTGATGCGCCCGGGAGACATCATCGCGTTCTCACGCAATGGCGGGGGCCACTTCCACCACGTCGGGATCTATGCGGGTTCCGGACTGATGATCCATGCCCCTGTTCCCGGCAAGACGGTCGAGATCGTGCCCCTGCAGGGCGCGAGCTACTACGAGAACTTCTCCTGGACGATCAAGAGGTACAAGTGATGAGCAAGAAAACCGTTCTGCTGCTGCTGGGTCCCCTGGTTGCAGCCATGTCTGTGACCGCCTGCTCAGGCGGTGACACCCCAGTGCTGGCGCCGGCGCCGAGTTCCTCGACGCCACCCTCCCCCGGTCCCAGCGTCGTCCCCACGGGGGAGGCAGGGATCCCTCGAGGAGGCGCTATCGACCCTGCCACGGTTGACCCGGGAGATCCCGACCAGGTCGCCGACGCGGTCGTGACGACGATGGAAACGGTCGACACGCGCATCGACAAGCACCCGATGGACGCCTCGCGTCGGGCGGCCCCGTGGCTGAGCGTGCAGTACCTCGATCAGGTGTCCGAGCCGGTCCCCGGTGGCGGGGGTGCCCAGTGGCTCGAGCTTGAGAAGCACGACGGGTACACGACCACCACCGTGAGCGACGCGACGGAGATGGGCCAGCCCGAGGACACCGCCACGGAGGCGTTCCGCGCACGCGCCACGCTCACCGAGCAGCTCGGCGCCGGTGGCTGGACCGGGGAACCCACCCAGTACGTCTACTACGTCTACCTCATCCGTGACAGCGCCACCGACCCCTGGGTCGTTAACGCCGTCGCGGTTGGCTAGGAGCGCGCTGTGGCTAGGAAGCAGACGAGACGTGTTGTCGCCCCGACGCCCGTCATCGCCATCACGATCACCCATGACCAGGTCATCGCCGGCGGGACGCTCGTCGCCCACGATGCCCGGGTGAGTCCACAACAGGCGGGCGCACACTACGTCGCGACCACCGTCGCGGCGGCCCTGAACCGCCCGGTCAAGGCCACCGCGACCGACCCGCTGGGACGGGTCACGATGGTCATCCATCCCGACGGGCACGTCACCGACGTGGAGCCGCTCACGAGCGACGTCCACGGTCCAGTGCGCGCGCCTGAGGTCAGCGCGTTCGCCGACCGTGGGGAAGCAGGACAGCCGCGCCTGGAGGAGGTCAGCGCATCCGTCTGGCCGCCGCCCCCTCCTCCCCCGCTGCCTGTCACACCTGACCGGTCCGCCCGCGAACAAGCCGGTGAGCTCGAGCTCACCGTGACCGGCGCCCCCTCCGCAGGGGACGCTGGAGGGTGGATCGCCGCGGCCGTCTTCTCTGACGGTCAGATCGTCGACCTCGTCGAGACGATCCTCATCGGCCGCAACCCCTCGACCTCAGGGCACGCCGTCACAGGCGCGGCCATCCGCATCCAGGACCGCCACCGCTCGATCAGTCGCTCCCACTTCGCACTCGGTGTCGACGCTCAGGGAGTCTGGGTCCACGACCTTGGGTCGACCAACGGGACCAGACTCAGCGTCGACGGCGGATTGCCCGAGAAGATCGTCCCCGGCGCCCCGGTCCGGTGCCCAGACGGCTCCGTGGTGTTCTTCGGAGACCACCAGGTCAGCATCACGTGCGCCGCGCCCCCGGCGTAGCGGCGGGCCTCGCCGCGGTCGCCCTCGCCGGCTGCGCCACCACCGTCGAACAGGCCACGATGACTTTCCAAGGCGGGGGCGCGATCACCGTAGAGGTCGCAGTATCCCCTGACCAGCGCCGTCTCGGACTCTCCGGCCGCACGGATGTCGCGCAGGGCACCGGAATGGTGTTCGGGTTCGGGGCGCAGGACGTCCCTCAGCTGTGGATGGTCGACACGCTCGTCCCACTCGATGCCCTGTGGATCCGGGATGGACGCATCATCCAGATCGACCACATGTCTCCGTGCTGGGAGAGCAACGACGAGGACTGTCAGATCTGGGCACCAGCACTCCAGGTCGATGCTGTCGTGGAGATGCCTCCCGGGCACGGGCGCGTGGTCGGGGAGGTGGTGAGGTGGTAGATCCGGCGCCGCCGTCGCGTCCCAGTCCGCACCGGATGAGGACATCGCGGCACGGCTCCAACGTCACAGCCCTCTACGCTGGCAAGATGGCCCCATGCCGCGCCTCGTCTTGCCCCCCGCAATGTCCCCCGAGGTCTCCAGAGTCCATGACGTCTTAGGCAACCGGGCCCGCACCACGATCATCCGTTACCTCGCGATCAACGGACCGGCGTCGGTGACCGAGCTCGCCGAAGAGCTCCAGGCGCACCGCGAAGCGGTCTACGTCCATACGCGCCTGCTGGAGCAGATCGGCGTGATCAGCTCGACCTTCCGCGAAGGAGGCGTGCACAACGCAACGTACTGGCAGCTGCACGAGGACAAGGTGAAGGAACTCCAGGACGTCCTTGCCCGGTACCTGGCGGGGAACTAGCCCAAGCTGAACGGCCCATGGCCATCTAGCGCGTGCGCGGCCGCCCTGGCGGCCTGACGCGCTCCTCGATGCCCTCCAGGCTCTCCGCGGTCCACACCGGACCCCGGTTCAGCTCTCCGGCTGGTTCAGGTATCCAGCTCGCCCCGCGCAGACGCGCGTTGCGCAAGGTCGTCACGGTAATTCCCAGGCGGGCCGCCAGTCGTCGAGCGTCGTAGAGCCCCCTGGGACCCGGTCCGGGGTCCTGCGCAGGAGAGGTCTCATTCTGGGCCACTCGCACACGCTACAGCGCAGCCACGAAACATGGGTTAAAGTAGGCGGTAGCGCCTAGGTTTATGTGTCACGGGCGCGACCACGTCAGCGTCGCCCGCCATCTCGGGAGCAATCTTGAACCGCGACACGACGCCGACCTGCGACAACGGATCCGATGGGGAGAAGTCCCCATTCCCATGGCGGCAACAGTGAGAGATGAGGCGAGATGATTGGCCCTCGTCCCGAGAGACCCTGGAAGGAACCGCACCCCGGTGCGGTGAGTGCTCTCCCGAAAATCGCGGCCCGCCAGGACCGTCAGGTGGACGCAAGCTTCGGTGACGACCTCTCAGAGATCCTGATGTCCGGCGCCGCGAACCTCGAGGGAGCAGCACAGATGGTCAGCGGAACCAGGGCACCGCAGGTGCTGGAGTTCTCGCCCAACACCACTGCGCAGGTGCTGGCCCCGCACAGGACCACGCCGGTCCGGCTGTCGGTAGACCCGGCCACCGTGCTCGATGAACTGGGTTGGGACGATCTCTACTACGACTCCCGCCTCGCCCTTCAAGGGCTCGACGGATTTCCCCCACTCCTGGCGGCCGAGGAGATCCCCCCAGCACTCGCCCGCCTTGAGCAGCTGCGCGCACACGACGAACTCGAGTGGTACCTGGCCTTCGCGCGCACTGCCACTGCCGTGGCACGGGCCCTCGACGTCACCGTCGCCGTTGAGGTCACCCTCCGCCACGAGAGCACAGCCCCCTGCCCCAGCGAGAACGACGAACTCGAGAACTTCATCTTCGACACAGCCCTCGGCGCCACTCCCCTGCCTGGCTCCGGCATAGCGCTGGACGACTACACAAGGATGCCCGTTGCCCAGACCGAGGTAGCAGCTGGCCGCATGCCACACCAGAGACTGCTGACCCGTGATCCACTCTGACTCTTTTCACGGATCAGCGCGACACGCCGTCGAGAATCAAGACGATCACCAATGCATATGGCAAGTTGTGGTCATGTCTACGCCACGCAAGCGCCGTCCCTATGGGACGCGAGACGCCGTACCGGTATTCGTGGAGGTGGACCCTGCCATCAAGGTTGCGTTCGAGGACCTGGTGAAGTCGACGTCTTCGTCGAAGTGGGCCGTCTTCGAGGCTCTCATCGAGCATGCCAAGACGGAGCTCGACGACGACGGGCGTCCCGTGTGGTGGAAGGCAGACGACGACTCAGACGTGATCCAGGAGGAACTGCCGCTGCCGCGTAGCGCATAGACCCGAGAACGAGAGAAGGCCCGCCCCTTGCGGGGCGGGCCTCGAATCCCTAAGCGAATCACCCTCAAGCTTGCCGGCGCGGAGGTGACTCGCTCTGATCGGTACACCCTTCGGCGTACCACCATCTGGAGACGATCATACTCATGACTGGCGTTCCTGCCACCCCCATGCATGCCAATATCGGCGTGTCGCCTTGGGGGCTCACCGTTGCGATGAGCCCGCGGGCCACTGTGCGCGTGGCTGTGGCGGACGCGTACGGCCAGGTGCTCAACGCCTACACGTCGATTCGTCGCGTGAGCGCGGACCAGCCTGACCTGCCTGACCTGCCGTGGGCGGTCTATCTCGCGGACGGTGGACGCTTCCACCTGCTGGCTTTCGACCTCGACGCCAAGGGTGACGTCGAGCGTGCTGAGCGTGATGCGGGCACTGTCAGTGAGCTGCTCACCGCGGTGGGGATCGAGCACGTGGTGTGCGCCTCGGGTCCCAGTGGTGGTCGTCACGTGTGGGTGGCGTTGGCGGAGTCGGTCGAGGCGGCCACTGTCGCTTCGATGGCGCACCTGGCCAAGGCGCTGTGCCCGAGCCTGGACTTGTCCCCCTTGACTAACCCCGCGACGGGATGTGTGCGCCCTCCCGGTGCCCCCCACCGCGACGGCGGCGTCTCCACCGTCCTGACCGGACGCCTCGACGCCCTGACGACGCCGGCGACGACCACGGCTGACGTGCACGCGTTCATCGAGCGCCTGGCCCAGCTCGTCGGCGCCGAGCCCGCTGCGGTGCCTGCGACCCGCACCCCGCTGCCCCTGGACGATCAGGGCCACCTTTACCTCCCGGGAACTCGCCGTGCGTTGCCGGCTGCCAGTGCGGCCGCGCTCGAGGAGGACGCCGGCGCCGGTGACGCCTCGGCGATCTTGTGGCGCGTCCTGATCGGTGCCGCGTCCGCCCGGTGGCGCTACGGCGACGTCGCGGCGCTGGTCTCCACCGCACCCGGCCTGGAGCACGCCCGCACGACGCGCGCTGGCGCTGGTCGCCGCTCCCGCCCGGCTGTTGGTGAGGCTTCGGCTGCGGCGACGCTGCGCCGGCAGTGGAAGAAGGCCGTGTGGCATGTCGCGTCCTCGGCGCCCGCGATCGGCACCGACCCGACCTTTGACGCCCGCGCTGGCGCGATGGCCACTCACGTCCAGGAGATCCAGGACAGGGCTGATGCGGCCGCGGGGCGCTGGACGACGCGGGGTGGCCCGGCTGATCGCCGCGTGCTGGACGTGTTGTGCGTGCTGGCCCTGCAGGCGGTCACCGCCGAGCTGGAAGCCGACACCCGGCGCCTGGCGCTGCTGACCGGCATCGGCCGCGAGACCGCCCGCACAGCCCTGCTCCGCCTGGCTACTGACGGCTGGATCTCCCAGACGCGAGCCGCTGAAGGACCCCACGGAGCGCACTGGACGATTGACCCCCAATCGGTTATCCACACCGGTGATGGGACCGGTCGGTCACAAGGGCTCCCGCGCCCCCTGGGCGCGGGAGCCGGGCAGCGTTCCGTCCTGATTACCCAGCTCACCGTTCGCCTGTCCGCAGCCCAGCACGACGTCTTCACCTACGCCGGCTCTCTCGGTCATCACCTCGGTAATCTCTTCTCCCGCACCTCTGCCCTCCCTCAGACTCTCGAGGAGCTCGCACGTGCTGTGGGAGGAACACCTGCACAGACGCTGCGGGATCTCGACCGGTTGGCCCAGCACGGCCTGGTGCACGCCGGCGTCGACGGATGGACGCGCCCGAGCGTTGACCGACGTCGTGCGGCCGCGCTGGCGCTGGGTGTAGCAGGCCGGCTCGCTGAGCGCGTCGTGCGATACCGGCTCGAGCGCGAGCTGTGGGCTTGGTGGCAGGCGGAGCAGACGTGGATGAGCGCACCGCGGCGTACGGGCGCGAGCCGCCGTGCTGGCTACGGCCAGCTCTCCCTCCTGCCGGACGAGGGAACCAGCATCTATGGCGCCCACCCCCGCCGCCTGGACGGACGAGCAGACTACCGAGTCGCCCGCCGCGTCCTCACGGCGAAGGGCACTCCCCTGGTCCAGATTATCGCTGCTGCCTGACACGCGTAGATGATCGTCGCCGGCTTTCGGCTAGAGAGCGCCGAGATGGCGCAGTGTTGGGGTGACATCGATCGGCTCGTCTTGATCTCGGCTGCGAGCCATCAGGAGCTCGACCATCACGAAGTCTGTAACTTACAGACTTCCGGTCTTCGCTTGTCTATAGGTCTGTAAGTTTGGCTAGACGTAAGTCTGTAAGTCACGTACTATGGAACATACAGACTTACGGCCATACAGACTTACGACCCCTGGGAGACGCAATGCGAGTGGTATCGGTCATGAACCAGAAGGGTGGCGCGGGGAAGACCACGACAGCGATGAACGTGGCCGCTGCGGCTGCGGAAAGTTCTGACGTCTTACTCGTCGACGTCGATCCCCAAGGGTCGGCCGCTTGGTGGGCAGGACGGGCGGGGGATGACCTGCCCTTTGACTTTGCCCAGGAGATCAACATCGCCAACCTGGCCAAACTTCGCGCCCTTCCGTACGACCTGATCATCGTGGACACGCCGGGATCACTCGAGAAGACGGGTGTCCTCAAAGAAGTGGTGAAGCAGTCTGATTTCGTGATCTTGCCTAGCGAGCCCGAAGCGCTCTCGTTCCAGCCCCTCCTCCACACGGTTGAGACGGTCATTCGGCCATTGGGCGTGGACTTCCGCGTCCTCCTCAACAAGCTGGACCCCCGGGTCCCCGGTGACGAGATCGACGCGCAGAAGCTCATCGACGGCCTCGGCCTGCCGCGCTTTCGCACCGGCATCCACTCCTACAAGGTGCACACGACCGCGCCCCTCTCGGGATCGGTCGTGACTCAGTACCGACCCACCCGCGCTTCCTTCAAGGCCATCAATGACTACCGCAAGGTGACCGTCGAACTCTTCGCTATCTGGGCGAATACACCGCGAAACGTTGGAGTCTGACATGAACAGGAAAGTGAGTCTGACCGACCTCCTTGGACGCCAGGGAGCTGGCGACGATGCGGCGAAGTCGCCCGTGGAAGAGAACGCAGTCAGCGCTCCGAGAGACTGGCCGGCGATGGTCGCGCCCGTATCCGAGGAGTCGTCGCGCGAGACCCCGAAAGTCGCCCCGGGCAAGGCAGCGTCCCAGCGCTACGACGAGCTCGTGCGCAAGGAGACCCGTATTCGCCCAGACCAGTACGCCGCGCTCACCCGGACCCAGCGTGCCCTCAACAAGGCGCGGGGCTCCGAGGGGGAGCGGATCACGGAGAACACCCTTATCCGCGTCGCGATCGACATGTTCCTTGCCAGCGAAGGCGCCATCGCCGGCACCACCGAAGCCGAGATTCGTGAGTCTGTAGGTCTGTAGGTCTGTAGGTTTGTAGCTTCTGCGTCGCCCGGCTAATCGGATGATCAGAGTTCAGATGACCCTCGAGGTGCCGCCGCTCCTCGAGGGTCGGAGACCCTGGCGTGGCCGGTCAACCCTGCCGCTGGCGGTTACTGTGTCTCGCAGCGGAGGTTCGTGACACGAGAATTTGGTCCGATGAGCCGAATCTCGGGTTCCGCACAGGCAGGCCCATCGGTTAGCTGCATCGCCCGCCCACAGCAGAGGAAGGCAGTCATGACTCAACTAGGCACCGAAGCCCTTGAGATGCTGAGGGGGGCGGGGATCACCGCGATTGACTGGGCGCGCGCACATGGTGGCGGTGATCGCTGGCGTGGTGATGCGTGTGGGTGCCCTGATGATCGCTGCATCGGATATCACCATGGGGAGCAGGACCCGTGTGGGTGCCTTCCCGTGTTGGTGGAGTCTCATCTGGACGCCACCGGTTAGAGCGGTTCATGCTTGCCCAGGACCTGAACCCCCACCCACGATGGATGAGAAGAGAACCAGATGACGGGTATCACCGAAGCTGTTCGTGCTGGAGTCAAGGGCATCTATGCGGGGGAGGCCGGCGTCGAACTGCTGATTCGTCAGGGCAAAGCGATCCGTGACGGGGCCCCGTGGATCACCCGCAGCGACGACGGCACCGCAGCATTCGTCGACGTCGACAAGCTCCTCGACGCTGGCGGCGTGTGGTCTGGCGGGGGAGTATCGGGTCGTCCAGATCGCATGCTCCCTCCTGGGCGGCCCGCCCGTGGACCTTTCCGATGTCCTCAGTGGCATTGACCGGAGCATGGTCGTCCTGGTGCTGGCTGCTCTGGCGCATGCGAGTGGTTCCCACGAGCATGTGGAGGTTGAGTTTGCCGCCGACGGTAGCTCTTCGAAGCTGAACCGGCCCGGCACGATCTTCGCGTGGCCCGACATCAGTTGAACTCCAGGGCAGTCGTCATGGCGAGGCTTGCAGGTTTCAGCTGTACCTGACGGAGACGTCGACGATGGGCACGAACTGAGTATCTCGAGCGTGTTCGCCGACGGGATGATCTCTGTCGGCAGGCAAGGCAAGGACATCCTGGTTGGTCACACGGCCGATGGGCTCATGTTGCCATCAGAGCAGTGGGTGCTGCGGAGTCCGGGCGGCGCCGTGGGATGGGTTGTGAAGTGCGACTGCCCTGACCGTACGACCAGGATCCTTGCGCGCTGGACCCGTGTCGCCTCCCCGGAGGAGGAGGACCTGACCCGCGGTGCGCGGTATGCGGCTGATGAGGACGTGACCGACCTCGACGTGCGGGACGACGTCGAGCGCCAGGCTCTCGCACTCTGGGATGCCCACCGTCTGCCCGGATTGGCCGCCAAGGAGCTCCAGCGACCCGCCGAGGCCGCACGGCGCGCACGCGCAGCCCTCGACGAGGCCTTAGCGACCGCGAGGACGGCCGGCCTGTCGTGGGCCGACGTCGGCCGAGCTGTGGGCGCAACCCGCCAGTCCGCTCGCGAGCGATGGGGATCCTGAACTGCAGCGCCGGTCCACGACGGCGTCTTCACCGCCCGAGGCGACCTGGCCCATCGATCCGAGGAGGTCGTGGTGGGTAAGTTCGCGAAGGAACTTCCGGTATCGGAACTGAGCGAATTCAACCGTTGGACGCGGGCGCTCAAAATTGACGACATGCGTCCATGCTCGTATATTTGAATCATGAGACGGGTGGGGGATGACCTTGGATCCGGCCACGAACAGCGGAGAGTACTTGAGTCGGTCGGACCCTGCGGTCGACCGGTGGCTGCGTAGACAGAAGGGTCCCATGATGAGCTCCAGGAGTAACGCCGCGCTGCCCGAGGACTGGAGGGCGCCGATCCTTGACGTGCTCGAGCGTGCGCGAGCGGCTGCCGCACCCCCAGCGGACAATGACGCGTGGCCCAAGGCCGAGGCCGGCCAGGCCCGCGTGCGTACCGGCTATGAGGCCGGTCGGCGCACCGCCAGCGCCGGTCAGTACGCCGCGCATGCACTGCGCATCGACGCCATCGAGCACCCGGCCGAGCGTGCCGAGCCGTGGTCGCTCGCGCTCACGCGCGCCGCACCCGCGATTAGCTCGTGGGACTGGGACGCGCGCATGCACGGAGCCCTCGACCTACGTGCCACCTTTAAAGACCTGCCCGACCCCATGCCGGCGTCCGTGCGCCCCGTGCGCGCCGTTGCCGCCTGGCTGACCCACAACAGCGGTGAAGGTCTCGTGCCCGTCACGGCGCGACTGTGCGGGATCGTCCTGGCCGATCTCGAGCGCTACGAACGCGCGCTGCGCCCCGCCTGGTACGCCGTGCACGGCCTGCGACTGCTCGCCGAGCTCGAGACCCGACGCCCAGCGGCACCTGCTCGCGGTCGACCCGACAAGGACTCCACCGCGCACGCCGAGCTCCTTAAGGCCGCCGTCCGTGGGATCCACGACGCGCACCTGATGACCAAGGCAGATCTCGCCAAGGCCGCTGGCATCTCCCGCCCCACCCTCAATACCTGGCTTGACGAGAACGCCTAGACTCCCGCCGGGCTCGTTGCTGACGCTGTCTACGACGTTGCTCGGAGGCTAGTCGACGTCTGAACGCTCTCACTCGGCCAAACCGCACCTTTTTGAAGCCGCCCTTCGAAGTAACGGTCCACTCGGCCCCTTGCATTCGAAAGTTGAGACGTACGCCAGTGTTCCCAATCCACGCATACTCGTGCTCCACGAACTTTTGAGTGGTGCCCGGCGGGATTATCCTGGAGTAAATCGGATGCCCACCGGTGGATTCCATGGCTTCGCTTCCAGCAGTATCCAGAGGTGTCCCGATGGCGTCGAAAACGGTAGCGGATGACCCGTTCTTAATTTCAGTCACCTGGCGAACGAAGACGCACACACTTCTTCCGTCCTCCCTAGTCTGGACGACGCCCGACTGGCGTGGCAGGAGCTCGCCATCGTCGCCGAAGTGCTCCGGGCGACCGCTCTCGCCAATCCTCGTCTCGGCAATTGGATCGGATTTACCCACCTGCTCAAGCCAAGGATGAATTGTTACCAGAGCAGCGTTCTCCCGCCTTGCCCTAGCGGCATCGACTCTCCAGGCCAGTCCCGCCATGATGACGGCGGCGGAGGTGGCGAGCGCCGCAACGGCGGTCCAGCCGAATGCCCATGGATCGGGCGTCATAATGTGTCCCTTTTTCGCAGTCCGACGGCACAGAGGAGTGACATGAGCAGATAATGCCATGCCACGAGTCAAGGGTGTGGGACTTTGCGGGCCTCACTGGCTATCGAGCCCCTCGCCCACCTGTGGACGGCTCGAGCTCCACCGCTTCGCGGCTCCACCCACCCACAGGTGGACGACGGGACCCACGCGACCCGCCCGACCACAGGCGCCACGTCACCACCGCGGACACCGCACCGCCGGCGAGCGGCGCCCGTGGACGGCCTCCTAATCGACGGCGCCGGTCTCAGACCCGCGCCCTGCACCCATCCCGCGGGAGAACCCGCACGAGATCCGCCACAGCTCGTCGACGACGACGGCCTGACCGGACCACCCGTTCGATCCACCGGCGCTCCAACCACCGGTCGACGACGACCCACAGCCCACCGCGCCTCGCGCCAACGACGCCGCACGCGCCCACCATCGCCAGCCACTCCACCCCAAGCTCCACGTTTCGTTCTCCCTCCGTCACATCCCTCTGTCTCTCCTAAGCATGTTGGGCTCGATTTTCCGGCAGGTGCGCCCGCCGGCACATGAGGCGTACCTCGAGCCTGATCAAGGAAAGGCAGGCTCACGCGCTCCCAGGTGCACCCGTCCCTGGTCGTGCGTCTTCCGTGCGCGCATCGTCGAAAAGCAGCAGGGACGACGAGGTGCGACCGCGAAGCATTCCAGGCGCCTCGCTGAGGAACCCCGGAATCACGCCAAAGAGACCCACTCTAAAATTGACGTTAGCGAGGATATTGCGTAAACTAATGAGTGTTGGAGGGGCGAGAAACGGCCGCAAGCAGCGGCCACCTCATCCGGCGAGAACGGCAGGACATCATGAACGTTTCTCAGACTGTTATCAGGGCCACCGGAGCGGCTGACGTCATCGCCTTCGTGGCATCGGGCCTCGGATTCACGCCTACCGACTCGCTCGTCATTGCGAGCGTGCGAGAAGACCGGCGGCTGGGCCTGGTGGCCCGCATCGACCTCGATGACGTGGATGGCGCGTCCTTGACCACCATCGCCGGGCACCTCAAGGCCGACAGTGCGCACCGAGTCATCGTCTTGGCGTACAGCGACGACGCCGAGCGCGCCGACCGCCTCGCGATCCGCATGGGTGCGGTGGCGCAGGTGCGCGGCATGAAGCTCCTGTTCCGCGTGCGCGTGGCCAGCGACGGCTACCGCGTCGACGACGAGCGCGTGGCGCAGCCGCTCGAGGACGTGAGTGCCACCCAGGTCGCCGCCGAGAGCGTGCTGCTCGGACATGTCGTGAGCGAGAGCAGGGAGCAGATCCTGCCAGGTCAGGCGAAGCCCGAGGCTCGTCGAGCGACCGAGGTGGCGCGTGACGCGTGGCTGGCCCGTCACCTGGACGAGCGTCGCGCCGACGCGATGAGCGTGTGGGCGCGAGCGATGGGCGGAGAGGCTTCCCCGGAGGTCTTTGGTCGCCTTGCGGCCGTGCTGTCGGACTTCCTCGCGCGTGACGGTGTGTTGGTCGCGCTGATCCCGGGCACGCCCCTACCGGTCTCGGTTGCGCTGCTGACCGACCCGACGGCGCCCGGGGTCGACGCGGCCGTGGGAACGGCCATCGCGAAGATCGTCGACTCGGTCGCCGGTGTGCAGCCCGATGACGAGGTGATGATCGCCGCCGAGGTCCTTGCCCAGGTTATTTCGCACGTCGACGACTGCGCCGGCGCGTGGACCCTCTGGGCACTGATCGCTTGGTGGGGAGGGCGCGGCGCACAGGCTACCTCCGGTATCGGTCGTGCGCTCACGCTTGATCCCACCTACCGCCTGGCGGTGCTCGTGAACCGTGCCATCGAGGCGGGGATGCCCCCGGGCTGGGTCGCAGCGCGCCAGCGCTGATGACAAGGGTGGCCCGGCAGATGTCGGGCCACCCCCTTTTTTATTTGACGCTAAGCGCCGGATGACGTAAACTTATGAGTGTTGGAGGGGCGAGAAACGGCCGCAGGACGCGGCCACCTCATCCGGCAAGAACGGCAGGACACTATGAACGCCACCCAGACAACCATCGCGCACGACACGATCGATGCCGTGGTCGACGGCGACCGCCCCGACCGGAACGAGCTCCGGGCGCGCACGCGCTGCCGCGACCTCGTGGCGTGCGAGACGCGATCGCGCGTCCGAGGACGCGACATGGACAACGAGCTCGTGGACCTGTTCGGACCGATGATCGACACGTACACCCGCAACCAGGCGATCGCCGACGGTGTCCTCATCCCGCTGCTGGCGGCCGGCGACGCTGGCTTTACGTGGCCGGTAGCGATCACCGCGGCCGCCCACGCGGCAGCGATCGCCTGGAGCCCGGAGAACGGCGCCACCCAGGACGAGGAAGGGCGCACGTGGGACGTGCTCGTCATGGCCCGCCACTCTGTGTCCGCCCGTCGCGGATCAGTGCGCCGCTGCGCGTTCGGTGTGCTGTGCCTGCCCAACGCCCCGGGGGAGCGTGCCCCGCGCCTGACCCGCCTGGTCCTGGCGTCCGGCCCGGGCGATGATGGCTCGCCCGTCCTGACGATCATGCTCCCTCACGAGGACTGATCGCCGCTCGCCTGGTGCCCGACGCGGTCCGCCGGGCACCAGGCACCACTCGCACAACCGGACCGCAGGAGCCTCACCTAGCTGCGCCGGCTCGGGCCC
>NZ_BCRT01000024.1 GCF_001552735.1 Sanguibacter suarezii NBRC 16159
GGGGGGCCCGAGCCGGTCGACTGGCCGGCATGCGGAGACCAGGATGAGCACCAGGCGTACGCCGAGCTAGACGCTCCTCGAGGGCCCCGCAGAGAAGGGCGGCACGCATGACACCCGCCAGTATCCGCGACGTCCCCGCCCTGGCCTGGCTCGTCGCCAGTCGCTCCATCCCTGGGGCGCCCAGCATTCTGACCAAGGTGGGGCTCCTGCCCGTCTCGCTGATGCTCGTCTACGGCTTCCTGCCATTCCTCCACCGCTGCGACCGCCAGAGCGCAGTGATTCTCACCGGACCGCTGCGCCGTGCCGTGCAGAGTCCTGCGACGTGCCTGTGGCAGGCCGCACTGACTCTTGTCGGGATCGTCACCGTCGCCACGTGCGCGGCCCTGCTACCCCCGAGCGTCGTCCCCGTGGATGTCTGGACCCTCAGCGGATGGACGCTCGTCTCCTGCGCGGTCATGGTCATGGCTCTGCCCGCCCAGGCGCGACGCAACGGACCGCGCGGAGACTGGAGCTGCACCCCGCCAAGATCGAGGACCCGAAGGCGATGGTGTCGATGATCGACGCGGGCTCGCAGGCGATCGCCGCGACCATGACGACGCACCTGGTGAGTCGCGCGGTCAATAGCGTTCGCATGGCTGATCCGGCGGACCCTGCGCTCATAGCGCCGGTAGGCAATCCGCGCCGATAGTGCTCTGTTCAGCTCGAGGTCTCGGTGACCGGCCATCCGGGGTTGAGGGCTAGGTCGTGAACCGCCGGGGCTTGCCGGAAGGATGGCCCGGCACCGGGACTGGGGGTGACCAATGCTTCCCCGAACAAGCGGTACATGCTGCGCGTACGCCGGATATCGAAGGTGGTTGAACGAGGGTCTGCCGCGAGGCTTCGCTTCTCGATCGACAGCAGCCCGGCGTGCAGGAGCTCGGTCGTTCCGGTGGCCCGCGTCTGGTGGAGATGCCATATCGGTCGTGGAACGCTCTCGTGCTGAACCACGCGGGGTTCCTTCACCTCCGCGTTCGGCGAGGAGGACCAGCAACATGACTAGGGCAGGCCCGGACAGTCCTGACGGTCATGCTCCCTGACGAGGATTGACTAGCATCCCGTCGAGAATCTCCCCGAGTCTGTCGAGCGCAGGGTGGATCTCGGAAGCGGGCACGAAGCATGTGTCCACGTAGAGCGAGAGTGATCGCTCCGCCTCGAGCGCGTCGAACGAGGCGACGATGTCCTCCTCGTCCGCGGACATGCCCCACGAGAACTCTCCGTCGTTGGTCGCCGCAGGGGCAATGCTCCCCGTGGGGTCGGCCTGGATGTAGTTGAAGCGAAAGCCTAGCGGCAGCTTTCCGTCCACGGCTCTCGCCTCGAGCTGGGCACGCACGCGAGCGGCCCCAGCGGGGGAGTAGAGACCAGCCGTCATCGCGCGGGCGACGGTTCTCTGCACGTGCCTGAGCAGCGCGCGGTCGTCCATGTCGAGGACGTCGAACTGGATCGGCACGACCTGGGTGAGCTGCCCGACCATGCCACGTGCATCGGGTCGCAGCCGGTTGTGGGTCCACATGAGGAGCGTGATCTCGGTGCATCCGCCGAGCTCGGAGAGCAGTTGGACGACGGCTGCCATCATGACTGTGGACACCGAGACGCGGAACGTCCGCGCCGCTGTCTGCGCAGCCTCGAAGGCTCTGTGCGACACGAGGGTTCCCTCCCGGTAGCGCGGGAGCTCAGACCTGGACGTGTCGTCGGTGGGCGTTCGCAGCGTTAGGGAGGCATAGATGGCGTGCTGGTGCTCCAGCGCCTTACGGTTGAGCTCGCCGCCCTCGGCGGACGCCTCGAACGTGACCTGATGGTCGGGCTGGTGGGCGGCGCCACGCAGGGTGCCTCCGCCGAGCAATTCCCCGAGCTCGTTGCCCAGCTGGCGCAAGCTCCAACCATCGACGACGAGATGCGACAGGACGAGGACCACCGAGCGGGGGAGGCCCCGTTCCGAGATTACGCCGACCCGGAGCAGCGAAGCGTCTCCGGGGAGGAAGCCGGGCTCTCGCAGGTGCCCCGTCAGCTGAGCTTCTTCGCGGCGCACGCAGGTCCCGTCCGTCACCGTGGCATCGAAGAGCGGCACTTCGATCTCTGCCTTCACCCGCTGCCGGAGCGAGGCGAGCGAACCGCCATCGAAACTTGTCCGCAGGGCGTCGTGGCGAGCGCACAGTGCTTGGACAGATCGCTCGATGCGTCGATGGCTCGTGTCTTCGGGCACCTGTACTGCGACTGAGATGGCCAGCTGTGCGCCGCCGCCGCCGAGTCGCTCAGAGACCTCCCACATGAGCCGCCGAGTCGCTCAGAGACCTCCCACATGAACTGCTGGCCCCACGTTGCCGGGAGGACTTTTGCGCGACCGGACACGACGCGCACGAACCTGTCGGGCGTGAGCGGCCTCTGCACGGGGACCTCTGGGCCGGATTGCTGCACGTGATTCTCCTTGCTGGTCGGATGCGGATAGTGGGTGGCTCGGGCTATCCTGCCGCGCCTGCGCACCCGGACCGCACCTGAGCGGCGCATCGGGCCGCGGACTGAGGAGGGGCTCGCATGCTGGTCATCCCGCAGTTCCGATTGAGGGATCTATCCCGTTCTCCATCGATGTACTACGGTGTGACCGGCGCGTTGAACTGAAGCGGGCTGCGTTCGGCTCGAGGGGGAACCGATGGACGACCTGTTGGTCACGCTGGTGGCACCGGTGAGGATCGCCGGGCCGACCAGGTCTGTGCGACTGCGGTCTGGGCACGAGCGCGGGCTGGTTGCCCGCCTTGCCCTCAGTGCGGGCTGCTTCGTTTCGAACGACGACATCTGCACCGCTCTCTGGGACGAGAGCGCGCCCCTCTCGAGCCGCTCGAACCTGCGCAAGTACACCAGCGGCGTGCGATCAGCGCTCCGGGAAGTGGGAGTGTCCGACGCGGCGCTCGACGTCATCCCTGCCTCTCGAGGGAACTACTCCAGCGGGGGGATCTGCCTCGATGTCACGCCAGGCAACGTCGACGTGCTGGAAGCCGAGGCCGCAGTCCGCAAGGCCTCGCGTCTTCTCCCCACAGCACCCCATGACGCGCGCTCGGAGGCTGAGCGAGGGATTCTCCTGCTCGGGAGGAGGGCGTTCGCGACCGATCTCCCGTCGACCAGGTGGTTCAACGACTACCGCCGATGGACCGAGCGTCATCTGCTGCGGCTGCGCGAGATCCGGTGCGTCGCCGACCTGCTCACCGGCAACGTGTTCCAGGCGACGCTGGAGGCGGAACAGCTGGCGAGCGAGGGCTCCTTGACCTACCTGAAAGCCGCCTCCCGCTTCTTCGAGAATCGAAGCGTGGACGCCCTCGACGTCATCGCCACCTACCGAGGCGAGCTGGCCGAGTTCGGGCTCGACCTTCCCCGGAACATGTCCGACCTCCAGCTGGCGATCCTCAATGCAGACCAAGTCACCGTTCGCACGACGCTCGTAGCGTCCAGCGTCGGTGCTCGATGACGATCATGGTCGGCGCGCCAGGTGTGGGTTGGTCGACGCGCCGACCACCGTCGTCGTGACGGCTCGTCAGGTCTGAGGTTGAGGCTCGTCAGCTCGGGGCGAGCTTGGAGCTGGGACTGCAGGGGCCCGATCGACCATGAACTCCCGCAGCACGATCACCGAGCAGGCGAGACCCACCGTCCAGCTGGCGACCACCGCCCACATGACGGCCTGCAGCCCGAACCAGCGGCCCATCACCGCAGCGAACGGCAGCTGGACGCCGACGAACGCGATGATCGTGCAGACGAGCGGTGCTACCGTGCGGCCCATCCCGTTGAGCTGGCCGTGCAGGACGACCATGAGCGCGTACAGCGTCAAGAACGGGATGATCACGAGGATGTAGGTTCCGGTGAGCTCCTGCGCTGCGACGTCGTCGACGAAGAGACGCGCGATCGGTCCACGGAAGATCACGAGCAGCACGGAGAGAGGGACCGCGAGCAGGGCTGTGAGCTGAAGTGTCGCGAGCAACCCCCGCCGGGCCCTGGCCTCGTCGTGCTTGCCCAGGTTCTGCGCAGCGAACGCGGTGGTCGCCCCGGAGAGGGCGAGAAACGGGATGGCGGCGAACCCCTCGATCCTCGCGATCACCGTGAAGGCCGCGATCGCGGTCTCCCCGTAGGCCTCGACGATCACCACCAGGATCATGATGCCCAGGGACAGGACGATGTGCTGGTAGGCGAGCGGCAGACCGAGCCGGGTCGCCGCACGAAGCTCGGCCAGGACCGGCCCCCGGACCACGCGCCCTGCGGGCAACGGGTGACGTCGCTGGGTGACGACGACTCCTGCGACGAGGGCCACGGTCGCGCCGATCGCGGTCGAGATCGCGGCACCTTCGAGCCCAAGCCCTAGACCGGCGACGAACCACCACACGAGGACGGCGTTGACGATGTTTCCGACGAGCTGGATCCACATGGCAGCGGAGGAGTCGCCCAGTCCCCGCAGATACGCGCTCAGCGCCGCAGAACCGAAGAGCCCCGGGAAGCCGAGCGCGAGCCATCTCAGGTACAGGTCGGTGCTGGCCGCGAGGTCACCGGTGATCCCCATGAGCGAGAGGACGAATCCTGAGAGGAGGAAGGTGACGACCATGCAGCCCACCGTCCACACGAGTGTCGTCGCGGCCAGCGCCGCGACGACGCCGCGACGCTCAGCGTCCTTCCTCGCACCGACGAGCCGCGCGACACGGATCGTGAACGCTGTGCTCAGCCCGATGAACATCGCGTTGAGGAGGTAGATGATCGGGCCCGCCACACCGACTGCGGCCAGCGCCGTCACGCCGAGGAATCGGCCGACGACGACGCTGTCCACGAGCAGGTAGAGGTTCTGGAAGATGCTGGCGAGGGTGAGCGGAACAGCGAACTGCGTGATGCGGCGCAGCACCGGCCCGTCTGTCAGGTCGGTCAACGGATCTCCCCGGCCTGCTCGACGCCATCGAGGAGCTCGTCGACGTGATAGCCGATCTCGCTGATCGTGCGGTCCGCCAGGAGGTCGGCCGAGTCATACGGCACGCCGAGGACGGCGGCGATGTTCGCAGCCACTCCGGTGGCCATGAGCGAGTCGCCGCCGAGCGTGAAAAAGTCCTCGTCGACGTCGATCGTCTGGTAGCCGAGCGACAAGGCGAGGCACTGCGCAACCTTGAGCTCGGTTGCGGTGCACGGCGCGTCGTCCCGTCCGACGGCTTCGACCTGTACCGCCGAGACCGCGGAGCGGATCTTTCCTGCGGCCTTCGCTCGGCGCTCGTCTAGCGCCAGCATGTGGAGCCTGACGGTCGAGTCGATCTCGGACGACAGTGCGACGTCGTACGATCGGAGCATGTCGATGAGCTCTCCCCGGTAGTTGAGTTCGCCACCGAAGAGACGTGAACGTCCAGATCGCAGCGCCAGGTCGAGAACGGCGAGGCCGTCGCTCGTCGGGATCGCCCTGAAAATGGTGTCGCCGTTCGTGCCGAAGTCGACGGCCATGCCGATCTCCTTCCACGCGACCCAGTCCAGCGCCGTCACGTGCGTGGGTCCACCTGCTCGTGCCCTGGCCAGGTTGTCGAGGAAGTAGTTGGCGGCCGCATAGTCGGCCTGCCCTGGGGCAGGGAAGACTGCGGCGACCGAGGAGAAGTGGGCGATGAAGTCGGGTGGAGAGTCGCGCAGCTCTCGTTCCAGCACCCATGCCGCGTGGACCTTCGCGCGGACGACGTCCGCGACGTCGGACGACTCGCGGAACATGATCGTGCTCCCGCCAGGCAGCCCGGCGGCGTGCACGACTCCGTCGATCCGGTGGTGGTCGCGCAGCAGGCCCTGGATCGCGATCGACCACGCGTCGGTGTCGCCGACATCGACGGACAGGCCGATGACCGTTGCCCCGAGGGCCTCGATCCGGCTGACCTGCCGGAGGGTGCGCGCGATCCTCTCGTCCGAAGCAGAAGCCAGGATCTCGTCCCAGGTCTCGCGTGCGGGCAACCCTGAGCGTGAAGCGAGGATCAGCGTGGCGTCTGGCTGTGCTTGAGCAAGGTCATGGGCGACGGCCAGGCCGAGCGCCCCCGTGCCCCCGGTCACGAGGTACGTGCCGCCTGCGCGGAGGTACGGTCGCGCGGCTGTCGGGTCTTGGTCGCGGATGGTGTTGGCGACCTCGACGAATACTTCTCTCAGGCGCGCGTCACCCCGCAGCACGGACAGCCCGCGCTCTGCGGAGAGCACCTCGGCACGCAGGTGCGACGGGTGGACGTGCTCGTCCACGTCGATGTGCTTGAGGTGGACATACGGGTATTCGCGAGCGATGACCTTTCCGAAGCCGACGAGCGTGGCGTTCTCGACGACGGCGGCCTCACCCTCCTCGGCCGCGACCGCGCGGTGCGAGAGCACCGTGAGATCAAGCTTGGCACCGCCGGCGATGAGCGCCTTCGCCAGCTGGAACAGGCCGTAGAGGTTCTTCTTGGAGCGTCGATCGACCTCGGCGATGGTATCGGCGGGGTGCGTCTCGAAGGCAAGCCCATAGACGAGGCGTTCGATCCCCGCGCTCTCCAGGTGGTCGACGAGTTCAGCGAGCAACGAGGGGTCGTCGACCGCGAACGGTGTGCCTCCCTCGACCAGGGGTTCGCCCAGATGAAGGATCCTCGCCTCCGGGAACGCCAGTTCGACCACCGATCCAGCTGTCGTGGTGGGGTCGACGAGAGCGAGCATCGGCCCGGTGAGAGCGGTGTCGCTGGACCGCTCCGCAGGACGCAGCTCGACGTCGTGGGTGAGTGTGTGCTGCGTGGGTGGCTCGCCCAGCGACGACGAACTCCTCCAGTCGTCGGGAAACTCGACCCATGCGGGAGCGTTGTCGAACGCATATTGCGGCAGCTGGACGATGCGGCGAGCTGAGGCACCCGTGCTGAGTGCCGTCCAGTCGATCGTCTCGCCTGCGAGGTATCGAGAGGCCGTCTGGCCCTCCGCTGATCGGCCGAGCTCGACCTGTCCTGAGTCGCGTGTGCGGACGAGCCCGGATCGCAGCTCGTCGAGATCGCGGACCACGAGTACGACGCGATGGGCGTGCGAGGAACGTGACATCTGAGCCGTCCAGCACACGTCTGCGACATCGACCCCTTCCAGGTGCCCATCGTCGATGAAGATGATGTACGCGTCGACGAGCGCAGACAGGGAACGGCGGGTCGCTGCACTGAGGACGAAAACGTGGTGCCCGTCGGGTGACGGTGAGGATTCCTCAGGCGTGTACTCCTCAAGGACTACATGGGCATTCGTCCCCCCGAGGCCGAAGGCACTCACGCCGGCACGTCGGGGCGAGCCCTCTGAAGTCCAGGGCTTTAGTTCGGTCGGGACGTACAGGGGTCCGGTGTCGAAGGCGAGACGAGGGTTGGCCGTCACGAAGTTGGCCTGCGGGGGGATCTGCTGGTGCTGCAGGACGGATACCGCTTTGAGGATCCCGATGACACCTGAGCCCTCGAAGAGGTGCCCGACATTGGCCTTGACCGTCCCTACCGCGCAGAAGTGCTGGTCGGTGGTGTGCTGCGCGAAGGCCGCCCGCATTCCCGCGTTCTCGATCGGGTCGCCGACCTCCGTCGCGGTGCCGTGCGCCTCGAGGTATCCGATCGTCCGTGGGTCGATTCCGGCGCTGGCCCAGGCCGACTGGAGAAGCTCCGCCTGGGCAGCCGCGCTTGGGGTAGTGATGCCCTCGGTTTTCCCGTCGTGCGTGACTGCGCTGCCGAGGATCTTCGCGTAGATCCGGTCGCCGTCTGCAATGGCCCGGTCCAGGCGCTTGAGCACGACCGCACCTGAGCCCTCGCCGAACCCCGTGCCGTCGGCGTCCTCGTCGAACGTGCGGGTGACGCCATCCGAGGACTCGATGCCGATCGCCGAGAGCGGGTGCTTCACAGGTGACTGAACGAGCCGTGCGCCGGCGACCACAGCCATGTCGCAGTCACCGGCAAGGATCGCATTGCGTGCCTGGTGGAGGGCGACGAGTGTGGCGGAGCATGCAGAGTCGACGACCAGGCTCGGCCCCTTCAGGTCGAGCATGTGCGAGATCCGGTTCGCCATCATCGTCGGGATGTTCCCGGTGAGCGCCTGCTGTCCGAGCGACGGATCGATCCGGCTCAGGTAGTCCAGGTAGGTCGAACCGGGGTTGGTGGCAAAGCCGACGAACACCCCGGTGCGGCTCCCACGCAGCCGGTCCGTCCCATACCCGGCGTCCTCGAGGGCGAGGAACATCGCGCGCGTCGCCATGCGGTGCTGGGGGTCGGTGAGCGCCGCCTGGCGTGGGGACATGCCGAACGCCGTGTGGTCGAACTCTCCGACCGACTCGAGATAGCAGCCGTCGTGGTATTCCACGTCGGCCTCGTCGATCGGCTCGAGGACCGTCGCACGCCAGTAACGGATGTACTCGGTGACCAGGTCCTGACGGTGCTTGGGAAATGGTCGGGTGAGGCTCGTACCGCTGCTGATGAGGTGCCAGAAGCTGTCCATCCCGTTGACGTCGGGCAGCTCGACCGATGTACCGATGATTGCGATGCTCATGGTGCTTCTTCCTACGCTCTCGGACATGGTGGTGGGTCAGTGGAGAAGGGCGGTCAGCGTCTTGCCGTTCGCCTCGTCGAAGTAGGTGACGCCTGCAGCGCGCAAGGTGGCGATCGCACGGACCCACTCGACCGGCACAGAGGGTTGTCTGCCCAGGAGGTCGACACCGTCCTCGGGCGTAAACAGCGCGCCCGTGACACTCGAGACGACTGGACTCGCGTCCACCGCGAACTCGCACTCCGCCAGGACGGTTCGCAGTGCAGGCTCGACCGCTGACATGAGGGGCGTGTGGAACGGTCCGCTGACGTTGAGCGGGACCGCCCGAACGGTCGGCAGGTCGGCCAGTGCCTTGGCGACGAGACTGACCTCGTGCCGGTCACCCGCGATCGTCGTCTGCGTCTGGGCATTGCGGTTGGCGACAAAGACGTGTGTCAGTCCACTGTCGCGGATCGCGCGCTCGACCACGGTCGTGCCGACGCCCAGGATGGCCGACATCCCTCCTCCAGCGATCTCGGACATGAGTTCGCCGCGGCGGACTACGACACGCAACGCGTCGTCGAAGGTGAGCACACCAGCCGCTACCAGCGCGTTGTACTCGCCGAGACTGTGTCCCGCGTAGTAGTCGTAGGCGGACCCGTGCTCCTGCGCGTGTCGAAGATGCATGAGCATGTTGACGACGAACACCGCAGGCTGTGCGTAACGGGTGTCACGAAGCTGTCGGCCTGCGTCGTTCGTGCACAGCTCCTCGATCGAAAGTCCGAGGAGATCACTCGCAAGGTGGGTGACGTCCGGGAAAGCGGCGAAGAGCCCCGCCCCCATCCCTCGTCGTTGTACTCCCTGTCCGGGGAACATCAGGCATCGCACAGTAGATCTGTCCTTTCAGGGAGAGGGGTCGGGCCGGGCGCTCCCGAACCGGACGGGCGCGGGACTGTCGCGGAGACACTCTTTGGTGAAACGACGGGCTCCGGCGCCGGGGCCGTAGTCCAGCACGTGGTCGATGGACGAACGGCACAGGACCTCTGCGAGAGTCGCGGGCCAGTCCACGGGCCGTGAAAGCGAGAGGTCCAAGAACTCGTTGATCAGGTCCCCGCTGTCACGCAGGTCGCGCGGGCGGTCTGCCGCGTAGACCGGGAAGGCTAGGTTGCTTGGCGGCAGCAGGTCCCCGATGAAACGACGCGACTCCTGGATGACGGAGATTGTCGGGCTCATGAGCGGGCTGTGGAAGGGGACGGCGCTCGGAAGGAACGACCACCCGGTCCGGCGGAGCTTGCTCTGGAGGCTGGTGAAGACCGTGAGCAGGTCGACGGGCGCGCCGGACAGGACGTGTGACGTGGGGGTGTTGGTGAGACCTATGACGACTGAGGGTGCTGTGCCTCGCAGGTGGTCGTCGAGCTCGCCACGTCTCATGCCGGAGATCGCTGCCATCGGCCCGGGTGCAGGTCCGCGCCGGACCGCTTGACGGTACCGGGCGACGAGTTCGACGTCGGGCCCCGGCGGGAGTTCCGCTTCGTGGCACCGCACGAGGGTGATGGCCAAGAGTCGCAGTGTGACGGCTGCGAGCTTGAGGTAGGCGTCGTTCTTCCTCGAGGTGGTGGCCGCGAGCACGGAACCGAGCACTCCGAGGCTGTGGCCGATCGCACCGACAGGCGGAGTCTGGGTGTCGGTGCCTGGCCGCGGCTGGAGGAGGCACGCCTGGTAGACGTGGATGAGCATGCCCGAGGCGATGGTGCCCCGGGCGACCAGGTCGCCGAGGCCCCGACCGGTCATCCATCGTGTGAGGTCCTGCCCGTTCGGGGGACGGAGAGGGTGGTCGGGGTGGAGCGCGAGGTGTCTCTCGACAGCGTCGAGCTCGGTGCAAACCATCTGGAAGAACACGGCGTTCTCAGGCCGTGCCCACAGGAGTTGAAGCCGATCGAGCGTCGAGCTCTCCAAGCCGCCGAGACCATCGAAAACCACGAGCGTGCCCACTGTGCTCCTTCGACTTGTGCGCCGTCCCGTGGTGCATCCCGCAGCAGCGTGCCGGGGACCGGGTGGTGTCTGCGCACTCTCCTCGGTCACTGCACATCTGGCGCACCGCAGGTGCACCTGCAGGTCAGAGGACTGATGGTCACCACAATGACGGGCCCGACGATGGGTACCGTGGCAGAGATGAACCTCCAGGTGCCCGGTCCTGTCAGTGAGCTTGTCGTCGCTCGCTTGTCGCTCCCTGACGCCCGGGTGCGCACGGGCGAACGAAGTGGGGCAGCAGCGGACGCGGTGATCCTGCGCGTCCCGCCGCTGCCTCACAGGACGGACCTGCCCGGTGTGCTCGACGAGGGCGAGCACGCACGGATGGCGCAGCTCCGCCGGGGCGACGACCGGGACCGGTACCTGCTCGCGCACACGGCACTGCGCCTCGTCCTCGGCCATCGTCTGGGTGTCCGTGCCGACGTGCTGCGCTTCGCACGAGCGCCCTGCCCAGGGTGTGGCGGTCCGCACGGCCGACCTGTGCTCGCGGGCGCGAGTGGTCCGGAGTTCTCCTTGGCTCATGGTGGCGGACTGGTCGCCGTCGCCCTCGGCGACCTGCCGGTGGGGGTCGACGTGGAGCCGAATCCCTCGGCCGCTGTTGTCCGACGCGTCGCCGATCACCTTCACCCGCGTGAGCGCGAGATGGTCCTGAGCGCGCCGGAGGGCGTCCGGGCGGAGGTGTTCGCCAGGCTGTGGTCACGCAAAGAGGCGTACCTCAAGGGAACCGGTATCGGCCTGGGACGGGGCACGGACACGACTGACGCGACGGCGGACCCGCCAGGGTGGGCGATCGCGGACCTGGCGATCGCCGGGCATGCGGCAGCGCTTGCATCCGAGCGTCGGCGCGGGAACCGGTGACATTGCGTCCGGCAGCACCCGCCTCGGAGCGGCGCCGATGTGGTGTTCGAGAAGCGAAGCCTGTCTTCGGCCACTCGAGCAACGACGTTCGATCTCCGACGAACCAGAAACGTCTACCGGCTCCGTCGGACCAGAACTGACCTGAGATTACTCAGGGCCTACGCGGGATATTGGACCGTTGTCCTGCGCAGGCGCCAGCGATGTGGCGCAATCCGTTCTTCCCGCGCAACCGAGCGTCGGGAGATGTCAGTCGGTAGGACTAGCCTCCTGGGAGGCAGCTCAACGGAGCGGCCTCTGACGAAGGAGTTGGAGAACATGCCCTCAGTACCGACCCTCACGTGCCCACACTGCCGCCACACATTCGTGGGGGTGAAAGTCACCCAGCACGGCCTGATCAACTGCGGAAACTGCGGGAAGACTATCCGCATCTGACGCCTCGACTCGAGCCTACGCGGGATAATGGACCGTTATCCCGCGTAGGCGCGGAGTCGGCTCGCGAGAACCCGCGGGACCCGGACCGCGCCGGCGACTCGGCTCGACCCGTCTATCCCGCGCAGGCCGCTCAGTGGCACCCGCTGGTCGCAGCCGGCCTCAACGCCGACGGGACCGTGGGCCAAGTGGCGCAGTTCAGGCTGTGGGCAGGGCTGCGATTCGCCGGTAAAGCGTTGCCCTGGACATCCCGAGGTCGCGGGCGACCTGGCTGGCTGGCTCGCCGGCGGTGATGAGTCGGTGGGCGTTGCGGATCTGGCTGTCAGTGAACTGAGCTCGGCGACCCCCGAGGTCTTTGCCGGCCGCGCGGCGTTTGGTGACGGAGTCGCTGACTCGCTCGCGCTTGATCTCGAGCTCCATCTGGGCGAGGGCGGCCATGACGGTGAAGACCATCGCGCCGGTGGCGGTGGAGGTGTCCATGCTCCCTCCGCCAAGGTTGAGGACGCGCAGCGCTGCTCCTTTTGCGCGAAGGTTGTCGGCGAGGCTGAGCATGTTCGCGGTCGAGCGCCCGAGGCGGTCGAGGGTTGTGATCACGAGTGTGTCGCCGGCGTGGAGCGCGTCGAGGGCTCGGTCGAACTCCGGCCGGCGTGCGCGCGCTCCGCTGACGCCGTGGTCGACGTAGAGATCGTCGCGGCGCACGCCGGCGGTGGTGAGGTCGACCACCTGGCGGTCGGTGCTCTGGTGGCGGGTGGAGACTCGCGCGTACCCGATGAGCTTCCCGGTGGTGGTGGTCATGGTGTCTCGCAACTGACGTTCATGACAGTGAATGTACCGGCTACTTACGAGACATAGTTACGAGACTCGCGGGTTGTGGGCATCTCGCGGTTTCCGTGTCGCACGCGAGGTGGCCCGTGAGACGTCTCGCAACCCATGGGTTGCGAGACGAATGCCCGGGCCCTCCAGGCTGAGAGCAGAGGAGCGAGTTTGGTTGGTGACTTCGTCGACTATCGACTAGGACCAGCGAGCCTTGCGAACAGGCATAAGGCGACGCCGACCGGCGGCAGTGAAACCTTCGCTGCCCGGTCCAGGTCCTCGCTGTACCCGCATGGCTCAGCTCAGGTGAGGGACGACCAAGGCCCTTCGGGGAGTGGTGACGAGGAGTTGTCGCCCGGCGAGGGTGTCGAAGCCCCCTCTCCGGATGCCCGCTCCGCCTTCGATGAGGCGAGGCTCTATGACTCGCGATCTCCCGTCTCTACACGGGCTGTCATTCGTGACAAGAAGCCGAAGTGGTTGAAGAGGACGCACCTCGACCAGGTCCGCGCCTGGCTGGCGCTCGGCATCCTCATAGGTGTTTTTGTCCTGTACTTGATAGTTTTCTCTGCTGCCATCTGGGGCAATATGGACATGCAGATGGTTCAAATCCTCGCCACGATTCTGTCGGGTCCTCAGGCCCTTGCCGCAACTGCTGTTGATTTTTACTATGCAACACGTGAATAGAACAATAGGCGAGAGAAAAATAGTGGGGCGCAGGGCGACTAGTTGTCACGCAAGTCTTCGACCAAGCTGGACTGCCTCGTGACCATCGAGACGGAATATGTCATCACGAATGCCGTCGCGCTGCATGCAGCGGATACAAGGCTCGACAACACGATCTCTGGCGTGACCCTGAGCAGCACCGACGCTACGCCCGTCAGCACGAAAGCCACCGTCATGGCTGCGCCTCCGATCGAAGCTGAACGAGCGAGCGCCACAAGCGTGAGCCGACGTCGAGACAGGCCCAGCGCGCGCAGCAGCGTGGCGGCCGACCGATCACGCCGGGCAACGAATGTGCCCAAGACCGCGAGTAGCAGGATTTGCGCAAGCACTAACCCCCGCGTTACGACTCCCAGGCTTGCGTCGACCGAGTCCTCGGGCGCATCCGAGCGCAGCCGCTCGACACGTAGTGGCTCCGACTCTTCAAGCCATGGCCCCAGGCTTCTCGATGTCGTCTCGCGCAGATACTGAGCGGACTCGACCCAGCACTCGTCAACGCGACCAACCGGAGCTGTTGGTACGAATACCCAGCGCGCGGCTCTTGGATCTCGCAGCGAGACATTGACAACCCCTGACACGGGTGAGGTGCCCCCCTGCTGTTCGATCAACAAGGAATCGGCTGAGGCGCCCAGCGCCTCGGCGGCTCCTTCGCCCAAGAGAACACCGTGGTCCGCCGTCAATCCAGCCGAAGGGGCCACGAGATTGAGGAATCCAGGTGTCACGCGGGCTTCCTGCAATCTCTCGCCCGGGAGTTGCAAATAACGCACAAGTCGTGTCTTAGAAACCCCCCCGGAATGAACGACGTCACTCCGCTGCATTAAGGCATCGCACCACGGAGCGCTGAGCGTTCCACCGTTCTCGGTCGTGACAACCAGAACATTGCCGCCCTCATCTAAGGCCGTCTGATACTGCCGCGCATCCTGGCTCGCGCTTGTTACCATGAGCGCGCATAGAGCCGCCATAACGATGCCGAGCCCTCCAACGCCCACCAGACCAAATGCACGGGGAAAGAGTAGTCCATGAATGAGAAATGCCTGCCGTGGCGCTGACATCTTGTTCTTGTTACTCACGAAATGATCACACCATCTCGAAGCGCTACGACCTGGTCCACCCGAGACCTGATCATAGGGTCATGCGACGCCATAACCACTGTGCCCCCGCGGCCACAAGCACTTCGCAGAGCGTCAAGCACCAGATTGGCGGACTCTTGGTCCAACTGCGCTGTGGGTTCGTCCGCAATGATTAGCGGACGGCCCGAGGCAAGGGCTCGCGCGACGGCCACGCGCTGCGACTGCCCTCCGGACAGGCGCGTTGCTCGGACGCCCTCGAGATTCCCGAGGCCGACCTCTCTGATAGCCAGAATTGCCCTCTCGGCTGCTTCGTCAAATTCGATTCCCGAGCAGATAGGGCCAAGAATCACGTTCTCGAGGACTGTGAGTCGCGGAAGAACATTCGCCGACTGCATGATCCACGCTGCATCGTGACCCGAATACCACTCGACGGTGCCGGATTGAGGAATCAGGAGCCCGCCCAACAGTGCCAAAAGTGTAGACTTTCCCGAACCAGATGGACCCGCAAGACACAGAATCGATTGCTGTGGAATCTGAATTGAAACTCCGGAAAGCGCTAGATCCAGTCGCGATCCATACCGAAAAGACACATCGTTAACCAAGCAAAGTGCTTCGCTAAGCACAGTCTGCCCCGGCCAAGATGTCACGCGGATTCAATAGCACTTCATCGCCGGTATCGCCGCTATTCGCTAGGTACGTGGTCCCAACCGTTCCTCCAATGACGTCTGCGATCACAGAATGGAACTCCGAAGCGGCGGAATCAACTCGGCGCACGAAGTAGCACAATCGCCCGTCGGTGTCAGCTATCACAGCTCCGGGCGGGACAGCAATTGCATCGACTTCTTCCCCGGTAACAAGCACTGCAGGCGCGCTTTCGGACTTCGGATCGAGGAAAGGCTCGAGTTGAGACAGTTCAGTTAAGTCAATCGAACTGTTCTGCACCGCGAAGGAAAGGGAGCCCATTGTTATTACACCGTCAGGGATTTCCGACGCGTCGCTCACTACATCGACCGACTCGAGCGTCTTGCGAGAGTGAAACACCACGTCTCCTGAACTTGGAGGAAGCGTCCCCGCGCGTACTACAACCTCATCAATGGCGGTCGCGTAAGGAGGAACCCAAACCGCCCAACCTGGCTCGAACGCTGTCGGTCGGGGAACGTCTATGCCGCTGACCTTCGTGTAGCAGCGGAGTGCGGCCGACCGTCGGGTTTCCCAGTCCCGGTCCGAGCTCAGGCACCCTACGGACGCTAGGAGGTTCCGGACGGTCGCCTGGTCGTGGTCTGCGGATCGCCCATCCACCGGGGCCGCAAGCGGCTGATCTGAAACGTATGCACGCACCGACTGGTTGCCCGCGTGAAACAACTCGTCGCCTGTTGCGACAGTGCCGCCGCTCGTCGCCGAGACGCTCGTCACAATGCCTGTCGAACCCATGAAGAGCACTTCGGTGCCATCCCGCCAAGCGGGGACTAGTTTGACATCGACTTGCGTTGTGTAGGGCACAATTCTTAGTTGCGTGACTACCGCTTTTGTACTGTCTGCTTCAGATGGAAGTTCTACCGTGCAAATCGCAATCCATACCAGCACGGCGAGAACGGGGGCGATCGCTGAAAGCACGGCGATCGCTCCCGCCCCTCGAAACCTGCGGATCGCGGCTTTGCGATCGATGCGTACACTCACTACTCTCCCGCTATGAAGTACTGGTAGTGTTCATTGACGCATTCTGAAGCGGACGCATTGTCAACCGCATCGGTGAGCGCCGTGAAGATGTCCTGATCGTCTGCCTCTTCTTCGAGTTGAATGCCTGCGGCGCGAAGGCACTGCACAAGTTCAGGCCGAAGTGCCTCGCGTTCGCTTGCAGTCGGGGTGTCCTGAAGGATTGCGGCTCGTGCCACGATCCTGGAGTAATCGTCCTTGCATGCGTCAAGCGCTCTGATGTTCGCGGCGTCCTGCTCTGCTTCGATCTCGCCCATCCACTCGGCGTCAAACCCGAGCTGCCCTTCACTCCAGACCAAGTCGTGCACTACGAAGCCTGCTTGTTCAACGCAATCACGCTCGGCGATGACGGCCCTCTCATATTCTGAGGGCAGGACTCGACCATCTGCGAGTATCTGCTGTTGAGACTCGGGTGCCGAGGCTGCGAGTTCCTTGATTTGATCTTCCACCGAGGCGTTGTTTTCACCGCCACAGCCGCTAAGCGCTCCGAGCAATAGTGCCGCAACGACGATCGTGCCCGAGTTTGACCCTAACTGCGGATATAGTGGCAATGCGTAGCCTTTTCATTTCCGGCGAACAAGATTCGGGCACACGACTGGTCGATATTCGATCCCCAAGTGATGTTGCGCCTCGTGCCCTCGTGCTGAATGTACTTACATCCCTGGTGCTCAGCGGTATAGGTGGTGGACGTCACTGCACCGTTCGCCTTGTTAAGGAACGTAACGCGCGGGTAGCAAAGCTGAGGCGAACGGGCTACTCCATTCTGCAGCAAGGCGGTCCGGCCAGATCCTTCGATTACATGCGTGAACAGGCCACCTGGAACTGTAATGCTGTAGATCGGAATGGTGAAACTGTCGTATGCCGAGGTGCCCGTGGCGCCAGCTGAAGCCGGTACGCTGAACGCAATCGAAAGCACTGCCAGGAACGAGAGAATGCTTGTCGCTGCGGCGCTGCGGCGACCGACCTTGCTGCTCATGTTTTCCCCTTGTATGTAAGTTTGTGTGCTGACCATAGCAGAGTTGTGGGAGCGGTGGGTCTGCCGTACGAACAGGTGAAACCCCACTTGCGGTGCGTGTGGGAACGGGT
>NZ_BCRT01000025.1 GCF_001552735.1 Sanguibacter suarezii NBRC 16159
TGGGAGGGTGGGGTGTGGGGGAGATCGGTCGTTGGGTGTGGGGGTAGGGAGGGTCTTGCATCATGAGAATGTGAACGTTAACATTATGGAGTCGTCGCGTCCGGCGACTCCCAGATCGGCGGACGCGATGGCGCCCACGCAGGGCGATGTCGCCCTCGGTCTCGCACCGTCCGCCTGGGATTGTCCACAGATCACCTGCAAGACCTAGTAGCAATGGGGCTTCGAATGACTGACCCGCAGCGCGCCCTCGTCGTCGGCGTCGACTATGGAACTCTGTCCGGCCGTGCCGTGATCGTGCGTGTGCACGACGGCGCCGAGCTCGGCACCGGGGTGCACGAGTACCCGCACGCCGTCATGGACCACGTCCTGACTGCCGGACCGGCCTCGACCAGCGGATCTCCGGTGCCCCTGGCTCCGGAGTGGGCGCTGCAGGTGCCGGCCGACTACATCGACGTCCTCAAGGTCGCCGTGCCCGCCGCGATCGCGCAGGCGCAGGCCGAGCACGGCATCGACGTCAACGACATCATCGGCATCGGCACGGACTTCACTGCCTGCACCATGGTCCCCACGACCACCGACGGCACGCCGCTGTGCGAGCTCGACGGCTTCGGCGACCGCCCGCACGCCTACGTCAAGCTGTGGAAGCACCACGCCGCCCAGGGCCAGGCAGACCGGATCAACGAGCTGGCGCACGCCCGCGGCGAAGAGTGGATCTCACGCTACGGCGGCCTCATCTCCTCCGAGTGGGAGTTCGCCAAGGGCCTGCAGATCCTCGAGGAGGACCGCGAGGTCTACGACCGCATCGATCACTGGGTCGAGGCAGCGGACTGGATCGTCTGGCAGCTCGGCGGCGCGTACGTGCGCAACGCCTGCACCGCCGGCTACAAGGGCATCTACCAGGACGGGGAGTACCCCTCCGCCGACTTCCTCGGTGCGCTCAACCCGGACTTCGCCACCTTCGTCGAGGACAAGGTCGCTCACGAGATCGGCCAGCTCGGCGCCGTCGCCGGTCACCTGACCGCCGAGGCAGCCGCCTGGACCGGGCTCCCCGAGGGCATCGCCGTCGCCGTGGGCAACGTCGACGCGCACGTCACCGCTCCGGCAGCGAACGCCGTCGAGCCCGGCCAGATGACCGCGATCATGGGTACCTCGACCTGCCACGTGATGAACGGCAACGAGCTGCACGAGGTCCCCGGGATGTGCGGCGTCGTCGACGGCGGCATCGTCGAGGGGCTGTGGGGCTACGAGGCCGGCCAGTCCGGCGTGGGAGACATCTTCGGTTGGTTCGTGAACTCCGCGGTCCCGCCTGCCTATGTCGACGCCGCGGCCGCCGCGGGCGTGTCCGTGCACCAGCACCTGACCGAGCTGGCCCGCACGCAGCAGATCGGCGAGCACGGCCTGGTCGCGCTCGACTGGCACTCGGGCAACCGTTCGGTCCTCGTTGACCACGAGCTGTCCGGGATCGTCGTCGGGCAGACGCTCGCGACGAAGCCGGAGGACACCTACCGCGCGCTGCTGGAGGCCACGGCCTTCGGCACCCGCACCATCGTCGAGGCATTCAACAGCTCCGGCGTCCCGGTGACCGAGCTCGTCGTGGCTGGCGGTCTGCTCAAGAACACCCTGCTCATGCAGATCTACGCCGACGTCACGCGCCTGCCGCTGTCCACGATCGCCTCGGACCAGGGGCCCGCCCTCGGCTCGGCCATCCACGCAGCCGTGGCCGCCGGTGCCTACGCCGACGTCCGTGAGGCCGCGAAGGTCATGGGCAAGCGCACGGTCGCCGCGTACACCCCCATCGAGGAGAACGCCGTCCGTTACGACGCGCTCTTCGCCGAGTACACGCTGCTGCACGACTACTTCGGTCGTGGGGCGAACGAGGTCATGCACCGCCTCAAGGCCATCCGCCGCGAGGCCAAGGCCGACGTCACCGCTGGTGCAGTGGCCACCGGAGCCCTGGCATGAGCGCCGTGACCGGGTTGTCCGCCTACACCGCGGAGGTCCAGGCCGAGATCGCCGAGGTCCGCGAGACCGTCGCGCGCCTGCACGCCGAGCTGCCCCGCTGGGAGCTCGTCGTGTGGACCGCGGGCAACGTGTCCCAACGCCTGACGTCCGCGCCGCTCTTCGTCATCAAGCCCTCGGGCGTGACCTACGACGAGCTCACGGCGGAGTCCATGGTCGTCTGCGACCTCGACGGCAATCTCGTCGACGGCACGCGCAACCCGTCCTCGGACACCGCGGCGCACGCCTACGTCTACCGGAACATGGACCGGGTGGGCGGCGTGGTGCACACGCACTCCACCTATGCCACCGCCTGGGCCGCACGGGCCGAGCCTGTCCCGTGCGTGCTGACGATGATGGCCGACGAGTTCGGCGGAGACGTGCCGGTCGGTCCCTTCGCTCTGATCGGGGACGACTCGATCGGCAAGGGCATCGTGGACACCCTCTCCACCAGCCGCTCGCCGGCGGTCCTCATGCGCAACCACGGCCCGTTCACCATCGGCAAGAACGCCAAGGCGGCCGTCAAGGCTGCGGTCATGGTCGAGGAGGTGGCACGCACCGTGCACATCTCCCGCCAGCTGGGGGAGCCCACGCGCATCCCTCAGGAGCAGATCGACTCGCTCTACGACCGCTACCAGAACGTCTACGGCCGGTAGCTCCACCGGCACGCCGCCACCGGCGCCGCCACAGCGGACACGCTCGCAGCACCAGCAGCACCCATCCCCCCCCAGGCCCTCGCGGCCTCACCAGTCATCAAAGGACACATCATGAAGAACCCCTTCGAAGGAAAAGAGATCTGGTTCCTCACCGGGTCGCAGGGCCTCTACGGCGAGGAGACGCTCCTCCAGGTGGCCGCGCAGTCGCAGACCATCGCCGAGGCGATCGACGCCGCGGGCGAGGTGCCCATCAAGGTCGTGTGGAAGCCGGTCCTCAAGGACTCCGAGTCGATCAAGGCGCTCGCCCTGGCCGCCAACGCGGACGAGAACTGCATCGGCCTCATCGCCTGGATGCACACCTTCTCCCCGGCGAAGATGTGGATCCGGGGCCTCGACGCCCTGGACACCCCGCTGCTGCACCTGCACACCCAGGCCAACGTCGAGCTGCCGTGGGCTGACATCAACATGGACTTCATGAACCTCAACCAGGCCGCCCACGGTGACCGGGAGTTCGGGTACATCCAGACGCGCATGGGCGTGCCGCGCAAGACCGTCGTCGGGCACGTGTCCAACCCGACCGTCATCGCGAGCATCGCGACGTGGACGCGCGCAGCCGCCGGATTCGACGCCGTGCGCAACCTGCGCCTGGCCCGTTTCGGTGACAACATGCGCAACGTCGCGGTCACCGAGGGTGACAAGACCGAGGCGGAGATCAGCCTCGGCGTCTCGGTCAACACCTGGGGGGTCAACGACCTCGTCGCCGCGGTCGACGCCGTCGAGGAGTCCGTCATCGACGCGCTCGTCGCCGAGTACGAGGAGCTCTACGACGTCGCCGAGGAGCTGCGCGTGGGCGGCGCTCGTCACGAGTCGCTGCGCTACGGCGCCCGCCAGGAGGCCGGCCTGCGCTCCTTCCTGGAGGCCGGTGACTTCGGTGCCTTCACCACCAACTTCGAGGACCTCGGCGAGCTGCGCCAGCTCCCCGGGCTCGCCGTGCAGCGCCTCATGGCCGAGGGCTACGGCTTCGGTGCTGAGGGTGACTGGAAGACCGCCATTCTCGTGCGTGCCGCCAAGGTCATGGGCTACGGCCTGCCCGGTGGCGCCTCGCTCATGGAGGACTACACCTACGACCTCACCCCCGGCGACGAGAAGATCCTCGGCGCCCACATGCTCGAGGTCTGCCCTTCGCTGACCACCTCCAAGCCCAGCCTGGAGATCCACGAGCTCGGCATCGGTGGCAAGGAGGACCCGGTCCGCCTGGTCTTCAACACCGACGCCGGCCCCGCCGTCGTGGTGGCCATGTCAGACATGCGCGAGCGTTTCCGCCTCACCGTCAACGTCGTCGACGTCATCGAGCCGGACCACGAGCTGCCGAACCTGCCCGTGGCCCGTGCCGTGTGGAAGCCGCAGCCGAACTTCGCGACCTCCGCCGAGGCGTGGCTGCTGGCCGGCGCCGCGCACCACACGGTGATGAGCACCGCCGTCGGGCTGGAGGCCTTCCAGGACTTCTCCGACATGGCCCGCACCGAGCTGGTCACGATCGACGAGAAGACCGAGGCGCGCCAGTTTGCCCAAGAGCTGCGCTGGAACCAGGCGTACTACCGCCTGGCGCAGGGCTTCTGAGACAGGTCCGTCACCGGTCACCTGTGACCGGTTGACGGACCGCCTCGCCTCCGCGAAAGGCGAGGCACAACAGCGAGGGCGCAGCGAGAGCTGCGCCCTCGCTGTTCGCGTCTGGGGACAGGCGGGACGGGCGGTCGCTACGATCGGCGTTCTGCCGCACACCGACGTCACGACAGGACAGCCATGAGCGCACCCGCCGGATTCCTCTTCGCCTACTTCACCGGTGAGCACCTGCCCGACGGCGAGCAGGTGCGGTTCGCGGTGAGCCGCGGGGACTCTCCGCTGGTCTGGGACGAGCTCGACGGCGGCCGCCCGATCCTCACGTCGACGCTGGGTCAGGGTGGTGTCCGCGACCCTTTCCTGGTCCGTGACCCGATCGGCGGAGGGTTCTTCCTCGTCGCAACCGACCTGCGCATCCACCCTCACCACGACTGGATGACCTGCCAGCGCACCGGCAGCCGGTCCATCGTCGTCTGGCAGTCGCCTGACCTCGTCACCTGGAGCGAGCCGTGGCTCGCGGAGGTGGCGGGCCCGGAGGCGGGCAACGTCTGGGCGCCCGAGGTGACCTGGCACGAGGAGTCAGGCAGCTTCGCGGTCTACTGGGCCTCCATGCTCTACCCGGAGGGCGACCCCGAGCACACGGGGGACAGCTACAACCGGATGCTGTTGGCCAGGACGCGCGACTTCCGCACCTTCACCCCGGCCAGCGTCTGGGTGGACCCCGGACACTCGGTGATCGACTCGACCGTGATCGAGCACGACGGCGTCTTCTACCGCTTCAGCAAGGACGAGCGGGACGTCGCCCGCGATGCGGTGGGCACGGTGGGGGCGGTGGGGACAGCGGGGGTGGCGGTGGGGACCGAGCCCGCGACTGATCCCACGACTGATCCAGCGACGCCGCTGGGCAAGTCCGTCCTGCTCGAGCGGAGCGCGGACCTGCTGAGCACGCAGTGGGAGTACCTGGTGGGAGGCATCGGCATCCATCCCGACCCAGCCGTGGGGATCCGCCGCGGGGAGGGGCCGTGCGTGGTGAAGTCCCTGACCGAGGAGCGCTGGTACCTGTTCATCGACGAGTACGGCGAGCGCGGATACCTGCCCTTCGAGTCCACGGACCTGGCCACCGGACCGTGGACGCTGTGCGCGGAGGCCCGGCTGCCGGCCGACCCGCGGCACGGCTCGATCCTGGCGATCACGGCCGCCGAGCGTGACCTGCTGCTTCGCCGGTTCGGCGACGCCGGGGCTTCTGTGCAGTAGGGGTGGGACGTCGACTACGTCCGGTCTCGGCGCTCTCCGCCGAACTTTCCGTTACGAAACAGTTACCGCAAAGACGAGAGATGTTGAGAGTGTGAGCGCTAACATTCAGGACAAGGGAGACCATCGGAGGTCTTCGACCCGAGCTTGACGTCGAGGATGACGGCCAGGCACGTCTCAAGGAGGAGATATGACCATGTCATTCAAGCGCGGAGTAGTCAGCGCCATCGCAGCGCTCTCGCTGCTGTCCCTCGCCGCCTGCGGCTCCGACGGCAAGGCCGAGGGAGACGGCGGCTCCGGCGGCGACGGCACCATCAAGGTCGGCTTCTCCCAGCTGGGCGCCGAGAGCGGATGGCGCACCGCGAACACCGAGTCCATCAAGGCCAACCTCACGGCCGAGAACGGCATCAACCTCACCTTCGTCGACGCGCAGCAGAAGCAGGAGAACCAGATCAAGGCCCTGCGCGACTTCATCGACCAGGACGTCGACGTCATCGCCTTCTCCCCGGTCATCGAGACCGGCTGGGACGAGGTGCTCCAGGACATCAAGGACGCCGGCATCCCGGTGGTCCTGGTGGACCGCACGGTCGACACGACCGTCGAGGACCCCTTCGTGACCTGGATCGGCGCGGACTTCACCGCCGAGGGCGTCACGGCAGGGGAGTGGGTCAAGGAGAACCACCCCGACGCCAAGATCTTCGAGCTGCAGGGCACCATGGGCTCCGGTGCGCAGGCCAACCGTCAGGACGGCTTCCGATCGGTCATCGGTGACAACGTCATCGGTGAGGCCTCGGGCAACTTCACCCGCACCGAGGGCAAGGCGGCCGTCGAGGCTGCTCTTCAGGCCTACCCGGACCTCGACCTGATCTTCGCCCACAACGACGACATGGGCCTGGGGGCCATCGAGGCCATCGAGGCCGCGGGCAAGGTCCCCGGCCAGGACATCCAGATCGTCACGGTCGACGGTGTCCACGACGGCCTCGTCGCGCTCCTCGAGGGCAAGTTCAACTACGTCGTCGAGTGCAACCCGGCCTTCGGTGACCAGCTCCTCGAGCTCATCAAGCAGGTCGCTGCCGGCGAGGACGTCGAGAAGTCCACCATCGTGGTGGACGAGGCCTTCGACCAGACCATCACGCAAGAGGTCATCGACGGTCGTTCCTTCTGACCGCAGGACCGAGCTGAGCTGAACCGCAGGGTGCGGGCGGGTCCATGGGCCCGCCCGCACAGTGGCAGCGGCTGCTCAGCGTGGTGCGCACGACCCGCACCTGGTGGCAGTACGCACAGCGAGTCCAGCAGCGAGCAGCAGGAAAGGCCAAGATGTCACAGGCAGCAGCCCCAGCCGCGTCTCCCGTCGTGGAGATGACCGGCATCACCATCGCGTTCCCCGGGGTCAAGGCCCTCGACGGCGTCGACTTCACGCTCTATCCCGGTGAGGTCCACGCCCTCATGGGTGAGAACGGTGCCGGGAAGTCCACCCTCATCAAGGCGCTCACCGGGGTGTACCAGATCGACTCCGGCCGCATCCTGGTCTCCGGGGTGGAGGAGTCCTTCAGCGGCCCGAACGCCGCCCAGAAGGCCGGCATCAGCACGGTGTACCAAGAGGTCAACCTGTGCTCCAACCTGTCCGTCGCTGAGAACGTCATGCTCGGGCACGAGCCCCGCACCGGCCCGTTCATCAACTGGCGCGCGATGCGCGCCGAGGCCGCCCGGTACCTGGAGAAGCTCGGCCTGGGCATCGATCCCGCCTCGATGCTGTCCGCACACTCGATCGCCGTGCAGCAGCTGTGTGCGATCGCCCGCTCGACGGTGGTCGAGGCCAAGGTCCTCATCCTCGACGAGCCGACCTCGAGCCTGCAGAAGGCCGAGGTCGACGAGCTCTTCGCCGTCATCCGCAGCCTGCGCGACCGAGGCGTCGCGGTGCTGTTCGTCTCCCACTTCCTCGACCAGATCTACGAGATCTCCGACCGGCTCACGGTGCTGCGCAACGGCGCGCTGGTCGGCAGCTATCTCACCGCCGAGATGCCCCGCTTCGAGCTCATCTCGAAGATGATCGGGCGCTCGGGCGAGGAGCTCGCGAGCATCGAAGAGGGTGCCCGGTCGGTGGCTCGGGTGTCCAAGGACGGCGACGTCCATGCGCTCTCCGCGATCGGCATCGGCAAGAGCGGTCAGATCCAGCCCTACGACCTCGCGCTCTACCCCGGTGAGATCGTCGGGCTGGCCGGCCTGCTCGGCTCCGGCCGGACCGAGGCAGCACGGCTGCTCGTCGGCGCCGACAAGCCCGACCACGGGGAGGTCCAGCTGGACGGCCGGACCGTCAAGCTCTCCGACCCTCTCGTGGCGCTCAAGCACGGCATCGCCTACTCCTCCGAGGACCGCAAGAAGGAAGGCATCATCGGGGACCTGACGGTGCGCGAGAACATCGCGCTGGCCGTCCAGACGATCCGAGGCATGTGGCGCCCGGTCCCACGGCGAGAGCTCGACGCGCTGGTCGAGAAGTACATGACCGCGCTCAACATCTACCCGGCCAACCCGAACATGCTCATCAAGAACCTCTCGGGTGGGAACCAGCAGAAGGTCCTGCTGGCCCGCTGGCTGGCGACCGCCCCACGGATCCTCGTGCTCGACGAACCGACTCGCGGCATCGACGTCGGCGCCAAGGCCGAGATCCAGAAGCTCGTCGCGGACCTGGCAGGCGAGGGCATGTCCGTCGTCTTCATCTCCTCGGAGTTCGAAGAGGTCCTGCGGGTGAGCCAGCGGATCGAGATCCTGCGCGACCGGGTGCTGGTCGAGCAGATCCAGAACGGACCCGACGTCACCACCGACACCATCCTCGCGAGCATCGCCGCAGGCCACAGCATCACAGAGACCGAAGGGAGCGCGGCATGAGCAATGACGTGCTTGTCCGTGACACCGCCGCCGCGCGTCCGGCGACGACCGGGCGCGACCGGCTGCAGCAGGTGGTCCACCACCGGTTGTTCTGGCCGGTCGTGGCGCTCGTCGCGCTCCTCCTCGCCTGCGGCGTGCGGAGCCCGGGCTTCCTGAGCATCAGCGTGCAGGACGGTCACCTCTTCGGCCAGATCATCGACATCCTGCGTTTCAGCGCGACCCCGCTGCTGCTCGCGCTGGGCATGGCGCTGGTCATCGCGACCGGTGGGATCGACCTGTCCGTCGGAGCGGTCATGGCCATCTCCTTGGCCGTCTCCCTCACCTACCTGGACGCGTCCTCCAGCGCCGGGAGCGTCTCCACCGCCCTCGTGGCGGTGATGATCGGCCTGGCGGTCGCGGTGATCTTCGGGACCTTCAACGGTTTCCTCGTCTCCGTCCTGGGGATCCAGCCCTTCATCGCGACGATGATCCTCATGGTCGCCGGCCGCGGGATCGCCATGCTCATCACCCAGGGGCAGATCACCACCGTCACCAGCGCCCCGTTCAAGTTCATCGGGTCCGGCTTCGTGCTGGGGATCCCGACGCCGGTCGTCATCGCCGCCGTGGTGTTCGTGCTCGTGGCGCTGCTGGTGCGCAAGTCCGCTCTCGGCATGCTGCTCGAGAGCATCGGCATCAACCGGGAAGCCTCGCGGCTGGCCGGGGTGCCGTCGCGGAACATCACGTGGTTCGTCTACATCCTGTGCGGGTTGCTCGCCGGGCTGGCCGGGATCGTCTACGGCGCCCCGACCATGGCCGCCGACGCCAACAACATCGGCCTGATGAAGGAGATGGACGCCATCATGTGCGTCGTGCTCGGCGGCACGACCCTCGCAGGCGGGAAGTTCTTCCTGGGTGGCACCGTCGTCGGCGCCCTCATCCTGTCCACGATCGAGCGAGCCGTGGTGATCTTCCACATCCCCTCGCAGATCACCCCGCTGTTCAAGGCCATCGTGATCATCGCGGTGTGCGTCGCCCAGTCGCCCAGGCTGCGCGAGATGATCGGCTCCGTCCGGCTGCCCTCGCCGGCCGCGCGCAAGACCGTCGAGGAGGCAGTCTGATGTCCACGACCACAGGGACCGCGACCACCCCGGCTCCGGCGCCCGCCGGCGCCGGACCGCGCACCCCGGCGGGGGCCAAGCGAGCCCTCTCCGCACTCGGCAAGCGACTGCTCGACCGTCGCTTCCTGCCCGTCCTGGGCACCGTGCTCACCCTCGTGATCATGCTCGCGATCGGTGAGGCGCGCTACGGCGGGGAACGCAGCTTCGTCTCCGTCAAGCTCTTCTCCAACCTGCTGGTGGACAACTCCTACCTGCTGGTCCTCGCCGTCGGGATGACCTTCGTCATCCTCACCGGCGGGATCGACCTCTCGGTCGGCGCCGTCGTCGCCCTCGTCGGGCTGGTCATCGCGACCCTGCTGCCGATGGGCGTCCCGCTCCCGGTCGTGCTCATCGCCGGCGTGCTCATCGGCTCGAGCTTCGGTCTGCTCATCGGGGTGATGGTCCAGCACTTCGCGATACAACCGTTCATCGCCTCGCTGGCCGCGATGTTCCTCGCCCGCGGCCTGTGCAACGTGGTGAGCGTGCAGTCCCTGGCGATCAAGGACGAGAAGTTCGCGAGCCTGGCCTCGTGGAGCCTCAAGTTCGGCGAAGGCCGCGACATCTGGAAGATCAACCTGTCGATGATCGTCGGGCTGGTCGTGCTGGCCGTCGGGTTCTACATCCTGCACTACACGCGGTTCGGCCGGTCCGTCTACGGCATCGGGGTGGGCGACGGCGGCAACGCGATCACGCTCATGGGCCTGAACAGTGCACGCACCCAGGTGTGGGTCTACGTCATCAGCGGCACCTGCGCCGGGATCGCGGGCATCCTCTTCGCCTTCTACACCAAGTCCGGCTTCAACCTCACCGGGATCGGCATGGAGCTCGACGCCATCGCCGCGGTGGTCATCGGCGGGACGATCCTCACCGGAGGCGGCGGCTACGTCCTGGGCACCGGGATCGGAGTGCTCGTCTACGGGCTCATCCAGGTGCTCATCGCCCGCGAAGGTCTGGACTCCTGGTGGACGAAGGTCTTCATCGGCGCCGTGCTGCTGGCCTTCGTGATCCTGCAGCGCGCCATCTCCCACAAGCGCAGCTAGCGCTACCCGTTCACCGGCATCACGCCCTTCCAGCACCACTCATTCCCCCTGCATGGCGACGATTTTGTCGTGCCTCAGATCTACATCGATGTAGGTCCGTCTTGGCCAGCAGCCCTCGGCCATCAACCCCGACTGTGGCAGGAGCCCCATGAGAACGATCGACCGCACCACCCGACCCCGAGGCCGACGCGCCCTGGCCTCGACACTGGCCCTCACGCTGATGGGAGCTGCCGCCGCAGTGTCCCTCCCGGCCTCAGCGCCACCGGCCTACGCCGACGCGCTGCCCGGGGTGATCCCCGCCGACGCCTGGGTCGACGAGTTCGCCGGAACCACCCTCGACGCCCGCTGGACCGTGCATGACGCAGTCCCGGAGAACATCGCGCTCGAGGACGGGGCACTGACGATCGCCTCCCTCACCGGCGACACGTGGCAGGGCAGCAACACCGCCCGCAACATCGTGCTCGTCGACGTACCGGTGGGAGACTTCACTGCCGTCACGCAGGTGACCGCGCCGGTGAGCCAGGACTTCCAAGGCGCGGGCCTCATCGCGTGGCGGGACATCGACAACTACGTGCGACTGGGTCTCTCCCACGTCGGCTTCGCCGCTGGCGGCCCCGTCGTCGTGGAGTCGGGGACAGAGACGGCTGCGGTCTACGGCTCGTCATTCGTGCCCCGTCCCGGTTCGACGTCTGAGACCCTGCGCATACAGCGGGTGGGAGACGTCATCACGACCAGCTACCTCCTTGACGACGAGTGGGTCGAGGCGTCGTCTCAGCCGGTGACCTTCTCGGTCACGCAGATCGGGGTGTACGCCCTCGCAGCGGCCGACGGCACCGGCCATCAGGCCACCTTCGACTATGTGGCCGTGGCGTCCGTCGAGGGCGCCGACGTCATCCCGCCCGAGGCGTTCACGCTGCGCAGCGTGACGGACGGTCCGTACCTGACGCTCCAGGCAGACGGGACCATCACGCTCGGGGCGACGCGCCCCACGCCCACGCTCGCCTTCGTGGCGACTGCCACCGCCGGTGGGATCACGCTGACGGACCCGACGACCGGACGGGCGCTCGTGCTCGACGGGTCAGGCCGGCTGGTGCTGGCCGGCGTCGGCACCCCCGGAACCACGCTGCGGCTGCAGGACGCGGGCGGCGGGAAGCTCCTCCTGCGCCCTGAGTCCGGAACCCAGGCCATCGGTCTGGTCGACGGAGTGCTCGCCCTCACCGACGACGCCTCGGCCACGCGTCTCGTGCTCGGCGCGGCGCCTCAGGCGTCGGCAGGCCACGCGATCACGATCGACGCCGACGGCGTCACGACGGACATCAGCGACGACCTCTACGGCATCTTCTACGAGGACATCAACCGTGCAGCCGACGGCGGGCTCTACGCCGAGCTCGTCCAGAACCGCTCCTTCGAGTACTCGACCGCCGACAACGCCGCCTACACGGGCCTCACCGCGTGGGAGACCGTTCAGCGCGGTGGCGCGTCCGTCACCCCGTCCGTCGTGACGGACGCGGAGATGCTCAACGAGAACAACCGGTTCTACCTCCACCTGCCCGTGACAGGGACCGCAGGCTCCCTCGGCGGCGTGCGGAACACGGGCTACAACTCCGGGATCGCGCTCACCGCCGGGCAGGAGTACCGCTTCTCGGTCTTCGCCCGGACCGACGCCGGCGCCACACCGTTGACCGTCCAGCTCGAGGACGTCACGGGCGCGATCGTCTACGGCTCCACCACGGTCGACGTGGCCGGCGACGCGTGGACCCGGTACGAGGCGACGCTCACAGCCACCACGACGACCTCGGTCGCGCGCCTCGCGGTGCTCGCTCAGGGCTCGGGCGACGTGCGCCTGGACATGGTCTCCCTCTTCCCGGTGGAGACGTACAAGGGCCGCGAGAACGGCATGCGCAAGGACCTCGCCGAGATGATGGAGGCCATGGACCCGCAGTTCCTGCGCTTCCCGGGCGGATGCGTGACCAACGTCGGAACCTTCGACGCCTACGGAGCACCGAACTACGACCGCAAGCGGACCTACCGGTGGAAGGAGACCGTCGGCCCCGTCGAGGAACGACCGACGAACTACAACTTCTGGGGCTACAACCAGTCCTACGGGCTCGGCTACTTCGAGTACTTCCAGCTCGCCGAGGACCTCGGCGCCACCCCGCTGCCCGTCGTCAGCGTCGGCGTGAACGGGTGCGGCGGCCCGGCGCCGCTCACCGACAAGGACGCTCTCGCCGAGTGGGTCCAGGACACCCTGGACCTCATCGAGTTCGCCAACGGGGCCGCGACCACGCGATGGGGCGCGGTCCGGGCCGAGATGGGCCACCCCGAACCCTTCGGCCTCGAGTACATCGGTCTGGGCAACGAAGAGGTCCAGCGCGAGTTCTTCGACAACTACCCGCTCTTCTCCGACGCGATCAAGGCCGCAGGTGGAAGCGTCCACCGTCCGCGAGATAGACCGCCCACGGCAACTCAGGCTGGCCCGCGCTCACGCGACGAATCGACGTGTAGGCGTTGAGCACCTGGCCGTATGCGTCCGCCACAGCCACGCGCACAGTGGCCCGCGGACTCATCGCAGCAGTGAGACCCCACGCCGACACGCCGATATCAGCGGGCATGGGGATGGCGGTGTCTATACACGTGGGTATGATTGCTCCTATCGATGGCACACCGAAGGGTGTACCGATCAGAGCGAGTCACCTCGGGCCTGGCAGCATGAGGGTGATTCGCTAGGGATTAGAGGCCCGCCCCGCAAGGGGCGGGCCTTCTCTCGTTCTCGGGGTCTACGCGCTCTGTTTGTGCATCACTCCCCGAGGAGACAACAGAGATCCCTGAGCGCCCTGCGCAGGGACAGGCGGTGCATGCTCGGGCATGCCAAGCCCCTCAGCCAAAATCATGGCGATGAAATCGCTGTAGGACATGCCTAGCGCCTCCGCGCGCCTGCGGACCTCGTCACCAACAGGGCGCGGGGGACGCGAGATGAACTGATCGCGATCACCCTTGTGAGCGCGACCGGGACGACCTCGAGTTTCAGCCATGTCCAAGATCAAACCAGACGTCGAATCAGATTCACGGGACGCGCGACCGCGTGTCGCTCTGATCTGCGAACGTATCCAACCGGCGCCGCTGAACCCGCCGCCGAGGGCGTGACTCGCACCCTCGGCTGCGGCCGCCCGCGCCACTGGCAGGGCGAGACTTCTTCGCAGCGCGATGACGTTCCGGCGCACCGCACGGCAGACTGAGACAGGGACGGGACTGCTCCGCTGACCAACCTCACCTCGACGCCCGGCGCCGGCGTCAGCCGTGCCAGAAAAAGGCGCGGGCAAGGTTCGCCATTGAGTTCAGCGCCTCGACGATGAAGAGTCGCTGGGCACGGTCCCCCGCGACGCCCAACCGATCAATACCAGGGTGGCGAGGAAGCAGAACCCAGGAAACACAGGGCTCCTCCAGCAATGGAGCTCATGTCGTTCATCAGAATCCAATCGTCTAGCGGACATGTCCCCCCTAGGCATCGACCCCAAGGAACGGCGACGCCGTGACCCTCCACATGTGCGGCACTTCGCGCCGGCGCGTGATGACCGGGCAACCTCAGCAACCAACGCCGGTCCTGAGGCCTACGATCAGCTAGTCATCCACCTCGAAGCTCCTGCCCACCGCATGCCGCCCGACGAGAGCGGCATGCACCACCAAGCTGGTCCCGTGCTCCAGGCCTCCGCAGACACCTACGACCTCGCCCTGCAGGCGCTCGACCAGCAGATGCCCGACGGCCATCGCCTCACCTGAAGACCAGGAGTAGGACAGCCGCACTCGGATCAGCCGCGACTACTTGGACAAGAGCATGTTGGCGTACGGCGTCCCATCAATCACAGCCGCCGCGCCACTCAAGACAATACCCACCGCAATGAGAAAGCCGAGCATTCCAAACACAAGGCCCCACGCGTTAGATTTCCAGAGCAGGTAGGGCATCCAGGCCGCCACCATGACTAGTGCGCACATCAAGAGCGCACCAGCGGCGATGTAGCGGGCCGAATTCTCCAAGTTGTCAGGCAAGTAGAAGATCGACTGCCAGGCAGCGTAGGCGGTGAGAATCAGCGCCAGGATTGTCCAGCTTCCCACCTTGAACAACCGCTTCGGGGTTTCGCCGAGTGCGGCCAAGGCCTTGAGCTCAAGGTCGACCAGGGCGTCGATCTGATCCGCGCGCGACACGGTTAGCACTGCCCCTGCTACCGGCGCGGTCTCGGGAGGGAGCGCCCCGCGGATTTCGAGCAGCTCCCGGAGCGCCTTCCTCCGGCGAGCCGCGCCCAGGGCGTACCCACTCGTGAGAAACAGGACCAGGGCCGCCACACATGCCGTTGCAAACTGAGGCAATTCTTACTCCTTCTTCATGCACACCGGCCATCGGCGCACTGGGAAAGAATAACCTCCGCGTCGTAGACGGTCTCCCGCCAACGACCTCACCACGTGCGAACTTACCGCTCACGCATAGACTGCAAAACACAGGAGTCCGTTTCGTTGAGGAGTTTTCGTGGCACAGCGCATTGTGGTTGAACTGACATCCGACATTTCAGGGAGTGCGGCGGACGAGACCGTCACCTTCGCCGTCGATGACGTCTCTTACGAGATCGACCTGACTACCGAGGAAGCCGACCAGCTGCGCTCCGCGATGCAGCCCTACACCTCGAGCGCGCGCAAGGTCGGGCGCTCCACATCCCCCGCCGCCAGGCGCCGGCGCCGCGCCGCGCCCAGCGGCTATGACGCCGTCGCCGTACGAGCCTGGGCAGCAGCGAACGGCATCGAGGTTTCCAAGCGTGGCCGGATCTCTCAGGACGTTCTGGGGAGGTTCCGCGCAGCCAGCAACTGAGGCCAACAGTGGGCGGACGGGTTAAGCCACTCGGCCGGGACACACACGCCTTCAGGTGCTTCGATAGGTCCTTTCTGGACAGGACAAGAAAAAAGGAACGGCCCGCTCAGTTTGAGCGGGCCGTTCCTTTTAGCGATCTTGCACTGTGGGTACCCTACGGCTCTATCGAAGAGTACTGCACCTCAAACTTGCCGATGACGGTCTTCCCATCCTGGTCATAGACATCCAGGAACGTCGAGGCGGCCTTGGCTGCGCGAGCGGTTTGCGTCTTCTGCCAAGCCACGGCCTCCTTGGGGCTTGAGACGTTAGCCCCCGTGGCTGCGTCGAGCTCCGTTCGCTTGACATATCCCGGCTCGCCTTCTCGGGTCGCCACCAGCACAAGGTCGGGAGCATCCTCGGGCGAGTTCGCCTCAAGGATAGAGCCATACGTCTGTTGCGAAGCGTTCGTGGGCCAGTCCGGTGCGAGACGCTCCGGCGCTGGACCGCCCTCCACCTTAGACACACCCGCCGGCTCGTCAGCAGAAGGGCTTGGCTGCGATAGCGCGTACGCGGCCCCACCGCCAACCCCAAGCACGCTAGCCACAAGTGCCACCGCTACGATGCGGGTTGGACGCGGCATTCTGTTCTCTTTCATCAGGCCCCCTCTACGAGTTCTGTGCTGGAGAAATCGAGGTCCACCAGGCGTTGTAGGCGCTGCCGTTCCAGCTCTTTGTAACGCCCTTCGCCTGCCACGATGCCACACCCGTGGAGTGGCATCCAGTGGGGTTGTGGACCGCGTTCACCGCCAGCGCCGCTGAGTTGTAGGTGTACGTACCGGTGCACCAGAGCGCGCCGTTGCGATAGATCTGCGGCATCGCACCCACCCACCCACCCGCAACGGACTTGTTCCGAGGCGACACCAGGACGACCGAGTATGCCGAACTGCTTGATGTGTTGATCGCCGCGTGGTTGCGGTAGTCGACGCCGTTGTCGCTGTAGTAGCCATAGTCACTCAGAGCCTGTCCCGCCCAAGCGCCAGTCATGAAGCCCAGCGCGAGACCGCATCCAACGATGCCCGAAACCAGCATCGAGCCGCCAATTCTCTTTCGAAGCACTCTTGCCCCCTATGGTAGGTACCGGACATAAACCGGTAATCACGGACCATAGTCCCCAATCCATCTGATAACAAGAGGGGAAGATATTGACTCGGCTCTCGTGCGGGATATTGGTCCACTATCCCGCGCCGGCTCGAAGCCGGCCCGCGAGAACCCGCAGTACCCGGACCGCGCTGAGAACACGGCTCGACCCGTTTATCCCCCGCAGACCGAGGAGTGACCGATGCCCTCCGATCCGACGAGCTCCAGCGCTGTCGCAACGCCCCCGGCACGACGACGACACCCGGTGGCCTTGACCGCCTTCCAGGCACAGAAGGTCGCCGCGGTGGTGAGCGCCTAACTGGAGGGCAATCACCTGTACGCCGTTGCCGTCCGCGAGAGGCCGTGGATCTCCTTCAAACCGTCGCACTGGAGGCGAAAGGGATCCCATCCGACTGCGCGGCCGCGCAGTCCTGGGCGACGATTGCCGACACCCGTGACAGACCTCCGGCGCTCCGGACCCCAAGCGGGAACTGGGCTAGCCGATGGCCACCGTCACCCGCCTCGTCCCCGCCCACGCCATCACGCTGCGCGCCACAGCCGACGACCTTGCGACCAGGTCACCAACGCCCTGATCGCGGCCCTCGAGAGCCTTGGGTCGCAGGCCAGATCCCGACGCGTACGGGTTCAGGTAACTGTCTATCTAGCAGAGTAGAGAGATCTATAGGGCGATTACCTATGCGGGCGTAGAGAATGCTCGATCTTGACCCTCCCCGGTGTGACAAGGCGGTCGTCCGTTCGTGGACGTGGATGGTCTGGCGCATGTCGGTCCTAAATGTGCACCTCGAGTTGACGGAGCATGGTCGTGTGACCGAACCTCGCAGACTTGATGAGCTGCTCGTTGGTGTCAGCTTCCCGTCGACGGATCCTGTCGATCGCTTCCTGAGTAGTTGGCAGTCCTGGGTGCGCCCGGATGGGTACACCTTTGAGCTGCCTGCGAACTGGCGGGTTCGTGTTCTGGTTCTACACGCTCTTGGCGTCACCGACGACGAGCTCTCACAGTGCGTTCGCAAGGCGATGATGAGTGAGTGGCTGCAGCCGAAGGGCGCTTTTGGCTATGTGGTCACACTGGCGTTCGCTGTAGTCGCCAAGACGCACGGGATAGCCGGCGAACCTTATCCGTCCTTCTATGTCGGCGCTCCGGCAGAGCGCGACGACCGGACGGTCGACGATCCGGTCGCGTGGTTGTCGTTGTTCTCCGCGGCTGGCGGACAGGTCCGCAACTCCCAAACGGGTAGGGTCCATCGCCAGGGTTGCCGAACGCTTGAACGGGCCAATCCTAGGAATTTCGTCGCCGCGCCACACGTGGTTCCCTTCGTGGCCTGCGGTACTTGCTTCTAGACCTTGACGGCGGACGCTGAGTCTTCGGGGCCGACGGTCAGGTCTGAGCCAAGACGGCCCTTCGGTATATCGACGAACGCGCTAGTGGGTGACGGTCTGCTTGCGTCGGGCGTTCTTGAGCCTGGCGACCTCGCCGGTCACGGGTGGTGTCGGGGCGAGCAGTTGAGAGACCCGCTGGGGGGAGACCTCAAGGATGTAGGCGATGTCTGCGCCGGTGAGGCCTTCGCGTTCGAGGTCACGGGCGACGGCGCGCGACTCGGTGGCGACCTCGTGCTGCATGGCCTGCAGCGCGACGACGGCCTTGCGGGTTCCGTCGACGCGGTCGAGGATGCCGTTGGAGACCTGGGGGATGACGTTCACTTCGATCTCATCCGGGTCGACGTCGAGCATGGCCGAGATGAGGCCGCGGGCGGCGTCAGGGGCGTCCTTGAGGGTGCGGGACTGGGTGACGCCGATCCCGTCGACGGTCAGGACCCACCAGCGGCCCTCGCGGGCTGCGGTCGCGGTGTATGTGGTGCTCATTGCAACCACCCTTCCTCTAGGCACGGCATCTGCTTCTGGATACTGTTCACGACGCCCGCGGTGATCTCGCGGTGGTTGGGGACGGCGGAGGTGTGCTGTCCGCACGGGCACCTCCACACCTCGTGGCCGCCGCGGTTGCGGACCGGTTCGCACCCATGGGCGCGGAGTGCGGCTGCGACGTGGAGCCGCTTCATTGGTTTTCCCATGAGACTAACTCTAGCCCCCCTAGAGGTCAAGAATCAAGGGGGGCTAGAGAATTAGTGCAGGGTGGGGTGCGTCTCGCGCGAGGGCGCGGTGGCTGCGCCGTCGACCTGGGTGAGGGCTGGCGCCGGGGCCTTGCGGCCGCGGGCCTGCTGCACGGCTTCGAGCAGCTCGTTGGTTGCCGACCAGGCAGCGAACTTCTCCCGGTCCATCATGCTTGGGGCCGGGCCCAGGGCCGTGCCCCCCGACCAGGAGAAGCGGTCGCGGTAGATCGCCGCCGAGGCCAGGGCCTCACGCCAGGCGGGGTCGGTGCCCACCGCGCCCATGCGCTGCGCCCAGACTTCGCCGGACCAGGCCTTGCTTGCCAGGGAGGCGAGGCGGGCCTGGATGAGCGCGGCGGACTGGGTGAGCATGTCGTCGAGCGCGGGATCTCCGGCGACCAGGTTGCGGTGGGCGACCGCGTCCTTGGCTCCGGTGACGGGCGCGGTGCGGGTGCCGGCGTGTTCCAGCCGCCACAGGAGCACCCGGGCCTTGTCGTCGGCGTCGATCAGCGATCGCAGCCCGGCCATGCGCGTGAGCTCGTGGTGGACGTCGACGCCGGCTGCGTCTTGGCGGGAGATCTCCGCGGCCAGCGCGCCGTACCGGTCGCTGGTCTTCGCTGCGGTAGCCAGCTCGGGGCCGATCGCGTCGGTGAGCATCGCCGCGATGTGCTGCTGGTGGGTGGTCCCGCGTGAGTCGTGGACGACGGAGAGCAGGTGCTGACGCTCAGCGGTCAGGCGTGCGAGGGAGTGGTAGTCCTGGTGGACCTGTTCCTTGACCTCGTGGGCGGTGCGCTCCATCCCGCTGGTGGCCACGATCGCCTCCAGGGTCGATCGCCAGTCGGGTGCCTCTTCGGGGTGGATGAGGTGGTCGTGGGTGTCGTGGGCGTCGGCCTCACCGACCCAGGCGACGTTCGATTGGCGGCCGCGGGTCATCGCGACGTAGAGCAGCTCGCGGGTCAGGGAGTTCTGGGAGGGGATGGCGACGTGGCCGGCGTCGACGGTGGTGCCTTGGGCGCGGTGGGCGGTGATCGCGTAGCCGAGCTCGACGTTCTCCCGTGACCAGGAGGCTGGCAGGGTGATGGTGGCTCCGTTGTCGGAGCGCACGGCGGTCAGGGCCCCGGTCTCGGAGATCTCGGTGACGGTCATCTGGGTGCCGTTGCGCACGAAGTCACCGGCGCTGTCGCGCACGTTCCGGTCGACCTTGCGCGCCAGCACGAGATCCCCGACCCCAGCTGTGGTCCCACCGCGCAGCGGGGCGAGGGTGTCGATCGACACCTCCCCGGTGGCGCGCCGTTCCAGGGTGAACCGCTGGTTGAGGTCGGCGGCGACGGTGTTCGTCGCGGCGATGAGCACGGTGCTGCGTCCGGCGTGCTGGTCTTGGCGGGCGGCGAGGAACGCGTCCTCGAGGACCTGTTCGTCGCTGCCGTGGCGCACGCGGCCGTTGTCGATGTAGGCCGCGATGCCGGCGTCCAGACCGGAGCGCAGGTCCAGGGAGGCGGTCTTCTCCCACTCGGCCTTGAAGCGCCACACCGACGTCAGGTGGGTGGCCTGTCCGCTGCGTTCGAGCCACCCGAGCACGCCACCTGCGTCCACGGCGTCGAGCTGGGCGGGATCTCCGACCAGGAGCAGCTTGCCCCCGGCGTTCTGCACCTGGCGGGTGACCTCGGCCAGGGCGAAGGTTCCGGTCATGGATGCCTCGTCGACGATGACCAGCTGGCCGGGGGTGATCCGCCACCGGGCCGAGCGGGCCAGGGCCGCGGCGCTGGCGCGGCGGGCGCGGGCCTTGTCGCGTTCGGTGGCGGTGGGGGAGTCGAGGATCCCCTGCTGGGCGGCCAGGGTCGCACTGCGCTGGCGGGCGCCGTCCCCGACCGTCTCATGCAGCCACTTCGCCATGGTCGTCGCTTCGGCTTCCAGCTCACCGCCGAGCACGCTGGCGGCTTGGGCGGAGGTGGTCAGCCCGGTCACGCTCCCGACCCCGTACTGTTCCTCCCACAGGGCTTTCACGGCGCGCATCGTGGTGGTCTTGCCGGTGCCGGCTGGGCCGACAACCGCCGAGACGGTCCGTCCGTCGCTGAGCACCGCGGCCGCGGCGTCGAGCTGGTCGAGCGCGAACGCGAATCTGCGGTCTCTCTTCTGCTGGGAGGACAGCGCACCCAGGCGCACCGTGGCCGCGGCCCGGTCGAGGCTGGGACCGGCGCCGGTGGTCGCGGCGGCGCGCACCAGGTGCTCGGCGTCCAGGATCGACTGGTCGGTGAACACACGGGAGTGGTCGTCGTCGAAGATTGACGACCCGCGCAGCGCCAGGGAGGGATTCCCTACGGCGCCAGGGTGGAGCTGGTAGCGCCGTTCGCTGACCTCGAGGCTGGCGGTCGCGGCGGCCTGGACGACGGCGTCGATCATGACGCGCCGGTCCAGTGGTGAGGAGCACCGGACCCCGCGGGTGAGCCGTTCGGCTTCGGCGCGCAGGTTCGCCAGCGTCCACGTCGACCGGGTGCCCTTGACCTGCTCGACGACGGCCAGCGCTTGGCGCTGGGCGAAGCCGTCCAGGGTCATCGCCGCGTAGTCCAGCGCCAGGGTGGAATCCCGGGCGACGGCGGCGGTGGCGTCGACGTCGCGGTCGTGGTCGATGGTTGAGGCGACCAGGGCGTCGGCGTCGAGGCCGGCTGCCTCTGCGCGGCGTCGCCACCGGGTGCGCAGGGCTCTCAGCGGTACAGTCTCGGCGGGTTTGGGCTTGCGGGTGGCCCGCCACACGTTCTGGTGGATGCGGGCCAGGTTCTTCCCAGTGGGCGCGGTCCCGTGCTCATCCGTCCAGGCTGTCACCGCTGCGGCCAGCGCTTGGGCGATCTGGGTATGGCGTGTGCTGAACGCGGCCAGGGTCTGGGCGTCGACGCCGGCGACGTCGTGGGTGACAGCCTGAGAGGTGTGGGTGGTGGTCTCGGTGAAGGTCATCCCGAGGGAGCGGTGCAGCTCGTCCAGGAGCAGGTTCTCATGCAGCTCGCTGACGGACACCGCCGCTCGGTGCAGCGTCCGGGAGTCGATGCTGAGCCACTTACCGTCACTGACCCGCTGGACGCGGTTGGAGATGACGGCGTGGGTGTGCAGGTGCGGGTCACCTTCGCGGGAGTCCCAGTGGTTGAACCGCCCGGCGATCATTCCGCGCACCGCAACGGCCGCGACGCCGTTGGTGCCGGAGCGAGACTGGAGCACCTTGTCCTCCATGTACTCCAGGGCCGCGTCGATGGCCCGCTCGTGGGCGGCAAGGATGCGCGCCTGGGTGTCGTCGTCAGCCATCGCCCAAACGACCGAGACGGACTTGGGGATCGTGAACGTCAGGTCGAACCCGGCGACCGCGGTGGTCTTGCCGGTCCCCTGACCGCGGGGCCGGCTGCCAAGCTCGACGCCGGTGTCGGGGTGGCGGTAGTTCTTGAAGAGGTTGTCCGCGCCTTCACGACCGATGGGAGTGTCAGGGTCGATCTCGGCAGCCTGGACCCCGCGCCCCCACCAGGTGCCCGGGGGCGTGCCGCCCAGCGCGTAGTAGCTCACGAGGTCGCGGGCATGCCCGCGGCCGGGGCCGGGGCCGGCGTCACCCCTGGCGATGGTTTTGAGGAGGTAGTCGACCCCTGACCTGGCGGTCAGGCGGGTGAGGTTCATCGTCATGGGGTGGAGCTCCAAGTCATGGTGGTGGCTGGTGCGGTGACGGTTGACGGAGTGGTGGCGGTCTCCGCCACCACCGATGGCGGAAGTTGGTGGCGGTGGTGGCGGCCTGGTTGGTGGTGGAGGGCTGGTTGGTGGCAGTGGTGGCCGGTGGTTGGGTCAGTGACCGGTGCGGACATAGCGCTCCACCACCTCCCGAAGGGGACCGTCATAGCCAGCCCACCTGGCAGCCCGGAACGTGACGGCGACGTGGTGGGCGAGGGTGGTGGCGTCGGCATGGATGCCCTGTGCGGTTTCCTCGGCGAGGACTATCCGGGCGCGGGCGTCGGCCAGCTGGGTGCCCAGCTGAGAGATGGTCCCCAGGGCACGAGCCAGGTCGCGTGCGGTGCGCCGGTGCGTCCTGACGGCTTCAGCCGAGCCAGCCGCGGCAAGAGCCAGGTAGTCGCTCGAGGACATGCCGAGCGGCTGCGCCGGACCAGTGGCGAGGGTACGTGTGCGGGCGGAGGCGCGACGCTTCTTTTCACGCTCTCGGCACCGGTCGGTGCAGTAGGTGCGACGCGCCTGAGTCGGCGCTGCGCAGGAGGGACACGGATGCATTCGTGGAGTTGTAGTCACACCTGTCTATGCACCCTGCGTCGCAGTCAAATGTGACGCTAATAATGGAGAGGAGCCCCTCCCCGGTCTTCGGCGAATGCCAGAGGCGCGTGGGATTTGGTTCTGGTATTGGGGAGGCTCTGGCCTCCTTGCTTTCGGCTGGTGGTCTCGGGTGGTTCTGAGGTGCTGGGTCTGGTGGTCTCGGTGGTGTGGAGCTGGGTCGGTAGGTGCTCGTCTGTGGTGAGGGTGGGAGGTCGTTGGTAGGTCTGTTATGTGGGTTGGTGAGGGCGTCTCGGGTGTCTGGGGAGCGTGGTCTGGGAGGGCGAGAGCTTCCCTCCCAGCCCGTGCATAAGACGCGCATACGGGGGTGGCACCCGGCCGCTGGGACTGAGGGCGCGTCGTGTGTGCGGGCGGTCAGCCGGAGTCCCTCGTGCCATGTGGTCGAGTGGAGACGCGGAGCGAAAGAGTCTCAGGGCCGTCCACATGGGTGCGAGGGGACGCGTTCGGTGAGCAGCGGGTCGTCCTCGATCGCGCGCAGCGCGGTCGGTGCTCTGGTGGTGAGCTCGTCCACCTTCCACGCGCGCCGCTCGACACCCGATACCAGTCACCGCCATGGCGGTGACTGGTGAACCGCCGGTCGCGACGGTGGCTGGTGGGTGGGGTGTCGGCGACGCTCGAAGATGAAGCATCGACGACGGGCGAAAACGAGGCCACCAGACAGATTGGGTGGGTGATCGGGTCTGCTGCACGAATCGGGGACAGTTCGTCTCAGACGGCGAGTGCGACCTGAGTGGTCATGATGGCTTCGTATTCGATGGGGGTCAACCGGCCCAGGCGGGACTGGCGCCGGCGGCGGTAGGTGCGTTCGATCCAGGTGATGATCCCCAGTCTGAGTTCGGTGCGGGTGGTCCAGCGGCGCCGGCCTGGGACGTTCTTCTGCAGCAGGGAGAAGAAGCGCTCGATGGCGACATTGTCACCGGCCGAGGCGACCTGTCCCATGGATCCGACGAGGCCGTGGTGGGTGAGTTCACGTAGAAATTTCTGCGATCGAAATTGCGACCCTCGGATGGATTGCGAAGTGGATCGCTGAAGGTGGGCGCGCGATCCGCGCAGGGACCCCCGGCACCGCTTGCACCTTTCAGGCGCATCCGTTCCTTGCGTTCGAGGATGCTCTCATTTAGTGTCTTCCCAGGTGAGACGTCCTAAAAGTGCGTCCCGCTGTCCGCGCAGCAAACCGCCTGCGCTGCCCCTGTCAAACCGAGTCCAAGTGACTCGTGATC
>NZ_BCRT01000026.1 GCF_001552735.1 Sanguibacter suarezii NBRC 16159
AATCGACGCAGGCCTGGATGAGCGCGGTGGATTGGGCGAGCATGTCGTCGAGCGTGGGATCTGCGCCGAAGAGGGCGCTGGGCGACTCCATCCTTGGCCTGGTCCCTGGGCGGTGCGTTGGCGGCGTGTTCCATGAGCCACAGGAGTGCCGGGGCCTTGTCGTCAGCGCCGATCAACGACCGCAGGCACGCCATGCGCGTGAGCGCGGGGTGAACGTCGACGCCGGCTGCGCCCTGGAGGGAGATCTCCGCGGCCAGCGCCCCCACCGGTCGAGTTCGGGCTGCGCCGCGCCGTCGATGCGTGGACCGGCATGTCGTCAGGCTCGTGGTCTCCGAATCGACGGTCATCGGCCTAAACGGCGGGGTCGGACTCGGCGTTCTGGGCGGAGCCCTTGCCGCCGTCCGCGCAGCGCGGATATCACCTAGTGAGGCGCTTCGGCTCTAGACGAGCACGCTCACGTGTCTTGACGAAGCCCCGCCCAGTTGTCGCGGCGTCGCGAGCCGCGCACAGGGACCGCCTCGGCGCCGAACTATGGAGTGCGCAGCACGGTCACAGGGTCACGGTACGCCGCCAGGAGAGCTGGTCCGACGGCGGCGACTGTCGCGGCGAGCAGTGCTAGAAGCGCGGTGCCGGCGGCGAAGGTGACCGGTGGCGCGACTCCTGCGCGTAGCGCTGTCACGTAGCCGATCCCGGTCCCCAGGAGTGCACCGAGCGCGGCGGGTAGGGCTGTGCGCGTGGTGACCAGGGCGATGATTGCGGTCCGCGACGCGCCGAGGGCGCGGCGGCGCCCGAGGTCTTTGCGGCGGACCAGGACATCGGCGAGGACGACGAGGGCGGTGAGGCCAGCCCCGGCGGAGAGCACGAGGACGAGCAGGCTCGCGCCGAAGGCCGTGAGGTCGCCGGCGATCTGTTCCTGCAGCTCAGCCAACGTGACGGGCGACGTGACCGTGAGTTTGGTCGGGTCAGGCGCGCTAATCATTGCGAGCACAGCGCTCTGGGTCCCCCGCGCGAGGGCCGAGGAGGTGGCCACGACGTCCAGTCTGCGCAGCTGGTCGCTGGTGCCGGCTGGGGTGAGCGCACCGCTGGCCAGATCAGGGTAGGCGGCCAGGGCCTGGTAGGTGCCGACCACAGCGAGCTGGCGCGACGACGTCGCCAGGTCGAGGGCCCCGACGGGGCCGTCCAGCCCGACGACCTCTCGCGCTGCGTCCGCGACCACTGCTTCGTCCGGTCCCGGCCATCGCCCGGAGGTGAGGATGACGACGTCGTCGAGGTTCCCGTGCACGGCCCAGGTCGGGATCTTGGTGCCGCCGGCGCCGATCGCCGCGTTGACGGCGTCAGCTGCCATGGTCCGGGCCATGACGTGCTCAACGCCGGACAGCCCGGCGGTGAGATCGACAACCTCGGCAGGGATGACGCCGTCGGGGCTGATGTCCACGATCGTCAGCGTCCGGGACCCAGCGCCGGTCAGGGCCGCTTGCACAGCGTCGTTCGCGGCGGCGGTGCGCCCGACGGTCATGAGCGTCGTCAGGCACATCGCAGCGGACAGCAGGACGACGACGAAAGTCGGGAGCTTCTGCGCCCAGGCGGAGGCGAGTGCCTCGCGGGCCAGCTCGCGCGCCCTCATAGGGCGAGCACGTGGTCGACGTGGTCGAGGACGAAGGGATCGTGGGTGGCGATGACGACGGTCCTGCCTTCAGTGGCGCAGTCGCGCAGGGCGCGCAGCACCGTCTCGGCGTTGTCGCGGTCGAGGTTCCCGGTCGGCTCGTCGGCCAGGACGACGGTCGGGGAGGTGACGAGGGCGCGCGCGATGGCCACACGTTGCGCCTGCCCGCCGGAGATCTGTCCGGGCAGGTGCCCAGCGCGTCCGCCGACGCCGAACCGGTCCAGGAGCTCCCGGGCGACGGGCAGGACGTCACGTCGCCGGGCGCCTGCGTACAGCGCGGGCTCGACGACGGCGTCCAGGATCGTCCGCGTCGGGTCCAGGGCTGCGTCCTGGAAGACGAAGCCGATGTCGTTGGACCGCACGCGTGATCGTGACTGGTCGTCGCGGCGGCCCACCCCGCGGCCGTCGATCAGCACGTCGCCGCGGGTGGGGCGGAGCATGAGCCCGAGCACGTAGAGCAGGGTCGACTTGCCTCGGCCGGACCGGCCGGTCACCGCTGTCGTCGCGCCGGGGGCGAAGGAGTGGGTCAGACCGTCGAAGAGCTCGGCGCTGCCTTTGCGATAGGAGAAGGCGAGCTCACGGACCTCAAGCATCGTCACCCTCGGTCGTGTCGCCGCCGGTGGTGTCGTCAGGTGCGGGGGAGCGGTCCCCGGTCGGTGTCGAGCCGATCCTCACCTCGACCCCCGCCGGCAGCCCGTCGACCACCGCCACGCCGCCCGAGGACCCCAGGACCGTGACATCGACATGGTCGCCGGAGGACGTCTCGACGTATGCGGCACCCTGCACGCTCGACCGGATGGCCGCCACCGGCACCGTCACGCCCTCAACGGGTGGCACCACGTGCACGGTGGCCAGCAACGACATCTTCTCCTCCCCGGGCAGAGCGCCGCAGTCGGACCCGCAGACCGCGCCGCCGCCCGGGGCGGTGAGGATGAACCGCACCGACCCGTCATCGCTGGCGCGTGAACCCGCCACGACAGCCGGCCACGTGAACCCGTCAAATGCCACGTCGACCGCGGTGCCGATGGCGATCATCGCTCCCTGGTCCGCGGACACACTGAGCACAAAGTCGAGAGTCCCGACCGGGGCGAAGACGGACGCCTCACCACCGCTGAGCACCAGTCCAGGCGCGATCGCATCGTCGAGACGCACGCTCGAAGGTAGGTTGGTGAACGCGATGACCTCGCCTTGGGCGACGACGCCCGTCCGCTCGCGTCCCATCGCCTTCTGCCAGGACTTCACCGCAGCTTCGATTCGCGGGCCGAAGTCCTCCGAGGGTGCGCCCGTTGAGTACCCCAGCTCAATCAACGCCTCATCCAGCTGGCGAACGTCTTGCCCTTTGGTACCGCGGGCCAGATCTCGATAGAACGGCACGTCGCCGCGCAGCGCACGCACCGGCGTCCCGGCCACCTCATACAGCACCCCACCCGTCGCTACCTCACCGCCGGTGTGGACAGCTGTGACGACGCCGGGCAGAGCATTGGTGGCCAGCTGGGCGACGGGACGCTCCGCCGTCACGTTGAGCGTTAACGCACGCCCCACGGATCCCTGCTGCGACATGGCAGTAAGCACAACGCTCTCAAGCGGAAGAGCGGTTGACGCGGACGGCATCGTGGCACGCGCCCCCCACCAGCCGAGCCCGCCGGCGATCGCCACGACAACGGTCATCACGAGCACACGCACCGCATGCCGCTCGCGCCGCGCTGGTCGCGGCTCGCGCGCTCCCCTCGGTGACGACGACGTCGGGACGACCGATTCCTTCATGGGTGCTGATGTCACTGATCTACTCCTGCGATGTGAATGCGTCAATCCTCAATCTTCCCAAGGCGGGCAGTCCAGCCCATGGCGGGCACAACGCACCGTCCCAGAGGTTCGCGCTCAGGTCAAGCATGTCCGAAGCGATTCGGCAGAGGGCATCAAGTTCACGAAGGCTTGCTTCGCCGGAGCCAGTCGCGAGATGACGACGCCGACCGCCCTACCCCCATTGAACAGTCGGATCGTCGCCAGTTGCGCCGTCACGTGGGACAACTCGCACCCACCTCTGCAAACAGCCACCACCGAGTGCATCGACAGCCTGCACGGTGAGATTGGCCTGATCCCACCAGCCCAGCACGAGACAACCACTACCGTCGCGACCCCGCCTCGACTCCCGCCGAAGTGTGACTTCCGAGCCTCCAGTAGAGCCGGTACCCCCTCCCGGCGCGTTCCCCGTCCTTGGTGGGATGGTCGGCGGATGCTGCTGTCCCGGCACCCCGGCCAAACTCCTGTGAATTAGGCCTTGGCGGCCGGGAGTGGGGTTCGATTGTCGAGTCGGGTTCAGGTCCGATCGTTGCCAACTGTGACGACATGTGCGACTATCGGCACCTGCCACGCTTATGGTGCGACATGAACTGGTAAGCACCTCGAGGGAACATGATTTTCGATTCAACCAGTTCTGGTTATTGACGTGTTCAATCGACTTGAGGAGAGCATCTGTGTCCATGTCAAAATCTCGAGCTGGGGCCCGCGGCATCCTCGCCTTCGCGACCGCGTGCGTATTGGCCTTCTCTGCGGCGAGCTCCGCCACCGCCTTGCAGGAGAAGGCCGGCTACCTTGAGTGCAATGCTGGAAAGTCTCTCTACGTGACCAGCACGACGACTACGGCAGGCACCGGGGGGCACCCGTTTGTCATCACGCACCGGGTGATCGGTGTCGGATCGAAGACTTGGAACACGGGGGGTTACCACTCTGAGAAGTTCCTATACGGGGGTCAGTGGGACGTCTACACCAGCGGGACGTTGGCGAGTGGCGGTGCGAGCTGCGGGGCCTAATGCCACCCCCCGACGCCCCTGTGACCAGCCGACGGTTCGGCTGCTCACAGAGAATCCGGCGCATCGTCCTAGGCCTAGCCGTCATTCCTATGCTGGCGAGTTGTTCCGGCACGGGAAACGACCTGGAGGTCGAGCAAAGTCCACATGACGATGCGACCGCCTTGGCCGATATGAGGCGAATGTGGGTCGACTTCTACCAAATTGTCGACGCCCCGGACGTCGATGTTGTTAGGTGGGTACGCCCGGAAGAGATGGGAGAGACCCAGGACGACTGTCTTCGGGCGGCCGGGTTCCAGGTCGATGCGCCCGGCCAGGTCTACTACCCGGAGGAGCAGAAGCAGGCGGCAGACCTGGCGCAGTACACGTGCCGGATGCAGTACCCCGTCATGTCCAAGTACACCCAGGAGTGGGGGTCGGCGCAGCTGGACCTGCAGTACGAGTGGACAGTTGAGTATGTCGTGCCCTGTCTGCAAGAGCAGGGGCACCCGACCGCGGACATCCCGACGAAGGAGGTCTTCACCGACCAATGGGCCACCGATCCCTTCTACCCCTTCGCTCAGATCAAGCTTGACCTACCGGCCGACGCGTACAACGCCGAGTGGTACCGACTAGAAACGGTCTGTCCGCAGATTGCACCCTCGACGGTGCTGTGGGATTCAATGACCATAAACGAGTGGCAGGCGGCACACGGACGCGGAGGTTAGGCGCTCTTCGCCAGGGTGCAGTGCGGCGTTGAGACTGGTGCGCGCGTTTATGCGGGGGGTAGGGGGCAAAGCCTTCCGATGGATGGAAGTTCTCACACTTACCCATCAGGAAGACCTCGACATGCTCGACGCCACCTCCCCCCTGACTTGACCATGTTCGCCCGGTTGGATGACCTCGGCTTGCGGGTCATCGGGCAACGCCTCGACCCTGGTCGGGCCGTACGGGCCTGCACAGTCGCCGAGCCCGATGGCTGGTGCCTACGCTGCGGCTGCGAGGGGGTGGCGCGTCAGCGGCATGCTTCACGAATCCTGATTTCGTGGTCGCGCTTAAGGGCGCATTGACTAGCCGTTGCGCGAAGGCGGCCAGGCGATCGAGGCCGTGCTCATACGGGTAGGCCCGTCGACAATCGGGGGAGGCGTTGTTTACAGGAGTTGAGTTCGGTCAGTTGGTTGCCAACTGTGACGACATGTGCCACTATCGGCACCAGCCGCACTTATGGTGCGACATGAACTGGTAAAGATATCGACGGCATATGATTTTGGATTCAACCAGTTCTGGTTATTGACGTGTTCGATCGACTTGAGGAGAGCACCTATGTCCATGTCAAAATCTCGAGCGGGAATCCGCGGCATCCTCGCCTTCGCGACAGCGTGCGCATTTGGATTCTCTGCGGCAACCTCAGCCACCGCCCTGTCCGAGAAGACCGGCTACCTTGAGTGCAATGCCAACAGGTCCCTCTATGTGACCAGCAACACGGCCGGGGGGACCCCGTTTATCGTCTCGCACCAGTTGCTCGGTGGCGGGTCCTCAACTCGGACCGCTCCAGGCTACTTCTCTACAAAGTTCGCGAGCGGGGGCCAGTGGGGCATCAATACTAACGGGACTCTGATCAGTGGCGGCGCGAGCTGCGCGGCTTGATGCCCTACGTGTTCGCGGTCGAGCGCCCGATAAGATTGAGCGTCGTAATCACGAGCGTGTGACGCCTCGAGACTCGTCCCTTCCCGCTGGCCGTCATGGTGTCCCACACCCAGCTTCATGACACTGAGGTACCGCGCGCGCGAGACTTAGCTACGAAACACGCGAGTCGCTGGCGCCTCGCCGCTTCCAAATCCTCGTCGACGGCATCGATGAGACGTCTCGCAACCCTGCAAGATGCTGTCGCAACCTCACGCTCGGCCCCAGAGCAGTCAGACAGCGCGGCCAACGTCGAAGCGTCCGTTCCGAGCCTCCATTAAACCCGGTACGAGACACTTCCATCTTCCACCCCCGCCGTCACCCCGTGGCGGGTGGTGGCGGCCCGGTGGTGGCGCCCGGCGCAGTATGTGGGTGCCGGCGTCGGTGCGTGCGCCCTGGGATACGGGGTGCCGAGTGGGTCCCATCGTGCCCCTGTGGTCGGGTGGAGTCGCGAAGCGATTGGGCTCAGGCCGTCCACAGGTGCGCGAGGGGCATCCCCAACCCAGCCGAACACGTTCTGGACGCCAGGGTCTGGCGCAGAAACGACGAGCTCGCTATCGTCGGCGGTCCACGGGCCACAGGCCCATCCTGGCGCCGCGCATATGAGGCAGGCCCTGGTGCGGGGCGGGCTATAGCCCGGTGCGCACCCCGCCCTCCTGCGAGCCTTAATGCTCCCCCGCCCCAAGATCGCCTACCCGGCCCCGCGCGCCGCAGCCTTCGCTCTGCGCCGCATCACACTCAGTCAGGCGGCACGCGGTCGCTCGGCTCCGGTCGCGATGCGCCAGTACGAGATATGTGGGGCGTGGCATCTGGGCTCGCAGATGGCGTCACGGCATCCGGCTCGCCGGCTACAGGCGGTACCCACATATTCTCTGCGGAACGCCGAGGGCACGATTACGTGGCATGTCGTATTCGTGCGGATCGGCCGGACCACGTGACGAGGTTGAAGCTCTCTGCGACCTCCAGCCGCGGAGCGCGAGTCTCACACCTTGACTAAATGTGGACGGTTTGTGATAGTACATACGCGATGATGGCAAGCACGTCACATCGTAGCGAACTGCACAGGTGCACTTCCGATGAAGTTCGCGACATCGTGTTCAATGGAGAACGGGAGAAACGATGCTCAAAAGACTGATGACTCTTGCCTGCTCCGCAACGCTCGTGGTCACAATTGGCCTCGCAGGCAGCGGCTCGGCATCCGCAGTGCCCATCCCAAACGGGATCAACTGTAACTACGGGTTCTATGCGATGAACTACATCACGTTCCTCGGAAACAGCATCTACAACCAGCAGCGTCAAGTTGATAACCTGAAAGAGAAATACACCGTCAACACGAGCGCATATCCTGCCTATACGTACGGCCACTCTAATTGGGGCTATGGCTTCAGATATGTCACCTCGACCGGCTACCGCGGTGGTAGTTTCGTCAGCGTCGACTTCGCAAACGTCGAGTGCGTCTGAGCGGCGAGCCTCCACACATGCACAAATTCTTTCTTGCACTTGTGATTTCGATCGGGTCGATTTTCCTCACGAGTTGTGGAGCAGAGTCCCCACCGCCGCCCAGCACGGAAGGGCGGGCAATCACCGCGGAGGACGAAGCTCAGCGCCTTAAGGACCTCGAGGCCTTGGCGCTGTCGAACGGGATTGTCTCGCCGCCGGAGACTCCTGTCGTCCGGTGGGTTCCAAAGCACGAGATCGTCGAAGTGCTGGCGGACTGCCTGGCGGAGGAAGGGTTTTCAGTCGAGGTCAGCGGGAACGGTTTCGAGGTCAGCCTCGATGCCGAACAAGAGGGTGCATACAAACTGGCTTCATATGTGTGCGAAGCACAGTACCCACGAGTCCCTGGGCCGTCGGGTCCACCGCCGGTGGAGTATATACAGGGGCTATACGACTACTATGCTGGCGACTTGACCGCCTGTCTCGAGAAAAAGGGGTACGAGGTCCTCAACACCCCTACTCGGGAGACGTTCACAGACACGTTCTTGGACGCTTCTCAGTGGTCTCCCTTCAGGACACTATTTGAGGCGAATGCGGTTGCTTCCAGTGATGTCGAGGCACTCTTGGAGGCGTGCCCGGAGTACCCAACCGATGGACGTCTCGACTCCTTCGAGTAGGACGGTGGGTCACCTCCCGAAAGGAGTCGAGGTGGCCCGCTGTCCACGGAGACCTCAGTAGTTGGCTGGAACGTCTTAACGTACCCCACGTCGAGTTTCTCACCATCTGCTTGCGGGGTGGTTGCCTCGGCAATGATCATCCATACCGAAAAGCTATGTTCCTGGCCGCCAACTGGTGTGACACCCGGGACCGATCGCCCGACCGCCGATCCAATGAGAGCTTGTGTTGTTCCAAAAGGGGCGGTGCGTGCTCACGGACGAGTGCGCAGCACATCCCACAGAGAGATCGCTTCCCTGAGCACCAGGACGGGCGTGACGTAGGCGGTCGTGATGTCCTCCACGCTCGAGGTGACCTTGCGGTGCAACCCGCCTCCCTGGAGAGGTGTATCTTCGCCACCGGTGAAGCGAATCCTCCACATGCGTGCGTGAGCGGCAGCGCTCCCGCGGATCCACTGGTCAAGGATCGCCTGCCGGAGTGTGGGGTCGTCGGGTGCGATGTGTCTGGCGACGTCCTTGATCATGGTCGTCGACTCGAACCGGGTGTTGATTCCTCGCGCTCGGCAGTGGGCGCGGAGCTGGCTGATCCGGGCGGTCAGGTGCTCAGCATGGGCGTGCATCTGGCCAGCGATTGCGGCTCCTGAGTCGGCGACGAAGAAGGGTTCATCGAGGTAGGACTTGAGGAACGTGCGGTGGTGCTTGGCTTCGTCCTCAGCAACGAGCAGTGACCTCACGGCGCGTTCGTCGTTGGTCCCGCAGAGCACCCACGCGCACTGCGAGGCGGCGAGCAGGGCTGAGCGTGTCAGGGAGTAGAACGCGTGGGGACGTAGGACCGTGACGTTGTCCGCTTGGAGCATCTGCGCTCCGAGGTCGAGGTGGTCCAGCGCTGAAGTCAGCGCGAACCACGTCATCGTTGAGGCCGGGTGGGGTGGGTAGATGAGGTCATCCGCCGCCAGGGGGCTTCCGGGCTCTGGCACCTCGAGTCCCTGAGCACGTGGTGCCCAGGTCTGGACCATCGCCACGGCCTTCTCGAGGCGCTCGAGTTGGATCGAGTCCTGCTGTTCCTGGTTCACCGGTGTGCTCCGCGGCCTCGACATTGAGTGGGTAGGTCACAAGGGTCCCGTGTCGGTCTCTGGGCGCTCTCGCGTTGCTCCCCGGCGTCCATGGCGCGGTAGTTCGCGTCCATGGCGTCGTCGTCTTCGGCGCCGTAGGTGTTCAGCTCGCTCTGGTCATATCGCCTACCCATGGGCAGAAGCTACCGGCCCGGCGGGAGGAAGAAGCATGTAACGACCTCCTATAGTTAGCTTTCACCCGGTGGGCAGGTCCCTCTCCCGCGGTCCCAGCACCAGTGCGGCTGGTCGCCGGCGATGGTGACCGTGTCGAGGTTGCCGGTCCCCTCGGGCAACGGTGGTTCGTACGCGGCTTCGGTGAGGTGTCGTCGGACGTGCCAGTCACCCTGGACGGCTGGACAGTGGCCATTACGTTCGAGGGCTGTGGAAGCTGGCTCATGGCGGGGCGCGCACCCTGGCCTCATCGACGAGGAAGATGCACGGCCACCGCATGTACTCAATCAGCGCGATCGTCGACTTCCTCGTACGCACATGCGCCTGATTGCTGGCGCTCGGCAAGGACTTCGTCGTGAACGACGAGCGGCTGGAGTGAGCGCGACTCTCTCTGCGCACGAGGCGAAGGCCTAGATCACGCGACGGGCCAGAGTAAGAGACCTCGGGCCCTCCGATTGGTTCTCGCAACCCATGGGTTTCGAGGCGTCTCATGGGCCACCTCAGGCCGCAGCAGTCGACCTCGGGAGCGAGCAACGTCAGTGGCGGCTTCTACGATTACGACACGAGCGGTCAGCCGCTGTCATGCCAACCCAGGGACATACCGTGACTGAGCTGCTCATCGCCTGCATCGGCGCCACCGTCGTCGTCATCACCACTGGATACGCCTTCGGGACGGTACGGCGACGCCGAGCAGTTAAGGAGCTTCTCGAGATCCGCAATGAGCTCGATACCAACGACCTGTCACGTCGAGAGAAGGTCGAGCGCATGCTCGACAGCGAACTAGACGCACTTGAAGGCCTCGGGAACACAACCCGGCGGTGGTTGAAGGCTCGGCTATACAGCGTGCTCGCGCTCCTGTCGATCGTCGTGGGGGCGCTGGTGGCCCAAGGCTTAGTGCCCGATGGCGGGGCCAGACACACTACGAAGTACGTCGCCGCAAGTGCATGCGCGCTAGCCGCGCTCCTGCTCTACGGTCTTGCAGAGCAAGGGCTACAGCGCATCCCTCACCGCGGCTGGCGGATGCTGAGCGGCATCGTGGTTCCTTCAGGCATCCTCTTGGCGGGTCTGCTCGTCGCAGTGACGTTCCTCCAGGACACGCCTTACTACCAGGATGTCTTGCAACGCTAGGCAAGATTTCGCCATTGCCGTGTCCCGAAGTGCGCGACAACCATCGTCGCGCCCATCGTGGCACCTGCCAGCCCCAGCCCGGTACAGCTCTCAAGCAGGCGCGTTAGGGGGGCCCCCGGGGCGGAGTCCACCATCAGTGCGGTGAAACCGAGAGCGAGGACGATTGCCCACGCGAGGTATCCCGCCAGAGCGACTGACACGAGCGCGGCAGCCAGCAGGGCTAGGAAGAAGAGCGTGTCTGGTGCGGCTGCCTTGACCCCAGCTGCGCAGGGGGCGTAGCCGACCATGGCGAGCGCGACGGTGCCCACTGGTCGCAGCCGTTGGTTTCGCGCCTCGCGGACGAGTGAGGGCGCGAGGCTCGTGAATGCCGGGTAGAGCGGGGTGATGGCGCTGACGACTGCGACGATGGCGATGAGGAGACGGACGGGAACCATGTCTTGGAGGAACGGGAGTGGCACGAATGCGGCCTGGTTCAGGTGCCCGACTGCGCCGATCACGAGTGCCAGGGCGAGGCAGGTGTCCCATCGGTGCGCCTTGAGCGCTGGCTTCATTGGCCATAGCCCCAGGTCGGAATGGTGCTCGCGTCGCAGTCCTGCAGCGCTGCGTATGCGGCCTGTGCGGCCTCGATCTCGTTGGGTGCCGAGCCGCCCGTTCCGGCGAGGCGATCGACAACCCATGTCGCAACGTCGCGCTGTGTGTCGAGAAGTTTGAGGGGAGGCTCTTCTTCGTAGTATGCCGGGCACACTGTGGGAGTGGCGATGCTCAGGGCGACGTCCCAGTCGGAGAGCTTCCCTTGGTCGATGAGGGTCGGGTTGAGACTGAGCATGCCAACACCCGCGGGCGGCAGAGCGATGGTGCCTCGGGGGTAGTCGTAGCGGTCGGTGAGC
>NZ_BCRT01000027.1 GCF_001552735.1 Sanguibacter suarezii NBRC 16159
ACCCTACTGACCAAAATCGTTGTTGACACCCTGTGGTCGTGAGGAAGGGGTAGAGCTCGGTCTGCAGGATGGCAGTACCTCTGCATTCGCCTGCTGCTTGACAGCACGCGCCCCTGCCATCGGCCACGCACCCGGGACCTTGCCGCAGACGCGGCGCCAGGCGGGGAAGATGGTACCTATGAAGACCTCCGCTGAGCTCGAACCCGACGGTTACCGAGAGCTCCTGGCTGACCTCAAAGACCGCGTGCGCGCGACGCAGGTGCGCGCGGCTCGTGCCGCGAATACCCAGGTGCTGCGCCTGTACTGGTCGGTGGGCCGCGACATCCTCGACCGCCAAGAGCGCGCTGGATGGGGCAGCAAGGTCGTCACCCGACTGGCCGCAGATCTGGGTCGCGAGTTCCCCGACCAGCGCGGCTGGTCACGCACCAACCTGCTCTACATGCGCAAGGTCGCGGAGATCTGGCCCACGGAGCCGGAGTTCGTCCAACAGGCCGTTGGACGATTGCCCTGGGGTCACGTCACCGTGCTTCTCGACCGGCTCGACACCCGCGCCGAGCGCGACTGGTACGCCGAACGCGCCGCCGAGGGCGGGTGGACTCGAGCTGTCCTCGAGCACTACATCAAGGCTGGCCTGCGCTCCAGCATGGGCGCCGCACCGACGAACTTCACTTCTGTACTGGAAGGCGCGGACTCCGAGCTCGCCCAGCAGCTCGTGAAAGACCCCTACCTGTTCGAGCACTTGGGGCTCGTCGCGCACCAGAACGAACGCGACATCGAGCAAGCCCTCATGGACCGACTCCAAGACACCCTCCTCGAGCTCGGTCGAGGCATGGCGTTCGTGGGGCGCCAGGTCCGCCTGACCGTCCCCGACACAACCAGTTCGCGCGTCGACGAGTTCTACGTGGACATGCTCTTTTTTCATCTTGAGCAGCTGCGCTACGTCGTGGTCGAGCTTAAGGTCGGGGACTTCGAGCCTGCGCACCTGGGCCAGCTTGGTACCTACGTCGCGATCGTCGACGACCAGCTTCGCCACGACGAGATCCACGCACCCACCGTCGGGATCCTGTTGTGCACGGGCAAGAACGGCTCGACCGTGCGCTACGCCCTCGCCTCGACGTCGGCGCCGATCGCGGTCGCTGAATATTCCGGCCTGCCAGCGGACGCCCGCGCGGCCTTGCCGTCCAGCGATGAACTCAACGCCATTGTCGACGCCGAACTTGAAGAGCATCCCCTGCTCGAGAGCCCACAGGGTCCCTGAACTGCGCCGTCACTGTGCTTGAGGGAAGGTCTTCGGTGAACGTCCCGCCCGGACCTTGTGTCTCTGGGCGCATCCAGATCCTCTGCCACTTAGCCAGCACCACCGCCGCTCCCGAGCGCGGGATGTTCCGCTGGAGCCGGGTGCGCCGCCCATGATTGGGACCTGACCGTCTCCGGGTGATTGCGGCGTCGGCCTCGGGCGGCGGGAGGGCGCGTGCAGGTCAGTCGCTGCGGACGGCGAGGGCGGGGCTGATTCTGGTGACGTTCCATGCCGGGTAGGCCGAGGCTAGGAGTCCGGTGAGGCCTCCTAGGGCTGGGCCGTACAGGAACGTCCAGGGGTCGAGGTGGGCTGTCCATTGGTTGGCGGTGGAGACGGCCACGACGGCGACGGCGCCGACGGCGCTGCCGGTGATGCCGCCGACGAGTCCGATGACCAGGCCTTCACCCCAGAACACGGCAGAGACTGCGGCTCGTGAGGCGCCCAGGGCTCGTCGTAGGCCGATCTCTGCGGTGCGCGCCACGACGGAGACGATCATGGAGTTGGCGATGAGCAGGCAGGTGAGCACGAGGAGGAAGGCGCCGATCCAGGCGGCGAACTGGCCGAGCTGGGTGTCGACGCCCTGGCGTAGCGCGCTGAGGTTGGTGACCTGGGAGTTGGCCAGTCGCTCGGGCTGGTCGGGGCGGATGGCGGTGCGGATGACGCCCGCGACCGGGGCTCCGGCTCCTGGTGCGGTGCGCACGAGCAGGCTGGAGGACGCGTCCGAGCGCATGGCGTCCACTGCCAGCCCGTAGGGGATGACGGCGTAGGCGCCCAGGTCGATCCGGCCTGAGTCGATGAAGCCAATCACCTGGTAGAGCGTGGGGCCGATCTGGATCTGATGGCCGGTGGGGTTGGGGCTGATGGGGATGGACAGTTCGGCGGCGGCGGAGGTTCCCAGGAGGACGACGTGCTGGTCGGTCTCCAGCAGCCAGGTGGTGGTGGATTGCTGGGCCGCCTCGTTGGCGTTCATGAATCCGGGGGTGGCGCCGAGGACGGGGACCTGGATCTCTTGCGGGTCGCCGGGCCGGCGCACGGCCGTTGTCTCGTTGCGGTCGACGGCGATGCTCAGACCGGCGGCCTCGACCAGGGTGACCGATTCCGCGCGGGCCTGGGTGTCGGCGGGGAAGTAGGACGCGGGTGCGCCGCCGGTGGCCGTCTGGGCGTCGTCGGAACTGGTCTCGACGGGATTGACCTCGACGGTGACCAGGTCGAGGGTGGAGGCGGCGAGAGAGCTGGCGATCTGCTGCGCTGCGGTCGAGGAGATCCCGAGGGAGGCGAGCAGGGCGCCGGTCGAGAGTGCGACGGCGGCGACGATGAGCGCGGTCCGGCTGCGGCGGGCGGACAGCTCGACGACGACGTCGTCGATGAGGTCGACGGCACGGGAGGACTGGGTTCTACTCATGACGGGCGGCCTTCGACCAGGCGGCCGCCGTCGAGGGTGAGCGCACGATCGGCCCACTGGGCGATCCGCAGGTCGTGGGTGATGACGACGATCGTGGTGCCCCCGCGGGCTAGTGCGTCGAAGATCTCCAGGACGGCGGCGGAGTTGTCGGCGTCGAGGTTCCCGGTCGGTTCGTCGGCGAGCAGGATGTCCGGGTCGGACACGATCGCCCGAGCGATGGCCACCCGTTGCCGCTCGCCTCCCGAGAGCAGCCGGCCCAGCGCGTCGCGACGATGGCTGAGCCCGACGCGGGCGAGGACCTCGGCGATCTGACCCGCCCGGGCCCGTCGAGGCGTGCGGGTGATGGCCAGCTTGAGACCGATGTTCTCCGCGACGGTCCGGTGTCCCAGGACGTGGGAGTCCTGGAAGACGAACCCCAGCCGCTGCGCCCGCAGATGGGTGCGCGCAGTGGCGGACATCGTCGAGGTGTCCTGGCCCGCTAGCTCGTACCGGCCCGAGGTGCACTCGTCGAGCAGGCCGACGATGTTGAGCAGGGTCGACTTGCCCGAGCCCGAGCGCCCGACGATGGCAAGCCGCTCTCCCGCGTGCACGGTGAGGTCCACACCCGTCAGGGCCGTGACAGGCGGCCGGGTCGGGTAGGTCTTCGTCACCTCGGACAGGTGAAGGACCGGGGGCTGGCCTGGTGCGGCGAGCACGTTGCTCATGGTGTCCCGGCGATCAGGACGGTCTCCCCGTCGTGCAGCTCGTCGCTGGCCACCAGCGCGAACCCGTCGGCGCTCATGTCGACGACGACCTCGACCTTGCGCGTCGTCTGACCTTCCACCACGAGAACGTGGGTCTGCGCGCCCTCGGTGCGCACGGCGACGAGCGGCACAGCGAGCCCGGAGAGCGTCTGGCTCGCCCCGGACGGACGGACGAGGACCGTTGCGCCGTCCTCCAGCCCTGTGGCCTCGGGCGCAAAGCTGATCGTGACGTCGGAGCCGGGGAGGGAGGCCGTGTCGCTGGCGCCCTGGAAGTCGCCTACTGCTGTGATCGTGCCCTCGATGCCCGTCCCGCCCGTGCTCAGCGTCACCGTCACGGCAGCCCCCACGGGAAAGGTCGCCGCATCCTTGACTCCCACGCGTGCTGTCACCGACAGGCTTCCTTGACGCAGCGTGGCCACGGACGTCGCCTCGCCGCCCAACGAGGTACCCACAGGCTCGACCGAGAGGACGTCGACGCCGTCCGCCGGGACGGTTATGACCTCGGCCATGGGCAGCGGCGTGTCCGCCGCCAGGCGCGCTTCGTCGACCACGCGTTGGAGTTCGGCGATCTCTGCGTCCTTGATGAGCTTGGCGGCCGCTGCGGCGTCGGCAGCAGCCTTGGCAGTGGCCTTGACCGCGGCAGCATCGCCGTCATCAGGGGCAATAGGGTCGGCACCGCCCCCGGGTGCTGTCGTCGCGTCGCTCGGCGCCGGCTTCCTGGCCTCGGCCAGAGCCTCGACCGCCTCGTCGAGCGCACCAGTCTTCTCCGGCGACGCCTGCGGCGCGGTCACCGAGTTCTGTGCGTACAACGCCCGGATCGCGGCGCTCGTGCGCGCCCCGAACTGTCCGTCCACCGGACCGGTGAGAACCCCCGTATCGATCAACGCCTGCTGCAACGCCCGCACGTCCGGGCCGCTGTCGCCAGGAGCCAGGTCTCGATACAGGTCGAACGGCAGGTTGAGCGCGATGAGTGGCCGCCCGGAGACCTCGGCAAGGACCTGCCCAGGACGCAGCACCGACCCCGGCCCAGCAATCACGCCAGTGACGATCGTGCGACCAGCCGCCGCAGCGACCGGCACGACGGTCGTCGTCACACCGGCAGAAGCCGTCCCGGTCACCGTAGCGACCGGGACGGCGAACTCCTGGGTGCCTACCAGCGCCGTCACCGCGGGGTCCGCCTGTGAGTTGGCCACAGCACCTTCCCATGGAGAGCGGGTCAGCCCACCAAGCACAAAGGCGAGAAGTGCAACAACGCACGAGATGACCACCCAGATCACAAGGAAACGTCTGGGCCTCGCAGAAAGTGAAGCATCCCTCACTCGGAGACTCCCTGGGTGGCCAGGTACTCACGAGCCTCGGCGACAACCTCATCAAGCTGGGCACGGTAGGCGACCAGATCGGTTGCATACTCATCAATAATGGGGGCCTGGAACGCGGCAATTTGACCAGCAAGACGCTCGACAAGCTTCACCTGATCTTTGCAAGCGACAACTTCGAGCGCCAGCGAGATCTGCTCCGCATCGATTGTGCTGCTATCCTGCCCGACCACCGCGAGCTTGTCGTCAGGGTCAGGCTCGATACCTTTGTCAATAAGACACTGACGATATTCCCCCAGCGCATCTTTCCACTCCTGAGTCTGCGAAGCTAGCTCAGAGGTGGTGGCCAACTCAGCCGCCCAAGGACCCCGCGCAAATTGCAAGGAATCGAACCGCGCACTTTCAGGCAAGGCAAGGCACTCATCAATTGCGGCCTGCGCCTCATCGGTACTGAGATCGTTCGACTTCCATGCGGGAGGCGGCTCGGTCGAATCGGGGACGGGGACACCATTGATCGTCACCCCATTAGCCCGCATATCGGCTTGAGTCATAGGTTTAACGAAGGCGAAACGTTCTGCCATGGTCGTCGTCCACACTCCGAAGTAGTTGGACGCATCATAGATCGGGTCCCACCCCCCAGAGTAAGGGGCGAATGGAATCCCCTTAGGGGCGACGCACGCGCTTAGCGAGTAGCTCAAGGCCGCCGAAAGAATGTTCTCCTCCTCTAGATTAAGTCCGAATCTCTCGTGAGGAAAGATAATTGCACCGGACTGTCGGTCCAAGCCAGGTGAGACACTAAGGCCACTGTCGGTCTGTGAACGAGTAGGCGCGCTCAACGCTTCCTCCTGCACGCCGCAACCGGTCAGCCCAAGGGCGAGGAGAGCAATAAAAGCAGCCCTCCCCGCCCGTCGACCATGAAAAACTCTCAACATCCGCTGAACTGGAAGCTGCTGATATTGTCGTTGAAGTTCTTTGTTGCATGAGGACCAAATCCGGCGCCGTCACCAAGATATGAGTCTTTGTAACCAGAGCCAACCGCCGTCTGGCTATTCAGATAGAAATAATCTCCGCTCTGGCTGGGATCGACATACCAGTACGTGTATCGGCACTGCCCACCATTGGCCCAGGCAGACGAGGCGATATCGCGATATCCAGTTACCGTGCTGAAGGGAGAGTAGGTTCCGGCGTTGACGCTGTTGCCCCACTCCTTTGCTGTGCCAGAAGCGTTGTAGTTGATATTCTCCCAGAGGCAGGCGAACCCCTTGGTGCATCCAGTCGCCGCCTGCGCCGAACCGATTCCAGCAATTCCCAACGTCGCGGCCAAGGCGGCTGCTAACGCAAAACGCACTGACGTCTTCTTCACTGATGCACTTCCTTGTGTATCTCCGATCAGCGCGGCGCTGACCAGCAGGTTCATCAACCTACACCATCTGTGAGCTCTGTGTCTATAGAGGGTGGTTCGTGACGATATCGCTTCCTCGACGGAGTCATTTTTGCTTGGCGGGAATCTCCGAGCAGCCGTCGGTCTAAGGCTCGTCACGTCGTCACACGATCGCTTCGACCGTTGAGGGCTCCAGGCTTTCGTGACACCCAGGCGCGTGCCCCTATTCGGTGCCGTCGGGCCCCCAGTGCGGATGATGGTCTGCTAGCACCCTTGTCTGAATGCGCAACGCGCCCGAGATGGTGCAAGGTGTAGCCGCGCATCCGCGCAAAATACCTTTGGCCTCGACCAGGCGTGGCCCAGATGACAACGCGGCCCCGGCAAGTCCACGATCTCGCCACAGACCTCATCTGTCTCATT
>NZ_BCRT01000028.1 GCF_001552735.1 Sanguibacter suarezii NBRC 16159
GGTTGCCCCGAGAGAAAGACCTTGATGGTCTGGAAGCGGTGCGCGTCCGCTCCTTGAGAACTCAACAGTGTGCTTAATAGTCAATGCCAAGACCCCTTGTCTGGTGTTGGTTGCCTTGCCTTTCTGGTGGGGTGGCTGATTCGCAGCAAGGTTTATTTGGTATGAATTGAAAACGCAAGTTTTCGGTTTGTAGCCTTGATTAATCAAGTGCCTCTTTGCAGGGGTGCTTGCTTCGTATGGTTGTTAACTGGGTTCGCCTGGTTGATATCAAACATTTACGGAGAGTTTGATCCTGGCTCAGGACGAACGCTGGCGGCGTGCTTAACACATGCAAGTCGAACGGTGATGGAGGAGCTTGCTCTTCCTGATCAGTGGCGAACGGGTGAGTAACACGTGAGTAACCTGCCCTTGACTCTGGGATAACTTCGGGAAACCGTGGCTAATACCGGATATGAGATGCGACCGCATGGTCTGTGTCTGGAAAGTTTTTCGGTCAAGGATGGACTCGCGGCCTATCAGCTTGTTGGTGAGGTAATGGCTCACCAAGGCGTCGACGGGTAGCCGGCCTGAGAGGGCGACCGGCCACACTGGGACTGAGACACGGCCCAGACTCCTACGGGAGGCAGCAGTGGGGAATATTGCACAATGGGCGAAAGCCTGATGCAGCGACGCCGCGTGAGGGATGAAGGCCTTCGGGTTGTAAACCTCTTTCAGTAGGGAAGAAGCGAAAGTGACGGTACCTGCAGAAGAAGCACCGGCTAACTACGTGCCAGCAGCCGCGGTAATACGTAGGGTGCAAGCGTTGTCCGGAATTATTGGGCGTAAAGAGCTCGTAGGCGGTTTGTCGCGTCTGGTGTGAAAACTCAAGGCTCAACCTTGAGCTTGCATCGGGTACGGGCAGACTAGAGTGTGGTAGGGGTGACTGGAATTCCTGGTGTAGCGGTGGAATGCGCAGATATCAGGAGGAACACCGATGGCGAAGGCAGGTCACTGGGCCACTACTGACGCTGAGGAGCGAAAGCATGGGGAGCGAACAGGATTAGATACCCTGGTAGTCCATGCCGTAAACGTTGGGCACTAGGTGTGGGGCTCATTCCACGAGTTCCGCGCCGCAGCTAACGCATTAAGTGCCCCGCCTGGGGAGTACGGCCGCAAGGCTAAAACTCAAAGGAATTGACGGGGGCCCGCACAAGCGGCGGAGCATGCGGATTAATTCGATGCAACGCGAAGAACCTTACCAAGGCTTGACATACACCGGAATCATGCAGAGATGTGTGCGTCTTCGGACTGGTGTACAGGTGGTGCATGGTTGTCGTCAGCTCGTGTCGTGAGATGTTGGGTTAAGTCCCGCAACGAGCGCAACCCTCGTCCTATGTTGCCAGCACGTTATGGTGGGGACTCATAGGAGACTGCCGGGGTCAACTCGGAGGAAGGTGGGGATGACGTCAAATCATCATGCCCCTTATGTCTTGGGCTTCACGCATGCTACAATGGCCGGTACAAAGGGCTGCGATACCGCGAGGTGGAGCGAATCCCAAAAAGCCGGTCTCAGTTCGGATTGGGGTCTGCAACTCGACCCCATGAAGTCGGAGTCGCTAGTAATCGCAGATCAGCAACGCTGCGGTGAATACGTTCCCGGGCCTTGTACACACCGCCCGTCAAGTCACGAAAGTCGGTAACACCCGAAGCCGGTGGCCTAACCCCTTGTGGGATGGAGCCGTCGAAGGTGGGATTGGCGATTGGGACTAAGTCGTAACAAGGTAGCCGTACCGGAAGGTGCGGCTGGATCACCTCCTTTCTAAGGAGCTACATGCTGGCGCTGTCGGGGACTACCCCGGCTAGTGGTCAGGTGGCCACGTCCACTCTCCGAATGAGGGGGTGGGTGGTTGCTCACGGGTGGAACATTGACTAGTTGGTCAGTTGGTCTCTCATGCAAGTACACCAGTCTTCGTGCTGGTTGGAACGGGTGGGGGAGCGGTTGGCGGGCATGAGCACACTGTTGGGTCCTGAAGGCACGGGCGTCGTCAGACGCAACGTACTTCAGGCGGCCAGGTCGATGAGATCTGGTTGCTGCACGGGTCATCGTGATCCATGCGAACCGCCCCTTGAGGGTAGGCGCTGGTGTTCGGTGGGACCGTCCGTAGCTTGAGAACTGCACAGTGGACGCGAGCATCTTTGTAAGATCAAAGATTTATCTTTGGTTCTTTGCAATTTTTTGTTGTCAAGTTTTTAAGGGCACAGGGTGGATGCCTTGGCACTAGGAGCCGATGAAGGACGTAGTAGCCTGCGATAAGCCTCGGGGAGTTGGCAAACGAACCGTGATCCGAGGATTTCCGAATGGGGAAACCCAGCTGGAGTTATGTCCAGTTACCCGCATCTGAATATATAGGGTGTGTGGAGGGAACGTCGGGAAGTGAAACATCTCAGTACCGACAGGAAGAGATATTCCGTGAGTAGTGGCGAGCGAAAGCGGATGAGGCCAAACCGTTCATGTGTGATACCCGGCAGGGGTTGCATGGGCGGGGTTGTGGGACCTTTCAGATTGTTCTGCCGAACTTTCAGGGAGTCAGAAAGCCGCGTTATAGTCGAAGGGCATTGAAAGGCCCGGCGTAGAGGGTGTGACCCCCGTAGACGAAATGACGTGGCCTCCCGAAGGGGATCCCAAGTAGCACGGGGCCCGAGAAATCCCGTGTGAATCCGTGAAGACCACTTCATAAGCCTAAATACTACCTAGTGACCGATAGCGGACAAGTACCGTGAGGGAAAGGTGAAAAGTACCCCGGGAGGGGAGTGAAATAGTACCTGAAACCGTGTGCCTACAATCCGTTGGAGCCTCCTTAGCAGGGGTGACAGCGTGCCTTTTGAAGAATGAGCCTGCGAGTTAGTGCTCAGTGGCGAGGTTAACCCGTGTGGGGAAGCCGTAGCGAAAGCGAGTCTTAATAGGGCGAATGAGTCGCTGGGTCTAGACCCGAAGCGAAGTGATCTACCCATGGGCAGGTTGAAGCGCGGGTAAGACCGCGTGGAGGACCGAACCCACCTAGGTTGAAAACTGGGGGGATGACCTGTGGGTAGGGGTGAAAGGCCAATCAAACTTCGTGATAGCTGGTTCTCCCCGAAATGCATTTAGGTGCAGCGTCACGTGTTTCTTGCCGGAGGTAGAGCTACTGGATGGCCGATGGGCCCTACAAGGTTACTGACGCCAGCCAAACTCCGAATGCCGGCAAGTGAGAGCGTGGCAGTGAGACTGTGGGGGATAAGCTCCATAGTCGAGAGGGAAACAGCCCAGACCACCAGCTAAGGCCCCTAAGCGTATGCTAAGTGGGAAAGGATGTGGAGTTGCACAGACAACCAGGAGGTTGGCTTAGAAGCAGCCACCCTTGAAAGAGTGCGTAATAGCTCACTGGTCAAGTGATTCCGCGCCGACAATGTAGCGGGGCTCAAGTATACCGCCGAAGCTGTGGCATTCACATAATAACCAGGCCTTCGTGGTCCAGGTGTGTGGATGGGTAGGGGAGCGTCGTGTGGCCAGTGAAGTCGCGGGGTAACCCAGCGGTGGAGGCTACACGAGTGAGAATGCAGGCATGAGTAGCGAATGACGGGTGAGAAACCCGTCCGCCGAATGATCAAGGGTTCCAGGGCCAGGCTAATCCGCCCTGGGTAAGTCGGGACCTAAGGCGAGGCCGACAGGCGTAGTCGATGGACAAGGAGTTGATATTCTCCTACCGGCGAAGAACCGCCCATACCGAATCTGGTGATGCTAAGTGCCCAAGCCTGGTCCGCAGGCCCTTCGGGGCTGAGGACTCAGGGGAGCGCACGACCCGAGCTGGTAGTAGGTAAGCGCATTAACAGGAGTGACGCAGGAAGGTAGCCCAGCGTGGCGATGGTTGTCCACGTCCAAGGTTGTAGGGAGAACAGTAGGCAAATCCGCTGTTCATATATCCTGAGAACTGATGGTGAGTCCGTATGGACGATGATTGGGTGATCCTATGCTGCCAAGAAAAGCTTCGGCGCGAGGTTCAAGCCGCCCGTACCCTAAACCGACTCAGGTGATCAGGTAGAGAATACTAAGGCGATCGAGAGAATCATGGTTAAGGAACTCGGCAAAATGCCCCCGTAACTTCGGGAGAAGGGGGGCCCGGAGCGTGTACCCACTTGCTGGGGAAGCGTGCAAGGGCCGCAGAGACCAGGGAGAAGCGACTGTTTACTAAAAACACAGGTCCGTGCGAAGTCGCAAGACGATGTATACGGACTGACGCCTGCCCGGTGCTGGAAGGTTAAGAGGACGGGTTAGCACTTGTGCGAAGCTCAGAATTTAAGCCCCAGTAAACGGCGGTGGTAACTATAACCATCCTAAGGTAGCGAAATTCCTTGTCGGGTAAGTTCCGACCTGCACGAATGGCGTAACGACTTCTCCGCTGTCTCAACCGTGAACTCGGCGAAATTGCACTACGAGTAAAGATGCTCGTTACGCGCAGCAGGACGGAAAGACCCCGGGACCTTTACTATAGTTTGGTATTGGTGTTCGGTGCGGCTTGTGTAGGATAGGTGGGAGACTGTGAAGCATGCACGCCAGTGTGTGTGGAGTCAACGTTGAAATACCACTCTGGTCGCTCTGGATATCTAACCTCGGTCCGTAATCCGGATCAGGGACAGTGCCTGATGGGTAGTTTAACTGGGGCGGTTGCCTCCTAAAATGTAACGGAGGCGCTCAAAGGTTCCCTCAGCCTGGTTGGCAATCAGGTGTCGAGTGCAAGTGCACAAGGGAGCTTGACTGTGAGACTGACAGGTCGAGCAGGGACGAAAGTCGGAACTAGTGATCCGGCGGTGGCTTGTGGAAGCGCCGTCGCTCAACGGATAAAAGGTACCCCGGGGATAACAGGCTGATCTTGCCCAAGAGTCCATATCGACGGCATGGTTTGGCACCTCGATGTCGGCTCGTCGCATCCTGGGGCTGGAGTAGGTCCCAAGGGTTGGGCTGTTCGCCCATTAAAGCGGTACGCGAGCTGGGTTTAGAACGTCGTGAGACAGTTCGGTCCCTATCCGCTGCGCGCGCAGGAAACTTGAGAAGGGCTATCCCTAGTACGAGAGGACCGGGATGGACGAACCTCTGGTGTGCCAGTTGTTCCGCCAGGAGCACGGCTGGTTGGCTACGTTCGGAAGAGATAACCGCTGAAAGCATCTAAGCGGGAAGCTTGCTTCAAGATGAGGTTTCCACGGGATTCGTCCCGAGAGGCTCCCAGTAGACCACTGGGTGGATAGGCCGGATGTGGAAGAAGGGACTAACGACCTTCGGAGCTGACCGGTACTAATAAGCCGATAACTTGATAACACTCAAAATTTTGTGTGCTACGCGTCCACTGTGCGGTTCTTAGGGTACGGCCGGCTTCCCGGTTCGTCTAACCTAATAGAGTTACGGCAGTCATAGCGTGGGGGAAACGCCCGGTCCCATTCCGAACCCGGAAGCTAAGCCCCACTGCGCCGATGGTACTGCACGGGAGACTGTGTGGGAGAGTAGGTCGCTGCCGGACACCCATTCACGAAAGCCC
>NZ_BCRT01000029.1 GCF_001552735.1 Sanguibacter suarezii NBRC 16159
CTGCTCAACATCGCGGCAGGCGGGCTTTCCCCTCGGTCAGGGTCGGTGCTGGTGGGCGGCGCGGCGGTTTACGAACGGCGATCTCGACGCCGCGCACTGGGGAAGGTAGCGCTCATGCCGCAGAGCGCTACCTTCCCTGGCAACATGACGGTGCGTGAAGTGGTGGAGTACGTCACGTGGATGCGAGGCGCTCGTCCTGATGAAGCGCGTCGTCGGACGGCGCGAGCACTGGAGGCCGTGCTGCTGACCGATCGCGCCGACAGCAAGACGCGGGACCTCTCTGGAGGGATGCTCAGGCGGGTCGGCCTGGCTCAGGCGATCGCGATGGACCCTGAGGTGCTTCTCCTCGACGAACCCAGCACCGGTCTCGACCCTGAACAGCGCCGCATCATGGTCGACCGACTGCGCGACCTGGACGCCGCCGTGATACTCAGTTCGCATGTCATGGAAGACGTGAGCGACCTCGCCGACCGGGTCCTGGTCCTCGACGCCGGCTCGATCGCCTTCGACGGGGCTTTGCCTGCCCTGTGCGCTCTGGCTCCGGATCCAGTCGCCCCTCGGGCGGCCGAGGCGGGCTTCCTTGCAGTCTTGGCAACCAACCTGGGGGTGTCCCGATGACTCTCCCAGTACGCCTGTGGCTTCGCCGTTCGACGGCGCTACTCGCCTTTCCTGCAATGCTCGTCGTGGTGGCCATCGTGCTGTTCAGCCGCACGGGCTGGGCCTGGGAACGCAGCCAGACAGTGAGCTGGGCAACATCATCGACCATTCTTCTCGGTCCGCTCGCTGCCGGTCTCGTTGCCTTCGACCTGTGGCGTCGACAGACCCAGACGATGAGCGCCCTCACCGCGACCACCCGTCGCGGCACACAAGGACTGCTCGCCAACATGATCGCTACGTGGCTGCTCACGGTGCTGGCGTGGCTGATCGGCGTGGTCGTCGCGCTGGTCATCGCAACGCGGAACGGCGCGGTCGGTCCAATACCTTGGTGGACCCTCGGACAAGGGCTCATCTCGCTGCTCGCCTGCGTATGCATCGGCGCGCTGGTCGGCACACAGTTCAAAAACGTGGCCGCTGCGCCGCTCGCCGTGGTGATCTGCTACTCCATCCCCATCGCCGCGACCTGGCTCGGGGTGCAGGGCGTGATGCTGGCTGGTGGAGCGACCGCTCCGCTGATCGGGATCACCCAGACCCCCACCGTCGC
>NZ_BCRT01000030.1 GCF_001552735.1 Sanguibacter suarezii NBRC 16159
CGCGCTGCTGCGGTCATCGCGGTTGTAAGCCGGGCGGTCACCATAGGGACGGTCATCACGACGGGGACCACGGTCATCACGGGGCGCCGAGGAACGCGGCGCGCTGCTTCGGTCGTCACGGCGCGGTGCGCGGTCGCCACGGTTGAAGGCGGGACGCTCACCGTAGGGACGGTCATCACGACGCGGACCACGGTCATCACGCGGCGCGGAGGAACGCGGCGCGCTGCTTCGGTCATCGCGGTTGTAAGCCGGGCGGTCACCATAGGGACGGCTCTCGCGCGGACCACGGTCGTCACGGGGCGCGGAGGAACGCGGCGCACCGCCGCGGTCGTCACGGTTGTACGCCGGACGCTCACCGTAGGGACGGTCGTCACGACGCGGTCCGCGGTCATCGCGCGGTGCGGAGGACCGAGGCGCCGACGAACGCGGGGCGCCGCTGCGGTCGTCACGGTTGTAGGCCGGACGGTCACCGTAGGGACGGCTCTCACGGGGCGCCGAGGACCGCGGCGCACCGCCACGGTCGTCACGGTTGTAGGCGGGGCGGTCGCTGGAGCTGCGGTCCGGGCGGCTGCCACCGGAGTATCCACGTCCTGCGTCGCTGCCACCGCGTCGAGCGTTGCCTCCTGCGTTACCGCCGTCGCGGCCTCGGCTCGTGCCCGGACGGTCTTGGTCGTCGCTCACGTGTACTCCCTCTTCAAGTTGACTTGCTCTATCTATCATCGCACCACTGAGACGGGTGCTCATCATCCTGCAGCTGATCGTCCTGCTCCCCCGGTAGTCCCGGGTGCAGACGTCCTCGCCACGGACGGGTTGCCTTCAGGCAAACAACGAAAGCCCGCCTTATGAGGGGC
>NZ_BCRT01000031.1 GCF_001552735.1 Sanguibacter suarezii NBRC 16159
ATGATGGCTTCGTATTCGATGGGGGTCAATCGGCCCAGGCGGGCTTGGCTGCGGCGGCGGTGGTAGGTGCGTTCGATCCAGGTGATGATCGCCAGGCGGAGCTCGGTGCGGGTGGTCCAGCGGCGCCGGTCCAGGACGTTCTTCTGCAGTAGGGAGAAGAAACTCTCCATGGCGGCATTGTCACCAGCTGAGGCGACCTGACCCATGGATCCGATGAGGTCGTGGTGGGTGAGTTCACGCAGGAATTTCCGGGAGCGAAACTGGCTCCCGCGGTCGGAATGGACCACGCAGCCAGCCACGTCACCGCCTCGTCGCTGGACCGCTGAGCGCAACGCGTCGACCGCAAGAGAGGCTTCCATCCGGTCGCTGATGGAGTAACCGACAATGCGATTTGAGTAGACGTCTTTGATGGCGCAGAGGTAGATCTTGCCTTCGCCGGTGGTGTGCTCGGTGATATCGGTCAGCCACAGCTCATTGACCTTGGCAGCGCTGAAGTCGCGTTCGACGAGGTCGTCATGTGCTGGCGGTCCCGGTTTCTTCCCGTTCTTGCCGCGCTTCTTCCCGAACACGCTCCACCAGCCGTTGGCTGAGCAGATCGCCCAGACGGTCCGGTCGCACGCCTGCTGCCCGGCCCCGGCCTGGCCAGCTTCGTCGGCCAGAAGCCGGTGGCCGAATTCGGGGTCGTCGCGGTGGGCGTCGAAGAGCGCGTTGGCCAGGTGCGCCTGGCGCAGTTCCAAGGCAGTGACCGGGGAGGCCAGCCAGCGGTAGTAGGGCTGCCTGGCGAGCTTGAGGACCCGACACGTCACCGCGACGGGGATCC